>JADJIH010000006.1 GCA_016707115.1 Ignavibacteriales bacterium | reverse complement strand
AAAGAAAATTCGGTACATTTGTTCCAGGTTCGTGCCCCGATATGGCAATATCTACAGCTTTAGGATTTTGCACTGAGACTCATCATTTTATTAACTATCCAGTTACAATAACCGGCGTTTCAAAAAATAGTGCAGCTGGATTGGGCGCAAAGGGCGCGCACATAGCAAAAATTGAAGATGTGTCATTTTTACCCAAAAATATAAAAATATTTTGGGACCCAAACATTCCACAAATTTGGACGGGGCCAACAATCTATGCTCAGAATGTATATGAAGTTTTATCCAAATCGGAAGGAAGAAGAACAATAAACTATATAAAAATGTATGAATATCTATATGTCTTTTCCAAGTACACGAGATATGCTATCTCCCTTATTCGAAAACTATAGGTAATAATTTTTTACGAAAATCAACTTTTTTAAGTCCGTGCTTTATTGGGAATTTCGAAAATTTTTATTCTTGTATTTCGACAACCTTAAATCAATGGCTCTAGGAATAAGACAATTTAAAAATATTGACAGTATCGATAAATGTGCTAAAATCCTTTTGTCTATTGGATCGCCATAAGCATTGATTATTTAAATAATGCTATACAAGAATTTTAAATATTCTACTTCCCATTAAAAAAAAACAATTATTAATTAATCTTGTTATTTTGGCTACTGCGTTTAGTCCGTTTATTGGCACTGGTGGGATTAATAATTTGTTAATTGTAGTGATGATTCTTTCAATTCAAATAAACTTTAAGAAGTTTTTCTAAAGCCAAGAAAAAAAAGATTGGCTTCTTATATACTCCCCTTAACTTTATTATTAACAAGCCTTTTAAATATTAGTTCATTTAGAAGTTCTTCATATTTATACGGTTTGTTATTTATCTTATTCTTCTTAACGAATCTTCATTTAACTAGTTCAAGTAAATTAGCTATCGATGAGTATCAAAATTTTTAAAATATTTTTTTCTTTAATTTATTCTTATTTCGTGGTTTTAGTCATTCAGCAGATAATGTACATAGTAGGAATTAATAATTTCTTTAATAAAATATTTGCAATGGGTAACAAATTCAATTCATTAGCCACTGGAACCTTCTTATACAGCCATAATAATTGTAATGTGCTATTTTACTCATATTATTACAAAAGTTTGCAAAATAATGCTAAATATAGTTATTTGAATTTCCGAAAGGATGGTGCACTTTGGTTTGTTTTTGCATATCAAATGCTGACCATCGGCAGTTCATTTGGAATACTGCTGTCTGGATTATTTTTATTTACATTTATTAAAAAACCATTGCATTTAATCTCCATTCTTCTTTTGATAGTATTTATTTATTACATTGGGTTGAAATACGAATTTATTCCATTAGTCAGACTAAATGCAGTTTTGCAGGCATTAAATTTATTTAATCCTGACTTTGATCTACTGGTAGAGGTGGATCATAGTGCTGCAGTGAGAGTCGTTCCTACAATTATGGCACTACAATCACTAGAATTTTTTTATAGACTTTTGGAATGGGTATGGATTTTTCGGCTAATTACTTCCCTTCAGTGATACAAGGAGGAAGCTGGCACATTTGGCGGTGGATTATTACCTTCATTTATTATTGATAATGGTATCATTAATTCAATAATTCTTATAATAATTATAAAAGCTAATGCGATACAAGAAATTCTAAGCTTTGGATTCTTGATGTTTCTAATCATTTTAATAAATACTTCATTTAATTCACAACTATTCTGGATTTCATTAACTATTCTAACTATTAATGTTTATTTTAAAAATATTATCACTAATGATGCTAAATAGAAATTTTGTAATTGAGATTGCCTTATTCTAAATATTATTTAAACAGTTATGGAACCCTAAATTATTCATAAGATTAATTAATTCTGCTAAAATATAGTTTCCTTTAAAATTATTAAGATTAATGAAAAAAATAATAGTTCTTGCTTATCAAATTTCACCAATTCGTGGTTCGGAATATTCAGTGGCTTGGAATTATGTTTCTGAAATGTCAAAAGAGAATGAATTGGTAGTTTTTTATGGGGCATCTGGAGATCATATGGGAGATTTAGATCTTCCAAAAGAAGCCTTAATAACAAAACCACATTCCAATTTCCGCTTAATTGGAATTAAACCAAATGTCTTTGCTAGAACAGTAAATTTATTGAACAAGAGTGGTTTATTCACCTTTTCATTTTATGTGGCTTATCGTATATGGCAATGGCAAGTTTATAACAGAGTAAACCTTTTAATTAAGAATGAACAATTTGATATTATACATTTTCTAAATCCTATAGGGTATAGAGAGCCTGGTTATCTTTGGAAAATTGATCTTCCATATATTTGGGGACCTATAAGCGGGATTTCTAACCGCCCTAAACAATTGATCAAGAAATTGACCATTATAGAAAAACTGTTTTTTATATTTAGAAACATGATAAATACGCTTCAATTCAAATATAATATTCGATTGAAAAAAGCAATTCAACGCACTGATCTTTTATTGACAGCTACGACAGAAAATCAAAAACTAATTGAAGAATATTATCATAAACAATCAATCTATTTACCCGAAAATGCGATTACTAATTCTTCTATTATTAACCCTTTAAGAACTATAAACTTAAACCAAAATGATATTATTAAAATTTTATGGATTGGTAGGATAGATGCTAACAAATCATTAATTATTCTTATAGAAGCATTATCCAGAATAAATTTGGGCAATTATCATTTGCATATGTAGTTGGCGATGGCCCAAAAAAATGCAATGCGAAAATGTCTGAAAATTACAAATTCAAAATATGATAAGTATATTTTGGTGATGGCAAAACCCAGAGCCGATGTCTTTAATATTCTTAAATCTTCGCATCTACATATTATTACCAGTTTGGGTGAGGGCAACCAACAACTATATGGGAAGCAATGTCTTGTGGTATTCCAACAATCTCTTTAAATCATTGTGGAATGAAAGATGTAATTTGAGAAAATGTGGTTTAGAACTTAATATTATATCTTACGATCAAGTTGTTGATGATCTATCAAAGGCATTATTAGATTTATTAAATAATCCTGAAAAAATAAATTTGTTATCGCATGGTGTAAATAATTGCATCGATAATTTTACTTGGGAAAAGCGGAGGAATCTGTTCAATCAATTTTATAATATTGCAATTGAGAATTGGAAAATGAAAAAAAGTATTAGTATGAAAAAAGAAATCATTTGTTTTCATTTCCTAAATAATTATAGTGGAAGTCCTTTTATTTTATCCTTAGTTATTAGGGCATTGATTGATGAGGGTCATAGAGTTACACTTTATACTTCAAAAGGGAAAGGATTTCTATCTGATAATCCTGACATCAAATATAAATTTTTGATGTATGAGTGGAAATTAAATAAAATATGGTTATCATTTCTGTTTATATTAACTCAGCTTCAATTGTTTTTTAGTGTCTTACTCAATCATTCTTTCAAAAAAAATCAAATATTTTATATTAATACTATTTTGCCTTTGGAGCAGCATTTGCAGGCTGGTTGTTAAAATTAGAAATAATTTATCACGTACATGAACATTACGTTATCCAAATTTAATGCAAAAGATTGCGTCTAAAGTTATGAAATTGACCGCAGATAAAGTCATCTTTGTTTCAAATTATCTCCAAAAAACAATTTCAGTAAATCAACATAACATAGTGTTAACCACCCTATCTTTTGAATTTATTAATATTTCAACCGCTTATTTATTAGAGAAGAGAGAAAAAAATTGTCCTTATAATAATATTTTAATGGTTAGTTCACTCAAAGTTTATAAAGGCGTTTTAATTTTTCTTGATCTAGCAAGAAAATTACCAGAATATAAATTCTGTCTAGTTGCTGGTTCTGATCACAAAGAAGTATTAAATTTTATAAAGACCCACAATCCGCCGAAAAATTTCATTATATATTCTGCTCAATCAAATTTACACCCTTTTTATCAGAATGCTGATATATTAGTAAATCTTACAATCCCAAGTTATTGTATTGGGTCATTTGGTTTGACTATTTTGGAGGGTATGGCATATGGCTTACCAATCATAGCGCCGCCTGCTGAGGGCCTACTGAAATTGTAATTGATGGAGAAAATGGTTATTTAATAAATGCTAGTGATATGAATAAGTTGATTAGCTCAATAAGAAATTTATCAGAAAATCCGAAGATTTATAATAACTTCTCAAATGCCTCAATAAGATTATCAAAATTATAATTACACAATTATGAAAATCAACTGTTAAATTTTATAAAATAGTTAGGCTATGATTAAGAATAAAATAGTTGTTATTGGTACGGCCGGGATTCCGCTAAATATGGTGGTTTTGAAACTTGTAGAATATCTAACTAAAAAATTGGCTCAGAAAGCTTCAATAACAGTTTATTGTAGTTCAAATAGTTATCAAAACAAACTTGATAATTATAATGGAGCAAACCTAAAATATATTCCTTTACGCGCAAATGGCATTCAAAGCATTTTATACGACATTATTTCATTATTTTTGGCTGCAAAACAACATGATAAAATACTAATACCGTGTTTCAGGTTGTGTTGTACTACCCTATTCCGTTTTATTTATAAACAAAAAAATTATCATAAACATTGATGACTAGAACATCGCCGTGGCAAATGGAATAAATATATTAGAGCATTCCTTAAATATTCTGAAAAGCTGTCCAGTATGCGGATGATATTATAACTGATAATGAGGTAATTAAAATTATGTCCTGGATGAATACGATAAAAAAAAGTAACCTTATAGCTTATGGAGGTGATCAAGCAGATATAATACCATTATCAAAAGACATCAAATATAAATACTCGATTCCAGATAATTATGCATTCTTGGTATGTAGGATAGAGCCAGAAAATAATGTACACTTAATACTCGAGGCTTTTTTTAATTTACAAAAACCGCTTGTAATTATTGGTAACTGGTACCAGAATAGTTATGGAAAGAATTATATTACCAGTATAAACATCTAAAAAAACATACTATTAGTAAAATGCGATTTATGATCAGGCGATACTTAATCAGATACGGAGTAATTGTTCAATTTACATTCATGGACACAGTGCTGGTGGTACAAACCCATCGTTGGTAGAAGCTATGTGGTGTGCACTACCTATTGTTGCATTTGATGTTTCTTTTAAAATATTTGATGCAATCCGCCCATACACCCGGCTTACAATTGCTGAAAAATTATTAGAACTTAGTAATAAAGTTTCCGCATTATCAAATACTGAGAAAGAGCAATTAGATTTTTACAAAAGAGAATATGCATTTGAAATAAAATTTATTGAAAAAGATACAACTGAGATAAGTGAATTTTTTAGGTCCGGTGATGTTAACAGGTTTAAGTTATATAAATACTACGACAGCAATTTTACATTTGATGTTGATCCCGTTTTTGGATTGGGATATGATTTTTCAAAGAAGAATTATCATCAATACGGCGGAATAAAATTTAAGGGCAGGATAAGCAGCTTTTTAGGTTTTTATTTTGATTATCGAGATAATTTAGAGAAGGTGATAATTTAGATTTCAGAAAACGATTTTCACCTGAAACAGGAGTGATTATATCAAAAAGTGATGTGGATAAAATAGAATACAGTGAGACAAGAGGCGGGTTAACTTTCGGCTGGCAGTGGGGAGAATTTACAATGGCTAAGGATTTTATAAATATTGGTTCCGGTTATCAGTCCCCCGTTATTCTCTCTTCAAAAGCACCAAGTTTTCCTTTTATAAAACTTGATATCAGCCCTGTTAAATGGTTTCATTATAATTTTATCCATGCGTGGTTAAATTCCGATCTGATCGATTCAAATTCTATTAGATATACAGGTGTTACATCAACATACTTAGACAGGTCATTATCCTATTCAAGCAGGCAGAAATTTTATGTAAGTCATTCACTATCGTTTGAGCCGTTTGAAAGCTGGTGGTTAACATTCGGTGAATCAATTATCTACAGTGATCAGATAGAATTTATATACTTCCTTCCGGTTTTTTACCGCCTTGCGGATCATTACAACAGCATGGGCGGCGGTGATACAGGAGATAATGCGCAGATATTTTTTAACACTTCTTACCGCTGGGAAGAAATAAAGAGTAAATTTTATCTTTCATTATATATTGATGAGTTTTCACCGGAATCAATATTCAGCGGCGGTGATAATGCACAGGTTTATGCTGTTACTTTAGGCGGTAAGTTTACCAATCCTTTCTGGAGTGATAGTTATTTAACTATTGAGTATACAGCTATTAAACCATACAGCTATATGAACGGGGATCCTGCACAAACATATTTTAGTTCAGGATATCAGTTGGGTCACTGGATAGGTTCTAATTCAGTTCAGTATTATTTTTTATTTGAGCAGTATTTAGCCCGTCCATTAAAAATTGAAGCTATGTTTCAATTGATAAAGAAAGGTTCAAAGGAAGACATAAACGACTATTATAATAGAGTAACTTCCACGTATCCCCTTCTCTCGGGAGATGTAAGCACATATTCTGAATTAGGTATAAAAATAAGCTACAATCCTTTTCACGATTTATTTTTTACCATTGACTATCGTAATGTTTTTAATTCAGACGGCAGATTTGAAAATGAATTTAGTGTAAAAAAAGGATCATCTTTTTCTACAACAATTAATTATGGATTCTGAATTTAACCTGTATTGTTTTTGGGAATTAACTTTATGATAAGGTCTTGTGTATGCATAAAACTTAAACATTAGTTTGCACTAAAATAAAATATTTATTTACACTTCCCTCAATAACCTTCAACTTTTTAAATTAGCTCTTAATAATTCGTAGTATAAAAATCTACTTTTACATTTAATCATTTGTATAGACAATCATTCAGTATGATGATATATAAATATGAGAATTATTTTGATAAATGGATTAAGTGATAAATATATTTTTAGAACCGGATGAATATTACATGTGAATAATGAGTTACAACACAAGTAAGCTGAGTTTTGTATTCAGTGCATTATGTATTAATTTTGAATTAATAAAAAAGGAATTACTAATAGTATGAATTTGCGAAGACCTAATATTTACATGCTATATAACCTTGCTCCAAGATAGCATTGCAAGGGGTGATTAATAGTGATAAATCTGATAATAATATTTTTATCTTTTTTATTTACCGTCGGTGCAACGCCATACTTTATCAACTTTCTTTTTAAGAATAATATCGTTGATAAACCGAACGGTGAAGACCGGCATATCCACACAGAACCAATTCCCAGGCTTGGCGGTGTTATAATTTTTGCTGTTATTATATCAATAACATTAACATTCTATCATGATATATCTTCAATATTATTCTTCATAAGCGGTGCTTTAGTAGTTTTTATTCTAGGCATATTGGATGATCTTAGAAGTATAAAGTGGAATATAAAATTTTTAGTGCAATCAGTTGCTGTAATTTTATTAATAATTTCCTTCAATGAATATCAATATCCTATAATTAAATTAGTCAACATTACATTGCCATACGGTTTAAATAATCTGGTATTATTTGTTCTGATTTTAGGAATATTAAATTCGTTTAATTTAATGGATGGACTGGATGGCCTTGTTACCGGATATTCTTTAATTGTGGCTTCGATGTGTTTTTTATTGAATATGGGAAGCGGAATGATTTTTACCGGTTATCTTTCAGCAGCAGTGATTGGAACTACATTAGGATTTTTGAAATTTAATGCCAATCCGGCCAGGATATTTCTAGGCGACAGCGGTTCTTTAACGTTGGGATATTTGATAACAAGCCTGGTAATTATAATATCAGGTGTGGTATCTGTTAATCCGCAAGACACCACCAAATCATATTCCAATACAATTGATTTAACATTTATAGTAATTGCACTGGCTTTGCCAATAATAGATACGATAAGAGTTATATTAGTAAGATTTAAACGCGGCAATAATTTATTCCTGGCGGATGCAAATCACCTTCACCATATCCTTTTAAATAAAAAAATAAAACATAAAACTGTTGTATTGCTGATACACATATTTTCTGTAATGTTTGTATTGCTAGCCATTTATTATGCTAAATTTTCCAAAGCAAATGCTTTAATAATTTTTACAGTATTAATAATTTTATTTTTTTCTATCGAGCACATTCTAACTTTTCTTATTAAAAAGAAGATACTAATTACTTACAGCAAGGTATATAACAGTATCCCTGATTTAATTCCCAAAATTTATAAAATAATCCTGCTTCCTATCATCTCATTAAGTCTAATCATTTTATTCGCATTTCTTATTTTTAACGAGGTGAATAACAGTGTTTATTTTTATCGTTATTTTATTTTATTACTGCTACCGTCTTTATTTTATTCAACCACCAAGATAAAAAATGATAGTTACTACCCTGAATTATTGGTTTTAATTAATATAGTTTTGTTTTTTTTAATAACAGGTCTTAGCGGATTTTTTTATACATTACACCCTGCACCGCTAATTGACTATATAAATTTTAATCAACTATTTATTTTTATACTTTCCATACTGATAATATTCTTCGCTTTGTTCAAAGAAAGAGTTGCAAATTTAAGTCAGCAATTTTTAACCGGCGGGGATCTTATTATAACAGTTTTAATTTCGTCTATATATATAGCAGTTCAATTTATTGATTTACCGGATTCTTATAAGATTAGCGATACACTTTTAAGAAGTTTTTTAGTATATCTATTTTACAAGATATTGATTGTCACCTTACCCAAAATTCACTTGCCGCTTTATTACTTTTCTTTTTTTATTACTGTTGTGGTCATACTAATTTCGATTTTCTAATATTTAATATTGATTTGAACAGTTTATATTTTTTAAGCTAACTAAAATTCCGCCCGTGGCATCAGGTAATTGCAGAAGAATATTATTCTTTTTTAAGAATTGCGGATGAACATAATGGAAGTAAACTTGATTATAAATTGTCAGATAATCATTATTTTGGTATTACTGTTTCTCATGGTTTTTAATTTTATCCATTTCAGTAGGGAGAGATTATGCGAACAATTATAATACTATTAACATCAATTGTTTTACTAAATACTCAAAATATTTTATCGCAGTCGGTTGAAAACAAAATGTTCAATCCTCTTTCGAACAGATTTGCATTAAATTTTGAAGGCGGTGCTACATATCCCAGGACTGACTTTAGTGATGATCAAATTAGTTACATAGGTCAAATATCAGTTGATTATTTTTTTCCATCCAGAACTATGGGTGTATTTGGTCTAAGAGGATTCAGTTATTATGGTCAATTAAATGGATCCGGGACGTACGCTAATAATTCTTCATATCCAACTATTCCGGAGTATTTAACTGAAATTGCATCGGTAGGTGCAGGTTTAACTTATACAATTAATGCCTCAGAAATATTCTATCCATATGCTTTTCTTGGAGCTAATTATATGTATTTCAATCCTAAAGATTTAGATGGTAATGAGCTGCCCCGCAACAGAGAAAATGCATATGGCAATATTACCTGGTCAATTATTGGGGAACTTGGCAGCAGATTATTTGTATCGAATTCAATTAGTATTAATCTGGCAATGACTTACAACTATCTGCCTATTGATAATCTTGACGATGTTGATAATTCAATTTCAAACGGCACTCAGAATGATTTATTTTTTACTGCCAGAGCCGGTCTTTCATTTTACTTCGGAGGTATTTCAGACAGTGACAATGATGGAGTTAAGGATGAAGATGATTTATGTGCGGATACACCTCCGAGCGTAAAGGTTGATGAATTTGGCTGTCCTGTGGATTCCGATAAAGACGGTGTTCCCGATTATCTTGATAAATGTAACAATACGCCTAAAAATATTCCTGTAGATTTAGACGGCTGTCCGCTGGATATAGATGGTGATGGTGTACATGATTATCAGGATTTATGCAACGACACTCCTTTAGGAGTAGCGGTTGATTCACGCGGCTGTCCTCTGGATACTGATGATGATGGTGTTTATGATTATAAAGATCTTTGTCCTAATACGCCTGTGGGAACAGAAGTAAATAAATGGGGCTGCCCTGTTGAGGAGGAAGTATTTGAACCAATTAAGAAAACAGAATTTATTTTAAGCGGAGGAATAAATTTTGAAACCGGTAAAGCTGAATTATTAAATGCTGCTTATCCTGAACTTGACAAAGTTTTAAAGGTTATGAGAGATTATCCTGAAACTAAATGGAAAATCGAAGGACATACAGACAACACAGGCTCACTAAAACTGAATAATGAATTATCTATTAACAGAGCAAAATCAGTATATAATTATTTTGTTAGTAATGGTATTAGCTCTGCCAGGCTACTATACAATGGTTATGGTCCTGATTATCCGATAGCAGATAACTCTACTGAATCAGGTAAAGCTTTAAACAGAAGAGTTGCAATTGTTTTAATATCAGATAACGAAAATAAAGCTAAAGATTTAACCAGTCCGACTGAATCACCAAAGTATAATAATGCCGCTGAGAGAAATGTCGGCAAGATGATTTTTACTGACGGGTATCTGTATTGTATTCAAATTTCGTCCTGGCGTGCAAGGGGAAAAGCAGAAAGCGAAGCTAAACGCCTTCAATCAGAGGGTTACAATGCTTTTATAGCGATTGCAGAATTGCCTGAGCTTGATGGAATATGGTACAGGGTTAGAGTTGGTTATTATAATTCTCTTGATGAGGCAAATAAAATCAGAGAAAAAGTTAAGTAGGAGGAACTGGATACCTGATACTGGATATTAGATGCTAGATACTGATAGTTGCAAAGAGCGGAATTCGGGGCGATGAATAATGAATATTGAATAATTATGAATGTTCAATTTTCGATGTTCAATGACTAAGAACAATAAACGAAAGACGTGAGACGAAAGAAGCAAGATGCAGAGCGGAAAGCGCTAAGCACAGAGCGTAGAAATACTTAGTCATTAATACAAGATACTAGATGCTGGATACTGGATTTATAAGATTTACAGGGAGTTGGATTATGATTCTGGTGCCTATATTTAGCTTACTTTCTATTTTAATACTGCCGGAATGTTTTTCTATAATTTCTTTACAAAGAATCAAACCAAGACCAGTACCCATTTCATTAGCAGTTCCGGTTGTAGAATGATACACATCAATTCTTAGTAGTTGTTTTAGATCTGCTTCAGAGATGCCTATACCGTTATCTTCAATAATAATTTCAACTGAATCTTTCGCCTGCTCAGCAGAAATTTTAACGCAGCCATTTTTATTTGTGAACTTAATACTGTTTGAGATTAAATTTCTCAGAACCAGCAGGAGCATATTTTTATCAGCATATAATAAAATATTATCATCAACATTGTTAATAATATTTATATTTTTTAGTGAAGCTGTAATTTGCAGCGAAACAATTAAACTATTCAGTTCACTATAAAGATTTATAGATTGATAATTTAATTTACTGCTTCCGTTTTGCAACTTAGCCCATTCCAGAAGATCAGTAAGAAGCTCATATTGTTTTTTTAATGACAGGTTTAGCAAATAGTTAAAATGTTTAATCTCTTCCCCGCTTAGATTTTCTGCATCCCCAGATAACATTTCTGAGATACCGAGCAGCACGTTGAAGGGTCCTCTTAAATCGTGTGCAATAATTGAAAAGAATCTATCCTTAGAGGAATTGATTTCGATTAATCTTGTATTAAGAAGATTAAGTTTTTTATTTAATTTTCTCTTGCTGATATATCCGAATATTATAAGCACAAAAATCATAAAAGAAAGAACAAGCGTAATAATAAGATACATAATAAACGATTTTTGCTTATTGAGCTCAAACTCTTTTTCTTTTTTAAGCTTTTCAACTTTGTAATCAAAATCTATTTTGGCCAGCCGCTTATAATTGTTAGAATTCTTCAGACTATCGGAAGCGCTTATGAATATTTCCGAATAAGTATATGCATTTTTATAATCATTAATTTTTGCGTAACAGTTTCTAAGAATGCCGGCGGCAAAGGCAACATTTTCAAGTGAGTTTATAGATTGGGCAGAAGTGAAAGCAATATTTGCATGTTTGATTGCAGTTATGATTAAACCAAGTTCATTATATAACCTGGCCAATCCATTTTCAACATTTGATATCCCATTTTTTCATCTAACTGCGTATAGATATCCAGAGCGATATTATAATATTTTATTGCATTTGTGGTATCATTAAGTTTCTGATAAACATTTGCAATATTGTAACTACTGTAGGCTTCTGATTTTTTATTGCCAATTTCTTTATTTATAGCGAGTGCATCAGTAAAATATTTAAAGGCTTCATCATACTCACCCATTTTAGAATGAATATCACCGATGTTGTCTTTAATAATTGCAATTCCTCTTTTGCTGCCGTTCTTTATCCTTATTGCAAGAGCTTTCTCAAGGTAATCAAGTGCAGTTTCATAGTTTTCGATTGCAATATGCACAAGTGCAATGTTGTTATAGGAGGTGGCAACTCTGCCCTGATCACCTATTTTTTCACGCATAGACAATGCTTTAAGATGATAGTCGATTGAGTTAAGATAATCACCTGTATAATAGTATATAACGCCAATAACATTGTTAGAGGTTGCAATGCCCGCCTCATCATTTAATTCGGTACGAATGCTTAGAGCTTTTTTGGTGTAAGTTAATGCTTTCTTATTATCAAGATTAACATAACAGTAGCCCAGACTGCCATAACCATTTGCCAATCCTTTTTTATAGTTTATAGAAGCGGCTAAATTAACTGATGCTTCAGCATAGTTTATTGCTGTGCCTGTATTTATATACTGGTAGATATCGGAAAGTTCATTTAGAAGATCAACTTTACGCTGCCCCTGACTTTTATCAAGTTCGTTTTTCAGACTATCAGCAGCACTTTGCTGACTTAATATCAATTTACTAATCAGTAATAAAATCAACAGTGAATTTTTAACGATGGAATTCATTGAATAGATTCATCAATTCATATTTTAAGGTCGTGTTAAGTGCAATTTGATGTTCAAATTTGCATCTAATATACTCCGAAAACATTTAAATACTGAAAAGTAAAAAATGGTTCTATCTATTATCGAAAAGAAATTAGAGTTGTTTAATAGTTAATGATAAATAGTTGTAAAAAACAGCCAGATTTTTATGGGTGAAGTGAGGTACAGAGCGGAAAGCGCAATTAATAATGAAAAATTATGAATGTTCAATTTTCAATGTTCAATGACTAAGAACAATAAACGAAAGACGTGAGACGAAAGAAGCTAGACGTGAGAGGTGAAACACAGGGCTAAGACTTCTTACTTCTTACTCCTTACTTCTTACTTTACTTACTTCTTCTTACCTCTTGCTTCTAACGCTGATTACTTACAACTAAGAACTCCTCACTTTTCCCAACCAATCACTTATAAAACACCACTTCTCCGTCAAACCTGTCAGTCAGATATTCATACCCATTAAAAAATCGCGCTTAATCATTTACTTGAAAATATATTGATAGTGATTATAAGAATTATTTTGTTTATGTATAAAATCAATATCTATTTATGTTTTTATCTGAAAACTATTTTATCAATTATTAAACAGGATAATTAAAATGAAATCAATTTATGGCGAATCGACAAAATCGGAAGAGACTACAATTATAAGCAGCGGTGTAAAAATAGAAGGCACGGTAACAACAAACGGCAATATAAGAGTTGATGGAGAGATTAAGGGTGATATAATTTCTGAAAATAACATTACTGTTGGTGAATCGGGTAGTGTTAATGGAAAAATAAATGCTTCGGTAATATCTATCGGGGGTACTGTAACCGGCAGTTTGGAAGCCAAGGAAAAATTAACTCTTACATCAAGAGGAAAAATAAACGGCGATATAATTGTAAAAGCATTTGTTATTGAGGACGGCGGATTATTTAACGGCAATTGCAGGATGGGAATTGCTGTGGGCAGCACGAAGGATACAGGAGAAAGTAAGCAAGGGACGGGAACGATTAACAATTATAAATTATAAATTATAAACTTTGAATGTTGGATGCTCAATCTTAAGATGAAAGCTGTGAGAGGCTAAAGGCGAGAAGTGAGAAGATTTCCGTAAAGATTAAAGAGTAAAGTAAAAGGATAAAAGTATGTTTAAAAATGTTAAATAGTGAGATGAAAGAAGCTAGACGTGTCATCAATAGTCAGTATCCAGTACGCAGTAGGCAATCAAATGATCAATTTTCAATTCGCCTTGGCGGAACAATGCTCAATGAATATGAACTAGGCACTGATAACTGACAGGCAAATGTAAATATTACCAACCAATTAATATATAATTCTATTTCTTTATCTATTTTTTATTGAATACTTTTTTTAATATTGGTGAAGAAAAAAATAATAGGATAAAATAATGAATACTAAATCAGTTTTTGAAGAGGCTTTGCAGCTGCGTCCGGCTGAGCGGTTACAGCTTATTGAGATGCTGACAAGGAGTTTGAATAAACCTGATGAGAATATAGAAAAGATATGGGCTGATGAATCGGAGAAACGATATAAAGCATTGGAAGAAAACAGAGTAAAATCAATTTCAATTAATGAAATTATTGAGCGTTACAAATAAATGCAGATTGAAATTATTGAACCAGCTTCTATAGAGCTGGATGATGCAATTGAGTATTATGAATTACAATTAAAAGGTTTAGGTAAAATATTTTTTGAAGAAGTATTAGAGACAACTGAGCTTATATCACAATTCCCTGATTTATTTACCAGAAATTCCAAGCATACCAGAAAAGCACTATTAAGAAAATTCCCTTTTAGTATTATATACACATTGTATATCGATAAGATCTATATTATTGCTGTGGCTCATCAAAACCGTCAACCAGAGTATTGGATTGATCGTGTATGATTTTTAACATTCGGCAGTAAGTAGTAATATGCAGAAGAGTAAATGGTAAATCATGACTAAAGACAAAAGTAAAAAGATAAAAGGGTAAATCAAGATTAAAGAGTAAAGTTTAAATCAATATAAAATCCGCTACGGCGGGTAAAATATACAAGGAAAAAAATGGCAACAGTAGTAATTACAGGCGGATCAGGTTTTTTAGGATCGCATTTATGCGACAGGTTGATAAAAGAAGGAATGAATGTAGTCTGCATTGATAATTTATTAACCGGCAGTCTTGATAACATTCAGCATTTATTTGGAAATCCTAAATTTAGGTTTATACATCACGATGTAACAAACTTTATACATGTTGCCGGCGATGTAGATTACATATTGCACTTTGCCTCCCCTGCCAGTCCGATTGATTACCACCAGCTGCCGATACAAACATTAAAAGTAGGATCTTTAGGAACGCATAAAGCATTAGGATTAGCAAAAGAAAAAGGTGCAAGATTTTTACTTGCTTCTACATCAGAAGTTTACGGTGATCCATTGATGCATCCTCAGAAAGAAGATTACTGGGGCAATGTTAATCCTGTTGGTCCCCGCGGAGTGTATGATGAAGCAAAGCGATTTGCCGAGGCTCTTACAATGGCGTATCAGAGATATCATAATATTGATACTAGGATAGTTAGGATATTTAATACTTTCGGTCCGCGTATGCGATTAAAAGACGGCCGTGCTATACCTGCATTTTTTTCTCAGGCATTAAACAATGAGCCTATTACTGTTTTTGGAGACGGCAGTCAAACCAGAAGTTTTATATACATTGATGATGAGGTGGAAGGGATTTATCGTTTATTACTCTCCGATGAGAAAGAACCGGTTAACATCGGAAACCCTGAAGAGATACCTGTTAGACAAATTGCTGAGGAAATTATTGAGATAACAAATTCTAAAAGTAAGATAATCTATGAACCGCTGCCCATTGATGATCCCCAGGTTAGACAGCCGGATATTACAAAGGCAAGACGTGTTCTAGGGTGGGAACCTAAGGTAGCACGTAACGAAGGGCTTATAAAAACGATGGAGTATTTTAAAAGTAAGATTAAAGGGTAAATCAAGATTAAAGACAAAAGTAAAAAGAGTAAAGGGTAGATCAAGATTAAAGACAAAAGTAAAAAGAGTAAAGGGTAGATCAAGATTAAAGACAAAAGTAAAAAGATTAAAGTAAGTTTTAAGACAAATCGAAAAAGTTAGTTCGATTAGATTGGAGGATGTTTGTGAAAGATGACCTAAATAACAGATTATTTTTATTTGCTGTTCGAGTATTAAAATTTTTACCCAATCTTCCTAAATCACCAGAATTTAATGTGGTCAGATATCAACTAAGTAAATCTGCAACTTCTTCAGGAGCCAATTATGAAGAATCACAAGCAGGTTCATCTAAAGCTGATTTTAATAATAAAGTAAGGATAGCTTTACGAGAAATGAGAGAATCAAATTATTGGTTGAGAATTATAAAAGAAACGTTAAATGACATTGAAAGGGTGAATGCATTAGATTTATTATTAGACGAATCGGATCAATTAAAAAAAATATTAGGTTCGATTGTGAGTAAAACGAGGATTCTGGATAAAAGGCTTGATCAAGATAAAAGATTAAAGTAAAAAGATAAAAGGTTTGACCAAGAATAAAGATTAAAGTAGATAGACTAAAGGGTAGATCAAGAATAAAGACAAAAGTAAAAAGATAAAAGGTTAGGACAGATAGAAGACTAAAGTAAAAAGTTAAAAGGTTAGGACAGGATAGAAGACTAAAGTAAAAAGATAAAAGGTTAGGACAGGATAGAAGATTAAAGTAAAAAGACTAAAGAATATAAAACGCTTATTAGCAGGACTTCTTACTTTGTACTTTTATCTTTACTCTTAGAAAGGTGTTGTTTAAGGCCGAGGGTTAGGATGAAGTTTGCGAGGTCTTTGCAATCAATGTACATTGTCCCGTTTTTTACTTTTTCGACAAAGTCGCCGTTGGTAATAACAAATTTTCTTTTGATCTCGTTTGCAGCAGGTTTGAAGTGTATTACTTCTTCGTAATCTTCTTTTTTGAGATCAGTTGTTAGTAAACATTTACCGTGAAGATTAACTGGTGTTGTTCCTTTTCTTCCAGATCCGATTATGTAAAACATAGGATCATCGTCAATATCCATAACACTTAAATCGCGGTAGCCAAGGTAACTGAAGAAAAATTTCATCAGTCCTTTAAAGCCATTAAGATCAATAGTCTGAAGTTGTTTAAAAATCTTTGTACGTTCACTATTCAATACTTTTATAAACTGATCATTCATACCGAAAATATATAGCCAATCTTCCATAGTAATAAGTTCAGAGAGCGTTTCGCTTTTAAGATTATCAAAGAGGTATCGGTTATCCAGTCCCCTTTCTTTCATTAGACGTTTAAGCTCTTCTTCAAAAGTATTTTTAATATGATAATTATAAACGACTACAGGTTCGTGAACTATTTCGTTAATACCTATTTCATCATCATTCTGCCACTGTGTAACAGGGTTCCACCATTGATCGAAATTAAAGATAAAAGGCACCATTTTAAGATTTATATTTATACGCGACGGTTTAAGATTGGTAAGGAATACGGTAATATCATGGCGATCATAAAACGAAGATAGAGTATGTTTAAGTTCTTCAGCAGACATTCCGTTTCTGCCTACCACAAACTTAACATTATTCATCTCCAGTGCTTTCTCAATCTTCTTCATTCCATTTACATCATATTGAGTAAAGACCATTGCTTTCTTTTTATTTTTAGCGATGGCTTCAACCTGTTCTATAAGCAGATTAGCCTTAGGACTGATATTACGGAAAGCTGAAAAATTAAGAATTTGTTTTAGTTTATGGATAATTGTAAAAATATTAGATTGAAATCTTAATGGATTAGGGCTGTCGAATAACTCGGTAAGCTCCGCTTTAGCCTGATTAATAGCTTCTGAATATTCAAATCCCTGCATTTCATCAAGATACAACCAGATATCTTTAATAGTAGTAACAGGTTCATCACCCTGGATATCAGAAAGAGATTTTCCAAAGGTATTAAATTCAACTTTTTGGGTAAACGGGAATTCCTCTAAAAACTTTTTAACTGCTTTATCATTTATAACAGGAGTTAAGAACCAGATATAAGCCGGTTCAATTTTATTAACAAGAGCATCAATTTGTTCTGAAGCAGACTTAACATTTACAAGTTCATCAAACAGAATAAGATCAAGCTTATCAAAATCCTTAAGTTCAGTTTTTCCAATATCATTTACATCAAGGAACCAGATTACTGAAGAACCTTTTACTTTTTTAGTTGTACCTGGCTCAACTTTTTTAATCTTAAGATCCTTAACAAAAGACTTTAATGAAGGGGTCCAGTATTCATTAAACCGTGTTTTATCGCTTAAAAGCAAAACAGATTTTATACTTCCCTTTTTATTAAGGTAACCAAGTGCAGCCGATGTCTGATCAAACTTTTCATAACCAAGTTCGTCATTAAGCACTGCAAAATTATTAGCACTAAGAAACTCAGATGACTGAAGCTGCTGATCCGTAAGAGGATTAATCATTTTAGAATACTCTGCCCAGCCGAGTTCACGAAAAGAAGATAATAACGACAGAATATTATTTTTTACCGATTCGGATATAGAGTCATCATTAAGTGCATCAATAACAACAGTTTCAAGATTCTTTTGTTTGATAACTACTTTTTTGACAACTGTTTTAGGAATATCAATTTTAACTTTAAAAACAGGATGTGCAATTTCAAAAGAAGGCGAATAAAACTTTACATCTGCCTGAAGCATTTCATCAATAGGAACAGAAAAAGACGTCGTACTGCTTTTAAGAATATCATCAATTCCGGGCACATCAATTTTATTAATAACCGTTTGGGGAAGCTTATCGATCAAATAGCCTATAGAATCAACCAATGTATGATCAAACTTTTCAATATTCAGAAGTTCGATATTAAAAATTTCAGGAATAAGGTTTGCAAGTTCATCAGTAACAACAGGAGGTGTAATAAGGAGCGGAACTTCGTTAACAGTAACGTTTGTAAAACCTATGTTTTGATCAAATGACGCAACGGGATCAACAGCAAATTGGCCTGAGAGATCAAATGATTCAGGTGCTTTTGCAATAAACACAGATGATTTATCATATAGCGCCGGCTGCTGAGCAATAAAAATAGATGACTGATCTAAAATCTCGGGTATTTGAGGAAGTGCTGAATTAAGATTTATAACCTCTGGTTTTACAAGAACTTTTTCCTTCATAACATAAAGCTGCGGCTTAGTGAGGCCGAAGAAAATAAGGTAAGCTTTTGGTTTATCAATAATATAGCTTTGTCTTATCTCAGGTATTTTATGTAACTGAAGACGGAATTTTAATTTAATTCCGTTTGGAATATTTAATTGTTCAACAGGAAAATTCTCCGGTTCATCCACAGTATACAATTCTTTAACATCTGCAGTAGTAATTTTGGGAACACGGAGCCACTTTGCAAAAACGAACTCATCGGTGGCTTCAAACTTAGAAACTTTAGAAGCTATTTTTTCTCTGGCGTTGCGGATCATTTAAATGAACTATAATTAATCGTTAGTGCGTTGTAATTGAACCTGCTCGCAAGCTGCTTTAAGTCTTTCAAACGGTTCAGAAAGATTTCTTGATTCAGCAATTTTTTCCAGGCGTTCTTTAATACCTTTTAGTTCTTCACCGAACTTTTGAGAAGTTTCCAGGTATCCCTTAGCTGATCCGTTAAGAGGTGTATTAAGAAGTTCAACTGCGGTATTGCTTCTGGATTTTTGTTTTTCATCACTTAACAGGCGCACTACTCTTATTCCCTGTTTATTATTAGCACCAAGAAAAAGAGGATCCTTAACGACAATAAGATCAATCTGTTCATTGACTGCATTAAGCAGCGGAACAGAAATTAATTCAACAAGGATGTGTTCAAGTAAAACATCACCATACAAAGTTTTCTGAAAACTTGTAGGACGAATAGGTGCAGTAACTCTAAATTCCAAAGGTTTAGTTTCAGCATCAGTTACCAAAATGGCGCCCATAACACCACCGTTTTCACTTAGTGTATAGGTTTCAAGGAATGCTATTTTTGCGATCTCCATCTTATCTCTCCGATTATTACATAATGTTAAAGAATTATTTGCAGAAACTATTTTTCAAGATTAGTGCCATTATTTGACAAGATTGACGCTGATCAAATAAATTAGAAAAACAGTAAAAATGTAAAAAAAACAAATGGAGTATATGACAGAAATGACGTTTAAAGTGCTAATTAGTTAACTAAAACAGGTATTTTAAAGAGTAAAGAATAATAGAAAAATAGCATCCAAAATTTTCCTGCCATATCTACCTTTAATAATTCGATCCTTAAAGTAAGTAAAAAGCGTATAGGTGTAAATAATTTTACAGTCGTAAGAAGGAATTACCGTTTACATAAGACAAAAGATTAAAGAATAAAGAATAAAGGAAGAAGACAAAAGTTTAGAGCAAGACAAAAGATTAAAGGAAAAAGATAAAAGTTTGGAGTAAGAAGCAAGTAGTTCTAATTCATTGAGTAACCTTTTGCGTCTCACTTTTCAAAAAGAAATGATTATAAATATCTTGACAGTTACAAGAACTTAGAGTAATTTTATATAGACTAAATCTAAATAATGTGCAAAAGTTATGAAAACAGCTTCAGAATTAAATTTTGGTGAACGTGCAATAATAAGTGATGTGGATAATTCACACCCATCATTCAGGAGAATATTAGAGATTGGATTTACCCCGGGTCAGGAAATTGAACTGGTAAATTCATCTTCGTTTAATGATCCGTTAGCCTTTGCATTAAGGGGCACATTAATAGCAATAAGAAAACACGAAGCTGACTGCATCATATTATCATGAAAACTGCTTCCCTGGTGAAGTTACATTTAATAACCCTTGTTGGTCCTCCGAACTCCGGTAAAACAACTCTTTTCAATCAGCTAAGCGGAAAAAATTTTAAGACTGTAAATTACCCCGGTTCCACTGTAGAATACTCAACCTGTAAAATCCAAAGTAAATTCGGTATAGACGCCGATGTATTGGACTCCCCGGGTATAATAAGTTTGAACCCTAACTCTCCCGATGAAGAAGTATCAATAAACTCTTTATACAATCATCCTGAATTCGGATCTCCGCATTTATTAGTAGCCACAGTTGATGCAAGCCAGATATCCAGACATCTTTTGCTGGCAAAACAATTAATTGAATCAGGTTTTAACGTAATAGTTGCATTAACTATGAATGACATCCTTGCAAAAAGAGGATTTGAAGTTGATGAGAATAAATTAGGGGAAGAATTAGGCTGCGGAGTTATAAAGGTAGACGGAAGAAGCGGACGAGGTATAGATAAACTGCTCAGTTGTGTAAAACCAAAACTTAATGATGATGAAATAAAAGAAAGAAATTCTCCGCATAAAGTATTTGAAAATATCAGCAAGGAAAAACTACTTGGTATTTACAAAGAGATTGAGAGAATTGAAAAGAATGTAATTGTTGAGATTAAAAACATCAATGCACCTAATCTACTGCAGGCGAATGAAAAATTAAAAATATTAAATCCGACATTAAAATACGGCAGCAACAGACCTGATGAACTAACACTTAAAATAGATAAGTATTTATTGAGCAGGCGCTGGGGTTTAGTTTTCTTTTTTCTGATTATGGCGTTTACATTTACGTCTATTTTCTGGCTGGCAAATCCATTTATGGAACTTGTAGATGAATTATTTGGATATTTATCCACTACCGCGGCAGGATTTTTGGGACACACTTGGTACAGTGATTTAATTGCTGACGGAATAATAAGCGGAACGGGTTCCGTACTAGTTTTTCTTCCGCAGATATTGATATTGTTCTTAATACTTGGTTTACTTGAAGATACTGGTTACCTGGCGCGTGGTGCCATGTTGATAGACAAGCCGCTTTCAAAAATAGGATTAAACGGTAAATCATTTGTACCAATGCTCTCAGGTTTTGCATGCGCTATACCTGCAATTCTTGCTGCACGAACTATCTCAAACAGGCGTGAACGGCTGCTTACTATTTTTATAATTCCTCTTATGAGCTGCAGCGCAAGATTACCTGTTTATGCCTTGCTAATTGCTTTTCTAACTCCTCCTGATAAAGCATGGCTTGCTGGGATTGCACTGGCAGTTGTATACATATCAAGTATTATAGGATCATTAATAGTAGCGGCATTTATTAATAAGTTTAATAAAAAAATAATTAATGCGGTTGATAGTTCATCCTTTATACTTGAACTGCCTGCTTACCGTGTGCCAAAAATAAAGAACGTTATAAGAAATTCATTTGAAAATGCTAAACAGTATATATACAGAGCAGGACCAATAATACTTGTCCTTTCAATAGCTATATGGTTTTTAACATACTTCCCGAATCATAGTCCGGAAGTAAACACAACCGGTTTATCGCATGAAGAAGCAGTTCATTTGATAAAAGCAGAAAGACTTTCTACATCTTACGCATCAGATCTTGGAAAAATAATTCAGCCGGTTATGAGTCCGCTTGGTATGGATTGGCGAATTGGTGTATCATTAATAGCTGCTTTTGCTGCGCGTGAAGTATTTGTGAGTTCGCTTGCGATGATATTCAAAGTAACTGATGAAGATAACCTGCAATCATCTATTTTATTTGCTATGAAGGATGCCGTAAATGAAGAAACTGGTAAACCGTTATTTACAGTACCCACAATAGTAGGGCTTATTGTATTTTTTATTTTTGCGATGCAGTGTCTTTCCACAGTGGCGGTTTCTAAAAAAGAAACCGGCGGATGGCGCATACCAATTTTACAAATAATTATTTTTACATCTATCGCATACGTGTTTTCTTTGATAACTGTTAATCTGTTAAACCTGGCGGGGTTTTAATGAGTAAGAAGTAAGAAGCGAGACGAAAGAAGTGAGACGTACTTGACCGAAGATAAAAGAGTAAAGTAAAAAGATAAAAGTAAGAGGCTAGAATCGAGAAGAGAAAATTGGAGAAATTAATTCTTGATATTAGTTATGTATGAATTTATTTTAACGCAGTAAGAAGCGAGTAAAAAAGTGAGAAACGAAAAAGCAGCAGAAGTATTCAGGACTTTTCTTAAGCGAGGCAAGAATAGAATAACACCCGAAAGGTTTGAAGTTCTGGATGCTGCGCTTGAACACGATGGTCATTTTGGGGCAGATGATTTGTTCATCCAGTTAAAGAATTTAAAGTCAAAAGTATCCCGTGCCACGGTTTATAATACTCTTGAACTGCTTGCTCAATGTGATCTTTTAAGCAAAAGAAATTTTGGTGATAACCTTAACAGATACGAAAGTAATTACAAACGACAAACTCACGATCACTTAATCTGTGTGGATTGTGGAAAAATAGTTGAGTTTTCTGATCCGCGGTTAAGCAAGATTCCCCAGGAGGTAAGTGATAAGTTAGGGTTTGAAATGGACAGTTACTCCTTTAATATTTTTGCGAGATGCAAAAACCAAAAAGAATGCAAGAACAGAAAATAGTTTCTTATTAATAATTCTTTCCGTTAACAAATGAAAAAAAATAAATATCCGATATGCTGGGCTAAAGAAAATTTTTCGATAAAAATATTCTGCTCTATACCCAATATTGCAACAGGGATTTTAATAAAAGCAGATAATGCACATTTTATTGTAGATCCCGGTGATGGCATATTACGAGATCTTAATAAAGATCTAAAGATTAAGGATATTTTAAATATTTCAGACGTATTTGTTACGCACGGTCATCACGATCATGTCGGCGGAGTCTGGTCATTACTAACGTACCTGCGAGTTATGAACAAGAAGACACCCATGGTGATACATTACCCTAAAGGATGTCTGGAAATTGTTCACATCTATAATGCCTTTATGAAAGTTTACAGCCGCAGTATAACTTACGATATAATCTTAAGAGAAATTACCGGAGATAAATCATTTACAAGTAAAAAAGTTTTAGTTAAACCTTTTCCTGTTATACATAAAGAATATCTATCAGACAATAAAACTACCAGGCAGGTGCCTTCACTTGGTTACAAGTTTACATTTAACAATTTTAAAATATGTTACGGCGGCGATACGGCCTATTGTGAAGATTTAGTAAAACATGCTAAAGGTTCTGATTTAGCAATACTGGAAGCCGGGCATGATGATGATACTCCTGATGATATGCATATGACTTTAAGTGAGGCGAATTCAATTGGCAGATCTGCTAAAGAATATTTTCTTGTACACGTACCGGAAAAGTAAAGAATAGAAGACAAAATAGTAAGTAGTAAGAAGTAAATAGTAGGAAGTAAAGTTTAGAGATCTGATAAAAGATAAAAGTAAAAAGATTAAAGTATATTGAAAAATATAGCAAGTAGTAAAAGAAGTTGTATCATAAAAGCAAATCATAAGAAGTAATACAATAAAAGCAATAAATAAAGAGAATAAATGAAACAAGTAATTATTTTTAGTTTAATATTTATCATTACACACAGTATAACAGTTTTAGCACAGGATATTGATTATTTATTTGATGGTGAAAAACATTTTAAGAATGTTAAAATGTTAACAACCAGCGGTGAAAATGCAGAGGCATATTTTTCATTCGATGGAAATAAATTAGTTTTTCAGGCTACATTCGATTCAATGGAATGTGACCAGATATTTACTATGAATATTGATGGTACTGACCGTAAATTAGTATCAACAGGAAACGGAAGAACCACGTGTGCTTATTACTATCCTGATGAAACAAAAATTATCTATGCTTCAACCCATCAATCAGACGAAAAATGTCCTCCCCCGCCCGATCGTTCCAAAGGTTATGTGTGGAAACTTTATGAAACATTTGATATTTTTTTGAAAGATGGAGAAGAATTAAAGCAATTAACTGATACCCCGGGTTACGATGCAGAAGCAACAGTTTCGCCAAACGGAGATAAAATAGTTTTTACATCATTAAGAAATGGTGATCCTGAAATCTATACAATGAATTTGGACGGCAGTGAGCAAACAAGATTAACATTTGAAACAGGATACGACGGCGGACCATTCTTTTCACCAGACGGCAGTAAGATAGTTTTTCGTGCAAGCAGACCTAAGACTGAAGAGCAAATGACAGATTATAAAGACCTTGTTGATAATGGATATGTGAGACCAAGTGCACTTGAAATATTTGTGATGGATTCTGACGGAAAAAATATGAAACAGATTACGAATCTTGGTAAAGCTAGTTTTGCACCATTCTTTCATCCAAACGGAACGAAAATAGTTTTCTCATCTAATTATGAAGGAGATAATCCAAGAGATTTTAATTTATTTATGATAAATCTTGATGGAACTGGTATAGAAAGAATAACATACAACCCTACGTTTGATGGTTTTCCAATGTTTTCTCCCGATGGCAAATATTTTGTTTTTGGATCGAACAGGTTTAACAAAAAAGATACTGATACAAATATTTTTATTGCTGAATGGGTTGACTAGAGAATAATAAAGAATTAAGAATTAAAATAAAAAATTTTAGGAATGTAAATGAAAAATGTTTTTTTAGTGTGTGCCTTATTAAGTTCTTTTATTATTGCACAGAATAGTCCTGATATAACTGCAGAAGAAATTAAACAACATATTACCTATCTTGCTTCTGATGAACTTGAGGGAAGGATGACTGGAACTGATGCTTTATATGAAGCAGCAGATTTTCTAAAAAAAGAATTTGAGAGTTACGGATTAAAACCATTGTTTAACGGCAGCTACTTCCAGGAATTTCCATTTATGGAAAAACTTGAATTAGGTGATAATGAACTGACATTTGTTACAAATGGAACAGAAAAAAGTTTTGAACTTTCGAAGGATTTTACAGCACTGGGATTTACAGACAATAAAGAAGTTAAAGGAAATCTAGTTTTTGCAGGTTATGGAATTACAGCAAAAGATCTAAATTATGATGACTACGCTAATATAGAAGTAAAAGATAAAATAGTAATCGTGTTTAGAAATCATCCTGATATGAAAACACCGCATTCGAAGTTTGATCAATATTCTAGTCTGCGATATAAAACAACAACTGCCAGAGATCAAGGAGCAATCGGAATAATCTTTATAAATACCAAAGACAATAAAGAAGACGTTTTAGTTGATTTTAAGTATGATAATGCTGCAAAGATAACTGGCATTTCCGCATTAAGTGCAAAGAGAGAATGCTTCAATTTTATTTCTCTTTTAGAGTTACAGAATCAAATTGATTCGACACTGACCCCAAAATCATTTTTAGTGGAGTCAGGAATTAATGCAGAAATATCAACTGAAGTTAATGAAGTCAGAGGAACGAGTATAAATGTGGGGGCTTTTCTTGATGCGGGAAATGAAAAATTTAAAGATGAGTATTTAGTTTTAGGTGCACACTTTGATCACCTCGGCTGGGGCGGAGATAATTCGCTATATATGGGTGAACCTTCAATCCATAATGGTGCTGATGATAATGCTTCCGGTACAACAGGTTTATTGGAATTAGCTGAGAAGTTTGCTTCTATAAAAAATCAGTTAGACAGAAAAATAGTATTCATTGCTTTCTCCGGTGAAGAGTTAGGATTACTTGGTTCAAGTTATGTGGTTAACAACTTCCCTCTTCCAATTGAGAATGACATAACAATGATTAATATGGACATGATAGGAAGATTGAATGATAAAAACGATTTAATTGTTTATGGAACAGGAACCTCATCAAAATGGAAAAATATTCTTGATAATAAAAATGATTATGATTTTAATCTTACTTTTAATGACGAAGGATTTGGTCCTAGTGATCACTCATCATTTTACGGTAAAAAAGTACCAGTTTTATTTTTCTTTACAGGAACACATTCGGATTATCACAAACCATCAGACGATGCAGATAAAATAAATTTAGCCGGACAGGAAAAATTATTAAAATATGTTTATGATGTAGCTTTAACTATAGCTAACTCAGAAACACGTCCTGATTATATATCTGTTGAAAGAAAAGACACCGGTAAAATGACTGGTACAAAAGTTTATGTTGGAACGGTTCCGGATTTTGCTGGTGAAGTTGATGGTTACAAACTTGGCGGTGTAACAGATGGAAGTCCTGCGGCTAAAGCCGGTTTACAAGCCGGTGATATAATTACACAGTTTGGTGAGAAAAAGATTTCAAACATTTATGATTTTACTTATGCTCTGGGAAATTATGTTCCGGGTGATAAAGTAAAAGTATTAGTAAAACGTGGTGAAGAAGTTTTAACGATTGAGATTGAGCTGGGATCAAGATAAAGTATTAAGAAGCGGTTAGTAAAACTGTTTGGTAATATTAAAGTAATTTTTAAAAACGCAGGCTTAAAGTCTGCGTTAATTATTTATATATGTGGATACAGAAGGAAATAACATTAAAATCCCGCAGTAAGGGATTTCATCTGGTAACAGACGAAATTTTATCTTACTTACCTGAAATCAAGGAGATTAAAATTGGTTTAATTAATATCCTTTTAAAACATACTTCTGCATCATTAACAATAAATGAAAATGCTGATCCCGATGTTAGGAGTGATATGAAGAAGTATTTTGATGAGATTGTTCCGGAGAATAAAAAATATTTTGCACATACATCTGAAGGTGCAGATGATATGCCAGCACATATAAAAACTTCCCTGCTCGGTAATTCAATTACAATTCCAATTTCAAATGGAAGATTAAATTTAGGAACGTGGCAGGGCATCTATCTATGCGAGCATAGAAATTATGGCGGCAGCAGAAACGCTGTGATTACCATTAATGCTGAAGTATAAACAACGATTCGTTAATAATTAATGAGAATACTATAATTCCTGTCCTTATGGGAATGAGTAGCAAATAAGAGCTTCCGGAAAATATCTATCTGTAAATTACTTTAATAAAAGAATCTAATTCCAACTCTCGTCATAAATCCACTCATATTATATGAACGTTCCAATACTGCATTTGGGTAATAAAACTCGTCATCTTCGTATGTCCAGCTTGGATGCGATTCATGGTAAGTTAGTTCTCCAAAAAATTCGGTATAAGGACCAATAGCAAAAGCAGCACCAATGCCAACTCTCCAATTAAAATCAAATGCAGCTTCAAACTCATCGTCCGTTGGATTTTGAAAATTCCTGTAATTGATGATTAGTAGTTCTGCCCCAATGGAACCAACGGCAAAAAATTGTGCACGTTTGGAAATCGGAAACCTGGCTGAGATACCAAACATAACAGGAAAATCATGAATATTAGTTGATGCACGTAATTCATTTGTCTCGCCGAAAGCACCGGGATAATACTGATTCAATTCATCAACCAATTCTTTATCAACATAATTACGATTGAACCAATCAACACTCCAGGTCCAGCTCATATACTTATCAAAATGCTGTCCGCCTTCAAAACCAATTATGAAACCTCCGTCTGTTGCAGACGGATTAAAATATCCAAGTTTTATTGCTCCTGTGTTCCATTGAGGAAGGATATTTATTGTTAATAATCCAGCTATTACCATTATGAATTTCATAATTACACCTTAAAATGATATCTGTAGAAGCCAACTTAGATGCCAAATAAATAATGGAATTTTTAATCATACAACACTTCGAAAATTATTATGTAGCTTTAAAGAAACATCTAGGTGTAGAATAAAATGGAAAAGGAATTCTGATTATACCTGATTTATTTTAAGGTGGTTATTATTCAAACCCATAAGGTTTGATAATTCAACTTGCATTAAGATAAACTGCTGTTTATTGTTAAACGAAGTACAATAAATTACAAATGCTTTATTTTCTATTAGATGAAGACTATCTTTACACATTATAATCAAAGAAGGAAAATGATGGTTAAAGTTTTATTTGTTTGTATGGGAAACATCTGCAGATCTCCTGCCGCAGAAGGAATATTTAGAAAATATGTAGAGAACGCAAATTTGGGAAAACAAATCACCATTGATTCAGCAGGAACGATTGATTACCATGCGGGTGAGTTACCAGATGCCAGAATGAGAAAACATGCATTAACACGAGGATATAATTTAGATAGTCGTGCAAGGCAGTTTAATCCGAAGAAAGATTTTATTGATTTTGATTATATCATTACAATGGATAATGATAATTATTCAAACATTACAAACCTGGATAATAAAAATCAATACAACAGCAAAATATTAAAGATGGCTGATTTTATTTCTGATAAAAATGTAAGGGAAGTCCCGGATCCATATTACGGTGGTTCAGAAGGATTTGAATTCGTTATTAATATACTTGAAGACGGATCAAAAAATCTCTTAACAAAAATTAAAGATGATCTTGAGAGAAACAATTAAGAATAAAATAGAATCTGTAATAGCGGATAAAATCATCTCTCAAAAACCTGTTTCCGGGGGATGTATTAACAATGCAGAAATTATTACGACCCAATCAGGTAAAACCTATTTTTTAAAGACAAACAGCAACTCCCCAAAAGATATGTTTCTAAAGGAAGCAAATGGACTAGTTGAAATAGCAAAGGCAATTGTTATTCGTGTTCCTAAAGTTATTTTTGCAGCAGACGACTTTTTAATACTTGAAAACATAGTACCAAAAACAAAAAATAAAATGTTTTGGGAAAATTTTGGAAGAGATTTTGGGAAGCTTCACAAGTTTACAAGTAAGAGTTTTGGTTTTTATGAGGACAATTATATCGGTTCAACTCAACAATTAAATATCCCCACAACAACAGAAGCAACTAACTGGATTGAATTTTATTTTAATAAACGTTTGTTATATCAGTATAGACTTGCAGAAACTAAAGGTTATGCTGATAAAGAATTACACAAAGCCTTTTCTTTGATGGAAAGCAGGATTAATATTATCCTGAATGATTGTGATGCCAAACCAAGTTTACTTCATGGTGATTTATGGAGCGGTAATTTTATAACAGATGATTCAGGAAATGCCTGTGTAATTGATCCTGCTGTTTATTATGGACATCGCGAGGCAGATCTTGCTATGACAAAATTATTCGGTGGCTTCGATCCTAGATTTTACTCGGCATACATTGAGGAGAATCCTTTAAATGATGGTTACATTTATCGTGAAAATCTTTACAAACTATATCATGTACTAAATCATCTGAACTTATTCGGTAGCGGATATTATAATCAAGCAGTCGATTTGATAAATTTTTATATTTAATAAAAAGTAAAAGGCAGGATTAATTCGAAAAATATATTAAACTAGAATAGAAATACTTAGTGAAATAATTTTAAATAAAAAAATGTCAGGCTTCTTAATCCGTTGTTACGGAAGGCCTGACATTTTAATTTAAAAAGTTATAGTAATTACTTTACGTCCAAAACTTCAACATCAAAAATCAGAGTTGAGTTTGGCGGAATCTTACCTAAATCGCGTTCACCATAAGCTAATGCTGAAGGAACAATTAATCTCGCTTTGCTTCCCTTCTTCATCAACTGAACACCTTCATCCCAACCAGGAATAACCTGACCAACACCAGCGACAAAAGTAAAAGGTTCGTCACGTTCAACAGAACTATCAAACTTGGTTCCATCTAATAAAAATCCACTATAGTGAACGGTTAGTTGTTTTTCTTTAGAAACAAGCTCGCCTTCACCTTCTTTGATAATAGCATATTTTAATCCGGATGCAGTTGTTTTAAACAAAGTGGAATCGACATCCCACATTTTTGCACTAACTGCTTCTTTGGTATTAACTAATTCAACTAAAACTCTTATGCTCGTATTTGGCGGGATTGGTCCCATACCCTCAGGCCCATAAGCACAATTAGATGGAATAACAATAGTTCTTTGTCCGCCTGTTTTCATTCCAACTATACCTTCTTCAGAACCTTTAATAAATGATTCTGAACCAAGTACAAATTTCATTGGTTGATTCATAGCATAGGAATCAGCTATAAGATCAGCTTTTTTTGTAGAATCTACTGCCCAGTCACTAAATAGATTTGAAGAATCTTTAATAATCCAGCCCTTAAAATGAACTTCAACCAGATCTCCATTTTTAGCCTCAGCACCGGTACCGACTTTTACATCATTGTATTTAACACCTGATTTAAGGGTTACAAAATCAGGACTGTTTGAACAGCCGAAAATGAACATAACACTAAAGAGTGCAATAAGAATACTTTTCATGAATTTTCCTTTAAATTGAGGGTCGAATATATCCATTTATTCAAATAAAACATAGATAATTTTTAATATGAAATTCTTGATAATACTGGTTTATTTATTCATCCAAACAAATAATTACCAGATGAATTTGGAAAAAACTAAGCATAAGCAGGAAATTATACTGGATTGCAATTACACTTTTGAAGAGGCCATAAAAGGAATTGAAATACCTAATTCAATTTCTAAGCAACTTACTTTAATTAGTGTGGAATACTATTCATTTGATGATCGATTGCATAAGGGACAATTAGTTGTAAACAAAAAAGCTGCAAAGGATATTGAAGAGATTTTTAATTTTATAAAAGAATCAAAATTTCCAATCGATAAAGTAATTCCAGCCGTAAAATTTAACTGGGATGATGATGCCTCAATGAACGATAACAATACAGTTGCTTTCAACTATAGAAAAGTAAAAGGTTCAAAAGTGTTGTCTGCCCATTCATACGGGATGGCCATTGATATTAATCCGCTTCAAAATCCTCATATAAAAGGAAAAGTGATTCAGCCTGATAAAGGTAAATATAATGTTAATGCAAGTGGGACAATCATTAGAGATTCCAAACTTGTAAAAGAATTTGTAAAACGGGGCTGGCAATGGGGCGGCAGATGGAAAAGTTCAAAGGATTATCAGCATTTTGAAAAGAAGAATTGATAATCATTTTTTTATTGGAAACATGAACTCAAGAAATCTATATACCCTTTTAGCCCAGGCTGATTCATTATGTTCTGCCGATGAATCTTTGAAATAAAGTATATCTTTGCCCTGAACAAACCCTTTTTCCTTAAGCGCTGAAAGCATCTCTTCTATTCCGGGTTGCAACTGCTCCTCAAGACCGATTCCACCGTTATCTATATATAGCATAATATCCTTGTGTGCTCCCAAATAAAATTTAACTGGAGCAACATAATCGATCTTTTTAATTTTGAAAGCCGGTGATAAACAGGCGGCCATTGAGAAAACATCTGAATGTTCCCAAGCCATAATAAATGAGATTAATCCACCACTGGATGAGCCACCAATTGCTGTATTTTGCCGATCCGGTAATGTGTTATAAACTCTATCAATAAAAGGCTTTAGCTCTTCTATAATAAAGTTAATATAAGCAGAACCAAGGGTTGTGTTATTGTATTCAACTCCACGAAAAGGAGTATTATAAATGCCAACGATTATTATATCTTTAATTGATTTAGTTTTTATCAGGCTATCAGCAACTTCATCTATTTGCCAATCAATCCCAAAAGAGGAAGTAGATGGATCGAAGACATTTTGACCATCCTGCATATAAAGAACGGGATAATATTTGTCAGATAATTCATCATAACCCGATGGGAGCCAGACAATTATATCTCTGCTAAGGACACTTCTCCCTGGAAAATTTTTATGATAGCGTACATTACCTGTTATTTGTCCTTCAAAATTTAAGTGTGAGTTTCCCCATTTGTCTATACAGAAAACAAGAACTGAATCTTTTGAAACTTTGAGTGCTATATTGCCAGACACTTTTCCTGCTTCATCTAATGCTTCTTCATCCCAACTTCCTGCAGTAAATTTAAACTCAACTACCTCCCCTGTCCTAAATTCAAATATTTTAGACCAGGTAGAATCATTCATTTTATTTAGTGGAATTTTATCAGGATTCCAGTTACCTAATTCAGGTTTATTGCCGGTTATGAAAACTTTTTGATTGCTGGGGAGTGAAGAAATAACAATAACTTCTATTTTACATTGAGATAGAATTGAAATTTGAATGAAAGAAAAAATCCAGGCAGCAAGAAATAATATCTTCATCTTATAATAGCGTTTAATTTCTAAAAGTAAATATAGTAAATTTGAAATAAGATTTTGGAGAATAAAATGAAACTTGCCGTATCATTTTTAATGATAGTTCTATTAAGTGCTTGTTCTGAGGATAATAATACGAATCCAGTACCTGAAGTTGTGTACACCCAAATCTATGGAAAGTTAACCGGTGATTTAAACCTTGCACAATCACCTTATAGAGTTACACAAAACATAGTAGTAGATTCAAATTCAACCATAAAGATAAATGCTGGGGTTGAATTATATTTTGATGAAAACACTCAATTAATAGTTAAAGGCGAGCTATTAGTCGAGGGAACCAACTCTCAAATTGTTCAGTTTAAATCTTACAATTCATCAAAAAAATGGAGGGGAATTAAAATACTAATAGCTGATAAACCTGCTAAATTTAATTTTGTAAAAATTCAGGACATTCGACAGGAATCAGATACATCTTATATATCCTCAAGTATTTCAATAATGAATTCCGAAGTTGAGTTTACACATACTTGGCTCGATCAAAATTCCGCAATTCACGGTGGTGCAGTTGGTGTATACGACTCAAAATTTATTTTCAAAAATAATATCGTGCATAATAATAATGCAGATGTTTGGGGGGGCGCTTTAATGAGCGAGCTATCTGAAATATTAATTGTTAATAATACCTTTTATCAAAATTCCTCAGCAAATAGTGGTGGTGGTATCTTTGTTTATGATCCTGTTAAAACTGAAATACAGAATAATATTTTTTATAAAAACACAAGTAGAATAGGTAATCTAAATTTTGAGTATGCTTCAGACGACAGTACAAACCTTATTGAACAATATAATTATTTCGCCTTCGGAACAATGAATCCTAAATTTATCAGTGATACAGATTTTAAACTATATCACACTTCCCCATGCATTAATTCAGGAAATCCTGATACATATTATTTTGATATAGATGGTTCAAGAAATGATCAAGGGGCATATGGTGGTCCACTCGGGAATTGGTAATCGGATGACATTGAAATTTGGAAATTTTCAAATTCGAGAATTTCAACAAAACGATGTTGAAGCACTGATAAAATATGCAAATAACTATGCTGTATCTAAATTTATGCGGGATGCTTTTCCCTATCCATACACAAGAGAAAACGCTGTTCAGTGGATTGACTATATCAAAAAAAATGATTTAACACTTTCTCTAGCTATTGCAAATGAAATGGAATTAATTGGCGGAATTGGTGCAATTCCTTATGATGATGTTCATCGCTATTCTGCTGAGGTGGGATTCTGGTTAGGTGAACCATTCTGGAATAGAGGCATTATTTCTAAAGCACTAAAAACATTTTGCAATTATTTATTTACAAATCATAATTTTAACAGACTTACTGCTAATGTATTTGAAGGTAATGAAGCTTCGAGAAGAGTTTTAGAAAAAACAGGTTTTGTTTTAGAGGGTACGCAGCGTAAAAGTGTTTTTAAAGAAAATAAATTTGTTGATCACTACATTTATGGATTACTAAAGGAAGATTTTAAAATATGATTGCTAATCATCTTAAGCTTGATCTTATAAGAAATATATTTTTGAAGTGGAACGGCAGCAAAGCCGATTTTATTCAAAAGCTCCCGCAAACCGCTTCTTATCGTGAGTACTATAGGATTTCTTACAATGGGAATACTGTTATTGGAGTATTGAATGAAGATAAAAAAGAAAATGAAGCATTTCTTTCTTTTTCAAAAACATTTGAAGGATTGAATCTAAATGTGCCGAAAGTTCTTGCAATTGATCTTGATAGTAATGTTTATCTTTTAAGTGACTTAGGGGATGCCACATTGTATTCCATCATTCATTCAAAGAAGCATGACTATGCATCTTCTCCCGAACTAATCGAATTATACAAAAGAGCACTTGAACAACTGCAAAAATTTCAAATCGTAGCCGATAAAAAGATTGACTACAACTATTGTTATCCTCGTGCAAAGTTTGATCGTCAATCCATTTTGTGGGATTTAAATTATTTCAAATATGATTTTCTAAAACTTGGCAGAATTGGTTTTGATGAACAACTGTTGGAAAATGATTTTCATAAGTTTTCCGAATTTGTTGCGGCTGTTGATACAAATTATTTTTTGTACCGTGATTTTCAATCGCGTAACATAATGGTAAAGGACAATGATTTGTATTTTATTGATTACCAGGGCGGAAGAAAAGGTGCACTTCAATACGATGTAGCTGCACTTTTATATGATGCAAAAGCAGAAATACCAAATCCGGTTAGAGAAAAATTGTTAAATCACTATCTCGATAAACTTGAATCTGTATATGGGTTAAGCCGTGCTGAATTTATGAAATCATACTATGCTTTTGTTTTAATAAGAATTATGCAGGCGATGGGTGCATATGGATTTCGCGGCTTGTTCGAGAAGAAGGTTCACTTAATTAAGAGTATTATTCCTGCAACAAAGAATCTTAAATATTTATTGGAAAGCGGCAAAATAGATTTCGATATTCCTCATCTTCATCACGTTTTTGAAAACCTGATAAACTCTAATGAATTTAAAATGTACCAAGACAGAGATTTACCAAATAATAAACTTTCTGTTACTATTACAAGTTTTTCATATAAACGAGAAATACCAATTGATCTTGCGGACAATGGCGGAGGATATGTTTTTGATTGCAGAGGATTAAATAATCCAGGCAGACTATTAGATTTCAAACTTTTAAATGGTCGTAACACAGAAGTAATAAATTTCTTAAAGTTAAATTCCAAAGTGGATGATTATATGTCCCACATTTATCCACTTGTTGATTCCACAATCGAAACTTATCTTAAACGAGGATTTAACAATTTGATGATTAATTTCGGATGCACCGGCGGTCAGCACAGATCTGTTTATTGTGCAGATGAAATGTTTAAGTATGTTAAAAATAAATACGATATCAATGTTTTTCTTTCACACATTGAACAAGGAATAAAAGAAGAGGTAATCAGATAATGCAGGCAATGATTCTTGCTGCAGGATTAGGAACGAGATTAAAACCCATTACAGATGAAATGCCAAAAGCTTTGGTTGAGGTTAATGGGAAAACTCTGCTCGAAATTGCCATAAGAAATCTTATTGAAAATGATTTCCGAAGAATTGTAGTTAACGTCCATCATTTTGCAGATAAGGTAAAAGATTTTATAAACAAAAATACATTTGCGGCTGATATTTTTATTTCTGATGAATCTGATTTATTGCTTGATACCGGCGGTGGAATAAAACACGCGCAAAAGTTTTTTGATGACTCCCCTATTCTTGTTCACAATGTTGATATAATTTCTAACCTAAATCTTAAAGAGTTTTATCAATTCCATCTTAGCGATGATGCGCTTGCTTCTCTTGTAGTTAGTAATAGAGAGAGTAATCGTTATCTTCTTTTTAATGATGATAATATTTTATGCGGCTGGCAAGATGTTAAGAAAAATGAAAAAATAATTGTAAGAGATGATGTAAAATTAAACCATTTAGCATTCAGTGGCATACATCTTCTTAATCTGCATTTGATTGAATCATTTCCTAAAGAAGAAGTTTTTTCTGTTATAAAAGCATATCTTAAAATTGCAGCGACGGAAGATATTCACGCGTATGTTAGTAACGATTTGAAATGGATTGATGTTGGGAAAGTTGATAGTTTAGAAAGAGCTGGAGAACTTTATAAAAGTCTTATTCAACGTGGATGATATTGTAAAAGCTTTTAATGAAAAATAAGCTGATAAAATCCAAAGCAATTTTTTTTCTGATTTCTATCTTGACTTTACTACTTGTTACCACTTCCTGCAACACAACAGAACCCGATATTAAACCACCAGTAGAACCCGACAGCACAACACAAAACTTTACATTTGAAACCTTTGAATTTGGTGATGGTTTTGAATCTAGCTGGTTAAATGATGTCTGGATTTTTGATGAAAATAATATCTGGGCTGTTGGATACTTGGCTCCAAGTGATACGACAATAAATGGAATCCATATAACAAACCCAAATATTATTAAATGGGATGGCTCAAGTTGGAAATTACAACCGTTCTCTGGCACTAGTAACGGTATGGAAGGAATCTGGGCATTAGATAGTTCACACATATATTTTGCTTCTGGTGGATTAAGGAAATATGTTAATGGTGTTTACAGTACAATAAATACCAATCTAGGTTTACAGAATTATCAGGGTATTTATAAACTCTGGGGTAACAGTGAGAATAACCTCTGGGGTGTAGGACCAGGTGGTACAATTGTTCATTATGATGGAGTTGCCTGGTCTAAAATTGATTTTGATGAGGGTTGGTACTTTTATGATATAACCGGAAACTCTAAAACAGGTGCAGCGTTTGCCGTCGCTCAAGGGAATCTAGGTACGTCGATAATAGTAGAGCTCAAAAACGGAACAGCAGATATTATTTTTGATAACCAGAATAGCCCTTATTATTCCTATGGTTTACAATCAATTTTGCATTATTCTGAAAATGAACTTTGGCTTTCTGGATCTAAGATATTCAGTTACAACCTTATGTCAGAAGAGTTAAAAGTAATACAAGATTTGCCAGTTGGTGATGACGTTAGTACAGTATCAATGACATCGCAAAAAGATATTTTTTATTGGGGAAATGGTACAGATTTGCAAGGGAAATTTGTTCACTATAATGGTAAAAGATTTAAGATGTTTACAATTCCAACAGCATATACTCCTTACCCCGAAGGCATTAACTCTATGAACAACTTAGCTGTTGCAGTCGGATCGGTTGGAAACAAGGCTTTTTTATTAAAGATTATGAGACAATAAAGTTAAGAATACCTATCCAGCTTAAACTTCTCACCCAGATAAAGTTTTCTCACTTCTTCATCGTTAGCAAGTTCATCAGCAGTGCCTTGTTTAAATATTACACCGTTAATTAGAATGTAACCTTTATCAACAATGCTTAAAGTTTCGTGTACGTTGTGATCAGTAACTAAAACACCAATACCACGATTTTTAAGATTGGAAACTATATTCATAATATCTTCAACTGCAATCGGATCAACACCAGCAAATGGTTCATCCAATAAAATAAAACTTGGATCTGTTGCAAGTGCGCGTGCAATTTCAGTTCTTCTTCTTTCACCGCCGCTTAATTGAAATCCTAAACTTTTTCTAATGTGAGATATTGTTAGTTCTTCAAGAAGCGACTCACATTTTTCTTTACGCTGTGCTGCATTTAGTTTTGTCATTTCCAAAACAGCGAGCAGATTATCTTCAACAGATAAAGTTCTAAAGATCGAAGCTTCCTGCGGCAAATAACCAATTCCCATTCGTGCCCGTTTATACATCGGCACTTTTGTAATATCAGCATCATCAAGAAAAACTTTACCTGATTCCGGTTTTATCATTCCTGTAATCATATAAAAAGTAGTTGTTTTACCTGCACCGTTTGGTCCAAGTAATCCAACAATTTCTCCTTTAGAAACCTGAACTGAAGTTTTATTAACAACAGTTCTTTTTTTATAGATCTTTACAAGATCTTCACTTCTTAAAGTAGTGCTCATAATTTTTATCTAAGTTCATTCAAAAGTTTATACATTTCTTCTTTAGTTGGTTTGTTTTGCAAAACCACAAACCTTGGCAAAAGATACGATTTTTCATTTCCAGTTACCTGCTGTTCAGGATAATATTCACTTGCAGGATTTTTATAAAGTTTAACCTCGGTAACTTCATTATCCTCAAACATTACAGTCGTTTCTGCAGAGTTTGATTTTGTTAATCCGTTTGCAGTTTCTCCATCATACATAAAATAAATTGAGTAAACATTACCATAAAAATCAGCGCGGGTAATTTTACTATCCGTAAAAAATATTTTTATCTGTGAACTAGAAGTCTGATCGTATCTCTCTAAATTATATTCATTCTGCGAAAGCATAAATGAAGTTCCATCAACATCTAACTGCTTAATATTGTTGTCATCAAGATAGATTGTGATTGAATCTCCGGTTAATTGAGAATTTTCCTGCCACAAAATCGGCTGCTTTGCTGTTTCACTTATTTTTGTTGTAACGATTTTATCATCCTGCCTATAAAATATTGTAAGATCATTCCGTGAGGCAAATTCACTTTTTAAAATGCTCACTGAATCAATCGCATAAAATCTTTGTGATGAATCTCTGTAAGCTTCCATAATTTTAGATTTTATAAACAGAGTATCAAGCTGCATTTCTTTCGTGCTGTCTTCATGCTCAACATAGGATGTATCAACCTGAATAAATAACGGTTTTATATCTATAAGCGAATATCCTCGCTCACGATAGTCTTCAAGATGTTCACCATATATCTCAGAATTATTTTTAAGATTTATCAATCTAACATTACTGAATGCAAAAGTGATTTTGGTATTTCGGAAATGCTCGAGAGTATCAGCAATAATCTCATTCTCACCATCAATTATCAGAACATCACCAATTGCCACTGCCCTATTCTGCTGCTGAAAGTATGTTAGTTCATTTGATGTTAGAGTTGTTGTTGTGTCGTACAATCTAACTTTGGATTCAAAGAATGCTCGATCCTCATTAAAATAATACTCGCCGCTATCAGCAGTTAGAATTACTTTTTTATCATCAAGATAAACACCTGCATTACTCCTTGTTTTAGCTAGATTTCCGTAATAAAATCCTCGTGGAGTTTTAATTGTCAGCGTATCTTTTCTTGCAATAACATTTCCGATAAGCTCAGCTTCATTTCTGGAAATAAAATGTATCGCTTTATCACAATTAATAATAACATCACCTTGTGTAATCACAACATTTCCAAAAACTTCACGAGTAGATTCGCCATTAACCATTTTACCTACAAGAGAATCGCCAATAACAGTAATAAGCTGGTTTTGCTGAGACAAAACAGTCATCGGAAAACAAAAAAAGGCGATAAGAATTACAGCACTAAATTTCATTTCGTTGAATCCGGTCTTGTAACATAAGTAATGTTGTAAATAACATAGTTGTTTAGATTCTGATCGGATTCAAATCCATAACCTTGAATTTCTTCCTGCGGTGAAATAACTGTGACAAATTTATCTGATACTATTTTTCTGTCTTTATTTCTCCACATCATTTCATCAGTTTTTATAGTAACACTGTCGCTAGATACTACAACACTATCCATTGCATAAAGATTATTTGTAGTTTCATCAACTCTTCCCTTAACTGAAGTAAGTGTGGTAGTCTGAACTTCATTCTGATCGTAAAAATCTACTTTAATATTCTGATCAAGAAATGTTTCCTTTTTATCATCATATTTTCTTAAATGCCCTGCATACAGAATTGCACTGATTTTTCCTGAATCCGAAAAAGTAATTATGGAATTCCAGCTCTCCTGAGATGGCAATTCTTCAACACTCAGTTTTCCATCTACAGAAGGTTTTACCCGCTTTGATGAGCAGAATGGAAACAGAAAAAGAATTGATAAAATAAGAACGAAATATTTCATCTGCTTTGCAATCCAAGATTAATTAAATCGTGCAGATGAATTATTCCAACCGGTTGATTCTGATCATCCACGATAACGAGACTTGTAATTTTAAAATTTTCCATTTGCTGCAATGCAAATGAAGCAAGGTAATCTGCTTTTAAAACCTTTGGTTTAGTTGTCATTACATCAGATGCTTTAAGTCCAGTTATATCGAGTGTTATTTCGAGCAGTCTTCTTAAATCACCATCAGTTATAATTCCGGCAAGTTTTCCGTTTTCATCCAGAACGCACGTTGTTCCAAGTCGTTTGCTTGTAATTTCAATTATTACATCTTTAATTGATGTTTCAGTATTTACTCTGGGAATCTTTTCACCAGTTATCATTACCTCTTTAATCTTTAATGATAATCGTTTTCCTAAGCTTCCACCTGGATGTAGAAATGCAAAATCTTTGGCAGTAAAATTTCTTTTCTTAAGTAATGAAACAGCAAGTGCATCACCCAAAGCTAATGTAGCAGTTGTTGATGCTGTTGGTGCAAGATCGTAAGGACAGGCTTCTTCTTTAACTGCAATGTTCAGAAAAATATCACATTCCTTTGCGAGTTTGGATTCTTTATTACCGCTCATTGCAATAAGTTTTACATTCAATCTCTTTAGCATTGGCAGAAGATTTGAAATTTCTTCTGTCTCACCGCTTTTGGAAATTAGAATCACAACATCTTCACTTCTTACCATTCCAAGATCACCGTGAAGAGCATCTGTGGGATGAAGATAAATAGCGGCTGTTCCTGTAGAATTTAAAGTTGCAACTATTTTACGAGCAATCAATCCGGATTTACCCATACCTGTGAGAACTACTCTTCCACTAGAAGTAAAAATTGTTTCAACTGCATTTACAAAATCCTCGTTTATGCTGTGTTGAAGATCAGCAATTGCTTCAGCTTCTATTCTTATTACTTCTCTGCCGTTGTCGATTATTTCGTTTGGGTTCAATTTTTCCTCTGCGATCATTTCTTGTTTTTAATTATCTGATCGATTTGTTTCATTTCAATTAAAAGTTCTTTTAGTTCACCAAGAGGTAACTGGCTTGCAGCATCACTCAAAGCGTTTTTGGGATCTGGATGAACTTCAAGAAACAAAGCATCAATTCCAACAGCCATTGCAGCACGTGCAAGCGGCTTTATAAATTTTGGCTGCCCGCCGCTTATTAAATCTTTACTAGGTAGTTGGACAGCATGAGTTGCATCCATAACAACCGGATATCCAAGTTCTCTCATTATCACAAGTGAGCGCATATCAACCACAAGATTGTGATACCCAAAAGTAGTTCCGCGTTCGGTTAACATAATATTATTATTTCCTGTTGATGCAACTTTATCAACAGCATGCTTCATATCTTCAGGCGCAAGAAACTGGCCCTTTTTAATATTCACAACTTTACCGGATTTTCCAGCGGCTATCAATAAATCTGTCTGGCGTGATAAGAACGCCGGAATTTGTAAAATATCAACAGCATCAATAACCATATCCACATCGGATTCAGTATGGATATCTGTAACGACTGACAAATTTAATTGTTCTCTAACTTTTTTTAGGATGGCAATTGATTCTTTATCACCTAATCCCGTAAAAGATTTTAGATTAGTTCTATTTGCCTTTTTAAAACTTGATTTGAAAATAAAAGGAATATCTAATTCCGATGCAATTTGCTTAATTGCAAGAGCAGTTTCAAATATCATTTTTTCATTTTCAACAACACAAGGACCGGCAATAAGTACAAAAGGATTGTTATCACCGATTACTATTTGATTTAATTTTACTGACATAAAATTTTATTGTTTCTTAAATTTAATTAAACTTTTTCAATATCTTCTTGTAAGAGTAATTTATGACTTTCAAACACAGTTAAAATAGTTATAGAATTCTTTTTTATAGCATAAACTATTCTATAATTCTTGTATATAATTTCTCTAATTCGATCAATGGATAATTCTGGAACGATTCTTCCCTTCTTTGGAAACCTTGTAAGATCTTTTGTTAATGAAATCAATTTTTCAATTAACTGAATTGCTGCATCTGGATTATCAGCAGAAATAAAATCTTCAATTTGTTGAAGATTTATCATTGCCTCTTTTGTCCAGTTTATTTTCATAAAGACTTACTGGCTCTGTACTTTTTTAATTCACTTTTTAATTGTGCAGTTGATAAAATATCACCGTTTCCGGAATCAGCTAATCCTCTGGAAATTGATTCAATAAATACTTTGGTTTCATTCAAAGAATCATACTCTGCAGGAGAAACTAAAACGCCAGCAGGTTTACCATTTTGTGTTATTACAAGAGAGTGTTTTCTAACCTGAATATCCTTTAAGTATTTTGCTAATCCAGATTTGAACTGTCCAACAGGAATTATATCATTAGTAACAGAAATATTTTTCATTATTAAGTCCTTTATTAATGTCTAAATTACAGCCTTAATTTAGCTCCATATTAGGACAATATCAATCTAGCACTCTAACTAATTACAACTATTAAATAAAAGAATAAACTAAATTTATTTTATCAGTTTTTATTTTGTTTTTACTTTCCGACAAAAATAATAATTTATTCATACCGCTAAAATGAGTGAAATTATATGAAGTATCTGATAACTTTTTCATATTTACTAACCAGACAATCTTTTCACCGTTCAAACATTTTATCTTGGATATTTAACTCTATTGTACTATAATCGGTTCAACTTTTTACCGATTAATAAACTCAATATATATATGACAAAAAAATATTTTTTCTTTTTACTATTTTTTTTATCGATTCAAACTTTTTCTCAGCCGCAGCCAACTCTTAGCTCATCAGAAATAAAACTTGCATTAAAAAAACTTGATGTACTCGGCAGTGTATTGTACATCGCGGCTCATCCTGACGATGAAAATACTTCCTTGATTGCTTACTTAGCTAAAGGAAAACGATTAAGAACAGGTTATCTTTCCATGACTCGCGGAGACGGCGGGCAGAATTTAATCGGAACAGAACAGTCGGATCAACTTGGAGTATTAAGAACACAAGAATTACTTGAAGCAAGAAAACGTGATGGCGGAGAACAGTTCTTTACTCGAGCTGTAGATTTTGGTTACTCAAAATCACCTGAAGAAACATTTGAGTTTTGGGATAAAGAAAAAATATTAAGTGATGTTGTCTGGGTAATAAGAAAATTCAAACCGGATGTAGTCATAACACGATTTCCGCCAACCGGACAAGGAGGACACGGACATCATACTGCTTCTGCCATATTATCTTTAGAAGCATTTGATTTAGCCAATGATCCAAAAGCATTTCCTGAGCAATTAGAATTTGTTGGTCCCTGGCAGCCAAAAAGAGTTTTCTGGAATGCATGGCTTCCTGCTTTACAAAATGAAAAAATTGATTTGTCAAAAATTCCGACTTTAAATCTTGGTGAATACAATACCCTGCTCGGGAAATCATATACTGAAATTTCTGCTTTAAGTCGATCGATGCATAAGAGTCAGGGATTTGGTTCATCTGGGATAAGAAATAACACTTTAAACTACTTCATGATTCTAAAAGGCGATACTGTTAAGAGCGATATGTTTGAAGGAATTGATTTAAGCTGGAATAAAGTTGATGGCGGAAAAGAGATTCATTCTCTTATCCAAAAGGTAATAAATGAGTTTGATGTTGAAAATCCTTCAGCCAGTTTAGATAATTTATTTTTGATTTACGAAAAGATATCAAACTTAAAAGATGAATATTGGAAACAAGTTAAGCTCAAAGAAATAACAGAACTGATTCGATCGTGTGCCGGAATATGGATTGAAGCTATTTCTGATAATGAATTTGTTTCCATAGATGATACTTTAAATGTAAAAACTTCAATTGTTAATCGGAGTAATTTAGAATTTGTACTTAATAAAATTGATCTTAGTTATTTAGAAAATTCAAAACAGAATTCAGAGCAATTAAAAAATGGGGAAATCATTTCCCAGAATCATAAAATCTATATTCCAAATCTTCCCATATGGACTCAACCTTATTGGTTACAAAGTCCGTCTACGGTTGGAATGTACTTTATTGCTGAGCAAGAATTGAGAGGACTTCCGGAAGAAAAGGCCCAATTGAATTGTGATTTTACAATTTCATATAAAAATTATTTATTAAATCTTTCTGTACCCGTTTATTACAGAATCACAGATCCTGTTGATGGTGAAATTTATAAATCTCCTGTAATAACGCCGCCGGTAACTATAAACATTGAAAAGGATATCCTTTTTTTTGATGGTCCTAAAGAAAAAGAATTGAAACTAACTCTGCAATCATTTAAAAATTCAGTATCAGGCAGATTGGTAATAGAATGCGCCAATGGTTGGAAAGTTGAACCACATGAAATAGATTTTTCATTCGATAAGAAAAATCAAAAAAAGGATTTTTATGTAAAAGTTATTCCTTCGATAAAACAAACTAATTCTGAAATATCAGCTAAATTGGTTATCGATAATAAGAATATTTCAAAGAGTTTAACAAGAATCGAGTACAAACATATCTTACCACAAACTATTTTTTATGATGCAAAATCAAAACTGCAATTATTTAATTTTGAGAAAGATGGAGTAAAGAAAATTGGATATATCGTTGGTTCCGGAGATAAGATTCCAGACTTTCTAACAGAGCTTGGATTTGAAGTTACTTTACTGGATGATAAAAATTTCAGCTCAAATAATCTTAGCCGGTTTGATGTAATAATAACAGGCATTAGAGCTTACAATACTCGGGATAATCTTGCAGCATTCCATAAAGAACTCGTAAAATATGTTGAATCTGGTGGAACATTGATTTCACAGTATAATACAACTGGCGATTTGATTACTGATCCCGGCGTGCTTCCATTAAAATTATCTCGCGATAGAGTTACAGATGAGAATTCTGAAGTAGAAATCTTAAACAGCAATCATCAGGTTTTTAACAAACCATTTAAGATTACAAAAGATGATTTTAATGGATGGATACAGGAACGAGGATTATATTTCCCAAATGAATGGGATAAAAATTACGAAGCATTACTTTCCATGAATGACAAAGGCGAAACTCCTAAAAATGGTTCATTATTAATTACAAAGTATGGTAAAGGAACATTTGTTTATACAGGTCTTTCATTTTTCAGAGAAATTCCCGCAGGAGTTGGAGGGGCAATCAAATTATTTATCAACTTACTTTATTCTGGTAAATAGATGAAAGATAATTTCGAAAAAAATATTGAAGACAAACCGCCATTTCTCGGCTCATGGAATAAAATATATTTGATGGTATTTGGTGAACTGATAATTCTAATTGCCTTATTCTATCTCTTCACAAAGGTTTTTAGTTGAGTACAATTGACTGGATAGTTATGTGCGGATTTACTGGCTTCATAGTTTTCTATGGAGCATGGAAAACCCGCAAAACTAAAAATGTCGATGACTATCTTCGAACAGGCAAAAGTAGCTCTTGGTGGGTTGTGGCTTTATCAATAATGGCAACACAAGCTAGTGCAATTACTTTTCTTTCAACTCCGGGACAAGCTTATGTAGATGGGATGCGTTTTGTTCAGTTTTATCTTGGCTTACCTATAGCAATGATCATTCTTTCAATTACCACCGTTCCAATTTACAGCAAACTAAATGTTTATACTGCATACGAATATCTTGAAAAACGATTTGATCTTAAAAATCGATTACTTGGCAGTGTTTTGTTTCTTAGTCAACGTGGACTTGCTGCGGGGTTTACTATTTATGCACCAGCATTAATACTGTCTGTAATTCTTGGATGGGAACTAAATATTACCATCGTACTCATAGGTATAATGGTAATTATTTACACTTCAATTGGCGGAACAAATGCAGTTAACAAAACTCATGTTTTGCAAATGATCATAATTACAGTAGGAATGTTTGCATCATTTTTTATGATATATATCCTTCTACCAAAAGATATTTCTGTAATTGATGCCGCATTCATTGCTGGGAAACTTGGTAAGTTAAATGCAATTGATTTTTCGTTTAATCTTAATGATAGATATACATTCTGGTCAGGAATTATTGGCGGAACTTTTTTAATGTTAAGTTATTTTGGAACTGATCAATCGCAGGTTGCAAGATATCTTGCCGCAAAAAATATAACGCAAAGCAGGATGGGTTTGCTAGTAAACGGAATTGTAAAAATACCAATGCAATTTATAATTCTATTTATCGGAGCGATGGTATTCGTGTTCTTTCAATTCGTTACTCCCCCGCTGTTTTTTAATCCGGTTGAAACTGAAAAAGTAAAATCTGGTTTATACTCAAAGGAATATTCACAACTTGAAAATGAATTTGAATTACTTCAGAATCAAAAAAGAGAAAAACTGCGTGCGATGCTGGATGAAAGTTCAAGATCAAGTTTAAGTTCAAGTGAAAATATTAATAATGAATTAACAACGATTTCAAAAAATGAACAAGTAATTAAAGCAAGTGCGAAGGAAATTATTAAAAAAAATAATCCCGATGCAGATACAAACGACACAAATTATATTTTCATCACTTACATTGTTAACTATCTTCCTATTGGATTAATTGGTTTATTACTCGCAGCTATCATTGCTGCATCAATGTCTTCAACATCCGCAGAATTAAATTCGCTAGCTTCAACATCACTCATTGATATTTATAAAAGACTAATTAATAAAAATGGAAGTGACAATCATTATCTGAAGTTTTCTAAGTATGCAACTGTTGGCTGGGGTATTTATGCAATCATCTTTGCCCTGCTGGCAAGTGAATTAGGTTCATTGATTGAAGCGGTAAATATTCTTGGTTCACTTGTGTACGGAACAATATTAGGAATTTTTCTTGTTGCGTTTTATACTAAAAAAATTTCCGGTGATTCTGTTTTTATAAGTGCAGTAGTTGCTGAAGCTGTAGTAATCTATTCTTTCGTCTTCACATCAATTCCCTTTTTGTGGTATAATGTTATTGGATGTGCAATTGTAATCGTACTAAGTTTTATAATTAATCCAATCTTACCTTCAAAAGAAAACCGCTAAAAAGTATTTTACAATACTTACTTGTTAAATCTCTTATCCTTATTTTTTGGCAGTAAATATTAATTCAACAATGGCAAACGACAGAAAAAATCAAATAATACGGGCAGCAGCAAAAAGATTTGCGAGACATGGTTTAAATAAAACTACTCTTGATGAAGTTGCACGGGATATTCGTATCGGCAAAGCTACTATCTATCATTACTTTACTTCTAAAGATGATTTATACTTTGCAACGTTAAAATGGGAATGTGAAAATTTTATTGATCAGGTTAAAATTATTTTAGAAAGGGATTCTGATTCACTCACACAAAAGTTAACTGATTACTTTGGGCAGAAAGAAATTGTTTCAGAAAATAATAAACTTATTCACGAAGCTTTACTTACTTTTTTTATTGAAAAGTCATTTAAGCAGGAGTTGGATATAATTAATTGGATGTTAACAAAAGAATCTGAGCTTATAAAACAATTTTTAACAAAGCATTATTCACAAAGGATTAAAAAAACCAGCTCAACTTTTCCAAATTTTATAGTAATGAACAGCTGGGGAATGTTTTTTGCAAATAAGCTTAATTCCCTATTAGATGCTTCTAAAACCTGAAGAAACTAAAGCACTGTTTATAGAATCACTTGAAACAATTTTAGCCTAAGGTGTTGTTTCGGTTTTATCATCCTCATTATCACTATCGTCCTCTCCAAAAATATATTTTTCATACTTGTGTTTTATCATCTGCGCCTCGACAATGAAGAATACATCTTCCGCAATATTAGTTGCGTGATCTGCCAATCTTTCAAGCTCTCTAGAGATAACGAGCAAAGCAACAGCAGCTTCAATATTTTCAGGACTCTGCTTCATAATTGATTTTAGTATCTGATGATTCTCTGCATTTAATCTATCAACGACATCATCGGTTAGAATCACTTCTTTTGCAAGTTCAGGATTTCCACCAATAAAAGCATCGATTGAATTTTTTAACATTCGCTTTGTAAGATTGAACATTTCTTCAAGTTTAGTGTCGTGAAAAAATTCAGGTTTTTTTTGAATCAGAACTACATTCTCAGCAATGTTTACAGCAATATCACCAATGCGCTCAAGGTTACTGTTAATTGTAAGTGAAGACATAATATAACGTAAATCCATTGCAACCGGCTGAGCCAGAGCAAATATTTTCTGGCAAATCTTATCAATCTTAACATCATACTTATTTACTTTCCTATCTCTATCGATAACAGATTGTGCTAACTCTACATTTTCTTCTTCAAATGATTTAATAGCAAACTGTACTTGTTCATCAACAAGACTGCACATTTTAATAACGCGCGTTTTTAATTTTTCAAGATGCTCGTCTAATAATCTTTCCATTTGTACTCCTTTGTTCTCTCAAAAATAATACTCAACCAAATCTTCCGGTAACGTAATCCTCAGTCTGTTTTTTTGAAGGGTTAGTAAAGATTTTAGTTGTTCTATCAAATTCAATTAATTCGCCAAGATAAAAGAATGCTGTCATATCACTAACTCGTGCAGCCTGCTGCATATTATGTGTCACTATTACAATCGTATATTTCTGCTTCAAATCGTGTATCAATTCTTCAATCTTTGCAGTTGAAATCGGATCCAAAGCACTTGCCGGTTCATCCATTAAAATTATTTCCGGTTCAACTGCAAGAGCACGAGCTATGCACAATCTTTGCTGCTGTCCACCAGAAAGACTAAGTGCATTTTCGTTTAATCTATCTTTAACTTCATCCCAAATTGCGGATTGAACACAAGTACGCTCTACAATTTCATTTAGGGTTTTCTTATCATTAATTCCATTTATCTTTGGTCCATATACAATATTTTCATAAATGGTTTTTGGAAACAGATTTGATTTTTGAAAAACCATTCCAATATTTTTTCTAAGATTTACTACATCAATATTTTTATCATAAATATTAACACCATCCACAGAAACTTCACCTTCAATTTTAACATTGTCAATTAAATCATTCATTCGATTTAGAACTCGTAGAAATGTTGATTTACCACAACCTGATGGACCAATAAATGCTGTTACTCTTTTATCAGGAATATTCAGAGTGATATTTTTTAACGCCTGTTTATTTCCGTAGTAAAGATTAAGATCCTTTGTAACTATTTTAATTTCTTTCATTTGTTTTTTCGATTTTAATATTAAAGTCTTCCTAAACTTTTTCTGAATCTGTATCTAAAAATAATTGCAGTAATATTTAATAAAAATGTTAGAACAATTAAAACTAAAGTTGAACCGTATTGAATCGGCAATGTTTTAGTTGGATTGGATGATTGTGTTGCCAAAATAAATATATGATAAGCCAAATACATAAATTGTTTTGCCGGATTAATCATCGGGATACAATAATCGCCAATACACAAATCTGTAACCGGTAGATTTGGAAGAAAGAATGCTGCACCAAGAAATAAAATCGGAGCCGTCTCTCCTGCTCCTCTGCTTATCGCTAAAATTGTTCCAGTTAGAATTCCGGGACGAGCCTGCGGCAGAACAACATTTTTAATTGTTTGCCATTTTGTTGCTCCTAATCCATAAGAAGCATCACGGTGAGATTTTGGCACTGAATTTAATGCTTCAAGAGTTGATACAATTACAATTGGCAGTACAAGCACTGCAAGTGTTGCTGAAGCCCAAATTAATGCCGGCTGCCCGAATAACAAACCTGTTTCAAGAACCTCATCCATTCCTCTACCAATAAACAGGATAAAAAATCCTAATCCAAATAAACCAAAGACTATAGATGGAATTCCAGCAAGATTATTTATAGAAGTTCTAATGATTCTAGTAAAAAAAGAATCTTTTGCATATTCATTAAGATAAATAGCAGAGCAAACTCCAAGTGGAACAGCAAGTAAAATCATAATAAATGTAACAGCAATCGTTCCAAATATTGCAGGCCAAATTCCACCTTCGGTCATATTGTTTTTAGGATCATCAAAAATAAATTCAAATGAAATAGTTCCAATTCCCTGCGCAACAATTTTTCCTAACAGAAGTAAAAGTGCTAAAACCAAAGAGAAGAACATAATTCTTACTATCCAAATGGATATCGTTCCAACAAAATCTCTTTTCTTTTTATGCAGTGCTAACATTTGTTATCCATTAAAAAGTATTTTTCTTTCTCATCTTGTTAATAATTATTTCTGCAATAAGATTTAGAATAAATGTTATTGTAAACAAAACTATTCCAATAAAGAACAGTGAATAGTAATGATCTGAACCTTGGGACACTTCTCCCATTTCAGCAGCTATTGTTGCTGTCATCGTTCTTACACTTAAAAAAATATTTGATGTAATATTAGCAGCATTACCAGCAGCCATAAGCACGATCATTGTTTCCCCAATTGCTCTCCCAAATCCTAAAATTATACTTGCACTTACTCCGCTAAAAGCTGCGGGGAGAATTACTTTGCTTATTGTCTGCCATTTTGTTGCACCCAATCCATAAGAAGCCATTCGTAAATCATTTGGAATTGAGTGCAGTGCATCTTCTGTTAATGATGCAATAACGGGAATAATGACAAATGATAATCCTATTGATGCGACAAAAGCATTTAGTCGATTATCCGGATGAAGTAAATCGTTAAAGAATGAAGCTCCGATAACCAGCATAATAAATCCAATTACTACGGTTGGAATTCCAGCGAACAATTCAATTAATGGTTTAAGAAATTCTTTCCATTTTGGATTTGCAACCTCGGAAAGATATATACCGGCAGCAACTCCAAATATTGTGGAGATAATTGTAGCAGGAATTGCAGTCATTAATGTTCCAAGTATTAATGGAACGAGTGAGAATCTGGGGTCATCTGATGTTGGATACCACTCGAAAATAGTTTTTGTTGTACCATCAGCAGCAGTTCTGGATGAATAAAGGAAATCTAATAAACCAATATGCTCTAAAGCCCTAAAGCCTTCTTTAAACAAAAAGATAAATATCAGGATAATGAAAATTAATGCGGCTACACCGTTAAGGGTAAAAAATAATTTTATCAAAGATTCTTTTGTACGCGTAAACTTGTGAATTTTTTTACCGTACTTTGAGTCCGTTGATCTAGAATAAAACTCTTGTTCTTGTTCGTTCATTTGAAATAGTTGTTTGAAAAATCGAATTTGGCTAAAGCCAAGAAATAGTTTTGTAAAGTTAGCCACGACTTAAAAGTCGTGGCATAAAAAAATACTTAAAAATTATAATACAAAGTTAATCTTCCTGTTACAGATGCATCAAAGGATCTTCCATCAGGTAGACTTTCATAAGATTCATAAATTACGTTTGGAATAATAGAAATATTTTTATCAGCTTTAAAGTCTAAACCGGCAATAAAATAATTTCTTGAATCACCTTTAAAATCACCATCCATATTCGCATCGAAATAATCATATCTTAATAAGGCAGCAAAATTTTCTGTAAACCAATAAGAACCAAATGCAGAAATCCCTAAAGCATTTAGACTTTTTAATTCAGGTCCATTTGTCCCACTAACGGTTGCGCTGTTTTGATTTGACTGAAGAGCTCCTTCAACTCCAAAACTGTATTTATTTTTTTCGCCGTAACCTAAGAATATTGAACCAAGAATTGAATTATGTGGTAGTGTTTCACCTACATTATTCGGATCCGCAACAGATGCTCGAGCTTTAAAATCACCGGTCACAGCAACTGAAAAATTACTAAAAGGTTTGAAATCGAATGCTGCATAATATCTATTATATTTATCCGTTTCGGGATTGTTTGCACTATTACTACCAAACATAACTGAGTAATTAGCGTTGCCGCTTTCTACAAGTTTTCCTCGTAACACAATACCAAAATCACGAGAAGCAACAAATCCCCTCAGATCCTGAACAGTTTTCTCAAGTGAGCGGTATCCCCAGTATTTTTCGGAAACTTCAAAAGACGCTGTAGGCTGAATACCAAAAATTAAATCACTACCTGTAAAGATGTTCTTCCATTTTATGTACGCATCCTTAACAAAAATTCCAATCCTACCATTAGTAGTGTTCGATTTTGAATCTGCCTCTAACCTGAATCTAGCCAAGAACTTTTCTGAGATGTCTACATCATAATTTAACGCAGCACGTCTGAGAGCAAATCCGTTTATATCTTGCAAACCATCCACAGCAACATTTTTAAAACTTGAAAAAGCAGTATCTCTTGCTATGTTATAAAAGTAATCCGCAAAAACTTGTCCCGTAAATTTTCCAAAAGTGGTCTCTTGTGCAAAACCACGTGAACTAACGAACATAATTATTGAAATAATGAATAATTTGGTTTTCATTTTTCTCTCTCTCATTCGACTAAATAAATACCAGGGAAGTTGCTCTCTCTCCAAAGCAACTAACCTGTTTGACTAAAACTATTTTTTTGGAGGTAGTGGAATATATTCCATAGTCCTAACAACATCCTGTCCTTCTTGCGAAACAATAAAATCCATAAACTCTTTTAACTTACCGGTTGCCTCGCCATTGGTAAAGCAATACAAGTAACGTGAAATTGAATAATCACCGCTCCATATAACATCATAATTTACTTTATTATTTTCTGCTGGTGATATTGCAATAGAATTCTCATCTTTTTTTATGTGCAATATTTTTACATCATTTCTTTCTGCAAAATAACCAACACCGCCGTAACCAATACCCTTTTTATCTCTTGCAACCGCCTCACCGAGGGCTGCTGTTCCTTGTAAAACTTGTGTTGCAGTAGAGTAATCAACTTGTTTACCATTTACTTTTCCGAGCACATGTTCTTTAAAGAATTCATAAGTACCACTGCTATTTTCTCTGCCGTAAAGTGTAATTGGCATATCAACACCGCCAACCGATTTCCAGTTTGTAATTTTACCAGAAAAAATATCGCTTACTTGCTGTATAGTTAAATTATCTACTTTACTTTCCGGGTGAACAATTACTGCGATACCATCAAGTGCAACTTGGTAAACAAAAGGAGTTACACCTTTTGCTTTTGCATCGTCTAGTTCTGCAGATTTTAATTCACGTGATGAGTTGGCAATTTCAGTAGTTTTATTTAGAAGTGAAGCAACACCTGTTCCTGAACCACCGCCAGTTACCTGAATTGAAACATCCGGATGAAGTTTCATATATTCTTCCGCCCATTTTTGAGAAAGGTTGACCATCGTATCAGAACCTTTTATAGTAATAACAGTTTTTTCAACTTCATCAGTTTTTTTCTTACAGCCAATAAATAGCATTGGTACAATTACCAATACAGCTAAAAGATAAGTTAAAATTTTCTCTCGTTTCATATTATTTCCTTTTCACTATTAATTATCGAAATAGTTTAATTTTTATTGAATAAATATATCAGAAACCTACAAGATGCACTGCCATCCAATGTTAAATTAATGTTAAATCATTAAAATTTCTGCAATCTTTGCTACAAAAATCTAATATTTGTAACTCTCTTTACGATTTAGGTGGATATTTTTTACTTGATCCATTAAATTGATATAGAAAGTAAAATTATCTTATAGGTTAAAAATGACCGATTTTTTCCACACATGGCTACCATTTATATATTTGTACGGAGTTGGTGGATTATTTTTCTTTGCCGGAATGTACATTATTATTAAAAGCAGTGCATTAAATCGTAATCGCAAACAGCATAGATGGTGGATAAAAGTGTTATACGGTGGTTATTTCTTTTTTATGAGTTTACACGCTTTTTTGATTATTGCAGCATTGTATTTTTAAGTAATATGAAACGCCGAGAACACTGAAATAACTGGTTATCCCGTATCAATTCATTAGGAAGTAATTTAATTAGCAAAGTATATTAAAACCATAATTTTTTAGGATGTTTTATGCCCCCTTTTGCGCAAACCTGGTTACCATTTATTTATCTTTATGGAGTTGGCGGAGCTTTCTTTTTAAGCGGTATGATTATCATCAAAAAATCTAAGGCTGTAAATTTTGAAAAGAAAAGACACCGCTATTGGTGGAATGTTACAATATTTGGTTTCTTTTATTTTATGGTCATGCATGCCCTATTAATATTGGCCGCATTATATCTTTAATTAGTTTAAAAATTATCACTCAAACAATTTCTCAAAAATATCAGAATAAAATTTTATGGAAGTACATCACAGTTTAGGAACTTCAACCGATTGGATAGTAATGATTGTTTATTTTATAGCAATCATGGTATTCGGTTCATACTTCGGCAAGTATAATCGCACAACTACAGATTTCTTTTTTGGCGGAAGACGATTTGCATGGTGGTTGATTGCCATGTCTATCGTTGCTACTGGAGTCGGAAGTCATAGTTTTATAAAATACTCAGCAAAAGGTTTTACAGATGGTTTCGCATCTACTATGACTTATATGAACGATTGGTTCTTTGTTCCATTTTTTATTTTTGGATGGCTTCCGATTATTGTTTACACACGAATCCGATCTATACCAGAATACTTCGAAAAAAGATTTTCGCCCGGAACAAGATTTCTGGCTACCATTTTAATTTTACTTTATATGATTGGTTACGTTGGCATTGGATTTTTAACTATGGGAAAAGCTATCCTGCCATTGCTGCCGCAAGACTTTACATTACTCGGGATTCATTTTCAAACAACATTGATGGGATTAGTAATTGTTATCGCTTTGATAGTTGGAATTTATATTACTTACGGCGGACAAACTGCAGTTATTTTTACAGATCTTGCTCAAGGTTTCATATTGATCTTTGCTGGCGGATTAGTTTTCTTTCTTGGCCTTGATTACATCGGTGGATTTGGATTGTTCTGGGATTTACTTCCAACAACCTGGAAACTACCATTAGCGCATTTTAACAGTCCACCGGGATTTAACTTTGTAGGAATATTCTGGCAGGATGGTGTTGCAGGTTCAGTTGGATTTTTGTTCATGAATATGGGGTTAGTAATGCGTTTTATGGCAACTAAAAGTGTTGATGAGGGACGTAAAGCAGCAACATTTAATATTTTATTTATGCTTCCATTATCTGCAATAGTAGTTGGTAATGCAGGATGGATTGCTAAGGCAATTTCTGTGGCAAGTCCTGATGTCGTTTCGCCAAACACAAACCCTGATGCAGTATTTGTAGTGGTTGCTAACATAATTTCATACCCTGGTGTATTTGGTTTTATAATGGCAGCATTAACTGCCGCACTTATGTCCACAGTGGATACTTTGCTTAACGCAACGGCAGCTGTTTATATTAATGATATACATAGACCTGCAAAAAAATGGCTAAGTAAAAAAGTAATGACCTGGAAGGAAGAAGATAAACAGGAATTAAGTGCAGCTAGAATCGCGACAGTAATATTTACTCTTATGGGTGTGCTAGCAGTAATACCATTTAGTGCTTTTCCTACAGTGTATGAAGCACACGGATTTTTTCACTCGACGCTTACTCCACCACTTGTTGTTGCAATATTTCTTGGAGTATTTTGGAGGAAGTTTACTAATGCTTCTGTGATTGCTACTTTTGTAGTTGGTGTAGCTTTGATGGTTCTTGGAATGTATTACCCTCGCCCGCTTATTCAAATATTTGATCATGGAACTGCATTCGATCCAAAACATCCTTACACTTACATTGGAGCTTTATACAATTTATTTGTTTGTGTGTTTGTTGGTGTGCTTACAACTGTAACAAGAGATTGGCAGACAAAAATTATTGAAAAAATAAAAACTAACCCGAATCATAAATCTATTATGAGCGGTATAACATTTGTTTCCGGTTCAATATTTGTGATGATAATTTTTAATGTTACTACACTACCAATTCTTTTAGCACTAACACTTGTGATGTTGGTTTTTGTGGTACTTGCATCAAACTACTATTCAAAATATTCTGAAGGAACACATACGGAAGGCTTAACAGTTTGGGGTATTGCAAAGGCAAAAGAAACGTTTAAAGGAAGTAAAGTTAATGATCGTGATGGAGATGTAATTAAAGTTAATTGGAAACTGCAAGACGATGCGGACGATCTGATGCATTTTTCAAAAAATGATATGGCAAAGATGGCTGCAGATCCAGGTGATTTAGTTTACGTTTGTGATGCAAGAAAGTATCTTGGCGGATTAAAATCCGTTCACAGTACCTACGGGGAACCGCACAATGAAGACGGAATTGTTTATATAACACAAGAACATATAGATCAGGGACAGTTTGTTAAAGACAAAATTTTAACTGCTGAAAAGGAAATGTAGAATCAATAAATAATTTTGATTTGGAGTGTACAACTAGAATTACTTTTTAATTGTACATTTTTTTTGCCAATTAAGTTTTGAGTTCATCAACGCTATATTATTTACTTAGTATTATCTATTAAAAAATCATTATAGTATTCTAAATAGTTGCCAATGGTAAACAGTAAATGATTTCTTGGTTGATTCTTTATCCATCATTCTTAATATTAGAGTTAGCAAAAACAGTAATTGCTTACAAAACATTTAGTGGGTTATTGAGTTTAGATTTCATCAGCAATTGTTTTCCTTAGCGCAAGGTTTTTTCTAACTATATTTTTTTAATTACACCCTCCATATTTCATTTCAATTATCGGAGGGGGGAACTTGTTAGTGGAGTTTAATTTTATATTAAAGACAAGTATGTTCCGGTTTAATATTTATAAATTTTCAGTCATTTAAGTTGATAACAAAAAACATTAACAGTTTAGAATAGAGTCTAAAAAAAGGATTGATTATGAAACTTAAAAACACACTAACCAATTTTTTACTTGGATTGTTTTTATTCACATCCTGTACAGAAACAACCACCGAGGAACCGTTATTTGAGTACACACAAACTTATTACGGCAGCCTACAGGTGCCCTCTAATATTGAGCAATTAACGATTGAAAATTCAATTGGATTTATTTTTCTAAATGGATCAAACGATTCATTAAATGCCAGTTATGTGTTGAACAAAACTGTAAAAGTTACGGAAAGTTCACTGGCACAAAGTGCATTTGATAAAATAACATTTAATTACGTTCTTAATTCGGATACTTTAAATTGTAAGACCAACTTCCCTTCCGATCAAAGTGATAGATATAAAAGCAGTTTAAATTTGAATATGCCGAGAGCTAAAAATATTTTCGTAAAAAAGAATAATTATGGCATTCATGCATTTGCACTTATTAATAACATATATGCTGAAACTGATAATGATGAATGTGTTTTAGAAGGACACGGTGGTTCAGCTGAACTTCATACACAATCCGGGGACATAACAGCAATGATTTCTATACCTGACAGTGGATTTTGTAAATGTTATTCCGTGGATGGAAATATTACTGTACTTGTTCCCATTGGTAGCTCTGCAAATATTGTCATTAAAACAACATCGGGCTCTATTACTCATTCTAATCTTAACATTCAGAATTTAACAACTACTGCCACAGAATTAACAGGAACAATAGGAAATGGTGATGCTACAATTTATTTGGAAACTGTTAAGGGAAATATTTTGCTAAAAGGGTTTTAATGGATTCAATTTTAATAAATACTCATTAACTTGATGAATCAATTTTAGTACTTTAACAACATATGATTATTTATAGGAAAACTATTTTAAACAGTTTAATTCAAACCCTTGCAGCGATATTTATTGGATGCACAAGTCATAATTACTATTCAAGTGAACAGCCAAACAGAAGTATGAAAGAAATGGTTGAATGCGTTGTTACTTATATTGTAACTGGAGAAGAAAAGGTTCAATTGATACTCTTAAATACTGATGAGGAACTTAATGCTTTTCTTGTTGAATTTTGGAAAAAGCGGGACCCATCTCCTGAAACTCAAGTAAATGAGTATCGTGATGCCTATTTGGAAAGATTTCAATTAGCTAATACTTCACTGGGTCGATGGCAAAGCGATAGAGGACGCGTTTTTATTCTATACGGTAAACCAGAGGATATTGTTATAGCTGAGGATAAAGAGATATGGATTTATCCTGATAAAGAAAGAATACATAGTTATTATCAGGCATCAAACATTCCTTAAGTGCTGGAAAGTGAAAAAATTAATTTCTACTTTCATGATACAATGGGAATAGGTTTTATGCAGCAGGTTTATTCAACTGAATTTGGTGAGAACTTGTAAAAACAAAACTATTCAGATTCAGATTCGCCACTCCGATACCTTAATCAAGGCAAATGCAACTAAAATTATTTTCATACCACGAACATGCTATTTATAATCCTGAGTTTATTCGGTAATTTTTTTATAACTAAATAACTGATAATGCTTACTAAAAAGCTTTGTTTTTTAAAAATGTTATGGTAAATATTATATTCTACAATATTGTTACAAGGGAGAAATTCTAAAATGTTATCAAAGAAACAAAATCTGTTAAGTTTAACTCCAATACTTATCTTCTTATTTTTTTCTGAAGTATTTGGTATTACAACCATAACAGCAGACAATCCAAATTTTCAGTACACAGGCAGGATTGACTTTTCAGCAATTGATAAACCAATAATTTATTGGCCCGGTTCATACATCAAAGCGAATTTTGAGGGACAATTGATTATGATTATGCTGGACGATCAAACAGGACAATCATACTACAATGTTTTTATTGATAATGATTTTAATAACCCTCGATTAATTGATTGCGTTGCAGGAACTCATACTTACCTTGTATCGGCATCTCTTACAGATACAGTGCATACATTGCTTATTTTTCGCCGAACAGAAGCTTCAACTGGTCCCACAAAATTTTTAGGAATTCAAATTAATGATGGAAAAACATTGCACACACCACCTGCAAGACCAGAACATAAAATTTTGTTTTATGGCAATTCCATAACCTGTGGAATGGGTAACGAAGCTCCCGATGCCAGCGGTGATGATAATATGCTTCACGAAAATAATTTTTTATCATTCGGCGCTATCACATCACGCTTACTAAATACAGATTATATGTGCACAGCAAAAAGCGGTATCGGAGTTATGATAAGCTGGTTTGATATGGTTATGTCTGATTATTATTATCGTTTGAATCCTGATGACTCAACAAGTAATTGGGATTTTAATGAATTTATACCCGATGTTGTTGTGATAAATCTTTTGCAGAATGATAGCTGGTTAATCGGAAATTTAAATCCCGTGCCGGATTCATCTCAACGGGTTGCTGCATACATGGATTTTGTTCGTGAAATTCGTCAGCATCATCCAAATGCTTTTATTGTTTGTGCATTAGGAAGCATGGATGCTACAAAAATTGGTTCGCCCTGGCCAGGTTATATTGAAACAGCGGTAACAAATCTTCAATCGATGGATAGTGATACATTATTAGGGACACACTTCTTCCCTTTCGATCCAGCATGGACAAAACATCCTCGAGTTCGTCATCATCAAGTGATGGCACAGAACTTAGCAAATTATATCAACAATGAAATGGGTTGGATAACTGATGTAGAAGATAATTATTTAACAGAATTACCTGAAAATTTTGAACTTATGCAAAACTACCCGAATCCATTTAATCCATCTACAACTATAGATTACACAATTACAGAGCCCGGCAACATTAAAATCGTGATCTTTGATGTACTTGGCAGAGAAATTAAAACTTTGGTAAATGAATATAAAGGAGCTGGAAGATATAAAGCAGTTTTCAGTGCCGGCAGTCTGTCATCGGGAGTATACTATTATCAATTGTTAACAGAAAATAATTTCAAAACAAGATCTATGATTCTGCTCAAATAGCTTTACGCATAAGACATTTGGACTTGTCACTTATGGTTCTTAATAGGTGGCAGGTCATTTCTCGATGATCGAATCCAAATAAATTGCTTTGTTCGTTCTTTTGAGAAAACAAAGAATTAAGTCTGCTTCTTAATTTATACCTCTCTTTTCATTAAATTACTGTCATTAAAAACAAGCAAATGATTAAATGGAATATTTTATAATATTTTTCCTTATTGTGCTCAACGGCTTATTTGCAATGTCAGAAATCTCACTTGTTTCATCCAAGCGGGCACGCTTGGAAGAAAAAGCAAAAAAAGGCAGCAGCGGCGCAAAAACAGCTCTTAAACTTTTAGATGAACCGGAAAAATTTCTTTCAACCGTTCAAATAGGCATTACTCTGGTTGGGATAATCGCAGGAGCTTTTGGCGGATTGACTCTTGCAGATGATCTTACGCCTACTTTTGAAAAGATTACATGGCTAGCTCCTTATGCAAGACAAACTGCAATAGTAGTAATTGTTTCGGTAATAACTTACTTTTCTTTGATTATCGGAGAACTTGTACCTAAAACTATTGCCTTTAATAATCCTGAAGGTATAACAATTACTCTTGCCCCATTTATGAAATTTCTTTCCTGGATTACTACACCGATCGTTGCATTTTTGAGTTTATCAACTAAAGTTTTTTTAAAAATATTGATGATCAAACCAAAGGATGAAACTCCGGTTACAGAAGATGAATTAAAAATATTAATTGAAAAGGGCGCACAGTTTGGAACTCTTGAACATCGTGAATCAGAATTGCTTAAACGAATATTCAGATTTGGTGATAGAAGAGCGTATTCAATTATGACTAATAGACAAGATGTTATACTGATTGATGTAACTGAGTCTCCTGAAAACATAGCTAATCGAATCTATGAAAATACTTTTTCAAGATATCCGGTGTATGATGGAGAACAGGAAAACATAATTGGAATTTTTACAATTAAAGATTTTTTTCATAAACTTAATACGGATAAGAATTTTTCAATAAAAGATATATTAACACAACCTTTGTTTATTCCTGATAACATCACCGGAATAACTGTGTTTGAGAAATTCCGAGATAGCAAAACTTATGTTGCAGTTGTAATTGATGAGCATGGTTCTTTTGAAGGGATAATAACATTACACGATCTTATAGAAAATATTTTTGGAGATTTACCTGACCTGAATGAAAATGAAGACCCTGAAATATTTAAACGTGAAGATGGATCAATGCTTATTGATGGAAGTATTTTATTGGATGAACTTAAAGAAAAACTACAAATAAGTTTTGAGGAAGATGCCGACTATACAACTCTTGGTGGATTTATGATGTTTAAGCTGAATAGAATTCCAAAGGTCGGCGATAAGATTAAGTTCGATAATTACAGTCTGGAGATTGTTGATATGGATGGTAATCGAGTTGATAAAGTACTTGTAAGTCTGCTTGGTGTGTAATTTTATTCATAATTGTATCAGTAATTGATAAAAGTCAGCTAATTTGTGAGAATATTAATCAAGTATATTCATTTTTTTTCGATACAAATTGCATTCAAAAACCAATTTTCTTTACATTTCCATTACTAATAAGGATAATATTGTAAAATTAATCATTTACTAATTACTATGATTAAGTTACGAACTAACTACATTTCTGTATTGACCAGCTACTTTATTAGTACACCGTTATTTATTTCAAAAAGAACTTTTCAATTTTCAATATACTTTATTAGACTTTATAATTTTGTTAAAGTCGGAGTGGAAAAGAATGAATAAAAGCAAAAATGATTTGAACAAAATTAAAAAGAAAATCAACTCAACATTAAAATATTTTGAGAAGAACAAATCGCTGGATAAGAAGATATTGGAAAATTTTATCAATGATATTAATGAAATGCAAAAAGGTACATCATTACAGCAAGAAAATTTTTTCAGAACTACCCTATATAGCATTGGCGATGGTGTAATCACTACTGATTTGAATGGAAAAATTCAGCAGATGAATCCTGTTGCAGAAAAACTTTGCGGATGGAAAGAATCGGAAGCAAAGAACAAATCGTTCGAAAGTGTTTTCAAAATAATAGCTGAGATAACAAAAGTAAAAAGTGAAAATCCTGTAAAAAGAGTATTGAAAAGCAAACATACTGTTGGGCTTGCAAATCATACTCTGCTTATATCAAAAACCGGTAAAAAAATTCCTATTGCGGATAGCAGTTCACCAATTAAAAATGATAAAGGAAAAATTATTGGTGTTATTATTGTGTTTAGGGATCAAACCAGGGAACGAGAAAAAGAAAATACTTTAGAAGAAAGAGAAAGAAAATACTCCACATTAGTTAGTAACCTTCCTGGTTTTATTTATCAATGTAAAAATGATAAAGACTGGACTATGGAATTTATTAGTGATGGCTGTAAGAAAATCACCGGCTATACTCCAAGTGATTTTATTAAAAATAACAAGATAGCTTTCAATGATATTATTCACCCTGATTACAAAAAAACAATTTGGAATAAATGGCAAAAGATTTTAAAGGAAAGAACATATTTCGAGTTTGAGTATCCAATTATTGCTAAGAATGGAAAACTAAAGTGGATTTGGGAGCGCGGTAGAGGAGTTTATTCAACCAATGGCAAATTAATATTTCTTGAAGGTTTTATAGAAGATATAAGTGAACGAAGGAATGCTGAAGAATCCCTTCGACTTAAAAATATTGTATTCGAATCATCTATAACTGCTAACAGTATTGCAAATCTTGAAGGAAAACTAATTGATGCAAACGCAGCTTTTTTAAATTTCTGGGGTTATAAAAGTAAATCTAAAGTGCTGGGTAAATCATTAAATGTATTTATTAAAAGTAAAAATGATGTTGTAAAAATTCTTTCAACACTCAATAAAAAAGGTGTTTGGGAAGGTGATTTTCTTGCTAAGCGAAGTGACCGTTCAGAATTTATAGCACACGGTTTAGCAACTACAGTTGTTGACAATAAAGGGAAAATAATTGGCTATCAATCTTCTGTTCTGGATGTTACTGATCGGAACAGAACTGAAGCACTGCTTAAGGAAAGCGAAAACAGATACAAAATATTTTTTGATAATTCACCTGATGCAATTTTTCTTGCTGATCCTGAGTCTGGAGAAATTGTTAATGCAAATAAAGCAGCACTGCAGCTTCTAAAAATGTCATATTCCAAAGTAGTAGGGATGCATCAATCACAACTGCACCCAAAGCGATTAGAAGATCATGCAGTAAAAGGATTTGAAGAGCATAAAAAAGAGAATGAATTAATAAAACCTATTGAAAATTATGTTTTAACAGCCTCTGGTGAAGAAATACCCGTCGAAGTTTTAGCAAGCACTTTAAAGATAAATGGAAAAACAGTTATTCAAGGTGTTTTCAGAAACATTTCTGAAAGAAGAAGGATTGAAAAAGCTCTCAAAGAAAGTGAAAATAAATTCCAGTTATTCTTTGAGCATTCTAAAGATGCAATGCTGCTTTTAGATGGTAATGTATTTTTTGATTGTAATAATGCCGCAGTTGAGATGTTGGGCTATAACAACAAATCTGAGATGCTTTCTGCTCATCCGTCAAAACTATCTCCCGATTTTCAACCGGATGGAACAGCATCTTTTACTAAAGCTGAAAAAATCATGAACCAGGCATATAAAGATGGATTTGTTCGTTTCGAATGGACACATCGTAAAATGAACGGTGAAGATTTACCTGTTGAAGTGATGTTAACATCTATTCCGCTCGCAGGCAAACAAATTTTATTTACTGTTTGGAGGGATATAACCGAGCGCAAGACTATTGAATCGGAAATACAAAGAAGTAGAGAGAGAATGCAATTATTGGTAGAAGGTACACCCCATCTTTTCTTTTATGTGCAGAACCTTGATGGGAAAATTGAATACATATCCCCATCTGTTGAGAATATTACAGGTTACTCTGTTTCTGAATGGCACAATCAAAATACCTGGTTTATTACTGATTCTCCGATTAATCAAAATGCAAGAAAAAGAACTTGGGAACATCTAAGCGGAATTATCAATAATGATCCGGTATATGCAGAAATATTACATGCTAATGGCAGCAAAGTTATGATAGAGATATATGAACGGCCTATAATTAAAGAAGGAAAAGTACTTGGGTTACACGGTGTAGCACACGACATTTCAGAAAGAATACGATTCGAACAAAATCTAAAAGAAAGTGAAATCAGTTATCGGGGATTATTTAATAGTGTATCAGAAGCTATCTATATCCTGGATGAGAATGGTATTTTTATTGATATTAATGAAGGTGCTCTTGAGATGTATGGATATGGGCGAAATGAATTGATCGGCAAGACTCCCGAATTTGTTAGTGCACCAAATAAAAATGATTTAAGTAGTGTTGCAGCTGCATTAGGAAAAGCATTCGAGGGCGAAAAGCAGCAATTTGAATTTTGGGGTAAGAGAAAAAATGGTGAGGAGTTCTTAAAAGATGTTAGATTATATCTGGGAACATATCTTAATAAAAAAGTCTGCATTGCAATTGCAAATGACATTACAGAAAAGAGAAAAGCTGAAGAACTTTTACGCGAAAGTGAAAAGAGATATAAGCTGATTGCTGAAAACACAGCAGATTCGATTGCCATTTTTGATTTGAATCTAAACTACACTTATATAAGCCCGTCTGTAATTAACTTGCTGGGATATTCACCTGAAGAATTAATGTCATTAGGCTTAGTAAATATTATTTCAGAAGATGCAAAGAATATAATACAAAAAGTTTTACTTGAAGAATTAGAAAATGAGATTAATCGTAATGCTGATCCACATAGAAGTAGAATAATTGAAACAGAACAATTACGTAAAGACGGTTCAAAGATATGGGTAGAGGGTACTGTATCTTTTTTACGAGATGATAATGGGAACCCTATTGGAATTTTGGCGGTTTCGCGAGATGTATCAAGTAGAAAACTAGTTGAGGCTGCTTTAGCTTCAAGCGAAGAACGATATCGTGCAATATCTACATTAACATCCGATTATCTGTTTTCTACACTAATTAATGATCAAGGAATTCATGAACTTGTCTGGATAGCAGGCTCCTTTGAAAAAATTACGGGTTATACATTTGAAGAATATAAGCGTATTGGCGGATGGAGGGCAACCCTTCATCCATCAGAACTAGAACTTGATAACCTTGATCTTGATGCTTTAAATAGAAACGAAAAAGTAAATCGGGAAATAAAAACATATCATAAGAACGGTTCACTTGTCTGGGTTAGATCCCATGCACAACCGATCTGGGATTTTAAGCATAATAAGTTAATAGGGGTTTATGGTGCTGTGGAAGATATAACGCATCGGAAGCAGACAGAAATAATTCAAAAAATACAGTACAACATTGCAGATGCGGTTGTTACTTATAAAACTTTAACAGAATTATTTGAAATTATAAGAATAGAATTATCAGCGCTAATAAATGTTAATAATTTCTTCATTGCTCTTTATGATGAAAAGACCGGAATGTTAAGTTCGGATGTTGATAAAGATGAAATTGAAGAAATTGAAACGTGGCCCGCAAAAGGTTCAATGACAGGATATGTGATTGAGCAAAAGAAATCAATCCTGCTTACAAAATCAGAAATATTACAACTCATTAATACAGGTACTGCTGGAATGATCGGAGTAATACCTGAAATATGGTTAGGTGTACCATTCAAAGTCAGTGGAAAAGTAATTGGAGTATTGGTTGTTCAAAGTTATGATAATCCTTATGCATATAATCTTGGAAGCATGGAAGTACTTGAAATTGTTGCTCACGAATTAAGTATTTATATCCAGCATAAAAAAGCAGAATCAGAGACATTAAAGCTTTCTGCAGCAATTGTTCAAAGTCCTACAATTGTGGTTATAACTGATCCGACTGGAAATATCGAATATGCAAATCCAAAATTTTCCGAAATTACAGGTTACTCGCTGGAGGAAGCCAAAGGAAATAACCCAAAGATTTTAAAATCTGGCAAGCATAAAAGTGAATTTTATACTGGTCTTTGGAAAACAATACTTTCCGGTAAGACCTGGCATGGTGAATTCCAGAATAAAAAGAAAAACGGAGAACTTTATTGGGAAAATGCTCTTATCGCTCCTCTAATCGATTCAGATGGTAATATAACTAATTTTGTTGCTGTTAAAGAAGATATAACAGAAAAGAAAAAAATGATTGAGGAGCTTATAATTGCAAAGGAAAAAGCGGAAGAAATGAACAGGATTAAATCCAGTTTTTTTGCGAATATGAGTCACGAACTTAGAACACCAATGGTTGGAATTCTAGGATTTAGTGAAGTGCTGATGAGTGAATTAAAAGATAATCCCGACTATCTTCACATGATAAGTTCAATTAATACCTCCGGACAAAGATTATTAGAAACGCTGAATCTGATTCTAAACTTATCGAAGTTAGAAGCATCAAAAGTTGTAGCCAATTTAAAAACACAGGATATCATTCCAATATTAAAAGAGAGTTTTGGATTCTTTAAATCGGCGGCGGATAAAAAAGGATTAAAGTACTCTTTTACTGCCGAGAGTACTGAAATATTTTGCGATGTTGATCATCTGCTATTTACAAGCATATTTAATAATTTAATAAACAATGCAATCAAGTTTACAGATGACGGAAGCGTTACTTTAAAAGTTGATAGCAATAATAAAAATGTTGTAATAGCTGTTATCGATACAGGTGTTGGGATTTCTGAAGAAAAACAAAATTTAATTTGGGAAGAATTCAGACAGGCTAGTGAAGGATACAATCGCAGTTTTGAAGGTACAGGACTTGGACTGACTATCGCAAGAAAATATACTGACATTATGCACGGAACAGTTTCTGCAAAAAGTACATTAGGCAAAGGAACAACTTTTGAAGTAAGTTTTCCTATATCTAAACAAATCGCTGAAACACCTAAAGTTGAAAAACCAAATAATACAATTAACACCATTGATCCTGCTAAAACTTTGGCTAAAATATTATACATAGAAGATGATGAAATTTCTGTTAAATACGTTACTACAATTTTAAAAGGATTGTATACTGTAGATTGGGCAAAAGATAGCGATGAAGCAATAGCAAAAACTAAACAGTGCAAATATGAAGTTCTGCTTATGGATATAAATTTACGCAGAGGTATGGACGGACTTGAATTGACTAAGGTTATTAGAAAAATGGCAGATTATAAATCCACACCTATTGTTGCAATTACTGCTTTCGCAATGGGCAGAGAGAAAGAGGAATTTTTATCAAAGGGTATGACGCATTATTTATCAAAACCATTTGTTAAAAATCAACTTTTAAGTTTATTGGATAGTTTGCTGGATAAAAAATAGTATCCATTAAATTTTTAGATAGGAAATTTTATTCGTTTTAATCCGGGTAAAGTTATAAATCCTTTTGCTGATTGTCTTAACGCAATGAAACTCGTAAGAATATTTTAATTAGTTGGAAATAAATTGAAACCTATTCTGTTATATATCTGCTTATTCATACTCATTATTCTTAATACGTCCTCCGCACAAATATTTTCCGATGAACCGGTTATAAGAGTTAGAATCATCTATACACTTGATTCTTTAAATATAATTTTTAATGATGAGTGGACACTAACACAAGATAAATCTCAAGAAGAAATAAAAATCCACAAAGAGGATTCTTTGTTTTTTTCTATTAGAGAAGAATCAATTCTAATACAATCTAATAGTAGTGATTTTATAAATGACTACAACAAAATAATTTTAAAATCAGAAAATTCTTCAAGCACATTAAAGATTAAAAATGTTCCTTACGGTATTGGCTGGTGGTGGCAAGGAATTGAAGATAGGGTTTATGAAGGTGAAATTGAAATATCAATAAATGAGAATCATAAATTTGATGTTATAGTTTCATTATCTTTAGAAAAATATTTATGCGGAGTTGTACCTTATGAAATTGGGAGTGATGCTCCAATTGATGCATTAAAATCACAAGTTATAGCTGCAAGATCTGAAACAGTTGTTGCTTTAATTTCCGGTAAATACAAAGGAAGTAGTTTTGATTTGTGCGCTGATGTTGAGTGTCAGGTTTTTGCGGGTAACAATAAAAGAACAATACAAACAGATAAAGCAGTTGAAGAAACAAGAGGATTGTGTTTGTTTTATGGTGAAGAAGTTATAGGCGCATACTATGCATCAAACTGCGGTGGAATGTCTGAAAATGTGGAAAATGTTTGGCCGAGTAGATCCGGTACTGTCCCCTACTGGAGTTCACACTTTGATTCGGATAAAGAATTAAAATATGATCCAAAGAATAATCCTGAAGAATGGATTATGAGTAATCCTGATGTGTTTTGTAATTCATATTTTCATCCTGAACTGCCGGAATGGAGTAAGAAGAATTTCCGCTGGCAGGTTGAAATGACAAACGATGAATTATCAAAAAACTTGAATGAAATTAAACAAATTGGAGTTTTGCAGGAGATTAAGATTGTAGAACGAGGAAATTCCGGAAGAATAATTAAAGCAAGATTTTTGGGAAGCGAAGACTCACTTGATTTAATTTCTGAACTTGAAATTCGAAAAATCAAGAAACCGCCATTTAGAAGTTCATGTTTTATTTATGACAAAACCTTTACTTCAGACAGTTCTATAATTTATAAATTTAATGGTGCGGGCTGGGGACACGGAGTTGGAATGTGTCAATCAGGTGCTGTTGCACGAGCATTTTCAGGACAAACTTATGAACAAATTTTGAATCATTATTTTCGTGAAACCCAAATAAAATCAGTTTACCAAAAATTCTAACCCTTCAAATAAAACATTTTCTTATTTTTGTGTAAGATAAAAGAAAGAAAACTGAAATGAGATTAAAATTACTACTTATCATTGTTACATTCGCAATTCATACCAATTACTCCCAGCAAATTTCCTCACCTGATTCTAAATTAACACTTACAATAAAACTTTCCGAATCAAACGAATTGATTTATAATCTAGTCAGAGACGGAAAGACTGTTATTAAGGATAGCAAGTTAGGAATAGATCTTTCGGATCAACCTGATCTTATGGGTGGTTTTAAAATAGATGCTGTCGTTACATCTAATTTTCTTGAGGAATGGGAACCGGTTTTGGGTGAAGTTGATAAGATTGTAAATAATTATAATCAGATGCAGGTGACTCTTATTCAGCCAAAAGAAAAAAGAAAAATGATTGTTACTTTCAGACTTTTTAATGATGGACTTGGATTCAGATATGAGTTTCCTGTACAGGATAATTTAAAATACTTTACTGTATTAGAAGAGAATACACAAATTGCATTAACCGGAGATCATAAAACATTTTGGATTCCCGGAGATTATGATTCTCAAGAATATACATACACCACTTCCCTTCTCTCAGAAATAAACTCTGCTCGGGGAAAGAATGTTGATGAAATTAGTGTTAAATCAATTCCAGGTGATAATTTTGTTCAAACTCCTTTAATGATGAAAACCAATGAAGGGTTATACATAAATATTCACGAAGCTGCGTTGTTAGATTATCCTGCAATGTACTTAAAGGTTGATAAAAATAATTTTACTCTTCAATCACATTTATGTCCTGATGCATACAACAACAAAGCCTATATGCAAACTCCTTGCAAAACTCCCTGGCGAACAATTATTGTTAGTGATAAAGCAGAAGAAATTCTTTCATCAAAAATGATTCTTAACTTAAATGAACCCACAAAGTTTGAAGATGTTAGCTGGATAAAACCTAAAAAGTATATTGGTATTTGGTGGGGAATGCATGTTGGCACAATGTCCTGGAATTATTCTGATATAAATAATGTAAAACTGGGTGAGGTTGATTGGAATTCTCTAACTCCAAATGGCAAGCATGGTGCAACAACAGAAAACACAAAACGATATATTGATTTTGCTGCAAAGCATGGTTTTGATGCTGTTCTTGTTGAAGGATGGAATGTTGGTTGGGAAGATTGGTTCGGGGCATGGAAAGAAGAAGTTTTCGATTTTGTAACTCCATATCCTGATTTTGATGTTGCCGAGTTAGAAAAATATGCCAAATCAAAAAATGTGGAATTGATTATGCATCACGAAACTTCAGCATCCGTTACAAATTATGAGCGAAGATTAGATGAAGCATTTACATTTATGAAAGATCACGGATACAATGCTGTTAAAACAGGTTACGTTGGAAAAATCATTCCACGAGGTGAACATCACGATGGACAATGGATGATAAATCACTTTACTCGTGTTTTAGAGAAAGCAGAAAAATATCAGATTTGTATCGATTCACACGAATCAGTTCGTTTAACCGGATTACATCGCACCTACCCAAATTGGCTTGCTGCTGAAGCAGCACGTGGTAATGAGTTTAATGCATGGAGTATCGGCAATCCACCTGAGCACGAAACTATACTTCCATTCACTCGTTTTATGGGCGGACCAATGGATTACACGCCCGGCATTTTTCAAATTAAAATGGATTACTACAAACCGGAAAGTAAATACCAGGTTCATACAACATTGGCTAAACAGCTAGCACTTTATGTAACTATTTACAGTCCAATTCAAATGGCGGCAGATTTAATTGAGAACTATGAGAGATTTCCAGATGCGTTTACTTTCATTGAACAGGTTCCTGTAAATTGGAGTGATACAAAAATCTTAAAAGCAGAGCCGGGTGATTATGTCATTATTGCTCGTAAGGATAAAGACTCGGATGATTGGTACATTGGAGCAATAACTGATGAAGAAGCCAGAGATTTTGATGTTAAACTGGATTTTCTACCTGCTGATAAATATGAAATGACTATTTATAAAGATGCACCTGATGCTGATTGGGAAAAGAATCCTATGAAATATGAAATTGAAAAAAGGACGATTAACAAAAAGGATGTACTAAAATTAAACCTTGCGCCGGGTGGTGGTTGCGCAATTATATTAAAACCTCTATAGTAAATTCACTTTTCAAAAAGATCCCAGTTCAGGCTGGGATTTTTTTTACTCTCATATTAAAAACCCGCCCTGCAAGCTTTACAATCGCAAGTGAATACTTTACAATTGCTAAGGCAAGGTTTACAATCACAAGTGCGTATTTTACAATTGCTAACGAGGTTTACAATCCCCCCCCTTTTTTTTCAACCCCCCCCCCCCCCCCCCCATTAAATTCTGCTTCATAATTCCACAGGTTTTTCTTCGTTAACTAGTGTTGCAACTTCTTTACCTAAAACATCATAAACTTTGACCCTCGAGGAATATATTTTATTGTTGTAACTGGATTAAATGGATTTGGGTAATTCTGTTCTAATGAAAATTTTAATGGCGGAACTATTTCAACTTCAATTACATTCGAATATTCAAACGTACCATCAAAATCTATTTGCTTTAACCTGTATTGATACTTCCCTGCTTCCAAATTCTTATCAGCAAAGGCTTGTCTCTGTACTTTACAACCTTGAATTTGTTGCTGCTGCCAATTAGTGTTACATCTTTTCAATAACTGATGAAGTGAAGGAGGTTAGTTCGACTGGTATCGATGCATAACCTATTCTTAAATTGTCTATAGCCCACCACCAATGCCAACCTGGTTGTACAGATCGAAATCTCACATAAACTTCCGCTTGAATTCCGACAAAAGAAGAGATATTAATAAACTCATGTGTATCTAACATCTATTTCATGAAAAGTTCTGATCATCTGCCAATTAATATTATCTGTACTTATTTCAACATAACCAAAACTAGTCGAGTCAAAGGCCTGCCAATCATTGTCAAATTCTATCCAATGATAAGGATCTGGCAAAAGAACAATCGGATTTGTAATTGTCGCAGTCGATAGCAAAGTTGTACCCATACCACAAAAGTCGGCATCAGCAACAAGAACACCTCCGTAAGAAGAATTTGGCAAAGTATACAAATTTGGATAGGGAGGTTCAAAAATTTGCCAAATACAAGTTCCACCATCATTTGTAATTGTCCAATTAGCAAGTCCTTCTTCAAAATTATCTTCCCACCAAATAATACTAGGATCTGCTTCTGTTGTGAATGACCAAATTTCAGATTCTGCATTGCAAGTATCATTTTTACAAACAACTTTCCATTCATAAGTAGTTTGGTAATTTAATGGAGGAGGAAGTAATAATGATGATATAGCAGAGCCACTGTAGATCCATACAACATTGCCTTCAGGACCAAAATATACATCCACCAAAGTAGTTCCATCACCATTATTCCAGGTAAGACTTCCAGGAGAGGATATGCTTATGTTTGTTGTCCCATTTGCGGGTGTAGGATTTGTTGCTGGACCAACCGGGCAAGGATCCAAGGTGGTTTGAATTGAATTGTTTAAGATTCTTTCAATCTTTGTTAATTCACTTTGTCCAAAAGTATTTGAACAACAAATCACCAGAACCAAACAAAAAACTAAACCTAACTTTTTCATAAGAAGTCCTTAATGAAAAATAATTTAATATATATTCACCACAAACGAAGCGATTTTGGCGGTTAAAGTCAAATAATAGCCAGAAATCGCTTAACAATGATTTAATAAAATTTCCGTATCTTAGGGCAACGATTTACTTCTTGTTTGCGGATTTAATTAATTCCGAATCAAATCACCAAAAAAGAATTTGAACTTGCCCGATATACTAACAGATAATTTAGTTGATATTCCAGCCAGTGAAATCTTACCAAGAGTAATCAATAATCAAATAAACAAAAATTTATAGAAAGCTTTTAGATGAATTCGTTTGAAGAGTTAGGTTTAGATAAAAATATATTAAGTGCTATTAAAGAACTGAATTTTGAAAACCCGATGCCGGTACAGGAAAAAATAATTCCTATGATGCTTCAGGATGAACCACAGGATATTATTGCACTTGCACAAACCGGAACCGGTAAAACAGCGGCATTCGGTTTACCAATTATTCATAAAACAGATACAACTTTAAAACAGGTTCAGTATTTGATTATTGCGCCAACACGAGAATTATGTTTACAGATTGCTGATGACTTAAAAGATTACGCGGCACATAACAAAGGGATAAAGATAGCTGCAATATTTGGCGGCTCGAGTATGGATAGACAAATACAGAATATCAAACGTGGTGCGCAGATTATTTCTGCAACTCCGGGCAGATTAAATGATTTAATAAATCGTGGTGAAGTAAACTTAAATAAAGTTAAAGCTGTTATTCTGGATGAAGCAGATGAAATGCTTAATATGGGATTTAAGGAAGAACTTGAAGCGATTTTAGAAACTACTCCTAAAACCAGAAACACATATTTGTTTTCTGCTACAATGCCCAATCCCCTGCTTTCAATAGCTAACCGATATATGAAAAATCCTGTTGAAGTTACAATCGGCAGAAAAAATTCAGGTGCAGAAAATGTAGAACACTTAAGTTATCTGGTTCATGCACGTGATAAATATCTTGCATTAAAAAGAATTGTTGATTTTCATCCAAACGTTTACGGAATTGTATTTTGCAGAACACGACAGGAAACAAAAGATGTTTCTGAAAAACTTATGCAGGATGGGTATGATGCTGATGCACTTCATGGTGATCTTTCACAATCACAGCGCGAAGCTGTTCTAAACAAATTTAGAACAAGACATTTAAGACTTCTTGTTGCAACTGATGTTGCTGCACGCGGACTAGATGTTGATGATCTTACTCATATTATAAATTATGATCTTCCTGATGAATTAGAAATCTACACTCATAGAAGCGGAAGAACAGGCAGAGCTGGTAAAAGCGGTACTTCAATTGTAATAGCTAATCTAAAAGAAAAATATAAACTCAATACAATTGAAAAACAGTTGGGCAAAAAATTTACAATACTTCCTATTCCTTCAGGCAGAGATATTTGTGAGAAACAACTTTTCCATTTGATTGATAAGGTTGAAAAAGTAGAAGTGGATACTGTTCAGGTTGAACCTTACCTTCCAAAAATTTATGAAAAACTTGAGTGGATGGATAGAAATGATCTTATTCAAAGATTTGTTTCTATCGAGTTCAATAGATTTTTAGACTATTATAAAAATATGGCTGATCTAAACAGTCCAACCGAAGGTAAATTTAAGGAAAGAGATAGAGATCGATCCAACCAAAGAGGTAAAAGTAACTACACAAGATATTTTCTTAATCTTGGAGTTACTGATGGATTAAAACCAACTCAGTTAATCGGGATGATAAATGATTTTACCGGAATGCGCGATATTGAAATCGGTGAAATTGAAATCCTAAAAACCTTTTCATTCTTTGAAGCTGATACTACTTTTCAGAACGAAATTATGGAAGGTTTTAAAGGACAGAAATTAAAGAAGCGTGATATAAATCTTGAAATAGCTGAAAAGAGACGTGGTGGCGGCGGCGGCGCAGGTGGAAGCAAACCGAGATTTAGTTCAGATAGAAAAAGTCCAGGCGGATTTAAGAAACCGGGAGGTTTCTCAAGAGATAAAAAAGAATTTGGTGAGAAAAAAGATTTTAGCCGTAAAAGTAGTTTTTCAAGAGACAAAAAAAATAAGTATTAAGTATAACGTTAATTTGTAATACAAATAGAATTAGTCAAAGCTATATAAATGTCATTTCGACCAAAGGGAGAAATCTTATTTGCTAATACCTGAAGATTTCTCAGTCGACTCCTGACTTTCAAGCTGATATTCAACATATACTTGTAAACTTCGGTAATATTCAAGCAACTTACTTAAAGTAAACATTATCGATTGAGTTCACATCAGGAATAAGTTCACTCCCTAAAATAACAGCATCGTAATTTTTAACACCTTCAATCTTAACTTCAATTTTTTCTTTACCTGATTTCCAAACATCTGCATTCTTATATACTTCTTTCACTACTGCATCTTTATACATAACCTGTAACTTAACGGGTAATGGAAGATTGCCGCTGTTTTTCACTTCAACAAATAAAGAATTTCTTCTTGCTTTTACTTTGGAGATTGCAAGATCCGGATAACTAAAATTATAGAACCATGGTTTCCAGAACCAGCTTAAATCCTGACCAGTAACTTCATTAAATGTAAAGAAAAAATCTGTTGGTATGGGATGTTTGCCATTCCATCTTTCTATGTATGCGTGTAGAGCTTTTAGGAAAAGATCATCACCCAAAGTTTTTCTAAGTATATCATAAGCAATCGCTGGTTTGTTGTATGCAGAGATTCTATATGATCTGTAACTGATTGTTGGTGATGGAATCATTAATGGTAAATCGTATTCATTACCGGCAAAACTTTCATAACCAATAACAGTTCGTATTCGTGGTGTATTTCCATCTGCCATTCTTTCCTGAAAATCATAAGGCAGCATTACCGCCCAGCCTTCATCCATAAAAGGATATTTGCGCTCATTAGTTCCCATATAAAAAGGCATGTAAGTATGAGCCAGCTCGTGTGATGTTAATCCAACTGTACCGGCTTTAGTATCTTCTCTGCCGTTATTAACAATCATCGGAAACTCCATTCCGCCTGCACCATTGAATACTGTTGCAGATGGATACGGATAAATAACTCCAGGCATTTCAAATGAAAAATATTTTAAAGACTCTTTTGCATAATATGCAACATCAACAAAATCCGGACTCGTTTGTCTGTAAGCGGCTGCACAATAAACTCTTCTTCCAGATTTTTTATCAACTTCTAAACTAACTGCATCCCACAAATATGTATTGCTAATTCCAAATGCAAAATCAGGAACATTCTCAGCTTTATATTTTATAGTCTGAGAACCCGTTTTTGTTTTATAGATATCATTAGCAAATAAATCAACTTGTTCAACTATCTTAATTACATCATCAGATTTCCACGCTGAGTTATATCTCTCTAAATATTTTTGATTCAGTATTTCATCAGCATTCTGCCAAACACCAGTTGCCCAAATTTGGAATCCTGCAGGAACAGTAAACTCAATGTTGTAATCATTAAAATCATTATACATTTCCAAAGTTCCCGCATAATCTAATCTATCCCAGCCATCAACATCATCATAAACAGAAATCTGAGGATACCAATAAGCAACAAACATCGAAGTAGAATCGTAACTTCCGTATCTGATTGATTGTACCGCAGGCATTTCTAATTCCCAATCAAACGAAAGATTAATTTTACTCTTTGGCCCCAATTTATCTATAAGCCTTAGAGTTAGATTGGTGCCCGTAATATTTATTAAAGATTTGTCATCTATTTTGATTTCACTATCTCTAACAAATATTTTTTTTAATTTAATCCCATCATTAATGGCATTTTCATTAAGATAAAAATCACGCTTTGCATTTGGCTTGCTGATATTGTGATATAATCTAACCACAATTTGAGATAAGGAATCAGGACTGTTATTATAATAAACAATATTTTCTGATCCTTGAAGTAATTTTGTTCGGGGATCCAAATTTACTTTGATGTTATACTCTGATTTATTCTGCCAATAATTCAGTACCCGGTTTTCCATCTAATGATCGTGTACCTTTTTCATAAGCTGGTTTTATGTTTAAGGGGATATAATTATCATTTTGTGAAAATGTTAGAACTGAAAAAATAAAAGAAATAAAAAATATTAATAATCTTTTCAATGTAATCTCCCTTTCATCATTCAAAAAGTGTTTGATCATTTTTCTCAAATTTATTTCGGCCAAATCTTTTATATGCTAAGGCTGTAGCTTCCCTGCCGCGTGGTGTACGTTGTATAAATCCCTGCTGAATTAAGAATGGTTCATATACTTCTTCAATAGTACCAGGATCTTCATTAACTGCTACTGCAAGAGTATTCAATCCAACAGGACCGCCATTGTACTTATCAATTATCGCAAGAAGTATATCTTTATCCATTTCATCCAATCCAAATTCATCAACCTCAAGAGCAGTTAAAGCTTTTTTAGCGACGGCCAAATCAATTAGAGTTTTATTATCAAAATCTGCAAAGTCTCTTGTACGTCTTAATAATCTATTTGCAATTCTTGGTGTACCTCTTGATCTTTTTGCAAGTTCAAGTGAAGCATCTGTATCAATTTTTAAATTAAGAATTTTTGCTGATCGATTTACAATTTTATTTAGAGTTTCATTGTCGTAGTAATCCAAACGAAACTTAATTCCAAATCTATCACGCAATGGCGAAGTTAACATTCCCGCTCGTGTTGTAGCACCAACTAAAGTATACTTTGGTAAACTGATCTGAACTGAACGAGCATTTGGACCGCTTTCAATCATAATATCTAATTTATAATCTTCCATTGCTGAGTAAAGATATTCTTCAACAACAGGGCTAAGTCTGTGAATTTCATCTATGAATAAAACTGAATGCTCTTCCAGGTTTGTTAAAAGTCCTGCAAGATCACCTGGTTTTTCTAAAACTGGACCGGAAGTAATTTTAATTTTTGTTCCAAGTTCATTTGCAATTATGTGCGCAAGAGTAGTTTTCCCAAGTCCCGGAGGTCCCGTAAGCAAAACATGATCTAATGAATCTTTTCGCTTCTTTGCAGCAGAAACAAATACATTAAGATTTTCAGTTATTCTCTTCTGTCCTGAAAAATCATTTATGAACTGAGGGCGAAGTGATTGATCAATCTGTTTCTCATCATCTAAAGGTGCAGGATTTGTTGTATTGGATTTTCTCATCGTTAGGTAACAAGTTGTTTATTTCTGAATTTAAATTTACTTAGCAAAATAACCATTAATCCCATTAGGGTTACCATTACCAATGCACAAAATATTGTTTCAATAACGTTAAGTGAACTTCCAAATAGTAACGATAAACCAGGATTCCAGGCACTGCCGTATAATATCATCAAATGAACTACATAAATCAGCAATGTGTTTCTTCCAACTAGAATAATGATTCTTGGGATAGATTCGATCTTTTGTGAAATAAATGAAACCAGAGATGTAAGTACTAATACAAATCCAACTCTAAAAACAATTGTATCGGGAGTATATGATGATGTGATATAATAATAGTTAAAATATTTACCTGTAATTAGCACGGAAATTTCCGAAACAAAAATTAAAGCAAAGCCAAAGAGTGCCAGATTGAAACTAAACTTATTAGTTTTAAAGACTAATGGATTTCTTGCCAGATAACTTCCAAGCACTCCACCTAAAACAACATATCCAGCCCATGGGAATAATGGAAATAATGATCCTGTACCTTCATAAAAATATCCGGCGATGGGTTGAGGAAAATATTCCAGCCAATTGATCTTTATAAGAAATGGGGTTGCAATAAAAAAGAACAATGAAAAAAAAGTAAATATTATAGTATCACTTAACTTTAATTTTTCTGCAATGTAAGCGCAAATCATAACGAATAATAATCCAAATCCAATAAGCTGTAAAACATCAACAGCAAAAAATATATTTAATCTATCCTGAGTTACATCAGAAAAATCAAAAATTGTAAATGTTGGATATCGCAGTAAGTACCCAATACAAACAAGCAGCAAAAATCTATAAAAACCTTTTTTTACTCTTGGATTGTTAAAGAATGGTTCATCAACAAGACGAAAAAGATAGGTAAAAACTGTTCCGGCTGTAAACATAAAGATTGGAGCTGTCATTCCCCTCATAAAATTCCATAAAAAGTAAACAGGAAACTGGTCAGAACGAAACTCAGGAGCCAGCAAAGCATCAACAGTATGTCCCTGCACCATCTGTATTACAGCAAATGCACGCATAAGATCAATAAATATTATTCTGTGTTTTTTTTCGCTTCGAACCATGAGTGATGTAATATTATCTTTATGTCTAAAATAACCAAATGATATGTAAACAAAAAAGCTCCGGTCGTTAATTAACCGGAGCTTTAATTTACCTAAGCTGAACTAAAATATTTTTAAGATATTTTATTTTTTATCATCATCAACAACTTCATATGAAGCATCCTGAACATTACCTTTTTCATCGGCTGCTTTATTTTCCGCTTGCTGATCAGGAGCAGGTTGTCCCTGCGGACCAGTTTGAGAATACAACTGAGCTGATACTTCATTCCATACTTTACTTAAAGATTCTGTTGCCGATTTTATCTGTTCTGTATTATTAGTTGCCATAGCATCTTCAACTTTTTTCATTTCAGATTCTAATCTGGATTTAATATCAGCAGGTACTTTTTCTTTTAATTCCTCAATCTGTTTTTTAGTCTGGAATACAAGGCTATCAGCCTGATTTCTAACTTCAACAGATTCCTTCTTCTGTTTATCCTCTGCGGCATGTTCTTTAGCAGCATTTTTCATTTTATCTATTTCACTCTTATCTAATCCACTTGAAGAAGTAATTCTTATACTTTGCTCTTTGCCAGAAGCTTTATCTTTTGCACCAACATGTAAAATTCCATTTGCATCAATATCAAAGGTTACTTCAATCTGCGGCATACCTCTGGGTGCTGGGGGAATTCCATCAAGATGAAATCTTCCTAATGTTCTGTTATCTGCGGCCATTGGTCTTTCACCTTGAATTATGTGAATTTCCACTGAAGGCTGATTATCAGCAGCGGTTGAAAAGACTTCGCTTTTCTTTGTAGGAATCGTTGTGTTTGATTCTATTAATCTTGTCATGACTCCACCGAGAGTTTCAATTCCAAGCGAAAGCGGAGTAACATCTAAAAGTAATACGTCTTTTACATCACCTGCTAAAACACCACCTTGTATTGCAGCACCAATTGCTACAACTTCATCTGGGTTTACACCTTTATGCGGTTCTCTTTGAAATAAATCTTTTACTAACTGTTGAACCATTGGTATTCGTGTTGATCCACCAACGAGTATAACTTCATCTATGTCTTTTGGTGTAACACCGGCATCTTTCATTGCTTGTTCACATGGTGCTTTTGTATTCTTTACTAAGTCATCAATAAGCTGTTCAAATTTAGCCCGGCTTAAATTTAAGTTAAGATGTTTTGGACCATCCTGTGTAGCAGTTATAAATGGTAAATTTACATCTGTTGATTGTGAGGTTGATAATTCGATCTTAGCTTTTTCAGCAGCTTCCTTTAATCTCTGAAGTGCCATCGCATCTTTTCTAAGATCTATACCTTCCTGTTTCTTAAACTCATCTGCAAGAAAATCAATCAATCTCTGATCAAAATCATCACCACCTAAGTGTGTGTCACCATTTGTTGATTTCACTTCAAACACGCCATCACCAAGTGCAAGTATAGAAACATCAAATGTTCCGCCGCCAAGATCGTAAACCGCAACAGTATGATCACTTGTTTTTTTATCAAGTCCGTAAGCTAACGCCGCTGCTGTTGGTTCGTTAATAATTCTTCTAACAACCAATCCAGCAATTTCACCAGCATCTTTGGTTGCTTGTCTTTGTGCATCATTAAAGTACGCAGGAACAGTGATAACTGCTTCTGTCACTTCCTGCCCAAGATAATCTTCAGCAGTTTTTTTCATTTTCTGTAAAACCATTGCACTAATTTCAGGTGGAGAATACATTCTATCTCCAATCTGAACACGTGCGCTGTTGTTATCACCAGCAACTACCTCATAAGGTATTTCTGTCTTTTCTTTTGAAACTTCATTTATCAATCTTCCCATAAATCTTTTTATTGAAAAGATTGTGTGCTTAGGATTAGTAATAGCTTGTCTTTTTGCTGGTTGTCCAACTAATCTCTCACCCGATTTTGCAAATGCAACAACAGAAGGAGTAGTTCTGCCACCCTCTGAATTTGGAATTACAACGGGATCATTTCCTTCCATAACGGCAACGCAAGAGTTTGTTGTACCAAGATCTATTCCTATTATTTTACCCATTATTCATTCTCCTTAATTTATATTTTAAATTCTGTATTAAACTCTATTTTTATTAGCATAATATGTACGCAAGCACAATGCCAATTATTTTAATTTTCATAAATCATTATAAGTAAAGCACTTAACTTATGAGCTGGTTAATGTAAAAAATTAAGTTTAATAATTATCTGCCATTCTGTCTTTTATTAGATGCATTTCGGCACTCCGACTGACAATTTGCTTAAAATAACGTATTTTTATGATCATCATTTGGAGTTACTTTGTTTAATATAGAAAACTTTGATATAAAGCTAAATACCGAGTATATCGGACGGACATTTGTTTACGCTGAAGAATTATCATCCACAAATACTTTTTTGATGGATAAGCAAAATGGGTATAACGAAAGTGGAACTGTTGTTCTTGCTGAAAAACAAACTAGTGGAAAAGGAAGAAAGGATCGTGTTTGGTACAGTGCCCCTGATTCGAATCTTACGTTCTCTATCCTTTTAACAAAAGATAAGTTTTTAACAAGTAATTCTAGTTTAATAAATTTTGCAGCTTCTCTTTCAGTAGCCTTTTCGATTGAAAATTTATACCAACTGAAAACAGAACTAAAATGGCCAAATGATGTACTATTAGAGGGTAAAAAAACATCAGGTATTCTTATCGAAGCTACTTCACAAGGAAATAAGATTGAAAGATTTGTGATTGGAATCGGAATAAATGTGAACCAGCCTTCTTTTCAGGGAACGTTTAATTATCCGCCAACATCCATTAGAAATGAACTTGGAAGAAACGTTGAGAGAGAAAAACTTCTTGCAGAAATACTTAATAACTTTGAGTTACTTTTGGAAATGATAAAGAAAAATAAATCTGAAGTTATTAATGATTGGAAATCAAAGTGCAAAATGATTGGTGAAAGAATTTCCATCGTTGAAAATGATTCTGAAAAATTTGGAATATTCTATGATATCGACGAAGAAGGATTTTTACTTCTAAAAACCAAAGATGGGATTGAGAAAATTCATTATGGAGATGTTAGTCTCGGATAATAATTTTCCAAAGTACTGGAATTATTAGGATAATAATTCCAGTACTCTAGATAGATTATTTCTTAGTTCTTTTCGATGCGAAATAAAATCCACAAAACCATGTTCAACTAAAAATTCAGATCTTTGAAACCCTTCAGGTAAATCCTTACCTATAGTTTGTTTAATAACTCGAGGTCCGGCAAATCCAATTAATGCTTTTGGTTCTGCAATATTAATATCTCCCAGCATGGCATAACTTGCAGTAGTGCCACCGGTTGTCGGATCTGTAAGAATAGAGATATATGGGATTTTTGCTTCAGCCAGTCTAGTCAAACGGGCACTGGTCTTTGCCATCTGCATAAGTGAGTACGCACCCTCCATCATTCTTGCACCGCCGCTGGATGAAATTACAATTAATGGAATTTTACTTTTATAAGCTTTGTCAGCTGCTCTTGCAATTTTTTCGCCAACAACTGAACCCATTGAACCACCAATAAATTGAAAATCCATACAAGCAAATGCTACTTCCCGGCCATCAATCTTACCGGTTCCTGTTCTTACTGCATCATTTAAATCTAACTTTTTAATTGTGGATGTGATTCTATCTGCATATTTTTTTGTATCGGTAAACTCAAGTGGATCAGCGGAGCGCATTTTCTTATCCATTTCTTTAAATGAATTTTTATCAAAAAGAAATGAAACATATTCCAAACTACTTATACGAAAATGATGATCGCATTTTAAACAAGTCCACAAATTTAATTCAAGTTGTTTTTTGTGAATTATTTCTCCGCAAGTAGGACATTTATCCCACAAACCAGCGGGTAACTCTTTTTGCTGAGTACTATCAGCAATATTTTGTTTTGATCTTTTAAACCAAGGCATAATTAATTCTTCTGCACATCTGCATAAATTGTTATTACTTTGTTAGGTTCCTTCGTGTCATTAGAAACAATAGTAATTGATTTACTATTTCGACCTGAACGGTTTTTTGTATCGAAATCAACTTTAATTGATCCAACCTGACCAGGTTTAATTGAATTATCACTAACTACAGCAGCCGTGCAACCACAAGATGTTTTTACATCTTTAATGATTAGTGATTCGGTTCCTTTGTTCTCAAACTTAAATGTGTACTCTACTTTTTTACCTTCTGTTACTTTACCAAAATCGTGTTGAGTTTCAGGTAAAAATATAACTGCGCCAACATTAGTCTTTACAGTTTCTTTAACAATGATATTACATTTGAAGGTAAGTGAAATGCTGGGTTTTTCGGGATCATTTGTTGTAACTGTTACAGTTTTGTTCTGTGGCCCTTTTCTACCTTTGGAATTAAAGGAAACCTCAAGATTTGTTGATTCACCTGGTTTTAATTCCTTTTTATCAGGACTTGCTGCAGTGCATCCACAGGAAGCTCTTACGTCCAAAATCTTTAAGACATCACCACCATTATTTGAAATAACATAAGTATGTTTAACAATATCGCCTTCATTAATATTTCCGAAATCATGATCAAGCTGCTGCACAGCAACCTTTGGCCCAAGCATTTGAGGTAACACAGAAATTGTGCTCATAAGAAAAAGTATTAGAATATTTTTAATCATTTTTTTTCTCCTTAACAATAAAATCTTTTACGTAATTGGGTTCAACAAAATCTATTTCACTGACTGCTTTGTCTGATCCAAACTTTGCGGCCCACTTGGCGATAAATTCCGGATCCGGTGCAGAGAGATTCTTCATTTTCGCAGCATTCTCAGTATCAAATCCGAAAACATTTCCAAAAGCAGGTACCTCATTTATGAGTGTTTTTAATTCTACAAGAGGTACAATTTTTAATTCTTCCTTAAATATATAATTATTACCCATAATTTGAAACTTTGCAAAATATAGCTCATCTCTTCCTACTTTATTTGAAATTATAAATAATGATTTATCAGGTAGAATAGTTGAAATCTGATACGCCAATGCTTCAAAAGTTGGAACAGGAATAATTGGAATTGACAAAGACTGAGCTATTCCTTTAGCGGCAGACATCCCGATTCTCAATCCTGTAAAAGACCCTGGTCCGCTGGATACGGCTACAGCTTTTATTTCACTTTGAGAAATTGAAGCTAGATTTAGGGTGCTTTCTATAACATTAAATAATTTTTCTGCATGAGAATGTTTAAGCATCAGCCTTGATGAGAAATATTTATCATCATCAAAATAAATGCAGGCTCCGCAGAGACTATCTGAAGTTTCAATTGCCAGTAGAGGAAAAATATTATTCATATTCTATAAAATTAAACTCTCTCTCATTATCATTTATATAACTTATGTTTATCTCGATTCGTTTCTTTGGAAGCACATGTGGAAATAAATTTCCCCACTCAATAAAAATAATCGATTGTTCATCATTAAAATAATCTTCAATGCCTATATCGTGTAATTCAGTTTCTTTATTTATTCTGTAAAAATCAAAATGATAAAAGACTTTATCACCCATATATTCATTTACAATTGCAAAAGTTGGGCTGTTAGTGTTATTTATTCCAAACTTCTGTAAAACATGTTTAATAAAAAAAGTTTTTCCGGCACCAAGATCGCCATTTAGAATTATTATCATTCCGTTTTTTAATTTTGATGAGAAATCATCAGCAATTAAAACAGTATCTACTTCAGATTTACTTTTACGTGAATATGGAAAAGACATCTTTTACTTTGGCTCCATAGTAATGATAGGCAGAATCATTTCTTCCATAGATATTCCGCCATGCTGGAATGTATCCTTATAATGAGTTAAAAACTTATGATAATCAGTTGGATAAACAAAATAATAATCTTCTTTTGCTATGATATAATTAATTGTAACACCGCGTTTAGGAAGTTTATAGTCACTGGAGTGCTTAACATAAATTGCATGTTTTTCATCAACTTTAAGATTTCTTCCGTACTTAAATCTTAAATTGGTTGATGCTTCCCTATCTCCAAGCACTTTAGCCCCTCGCATACATCGTATACTACCATGATCGGTTGTAACTACTATTTTCACATTCTTCATTTTAGAAAGTGTGGTAAAAATATTTAACAAAGATGAATGACTAAACCAGCTATTTGTTAATGATCTGTATGCTGGTTCACCAGGAGCAATTTCCTTTAAAATATCAGAATCAGATCTGCCATGAGCAATCATATCTAAAAAATTTACAACTACTGCTGTTAGATGCGTGTTCTGGTATGAGTGAATATTCTGTTCAAAGTTTCTTCCAACTTCAGGATCAATGATTTTTATATACTTAAGATCATTACGCAGTTTTATCCTTTTTCTTTCTAACAAAAGCTGCAGCAATTCCTTTTCATATTTATTCATGCTGTTCTCATCATCATTGCCGGATATCCATAAGTCTGGATAATTTTTTTCAATTTCAGATGGATATAATCCTGCAAACAAAGAGTTTCTTGCATAAGGTGTTGCTGTAGGTAGAATGGAATAATAATAATCTTTTTCTATCTTAAATAAATCGGTAAGATGTTTTTCCATTACCAGCCATTGATCAAGACGCAGACAATCAAGCACAAAATAAAAAACAGATTTGCCTTCATCTCGTAAATGATTAAGTACATATTTTTCAGTTATCTGCGGTGAGAGGTTTGGGGCATCATGTTTAGCATTGTCACTAAGCCATGATATGTAATTTTTTTCAACAAATTTTGAAAACTCTTTATTGGCTTCTTTATACTGATCATTCAGGGATTGCTCTAAACCTATTTCACGATGCAGATCAAGTTCAATTGACCAATTAACTAATTTTTGATAAATATTTATCCACTCTGTAAAATCCAGATTTGAACTAAGTGCCTGTGTTATCTGGTTAAAATCCTGCAAATAATCTTTGGCAGCGTATTGTCCGGAAATTTTTTTCCCTTCAAGAATTTTTTTGCAAACAAGAAGAACTTGGCTGGGATTAACGGGCTTAGTCAAATAATCGGCAATCTTTCCACCGATTGCTTCATTCATTAGAGTTTCTTCTTCTGATTTCGTAATCATTACGACAGGGATAGAATTATTTATATTTTTTATTTGTCCCAGAGTTTCAAGTCCGCCCATTCCCGCCATCATCTCATCAAGAAAAATTAAATCATATGTATTTTCTTTAACGGATGTAATTGCGTCTTCACCGTTTGTAACGGTATCAACTTCGTAACCTTTTTCCGAAAGGAAAATGATATGAGATCTTAAAAGTTCAATTTCATCATCTACCCAAAGAATCTTTTTTCTATCCATAATCACAAAACCTTTTTTAATAATTCATCTAAACGCAAGAATAATTATAAATCTTAATCAAAAATAATTAATTGATCGAGATGTTAACATCCAAACCTGCCTCATTTGTTGTGGTTGGCGGAATTCTGGAAGCACCTTCCGGCTCAACAGTAGAACGTTTATAGAAAATGGATAAAGTAACTTTTGCACTGATGGTATATTTAATGCGAGGCTCAATTGTTACTCTTGTAGTTCCATCCTGCGGTGTGCCTTCTTCAGTAAATTTATTCATATCATACCTAATTGAAGCACTTCTAGTACTTGAATATGCTAAACTAAATTCAATGTCATTTTTAAGAGAAACTCCGAACAATGGAAGCTCAAATCCGGATTTTGAAAATTGAAGAGTAAAACCGATATCCTTAGAAAAATTTTCCGTGATGTTACTTGTTGTTATTCCAAGATCAAAAGCGCTTCTGGTGGAATACTTTAAATTACCAGTAAGATTTCCGCCCCACAGCTGGCCGAATGTAAGATTCAAACCTAGTAGTGGTGCAAAACCATATTCAATTTTCTGGACTTGAATTTCTTCGTCACCTTCACGACTAAGTTTCCAGCCTTCTGTGTATGTAGATGAATATGAATGATCCAATGATATTCTATCAGCTAAAGATTTTAAGAATGGTAATTTTTCCAGACCATCCCATGTAATTCGCCAGTTAGCTCGTGGAATATAATTACCAAATTCTTCAAGGAATCCCAGGTTTGCTAAAAATGGAATACTTTCAAATCCATCTATAAATGCTTGTGATAGATTAGAATTTGGATCTGCAGGGTTATAAAGTTCTGCAACTTGATTAATTCCACTATTAAAAACTTTCAAAAATAATACTGGAGGGATGGTTAAGAATGAACGGTTTAATGTTCCGGTTGATGAAATACTTGAAACAAATACACTTCCATCATCTTGAACCTGAATGGTTGAGTTTTTATTTACAGACCAACCGCTCTTCCAATTAATATCTATTTTAGCGCCCTCCCATAATGGTCGCGAAGTTTTAAAATCAAAACTATTTTTTTGTGAATATACATCACTTAAATTTGTGTTGCCCGAAACTGCTCGTGGTCCTGCATCTCCGCTGATTCCAAGCATAAAACCTCTTGTTGGGCCAGCATTATCATCGTAAAATAGTCCCCAGAAATTACGGAAACCAGTTCCCTCTGCTTTCAACCCTGATTTAGAAAGAGTGTTATCATTACTAAAATTGAATGATATCATTTCATAATCTAAGAATACATATTTAGCTGCAGCAACAAGAAAACCTAATGCCCTTGATACCATTGAAGGTTTATTTGCATCAATTAAAAGCGAGTCCATCATTGCAGCCGAATCCACAACTGCAATAAGATTTCCAAGTGAATCGTACTGAGGTTTTTCTGGTTCTTTATTTAAAATTATTTCTTTTCCAACTAAATTATTTTTTGGAACATCCTCTTTAAAGAATGGATCGAATAAAGATTTCCATCTCATAGTCAATCCAATTGTAGCTTTGTTGCTGAATCCCGCACTTCTGCCAACAATTTCCTGACGGAAATCATAATTCCATTGATAACTTACTCCATAAGAGGCTGTTAAAGTAAAATATTTATTCATATCTAAAAGTGATGGAAGTTTTGGAGCAGTTCGGATATCAAAATTTTGCTGGTAGCGATTATCTCTGCCAAATCCTGCACCATTAAATATATCATTCCATATATCACTTTCAGGTCGTGGTGTTGCAGCAGAATCACCGTATGTTTCTAAGTATGCAAGTGATGAACTAATATTTAAAGCATAACTTGTTGTTAAATTCAGGAATCCACCCTCAGTAAGTTTCCAGGTAAAATTAAATCCACGTGAAGTTGTAAAATCTCTTGAAGAAACTTCGCTGGAAGGCGAATTATTTCTTGCACGAGTAATGTTTGTTGCAGCATTTCTCTTTGCTGTAATTGCTAATGAAAAATTTTGCGGAGTAAAATAGATTTTCGTTCCACTGTAATCTTTAAAGAGTCCAAAAAACAAACCTATAACCGGGATATCAATTGGGTTAAAGTAATAATCAGGACTTAGTGATAATCCGTAATTTAAATTTGCGTTCCATATCCAACTTTTATTGGATAAAACTGTGGGACCACGACTAAAAGCTGAATTATAGTTAAAGCCCATGGTTAAAGCATTAAATGTATCTCTTATTAGCCACCACTTTGTTGGAATTTTTATTTTAATACCTGATGCCGACCATGAATCAGAAATGCTTTCTGTTTCTGTTTCCTCTCTTAATAATTCAGGAGATTTTACAGTTCCAGTTGTATCATTAGCATATAATACTTGCTGATTTTCTACAGCGTTGTCTACTTTAACATCACTTCCGGGTATATATAATGGTTTACCAATACTTTCAGTGTGAGAGTAGTTTAATCGTAAATTACTTTCAGGAAGATTTAATGGAACCAACTTTAAAAGGTTTACATCTGTTGATATAGACCAATTACGCTGTTCAACTCTGCTGCCAAATCTATCTGATAATCTATGGAAATAAGGATTTTTTTCACTAAGATTAAATGAAACAGTTGCAAAGTCTGCAAGTTTAACAGAAGTTGATAAACTATAAGCCCAGCCGGGTGAATCATCTGCACCAACAACACGTAATTCGTTAACCCATACTTCTCCTGATAGGGCGCCTGGATTAAATTGTGAGTTAAGGTTTACAACACCTACTGATAAAAATTTTACAGTAGTTAATGTCGGATTACCTTTTATAACATAAAAATGGCCAGGTGGCGCTCCCTCAACCGGAAGTCTAAATGGTACGTTTATAAGACTATCACTTCTTGCCTGTTTCAATGCAGTCAGGTCATCAAAATTTATAGAAACTTCATTCCAATCAGGAAGTACTGGCTGCCTATATTCGTAATAGTTATTTGTATCACCACCGAATCTAAAATAAACTTCAGATGAATATTGATATGTACCGCCCAATGTATCTGAATAAGCAATAGAACTTGAACCTAAAGTACCGTCAAGATCCCTTTCACCATGAATAAACAGTTTCATCTGTTTATAATTAAAAACATCCAGCGGTCTGAATAAATATTTAACTGCTTCACGTTTGTCACCATCTTCCAAACCATTTAGAATTAAAGAGAGTGACTGTTCATTTCGTAAAATATCTTCATCAGGTCTTGTTCTATCTCTTTCCTGAAAAACACCGGGTGGGCTTGTATATGCATCATTTTCCTCAATACTAGTAACTGAAAGAGTAAGAACTGAATCGGTGCTTTCAATTGAGTCCGGAAGATTTTTTAACCACTGATTTCCAACAAGATTGAACTCAGTGATTTGGAAATGAACCATACTATCAACACCCTGAACAAACATTCTAATACTTTCAACATCCGAAAAACTTGGACTACCAACAGTAGATGAAAATTCCTTAAGAGGTATTCTATACAAATACCAACTATAAGCGGGGTTAAACCCCCCTGTTTCAATAAAAGGATTTGTCGCTGCGTTTGTATCTAGCGGTATTTCATATCGATAGTAACTATTATTTAGATCAAGATTTCCGTTCCTGTTTAAATCTTCTGTATCAGGGAGCCTGCCAATATCTGTGAGAATTGCATTACCCTGTGTACCATTTATTGAATAATAAGAATAGGGATAATTTGTAGGATTATTTTGAAAAAAGAAATTATCTCCACTGGGATCAACTCCTCGATCCGGATAGCGTGATCTTTCTTCCTCATCTGGCCAAGTGTCAAGCCCGGTATCTTCTTTACCTTCAGGGTCTATCGCATCGTTAAAATCAAGGTCTTCAGTATCTAATATATTGTTTGGAATTACATCTTCGCTGATTTTTCCAAGATCTATATATATTTTTGCATCTGCCGGAGCATTCCATATTTTTGCCCAAAACTCCACATATCCAATATTCTCTTCAATCAGATCATTTGCAGTGGATGAAAGAATTTTCTGGATACCACCCCACGATCTATTTCTTTCCTGAAGTTCAGGAGTCCAATTGAATGAACCTGCCGTATCAGGAAGAAAAACGTAATCCATTACTGTTACCTGCTGATCAGCTGTAGCCACCTTTTTTTTATTACCGTATATCTGTTGCACAGTTACATTTGCAGGAGTTACAGTGAACCAAAAAGATTTTCCTTTGTGATTTATTCGTTCTTTTTTTGTTAATCCGGGATTAAAGATTAATGAATCGGGAGGACTTGCGTCTTTCCAAGCTGTATATGCTACACCAATCGGAATAGTTTTTTTAGCACCTTCAAAATCATCTATGTAAGCAATGCTCTTTCCGCCGTCAGAAAGAATTGTACTCTTCTTTGTATTTGGATCAGGATCAATGTACGCATATTCAGCTGAGAGATTAAAAGTAGAAACTTCACGGGTCGAAAAAATATTATCCAGCAGTTTTGTAACAACAGGCAGTTCCGCACTGGTTGTAAAATCTAATCCGTAAATACTATTGCTTAAGGGTTCTTCGCCGATTCTAACTTTATCACTTAATGTCTGCTGATTAAGATTTAATATTGAAAATCCGAGTTTTGTCTTTTTCGAAAATTCATAAATACCCCTTGCCCCAAGAAGTGTTTTAGAAGCAAGTTGAAAAAGATCATTTTGTTCATAAGTAATTCTAAGATCTGCTCCGGGAACAAGAGCAGCATCATTTCTAATTGTAAGCTGGCCGATATTATAATCAACAACATAATCAGTACCAGCAGATAATTCTCTACCATTTAATAAAACTTTTACCGAATTTTCTACAACATTAAAACCAAGCTGATAAATTGAGGTTGAACTGCCTTTACTTTTACCAACAAGGATCCATTTATCTTTGATTTTTTTATTGCCGGCAAAAGTTTTAGTTGTATCATAAACTTCATCAAAATTATATTCGTCGTAAGCTAAACCAAGTGGTAAATCATCACTAAAAGGTTCAAGATTAGGGAAGATTACTTCACCTGTTTCAGGAAGAATTGTAATTCCTGGTCTATAATCAAAAATATTATCTGATGGTGGAACCATACTTGAGTTTAAAAGATCAAGACCAAAAGCATTTAAAAACCTTGTTGTGCCTAATTCACTGGTTGGTTCCTGTCCCTCAATTTCCCTTTTTATATCGAACTCAAAACCTTCCGGCTTAATATTTCTTGGTCCTAATGCATAAATATTTTTAAGCATTAAGCTCCAAGCGATTTTAAAAGCTGGTTGTAAATTTCCTGGTTTAACCATTTTTAGGATTAGTCGTTTATCAGTGGTATCACCCGCTGCTAAAAATTCACCAAAGAAATTATCATCACTTGGACCAGCGCCCGCCTCCTGCCTATAAGCAACTGCGATAATTTCCTGTTCATTCACTGCAGTTTTAAAAGTAATAAAACCAGTTTCTGCATGTAGAATATAATCTACATCCGGAGTTAGTAATGTAAAACGGGCTGCTGCAGTAACACCCGGTTCTGTGCTAGTCAAAGTGTCACGTAAACTCTCTTGATAAGTCTCCCCAAGCCCTACTTTAACAGGGTCAAGATTTATATAAGCGTTTGCATATCGTTCTTTAGATTTATCTGTTGATATTTGATTAATAGATTTCCAAACCTGAATATCCATAACTTGTAATTCGCTTCTAACTTCTGGAGTTGATTTACCATAATAGTTAGCAAAAATTTTCTCGGTTTTAGAAGCGTAAATAGTATCAATAAAATAATGGTTTGTAGAATACTCATATGCTCTTTTTTGGAATGGTGTTTCACTAGTACCACCGGAAACCTGCACTTCCTTCGTTTCACCTTTTTTCTGGCTGGCAATTGTGGTTAATGAGAATGGTCCCATTTTAAACTGAGCCTTAATTCCAAATAAAGCCTCACTACCGCCAACTAAAGGTGAAGTTTGCAGAGAAACGTTTCCAGCTTCAATGCTTTGTATAATTTCATCTTCGTAACCAGTGTACTTAATCTTTAACTGATTTTCGTATTCAAAAGTTCTCTCTGTATTCCAGTCCGCAACAATATTAAGTTTGTCACCTATTGTACCGTTAACATTTATCTGCACCTGTTGCTTAAAGTCAGGTTCATTCTTGGTATTTCCTAAACGAGATGCGGTAACGCCTTCGGTAGTTTCACTCCTCCACGCACCATGAATCTGCACAGAACCGCCAATCTTCAAACTGATTTTTGGTGTTCCAAAAATACTTAGCACCCCAACGCTGGGTAATGGAATTTCAAAATCGGTTAAACTTTTCATAAGATCGCTCAGTCCTAGTTGAGTATTTTTCAACTCGTAAGCATAACCGAGAGATTCCCATTTTTTTCTTTCTTCCACTTCTAATCTGGTTGCCACATATTCTTCAATCGGCATCCTCAAAATTATTTTGCTTGGTTTACCCGCAATCAATTCTTTGATCTCAACAAACTTGCCTGTAGAATCTATTGTAACTTTTGTGGTTTTATAAGTTGCTGAAGGCTCAACAAAAAAATTAGATTTTTTCTTTTGTTTTAGAGTTGTATAAGGGACATCTTCACGTTGATATCTGAAGTATTGCAATCTGGCTGTAGAATCCAAAGCCATCTGTACTAATCTTAACGAATCCTGGTTTACTTTAACTTTAGTCTTTAATGAATCAGTTCCCTTAACTTTTGATGAATCCAGTAATCCGGTTAAGTCAGTTGAATCAGTTAAAGAAAGTATAGAATCATCAATTGCAACGAAGGGTGAATCTGGTGAGAATGAATTATCTATAATTAATAATTCATCGGGTTTCTTTTGCTCAGGATGTGGGCTGATCAATCCGCTATCAAATTGATTATGCAGATTAAAATTCCGTAGATCGGAAAGTAAATCAAAACAGGCGGCTTGAAGCATAACTTCATTAACCTGAGATTCATAGACGGAGCCAAATCCAAGATTTATACCCGCGTAAAAAACCATCAAAGAAACCGCAACTAATTTTGCCGCTTCAATCATGATGTTTTTTATTTTGTGTTTGATGCAGAATTCCTAGTAATGTGAAACAAAATAAATCGTAGAGTATATTCTATAAAGCTCCATTTTAATTTTCAAAATTTCTTGCAAAAATTAGACAAAATCAGTTATAAATTCAATAATAAACTAAGTACTAATTTTTGTTACTCAAAGTTATCTATTTACTTAACATAAATGAAGGTATTTTTTTTTCGCAACTATTCTAGTGCTCTTTACGGATTTGTAAATCTTAAGATCATACTTTTATGCTTAGGATAACATTTGATAAGATATTCTCTGTTTGCAAGTTCAAAGTCTGAGAAATCAAATCCTGGTGATACTGTGCAGCCAATTAATACAAAGGATCTTTTATTTACTACTTCAGCGGCAAACCAATTATTCTTTTTAATAACTGTTTGAAATATTTCTCCATCCTCTGTCTTCTTACCCAATAAAATTTCAGTCTTACTTCCTTTCTCATCAATCACATAAACTTTAACAGAACTTCCATCATAAAAATGCCAGAGTTCATCAGATTTTAATCTATGGAATTTTGAAATTTGTGAACCTTCGAGTAAAAAGTAGATTGAAGTTGAGACATTTCTTTTAAGATTCTTCTTTGGTGCATCGATCGAAATCATTTCCCCTGCACGATAGATTTCTCTGAAATAGCCGCCTTCAGGATGTTTTTCAAGTTGGAGTTTTTGAATGTAATATTTTGCTTTTTGGTTCATTGTATCCTCAAAGACTTTAGATTTTAGTTTTCACTTAATACTTGTTCAGCTGCAATTCTTCCGCTTTTAACCGCACTTTCAATTGTAGAAGGTAAACCAGTATTTGTCCAATCTCCTGCTAAGAATAAATTTCTAATTGATGTTTTGCTATTCGGCCTTTTCCCTAAAGTAGTAATTGCCGGAACAAAAGTAGCACGCTTTTCTTTTATGATTTTGTACTGCTTAATGTCATCTCTGACTATTGAAGTATATTGAATAAGCTCATCCATTACAAATTCATAAATCTCTTCTTTACTTTTCTCTGCAAGATAATCTGCATCACTTATTACAATGTTAATGTGTTTCTCTTTTACGAAGATCCAATGTAATGGTGAGTTTAGCAATCCATAAAATTTTTCCTGCAAGTTATTTTTGTCTAGCCAGATATGAATATTCAAAATCGTTGAGTAATTAAGTTCAATATCAATTTCCAAATTTTCTTTATGAATAATCTTTCCTAAAGCATGGAGCGGAATTGCAGAAATAACATAATCAAATTCATTGTAATTATTTTCATCTGATTTGATCTCAACTATCTTTTTATTTTTTATAACAACTTCTTTTACAGTTTCTGAAAATATAATTTCACCGCCATTCTTTGCAATAAATGAAGAAGCTGGATTAATTATGCTTTCATTTAATCCATACTTCGGAAGAATAATAGTTGTTGCAAAGTTACCTTTAAAGAAAATCTGCATAAGGATTTCATAAAAAACCAGGGCAGAGGCTTTTGCAGAATTAGTATTCAATGCCCCAACACAAAGTATTTCCCAAAAAGAATTGATTGTGTTAGAACTTTGATTTTCTTTATCCAGCCACTGTTTAACTGAAATTTTTCTCAATGAACTCTTACTAACAAAAGGAAGTTTTAATAGAAATAGAATAAATGTAAGTTTATCATTCAAATCCAGAGCATCATAGTTCTTTACTGCAAACAAAAGGTTAAAAGGATAGAATGAAGAAGAAGCATTCAATTGAAAATGGTTTTTATTTCTGTCTATAAATTTTAGATATAGATTTTTCTGATAATCAAAATTATTTTGTGCCCCAATAAGATTAAGTAACTTAAGTGTTTCTTTGTAACAGCCCATCATTATATGCTGGCCATTATCAATCTCAGTTCCAGTATCTTTATCAGTAAATGAATATGTTCTTCCGCCAAGTTTTGGAGAGGATTCAATTAGAGTAACATTGATATTTTTATAGGAAAGAATTGATGCTGCAGTTAAACCTGAAAGTCCCCCGCCGATAATTAAGCACCGTTTCATTAATAAACTAAATTATACTTTGCCCAAACTCCTAAAGCAATTCCTACCTTTTCAAACTTTGAGACTTTAATTTCATTATTAAATACATCATAATCTGCTGCTATAATATTTTCCAACATTTTATAATAGATATGCTGCATTGCTCTTGCGGCAAACATTGTTTTCTTATCATCAAGATCTAAATTAGCAGTTGCAGAATTGAAATACTGTTTTGCACGACTCGATTCATAAATCATTAAATCTCTAAAATTATCATTGTAAACCAATGACATAATTTCTTGTTCACTATAATTAAATTTTATTAGATCTTCCTGAGGCAGATATATTCTTCCGTTCTTTGCATCCTTACCAATATCACGTAATATATTGGTCATTTGTAAAGCTATTCCTAGATCCACAGCAAACTGTTTTGTAGATGGATGTTTATAACCAAAAATCTCGATACACATCAACCCAACTGTAGAGGCAACACGGTAACAATAAAGTTGGAGATCATCAAAGGATTTATATCTATCTTTTTGTAAATCCATTTCCATTCCTTTGATAAGCTCAAAGAAAGGATCCAGCGGAATGTTAAAGTTTGAAATAGTTGTACCAAGCTTATTTAACAAAGCAAATTCTGAATGACCAGAAAAACTCTTTTCAAATTCGATTCGCCATTTTCTTAATTTTTCATATTTCAGATCGGTTGAGTCAGAATTTTCATCTACAATATCATCAGTCTTGCGGCAAAAAGCGTAAACAGTATTCATAGCGTCGCGTTTGTCTTCCGGAAGAAGATTAAAAGCGTAGTAAAAACTACTCTTGCTTTTTTTAGATATTTCTTTTGCTGATTCAGACATTCAAAAAATACTTTTAATAAACAATGAAATAAAATCTATTTTATTAAGTTTCGGTCTATTTGTAAATACGTCATAATCATTTTTTCTTATCTTATTCAAAATCTCTTCACCACCAGCGATTGTCCATTTAATTTCAATTTTAAATCTACCATTTAAATATTTTAGCAGATTTTTACCTTCATCAAAAAGTGACTGCGCCCTTTCAACATTATGTTTTACTAATGCTTTAATATTAGGATTATTTTCCTTTAACTCAAACATTTTTTGCGTTACCTCAAATTTTTTCAGTTCATTTTGAGGATAGTAATTCCTGCCTTTTTCTAAATCAATTACGGTATCCTGAAAAAAATTTGTCAGCTGCAATGCAGTACAAATCTTGTCCGAACTTATTATCGCTTCTTTTTCATTAATATCAAATAGTTCAAGTAAAATTCTTCCTACAGGATTTGCAGATCTTGAACAGTAAATCTCTACTTCATTAAAATCTTCGTATTCTTTTTTAACTACATCTTGCCTAAATGCAGAAAGTAAATCAAAAAAGTATTTGGCAGGCAATTTCTTATCGGAAATCATTTTTGAAAGCTGAATAAAATGAAAGTTTGTTGATTCACCATTTAATGACTTTTTAAATCCATTTTCAAACTTATTTAGTTCGTCAAGTCTTTTATTAGGATCATCATTTCCTTCATCAGCAAGATCATCAGCGGTTCTTGCAAACCAGTAAACTATCGACACATCTTTACGATAATACTTTGGAATCAAAAATGAAGCTACTGGGAAATTTTCATAATGATCTTTTACCAGAGTTCTCTCATTTTTTTCAGTGTTCATAAAATTGTTTTACAAAGTATTTGTTGGTTAATATTATTCATTTGCTCGAATGCTTATTTTCAAAATGAAATAAATGCGTTCTATTAAATATCATAATGAGGCAAATATTTTAATTACTGTGCAAAATTTAACAAAAAGAGAGATAAAAACTATGGAACAAATTTTGTCTAATATGGCACGATGCATGTTTAAACTATTTCAAATAACATGGGATTCAAATACGATAATGAGAACAGGAGAGTAGATTATGAGGGCAATAACAGAAGATTTTGAAACGCTTTTTGTGAATGATTTAGTTATTGAGATTGTCAATCTCAGTCGCGCAACTTACAAAGAAGCTGGACAGTTAAAAAAGAGCCTCGATGAACAGATTCAGAATAAGCATAAAAAAATCATCGTGGACTTAAGTCAATGTGAATTCATTGATTCAACTTTTCTTGGTGTACTTGTTTTATCTCTAAAGTCCAGTGCAAAAATTGGCGGAGATATTCGTTTAGTAAAACCTGATGAAGTTGTTAAAACCTTAATGGAAAAAGCAGGCACTTTAAATGTGTTTAATTTATATGATTCAATGGAAGAAGCTATAAAAAGTTTTGAAGTTAAAGGCGATCAGAATTATTACTTAGGTAACGGTGCCGCAATATTAGTTTAAAGCAATGAATGTCAACATTGGGAAATGTCCTTCATTGGTTAGTGAACCTCTCTTAAATGAGAGGTTTTTTATTTTAAACTGCTTTAATCATTTAGTTAAAGAATAAGGATAAAATTTTTCATCCCTTCCCCACCCCTTATTTGGTTCTGATGACATCACAAATCTTAAAGTTCCCCCATTAACAATTTCATCGTGTTTAATATAAGTCCGATTAATTATCTCATCGTTCAAATAGACTTCTTTTATGTAGATATTCTTTTCTGAATAATTTTCTGTTTCGATTTTGAATTGATTGCCATTTTCAAGTTTGATTTCAGCGCTTTTAATGCAAGGACTTCCAATCACATATTCATTACTTCCCGGTGCAACTGGATAAAACCCTAACACGCTAAATATGTACCACGCAGACATTTGCCCACAATCATCATTTCCTGATAATCCATCCGGTTTGTTTTTATACATTGAGTTAACTATTTGATGAATTTTTTCTTGAGTTTTCCATGGCTCACCAGCATAACAATACATATATGGGACTTGATGACTTGGTTCATTTCCATGAACATAATTTCCAATCATACCTGCGCGGTCAATATCTTCGCTGTGGGCAAAACTTTCATCTGAAATGTGCATTGTAAAAAGTGAATCAATCCAGGTAATTAATTTTTCTTTGCTTCCAAGTAAATTTATAAATCCTTTAACATCATGCGGAACGTATAGCGAGTAATTCCACGCGTTACCTTCAATGTAACCTTGATTAGCTGTGCTTAATGCATCAAACGGTTCTTTGAATTTTCCATCTGAATTCTTCGCTCTTATAAATTTTGTTACTGGATGAAAAAGATTTTTATAATATTGAGCTCTCTTAAAATATTCATCAGCGATTTTCTTTTCTCCAATTGATTCAGCAAACTTGTAGATTGTCCAATCATCATAAGCATATTCTAAAGTTTTTGATGCAGAGTTGGAATTCAAATCCTCGGGAACAAATCCGTATTTTTTATAATAACCAATACCATCATAAAGTTCATAGTTTGAGCTAGACAGAACTGCATCAAATGCTTTATTAGTGTCATACTTTCGCAATCCTTTCATATAAGCATCAACAATAACAGGAACTGCGTGATATCCAATCATGCACCAGTTTTCATTTGAGTAGTGCGACCAGATTGGCAAAATTTTATGGACACTTTGATCGTAATGTGCTAACATTGAATTTACAATATCATTTGTTCTCTGCTGCTGGATGATTGTATAAAGCGGATGTAGTGCACGATAAGTATCCCACAAGGAAAAGATTGTATAATTTGTAAACCCTTCAGCTTTGTATATATTTTGATCAAGCCCGCGATATTCTCCGTTAACATCATTATAAATAATTGGATTCATAAAGCTGTGATACATTGAAGTATAGAAATTTACTTTGCGTTCTACATCAGTTTCTATTGTAATCTTTGATAACTCATTATTCCATTTTTGTTTTGCTTGTAACTTAATTTTTTCAAAATCCCAGTGCGATATCTCCGCATTTAAATTCTCAATAGCATTATTTGTACTAACAGCGGATAAAGCAAATTTAATAAGTATTGATTCACCATCTTCAGTTTTAAAATTAAAGTAACTCACAATTTCGTGTCCAGCTTGTTCAGGAAAATTTTTATTCTGATTAAACTTTCTCCAAAATCCTTTATAGATCAATTCTTCTTTGTTAACCAGCCCATAAGATTCGATTGGCTTTGAAAAGGTCATCGCGAAATAAAGTAATCGGGTTCTCGCCCAGCCGTTTGTTTGTCTGTAACCTGTAACAAGCGTATCATTCTCAACTCGTATTGATGACCAAATAACTTTTCCATCATAATTATAAATGCCGGAAGTTAAATCAAGAATAATATGTGCAGAATCAGTTTTTGGGAAAGTATATTTATGAAATCCAACTCTTTCAGTTGTTGTTAGTTCTGCATTAATGTTATAATCATCCAGTTTAACCTTATAAAATCCAGGATATGCTTCTTCTGTTTGATGTGAATATCGAGATCGATAACCAGAATCAGGATCGTCTTTGGTTCCAGGATTGATTTGCAATTCACCAAAAGTCGGCATAACTAAAAAATCGCCAAGATCAGAATGTCCGGTTCCATTAAAATGTGTATGTGAAAATCCAACAATCGTATTGTCATCATATTGATAACCTGAACAATAACGATAAACTTCTGGATTGTATCCTTTACCATAAGTAAATAAAACTGTATCCGTCTCGGGACTTAATTGAACCATTCCAAATGGAACAGTTGCACCAGGAAATGTATGTCCCATGTCTTTTGTACCAATGTAAGGATTAACATAATCATATGGAGTTTTAACTGATTGGGAAAAAAGAAATGCAGTCGTAACGATGGTAATAATAATTATTTTAGGAACCATTTCTAACTCATTATATTGTGATCTATTAGAAACTTAAAGAAGTAATAAGTGAAGAAAATAATAAAGAATTTGTGCCCGAAGGGGGACTCGAACCCCCACGGAAGTACATCCACTAGACCCTGAACCTAGCGCGTCTACCAATTCCGCCATTCGGGCAAAAAAGAATTATGAATTTGGATTTTAGAAACTAAAAATTTAAATATTTTTCATTTTTAATTCTAAATTATAAATTCTTAATTAAACTTACCATTGACTATCGCCTTCCTTATTTTCATGAATAATTCTTCCACCTCTGCCGCTGTGAATTTCACAGTAACCTGGCATCTTACTGGCATCTATCAGATCTGAATAAGTTTCCGGACAAGCATCTGTTGCTAATTTTGCATCACCGAGGTTCATACTTTCTTTACAGAATGTAGCCATCTCAACGCCTTCAGCAAGAGTAAAATATTTTAATGGAAGTTTTAATTCTTTATATGCACCTTCCATAAACATCGCCCAAATTGGTAAAGCTGCACGTCCTCCCTGTCCATACCAGTTTGTAAATTTAACACGGTGATCATCAAATCCAACCCAGGCTCCGGCGACTAAATCTGGAGTGACACCAACAAACCAGGCATCAGAAAATTTTTGTGTTGTTCCGGTTTTTCCTGCTGCAGGATATTGAAAATATCTTCTAACTCCAGCACCGGTTCCGTAATTTATTACATCAGTCATCATGTCTACTATAATGGAAGATGTTTGTGGAGAAATTGCCTGAACAGACTCAGGAACAAATTCGTCCAGAACAATTCCGTTTCTGTCTTCAATTTTTAATATTGATATAGGATCAATGTGAACACCCGAATTAACAAATGTTCCCATTGCAGAAACCATCTCAAGCGGAGTAACTTCAACAGTGCCAAGCGCTATTGATGGATAAGCATCCATGTGAGATTTTATTCCCATTCTCTGGGTAAACTTAACAACTTGATATGGAGGCGCCATATCACTTATTGTTAATCTGCCTGCAATAACGTTAACTGAGTTTGCTAATCCCCAGCGTAATGTTTCATATCCGCTGTAGTCTCCTCCGGCATTTGATGGTGACCATCCATTAAAATTAAATTGCTGATTTAAAACTGTACTTGCGGGATAGTATCCATTCTCAATCGCTGTAGCATATACAAATGGTTTAAATGATGAACCAGGTTGTCTCTTAATTCCTGTAACGTGATTAAGTCCTCTTCCAAAATCCTGATTTTCACCGCCAACAAGTGCTTTGATCATACCTGTTTTTGGATCCAGCACAACAAAACCAACTTCAACCGACTGTGCAACTTTTTTTACAGAGTCAATAAAATCCAGATTATATTTAAGTCTATTATAAACTTTTGCTTTACCTTCTTTAGAAGTTGCGGTTTTATATCTGGGATCATCTTTAATTGCTCTGTCAACTAAATCACTGAGTAAACTTTTATTCCGATCCCAACTCCAGTTTTTATCAAAAAGAGTTTGATACTCGGTAATGTGCTTTTTAGCTGAGCGATTTGCTATTCTCTGCATTCTCATATCAAGTGAAGTATAAATATTTAGTCCATCCCGATATAGATCGTATCCGTATTTATCTGCAAGTGTAGTCATCTGCTGGCGAATGTATTCTAAAAAAATGCGGAGCTTCAGATTTTACGTGACTCAATCTTTCAGATGCAAGCTGAATCGGCTGTTGTTTTAACCTGTTATATTCATCTTCACTGAGCATATCAGTATCAACCATATTGTACATCACCTGGTTGCGTCTTTGCAAAGCAGTTTCATATCTTGCAACCGGATCATAGTTAACAGAGGATTTTAGTAATGCAACAAATAATGCAGCTTCCGGAAGCGTTAAATCTTTAGCACGCTTATTAAAATATACTTTTGATGCTGATTCAATTCCATAAGCACTTCTTCCAAAGTATGAAACGTTAAGATATAATTCAGCTATTTCATTTTTGGTAAAAGTTTTTTCGATTTGAATTGCTGAAATCCACTCACGTACTTTTCTAACTGCTTTATCAAGAACATTTTCCCTACCTTCTTTAAGAGCATAAAGGTTTTTGGCAAGCTGCTGTGTAATTGTACTTGCACCTTCACGAAGAGAAAGAGAGAAAAGATTTTTTACCATTGCTTTAAAGAATCTTGGTACATCAACACCCCAATGATCATAAAAATTTCTGTCTTCAGTAGATATTAATGCTTTTAGCACATAAGGAGGAAGGCTATCAATATCAGTTTCAATTCTGTTTTCAATAAAAAATTGTCCTATTAACTCACCATCTGCAGAAAAAACTCTGCTAGCAAGAACAGGTTTAGGATTTTCAAGCTCATCAAGTGAAGGCAGTCCGCTAATTGTATAAATAGTTAAAGCTAAAAAGATAAATGTAATCGTACCCCAAATAATCCACTTATTTTTTTTGTTGTTACTACGTTTGATATTTGTTTTAGCCATAATCTAAAAACTCTTTTAATTCCAGTCTATAATTTCAAAATTGTCTGTAAACTTTCCATAACAAGGTTTATCAATCCAGGAACCTAAATTTATATAAACTCCGTTTTTATAATTGTTAAAACATCTCTTGTGTAGATGCCCGAACAATACAAAATCGTTTCCTTTATCTATTTTTGATTTTGCTGCATCAAATAAACCATCTTCTTCACCGTAATCTTTCTTTGTAGTATAATCACGACTTGATTTACTAGTTCTGCTTGCTAACCCAACACCTAAATCAGGGTGAAGTAATCCATATAACCATTGCGTAAAATGATTTCTTAAAATCTTCTTTAAAATATTATAACCCATATCATTCTTAACAAGGCCATCTCCATGCCCTACATAAAACTTTTTGCCATTTAATAGAAATTCTTTTCCATCATGATAAAGAATTACACCTATTTCGTTTTCAAAAAAATCTTTATGAAAGAAATCGTGATTTCCAATAAAATAATGAACTTTAATTCCAGCATCAGTTAGATTCCTCAAAGCAGTTAAAGTTCTATAATTTCCCTTCTGATAAACTCTTTTATACTCAAACCAGAAATCAAAAAGATCCCCGGCAATAAAGAGTTCATCGCAGTTGGATTTAGCAAACTCTAAAAACTTTACGAGTAGTTTTTCTTTTTTGTCTTCAATTTCTTTGGATTGAAGTCCAAGATGTATATCGGAAATGAAAAGATAAGTTTTATTCACAAAGTATCAATATTGTTTTTAGAAATTTACTGATATGCAAAAAGAAATAAAACATATTCATCATTTAACGTGAATAAGACTTTTCAAATGTGCCAAGCAATCTTGATTCAGGATCTAAATGAATATTTTGAATTTCTAGATCGAAATTGAATTCAAACTCTTCTTCTTTTTCATTAATATAAACCTTTTGTATTTTGGAAGAACCATCAAAAAAATCAAATTTTATCTCAAGTGGGAAGTGAAATTCCTCATAACCTTGAGGTTCCTGAAATAGTTTCACTGTACATTCGCTTCCATCTTCAGTTTTTAATATTTCAAAAGTATATGAACAAAAAATGTTATCCGTGCCTGTGTAAATCCATTGATCAAAAAATTTATCGAGATTAATTCCGGAAACACTCTCACAAACTAACTTAAAATCTTCTACGGAAGCATTTGAGTATTTATAAAGATCGTAGTAGTTATGCAGAGATTTAAAGAAACTGCTATCCCCTATTTCATATCTTAACATATGAAGCACCCATGCACCTTTTTCATATACAGTTTCACCAAAAAGATCTTTTGGAGCATAAAGAGTACCACGAAAATTATCACTGAACTTACTTTGCATTTTAGAAATTAGAGCGTCCTTACCATGCTTTGCTTCCGCATAAAGTGCTTCTGAATAAGTTGCGAATCCCTCATTAAGCCAAATGTCGTTCCAGGTTTTTGGTCCAACCGAGTTACCCCACCAATGATGCGCTAATTCATGAACATAAGTATCCTTGAAAAAGTCATAACCGCCTACAAAGGCATAACCAATTCCAGTTATAGTCTGGTTTTCCATCGCACCGTAATTCCACAAGAATTCCGCAACGCCGTATTTTTCTTTTATGAAAGGATATTCACCAAAAATTTCTGAAAGCGTTTTCATCATATCCAGATGGTCAGCAAAATCAATCCTTGATTCTTCAAAATGTTCAGGCATAACGTAATATTCAATCTTCATTGAATCATTTCCATCTAAACCTTTATATACATCATAAAAAGATTTGTATGGTGCAGAATACACAGCTACAAGATATGTTGAGATTGGATAAACAGTTTTATAATGATAAGTCTTTTTATCTCCTTTTACTTCAACACCAATCAGATTTCCATTTGATACAGAAACAAACTGCGAATCATTTGTAATTTCAATATCAAGTAATGCTTTATCTGATGGGTCATCATCACATGGGAACCAGGTTGGAGCATAGATTGGTTCACTAATATTATATACTAAAGATTTTCCGTTTACTTCACCAAAAACAAATCCATCAAATCCGCCTTTTTGAGGAGTACCATTATAACGTATCTCAATATTAAAAGTATCACTTAACACTTCTTCAGATTTTATAAATAATCTGTTTTTGTTTCTGGAATACTCTGCATTAGAACCGTTAACCTTTATGCTTGATACAATCAGATTATCATATAGGTTGAGTTCAAGTTCAGAATTGAGATCCAGTTTAAGATTTTTAGTTGCCATTAGTTTTGCAGTTCCATTCAGTATCTTTTCCTCAGTATTCAAATCAATAATAAGGTAATAATGCAGTATATCTGCTTGCTTTTGCAAATCACTTACAAAATATTTTTTATTATTTGCTGCTACATTGTGTGAGAAATTCTGAGTAAATGTTACAGATGAAAAAACGAGTAAAACTACTGTGAATATATTCCTTAATTTGAGTATCATAGACCTGAAATACTTTCTAATTAAAAATTATTTACATTAACCAAAAATAATTTAACCATTTGTTTAATTGCCAAACAAACGATAATTCAATATATTTTAGTGCAAATTTAAGGAGAGTATATGATCTCACCCGGTTCATCAATTTTAAGAGATACTGTTACAGTAATTTTGGCAGGTGGTCAAGGTGAAAGACTTCATCCACTAACTGCTGTAAGAAGTAAACCTGCGGTTCCATTTGGTGGAAAATACAGGATAATAGACTTTGCTCTTTCTAACTGTCTTAACTCTGGTTTCAGAAGAGTTTATGTATTAACGCAGTACAAATCTGATTCACTTAACATGCACCTTTATGAAGCCTGGAGCATTTTTAATCCCGAGCTTGGTGAATTTATCTTCTCAATTCCGCCTCAAAGAAAGCTTAATAACGAGTGGTATCTTGGAACGGCGAATGCAATTCATCAAAACTTAAATTTATTTTCTGATAAAAAAGCTAAGTGGGTTCTAATTCTTGGGGGTGATCATATCTACAAAATGGATTATCTAAAATTTCTTGATAACCATATTGATCTTTCAGCAGATCTTTCAATTGCTTGTATTGAAGTACCTAAAGATGAAGCAAGTAGATTTGGAATTGTTGGTGTTGATGATAAATATAATGTGCTTTCATTTGTGGAAAAACCAGCTAACCCGCCTCAGATACCTGATAAACCCGGTTATTCTTTTGTTAATATGGGTATTTATGTTTTTAATGCAAGCGTTTTAAAACAAGTTCTTCAAGAAATGGAATCCAAAAAGATTAAGAATCATGATTTTGGTCAGCATGTAATTCCATATATGATTGAAGCTGGATTAAAAGTTGTTGCATATAAATTTCTTGATGAGAATAAAAAAAATCAACCTTACTGGAAAGATATTGGAACGCTTGATAGTTACTACGCCGCAAATATGGATTTGATAAGTGTTATTCCTGATTTTAATCTTTACGACCCCGACTGGCCGTTAAGAACTTATCAATATCAGTATCCACCTGCTAAAACTGTATCACACGAAGGTGAACGAGTTGGTAGAACACTTAACTCTTTAGTTTGTGACGGAACAATCGTTTCAGGAGGTTTGGTGGAAAGATCTTTACTCGGATCAAACGTAAAAGTAAACAGTTACTCGTATATCACTGATTCAATAATAATGAATAACGTTACCATTGGAAGACACGCAAGAATCCGCAGAGCAATTATTGATAAGAATGTTATAATACCGGAAGGTTACGAAGTTGGCTTTGATCCTGAAGGCGATAAGAAAAAATTTACCGTAACCGATACCGGTATTGTGGTAATTGCAAAAAATACTGTTTTGCCAGAGTAAATTTTCGATACAAATCCTATTTTCAGACTTCATATCCGCTGATTTGTTAAATTATAATTAAAAATCAGCGGAATGAATTTTGTTACCCCAAGGCAATGAATTCTAAATTAGAAACTAACTTAAAAAATCTTCCAGCTTCTCCCGGCGTTTATCAATTTATTAATAAAAATGGTAAAGTTATTTATGTTGGTAAAGCTAAGAACCTAAGGAACAGAGTTAGAAGTTATTTTCAGGAAAATCCCGGCTCAGCAAAAACTATTGCTATGGTTAGCAAGATTGATGATCTTCAGTTAGTTGTTACGGATAGCGAACTTGAAGCGTTGATTCTTGAAAATAATCTGATCAAAGAACTAATGCCGAGATACAATGTTACTCTTAAGGATGATAAATCCTTTCCGTTCATTAAAGTAACAAACGAACTTTTTCCAAGAATCTATCCTACCAGAAAAGTCTATAATGATGGCTCTAAATATTTTGGTCCATACACAGATGTAAGAAGCATGCGCGGTTCTTTAAAAATGATAAATCAAATTTTTAAGATTCGCAGCTGCAAATTAGATCTAACAGAAAAAAGTATAGCGGATAAAAAATTTAAAGTCTGTCTGGATTATCATATAAAAAAATGTGATGGGCCTTGCGAAAACCTGGTAAGCGCCAAAGAATACAACGAGATGGTTGATGAGGTTGTAAAACTTCTAAAAGGTAAAACGGATGATTTAATAAAAGATTTGAAATCCCGAATGCAAACTGCGGTTGAAAATCTTGAATTTGAAAAAGCAGCAGAACTTCGTGATAAGATTGATCAGTTAAGCTCAATTTCATCCAAGCAAAAAATTGTTAATGATGATGATGAAGACAGAGATATTTTTGCAGTTGCGTATGAAGGTAAAGATTCAACTTGTGCTGTTTTTAATATTCGTTCAGGAAAGTTGATTGGTAAAAAGCAGCTTAAACTTGCTATAGAGGAAGGTGAAGAATTATCCAACATATATTCTGCGGCAATAAAATTTTATTATGGTGATCAGGTTGAAATTCCGCGTGAGGTGATTGTTGAAATCCCTCCAGAAGATTCCGATGCACTTACCGAATGGCTGAGAATGAAATCAAACAGAAAAACAAAAATATTTGTTCCTCAGCGCGGCGATCTAAAATCATTGGTTAAAATGTGTAAAGAAAATGCAATTCTTCAGTTAAAAGAAATACAATTACAGAAGATGAAGAATCTTGGCAATGTTTCTTATTCTGTTTCTGCGTTACAAAGAGATTTAAGATTAAAAACTCTTCCACGAAAGATTGAGTGTTTTGATATTTCAAACTTACAAGGAACCGACACTGTTGCAAGTATGGTTGTGTTTGAAGATGGCAAACCTAAAAAAAGTTTGTATAGAAAATTTATCATCAAAACTGTTGAAGGTCCTGATGATTTTTCCAGTATGCGAGAAGTTATTGAAAGAAGATACACTCGTTTACAAGAAGAAGCTCAACCGTTGCCGGATTTAATTATGGTTGATGGTGGTAAAGGTCAACTTTCCAGTGCCGTTGAGATTTTGGATAATCTTGGATTTAGTAACTATAATATTATCGGACTTGCAAAGCGATTAGAAGAAGTTTATTTACCAAACAATTCTGATCCGGAATTAATTCCTAAAACCTCTTCGGGATTAAAGCTGCTTCAACAAGTGCGAGATGAAGCACATAGATTTGCAATTACTTTTCATCGTGAGAGAAGAAGCAAAAGAACGATAAAATCTGAACTGACCGATATTAAAGGAATTGGTGTTTCAATAGCCAAAAAACTTCTTGAGACATTTGGCAGTGTTGATTCAATCAAGAAAGCTTCATCCGATGATTTAGTGAAAACTATCGGGAAAAAGAAAACAGAATTACTCTTACAATATTTTAATAACAAATAGTTTATTTATGAAAAATGTTTTACTGATCATTTTAATGTATGTTTCAATCTTTGCTGATGATAAAAAAAATACTTCATCAACGACGGATGATGAAATAAAAAATTATAAAATTAATTACTCATCTTTAAAAGATACACTATTTACAACCGGAGATTATTTCATCGAAGTAAATCTTGAAACTCAAATGGCATATCTGCATTCACGATTTGATTCAATAAAAACATTTGGTGTTTCCACAGGAACCGCCAGGGTAAAAGATGGAATCGAAACCAAAGAAGGTGTTTTCGCAATTCAGTTTAAAGTTGAACGCTGGCATTCAGTTCAGTTTGATAGCACACTTATGCTCCACTTTATGACATTTAATTGGGGAGTTGGTTTTCATGCTCTTGCCGGAAAGAGCTACTACAAATATCTTGGAGTTAAAAGATCATCTCACGGTTGTGTTAGAGTTGGTAAGGAAGATGCAAAAGACATTTACAATAAAGTAAAATACGGCACACCGGTTATTGTGCATAAAGGAAATCCAGCGGTGTTTATTGGATTTGCAGAACCAAATGATCCTGATCTTCAATATCTGGAATATCCTGATTTAAAGAATGCCGTTTCCAACCGATTAGAAAAATTGTACAAAGGTGAATACCTGTTAAGACCAAATGCAAAACTATTAATAGATAATAAAAATGTTACTCATGCTGGTTTACCTATTGGCGATGGGACTAAAATTGAAAAAAGACAAATCCTAAAACCTGATTACTTGTTTGTAGAAGCTGTAACCCCTGATAATAGAGTTTTCCATAGTAGTGTTTTTCTTTTGAGTAAAGATTTTATACCTTCTCAAATAAAAGGAACTGTTCCAGATTTGGAATCAATTTTAGAAAATATATTGGATTAGTCTTATAGATAATTTATTTATCTTTGGGGATAAGAAATAAGAGTTACAATGCGCAGATTTAAAACAAATTTATCAGTTATCTTTTTATTATTACTTGCGATTGCTTGCAAAGAACAACAGAAAGAAACTCCGTTTATTGTAAATGGAGAAACCATCAAAACTCTCATCAAAAATTCATTAAGTGGTGATGAAAATAGCAAGAAAATAATAGATGGACTTTTTACATTTGATGCAGAGTTAAAAACTTATAATAAAATTGATATTGACAGTATTGAAATCAACAATGCTACTTATTACACACTACTGCTTGAAAATCAAAATCCGATATACAATTTATTTGCAATTGTTGATAAGGATTTAAATCTTATTCTTAAAGACGAATCGTTAAATGGTTATCTTAATCTTAATTTCAAAAAATCTGGTTCTAGAAGGTTTGCTGTTATTACTGAAGAATTTAATTCTAAAGATGTTATTCAATTAAGCCGAAGTTCGTATTACTCCCTTGAGCAATATTCGTCCGAACTTGTATTCAGACAGTTCACAAAAATTAAAACATCATCTAAAGAAGCTGAGCAAGTTGTATCAGTAATTTCTGATACCGCTATTGTAACAAGCATTTTTTATCCTGCATCAAAAACCAGTAAAACTTCTAAAGATGTTTTTAATTTTGATGTTGCAAATAATAAATATGTTAGCGATAAAAACTTGTTTGATAGTCTTGTTCATAAAGAGGTTAGAGGTCTAAATATCCAGACTAAGAATCCACAAATAACTGATGCTGAATCTATTCTTAGGTTTTTTAACGGTAAAGATCCAAACGTTTCAACACATAAGTTTAGCATTAGTGAAAATGATTTTGAAATTGTTCTTGATAGTACCTGGAAAAAACTTGGAAGTATTACAATATCAAATCTTGTAAAGCAAAAACTAAACGGACTAAAATTTATCAGCGGTAAAATGGGTGCAGGGATTTCTCTTGCAGCAATTGCTCCAACAGATTCCGCTGAGAATTATTTTAATGAAGTTTTAAAGAATCGTGATGAAACAAAAAGTGTAATGCGGTTTTCGGATAAGCTGATCGACAACAAAAATATTTATCAATTGTACGAATTTTCGTGTCCGACTAAAAAAATTCTTATGATACTTGAAACTCCAAAATCAACTTACGAATTAAATAAAGCTCATTATGAAGAAATTATAAAATCATTTTTAATAAAGTGCTGATGTACAAACAATTATTTTTCCTTCATAAATCTGAAAATGATAAGGCTCTTCCCCATTTTAAAGATGTGATATTAACTCATCTTTCTAAGCTTTCCGGCAAACAAATTAACATTGCACGAGTAGAAAGCAATTTATTACTTGATCAAAAATTTTCTTACTTCTGCGAAGTTGAATTTGAATCCAAAGACAAAATGAATGAGTTGATGAACTCCAAAACGGGCAAACAGTTAACAAAAGACTTGATGGATTTTCATCAAATGATAACAATGATTTCTATTAATTATGATATTAAAGAATGAATTTATACTTAATTAGACATAGCATTGCCGAAAATATTACGATGGATAAAAAGGATTTTGATCGTGAACTTACTGAAGAAGGTAAGTTTGTAATTAAAAAAACTTCTGAGGCCTGGAAAAACTATATTGGAAATGTTGATGTTGTTTTAACCTCCCCACTTAAACGTGCAATACAAACTGCTGAAATAATTTCTACAAACCTTCAGGATAAACAAAACTTAATTAAGGATAATAATCTTGGTACAGGAAGCAGAACTGCAGATCTAATTGATATACTAAATTCATTGGATTATAAAAATGTTGTGGTAGTTGGTCATCAACCGGATTTATCTCAGCATATAAATAACTTTTGCGGAACCGGAAGTTTTAATCTTGCATTTCCTCCAGCTTCTCTCGCAAAAATTGAATTTGATAACACCATCAAGTACGGAAGAGGAAGATTGATTTACTTTATCCCTCCGATAATTCATATTTAGTGCAATTCTTTTAGTTTGTCATTTCTCCCCCCCCCCCTTTTTTATAAAAATTTTTTTTTTTTTTTTCCCCCCGGGGGATATTTTTCCCCCTTCTCGCGGCTCCCTCGACATTCAGAATTAAAAAAGGGGCACACAGTTACACAAATTATATACTGACCGCTGCTTCCTTCCGGACCTGACGGGGTTGGGTATTAACCTGTTAACCGGTGCCCTAAACTCTAAATCTTGGGCTGTTAAAATGTAGATTTATAATTTATCAAACAAGAAACATTTCAGAATCAGATTAATTTTTCTTTTTTTGATCTTTCAAACTATTTCTTTCCCAAAAAACACCATCTTCATAACCCTGAATTGATTTATCTTTTTCTGCAGCATTAAGTCTTTTCATAGCGAGTGCAGCAAAAGTCTCATCAACTTCAACTCCGCAAAACCTGCGGTTTAGTTTTTTTGCCGTTACTGCAGTTGTACCGGAACCAAGAAATGGATCAAACACTAAATCATTTTCATTTGTACTTGCAAGTATAAGTTTTGCAAGAAGCTTTTCTGGTTTTTGTGTCGGATGATCAGTGTTTTCAGGCATAGACCAGAATGGAATTGAAATGTCGGTCCACAAATTTGATGGATGAGTTATTCTAAAATTCTTCCCATTTTCGGATTGCCAATCCTTAGGTTCACCTTCTTCAGTCTTATAAGGCGCTCTTACCATTCGTTTAAGTTTTACAGCATCAACATTAAATGTAAACTTTTCGGATAAAGTGCAGTACCAGATATCTTCGTAAGAATTTTTCCAATTGTCTTTTGAGCCTCTTCCCTTTTCACGTTCCCACGTTATTCTGTTACGTATTAAAAAATATTTTTTCAAAACGTTGTAAGCAGGAATTGAGGTTTTCCAATCACAGCAGAAATAAATGGATGCATTTGGTTTTAATGTTCTAACTAATTTAGAAATCCAGCTATCCAGCCAATTTTCATAATCATCATTCTTCATCTCTTTAAAGTTAACAGATGAAAAATTTTTGTTAAGATTATACGGTGGATCGAGGAAAAGCAGATCAACAAATTTATCAGGCAAAAAATCAATTGCCTCAAACAAATCCTGGTTGATAATCTTACCGCTGATATCTGATAACCCGGCTTTGTTATTTAGTATTAAAGTTTTACCAGAATAAGATTTAATCTCAGCATCGCTGATGTTTATAGTACGATTTAATGGTGCTCTTTTCTTATTTACAAAGGACATTAGATTTGATTATTAGATTAGGAAAACTTAATGTTTGAATATTTATTCTTAAGCAGAACAATTTCTTCCAGTATCGATTCAAACTGCTCAGAAACTTTTTTAAACATTCGTAATGATTCTTCATTTATATTATTATCAAGAGCCATATCTTCGAGTATTTTAAAATTCTCAAGAACACACTCTATTCCAAGTGTTAGTGATGAACCTTTTAATTTATGCACATAAAATCTTAGATGATCTGCATTGTTCTGAAAGATAGCATTACGTATGGATTCAATGTTCTTAGGTATTTCTCTTATATAAATATCCAGCATTTCCTTAAAGAATTCAAGATCAGCATCAGTTTTAAGATCCTGTAAAAATGAAATTTTCTTTTCTTCAATAAACTTTAGCTCTATTTCAGATTCAATAGCTTTTCTTGTATCAAGGTTTTTATTGCTAACAATTTTCTCAGTCCATTTTGTAATTATTCTTCTCAACTCTTCTAAGTTCACAGGCTTGCTAATGTAATCATCCATACCAACTTTAAGATAATTTTCTTTATCGCCAGACATTGCATTAGCAGTCATAGCGATTATGATTGGTTGTTTTTTTATCGTTGTGCTTGATTTTATTATCGAACAAGCGGTAAGCCCATCCATCTCGGGCATTGATATATCCATAAAAACCAGATCGTACTCAATTGATTCAACTGCATCCACAGCTTCTTTACCATTCGAAGCAATATCTGCATTGTAGCCAATGCGCTGCAGCATTCGCGATGCAACCATCTGGTTTACATTATTATCCTCAGCTAGTAAAACTCTTATCTTTTCTGTAGAAGATATTTTTTGAACTTCTTTTTCTATTACACTGCTCTGTGTTGTGTTTAACCCGGATTCAATAAAGCTAAGTATGGTTTGATGAAGCTGTTTTCTTCTAACGGGCTTAGGAAGCATTCTGCAAAATGGATTTCGATCGGACTCAGCTATACCTAAATCTTTTCCGTGGGGTTTTATAAGTATAAAACCAATATTTTTTTTGGATACTAAACTTTTTATCTTATCCACAAGAGAGTATGTCTTATTGTTTAGACCTGATGTGTTGATTATAAAAAGGTCAAAATCAGGATACAATTCAAGTTTGGGTTTGAGATCAGAAAGATCTGTGATAAGATCGGAACTCATTCGCCATCTTTTAGCAAGGTTATTCAACATCATTCCATTTGATTTATTCAAATCAATAATCAGAGTTTTTTTACCAAGCAATTGGGGTGCGGATTCAAACAAGTAAACTTTTTTATCGGATGTAACAGATTCAGTTTTTATAGTAAAATAAAAGTTACTTCCTTTTCCTTCAATACTTGAAAATCCAATTTCACCACCCATTAATTCAACAATTCTTTTGCTGATGACTAAGCCTAATCCTGTTCCGCCAAAATTCCTTGTTGTGGATGAATCAACCTGGCTGAATGGTTTGAAAAGTTTATCAAGTTTATCTTTAGGAATTCCTAATCCTGTATCTCTAACATTAAACTTAAAAATATAATCTTTAAAATCTATATGCTCTGACGTAACACTTATCTCAACTTCACCTTTGTGAGTGAATTTAACAGCATTGCTCAACAAGTTGGTAAGAATCTGCCTAAGTCTGGTAACATCACCACGAATTGCATAAGGAGTATTTTCATCAATGTTATAAAACAGTTCAATATCCTGCTCAGCAACTTTTGTAGATATGAGATCCATCGAGTCTTCAATACATTCACGAAGATCGAACGGCTGAGTTTCAAGTTCAAGTTTTTCAGATTCAATTTTAGAAAAATCAAGTATATCATTTATTATAACAAGAAGCTGTTCACCGCTTAACCGTATTGTATTAACGTAATCTTTTTGTGATTCGTTAAGCATTGTTTCAAGCAGCAGTCCGGTCATTCCAATTACTCCATTCATTGGAGTGCGGATTTCGTGACTCATAAGTGCTAAAAATTCACTTCTGGCTTTAGCAGCTTTTTCAGCTTCTTTAACTGCAACATCCAGCTCAACATTTTTACGAATTAATTCTTCACGAAAATTATTTTTCTTAAGTACCTCGCCAATTGTAGCAGCCATCGCACTAAGTATAGATTCTTCATCATTACTCCAAATACGATCTGAATGGCATTCATCAAATCCTATAAATCCCCAGTAAGCGCCCTCAATCAAAATTGGAACAAGTATAATTGATTTGATATTTCCATCAATAAAAACTTCCTGTTGTGATTTTGGAAGATCTTTAACAATAAACTTTAGCGATTCTCCGTTAGAAAAAGCCTCGTAAAATTTTAATGATGCAAAACGGGAGTATGATAACTTCCCTAAAATATTATCTTCCAATTGAGAATGCACACCTTCTGCTGTCCACTCATACAATGGAGTAAAATAAAGTTCACCGGTTTCATCATCTTCCATATGCCTGTATATATATACTCTGTCAGCTTCAGCAGCTTCACCCATTATTTCAAGTGCAGTATTAAATCCATCTATGTATGCTGAATCAGTAATTAAAGCATTTGTTGCTTTAGCAATGCCTTGTAAAAGTCTGCCCTTTTTTCCGAGAAGATGCTCACTGGCTTTTCTTTCACTTATATCTCTAAAAATACTGAGTAAAAATCTTTTCTCATCCAGATCTTCAATAATTGAATTTGATATTTCGAAAAAAAGTCTTTTACCATTCCAGAGTATCGCACTCGACTCAAGATAATCCTTAACCATACCTTGTATAAAATTCTGCTTGTATTTCGCAATAGCAACTTCCTGCTTTTCTTCAAAATATAAATCGCTTATTGGTCTTCCTACCAACTCATCAATACTCTTTTCAAACAACTGGGCAAATGCATTGTTGCATAAAACCATTATTCCGTCCTGATCAGTTAATCTCATCCCATCTTTGGAATTTTCCCAAATTGCTTTGAAAATATTTTCTGAACTAACAAGTTTTTGCTGTGTTTCAATTCTTTGTCTGATATCCCGAATAGTACCTTGTCCCATTAATTTTCCATCCAGCTCAACGACTTTTCCGGAAATTTCAACGGGTATTTTAGTACCGTTTTTATGCTGTAAGTCTGCTCTAAAAGTTATAACACTATTTTCTCTAAAAAGAATGGACATTTCTTTGAAATAATCGTTCATTTTTTCAGGTAAGATAAAATCTGCAATCGATCTTCCAAGAATTTCTTGAGGAGTATAGCCTAGTAGATTAAAGCACGACTGGCTAATATAATTTAATTTACCTGTTGGTGAGATTCTAAAAATTACATCCAGGGATGAAGCAAGTAATGATTCAAGCTGGTGGACGAAAGAGTTTTGATCGGTTTTTATTTCAGACATTTACTTAGTTTTTATATATCAACAGTATATTATCGTCAATTGCTGATTCAATTTAATACTTTTGTAAATTAAAAATAAATTTTCGGACTTAAATCATTCGATATTAACACATTTTGCTTGCTTTACACACCACCAAATAATTAAGTTTCGTCTGTCAATAATTTCTAATTTATAAGGGATTTTTATGAAGCGAACAATAGTTGCAATGCCTGGTGATGGCATTGGTAAAACAGTACTTCCAGAAGCAATAAGAGTTTTAAATTCAGTTGGCTTTGATGCCGAATATGTTCACGGAGATATCGGCTGGGATTTTTGGTGCAGTGAAGGTAATGCACTTCCACAGCGCACCATTGATCTTATTGAAAAACATAAAATTGGTTTGTTTGGTGCTATCACTTCTAAACCAAAAGATGCGGCTGATAAAGAACTTGATCCATCTTTAAAAGGAAAAGGATTTGTTTACTTTTCACCTATCGTTGGATTAAGACAAAAGTTTAATCTTGATATTTGTATTCGACCTTGCCAATCATTCAAAGGCAATCCATTAAATTTTATTATTAGAAATGGAGAGGGCGGATTTGATGAGCCTTTAGTAAATGCTGTGGTTTTTAGACAAAACACAGAGGGACTTTATGGCGGAGTTGAATGGACAAACCCTCCAAAACAAGTTCGTGATGCACTTGAAACTCATACTAAAATGAAATTCTTTAAAGATGTGCCTAGCGAAGATATGGCGATCTCTACAAGAATCGTTACAAGAAATGCTTCACGCAGAATTATTCGTGCTGGTTTTGAGTATGCAAAAAAATATGGCTACACAAATCTTACACTTTGCGAAAAACCAAATGTGCTTAGAGAAACTTCCGGTATGATGTTTAAAGAAGCAAAAGAAATCGCAAAAGAATATCCTGGTATTTCTTTGTGGGATACAAACATCGATGCACAAATGATGTGGCTTACAAAAAATCCTGAAACATACGGAGTTATCGTTGCTGAAAATATGTTCGGTGATATTATTTCTGATGGTTTTGCCGGATTAGTTGGCGGACTTGGTTTTGCATGCAGCGCAAACATCGGCGAAGAAGTTGCAGTTTTTGAACCAACGCATGGTAGTGCCCCAAAATATCAGGAATTAAATCCTTCTATAGTTAATCCTATTGCAATGATGTTAAGTGCTTGTATGATGCTTGATCATATTGATGAAAAAGCTAAAGCTGATAAGATTAGAAGTGCAATTGCAAAAGTTGTTGAAGAAGGAAAAGTAAAAACTTATGATATGATGAAGTTGCGCGGCGGTCCAGATGTATTTAGCAAAGGAGCTTGCACAACTCAGCAAATGACAGATGAGATAATTTCACGCACCGGAAATTATCATTACCCAAAATATCCTAAAGAATAAGTATTTGGATTAACGAGCAAACCAGAAGGCAGTTGTTTCCATCGAAATCTTGCTGAAGGTTCTTAAAAAAATTTTGGGGGGAAAAAAGGGTTTTTAAAAAAATAAAAAAAATTTTTTTTTGGGGGTTTTAAAATTTTTTTGGGGCCCAAAAAATTTTGTTTTTTTTAAATTATAAAAAAAAAAAAAAAAAAAAAAAAAAAAAAAAAAAATTTTTTAAAAATTTTAAAATTTTTTAAAAAAGCTAAATAATAAATTCATTTGACGTTTCACATTTGACATTTTACGTCTGACGGAAGAAAAATGAACGGAATAGAACTAGTCCTCATCGCTTTAATAATGTTTGTTGTTGCCTACAAGTTGTATGGAGGATTTTTAACTAAACGACTTGATGTAAACAACAACAAACAAACTCCCGCGCATACTATGTCGGACGGCGTTGATTACTGTCCAGCAAAAGCACCTGTTTTACTTGGGCATCATTTCGCATCTATCGCTGGAGCTGGCCCGATCGTTGGTCCGGTTATAGCTGCTGGCTTTGGTTGGATACCGGTTTATCTTTGGGTTGTTTTGGGTTCTATCTTCATCGGCGGTGTACACGATTACGCCAGCATAATTGCATCAGTTCGTCATCAAAGTAAATCAATTGGATTTATTATCCAACAATACATTGGAGTAAGTGGCAAAAAGCTTTTCTTAATTTTTGCATGGGCAACTTTAATTCTTGTAATTGCTGTGTTTACAATTATTGTAGCAGATACTTTTACTCATATTCCGAGCGCTGGTACTTCTTCAATCCTATTTATGATTTTAGCAGTCTTTTTTGGAATAGCTATATACAGATTAAAAGTTCCACTCTGGATTGCAACAACAATTGGTGTGGTTTTACTTTTCTTATCGATTCCAGCTGGAAATCTTTATCCTATTCAATTAAATGCATTCGAATGGCAATTACTTTTGTTAGCATACATTTTTGTTGCATCGGTAACCCCTGTTTGGATTTTATTACAGCCTCGTGATTATCTAAATTCATTCTTTCTTTATGCTCTAATGATTGGAGGACTAGTTGGAGTTTTCTTTGCGGCTCCATCAATAAACATTCCAGCATACAATACTTTTTCCTTAGAAAAGGTTGGATACTTATTCCCTGCTCTATTTGTTACAGTTGCCTGCGGTGCAATCAGCGGATTCCATTCAATTGTTGGAAGTGGAACTACAGCTAAACAGTTAAATAAAGAAACAGACGGACGTATCGTTGGTTATGGTGGAATGTTAATTGAAGGAATGCTTGCAGTGCTATCTCTAGTTGCGGTCGCATCAATGGTAAACAAAGAATTCATTGATATACTAACAACTAAAGGACCAGTACCAGCTTTTTCACTTGGCGTTGCAAGATTCATTCACGCAATTCCAGTTTTTAATTTCTCAGTTGAATCCGCTCAAACTTTTACAGCTCTTGCAGTATCAGCATTCGCACTTACATCGCTTGATACTGCAACGCGTTTAGCAAGATTTATGTTTCAGGAATATTTTGAGGATAAAGAAAGTGAAAAGAAATCAATTTTCGTAACAAATAGATATGCCTCAACCGCAATTACAGTTGCATTCGGTGCAGCTTTAACTTTCAGCGGACAAACAATGTCTATCTGGCCTGTATTTGGAAGTGCTAATCAATTACTTGCTGCACTTGCATTACTTGCACTTACAGTTTGGGTTGCTAATCTTAAAAAAGGATATTTGTTTGTTATGATTCCAATGATATTCATGTTTGCTGTAACACTCACCGCACTCGGAATGCTCATTTACACAAATTTTATCTCAACAAATTATACATTATCAGTTATTTCAATTTTACTGTTCACTTTAGCTGTGTTGCTTGGAATTAAAGCATACAGTGTTTTAACAAATGGAAAAGAATTAAATAAGGAATCAATTTAATCTTAAAATGGAGAATTTGTGAAAGAAAAAGTTTTAAAAATATGGCCGGAAATTAATTGGATTGAAAATTCTGAATTAAGAGAAAAAGTTTTGAACTGCTGGGTATATGCAATTGAGAATTCAGTTCTCTCACCTGATGATTTAGAAGTAATTCCGTTTTCACTTCTTATTAAGGATTGCAAAATATCTTTTATGAATCACAAACGTACTGCGGTTCAGCTTTCTGTTGATATTGCAAAACGTATGAAAGAAAACTTTGGTGAAGAAATAAAAATTGATATGGATTTATTAATTGCAGGAGCAATTCTTATTGATATTGGAAAACTTATTGAATATGATAAAGTAGATGGCAAACTCGTTACAAGCAAAGCTGGTCATTTGCTTCGTCATCCATTTAGTGGTGTTTCAATCGCAGATCGTTTTGGTTTACCTTATGAAGTCCAGCATATAATTGCTTATCACGCAAAAGAAGGTGATCTGGCAAAACGAAATGTTGAGGCCATAATTGTTCATCATGCTGATTTTGTTTCGTTCGATCCATTTAAAGCGTAAAAAGCGAGAGGCTAGAAGCAAGAGGAAAGATGTTAAATCTTAGTCATAAAAAATTAGATATCTGGAAATTTAGTTTAGATTTATTATTGAATATTTATAAGCTTACTAAATTCTTTCCTAAGGAAGAAACATTTGGTTTAACTAGTCAACTCAGAAGAGCTTCAATTTCGATTACTTCAAATATTGCTGAAGGCTTGTCAAGAACATCATCCTTAGAAAAAATTAGATTTCTAGAAATTGCGAGATCATCACTTGTAGAGATTGATACACAATTAGAAATATCTATCGCATTAGGTTATTGTAACGAAACAGAACTCTTAAAAATTGATAAATTGTCAAATAGTATATTTGCAATGATTTCATCATTAATTAAAAAGATTAAAACAAAATAAACTTCTAGCCTCTCGCCTCTAACTTCTTGCGCGATGCTAAAGGAGAAATATATGTCACAAACACTAATAGAAAAAATCGCACAAAAATTTGCATTCGGATTGGATGCAAAACACGAAGTTCACGCAGGTGATTATCTTTCCATCAAACCTGCTTATGTAATGACGCACGATAATACCGGCGCAGTCATTCCTAAATTCAAATCTATTGGCGCAACAAAACTTTTTAATCCACGACAAGTTGTAAATACTCTCGATCATAATGTTCAGGATAAAACTGAAAAGAATTTAGAGAAGTACAAAAAGATTGAAGAGTTTGCAAAATCAATGGGCATTGATTTCTATCCCGCTGGTCGTGGAATCGGTCATCAAATAATGTGTGAAGAAGGTTATGCTTTTCCCGGTACTATGGTTGTTGCATCTGATTCACATTCAAATATGTATGGAGGATTAGGCTGTCTCGGAACTCCAATTGTTCGTACTGATGCTGCAGCAATTTGGGCAACAGGAAGAACCTGGTGGCAAGTTCCTCCAATTGCAAAAGTTGAACTTAAAGGAAGTTTAAGACAAGGTGTAACTGGTAAAGATGTTATCATTGCTTTGTGCGGATATTTTAATCACGATGAAGTATTGAATCACGCAATAGAATTTGTTGGTGATGGAATTCGCTATCTAACAATAGATGAGCGATTAGCAATTGCAAATATGACAACTGAATGGGGCGCACTTGCTGGAGTCTTCCCTATCGATCTTGCAACAATTCTTTGGTTAAAAAAACGAGAAAGATTTATTGAACATCGTGGACTTGAAGGAGTTTTTTCTGATGCTGATGGCAAAGGACAGCATCCAAGAATAAATCATAAACGAATTGAAGAGTTAGAACATAACATTCCACAAGCAGATGCTGATGCTTTTTATGCAAAAGAATTAACAATTGATTTATCAACTGTTGAACCTTTTGTTTCCGGACCAAACACAGTAAAAACTTATGCTGCCGTTTCAGAACTAAAAGAAAAAAATATTGCAATCAACAAAGCATATCTCGTTTCCTGTGTTAATAGTCGTGTTGATGATATTGCAGAAGCTGCTGCTGTTATTAAGGGAAAGAAAGTTGATTCTAAAGTTAAGTTTTATATTGCTGCTGCATCGAGTGAAGTTCAAAAAGAAGCAGAACGATATGGTTACTGGCAATCATTGATCGAGGCTGGCGCCATTCCGCTTCCACCTGGCTGTGGTCCTTGTATTGGACTAGGAATTGGTTTGCTTGAAGATGGAGAAGTTGGAATATCTGCAACAAACAGAAATTTTAAAGGCAGAATGGGATCAGCAAGTGCGCAAGCTTATCTTGCTTCTCCTGCAGTTGTTGCTGCATCTGCAATTTCAGGTAAGATTGACTACGATTGGAAAAACAAGGAGCATCGAGAACTTAAAGGATCTATCAAAATAAATGAGAAAAAAGCAGGAGCAAAATCTTCTGTAAAAATTATTAATGGATTTAAACCAGTTGTTGAAGGAGAATTAATTTTCTGTCATCAGGATAATATGAATACTGATGGAATTTATCCTGGCAAGTACACCTATAACGATGATATGACTCCTCAGCAGCAAGCAGAAGTTGTTATGGAAAATTATGATCCTGAATTTGTTAAGATTACAAAAGTTGGAGATATTCTCGTTGGTGGTTTCAATTTCGGCACAGGTTCTTCACGTGAACAAGCAGCAACGGCCTTAAAGTATAAAGGTATTCAATTAGTTGTGGCTGGAACATTCAACGAAACTTATAAACGTAACGCACTTAACAATGGTTATTTGTTGATTGAATGTCCTCAACTTGTAAATGATTTAAAATCTAAATACGGAAAAGATAAGCTTACAGTAAAATCAGGAATAAATGTAAAAATAGATTTTGAAAATTCAATTTTAACATTTGATAATAAAACTTATTCTATCGATCCGGTTGGTGAAGCAGCACAAGAACTTATTGTTACTGGTGGATTGGAAGATTGGGTGAAAAAGAATTTATAACTTATTTGAGAAGGGGCTCTGATATGAAAACTTTAGTTAAGAACTTGCACACATTTTTAATTTTTGTGGTTTTTATTATTTTGTCGGAGTTTGCAGGCGCTCAAGTAGATCCGCAAATTCAACGTTATCGAAATGATAGTTATGGAAAAAACAGTAGTAGAAAACATGGAATAATTGATGGAAATTTGATAAGAACACTTTTTAGAAATGACGGTCAAATTGGCTATTGGGAAGATCGACCTTCGATGGAGTGGCCAAAAGGTACCGGACATTGTTACTCAGATGGTTATGCTCTTCTGGTTTCAGCAGCAGTTACTGCCCCTGGTAACGGTCAAATTATTCATCCCGTTCAAACTTCTTATCGAGAAAATATAGATAAAGATTCGCTAACAGGTGATCTATGGATATTTCAACCAATACCAAACTATTGTAGAACCAGCTCTCTTGATTATCCTGCAGTTAGTCATCTACCTTCTACATGGCCTTTAACATGGCCTGTTGCCCTTGGCTTGGATTCAACCTGGAATGGACATTGGTATGGATATTTTGGGAAGGATAATTTTTATCCAACCAGAGAAACTTTTTTTGCAATGGACGATTCCAAGGACAGAGAATGGACTAGACAACCCTATTCTTATTTCCCTGTTTTATCAGACACAAATCGCGGTGGGTTGGGTCTAAGAGTAGAATCCCGAATATTCCAGTGGAATAATATTATTGTTGAAGATATTTTATTTATCAATTATGATATAATAAACATTTCCGATTTCGATTATCCACAAACGTGCTTTGGTTTTTATACAGATTTAGGTGTTGGTGGGCTGAGTGATGGGGGTGATGAGGCAGGATTTATAGGAAATTTAAATTTAGCCTATGGATATGATAGTGATGGAATTTCAAATGATCCGCCTCCGTCATGGATCCCAGGATATATAGGTTATACATTTCTAGATTCACCAGTAGATTCTCAAGATCAACTCATGAATAGTCTTAGTACATTTCATATATCAAACGTAATTGGAAACGCATTAAGAGATGATGAAGGGATTTGGCAAAAAATGAGTTGTAATCAGATAGATACTTCTATCACTTATAGCAACATAGTTTTGGTTGCCGGATCAGGTCCATTTAATTTCCCTAAATGGACGACAGAAAAATTTGTGGTTGCGATGATAATGGGTGAAAATCTTAACGATTTGATATTAAATAAAACTGTTGCAAAAATAGTTTATGATAGTAATTATGTAATTCCGGATTCAATTTCATATGTTGATAGTAATCCTCTCGAAAGTGTTAATAATTTTGATTTAATGCAGAATTACCCTAATCCATTTAATCCGACTACAACTATAATTTACAACGTTCCGTTTACATCAAACATTAGAATTGTAGTTTATGATATATTAGGAACTGAAATTAAAACATTGATGAATGAGGAAAAGATCAAAGGTGAATATCAGCTTCAATTCGATGCAACAGGATTAAGCAGCGGGGTTTATTACTATTCTATATTTGCAAATGACTTTGCTCAAACAAAAAAAATGATTCTAATCAAATAACAGGAAAATTTAAGATGCATAAATCAATCTCAAGAACAATTTCAGAGTTCGCAGTTAATCTGCAATACAAAGATCTACCGCAAAATGTAATTCACGAAGTTAAAAGATATCTCTACGATTCTGTAGGATGTGCATTCGGTGGTTATCATACAAAAGATGTAAGAATAATTAGAAACATCTACCACGATATGGGCGGAACTGATGAAGCAACAGTAATCGGATTTGGAGATAAAATTCCTGCTGTTAATGCTACACTTGTAAACTCGCTTATGATTCGTGCTTTAGATTTTAATGACATTTACTGGAAAGAAGATCCTTCACATCCATCTGATATAATTCCTGCTGCACTTTCTGTTGCGGAAATGGTTGGTGCATCGATGGAAGAGGTGATAACAGCTATCGTGCTAGCGTATGAATTTGAGCAAAGACTCTGCGAGTTTGCTGTGCCAGGAATCCGTGAACGCAAATGGCATCACGCAACTTTAACACAATTTGTTTCTCCAATAGTTGCAGGAAAAATTCTTGGTCTAACTGTGGATCAAATGGTTAATGCAATCGGAATTAGCGGAAGTCATAGTCATACAATCGGTTGCCCAACTGCAGGCAAACTTACAATGATGAAAAACACTGTTGATCCAATGGCAACACAAGCAGGAGTTTTTGCAGCTCTTATGGCAAAACGTGGTTACACAGGAACTGAAGCTGTGTTCGAAGGTAAAGAAGGTTTTATGGATTGCTTCCTTGGATACAATGCAAAAGAAAATAAAGTTGAACCGCAAAGTATGAAAGGCCGTGATGGAGTTTCAGAATGGAAATGGAATATTGATAAACTTATCGGTGGACTTGGTGAATCATATAAAATTCTTGAATGCGGAATGAAAGCATTTCCTACTGAAGCTTTAACACATACACATCTTTCCGCAACATTAAATGTTGTAACAAAAAATAATATCAGTTACGATCAAATAGAATCTGTAACGCTTACAACATTAGCACAAGCATACGATATTCTTTTTGATCCGCATAAGTATCGACCTGAATCAAGAGAAACAGCGGATCATTCACTTCCCTATTGTATAGCTGCAGCATTGGTTGATCATAAAGTAACAACACAATCTTTCTCAGATGAAAAATTAAAAGATCCAAGAATTTGGGAAGTGATTGACAGAATTAAAGGTGAACCATCAGTCGAGTTTGAAAAGATGTTTCCAGCTAAACAGCCAAGTAAAGTTATTGTTAGAACAAAAGATGGAAGAGAATTTTCTGAGTACTTAGAATATCCAAAAGGTGATCCGCGCGAACCAATGACAATGGAAGACCTTGATAACAAGTTTGAAGCACTTTCATCACAATTGCTTGTTGCAGGCAGAAGAAAAGAAATTAAGGATGCAATTTTTAGTGCGGAACTAATGACGGCTAGAGAATTTATGAAGAAACTTATTGTTTAATTATTTCATTGTTTAGTTGTTAAATTGTTGCATTGTTATTAATGGAAAAAAAATATTTAAAACTTAATGATATCGATTCATACAAAGTTGCTTTTAATTTAAGCAATTATGTTTGGGATTTGATTATCAAATGGGATCGATTTAATTCTGATACTATTGGTAAACAATTTGTTCGATCGGTCGATTCGATTTCAGCAAACTTAGCTGAAGGATTTGGAAGATATTCAAAGAAGGATAAGGAAAAAATTAGATATCTATTAAGTTTAGCTGGTTCGATGTATGAGGTTATTAGACTGGAAATGAAAAAGCCATTTAAGAGAAAATTCATAAGTAAGACTGAATGCGATTATATTTTTTCCGAGTTAATCAAAAATTGAGGACCTTAAATAATCCATCAAAGTTAATTAAATTTACAAACACAAAATTGTCCGAATTACAACTTGCTACAATCAAACAACTTGAACACTGGATTCCTAAAAGATTTTAGTTTTTCAACTAGAGGACATTTTAATGACAAAAAGAATAAATAAATCATCAGCTGGCAAACGTGGCGATTCAGTTCGCTCAGATTGCTATTTTGAAATCGAGCTTAAAAATTCCGGTGGAATTAAAACAGATCTGAAAAGCAAAGTTGATGTGATGTATGGAGAATCAATCAAACAAATGATTCTTGATATGTCTAAATACTTTGGTTTGAAAGACGCTAAGATTTTGTGTGAGGATAATGGCGCTCTACCCTTTATTCTTGCTGCTAGATTCGAGCTTGCTGTTAAAAGATTATTCTTTGATCTTAAAAAAGAATATCTACTTCCCTTCCACGCAAATAATTTATATTCAACAAAAAAAGATCAGTTGAGAAGAAGCAGATTATATCTTCCGGGAAATGAACCAAAGTTTTTTGTTAATGCCGGACTTCATTCACCCGATGGAATTATTCTTGATCTTGAAGACAGTGTTGCACCATCCGAAAAAGATGCAGCACAACTTCTTGTAAGAAATTCTTTACGTTCAGTTGATTTTTATGGCGCTGAAAGAATGGTTCGAATCAATCAGTTACCAAAAGGAATTGATGATCTTAAATATATTGTGCCGAATAATGTAAATGTTATTTTAATTCCTAAGTGTGAATCAGCAGAACAAATTCATCAACTTGAAAAAGAAGTTGAGAAACTTAAAAAACAATTCAAAGTTGAAAATCCAATTTACTTTATGCCGATTATTGAAAGTGCACTGGGAGTAATCAAAGCTTTCGAAATTGCATCTGCTTCAAAAAATAATTGCGCGCTTGCAATCGGACTTGAAGATTACACCGCAGATATTGGAACACAACGCACAAACGATGGACGAGAAAGTATTTTTGCAAGACAAATGTTAGTTAACGCTGCTAAGGCAGCTGGCATACAAGCTATCGATACAGTATTTTCTGATGTTGCAGATATGGAAGCATTGAGACAAAGTGTTATTGAAGCAAAATCACTTGGATTTGAAGGTAAAGGCTGCATTCATCCAAGACAAATAAAAGTTGTGCACGAAGCATTTGCTCCAACTGCTGAAGAAATTGAAAAAGCTAAAAAAATTGTTGAGGCTTTTGAGGAAGCGGAGAAAAAAGGATTAGGTGTTGTTTCACTAGGAAGTAAAATGATTGATCCGCCTGTGGTTAAACGGGCACAAAATGTAATGCACTTAGCTAAACTTAATCATTTAATTTAATTGTGGTGGGAGTACTGACTTAAAGTCATTCTCATAAGATTGAAGGGAGAAGATTATGAGGTTCTTGATTTGTTCTATTTGTTTTTTGGTTTTCAGTCCATATTTAGATGCTAGAGATTTAATATTTAAAGGTTACAAAATAAATCCTGATTCAACAACTTTATCTGAAGAAACTATTTATACTTATACAATAGCCGATTCAATTCTTGATAAATTGCCGTTTAAAAATCAGAACAATCTTAACAGAATTTATCCCGGAGTCGTTTCATATTTCCAGGATTTTTATATCCGTGGAGGTGAGAGTTATGAAACAGGATTTTTTATAGAAGGTTCAAAATTCAATGACCTGTTTTCAGGAAAGAATTCTTTTTTTATCAATCCAACTGTATTCGAACAAATAGAGTTCTATAATGGTTTTATCTCAGCAGATTTTGGAAATGTTTCATCTGGTCTATTTAACTATCAGTTAAAATCTGGTGGGAAAAAATTAGAATTTGAAGCTGAATACCTGAGTGATAATATAACTTTAACTAATGATCCTTATTCTGGAAATAAAAGACTAGGAGCTTATTTCTATGGATATAATGAGACTAATATTAGTTTGGGTGGACCATTATACTTTGATAATGTAAAGTTCTATACAAGTATAAATTATCTATTTCAAAGAGATAAAAATCCACAACGATACCCTGGAGTTGATAGACAATTTAATAATGGTCCTTATTATCCTGATACTTTACAAATATATCTACCAGCTGGAATTGTAAATTTAAATTCTCTAGAGTGTTTTTCTTCTGTTTCAACTCTTGACTTCGAATTTGATGCTATTAAAATAAGAGCATATGGAATTTACTTTGATGAAAACACATTTGTTGAAAGAAATCATATTCTTCAATACTTAAATCCACGCGCAGGTCTAGTGGATAAGAATGGCGGGATATTTAATATTAAACTTGATCATCAACTAAACGAGATGGTATCATATTCCTTGAATGCAAATTATTTTTTTAAAAATGATGTTACAACTGATGAGTTTCTTGGTGATGACTACTGGTCTTATGGTGACAGTGTTGCAAATGCAAATGCTGGAGTTGTTTGGAATAGGACGGAACAAGAAATTGCTTCAAATTGGTTTGGAAGATTTCAATTACCATTAGATAGAAATATATCTGGGTGGGCTTTTGAAGGATATGGTTATCCATCAATAGACCATAAAAAATCAGAACAAAGTAATATCTCACTTAATGCAAAACTAAACGCAAAAATAAAAATTCATAGTATCCATATTGGAGGAGATGTAAGTTTACCGGATTTTAGATTCTGGTATATTTCTGGTCAGAGAAACTTATCTAAAAACTTTTACTATTTAAGATCAGATACAAGTTATCAGTCTTATACTGATAACCAAATCAAAGAAATAGTTCTAACTCGATTTGGAGTTTATAATATTGGATATGATAAATTGGGAAATAAAAGTAATTCAACAAGTGATAATTTTGTTAAGCCGATTTCTTACGCATTCTTTATAGAAGACAATTTTAGATTGTTTGATGAAGCTTTTGTGAAATTAGGTTTACGTTTTGATTATTTTAATTCTGATCAGGAAGTAATGATTGATCCCGCTGCACCTGAGAAAACAATTAATTACAATACTGGAGAACTAATCCCAGAAGGATTAAAATCTGTCGACTCGTATCAATTTATTTCTCCCAAAATTTTAGTTTCATCCGATGTAACAAATAATTTAAAATTATTTGCAAGTTATACTCAAAATGTTCAAGCTCAACCGCTTTCAAATACTAATGATTTTATATACTCCGGTTATCCATTAATGGTAATCCCAAATAATGCCTTTGTTGGTGGAACATTAAAACCAATCGTAACTAAACTATTTGAGTTAGGTTTATCTTCTAATTTAATTAAGAACGGTGTTTTAGGATTTAAATACTTCAACAAACAATCAGTAAACAGACAGATTCTCGATTTTCAACAAACTAACCAAGCCTCGCCTTTTTCATCTTACTATTACTTTAGTGATAAGGGTGAACTAAGTGTGAATGGTTTAGAGATTTTATTTACTTATAGAAACAAAAACATATATTTAAGCTCAAACTTTAATTATCAAAAAGCGAATGAGCTTATTCAAAGATTTTATCCGGAGGATTTTACTTCAATATTTAGTAATAAAGGGAAAGAGACATTAGAAGCCGAACGATCAAATAATATATTTTTTAATACTCTCTTATCATATGATTTTTCTAGTATGGATTATATTTCATCAGCTTTTGGTGGCTTAAGTTTTTCAGTTTTTTACAGCTACCAAAGTGGACATCCAATCAGACAAACTTATAGAATGAATTATTCCACTTTTCAAGCAATTCCAGAAACAACTCCATCTACTTCACAAATTGATTTGAAGATAGAAAAAAGATTTCAATTTTTAAGTAATTTGAGTTTAGATTTTTACATCTATATAATAAATTTATTTGATACAAAGAATATTTATGATGTTTTTACTACAACAGGTTCAGTTGATAATGATGGATATGATTACATAGATGATTTAGTCCAGGTTTTTGGGCCTCAATCCAAAGACTTGCATAAATTATTGAACACATATAATCCAGATAACCATCAGCAAATATTTTATGGCCCACCAAGACAAATTGGCTTTGGGATTAAACTTAATTATTAAATTATAAGATATAATATTAAAATAGAAATAAATGTAGCAGGAAGATTTGCTCCAACTACAGAAGAAATTGAAAAAGCTAAAAAAATTGTTCAGGCTTTTGAAGAAGCGGAGAAAAAAGGATTAGGTGTTGTTTCACTCGGAAGTAAAATGATTGATCCGCCTGTGGTTAAAAGGGCACAAAACGTAATGCACTTAGCTAAACTTAATCATTTAATTTAATTGTGGTGGGAGTACTGACTTAAAGTCATTCTCATAAGATTGAAGGGAGAAGATTATGAGGTTCTTGGTTTGTTCTATTTGTTTTTTGGTTTTCAGTCCATATTTAGATGCTAGAGATGTAATATTTAAAGGTTACAAGATAAATCCTGATTCAACAATTTTAGCTGAAGAAAATTTACACGGCTATACGATCCCCGATTCAATTCTTGATAAATTGCCGTTTAAAAATCAAAACAATCTTAACAGAATTTATCCCGGAGTCGTTTCATATTTTCAGGATTTTTATATCCGTGGTGGAGCAAATTATGAAACAGGATTTTTTATCGATGGTGTAAAATTTAATGATTTATTTTCCGGCGGAAATTCTTTCTTTCTTAATCCAAATGTATTTGAGAAAATAGAATTTTATAATGGATTTATCCCAAATGATTTTGGAAATGTTTCTTCAGGATTATTTAATTATAAATTACGAACCGGCGGAGAAAAAATTAATTTTGAAGTTGAACATTTGAACGACAACATAACCTTTACAAATGATCCATACTCAGGTAATAAAAGACTGGGTACATATTATTATGGCCATAATGAAACAAACATAAGTATTGGTGGTCCATTGTATTTTCCTAATGTAAGATTTTTTGCAAATGTAAATTATCTTTTCCAGCGGGATAAAAATCCACAAAGATACCCTGGCGCAGATAATCTGAAATTCGATAATCAACTATACCCAGGCAATCGTCCTGATTCAATTTTTATAAATCTTCCGGCAGGCATTGTTCCATTTAATTCATTTGAAAGTTTTAATTTACTTTCAACATTTTTAATGGATTTTGATGACATAAAAATAAAAGCAACGGGGATTTATTTTGATGAAAATAATTATACTGAAAGGAATCACATCGAAGATTATTTAAATACAAGGTTAGGCTTAGTTGATAAAAATGGTGGGATAATAAATTTTCAATTTGATCATCAGTTAAATAAAAATCTGTCATATATGCTAAACGTTAATTATTATTCAAAAAATGAAGTGACAAACGATCAATACTTAGGAGATAATTATTGGGCTTATGGAGATAGTATTGCAAATTCAAATGCGGGTGTATTTTGGCAGCGAAGCCAGCTAGATATTTATTATGGATATTATGGCAGATTAGTATTACCAACAAGTAAATATATAATAAGTAATTACTTTGTTGTTGATGGTTATCCAGGAATTGATCACAAAAAATCTGAGCAGCAATCATTATTATTTTCCGGTCATATAAATTATCAACTGCAAAATCATAAAATTCGAGCTGGTGTGGATTATACTAAAAGTAAAATCGGATTGTGGCAATTACCGGGACAAGCAATACTTGCCCGTGATCTTTATAACGTAAGTTTGTCTCCTCAATTCATAAACTTTACCGAAAATGAATTAAAAGAGTTTGTAGTTATTAGCAGAGGTGTTAATAATATAGGTTATGATCTATTAGGAAAGAAAAATGATAGCGCTCCTAAACCTGTAGACTATTCATTTTATATTGATGACTACTTTGACGAATTTAATAATTTTCAATTTTATATAGGATTGAGATATGATTATTACGATTATGATTTCAAAAAAATGATTGATCCTGCTGCTCCGGAGAAAACGATAGTTTTTCAATCGGGAGAATTGATTAGTTCCGGATTGATAGATATTGAATCACAGTCTTTTGTTTCTCCCAAAGCAGCTATTAAGTTTCAGGCAATTAAAAATTTGGCTTTTACGGTAAGTTATTCGCAAAATGTTCAAAGCCATCCATATTCAAATATTTATGAAGGAATCTATTCTGTTGGGCACAAGCTAAGAATAGGTAATTATTTAGTGCCTGCCATCGAAGGATTAAAACCAATTGTTAGCAAATCCATTGAACTTGAAATAGAGTATAGTACTGTAACAAATCTTAATTTAAAGATGATTCTGTTCAATAAGAATTCGACAGGTATAATTCAACCGGAATTACAAATGACAAATCCAGGTTCACCTTACCAGTCATACAATTTTTTAAGTGACAGTGGAATAATTAATCTAAATGGAATAGAGTTTTTATTAAATTATTTTTATAAAGGTTTTTATTTAGGCTCAACTCTAAATTATCAGAGTATAAAGCCATCCATTAAGTTTAATAGAACAACTTACTCTTTTGAATTTGTCCGTTTTCCTCAAATTAATTCCACAAGAACAAATGAGTTTGGTGTAAATATTCTTACTGCTTATGACTTATCCTATTTCTCAGGATTTTCCTCCATTTTTAATGGAGTAAATATTTCTGCTACGTATATTTTTAATACCGGACATCCTTATGTGAAGTCTATTAACATTGGAATTCCAAATTCAGGTTACGTAGAAGAAACAACACCAAATATTAGTCAAATAGATATGAAGATTGAAAAAAACTTTGAATTATATAATGGATTAAACCTTGCTTTATATTTTTACGTCATTAATTTATTGGACACAAAGAACATCTATGAAGTTTTTTCGACAACAGGTAAAGTTGATGATGATGGATACAGTACATTATATACTTCACTTACTCGTAGCGAAGAACAATGGGCCCAAATGCTTCAATTACACCAATTATTTGTAGATTACAATCCAGGTGGTCAGCAAATATTTTACGGTCCACCAAGACAAATTGGCTTTGGAATTAAACTTAATTATTAACATATAAGACTAAATATGAAACTAGTAAAAAACGCAGCAGGAAGATTTGTTCCAACAGAGGTAAACGGAGAAAGTCAAATTCCTTTTATGGGAATTGATAAATACAAACCAGCAGGAGTGAAAGCCAAACCTCCAATTCGTACTTGTATTGATTATCCATCTGATGGAAATAAAGTTGTTAAAGATTTAAAAACCGCTTTAAAAAAAGCAGGACTAAAAGATGGGATGACAATTTCTACTCATCATCATTTACGCAATGGTGATGCCGTTACAAATATGTTGTTCGATGCTGTTAAAGAAATGGGAGTAAAAAATATTCGCTGGTATCCCTCGGCTTCATTTCCTGTTCATTCACATTTAATAAAATATTTAGAGGATGGAACAATTCACCACATTGAAGGAAGTATGAACGGACCTCTTGGTAAATTTACCACGGAAGGAAAAATGAAAGGCGTTGGTGTTCTTCGTTCACACGGAGGAAGATATCAATCGTTGCAGGATGGTGAAGTTCACGTTGATATTGCTGTTATACTTGCACCAACTGCAGATCCATTTGGCAATGCTACCGGTGATCGCGGTAAATCTGCTTGCGGATTAATTGGTTTTGCACTTGGTGATTCTGAATACGCGGATAGAGTTATAATTGTTACAGATAATCTAGTTCCCTTCCCCTGTGTTCCCTGGCAGATTCAAGGCGGCAATGTTGATTTTGTTGTTGAAGTTGAATCGCTTGGTGATCCTAAAAAAATTGTAAGTGGAACAACTGAAGTAACCAAATCACCCGATCGATTATTGATCGCAGAATATGTTGCAGATTTTATCGAAGCTGCTGGAATTATGAAAGATGGATTTTCACTTCAAGCTGGCGCTGGTGGAACTAATCTTGCTTTCGTTCTTTTCCTTAAAGAAAAAATGAAAGCCAAAGGTGTTAAAGCTAGGTTTATGCGCGGCGGAAGTACAAAGTATTTAGTTGAAATGCTTGAAGAAGGTTTAACAGATTACATTCTTGATGGACAAACTTTCGATCTGGAAGGTGTTAGAAGTATGCGTGAAAATGCTAATCACGTTAACACTTCTCCGTTTACAAGTTATAATTTCCATGGCAAAGGAAATTTTGCATCAATTGTTGATACTGCTGTACTTGGTGCAACTGAAGTTGATGTTAAGTTTAATGCAAATGTTGTTACACATTCTGATGGATATTTATTACACGGAATTGGCGGATGGCAAAATTGTTTGTACTCAAAATGTACGATACTTGCTATTCCATCTTTCAGAGATCGCATTCCAGTCATTGTAGAAGATGTAACAACAATTTGCGGACCCGGAGAATTAATTGATGTTATCATCACAGAACGAGGAATTGCAATCAATCCTAAACGAAAGGATTTATTGAAAGCTGTTAAAGGTTCAGGACTTCCAATAAAAGATATCAAACAAATCAAAAAAGAAGTTGATGAAATCTGTGGTGGAGCTCCGGCAAAACCAAAAGTAAATAAAGAAAAAGTTGTTGCAATTGTTAAATGGGTTGATGGAACTGTTTTGGATTCAGTTTTTTGTGTGGAGTCCACCTAATAGGTGGCCTCCACTTTATTTAGGTATAATATATGGAGCTTCAACCAAATAAATATTATCATCTCTATAATCGTTCTAATAGTCACGAGTTATTATTTAGAAACAGAGATAATTACATTTATTTTCTATCGAAGTACAGAAAATATGTATTACCTTTCGTTAATACTCTTGCTTACTGTTTAATGCCGGATCACTTCCATTTATCTATTTATGTAAAATCCAATGATTCAATAACAACTAAGAAAAATATCGGCTTACTTTTAAGTTCTTACACCAAAGCAATAAATAAGTCTTTCTCAAGAGTTGGTAGTCTATTCCAGCATCACACAAAAACTAAATTAATTGTGGATGATAAAAGCCTGCTTACTGTGATATCTTATCTTCATCAAAATCCTAAAAGGAAAAATCTGGTTAACAATTTAGAAGATTGGGAATTCTCAAGTTATCGAGATTACATTGGCTTGCGAAATGGAAACTTAGTTGATAAAACTTTTATCCAAAAGAATTTTACTTCAATTGAGTCTTTCAAATTATTTTCTTTGTCCAAGGTAGAAAAGAATAAGTTTATTTATGAATTGCATTAATCGCAACTTGGAGGCCACCATCAATATTATCTTTATATTTAAATCTTATGAATAACAGACAAACTAATTTTACCAATTTAAAATCTAAGGTGGACTCCAAGTCAATAGGTATTGCATTTGGTGCTGGTGGTGCGCGCGGTATTGCTCATCTTTTGATGATTGAAGCACTTGATGAACTTGGTGTAAAGCCATCCATCATTTCCGGTTCAAGTATCGGTGCAGTGGTTGGTGCTTTTTATGCTGCTGGTTTTACAGCAAAAGAAATGAAGGAAATTCTTGATCAGCTTATCAATCCAAAAAGCGATTCTGTTTTTGATTTCCTTTTAAAATCTGATATCGTAAAAATGTTTACGATGTTTGATCCACAGTTTATAAGATCCGGATTTATCAAAGGAGAGAAATTCCAGAATTATATGAAATCCCATCTTCAAGTTTCAAGATTTGAAGAATTAAAAATTCCATTAAAAATAGTTGCAACCGATTACTGGAAAAAAGAAGCTGTGGTTTTTGAAAAAGGTGACTTGATTCAGCCAATTAAAGCTAGTTATTCTTTGCCGGGACTATTTACACCTGTAAAAATAAAAAATAGAATTTTAATTGATGGCGGTGCGGTTAATCCTCTTCCCTTTGATTTAATAATGGATAAATGTGATATAACAATTGCGATTGATGTTACAGCATTTAAAGCACAAAATGAAAGTGAAATTCCACCAACATTCGATTCTGTTTTTACAACATATCAGACAATGCAGAATTCTATAATCAAGGAACGACTAAAATTTCTACGACCTGATATTTATATTCGACCAGAAATATTTGATGTGAGAGTTTTTGATTTTGTAAAAGCTGATTTGATTTTTAAACAAGCTCAACCAGCTAAAGAAGATTTGAAAAGGCAGTTAGATAAATTGCTCGTGTAGTCCATCTTAAAGATGGCCTACACTTAAATCATTCCATAGAATAAATTGCAGTTCTAATTGGAGGCCACCTTTAACTATGTAAATTCACTCTCCAATAATCATTTTCATCTTTTTAGATTTTTAACTAAACTTTAAGGTGGACTCCAAGTCATCCTGCTCTTAATGCTTTAACAATATTTAATCTTGCAGCACGAACTGAAGGAAAAAATCCGCCTAGCACACCCATTACCAATGCAAAAATCAAAGATGAAATAATTATTGATGGTGAAAGTGAAAATGAAAATGCAAGTTCTGAAAATGAATTCCAATTTAAAGTAGAGATTGAGAAAAATTGCAGGAAAGAAGCAATAAATAATCCAATAATCCCGCCAACCAATGAGGTTAGTAATGCCTCAAAAAGAAAAGCTGTAAGTATACTTCTTCTGCTAAATCCAAGTGAACGCATAGTTCCTATTTCTATAGTTCTATTTGCAACTGCAGAATACATTGTAATTGTTGCACCGATTGTAGCACCAAAGCTAAAGATTACAGTTATAAAAATTCCTAACACTCGAATAAATGTTGCCAAAATTTCAGATTGTTCCTCAAAATACTTTTGCTCAATCTTTGGTTCAAACTCTTTCAGTCTTTTATCAGTTTCAAATGCTCTTTTAAATTCTTCAAAGTTTGCCATATCATCTAACTTTAATGTTAAAGTTGAAACGCTTGATTCTCTATTAAATGCATTTAATAATTGCTGGGAATCTCCCCACATTTCAGATTCAAAACCACTTCCATCAGCTTCAAACAATCCAACTATTTCCCAATTATCACCTGCAAATTTTACTTTGCTTCCAATCTGAGCACCTTCAAATTTACTGTTGATTGACTTACCAACAATCAATTCTCTTAATGATGGATTAAATAACCTGCCCTCAATCAATTTAACTTGTTCCCTAAGTTGATATACTGGTTGAGAAACACCACGAACTGTAACATTACTCATACCGCCATTTTTTATAGCAAGATTAATTATTACTACTGGCTCAGCTGATATTAATAGATTTCCATCATTACCCTTTGCTATGTGCGGAAGAGCTCTAATTATATTTTGGGTATCTCCATCAATAATACTGCTTATTTCTCCCTGTGATGATTGACGAAGGATTTTAATATTTTCTGCGGATCCAGTTGATACTAAAGTTTTCTCAACTCCATAAGCCATCATCAATGCTGCAGCAAAAACAAAAACAACCATTGCAATACCAGAAACAGTTATAATTGCGGTTAGTTTTCTTGCTTTAAAATTTCTAAAAGTATACTTAAATGGTATTTTCATAAAAATCCTTTTTCGTTTTATCCAACAAATCTAAAACCATCAACAATATTTGTTTTTAGTGCTCTTTGAATTGGAAAGATTGAAGCAAGAATTCCAATCAAGATTGCTGCACTCATCGCAATTATAGTTGTAATTGGTTCGATAAAGAAAAATGGGAAAAATCCTTTTGGCATAGCTTGTTCAAATCCTGCTACAATTGGATAAGTTAATGTAATACCAACTCCGCCACCAATTAAAGCTATAACCAATGATTCACCCAAAATTAATCCAACTAAATGAAATGCTGAAAACCCTAAAGTTTTAAGAACTGCATATTCGCGTGTTCTTTCTCTTGCCGCCATTATCATTGTGTTGGCAAGTACCAGCATTATAATCCCAATAATTACAAAGGACATAAAATTCATTGCAGTTATAATTGCACCGGAAGCAGAAACAAATCCTTGAGTAAAAGCTTTTTCAGTTTCTGTTTTAGTTTCAGCAGAAGAATTTTTAAATATTGCATCAATTCCTTCAGATATTTCAGCAGCTTTATTGGCATCATTAATCAGCACAATATACCAGCCTACATTTCCTGCACGAGTTGGTGACTCAACTTTCATCCGTTCATCAACATAAGTCCAATGAAATAACATCTGTGTATCATCGGTATTTTTATTTTTTGGCTTGTAGATTCCGCGAACTACAAACTCCCATCTGCCCGGAAAAATATCGCCTTCCAGAACCATTTGATCGCCCACTTTAATATTATACTGTGTGGCAATGTCCTGACCAATCACACAAGCATTTCTTTCTTTCTTAAAGTTTGCAAGTTCTTCCGGAGTTATTAAAAACTCCTGCATTACATCAAATATAGTTTCAGCATCAACACACAATCTGGCAAAAAAATTGTTTTTATCTTTATAAACTCCACCAAACCAATTGGCAAAGCTAACATTCTTAACACCGTCTACATTTAAGATCTTTTCTTTATAAGCATAAGGTAAAGGGAAAATAAAAGAAACAGCTTGTCTTGTTATCAATCGATTAGCTGCAGCAGCATCAACGCTTGAATCCCAAACCGTAACTACTGTTCTTAGAACACCAAAAGCGATTACTGCAATCGCTATACCGAGCACAGTAAGAAATGTTCTAAGTTTATGCCTGAGTGCATTTGCGAAAATTAATTTTAGGATTTTCATTTTATGCTCCTACCAAATCACCTTTTTCAAGATGCTTTACTAGTTTTGCTCTTTCAGCAGCATGCGGATCGTGTGTAACCATTATTATTGTTTTTTGAAATTCTTTATTAAGTCTTTCCATCAAGGTTAGAATTTCTTCTGCTGAATGTCTGTCAAGATCTCCGGTAGGTTCATCAGCAACTAATAAAACCGGATCTGTTACTATTGCTCTTGCAATTGCTACTCTTTGTTCCTGTCCACCAGAAAGTTGTTTTGGTGAATGATGCATCCTATCGCCAAGCCCAACAAGTGTTAAGGCTGTTTCAACTTGCTTTTTTCTTTGAGCTTTGGAAAGTTTTGTAAGGAGCAAAGGTAGCTCAACATTTTCAAATGCCGAGAGTACAGGGATCAAATTATAAAACTGAAAAATAAACCCCACATTGTTTGCTCGCCATTTTGCTAAAGCTGATTCGCCGAGTGAAGAAATATCAGTACCATTAACAATAATATTTCCGTTACTTGGTTTATCAATTCCTGCAATAAGATTAAGTAAAGTAGTTTTACCAGATCCTGATGGTCCCATCAAAGCTAAAAATTCGCCTTGCTCAACATTTATCGATATGTTGTTGAGAACAGGAATTTCAATTTTATCTCGCCAATAAGATTTAGAAACATTCTGAACTGTTATTAATGATGCCATTTAATCTCCAAGATTTGGTTAAACTTTTACTATTCAGCTAATTTTACTTCAACACCATCTTTAATTTTATCATCAAGCGTTGATATAACTTTTTGTCCTGACTGTAATCCTGAGATTACTTCAACATATGAACCCAATTTTTGACCGACTGAAATTTCATTTTTTACAGCTTTATCATTTGATATTGTAAAAACATAACTCTTACCATTTTCAGATTTAACAGCAGAAGATGGAATAACAAGAATTGGTTTCTGATTTGTAATTGAGGTATCAACAGGTTCAGTAAAGAAAGAAACCTTTGCACTCATTTCAGGAAGCACACTGCTATCGTAATTCTTAAAACCTACTTTAACAAGAACAGTAGCCTTGGAACGGTCAGCAGTAGGAACAATTTTAAAAACAAAAGCAGAATAACTTTTTTCAGGATAAGCGTCAAGGGTTATTTCACAATCCTGGTTAACTGAAATTCTCTCAATATTTGATTCGGAAACATCAGCTTCAACTAGTAACGAATTCATATCAGCAATTGTAACCACAGCAGTCTTGGATGTTGTACTGCCTCCAAATGGAGCAACGATTTCTCCAACTTCTGCATTCTTAGTTAATACAGTTCCATCAAATGGTGCACGAATTAATGTATTCTCAATAGCTACATCATATTGCTTAATTCTTGCTTTTGCAACTTCGATGGAAGCTAATAATCTATTATAATTAGCTCCTGCTTGATCAAAAACCTGTTGCGAACTTAATCCTTTACTAAATAATTCTTTTTCTCGATTATAAGTATTCTCAGCGCTGATTAAATCAGCATTGTAAAGTTGCAGATTGGCTTTTGCTTCATCAAGCTGAGCGAGGATATCTGTATTTTCAAGTTTGCCAATAATTTGATTCTTTTTTACTTTATCACCTTCAACAACACCCAGATAAATTAATCTACCCGTTCCTTTAGAGGCAATTGCGGCTTTACGCTGCGCAACAACATATCCGCTTGCATTTAATGATGCAGTTGTCTGTCCTGGTTTTTGAAGCACCACAGTTGTTAGTTTAACTTCAACCGATGAACCAAGAAAAGATGTGATTACAAAATATCCAACTACTAGAAATACTATAACACCCACTATTATAAAAATATTTTTTTTACTCGGGTTTACTTCCGGTTTATTGGATCTATCAATTCTTAAAGATGATAAGTCAGCGTTTTTTGTTTCCATTGAAATAGTTTAGTTAATGAATGAGTAAAAATATGCAAACGATAAATGGCGCCCAAAAGTTCAGTGATAAGTGGCACACATGAATGCTGAACGAAATATAAAAAAAGGGAATCAAATAATTCCCTTTTTCATATAAAATAATCTTTAAGTATTTATCTTTCTATTTGAATGTCGAGCCAGTTTTCTAAGCGTGAATAAATCAAATCCTTATCTTTTTTCGAAAATCCTTTTATCCTTGATGCGTGAGATCCATTCGGTAAAACCATTTTGAGCGAATTTGTTTTACCGGTTAAACAAACACCCGGAGATGTCCATGGATCGTTTCCGCCGTAAATAAAAACAAAATTCTCAGCTTCATTTGCCGCCCAATCATTTATTTTTTTAAGTAATGTAGGATCATAAATTGGGTTTACATCCTTTGGAATAAAAAATGGAGTTTGACCATCAGCATATTCTATATATTCTTTAAACTGATCTACTTCATAAGCATAATACCCAAACTCAGTATAACATTGGTAGAAGAAAGGATATCCGGCAGTAATATCATCATCACTAAAATAAGAAACACCTCCATTTGCCAATAAGTGTTCCCATATTTCTTGAATTGATGAATTCTTATCGGGAATATTTGAGCAATCACCATTTCCCCACTGCCAATATGCAAATGAATATTCAAGCACGGCATATTCATAAGCTTTTTCGATTCCAACAATTTCATATTTCAAATTTTTTAGGTCGGCATTTTCTAAAAATATCGGGTATAGTTCATCTCGTTTTTCAAAACAAAGTTTCTGGAAATTAAAAACTTTTTCTCTGCACTCAGGAGTTGAAACAGATTTTATCCATTCATACACTCTTTGATCATCGATAGATAGATTTAACGGACCAACGTATGGAACTGATGCATCCGCATCATCTGGATAGAAGTATCCATGAAAGATTGCACAAGAACCGCCCTTGCTTATCCCTGTCGTAATCCATTTACCGGTATAATAATTTTTAAACATTTCTATAATTCGATGATGATCATCGGCGGCTTGTTTAATCGTAAGATATTTCCAATCAAAAGGTGCTGGAACTGATTCACCAAAGTACCTGTGTTCAACCATTATTTGATTACAATTTAAAATTTTACTCAGCTCAGCTGTTCGGTTATTAACAGCATAACCATCCAGTTCAATAACCATCGGTTTTTCTTTATCAGTATGAGATAAAAATATTTGCTGTTTAAACTTTGGTCCATCCGGATTGTTATGATCGATAGGTTGAGAAACAAATATCTCATAAGCTTCAGAAAAAATCCTATCTGATTTGATTTGAGTTACCTCAATATCCGGTAAAGATTTTAGCCATTTATATAAATCTGAATTTAATGTATCCTCTATTTGAGAATAACTTGAATTTGTTAAAACAAAAAAGACTAGAAATAACATGAATAATTTAGACTTCATAAATTTCCTTGAAAAGGTTTTTGATTTAATTATTGATTCTTCAATTTATTTAAGCCGCCACCATAAGTTGTTATCCAGATATTGCCGCTGTTATCCTTACAACAACTGGTAATAGCATCGGATGAGATAAGAGAATTAGCTTTATTAAATATGGTCGTACTGCCATCTTGTCTTACAAGAACTAATCCCTCAATTGTTGATATCCATTTTCGATTGTTGTAATCAACATAAACATCGTTTAATGAGTTCGAAGCTGTACCAAGGTACTTATTTGTAAAAGATAATCCATCAAAAATAGAAACTCCGTTTCTTTTTCCGAGAGTATTCTGATGACAACTCCAAATATTACCAATTTGATCGATATCAATCGCAGATACAGTATTGGTGGGATATAAATAAACTGAATCTGGATAATAGGTAAGAATCTCATTTTTTAATTTTATTATACCAGTGTTAGTAGCAATCCATATTGAATTATCTATACTGATCTTTAAGTCATTACACCAGAGATTATAGTCGGAATCATTATAATAAGTCCAACTTGTACCGTCAAATTTAAATAAACCGGAAGACGCACCAATCCATGCATTACCCTGATCATCAAAATCAAATGAAAGAATATCATTTGATGTAAGCGGGGAATTATTTTTATTAAAATTTGTCCAGCTGGTTCCGTTAAAAATTCCTAATCCATTATTGGTACCAACCCATAAATTATTACTATTATCAATTTTAATTACATTTATTCTGTTAGATGGAATACTTGAATTTGAAGTATTAAATACAAAAAACTTGGAACCATCAAACTTCATTAAACCTTTATCAATAGTCGCAATCCACTTATAATCATTTTGATCAACTGTAACACTTTTTAAATTATTTGATATTAATCCCGAATTAAAAACCTGAAAATCAACCCACACAGAAGTATCCTGCAATACATTAGAGTAAAGATTCATCATTCCACTTTCAACAATTGCTTTAAAAGTTACTGAACGATGCTGGGGATATGATAGAGTAATTGAATATTCCCCAGGTAATAAATTATCAATTGTATCGGGCGTGTGAGAAGTAATCAGTGAATCAAATATTTTTATTGATGCACCTGCCGGAATTGAGAACAAATTAATTTTACCATACATAGCCGGGTTACTAATAAAGTCTATAAAAAGATTTTTTGTTTCATCCTGAAATAATTGAAGTGTGAAAACTGAATCTTTATAATATTTTTTCTTTAAAGTTATTAAATAATCATTTGCATCAAGAAAAGTTAGACTATCAGGAGTAATTGAGCCTGTATTTCTTCCATTAAGAAAAATTGTAAATCCATGTGGATTTGAATCAAATACAATTTTACCTTTTTGAGGTTCAGGTTCTAACGGACTGGTGGATATCTCCTGCTCACAACCCTGAATTAAAAGTGTAATGGTTAACAGAAAGAATATAAAATATAAATTCTTTTTTACTATTTCGGATCTCTTATAAATCATATAGAAAATTGAAGTTGTAACTTCTTATATAGTTTTCTAAAAATTTTAATCTTGTATATTTTTTATTTACCTGCGAGCCAAAAATTCCTAGTCCCCCCGAAATATTAGTATAATCTCCTTCATCAAATCTAATGGATAGATTATTTGTATTGTTATTGGAGACTGAAATATATCGTGAAACTTCGGCATCAAAAGTTAAAACTTCAAAATCAAGTGTCTGATGAATCGTAACATTTGATGGACTTACTAGTGAATCAGAATAATCAGATAAAAATCTACTGATCGCATCTAATTGATAAGACACAGAAAGATTTTTTGATGGTTTTGGAAACACTGGAGTTAATCTTCCATTAATCGTTTCATACCTAATTGGCAATTCCTTATAAAATATTTCATTAACACCATTGATAATTTGCTCACATTTAATTCTTAGTCGTGGCAAAAAATAGTATTGCGTTGAAGGAACTGACCAAAATAATTGGACAACAGTTTTTCCAACTGGTGGAATTATTACTTCACTTGTATTCTTGAATAGAATTTCTTCAGGAGTTTTACTGAATGCTTTTAAACGCTTTCCTGTCTTTAATAAAACTTCTAATTCAATTTCTTCTGAATACCCAATCTTAAATCTATTTGAATAATAGTATTTAAGAGAATCAGAATTATCTATTGAATAGAAGCTTGTGTCATAAAGTCTATACACGGAATCCTGATACCAAATCCTAACGTCGGCTCCATCTTCAAATAAAAATTTTGGTGCTGTCCCTGCATCTTCACCATCAGGATAACTTCTGGTAATAGAAATTAATTGCAAAGTAGTATCAGACCTCAAAATACATGCAACGCCATAGTCTTGCCTAAAATCTGTAAATGGATTAAACGACTCATCACAAGACAAAAAGTAAACGCTAAATATGACGACTAATATGAAAAACTTTTTTTTCATATTTCAACCTTAACAGTTGCAGTAAAAAGAAAAGGCAGCATATTAACTCGCCTGCCTGTATCACGTTCGTAGTAAAAAATATTCTCTCTGTTATAAGCATTAATTACATTTAAGCCAATACTAAATACTGATGGTCCTATTATGAATTTTTTTGTTAATCCAAGATCGAGTCTGTGATATGCAGGAAGCCTCCCTAAATTTTTATCAGCTAAGACTAAGTACGGCATGTAGTTATTATTGTTTGATACAACTTCAAAAGGATTTTCAATGTTGTATTTATCGTAATATGAAATCATTTGAGTAAATGGTAATCCGGAGGATATCGTCCACACCGCGCTAACATTCCAAGAACTGCCAATATTATATTCGAATAAAATATTTCCTGAATGTCTTGAATCATACTTAGGATAATAGACGTAATTATTTACTGTTTTGTATACCCAGCTCAATGAATAAGATGTTGATACTGAATAAATATCATTGTGAATATAAAAACCAAATTCCCATCCGTAAGATTCAAGTGTACCTGAGATAAGATCTGGCTCATATTCAAAAATCTTTTCTTGATTTATCACTGGAATGTCTGAACTGTTCCTATAATATCCTTCAATTTGTAGGCTTGATTCTCTTGAAAGTTCATATTCAATTCCGCCTGAGTAACTTATACCTTTAGCCGGATTAAGATAGTCAGGAATAATAATCCATGGATCAAAAATTGAGATAATCTCATCTTCATCAGAAACTGCCGTAACTTCTTGAAGATAAATTCCGGCTGAACCTTTTAAAACAATCTTTTCAATAGGTCTGAATGTAAAACTAATTCTCGGTTCAAATGTTCCAGCCGAATTGGCATTTAATCCCGTTACATTAAGTCTTGATCCAACATCTAATCCGAACATCTCATATCTTAATAATTTATATTTTGCATATATACTTATGTTGCCCGCAAATTTGCTCAATTGTGATTCAATCCCGGTTTTACTTTCTGTGAGAAGCTGTGTATCAAGTATTTTAATCATCAATCCTAAGTCAATTTCATCTTTACTGTCTAACACTGCATTAAGATCAAACGTAATTGATACATCTTTAACTTCATTATTTAGTGGTTTTAGATTGCTACCGTTCGGTACAATCTTTCCTTCAAAATTACTTGCAGATATTCCAAGTCTGGAAAAAAATGGAGCATTATAAATTTGAATCCATTCAAAATCCAACAGAAAATTTTTCCAGCCGTATTCTTCTCGGGCTGGATCGGAGTATTGAATATTGTCACTGCTCAGAAATGTGAATAATGAAAATTTTGCATTGTTAAATATCTTGGGACTTGAATAGTTAAGTTTTGCAGAAACATCATAAAAATCTATTGGAACCGTTTCATTGTTTAGAAATTTTTTAGTTATCTCATCCGAATAACTGAATCTTGTGGTTACTATAAATGAACCATTTGGAATTGGACCCTCAAGCAATCCTTTAGCGGTTAAAAAACTAATACTTGCACTTCCGCCAAGTCTTTTTTTATTTCCATCTTTGGTTAGAACATTCAGAATCGAAGATAAACGACCTGAGTATTCAGAGGAAAAACCTCCTTTAAAAAATTCTATTGAATTGATCATCTCTGGATCAATTGAACTAAACAATCCAAGTGAATGAAAAGGTGCATAAAGAGTAACGCCGTTTAATAAGACTAGATTTTGATCACCACTTCCCCCGCGAACATAATATCTGCTTGAAATATCACCTGTAGAGCGAACCCCAGGTAAATACTGCAAACTCCTCATAACATCAGTTTCAACTCCTTTTGGAAGAGTCTCTAATTGTTTGATAGAAATCTTTTCCAAGCCAAGATCCGTAACATTTTTTTCAACTACTCGCTCACCTATTTTTTCAATTGGATTAAGTTCGAGGCTTATTGGCTGTAAGGCAATAGTTGTGTCTTTAATCTGATTAGAATTGACGGCAAATTTGATTGATTTTGTTTTATAACCAACGTAAGAAACAATTGCTTCAAATTCCTGATTAGCAGGGACGCCGTTTATAATAAACATTCCTCTTTGATCAGTTGAAGCACCGGTGTTGATTTCATTTATGAATACGTTGCAATAAACTAATACTTCTCCATTAGATGAATCGGTAACTACACCTCTTAGTTTTCCGAATTGCTGGGCATTAGAAAATTGTGAGAAGCTTAGAATTATTAATAAAACAACTTGTAGGATTTTAATAAACGTGTTCTGCAATCTAGTTTCTGTAAGAGTTATAATTAAAATGCAGAACTAATATATATTAAATCATTTTTAGAATACACACTTATTTTTTCCCAATTCATTTATAATCTTATAAGAATCAACTACCTCTGATTTCAGAGGCAGAATATGTATTAAATAATTCTCAGAATGATTATTCTTCAAGTGTACTTAAATTCCCAGGATCCAAACCTAATGCCTTAGCCTTCAGTACTCTTCGCATAATTTTTCCACTGCGAGTTTTAGGTAAAGATTCAACAATCTCAATGGTTTCCGGTTTAGCGATCGGACCAACTTCGTGACCAACATGCTGTCTTAATTCTTCAATCAACTTATCCGATTTTTCATAACCAGTTCGTAACAAAACATAACAATGAATTGCATTTCCTTTTACATCGTGCGGCAAACCAATTGCTGCAGCTTCTGCAACGGCTTGATGACTAACCAATGCACTTTCAATTTCTGCCGTTCCTAGTCGGTAGCCAGAAACTTTTATTACATCATCAACTCTTCCGATTATCCAGAAATATCCATCTTCATCTTTACGTGCAGAATCTCCGGTCATATAAACCCCCGGATACTTGCTCCAATATTGATTTACATATTTATCAGGATCATTCCATATTGTTCTTAACATAGATGGCCAAGGCGTTTTTATAACAAGATAACCTTCTTCATTCGGTTTAACGGAATTACCAGCTTCATCAACGACATCAGCAATAATTCCTGGAAATGGTTTAGTACCTGAACCCGGTTTTAGTGGAGTGCACGGCATAGGAGTTATCATAAACATTCCTGTTTCCGTTTGCCACCAGGTATCCATAATCGGACATTTTTCTTTTCCAATTACCCGATGATACCATTTCCACGCTTCAGGATTTATTGGTTCACCAACACTTCCTAATAATCTTAATGTTGATAAATTGTAACGATTCGGCCATGCGTCTCCATATCTCATCAAACCACGAATTGCAGTTGGAGCTGTGTACAGGATATTGATACCATATTTTTCAATCATTTGCCACCATCTATGCGGATAAGGATAAGTTGGTGCTCCTTCATACATAAAAGATGTTGCTCCATTTAGCAAAGGACCGTATACAATATAACTGTGCCCCGTTATCCAGCCAGGATCAGCAGCGCACCAGTATCTATCTTCTTCATGAATATCAAACACATATTTTAGTGTAGCGTAAGTACCAACCATATAACCGCCGTGTGTATGCATAATGGCTTTAGGCTTTCCTGTTGTGCCGGAAGTATACAACATAAAAAGCGGGTCTTCTGCATCAACAATTTCAAGACATTCTGTACTGTTCGCTATCGGAAGATTAACTAATTCGTGATACCACATATCTCTTCCAAATTCCATATTTATCTGATGACCAGTTCGCTTAACGACAAGTACACTTTCAACAGTTGCCGCACGTTGTAAAGCTTCATCTGCAATTTTTTTAAGCTCTACTATTTTTCCTCTCTGATAAGCACCATCAGCTACAATTAAAACTTTTGACTGACTGTCTTCCAATCTTTCATGAAGTGCTTCTACAGAAAATCCTCCATACACAACTGAATGAATAGCGCCAATACGTGCACAAGCTAACATACCAATCATTAATTCTGGAATTCGGCCCATATAAAGAGTAACTCTATCACCTTTTTTTACGCCAAGACTTTTAAGAACATTTGCAAAGCGGCATGTTTCTCTGTGTAATTTGAAGTAAGAATAAGATCTAAACTCGCCATCTTCACCTTCCCATATCAGTGCAAGTTTATTTCTTCTCGGTGTTTGAACATGAACATCAAGACAGTTATAAGCTATGTTAGTTTTTGCACCGGTAAACCACTTGAAGAAAGGTTTATTGGAATCATCAAGTACTTTATCCCACTTAGTAAACCAGTAAAGATTCTTTGCTTCGGTTTCCCAGAATCCAATAGGGTCTTTTTCGGCAGATTTATACAAACTTTCACATTTCGCATGTGCATAATCCATTATCTCATTTGTTGGATAATAAACTTCACCGGTAAGTTTTTTTTCTGCCATTTGATGTTCCTCTATTGTGGTAGTGAATTAAAATATTTTAAAAGGAAATTAAAAGTAGTTTAGATGAGAATCAATGATGAGTTTAGCTATTTTTAGAATGCGGGACGAACTAAATCCATCCCGCATTTAAAGAATTTTAGAATTTGTTAGGACCTGAATTTTTTATTGCATCAGAAGTACCCTCAGAATATTCTTTGAAGTTCTCAACAAACATATTAGCAAGTTTTTTGGCTTGCTCGTCATACGCATTCTTATCAGTCCAGGTATTTTTAGGATTTAATACTTCATTTGGAACATCCGGACAAGTTTGAGGAACCATTAAATTGAAAAATGGATCTTTAACATATTCAACATCCGTTAATTTGCCTTCCAACGCTGCAGTTAACATAGCGCGGGTATATTTTATTTTCATTCTATTTCCAACGCCGTATGGTCCGCCTGTCCAACCGGTATTAACAAGCCAGCAATTTACTTTATGCTTAACTATTTTTTCACCCAGCAATTTTGCATATACACTAGGATGAAGAGCCATAAACGGAGCTCCAAAACAAGTGCTGAAGGTTGCTTTTGGTTCTGTCACTCCCTTTTCGGTTCCAGCAACTTTAGCTGTGTAACCTGAAATAAAATGATACATAGCTTGGTCAGTTGTAAGTTTTGATATTGGAGGAAGAACACCAAATGCATCCGCAGTAAGCATAATTATATTTTTAGGATGCCCGGCTTTTCCTATTTCTACAATGTTTGAAAGATGTGTAAGCGGATAAGCAGCACGAGTATTTTCTGTAAACGTTTCATCGTCTAAATCTAATCTACGTGTTTGTGAATCTATCTGAACATTTTCTAATACTGTCCCGAATTTTCTTGTGCATTCATAAATTTCAGGTTCAGCTTCTTCAGATAATTTTATAACCTTTGCATAGCATCCGCCTTCGTAATTGAATACTCCATCATCACTCCAACCATGCTCGTCATCACCAATTAACTTTCTGTTAGGATCTGCGGAAAGAGTTGTTTTACCTGTACCGCTTAATCCAAAGAACAATGCAACATCATCATCTTTACCAACATTAGCAGAACAATGCATAGACATTACGCCACGAAGCGGCATAAGATAGTTCATTATGGTAAAGACTGATTTTTTAATTTCACCAGCGTAACTTGTTCCGCCGATTAACACTAACCTTTTTGCAAAGTTTAATAGAATGAATACTTCCGAATTTGTGCAATCAACTTCTCTATCAGCATGAAAATTCGGCATTTGAATAATTGTAAAATCAGTTTTATGATTTGCCAATTCTGCATCGTTTGCATATCGTCTGAACATATTTCTTGCGAATAAAGTATGCCAGGCATTTTCAGTTACAACTCGGATACCAATTCTATGTTTCTCATCTGCACTTGCATAACAATCTTCTACATAAAGATCTTTACCTTGAATGTAGGCCATCATTTTGAAGTAAATTCTTTCTGCACATTCTGAAGACATTCCTTTATTAACTTTCCCCCACCAAATATTTTTTTCACTTTCGGGTTCTCGCACAATAAACTTATCATTTGGACTTCTTCCTGTATGATAACCTGTTCTTACAACCAATGGTCCCAAATGAGCAAGTAAACCTTCTCGCCTTCTTATAACTTGTTCATAGAGTGCAGGAGTTCCATAATTATAAAAAACCTCGCGAGTATTTCTTATTCCTATCGATTCAAGTTCTTCCATCAACTTAACTTTTTTGATCATAAATTTTCCTTAATATTTTTTAATGTTTATAGATTGAAACAATGACTTAAATAAATCTTATTCAATCTAATCAGTTTTTTCTTAAAATGTTAACCAGATCATATTCAATTTTTTCTTCAGAATAAAATGCTTCTCCAAATTTTTTACCTATTGAAAATCCATAAAATTCTGCACGTGATTTAATATAGTTAAGAAACTCCGGGCTGCTTATAAAAGTTTCCGGTTCCCTACTCTTTGGATCATGAAATTGGGTGGAATAACACTGCACCGATTTCATTTTAAGTTCCATAGTTTCTGAAATATCAACAATAAAGGTTGGATCAAAAGTGTAAGTCTGCATATAGTAGAATACTTTTTGAGGTCTGTAATGATTTTGAGGCACTTCCTTATCAAACGTTTTTATCTTTGATAATCCTGTTGAAAACATTGCGCGTTTAATTAATTGACTCGCATCAATATGATCTGGATGGCGATCGTTAAAATAGGGAGCAAATACAATTTTGGGTTTAAACTTTCTTATCTCAATAATTACCTTCATCAGATTCTCTTTTGAGTTTCTAATATCACCATCAGGAATTTCTAGATTTTCCCGTACCGCAACCTTTAAAGCTATTGCAGCATTAAAGGCTTCACGCTGCCTTGTTTCAGGTGTGCCTCTGGTACCAAGTTCACCACGAGTTAGATCAATTATACCAACTTTAAGATCACTTTTGGTAAGCTTTGCAATTGTTCCTCCCATAGCAAGTTCTGCATCATCTGGATGAGCAGCAAAAATCAGAACGTCTAAATTCATTTTCTCCTTAAACTTTTATTTTAACTGTGTGAACATAAAAATTTTTCGATATGTTTGCTAATGAATAGACACAAGTTTTGACTTGGTTAACATTCTTTTTTCTACTAAATAAAAAAAATTGTTTGTTATTTTATCACTTGTTTTTATCTTCAATCCGCAAATCCGATTATTTAATCATAATTTATTCAGTGAGGTTTCAGGATGAAGGTTTTCTTTACAGCACTATTTTCTGTCTTACTTACCACAGCTACATTTTCACAATTTTATACTTGGGAATTAAAGCAATCAGGAAGCAGTCTTGGTGGCCCAATTGATGTAGAATTGTTTAATGCAAATAATGTTTATTATGGATCTGATAATAAAGTATACAAAAGTACTGATCGAGGTGAAACCTTTACACAAATGGGAATTAATGTTCCTCAAGCAACAGAAATAAAATGTGTAATTGTGGATGACTCTAATCCTTCTACAATTGTGGTTGGAATTGAAGGTACAACAGATAAAGTAGTTAAGACAACAAATTCAGGATCTTCTTGGACTATTACAGCTGATGGCTTATCATTCTCTTTCTTTGGAATTCCTATTACACAAGATCCAACTCATCCGGATACTCTTTACATGATGAATGGAACAAATTTTTCTCGCTCAACTGATTTCGGTTCTACTTGGACAACAATTTCAACAAGTGTTGGATCAAATAGTGCTCCTTGTGATATTGAAGTCTTTCCTGACACATCCATTATTCTTGTAGGTGATAATGGTACGGGAATATTTAGAAGTACTGATTATGGTGTAACATGGGCTCAAACTTATAGTACATCCGGAGAGATCCCAACTATCTCAGTTGATTTCCAAAATCCGGGAATTGCCTGGGCAACTAAATGGAGCGGTGGCGGCGGTATGCTTAAGTCTACAAATTTTGGTCAAACATGGACGCTTGTTCCTTATTTTGGATCAATTAATATGTGGGGAATCCATATTCAAGAATCAGATGGTAATATAATTTTGGCTAACAGTTATTCAACTTCTCCCGGAAGCTGGAGATCTACCGATGCTGGTGCTACCTGGATTCCTATAAACATTCCGGCTTCAGGATATCAGGTTGTTTCAATTGATACCATGACACAGTTTGCCGCTCAAGGAGGCGGATTTTATAAACTTGATTCACCTTATTTTATTCCTGTCGAACTTACTTCATTCAGTGCCTCTATTATTGATGGAAATACAACTCTAAATTGGACTACCGCAACTGAATTAAATAATCTTGGTTTTGAAATCGAGAAAAGTCTTAATAATGAAAAGTTCGAAAAAATTGGTTTTGTTCCAGGATATGGAACAACATCAGAAAATAAGAGTTATAATTTTTTTATTTCTAATCTGCCGTCTCAAAAAACTTATTACAGATTAAAACAGGTAGATTTCGACGGAACTTTCGAATATTCATCATCCGTTGAAGTTAATGGAGTTACACCTGCTGAATTTGGTTTAAAACAGAATTATCCTAATCCCTTCAATCCTGCTACAAAAATTGGATTTACTCTCCCAATGGAGAGTAATGTTAAGATTACTGTTTATAATTTGATAGGACAAAAAGTCGGAGAATTGGTTAACTCTAAATTCTCAGCCGGAAATCACTCTGTTGATTTTAATGCTTCTAACTTATCAAGCGGAATTTATCTATACAAGATTGAAGCTGGAAATTTTACTTCAGTTAAAAAGATGCAGTTGATGAAATAGTTTTAATATGTTTTTGATAAAAGGATTTAAATCTTTAATGGTTTAAATCCTTTTTCTTTTTAAACCTCTGCCTTATTTTTGATTAAGAAATCAAGAAAGAATCTTATGAAAAGTTTAATATCGTTTTTCTTATCACTTGTAATTTTATCAACTATAGAAGCACAAACAATGAAAACAGCATTCATCAATGGAAAGATTTACACTGTAAATGAAAAGCAGCCCTTAGCTCAATCAGTTATAGTTGAAGGAAATAAAATTTTATTTGTAGGATCGGATATTGAAGTAAAACAATTTATTGATTCCAACACAAAGGTGATTGATCTTTATGGTAAACTAATGCTGCCTGGATTCATCGATAATCATGTTCATTTTATCAGTGGTGGATTTTATTTACTTGGAATCGATTTACGTCCTGCAAATTCTACAACTGAATTTAGAACTATTTTAAGAGAGTATGTATCCAAGTATCCTAGTAAATGGATTACCGGAGGCTATTGGGATCATGAAAAATGGGAAGTAAAAGAACTTCCAACTAAAGAAATGATTGATGACATAGCACCAAATACTCCGGTCTTTGTTGAAAGATTAGATGGACACATGGGGCTTGCTAATTCTTATGCGATGAAACTAGCTGGTATTACAAAAGACACTGAAAGCCCTGATGGCGGATTGATTGTGAAAGATCCAAAAACGGGAGAGCCAACAGGTGTGCTAAAAGATAATGCAATGAACTTTATCTATAATATCATTCCCTCTGCAACATCACAGGAAAATTATGATGCAGCACTAGCAGCATTGGAAGAAGCTAAAAGTTTAGGAATTACAAGTGTTCAGGATATTACATTTGAAGATGCTCTTACAACATTCCAAAAGATAAAAGAAGAAGGAAAACTTACTTGCAGAATTTTTACTCGTTGGCCTATTTCTGATTATAAGAATCTTGTAGATAAAAATATTAATATTGGTTATGGTGATGACTTTATAAGAATGGGTTCACTAAAAGCATTTGCTGATGGTTCACTTGGTTCGAGTACAGCCTGGTTTTTTGAAAGATATAATCAGGATACGACTTCAACAGGTTTGCCTATGGATATTATAACCGATGGCAGCATGGAAAAATGGGGATTAGATGCTGATAAGAATCATCTACAACTCTCTGTTCACGCTATTGGCGATAAAGCAAATTCTTATATGCTCGATTTATATGAAAAGATAATCAAGCAAAATCCTAAATGGGATCGAAGATTTAGGTTAGAGCATGCGCAGCATGTAAGATTTGAAGATATAAAAAGATTTGCTGAACTTGGAGTAATAGCATCCGTACAACCTTACCATTGCATTGATGACGGAGTTTGGGCTGAGAAGCGAATTGGACCTGAAAGAATTAAATACACTTATCCATTTAAATCGTTTTTAGATGCAGGTGTAAAAATGTGCTTTGGCACCGATTGGTACGTTGCTCCCTTAAATCCTTTGCTTGGAATTTATGCAGCTGTAACCAGAAGAACTTTAGATAATAAAAATCCAGATGGATGGATTCCAGAACAAATGATTTCTGTTGAAGATGCAATTAAATGTTATACTATAAATTCCGCTTATGCTTCTTTCGAAGAAAATATTAAAGGAACAATTGAAACAGGAAAACTTGCAGACTTAATAATTTTAAGTGATGATATTCTAACGATAGATCCAATTAAAATAAAAGATGTAAAAGTTGAAATGACAATGTTTGATGGGAAAATTATTTACAATAAATAGTTAATTCTATTAACCAACTTGGTTTACAGGTGGTTTGAATATTTATTTTTTCTTTTTAGTTTTTGGCTACACTAATCCAAGGAAAAACATGAAAGTATTACACTTATTACTTCTTGCATTTGTTCTTAGTATTTCTTTTAGTTTGATTGACATATCCTATTCACAATCAATTTATTTCTGTGAAGGTGTTGATGATGATGGTCAGCCAATAAATGAGAGTTCTGTTTTTACAATCCCTGAAGATGGCGGATATTTATATGTGCTGGTACAACTGCCATTCGAAATTGACTGCGGTGAAGTTGGAATTGAAATCTATAGAAACGGGAAGCATGATAACACGATTGATATGGATACAGAATATAACTGGACATGGTTTTATAAACAGATCACATTTTATAAATCGGGAGAATACAGTATAGAGATATATGATTATTGCAATAACGAGTTTGTAGCATCAGGAACAGTTGAGATTAATAAGGATTAATTATTTTAGAGTTTAGTTTTCTATAACCCAGTTTAATAAGCTGGGTTTTTTATTTCCTTAACACAAGTCCTATCCAATCATCCAATTTCAAATAATCAATTTCGCTAAATCCAATTTCAGAAAATTTGGAATTAATTGCTTCCCTATCCATTTCAAGTAAACCCGAAAGAATTAAAACTCCATTTTGTTTTATTCTTGATTCAAATCCTTCCGCAAGTTCTAATAATATATTTTTTTGGATATTTGCGATCACCAAATCAAATTCTTTTTCAATAATTTCTTTTAATTCACATTTTCTGATTTCAACTTTCTTTTGTACGTCATTTAGCTGCGTATTTTCAATTCCATTATCATAGCACCATTCATCAATATCAAAGGCAATTACGCTTTCTGCACCTAGTTTTGCTGCAGCAATACCAAGAATTGCTGTACCTGAACCAGCATCCAAAACTTTCATTCCCGGTTTTAAATATTTTTCTACAAATAATAAGCAAATTTTAGTTGTTTGGTGATCTCCCGTACCGAAGGACATTTTGGGATCTAACGTTAAAACAGTTTCACCGGGTTTTGCTTCATAATCTTTAAATGTTGGTTTGATAACAATATTATCTGTAACACGAACCACTTCTCTGCTGTTCTCCCATTCTTCATTCCAGTTTTTTTCAACAATATAATTTTCCTGAACAGAAAATTCACGTAATAGTTTATTTTCTTTTAGATGTTGCAGTTCATTTTCTATTGCTCCAGCTGTAACGTTCTGATCCTGTGCAAAAACTTTTATACAATTAACTTCTTCATTAATGCCGTCTATGTTAAGTTCCCACAAAATTGAAGATAGAATTTCAACATTAAATGGTTCGGATGTTATAATATATTCTTTATATGATTTTTTCATTGATACCAAGGATTTTTATGTAAAACATTTGTTCTGAACTCGTTTCGAAATCTTAATTATGACTGGAAGCTGAAAAATGTTCAGCTTAACAAAAGACCTTATTTTATTTCTGATAATACTTTGCAAATTTCATCCTGCAATTCTTTTGCTTTGGTGGATGATCCAACATAATTCTGCATCATAATTGAGAATGCTATTGTATGATTTTTTATTGTCGTTAAATAACCAGACAGGGTACTGACTCCGGTTAAAGTTCCAGTTTTTGCGTGCACGTTATTTTCTGCTAGCGTCTTTTTCATTCTGTATTCAAGAGTTCCATCAACACCGGCAATTGGGAATGAATCATAAAGTATTCTATACAATTCAGGTTTTTCATTATAAAAATATTTTAAAATTGAAACGAATAAATTGGTACTAACAACATTGTAATGTGATACTCCAGAACCATCTACCAACCGATAATCTTTTGGATCTAATCCAATTTGCTCAATCATCTTTTCGAGAACTTTAATTCCGTTTTTTGCATTTGCAGGTTTTCCATAAAACATTTCAGATAGGGCAAGCAGAGTCATTTCTGCACTAAGATTATCACTTTCTTTGTTAAGATTTACGATGACATCAGAATATTTTCTGCTGAAAGAAGTAAAAAATATTTCGGTTCCATTCAAGTGTTTAGTTTCTAAATTTCCTAAGACTTTTACCCAATTTGAATCCAATACTTCCGAAAGAACTTTTAGGAAAAATAGTTCAGGATTGAGAACATTAACTTTTGTTGAGTATATTTTATTGTCATCCTTCCCAACAATTTTGATTTCATTTTTTCGTTCTAACCAGTTCCGATCTATGAAAAGTTCTTCTTCAGTTTCGATTCTTTTAATGTCTATATATTTTGATTTGGGATTTGTTGTTATCAATTTTTCTTTACTATCATAGTTTACCTCAACACAATTGTCATTGAGATTTAATGCACTCAAATAAGGTGCATCAGAGGATGGATCATCATCCCACATCCATCCTTTGCCCCAATAGAGTGAATCTTTAAACGAAACATCACCATAAATGTTTCCAGTAATTACGGAAATGTTTAAAGATTTAATCGCATCAACAAATGTGTACAAATCCTTCGTAACAAAATCAGGATCACATCCTCCAACAATAAAAATATTCCCCACAAGGGTATCATTAGAAACATAACCATCATAGTACAAATCTGTTTTAAAGTCGTAATCTGGGCCTAGATATAATAATCCTGCAGCAGATGTTATTACTTTCATATTTGAAGCAGGGCGCAATAGAATAGTTTCATTCTTTTGATATAACGTTTTATTTGTTGTTAAATCTTCAACCTGAATTGAAACGAGGCAACTTTCAAAGAATTTATCTTTTAGAACATTATCAATTTTTGATTTTATGGATTGCGGATATGCAGAAACAATTAAGATCGTTAGGAAGAAAAATATTTTTTTCATTAGTTAACTTTCAAAGTTAAAACAGTTCTAACTTACACGGGAATGACTGAACGAATTTATCTTAAAAATAGTGACGCACTCTAAACTCTACACCAATTTCATCTTCAACAACTTTACGTGATTTTTCTATTTCTACTTCATCTAAAGATACAACACTCATTACAACTTTTTTAACATATGATTTAGCCAATCCTGCAAACTTCTTCATTTCATCAAAATGATCTTCACTAACTCTCATCAACTCTGAATACTGTTTTGAATCGAATGAATTAAAGCTAATAGAAACGACATCAATAATATCTTTCATCTCAGGAGTTATATCTCTTTTGTTGATGATATTGCCGTGCCCGTTAGTATTAATTCTTGTTTTGCCACCATTCGCTTTAACATACTTTGCAACTTCTTTAACAACATCCCAGCGAATTGTAGGCTCACCATAACCGCAAAAAACAACTTCATCATATTTTGATGGATCACCAATTTCCTTAATATAAATATCAGATGTTGGTTCTTCCGATTTTGTCATCCCAAGATTGTACCCGTGTAAAAACGGATCTTCTTTTCGTCTGCAAAATGTGCAATCAGCATTACAACGATTCGTAACATTTATATAAAGAGAATTACCAAGTAAATATGTAAAACTTGTTTTGGGTGCTTTTCCGATTCCAAAAAATCTAAATGCATTTAACGAGGTTATTCTTCCAACTTCTTCCATGGATATTTTGTGGACATCTGCAACTTGTTGAGCTACGTAGCTAACATAGGAAGGTTCATTTCTTTTTCCGCGAAATGGCACAGGAGTCATAAAAGGTGAATCTGTTTCAAGCATTAAATGATTTAAATCTATGTGACTAAGAATTTCTCTCAATCCATCACTTTTTTTAAAAGTAATATTTCCTGTAAATGAAATAAAATGATTCATCTTCATAAACTCTAAAGCATCGCTTAGCGAACCATTATAACAGTGAAATTGCGCTTTTAATCCAGTTCCGCAATAACTCTGAATAATATCCATCATATCACCATCAGAATCACGATTATGAATGACAACGGGGAGTTGAAGTTTTGTTGCTAGATCGAGTTGGGATTTAAATGCTTTTATTTGTTGATCCTGAGGAGAAAAATCATAGTAATAATCCAAACCAATTTCACCAATCGCAACAACTTTTGGATGTTTAGCAAGTTCTTCGATCTCAAATAGTAAAGATTCATTCCATTCTTTTGTATCGTGTGGATGGATCCCAACAGTAGCGTAAATTTGTTCGTACTTTTCAGCAAGCGTAATTGCTTCTTTTGCTGTCTTTATATCTGTGGCAGGAACAACAATAAAATCAACACCATTATCTTTTGCCCTTTGTATTACTTCATCAACATCTTCTTTGAAGTTCTCAAAAAATAAATGAGCATGAGTATCAATAAACATTATACAACTTCACCAATCAATAAAGGATGTTCATGAACATCGTGTGCAGCCTGAAAAGTTACAATTTTATCTTCTTTAGAAATCACGGCGATCAATCCAATTCCGCAATTAAAAACTTTATGCATTTCCTCATTGGATATATTTGCGGTCTGTTGAATCAGTTTAAATATAGCAGGCATTTCCCAATTGCCCCAATGAACTAATAATTCTAAACCTTTTGGAATTATGCGAGATGTATTCCCAATAATTCCACCACCGGTAATGTGAGATAAACCCTTAACATCAACAGAATTCTTTAGTGCTGTAATAAGTGGTAGATAAGATTTATGAACTTTTAGTAATTCATCACCAAGTGTGTTATTAAGCTCCGGGATAAAATCTTTTACATTATATTTTTCCAACAAAACTTTTCTAGCCAGCGAATAACCATTTGTGTGTAAACCGTTTGATGGAAAACCAATTAGCAAATCACCTTTTTTAATTTTCTTGCCATCAATAATTTTTGATTTATCAACAACACCAACTATTGTACCTGATACATCAAAATCATCTGCTTGATACAAACCAGGCATCTCTGCAGTTTCGCCGCCAATTAATGCACAATCATTTTCTTTACAAGCGATTGAAAATCCTTTTATCACCTCTGCAGCTTTATCCGGATTTAATTTTCCTGTTGCATAATAATCTAAAAAGAAAAGCGGCTTTGCTCCGCAAACAGCAATATCATTAACACAATGATTAACTAAATCTTGTCCAATCGTATCGTGTTTATCCATATCAATTGCAATCTTTAACTTTGTTCCAACTCCATCAACGCTGGAAACCAAAACTGGATTTGAAATCCCGGTAAAATCGGGTTCATAAAAAGCACCAAACATTCCGATATCTGCAAGAACGCTTTTATTAAATGTAGATTTAGCATAACCCTTTATTTTATCTACAGTCTTCTCGCCTGCCTCAATATCAACGCCAGCATTTTTATATGTTTGATCCAATATTTACTCTCTATTTCTTTAAAGTTGATTAATATTTCACAAAAAAATTTACCATTTATCCAAGATTATTACAAAAGATTTCCAAGATACTTAGCAGTATCTATAATAATTTGTAAGGTAGGAATTTTGAATTAGAAAATCCGAAAAACGAAGCAATTAATAAGTGTTGTATCGTAAGAAATAATTACTTATTGAAAGATTCCGGCATTTGAACAGCAATTACTTTTCCTTTAGCAGTTACTTCACCATTAGCAGAAACAGTAATTTCAGAAATTACTTTTTTTCCCTTAAGCTCAATAATTTTTCCTCTTAGCTCAAGTTCTACACCGAGAGGTGTAGGTTTAAGATAATCCACCTGAAGAGATGCTGTGACAAATCTTAATGCTGGTAAAGAATCATGTTCTCTGCTTTCGGCACGATAAGCTGCTAATGCTGCCGTTCCTGTTCCGTGGCAGTCTACAAGCGATGCTATCAATCCACCATAAACATAACCCGGAATTGCAGTGTGATAATCTTTAGGCTTATAATGAGAAACCGTTTCATCACCTTCCCAAAAACTTTTTATTTGATGACCTTGTTCATTTAATCTGCCGCATCCATAACAATGAGCTACATCGTCTGGATAGTAATCTTGAATTGGTTTTAATTTCACTTAGTTAAATTCCTTCCAAAGCCAATTTGTTATTTATTATTAAATATTTATTTGATTTAAAACTAAAATCCAAACACAAATAAAATTAAACCAAAAATGAGTCCGAATGAAAGATTAAATAACTTTATCTTTATAGAATCCTTAACTGAATAAGAAAGCATTGGCAGCATTCCATGACCATCCTGCACAATTGAACTTGTAAATAGAACAGAAAATGGAATCAGTCCTTTTGCGAAAAGCATTACAAAAATTAAATGAGGACCTGATTCAGGGATAAGTCCTATTAATGCTCCAAGAATAAGAATTAGAAATGGATATTCTGATGTTAAGCTTTTTAGATCTACCATCGTCATTCCATACTCAACAATTAGTAAAGCGCCAAATGTCCATAAAAAAGTTTTTAGAAGATGTTTTTTTACAATGTGTTTCCAGATATGATCTTTAATATAGTGTTTGTATCCTTCACTACCAGGATGATATTGTTTGATTTCACAATCAGCACAAGTTTTAATCTTAAACCTTTTAACTATTTTATCGGTGAGAAATCCAACAATAATTCCAAGGACAAAAAGAATTCCAAACATAATTAAAGTGGTATCAGGAATCATTGCCAGCATAATAAATTGCTCATCACCTGCAGTTGCAAACATTAATCCAGTAAGTGCACCAAAACTGATCATACCATGAATATAAAGTGAAACACCTGCAAAAGAACCAAGACAACCTGGCGCAGTGCCAAGTAGTGAGGCAATTATATATTGCTTCCACTTTCTTCCGTTTTTAAGTAATAATTCTAGCTTGCCTTTAGTTTTTACATTTATAAAGTCAACAGCAATCATCATAATCAAAACAAGTAATGAAACCTTAATAGATTCCTTTAAAACATTTACTAATATTTCCATCGTATTTACTCTATTATATATTAACCAGTTTTAGTATGATGCATTAAATATGCTTTAGAATCGTGCATAAATATTTCAAGGTAATAAAATTGCCGCAGCAATTACTGTAGTCCATAAACCAGTTTTATCACCTTCGGCGGATTGTGTAACATTAAATGTTTTTACAATTTTACCGGACATTTTAAATTCCTGCTCTCGTTCATTCCAATCAGCTTCGGGGTTGAAATCAACACCTAAAGTTGTTGCAAGCATCTGTGCTGCAAGATCTTCAGCATAATCACCTGCATTTTTTTCAGTCACTCCGAAAGGATGATATTCAGAAAGATAGCCATACTGAGTATTATCAGCAGGGATGGCAACTCCAATTGATGCAGCGATTAATCTGTTGGGTTCGTTATTTGAGTTTCTTGCCATAACAGCAAATGTAATTTGTCCGGGCAATAATTCTTTTAATCCATCTTCCCTGCTTATCCGTTTGCAGGATGGCGGGAATATACTGCTGACAGCAACGAGGTTACATTTTTCAATCCCTGCATTTCGCAATGCTAGTTCAAAAGAACTAAGGTAATCTTTATGCCTGCCGACTCCCTTTGTAAAAAATATTTTTGAGGGGATATACACTCTAATTCCTTGTTATTTTTTAGATAAGTAAAATTTAATTGCATCTGCAATTTTAGTGTTTTCATTAAGTCCGGTAATAATATGTATGTGTCCTTTTTTCAGTGCTTCTTCAGCCTTATCACCCACGTGACCGGTTAATAAAACATTTACACCTTTGTTAACTAAAACTTCTGCCGCTTTTGGTCCAGCACCGCCCTGAGCATTTTCTGCTGGATTGGGAACCACTTCATATTTCATTGTATCGGCATTCACAATTATAAAGTATTGGCATCGTCCAAATTTTTCATTTACCAGAGAATCAAGTGAATCTCCGGATGATGTTACTGCAATTAACATTATTAGTCCTTTCAGTTTAAAATTACTTTTTGAATATCATTCCAAATTGTTTTGAATGTATCTATATATGCATGGTCATATTCAATTATAGTTTTAGAATTTTGAATTGCTTTAATAAATTTTTTGTCAAAGGAAATTTTTGCCAGCAAGGAAATCCCTTCCGGTCTTATAAATTTCTCAATACTGTTGCTCATATCTGTATTGATATCATATTTATTTATTATCACACCGCTTGGAATCTTAAATATCTCTAACAGGTTTATTAATCTTTTTAAATCGTGTAAACCTGATTGAGTTGGTTCCGTTACAATTACAACAAAATCTACTCCAGATAAACTTGCATTAACAGGGCAACCAATTCCTGGTGGTCCATCGATTATAATCCATTTTACATTTTCCTTCACCTGTTCATAAGCTTTCTTTTTTATTTCACTTACAAGCTTACCTGAGTTACCTTCACCAGCTAATAATTGTGCATAATAGAATTTTGATTGATCCTCTAACTCACACGCTGAATAAACTCCGGATTTTGATTCATAAAATGAAATTGCATCATCAGGACAAACACGAAAACAAAATCCGCATCCTTCGCAGCTTGTTCTGCTTACTTTAAATTCTTTTATAGCATCAAATCTGCAAACCAATTCACACATTCCACATTGCGAACATTTGTTGGGATTTATTTCAGCCTTTTTCCCTCCATAGTAATCGTATTCTGAGTTGATGTAGTAATCAAAAACTAAATGCATATTAGCAGCATCAACATCTGTATCAATTACAACTTTAGCTTCCGCAATTTCTGATAATGCAGTTGCAACAGTTGTTTTGCCGGTTCCACCTTTGCCACTAAGAATTACAATTTGTTTATAGTGTTTATCAGGCATACTCTTTTTTAACAATTTCCTTCTTAATTTTTTCTAATAGATCTAACATCATTACTTTATAATCTTTAACTGTTTCTGTTGGTAGTTCACCTTTTGAGTAACTTTCCGCAATATCCATTCTAAATGGAATTCTTAGTAGAAGATTCAACTGATTATCGTGAATGTATTCATCAAGTAAAGAAAAATTTTCATCGTATTTATTTATTACGATTCCATATGGAATATTTATTTGTCTCAATACATTTATAGCTAGTTTAAGATCATTAAATCCAAACGGAGTTGATTCTGTAACGAGTACACAAAAATCTGAATCTTTAACTGCTTCCAACATTGAACAGGAAGTCCCGGGAGGTGAATCTATTATTACTGGTCTGTCTCCTTTATAAGCATTCTTAACTTTTTTAATTAGTGGAGCCGCAGAAGCTTCACCAACTTTCAGATAAGCATCATAAAACAAAATATTATTTGAAGTTTCTCCGATTCTAATTTTCCCATTTTCTTTTTTTACTTCTGTAATTGCTTTTTGCGGACAGAAGTAAGTGCAAGCTCCGCAGCTATGGCAAAGTTCATCAATCAAATAAATTTCTGTTTTGAAATTAAGGAGAGCATTAAATTCACAAACTTCTGTGCATTTATTACAAAAGTTGCAAAGGTCATTATTTATTTTTGGAATAATCTTGTAAGAAGATTCTTCTAAAGTGATTTTAGGTTTTAACAAAATATGACCATTTGGTTCTTCAACATCACAGTCAATATAGACACAGTTATTGGTCACAGAAGCAAGTCCACATGCAACTGTTGTTTTTCCAGTTCCGCCTTTACCTGATGCGATTGAAATTACCAATTTATATCTCAATGATGATGATGTTCGTGTTTACAAGCTTCATAACCACTAAGCTTTCCTTGCAAATAAAGATCGAATGCATCCTGAAATAGAAGACCCGGTGCTGTTATAACATTTATACCATAATTAAGAAAATTATTAACAGCTTTTTGTCCCATTCCACCGGCGATAATTGTGCTAACATTAAATTGCTTAACATATCCTGGTAACTGGCAAGCGCCGTTATGTTCACCGACTAAAGGATTAAAATATATTTCTGTTTTTATTAATGTTTTATCATCATCAAGCTCACAAACTTTAAATTTAGAACATCTAGCAAAATGTTCTGCAACAGTTTCTTTTCCGTTGCTGCTTTCTTCAATTGAAATTGCTATTCTATCATTCATACTTGTTCCTATTTTTTATTCTTGTGTTAATATGTTATCATTAGAAGAATTTCTTCTAAATCTTTTTCTATTTCTTTTTGTACTAACCTCATTTTCACTAGTCTCAATTTCTTCAAGTTTTTTTTCCTTAAATAACTTTATTGCTTCTTCAGCCGATCCCTTTAAACAACGATATACTTTTATATTCAAGGAATTAAAAAAACTTAATGGATGTAAGCCAATATTTTCTGTTATTAAAGCCTCAATATTTTTTTCGAAAAGAAATCGGGCGGATTGAATTCCGGAACCGCCCAACTCAGTTGAAAAAGGATTAAGTAAAAACTCTGATGCATTATCGGTTGAGTTATGAACGACAAAATATTTACTTCTGCCAAACGTATCAGAAAGTTCAGCTAATAAGTCCGGTTTATTTACTGGGACTGCAATAAGCATTGTATTATTTATCGGAAGAATGATTTCTTCCAAATCTCTTTCTCCTGCCTTGTCCATTACCCTTTCCACCATTTCCAGGCTTCTCATCAACTTCATTCTTTTGAGTGGTTTGATTTTCTGATTTTTCAACTTGAGTTGCTTTTGTGTCTTTGCATATTCCTTTTCTTTTACCATTCATTGCTCTTTGTCCTTTTGGACCCGTTCCATCTAAATTTGGCATGATTAACTCCTTGTTTTTATTTACTGATTATTTTTTTTATAAAATGTGTAGCCATTGTAATCCAACTCTTTAATCTTTTGTTCATCCATCAGTTTTTTAACAGTCGTCCAGTTTGAGTTTGACTTTTTTAGATATTTTTCAACAGCATCTTTTCGCATTGGATGAACTGCCATAATGCCGATTAAACTTTCTTCTGTTTCACTACTTATAGAAAATTCATTCCCTTCATACTCATCTAATAGTTCGGTTCTATTAAAGATAGATTTTACGATTCGATACGCATTTTTTGTTTTTGCTCTTTCCGGACTATGAATATTTTCAAATGGAGTAGGTCTTGTTGGAACTGTCAAATATGCAATTTCCGGATCAGCCTTTAAAATAAAATGAGAAATTTTGATAAGCTCATCTTCATTATCATTCATTCCAGCAATTAACATTGTTTCGGTAACAAGAGTGCCCTTGAATATTTCTTTGAACTGTAAAATTCCATCTAAGATTTTATTTAGATTAAGTGATAAGGCAGGATGATTAATTTGTTTCCAGATTGTTTCATCTATTGCATCAATCTTAACTGAAACATAATCAGCAAGTTTTAATGCTTCTTGAACTTCCTTTTTCCATATTAGAGAAGAGTTTGTAAATACGGCAATCTTAATTCCAAAATCCTGTATCAGTTGAATTGTTTCATAAAGATTTTTATCGAGAGTCGGTTCACCATCGGGAACGAAAGAAAGATAATCAATTCTTTCCTTATTGTTTTTAAGTTCTGCCAGTCGATCTTTTATTTCTGTGTAAATAATCATTGGCGAATAAAATTCTTGCGGTTCCACCGATATTTCAGTTGTTAATCCAACCTGGCAATAGACACAGGAAAAACTGCAGACTTTTGGAGGTATATTATTTATACCAAGGCTTCTTCCTAAACGACGTGATGGTATTGGACCGAATAAAATCATACTTTTCTCTTCAGCTATTATATTAATTATAAGATTGCCTGGTTTGTTCATCTGACATAGTTGAATGAATTAAGTCCTGCCATTCCTCAGTGTTCCATGTGTTAAGTGCTGTGTGAGTAATTAAATACTTTTCCGGAATCGGATGAGTTCCAACAACAACTTTTAAATCAAACTTTGCTTCTATAAAGCCTTTAAATTGATTTATGTATGGACAAGGTGGATAACCCACAACCATTCCAGTTGCAAAGTGTATTACTTCAGCACCATTTTTCTTTAATTCCTCGGGTGCATACTCAATATTTCCACCAGGACATCCACCACAACTTGTATATCCAACAAGTTCTACATCTTTATCTTTGTAAATATCAAAAGCTCCGGCTTTTTCTTTAATGGATCTAAAACATTTTCCACCTGCGCAGCTTTTATATCTATCGCAAATGATTACTCCAATTTTTATTTTTTCATTCATATTGATACCGAATTATTTAATTAAACATTTACGACTTAATTAAGTTTTCTTCCCTTTACTTTCATAGGATCACCAGCATATCCTAATGCTTTCCAATCCAATCTATCACCTTTTACTCCATGGCAATTTGTACAATGCAGCGCATTCTCTTTTGAAGAAACCATATGGTTGATTGGCCAAAGCATTTCGGTTTCTACAAATGCATAACTGCCTGAATAGTTTAAGTTTACTTCTTTCATTCCTATTTGTGATGCAAGATTCCAATCAAATGTTTTCCAGTAACCATCTGCACCAAAAAGTTTTGGTATGATTAAGAAGTTATTCTGCGAATCAAAAATTTGTTTACCACGCATAACTTTAAATGGAGCAATCTTAGCTTTTGGATCATTGATACTTCCATTTAGTGAATTAAGTTTTACAATTTCGGTTGAGCTAAGTTTATCACCAAACTTGTAATAAGATGCACTTCCGTTGTACCATTTATAAGTTGGGATTACATTTTTTGCCCAAACAAATTCGCCTTTTATTTTGCTGTAAGTTTCTTTTCCATACTTATCTTTTGCATCTTCTTTATCCTCTCCTGCTTTCGACCAATCCCACCAAACCTTTGTAGGCTCTTCCTTTGCAAATTCCGGAATGTGACATGTTTCGCAAGCAACAGCACTAAGATGTTTATTGATAGTTTTGTTTTCGTGAACTTCACCTTCGTGGCAATCTGTGCAGTAAATATGATTTTGTCCTGAAGCCATTGATCCGTGACTTGCGCCCATAATTTTATGTTCTTTAGTTGTGTGACAATCAGAGCAAGTAAATCCAAGCGCACCCATATGATAATCGGTTTCAGGTTTTGGATCATAGAGACTATCATCCAAATCACCGTGCTTAACACCCGTTCCTCCACCACCATCAAAATGGCATATGCCGCAATTTTTTCTTGTAGTTTTGCCAACACTTTGTGCGGAAACTAATAAATCAACTTTTGCATCCGGCATACCTGCTCCGGTTGGAACTTTTACATAAGTGCCGCTTTGTTCATGACAAACCAGGCAATCAACATTTTGTTCGGCTTTAAAATCAAACGTAGCATCTTTCCATCCATAACCAACGTGACAACTTGTACAGCGTGGATAGTTGGATGGTACAGCAATACAAAAATTGTTTATAAAATTTTTCTTACCCATTTGTACTTTATTATTATTCGCATCAACAAATTCCTCATTTAACCATGTCCAATGGTTTGTTAACATTATTTCCTTTGCAGCATTTTCATGGCAATTCAAACATTCAGTAGTAACTTCTTGTGGACTATTAAAAGGTCCGGAAAGATAATCTTTGTGTGATTGTCCGAATATTGAAATTGTGGATATAATAAGTGAAACAAATAATAACCTGATCATTATAACCTCATTAGATGTTGAATGTTTTTTTATACAAGTTTAGTTAGTAATTCTTTTTTATAATGTTCTGCAACAAATGCAGCGATAGATTTAAACACTATTGATACTTCGCTATTTTGTTTTTCAAGAACAATTGGTTTGCCTTTATCAGAAAGTATCCTTGCATCAATATCAATTGGAATTGAACCAAGGAATTGCACATCATATTCAGCTGCTAATTTTTCTCCGCCTCCAGCACCAAATATTTCAGCAACAGCACCGCAATGAGGACAAACAAATCCAGCCATATTCTCCACTACGCCAATAAATGGAATCTCAAGTTTTTTGGCCATATTGATTGCACGCTCAGCATCGATAACAGAAACTTCTTGAGGTGTTGTTACGATAATTGCATAATCGGGTTTCATTTCTTGTGCTATAGTTAAAATTTCATCCCCTGTGCCGGGAGGAAGATCAGCAATCAAATAATCAAGCTCTCCCCAATCCACATCCGCAAGAAATTGATTTATAACTTTTGATCTCATCGGTCCGCGCCAAATTAATGGCTGACCATGAGGTAATAAACTTGCCATCGAAATCATTTTAGCGCCGTATTTTTCGAAAGGGATCATTTTTTCATCAAGATAAATCATTTCATCTTGAACATTTAACATTTTTGCCACGTTCGGCCCGGTGATATCAGCATCGAGTATTCCAGTTGAATATCCTTCTAACTGAAAAGCATACGCAAGGTTTACACTTACCGTGGTTTTGCCAACGCCGCCTTTGCCACTAAAGACTGCGATTCTGTGTTTAATTTTAGAAACAGTTTCAGATATTCTTTTTTGTTCATCTTCATATGATTTTTGTTTGTCAGGATGATTCATTTAAGTTCTTTCAGTTTAATAATTTTTTAATTTGTCCGTTATATTTGTAATAATTCATTAAGTGCATAGTATTTTTTTCCATTATATTCCAATTGCTTTATTAGTTTCAGTTCGATGAGCTCATTGAGTTTACTAATTTTAGTATTAGCCAGAGCAAAAGTTTTTACTGCAATTTCATTCACCGGATGCATCTCAAGCAAACCTAACAACTCATTTTCAAAATCATCTGTTGCAAAAAATTCTTCCGATTCAGGACAGCATAACATTACAGAGTTAGAAACTTTTTCCTTTATTAATTCTGATAACTTCAAAAGAGTTTCTGTATCCGGACCCTCTGCATAACTTTTAATGGTTGGATAGATTGGAGTCATAAAATAAGAAGTGTTACGTTTTATTGTATTTAAAAATTTACCAAGTTGATCAATCTCATTTTCATTGTCATTAATGTTTTTTATTAACATAGTTTCGGTTGTAAGCTTACCTTTATATCTTTTTGAAAATTGTTCAATTCCACTTAGAATAAGATTATATCTTAATCTTTGATGAGGACGATTAATTTTTAACCAGGTTTCTTCATTAACTGTATCAACTTTAAGTGAGACATAATCGGCATACATTAAGTTTTCCTGAATATTCTCATTCCATAAAAGAGCTGAATTTGTAAAAACTGCAATCTTGTATCCAAATTCTCGTAGGATTGAAATTTCTTGCGATAAATTTGAATCAAGTGCAGGATCACCGCTTCCTGCAAAAAGGATATAGTCTATATCCTTACCGCTTTTTTTAATCTCATCAATTTTATTTTTTACAGAAAAGTAAAGTTCGTGCGGGGATAAACAATTATTTGTACAGATCGAACAACAAGATTTTTCACCGATGGGACAGTAAATGCAATCATAAGAACAAACTTTTTTCTTGATATTATTAATCCCAAGAACTAAACCTAATCTTCTTGAGCGAACAGGACCAAAAACAACTTTACACTTTAATGTCTTATTCGACAGAATGTACTTTTCCAATTTTGTACAAAGTGATACTATTTTAGTTTTTATCCAGCCTTTTGTCTCAGTGCTTATAATTTTTTCCATATCATTAATATTATAGTCTAAAAGCGTTCCACTATTTTCCCTTGATTCTATTAAATTTTAAGCTTTTAAGAATTTAATATATTGCATTAGTGCAATACTTATTGCATTATGATTGCATTATCGCACTTCATTGTTTATTATTGCATCAATAAAAAAGGATAAAGATGCCTGATGTTCAACAAATTATAGATAAGAATAAAGAGTCCTTAATTATTCCGGATGGAATAGCAGTGATCGCAAAGGATAAAAACATCTTAGTTTTTAATGAGGCCGCTTCAAGAATTACAGGTTATGATGAAGATGAAGTAATCGGAAAACCTTTTGAATTTCTTTTTTCCAAAAGACCGGAAGATCAAAAATTTATACATCAATCATTAGATGAGAATTTTGCTTTCAGTAATATTTCGATGAACATTACAGACGGTAAAGGAAATGTTAAAAATGTTCTTGCCTCGATAACTCCGATTAAAAGAGATGAAAATGTTTTGAGTGTAGTTTTTGTTTTTAGAGATACTAAAGAAATGCTTGCTCTTGCGGAAGAGATTCAACAAAAAACATTTGAGTTAATTGATCAGAAAAATAAACTTGATGCAATATTTAACAGCAATATAGAGGGAACCTTTACTATTGATAACGATTGGACTGTAACATCATTCAATACATCTGCAGAAAAAATAACCGGTTATAAAAAATCTGAGGCAATAGGAAAAAAATGCTGGGATATTTTTAATTCTTCACTTTGCAGAAATGGCTGCCATATGGAGCAGACAATTCAAAAAGGTAAACCAATGATTGGCAATGAATTGGAGATAATGCATAAAGACGGTAAAAAAATTCCAATCCGTGTAAATTCCGGCATCCTCATAAATAATAAGAATGAAAATATTGGTGCTGTTGAAACATTCATAGATATTTCTGAAATAAAAAATTTATCAGAACATCTTAGTGATATTTTTAAGTATGAAAATATTGTCGGCAGAAATAAAGAGATTAAACAAATTATTACTGTTCTCGAAAGCGTATCTCAAACAGATAGTTCAGTTTTAATAACCGGAGAAAGTGGAACAGGAAAAGAGTTGGCTGCTCGTGCAATTCATATAAATAGTCCAAGAAAAACAGGTCCGTTCATTGCTGTTAACTGCAGTGCATTTGTTGAATCACTAATTGAGAGTGAATTGTTTGGGCACGAAAAAGGATCCTTTACAGGAGCTATAAAAACAAAGATTGGGAAATTCGAACTTGCTAAAGGTGGTACGTTATTTTTAGATGAAATTGGTGATCTATCATTAGCTGTTCAAACAAAGTTTTTAAGAGTATTAGAAACAAGAGAATTTGAAAGAGTTGGTGGAAATAAAACAATTAAAGTTGAAGCAAGAATAATAGCTGCAACTAATAAACATCTTTCGGAGGAAATTTCTGCAGGGAGATTTCGTGAAGATTTATTTTACAGAATAAATGTTATTAACATTCATCTTCCACCCTTACGAGAAAGAATGGATGATCTTCCATTAATCGTAAATCACTTTATTGAATTGTTTAATAAAAAGTTTAATAAAGAAATCAGACAATTTTCATCACAAGCTTTTGATATATTAATGGAATACGAATGGCCTGGGAATATCAGAGAATTAGAAAATGTGATTGAACATTGTTTTGTTCTCTGTAATGGAAAAGTTATTCAGGTTGAGTGTCTACCCAAAAGATTGAGAGAGCAAAAAAAGACAGTAATCACTTCCTCAAACGTAATTCAAAAAAATGGATTTAAAGACGTTGAGCGTGAATTAATAATATCAGTTTTAGATAAGTATGATGGAAATCGTACGAAAGCTGCAAAAGAATTAAATATTAATCCTTCAACACTCTGGAGAAAAATTAAGAAACTTGGGATTTAATTTTATTGCTACAAAAGAGACTCAATAAAAAGTTAAAAATACAGAATTGTCATTCCCACGAAAGTGGGAATCCATATTGTTTTAAAGTTTTTGGATTCCCGTTTTCATGGGAATGACATATAAAGCTCAACTTTTGAGATAGCCTTTTTTATTTTAGAAATCAACAACCACCAACAACACGTTTTTGTGTTTTCTTTACTGGTCCGGCGGATTTATTTTCTTTTATCAGTACAGGAATTATACTGCTTGCTTTTGTTCTGAATCTGTATGTATCAGATTCTTGTTTTGTTGTGGCAACACTATTTTTATCGAATCCTAAAATCTCTTTATCAAAACTTTCTAATCCGCCAGTAAGTATAGTAGCATTACTAAACCCTAATCTATTTGCAATAATTGCAAATTGTCTTTCCTCATACTCGTTATTTGCAACAAAAACATTTGTTTTATGTCGGATTCTTAAAATTTTACTTGGTTCTTTTTCAAACAAATTATCAAAAGTAAATGCTGTTGAACCTGGTAAACTTTGTTTTTTATATTCTTCCAGCGGACGGAAATCAATTATTTGTAGTTTATTATCACCTTTGATTATTCGGTATGCAAACTCATCAACCGACATTGTTTTCAAATCATAATTGTTTACAAATTCTTTATCCGAAACTAAATTTTGTAATGAGTCTTTTCGTTCAGTCAAAACAAAGGCAGAAAGAGAAAGAATAAATCCGATTGCACCTAGAGTTACATAATAAGGAGTAAATCTAAATGCTGGTTTTTTGATTCCGTTGACTTTGTTTTCAATTATCGATATCATCCAAAAAGCAAATAATGCAATCGCTGTTAGAAAAAAAGCAAAGACTGTTTGCTGCATTCCGAGAGAATCAAACACTCTTATGTTTCCCCAGTTTTCTGCTTTATATAATCCTTCGAATAATGGATATCCTTCTGCAAATATTAATACTCCAATAAAAGATCCAGCAATAAAAATCATTGCATCAATCTTTCCTATTGCTGCTGCGCAGATACTTGTACCGGGACAAAATCCGCCAACTACAAATCCCAATCCCATTATCAAACCACCAATAAGTGCAGACCAAAGAAATGTTGGGTTGATGTAGGTGAGATTTATATCAAGTAATCCAAAATGTTCAAGTGCAATAACACCAATCATTGCAACGATCCCAGCAGTAAAGAAAACACGAAGCACTGTAAAATCGTATCCGTAAAATAATCCAACTAATTTTTTTGATGTTGAAAATCCGGCTTGCTCCAAAATCACTCCGAAAAATATTCCAATGATTAGCGCGACAATAAAATTTAATTCATTTCCAACTACATCGGGTACTAATGGTCCCATAATAAAATCTCCTTCCTATATCCAAAATTTTCTGAAGAAATAAGCAAACAAGTATGCACCGCCAAAGATTGCCATCATCGTTATCAATCCGCCTGTTGAAAGAACTGCCATTCCACTTAAAGCAGAACCGCTTGTGCAGCCTCTTCCGAGTTGTGCGCCAAATCCAAATAATAAACCGCCAAGTAGTGCACCAACAATTCTAATTTTAGGTTTTGATCTTGGTCCGTATTCTAATTTTAGATTTAATCTGTTTGAAATTAATCCAGATAAAAATGCACCGATGAAAACTCCTACAACTTCAAAAACTAACCAGTTCATTAAAGGGCTACCGGCATGATCTCCGGAATACTCTTTATAAAATGTTTGATTGCTTGTATGTTCAGGTGCAACTGTTTCCATAATCCCTACAGTAAAACTTTTAACAGCTCCGCTGGCACCAAGTCCCCTTCCGGTTATATAAATTGTAGCAATTAACAAAAGTCCTAATAAAACTCCTGCTAAGTATGGATTCATATATTTTTTTTCTTCCATAATATCCTCTATTCTGATTTTTCTGATGAAGATTTTTTTTCTTCATCGTTATGTTCATCTAACTCTTCATAACCAGTTAGCATTGCTTTTAAATTTGTTGTAACTTTTTCACCGGTTGTGATTAGGTAAAGATGTGTGATGATAAATGATAGCAACAAAAAAGCAGCAATAGTATGAATTATTGCGATCAATTCAAGTGATTCAATATTTAACGCTTCTATTCCGTGTCTTTGCGGATAGCGATACAACATATAAAGCAATCCGGATGTAACGATAACAGGTATAACCAAAATCTTTAATCCAAAGTAAGTAAGCTTTTGCAAAGGATTTAATTTTGTTAACACTGTTTTCTTTGTTGGATGAGGAGAATTTTTAAAAATTCCCAAAATATAATAGTTAAGCTGAGCGGCAATATTATTAAATGATGGAACATATTGTCTCCACTCACCGGTTGAAAAATGCCAGAAGATTGCAAAGACAATTAATACGATTAACATATAAGCAGCAATGTTGTGATATTTAACTGCGTCCTGAAATCCAAAAAAAGTATAAGAACCATGTATTTCAAATCCGCTAAAGGCTAAAAAGAAAATTAATATTGCCTGCATCCAATGCCAGAACCGTTCGAATGCTTTATACACATAAACTTGTTTCTTTTGCATTATTTTTTTCCTTTCCCGGATCTTACTGCTAGCGCAATTCTAACTGCCCCATGAGCAAGCACACCCAATAAAGTTAATATCAGCATCCACACTCCAGTAACTTCCACGATCTTAGAATAGTCTCTTCCTGGCATATAAAAATCATTTAGCCCGGCTAATCTGCTGTTTTCTCTTTGATGACAGCTTTTACAATCAAGAGTATTTTCTTTTGTTGCCACCATATGATTAACCGGCCAATACATTTCTGTTTTGATGAATGATATCTTTCCGCTAAACGGAAGATTTGCTTCTTTCATTCCAACTTCCGAAGCTGTTTGCCAATTAAAATCTTTCCAGAAAGCTCCTTCACCTTTTTTCTCTGCAAAAAGTTTTGGCTGAATTAATATTTTATTAACGGGATCATAAGGTTGATTTGCAACGTGAATTTTTACCGGATAAATTTTCGATTCATTATCGGAATAAGAACCATGTAGTTGATTTAAGACTAACGGATTTGTTGTATCCTTTATTATATCTCCTTCAAGATAATGCGATGCTGTTCCATTAAACCAAATGTAATCGGGAACAACATTTCGTTCCCAAACAAAACTACCTTTTATAGATAAGTAAGTATGATTGCCAAGACTATCATCTTCCTCGTATGGTTCACCATCTTTAAGTTTACCTGCAGTGGACCAATCCCAATACATTTTAGTAGAATTTGCTTTGGCATAAGTTGGAATGTGACAACTCTGGCAAGCAACTTTAATTGAATGTTCATTTAGAATATTATCATCGTGAGGATTTTCAGTGTGACATTGTTCGCAGGTATTTCTATCAAGATTCATTGAAGACAATGAATAAACTTTACCTGAGATATTATGTTTTTCTGTAGTGTGGCAATCAACGCATTGAAGTTTTGCACCGTCGATTCCCATATGAACATCAACATCTTTTGTGGTTTCAAACATTGCCATATCAAGATCACCGTGCTTAACATTGTTGCCACCGCCGCCGAAGAAATGACATACACCGCAATTACTTAACTTGGGTTTACCAACACTTTGAGCAATTGCATTAAAATCAAGGGTTGCTACCGGAGCACCGCCCTTTTCTAAATCTTTTACATAAGTTTCAGTATTATCATGGCATACAAGACAATCAACATTTGTTGAGTCTGTATAAACCATTCCCTCAGAAGTCATCCCATATCCAATATGACATTTAGCGCAGCTCTGTTCGTTACCTTGAGTACCAATACAAAAATTATTTATAGCATTCTTCTTACCGAGATACACAATGCCTCTTCCTTCAACATATTCTTCTCTTTCCCAGTTCCAATGATTAGATTGCATTACTTCAACATGTCTTTTGTTGTGGCAATTAATGCAAGTTGCTGTTACTTGTTGTGGTGATGAAAAATTTTGCTGAAGTGAAGTGAATTTACTATGATCGACAGAAGAATTTACTTTTTGAGAGTACTTCTCTTTCAATTTCATTAAAGTTGTTGGTTCGTAATCTTTCTGTGAAAAGAAGCCAACCGCAATTAGTATTAGCAAGCCAAAAAAGGCCAGAATTAAAACTATCTTTCTCATTTTGTGTAATTATTTTATAATATGAATATTGTTTTAGGGCCTAAACTTATTTCTGATTCACCCATTTGCTAAAAACTTCATTAAGAATCTTTAGCGATGATGAGATTTTTTCTAATTCTTTTTCATCAACATTTTGCAAAATTCTGTTATGAAGTTCTGTGTAGTTTTGATGAAGATTAGTTATTAAAGGATTTGCTTTTGGAAGAATACTAACTAGAATTACACGTTTATCAGATTCATCTAAAGTTCTGGAAATTAAGTTTTTTGCCTCTAATGAGGTTAAAATGTGTGTTATTCTACCCGGAGTAAGTTTTAAAATATCACGAAGTTCTTTAATGGTGTACTTTGGTTTTACAGCAAATAATTTAAGAAATTTCACTTCAGTCGGCGAAAGATTAAAACTAGCAGCAAAATATTCTTCTTTTATACTGCAGTTGCGTGTTAGTTCGCAAATCATTTCTGCAATAGGTTCCATTTCAGTAGACATTTTAAATAATCTATTTTATTTTATACCCTAAATTAAATTTGATAATTTAAATATCCAAAATATTTTTGATTGGCAACTAATATTTTCACATAAAAGAAAATAAAATCAACTAAATTGATGAAAATTGACTAATTCTTATTCAACTACAGCAGTTTCAAAGTAATAAAGATGAATTAAATTCGGCATATTTTTTCATTTATTGATATATTTGATAGTTGAAAATTAAATTTAATCTTAAAATGTTTAGAAAATGCTTTACGAGGATTTAAACGATAGAGAAAAAACAATTCTGAGATCGATTGTGCAGCAGTTTATTTTAACCGCCTCGCCTGTTGGATCAAGGAATATCACTAAGAAATTTAACGTTGGAGTTTCACCTGCAACTGTTAGAAATATTATGTCTGATTTGGAAGATTCGGGATTTATTAACCATCCTCATACATCGGCCGGAAGAATACCAACTGATAAAGGTTATAGATATTATGTAGATACTTTGATGGAAATTCAGAAATTAAAAGGTTCTGATAAAGGAATTATTGATAAAAGTCTGGATCAAAATATTTTAGAGACAGACGAGATACTTAAAATTGCTTCAAAGTTGTTAAGTACAATTACAAAACAAATTGCGTGTGTCACTTATCCAACTCTTGATAATGGAATTTTAGAAAAGATTCAATTGGTTTGTTTAACTTCCACAAGATTGCTTATTGTGGTTAGTATTAAATCAGGTTTAGTAAAAACTATGACGCTGGAATTTGAAAGTGAAGTTGAAAATGATAAACTTCAAAAAGTTGAATCACTTTTAAATGAAAGATTAAACGGATTAACATTTCAGGAAATTAGAAATACTTTTAAGGATAGATTATCTGATATTGGTGAAAGTGAAAAACCCATAATTAGACTTTTTATTGATTCGGTTGATAGGATTTTTAAAGACCAGAAAAAAGATGAAAAAATTTTAATTACCGGGGCCACAAATATTATTCAGCAGCCAGAATTTGAGGACCCGGGGAAATTTCAGAGCGTAATAGAATTAATTGAGGATAAAGATATTATAATACATATTATGGATAAAAAAAGAATTGAGAATTCAAGTAACGTATTGATATCAATCGGGAGTGAAAACGAGGATGATAAGCTTAATGAATATAGTTTAATTACTAAAGAATATACTTTTGGTGGTACCTCCGGAACAGTTGGTATCATTGGTCCAAAGCGTATGGAGTATTCCAAAGTTGTAGCAATTGTTTCATATCTTGGTGATATGTTATCAGAAGTTTTAACAGGAAATAAATAAGGAGAAATACTTTAAATGTCCAAACAAAAAGAAAAAGATGAGAACAAAGAAGAAATGAATGAAAACCAAAATGAAGACCAGGAACTTAATGAAGCATTTCCGGTTGAGAACGGGACTACTAATCAATCTGAAAATTTAGAAGAAAAAGTAAAAGCACTGGAACTGGAAATAAATCAATACAAAGAATTAGCTTTAAGAAAAGCAGCTGAATTTGAAAACTATAAGCGCAGAACAGAAAATGATCAGCTAAATCTTTTAAAATATGCTGCCGAATCTGTAATTATTAAGTTACTTTCAACTGTTGATGATCTTGAGAGATCGCTGGCACATATGACTGATGAATCTGACGTTGATAAGATAAAAGAAGGGATTCAATTGGTGTATAATAAATTAATTAAAACACTTGATGAGCAAGGTGTTAAAAAAATTGAATCAATTGGAAAACCATTCAGTGTTGAATTCCATGAAGCTTTAATGCAAAGGGCCGATGATTCAGTTCCTGCGCACACTGTTATTGATGAATTAGAAACCGGTTATATATACAAGGACCGTGTAATAAGACATGCAAAAGTTATTGTAAGCGAAGATTAGTTTTATATCACACAAAAAGAAAAAAAATTAATGGCTAAAAGAGATTATTACGAAATACTTGGTGTTGAACGAAATGCTTCTAAAGATGATTTAAAGAAAGCGTATCGTAAACTTGCAATGCAGTTTCACCCTGATCGAAATCCTGGAGATAAAGAATCTGAAGAAAAGTTTAAAGAAGCTGCAGAAGCTTATGAGATATTAAATAATGATGACAAGCGTGCAAAGTACGATAGATTTGGTCATGATGGAGTTAGGGGAAGCGGCTATGGTTCTCAGGGATTTTCAGATATAAATGATATTTTCTCGCACTTCTCTGATATATTCGGCAGTGGCGGCGGTTCATCCATTTTTGATGATTTTTTTAGCGGCGGCCAACAGCGTGGAAGACAAAGAGGACGCGGAATTCCCGGTTCTGATCTAAAAGTAACTTTAAAACTTACTTTAGAAGAAATATCAGAAGGAACTTCAAAGAAAATAAAAATCAAAAAACAAGTTAAATGCGATAAATGTAATGGATCAGGAGCAGAAGGCAATACTTCAAAAAAGAAATGCCCAATCTGTAATGGATCTGGTGAAATACGTTCAGTTTCCCGATCAGTATTTGGACAATTTGTAAATATAACCGCTTGTGCAAATTGTAATGGTGAGGGCGAAGTAATTGATACTCCGTGTAAAAAATGTATGGGTGATGGGCGAATAAATGAAGAATCAACTGTAAAAATTGATGTTCCCGCTGGTGTGCACGAAGGAAGTTATATGACTATGCGCGGAGAAGGAAATGCCGGAAAACGAGGAGGCCACCCGGGAGATATCATTGTTGTGTTCAAAGAAGAAGAACATGAATATTTTATCAGAGAAGAGGATGATATTATTTATGATCTTACAATTACTTTTCCTGAGGCTGTTATGGGAACCGAGGTTGATGTTCCCACTTTAGTTGGAAAGGCACGATTAAAAATAGATTCGGGTACAGCTTCTGGTAAACTACTAAAGATGCGAGATAAAGGTATAAAACATTTGAATCATTCCGGACGTGGAGACCAAATTGTTAGAGTTTTGGTAAATATTCCTCAAAAACTTAGTAATAAAGAAAAAGAATTATTAAAAGAATTAGCTGAGCAGCCGAACTTTAAAACTGCAGATAAAGAAAGTGAAAAAGGATTTTTTAAGAGATTTGGTTTATAAATACTAGTATTTGTTAAATTTCTAAGTAATAAAAATAAAATAAAAAAAACTCGGGGGCAGCATGCTTAAGCGGCTTTCAAGAAAAATCGGGTTAACACAATCTGAGCTAAAAATATCGCTCTTTGTTATTTTGGTCTTCTTATTTGGACTAATCTACAAAGTGTTTTTCATTCAGAATGATATAATTCCTTATCAAAATTTTGATTATAGTGATGAAGATGAAAAATTTTTTAGTTCTGATAAAGATACTTCTTTAATTAATTATCAAAAAAGTGATGATAAAGAGGTTGATTATAAGCAGGAAGTTTTAGATTTTAACACTCGAAGTTTTGATAATATTCAGAAAAAAACTTTACCGGCTGAAAAGAGCATTAATCTCAACACAGCTAAATTTGAGGAACTTGTAAATTTACCAGGAATAGGGGAAAAAACAGCTCAAAATATTATTGAATATCGCAAACAACATAAGCGATTTGGAAACATTAATGAGTTGTTGAGTGTAAAAGGCATTGGCGAAGCTAAATTAGCTAAAATTAAAAAGTACATTTTTATTGATTAACGTTTAACATTATATTTTTTCCGGAGGAAAAATGTTTTCCAAAAATTCGAAAAATGAAGATCCTTGGTACATACACGCTGGCTTATATTTTATTGTTGCCATCCTTACTTTTCTTTTAATAAAAGTTGCAGTTATCGATCCTTCTGCTGAAGTGGAAGCTGAGAAATACTATAAGGTAGAGACAAGATTGAGAATGGCTAATCTTAAAGAAGCACAAATCCTTTTTCAAAAAAAGAACGGCGCTTTTACTGCCAGCTTGGATAAGCTGATAGACTTTATTAAGAACGATAGATTTGTTGACAGTGTTGTAAATGCTTTTGATTCACTTACAATGAAACCTGCTAATCCTTTTAAGAATCTATCAGAGGGTACATTTACTCCTGATAGCCTTTTCTTATCCCCAAAAACTTATCAAAGATTTGTAATGAATATTGATACTTCTATTATTAGCGACACAGTTGTTAATCCAGCAGGAAAAGTATTAAGAGTTGATACTAAAACCGTTATCGGTACAAAATACTACATCGAAGATCCAAATGGTTATGGAACTATCGGAAGTATTGATAATGATGCTTTGAAAAACACTGCATCCTGGGAGTAACCTAAAATATTATGGCTGGATTTGATAATCATATCGGATTTAACATATCCAGTTCTAAGCTTCAGGTTGTTGAAGTAAATTATATTGATGATCAGTTTAAACTGGTTAATGTAGATGAAACTTACTTTAATGACCAGATAGATTTTGAAAACGATAAAGAAACAAAAATCAGCGCCCTGCTACAGGGCGCTTTTGATGAACTGCTGATCAAAAAAAACTTTAACAGTACCTCTGCTTCATTCACACTTCCCTTTGAACTCTTTCACACAATGCAAATGCCTTATGATACAACTTTGTTATATCAGGATTTACTTGATGAGTTTAAATGGGAATTATCTGTCATCTATCCATATATCTCAACAAAGAATTTGGTTCTGCAATATTTTGAAATTGATAAAGGACCATTTAACGAAACTAGTTCTGCACTCGTGTTTGCTATCCAGAGAAGATACTTACAAATGCTCGATGGTTTTTGTAAAAAGAACAATCTTAAATTAAAATTTATTGATAACCTTCATATAGCAGCTGAGCGATCATTATCTGTAAGCAATGCTATTGTTTATAAAGGTTTAACACTTAGTGTTTATTTTAACAACAAATTTCTTTCTTTGTTTTATGCGTTTAACGGAAAACCGCTTTACTTCAAAGTTATTCCTTTAAATGATGCCGGCGAAATTACAGATCATCTGGTTAAAGAAACATCGCATACTTCCATCTTAAATGTTCAACGATCACAGATTGAAGCTGCCTTTATCTCGGGTGATGAAATTTCTCCTACGGTAGTGCAGACTTTAAAAAAAGTTTTAGGATTAGATTTTATTCCTTTTAATCCATTTGATAAAATTAGACCTCTCCCCGATCTTTATGAAAGTAAGCTATACTTAGAAAAATATAACTCGTTTTCATCCGCTGCCGGAATCGCTTTTAGAATCGCATAACATTTTTCAAAAATCCAAATGAGAATGAGAATTATATCCGGCATCTTTAAAGGAAGATTGATTAATGTTCCCCAATCAAAAGAGATAAGACCAACAACGGACAGAGTGCGCGAAACCCTTTTTAATCTTTTAAACAACAGAATTGATTTTGACGATATTGATGTGCTGGACTTTTATTCAGGATCAGGTTCACTTGGATTAGAATGTATCAGTCGTGGTGCAAAACACGTTACTTTTATTGAAAGAAATTTTCAGATCTACAAAAATCTTATAGAAAATATCAAATCACTTGATGTTGAAAATCAATGTAAAGTTGTAAAGTCCGAAGCTATTGATTACTCAAAACGATTACCGGAAAAGAAGTATGATTTAATTCTTGCCGATCCTCCCTTCTTTAAAGAAGATGTTTATGATGTTGTAAAGAATCTTAAAGCCAACAATTATCTTAAGGAAGAAGGAATGATTGTAATTGAACGATCGATCCAGACTAAAGCAGCAGATATTTTGAACTTTGGAGTTGAGCCGTTTAAAATTGTTGGTGATGCGTGCTTATATGAAATTCATCCTTAGTTTCTTTTTTATAATTATTCTTTCTACTTTTCATTATATCAAAACAGAGTTTTAAAATGAAAACAAAAGTATCCCAGGTTTTAATTTCTAACATTAAAAGTTTTAGAAATTTAGCAATGTTTTTGGATGAACAGTATCCTAAATTAACGATTAAAAGAAGTTGCTGCTGAAGTCGGGATGTCTGAAAAATCATTCAACGAAATAAAAAGAGGTAAACTACCTCAAAAAAAATTACAGAAAATTTTAAAATCTTATGTAGAAAAAAACTTTGGTTTTACATATGAACAGTTAAGTGCTGAATCAACAAGAATTGAAGCTAAGCGATTAATTGTTAATTCATCAACAAAACATACTACAAGGAAGGTAATTTATCCCGGCACATTTGATCCGGTAACCTATGGGCATCTTGATATTATTACACGGGCAGTAGATTTATTTGATGAAGTTGTTGTTACCGTTGCAGTTAATCCGACTAAGAAACCATTGTTTACCACTGAAGAAAGGGTGAGATTATTAAAAGAATCGCTTAAGGACCATCACAAAGTAACAGTAGATTCATTTAACGGACTTGTAGTTGAACACGCAAAACAAGTTGGGGCAACTGGAATTATAAGAGGATTGCGACAGATAAGCGATTTTGAGTTTGAGTTTCAAATGGCGTTGATGAATAGAAAACTTGCGGGAGATATTACAACGATATTTTTAATGCCCCACGAAAGATATACTTACCTTAACTCTACAGTAATAAGAAATCTTGCATCATTACACGCAGATGTTAGTAATTTTATACCTCCTCATGTGCACGAGGCTTTGAAGAAAAAGTTTTAGTATTAAATTATGGTTTGTAGGGAACGGTCTCCAGACCGTTCCGATTGTTTCTTATTTTTAATTCCGGATCGGACAGGAGTCCGATCCCTACATTTACTTCATCAAGACCATCTTCTTAGTTTCAACGTAATCCCCTGCTCTTAACTGGTAATAATATATTCCGCTTGCTAAGTGAGATGCATTAAATTCAATTTCATAACTTCCTGCACTTTTTTCTTCGTTTAATAGTGTTGCAATTTCTTTACCAAGAATATCATAAACTTTTAGAGTCACGAACCCCACCTCGTTCCTCCCCTTTGCCAAAGGGGAGGATGTAGGAGAGATTGGAATTGTATAACAAATTTTTGTACTTGGATTAAATGGGTTTGGGTAATTTTGTTGTAATACAAATATAGTCGGGATTATTTCGTCTTCCACGTTTAAGACACCAGTAAAAACATAAATTCCATTATCGGTACAAGCATATAACGTCTGGTTATTATCTAAATAGACACTATTGATATTTGCATTTAACCCACTGAGATTAAATGGAGTCCAATAGTTTCCTTCATCCAACGAACAGAAAATTCCATCCCCTGTTAATGCAATAAAAACTCCTGGTTTTAAAATTAATTGTTTGATATTAAGGTTTGTTAAGCCATTATTTAATTGAATGAAATTATTGCCATTGTCTGTTGTTTTAATAACACCCAATGATTGTGAAGAACTGTATCCGTTTGTAGCCATATATAGCGCTTGATTGTACAAGTACATATTGTTAGCAATTTTCCACTCATAAACTATAGTCTCAGTGCCATCAGGTTTAACTTTCATTATAGCGACTTGGGTAAACGGCCCTGGCGGTCCCTTGCTAAAATAGTATGAGGTAAATAAATCACCAGATAAATCCTCTATTACAGAATAACCTATCGCGCCTCCATAGCATGCACATGTATTATCCCATAAATAGTCCCAGGTTAAACCATAATTTTTAGATTTATAAACAGTAGAGTATGAGGCCGGTAAACCATAGTTTTGAATTGTAAAAATATAACCTGAGTCATTTATAAAAAAATTAGTAGTATATCGAGGATTATCAGGATCAATGTTATAAGGAATCTCCCAAGTCAGTCCTTCATCAGTTGAGCGATAAAGAAAATCCGAAGAGGCATAAATATTTCCAATATTATCTTTTTTTATAAGATTGACACCCCCATTAATTTTTGTAGTTTCCCATGAGAAAAAATTATTTGTGGATAAAAGTAATCCCGCATTGGAACAAGCAGCTAAAAAAGTATTATCTGATATTTTTAATAAATTGGAAACATTAGCAACTCTATCATTATCTCTAAAACACGTAACCCAAGAAGAACCAAGGTTTGTAGATTTGAGCAAACCCAAATTTGTGGCAGAATAAATCGTGCTATCAAGTACTAATAAACTATAACTTCTTAAACCGTAATGATTAATATTCTCCCAATTATATCCACCATCAGATGAATAAAAAATGCCATCAGAATTAGCGAAACAGAATATACGGTTCAATGAGTCGATATATAAATCGCCATACAAATAACTGTATGTGAGGTTCCAACTGTTTCCAAAATCGGTTGACTTGTAGACATACGCATCAAGAACATACATATTGTTATCCGAATCAATTTCGATTTTACCGCTACTTGGACATGTGGAAACAAAAGACCAATATTGCCCAATGTCATTCCATTTATAAAGATCACTTCTCAGACTTCCATTATTATAATAATCTACTAAAACGTATAAGCTGTCAAAAGAATCTTTAATCAGACCATCAAATCTCCAAATATTAGTGGACAATCCAATTGAAGCAATACTCCAACTTTGACCATAGTCTGGTGAAACCCATACACCAGTTGGATAATAATAATCTTGAATCATATAAATATATCCTGAAGAATTGAATTCAATATCAACAATATTGCGAACAAGGTTAGGTGATATAGATTTGTAAACCCAGGTTAAGCCTCCATCAACAGAAGTAGCATATCCCCCTGTCATTCCAGCATAAATTGTACCTTCAGGACTAATTTTTAGACAATAAACTGCACTAGTCAATGTAGCAATTTTGCTCCAAATGATTTGATCATTGTCACTTCTAAAAATTTCACTTCCATTAGTTATAGCAATTATATATCCATCTGGATGGAGCAAAAGTTTCCTGATATCGGGAGTTGCGGATGGACTGTTCAATATTTGCCACTGCCCAAAAAGTTTGAATGAAATTGCAAAAAGAAAAACGAAAACAAAAACTATCTTTTTCATAAAACTCCCCGAATGAAAAATTATAAAATAAGTTCACCTCAAACGAACGAAATAAATCTGTTAAAATCAAATAAAGTAACAGTGTTTTATTAAACTATTTTTTTTCAATATGTCCTTAAAAATCTTGTTTCTCTTAAGCATCGCAAATAATTTAGAAGTGTTAATTTTTAATAATTATTATTCACACAATCAGAGGTTCTAAATGAGTCTCAGTCTTATCGCAAAATCTATTAAAGCCTCGCCCACTTTAAAGCTAAATGAAAAGTTTGCAATCTTAAAAGAAAAAGGTGATCCTGTAATTCATCTTGGCGGCGGCGAACCAAAAACCAAAGTGCCAATGGATGCAATACTTGCAACTGTTGCACACGTAAACACCGGCGAAGTACGTTACGCACCTGCAGACGGCATTCCTGCACTTAAACAGGCTATCATAAGGTACACAGATGAGTTTTATGAAAGAAAGTTAAGACCGGAAAATGTTATTGCATCAGGCGGTGCAAAGCAGGCTATTATGGTTGCGCTTCAGGCAATATTAAATCCGCAGGAAGAAGTTCTCTTCCCTGCTCCGTATTGGGTAAGTTATCCTGATATGGCGCGAATGATTGGTGCAATTCCTGTTGCAGCACTTCCAGAAGACGGAACTTTTTATCCTAACATAAAAGATATTACAGACAGAGTTGGTTCTTACACAAAAGCGGTTATCATTAACAGTCCGAATAATCCTACCGGTGCTTTTTACAGTGAGGATTTTATTGCAGAAGTTGTTGAGTACTGTGAGAAGAAAGATATCTGGTTAATTATGGATGATATTTATCATCGCTTGCTGTTTGATGGAAAGAAACCAATCAACTGTTTTAAGTATGCAAAAAAGAAAGATGAAAATTCTAAGATAATTGTTATCAACGGAGTTTCTAAACAGTATGCTATGACAGGATTTAGAATCGGCTGGGCTGTTGGAAACAAAAAAGTAATTGAAGCAATGAGCAACATTCAGGGACATCAAACTTCCGGTCCTTCTGTTCTTTTACAAAAGGCTGCTGTTGCTGCAATAAACGGAATTCAATCCGGTGTGGAAAGTTTGCGTGCAACTTTAGAAAACAACAGAAATGTTATGGTTGATTTGTTAAGATCATTTGAAGGTGTAAAAGTTTCTAAACCTGATGGAACATTTTATTGTCTTGCAGATTTTTCTGCTTATGAAAAAGATTCAAACAAGCTTTCGGAATTTTTAATTGATAAAGTTCAGGTGTTAACAGTTCCGGGTAAAGAGTTTGGTCTGGATGGTCATTTAAGATTAAGTTATTGCGGATCAATAAAAGATGTTCAGGATGGAATTGAGAGAATGAAATGGGCTCTCGATCCAAATTCACCAAATGAACTTTACATTGGCGACAGAAAATTAGTGAGGGATTGGTCATGAGTAAATATTTAGAATTTAATACTCCTGCAACAAAGCAGGCAATGGAACTTGCTTCTGATTTCAGATTGAAGAGTCAGGGTTTAACAGATCTTGATCGTGTGTTCTGGAATTTACCTGATGAAGCTTTGTACGAAGAAGCAATTTTTAGAAATGAAGCAAAACTTTCTAAACTTGGTCCGCTTGTAGTTAACACAGGTAAGCATACAGCGCGAGCGGCGGCGGATAAATTTATTGTTCAGGAACAAAGCACGAATGATAAAATTTGGTGGGGCGCTTATAACCGTCCTTTCAGTTCTGAAAAGTTTAATCAGTTGATGGGTAGAGTTCAGGCTTTTTGCCAGGGCGAAGAATTATTTGTTCAGGATTGTTACGTTGGTGCTGATCCTGATTATAAAATGCCTATAAGAATTATAACTGAAAAAGCTTGGCATAGTTTGTTTGCAAGAAATATGTTCATAACAACAGAAGACAGAGATGAACTTAAAAAGTTTGTTCCTGATTTTACTGTTATATGTTTGCCAAGTTTTAAAACTGAACCTGCAATTGATGGAACAAGATCCGATACAGGAATTATTTTAAACTTTGCACAACGCACAGCAATTATTGCAAACTCACTTTATGGCGGCGAGATAAAAAAATCTGTATTCACACTTCTAAATTTCTTGCTAACATTTGAAGATGTTCTGCCAATGCATTGTTCTGCAAACGTAGGCAAAGATGGTGATGTTGCATTGTTCTTTGGATTAAGCGGTACAGGTAAAACCACACTTTCTGCTGATCCAAAAAGAAATCTTATTGGCGATGATGAACACGGCTGGAGTAATGAAGGCGTGTTTAATTTTGAAGGCGGATGTTATGCAAAAGTTATTCGACTTTCTGCAGAACAGGAGCCTGAAATTTATGCTACAACAAGAAGATTTGGAACGATTTTAGAAAATGTTGTTTATGATCCTGTAAGCAGATACATTGATTTAGATGATGATCACATCACTGAAAACACTCGTTGCTCATATCCGTTAAGTTTTATTCCTAATGTTGTTCCTGATGGATATGTAAGAACACATCCTAAAAATATTATCTTCTTAACTTGCGATGCTTCCGGTGTAATGCCTCCGATTGCAAAGTTAAATCCTGCTCAAGCACAATATCATTTTATAAGTGGTTACACTTCTAAAATTGCAGGAACTGAAATTGGACTTGGAATAGAACCACAGATAACTTTCTCTGCTTGTTTTGGTGCTCCGTTTATGGTTCGTCATCCATACGAATATGCTGCAATGTTAAAGGAAAGAATGTTAAAGCATAATGCAAATGTTTGGCTTGTAAACACCGGCTGGGTTGGCGGAAGATTTGGTGTTGGAAAACGAATTAGTATTCGTCATACAAGAAATCTTTTAAATGCTGCTTTAGAAGGTAAACTTGAAAAAGTAAAATTCAGAAAAGATAAATTATTTGGATTTGAAGTTCCTCTAACTTGTCCTGAAGTTCCTGAAGATGTACTTGAGCCATCAAACTCGTGGGGCAACAAAGATGAGTACTGGAAAAAGTATGATGCACTTGCAGCTCGTTTTGTAGAAAACTTTAAGCTATTCGAGAAGGATACTTCAGATGAAGTAAAGGGTGCTGGACCTATAAGATTAAAAAAATAATCAAATCATAAGGCGGGTTAACCCCGCCTTTTTTATTTATCATATTTATTTCAGAATTTAATTTACTCCCAATATCTAATTGACAAATGATTTTGATTTTATTAGGTTAAAATCAGTTAATAAATTATTATTTATTATAATGTTCCTACAATTAAATAACCTCAAAATAAATCAGGAGTATATTATGAAAAGATCTCTCCTTTCTTCCATTCTTGTTCTTTCTCTCGTGGTACTTTCAGCAACAGAAATTTTTTCACAATGGGTACCACAGACCAGCGGTATAACAACTCGCCTAAGAAACATAAGGGCAGTAAATGACAATGTTCTTTGGGCTTGCGGTAACAGCGGTGTGGTATTAAAAACCACAGACGGCGGTACAACATGGGCAGCAGTAACTTCACCAAATGCGGGTTCAACTATGTATACAATTGATGCCTTTGATGCCACAACAGCTTGGGTAACAGGAACAGTAGGCGGTACAGCGGATGTCAGCATTTGGAAAACAACTGACGGTGGCGCTTCTTGGGTTTCTCAATATAATAACCCTTCAGGTTTTGGTGATGGTCTAAAAATGTTTGATGCGAATAATGGTGTGTATTTTGGTGATCCTGATCCGGTCGGTTCATCCAATTGGGAAATATTAACAACTTCCAACGGCGGTACAAATTGGAACAGAGTACCCGCTGGAAATTATCCTCCTGCAGACAGCGTTGCTGAAGAAGTTGGGGTTGCTTGCAACTTGTTTACTCTTGGAAATACAGCCTGGTTTACAGCTTATACTGCAGCTGGTACAACAGATTTTGTATATAAATCTACAAATAAAGGATTAAACTGGACACGTTCTTCATTTCCAGCACTTCTTGGTGGTTCAAGTTTTACATCATTTGCTGATCAAAATAATGGACTTACAGTATGTTTAGACAATACTACAGCCAGAACTACTGATGGCGGAACTAACTGGACAACCTCTTCTGCAGCTGGTGTTGGATTTAGATCCATTGTAAATGTGCCAACTTATGGAGCTTATGTTACAGTCGGCAGTTCTGGTGTCAGTAATTATACAAAAGATGGCGGAGCAACGTGGATACCATTAACAACAGGTACAACACAAACTTTATACTGGGTTACAACATCAGGTAATTATTGCTGGGCCGCTGGAAATGCTGGAACAATATTAAAATTGGATGGAGTTGTACTTCCGGTTGAATTAACTTCATTCACGGCAGTTTCTCAAAATCAGCAAGTTACATTAAATTGGTCAACAGCAACAGAAATAAACAATAACGGATTTGAAATTCAAAGAAGTACTGCTAATTCTGAATTTATAACAGTTGGATTTGTAAGAGGTAATGGCACAACAACAAATCAAAGTGAATATTCTTATGTTGATAAAAATGTTTCTGCAGGCAATTATTCTTATCGACTAAAACAAATTGATTTCAATGGAGTCTTTGAATATTCAGATGCAATTGAAGTTGAAGTCTTAAATCTTGATAGTTATGTACTCAATCAAAATTATCCTAACCCATTCAACCCATCAACTAAAATTGCATATGTTTTAAAAGAAAAAACAAATGTTAAACTTTTAGTGATGAATGCTCTTGGTGAAGAAGTTGCTGTTCTAGTTAATCAGACTCAGGAACAAGGATATCATCAATTAGATTTTAATGCATCTAATCTTCCAAGTGGAATTTATTTCTACTCTTTGCAGACAGATAATTTTTCTGAAACAAAGAAAATGTTGTTGATGAAATAACAACTCATTTGTCCAGATATAAATCAATTTGATTTATATCCAAATAACTCACTTATTAGAAACCGCAGTATTTTCTGCGGTTTCTTTTTATTTTATAACATAATTTTTATATTTCACAAGCACTTCAAACATTTTAAACTATTTCAATCAATTTATAGGAGAAACTCAAAAATGAGTATGGTTAAAGAATTCAAAGAATTTGCAATGAAAGGCAATGTTATGGATATGGCTGTCGGTATAATTATCGGCGGTGCATTTGGTAAGATTATTGCATCATTTGTAAGCGATGTACTTATGCCGCCAATTGGATTATTACTTGGTGGTGGAGACTACAAAAAATGGGCTTTAACATTAAAAGAAGGTTATGAAGGCGTTGCACCAGTTACATTAAATATTGGTGCTTTTTTAGGAAATGTTATCGATTTCTTAATAATTGCTTTTGCTATTTTTATGATAGTAAAAGGAATGAACTCAATGAAGAAGAAACAAGAAGAAGTACCTGCTGCACCACCAGAACCACCAGCAGATGTAAAACTGCTTTCTGAAATAAGAGACTTGCTAAAAAAGCAGTAAAACGATGTTAATGAGAAAAGTCATCCCCCTAAAGATGGCTTTTTACTATAGATCTTTAAAATCAACTAGCTTTCAATAATTCTAGGTTAAATTATTTCATTAAATTTTCTTTGAAAAATTTTATTGTAAGTTGTTTAGCTTCATTAGTAGCAACTTCATCAAACTTTGCATTGCTTGGATTTGCAAATGCATGATCAGCATTAAAACTTTTTATTGTAACTTTTTTCCCGGCAGATTTCAGATTTTTTTCCAGGTTTCCATAAACTTCCGGATTTACCCAACCATCTTTTTCAGCAAAAATTCCTAGAACCGGAGCATTCAATTCTTTAAATGTTTCAGGTTTGTTATCAATAATTCCGTAGTACATTACACACGCACTCCCTTGTTTAGCAAGCATTATGCTAGCCTGTAAGGACCACCCGCCGCCAAAGCACCAGCCGATCGTTCCGATCTTTGCATCTTTACCCGCAAATTCTATTGCACCGGAAACAATATTTAAAGCTCTTTCCTGATTTACTGATTGCATATACTTTGCAGCATCTTCCCTGTTTTCAGCAATGTTTCCATCATATAAATCAATAGCCAGAATATTTACATCACCAAGTTTTTGTTTTAATTCATCAGATTCTTTTTTGATATAGTCATTTAATCCCCACCACTCGTGAAAAACAAAAACAAACTTATCTGATGGCTTTTCAGATTTTACAAAATAACCATTTGCAGTTTTACCGTCCTTTGTTTTAAAAGTAATCATCGTTCCCTTTGCATCCTTTAAAGTAAATGCAGCAGGAATTTGGTGAATATCCCTAAATTCCTTTTGCTCAGAAAATGATGCAAATGAAACATCCTTTTCAGTTGAGCAGCAAGATTTATCCTGTGCAACAGAAAGAAACTGAAAACCGAAAATGAAGAGACCTAAATAAAATAACTTAATCATAATTGCTCCTTTTTTTAATGAATTGTTCTATAATTAAAACCGTTATTGAAGATAGTAAGTTCCATTCAAAAAATCATTGTAAAAAAAACTTTTTGGAATTAGATTAAGCTCGTTCATAAAATAAACTTATAATAGCTATGATTAAATATTCTATACTCTTGTCTTTGGGATTTGCCCTGATAATCTCATGTGCAAGTAAAGATGAAAAACTTCAAAACAATAAAGATTACATTAAAAGAATTGCAAATGAGATTAAGTTTGAAGATGGGTTTAATACTATAAAAATAATTGGAGAACGAAGATCGGTTTTCCGTTCTTACTTTATAAGTGATGAACTTGTTTTTATCAATGAAGAAGTTACTATTGCTGATCGCGGATCATCAGTAAATCATTACTACTTTAAGGATGATCAACTTATCAGTTATGAACAAAAAACTATTTTGATGAGAGATGACTCGCTTAATATTACTTCTAAAACAATGATTACACTTGGAATGTATTTGGATAACAAAACTATTCTTGAATCTAATTATTGGATAGGCAGTGTTCAAACGACCTTAGTAGAAAGTGATGTTGAAAAAGTAATTAGTCACGCTGCATTGCTAAAAGAACTTGCAGAGAAGAACAGACCAAGAAAAAATTAATATCAAGTTCTCGAGATCAAAAGCATTTTTATTTTCAAATCAGCACACTATATTTGCTCAAGTCTGATTTACAAACATTCCCTCAACTAAAAATACAGGAGTTATAATTTGGTAGCTGATAGAGTTAAAGAGATTGGTGCATCCCCAACGATGATGGTTGCAGCTGAAGCAAAGAAACTTAAATCCGAAGGTGTGGATGTAATTGATTTGAGCATGGGTGAACCTGATTTTCATACTCCAAACAGCATCAAAGCAGCAGGTATAAATGCGATTGAAGAAAACCGTACTCGCTACACACTCAATCAAGGAACAAATGAGCTGCGCATAGCAATTTCTGCAAAGCTGAAGCGTGATAACAATCTGGATTATAATCTTAACGAGATAATTGTTTCAAACGGAGCTAAACAGAGTGTTTATAACAGCATTCTTGCAACTGTAAATCCCGGCGATGAAGTAATTATACCTGCGCCATATTGGGTTTCATATCCCGCAATGGTGTCATTAGCCGGCGGCAAAAATGTTGTGATAGAAACTAATGAGAGTACTGGATTTAAAGTAACTGCTGAACAGTTAAATGCGGCTATCACACCAAAGACAAAAATGCTTATTCTTTGTAACCCATCAAATCCAACTGGCTCAGCTTACACTAAATCCGAATTGGAAGCATTAGCAGATGTTGTTTTAAAAAATAATTTTTATGTTTTATCAGATGAGATATATGAAAAATTAGTTTATGATGATTTTGAGTTTATTAGTTTTGCTGCTCTTGATCCAGAAATGAAAAAGAAAACTATTCTTGTAAACGGGATTTCCAAAACTTATGCAATGACAGGATGGCGAATTGGATACACTGCCGGTCCTGAAAATATAATTAGTGCTATAAATAAAATTCAAAGCCATACAACTTCACACGCTTCTTCTATTTCGCAACACGCAGCAATTGAAGCTGTAGCCGGCCCTCAGTATGTTATTCATGAAATGCTTGAAGAGTTTAGAAATAGACGTGAATATTTTTATAATGAACTTACGTCAATAAAAGGAATTACCTGCTACAAACCTGAAGGTGCATTTTATCTTTTCCCAAATATTTCTCATTACCTTCACACAAAGTCTGATGTTTTAAAAGTAGAAAATTCTTTTGACTTTGCGATGCACTTATTGTATGAAGCTCATATTGCAGCTGTGCCTGGCAGTGCATTTGGAAGTGAGGGTTATTTGAGAATGTCTTATGCAACCTCTATGGATCATTTACACGAGGCAATTTTTAGATTAAAGAAGGCACTGAATAAAATTCATTAGTCTTATTTAGAAACGTAAAGCAGAAGAGATTTGTATATCTTTTCTGTTGGAAATTCATTCCCTGTCCAAAGATTGAATGATTTTGCAGCCTGCTGTACAAGCATATTTAATCCGTTTATTGTAACAGCATTTCTAGAATCAGCTAATTGTAAAAATTTCGTTTTAACCGGATTGTAAACCAGATCAAATACTATTTGATCTTTTACAAAAACATCTGCCGTACTCAAAACACTATCATCAATTGTGGGATACATTCCAACCGGTGTAGAATTAACAATCAATGAACAGTTACTCAATACGTTTATTAAATCGGGCTGCTGCAACTCTTTCGTAACAATACCATCAAATTTCATTTTAGATTTGAAATGCTGCTTTAGAGCTTCTGCATGCTGTTCTGTGCGGTTTACTAAATATATTTTTTGCGGTTTAAAATTTCTTATAAGAGTATAAATAACTGCTCGTGCAGAGCCACCTGCACCGATTACACAAACCTCATTTCCGCTTATTTGGGATTTATGAGGAATTAATGAATCTAAAATTCCATTAACATCAGTATTGTATCCGATTAGTTTTCCTAACTCATTTACAACGGTATTAACAGAACCAATTACTGCGGCTTCTTCAGACAACTTATTTACATAATCAACAACTTTAACTTTATGAGGAACAGTCACATTAAATCCTTTTAATCCAAGAGCAACCATTCCTCTTACTGCATTTTTAAGATTGCTTGAATGTACTTCAAAAGGCATGTAAATAATTTTTGTGCCTGTTAGTTCTGCAGCAACGTTATGTATAAATGGAGAAAAACTTTGCTTAATCGGATAACCGATTAATCCAATCAATTCTGTATTTGCATAAAATGAGTTTTGCATACAACTAAATCTAATAAATAAAATTTAAAATTAAACTTCACCAATAAGTCTTTTAAAAAGCTTGGATGATTTTATTTCCGGATAATCTTTTTCAAATTCTGTTCTTATAGATGGATCAAATTGGAAAGCAGATTTAAGACATTCTAAAGCTTCCTGAGTTCTGCTTAAAACAAAATTAACTTTTGCTTTTCCGTAAAAAGATGTTGCATCATTTGGATTGATACGAATACATTCATCAAATGCTTTTAACGCTTCTAACCATTCGCCTGATTCATAATAAGTTTCTGCAAGATTAAACCAGACTTCATAGTTATTAGGCTCTATTCTTGCAGCTTCTTTATAACTGATTAAGCTATCCTGAATTTGTCCTAGCGAATATTCAAGATCAGCCTTTGCATACCATGCCTCAGCACTATCCTGAGAAAGTGATATAGCTTTATTAAAATCCCTTAACGCTAATTGATATTTACCCATTGAATCATAACAGAAACCACGAGAAAGATAAGCGTCATAATATTCATCGTTCAGCTTAATCGATTCCGTGTAATATTTTATTGCTGATGGAAGATCATCAAGTTCTTCATAAATATTTGCAATATTGTAAACCGCTGTTTCATCCTCTTTATCTAACTCAAATGATTTTTTAAAACATTGTATTGCTTCCTGCAAACGTCCAAGATCAGCAAGAGCATTTCCTTTGTTGAACCAAGCACTTGAAAAATTTTCACGGATTGAAATTGCAAGATCGTAACTGTTTATTCCCAGTTCAAGTTTTTCCATCTTAACTAAAACTATTCCACGGTTATACCATCCATTCGGATTATATGGATCAAGTTCTAAAAATTTATCGTATGATTCTAATGCTTTATCAAGCTGTGCAGAATTTTCATAACAGAATCCTAGTTCATAATAGACTTCTGAATATTCAGGATCACGTGCAACAACTTTTAAAAAATATTCAATTGCTCTGCTAAGTTGTGCTCTTCTTTGGAAAAGCAATCCGAGACTAAACATTGCGTCGTCATTTTCAGGATCAAGCTGCAGAACTTTTTCTAATGATTCCTGTGAATGATCATATAACCCAAGATTTTCTTCTGTTGCAGATTTATCAATCAAAGTTTCAACATCATTTGGATTAAGTGACAATGAATGCTCGTATGCTAACAGGGCTTCACTAAAACGGAATAATCCATTAAGCACTATTCCCTTTTTTAACCAATACTCTGAATTGTAAGGAAAAATTTCTAAAAATTTATCTAATAAAAATAAAGCATCTTCATATCGATCAACATCCATACATACTTGTATAAGCTCTTCAATTCTTTCAACAGAATCAAAAACATATCCGCTATCAAGAATTTTTTTGCACGAAGCTAATTCTTCTTCTACATTTTCTTCGGGCAGATCGTATTCCTCTTCATTAGAAAATTCGGAATCGAAAAAAGACATTAAGTTCTCCTAACTGAAAATTGTTTCAGGAAAAATCTATAACTAATAAAATCGAAAATCAAGGAATGGAAAATTTGTTTGTTAGTTAAAAATTTTATAATCAATAATCGTAGCTCAGACTTTAGTCTGAGAATTACACAATAATTTTTCTCAGAATTAATTCTGAGCTACGAATTTTATATAATTAATTTACTCTAAGCACTGCGGTAACTTTTTGAGCCGCATCCTGCAAACTCTTAGCTACTTCAAAGTGAAGATCAGATTTATCAAGGAGTTCAGCAGCTTCCAGTGCATTTGTTCCTTCTAATCGTACTACAATCGGAACGTGAACATGCATTTCCGTTGCAGCATCAATAACACCTTGAGCAACTCTATCGCATCTTACAATTCCGCCAAAGATGTTTATTAAAATTGCTTTAACATTTGGATCGGATAAAATTATTTTAAATCCGTTTGCAACAGTTTCTTTATTTGCTCCACCGCCAACATCTAAAAAGTTTGCAGGTTCACCGCCGGCAAGTTTAATAATATCCATTGTTCCCATTGCAAGCCCAGCACCATTAACCATACAGCCAACGTTTCCATCAAGCTTTATATAATTTAGATTAAATTTAGATGCTTCAATCTCCAATGGATCTTCTTCATCTAAATCTCTGAATTCCATAATATCAGGATGACGATAAAGTGCATTATCATCAAAATTCATTTTTGCATCAAGTGCAACAACACGATCATCATTTGTAATTACTAATGGATTTATCTCTAGCATTGATGCATCTGTTGATTCATAAGCTTTGTAAAGAGCTTTGATAAAAGGAATAAAACTTTTAAAAGCATTTCCTTCAAGTCCTAACGCAAAAGCTAATTTACGTGCTTGATAAGATTGCAATCCAACGCCTGGTTCAATCCATTCTTTAATAATTTTTTCCGGGGTTTCTTCTGCAACTTTTTCAATTTCAACTCCACCTTCCGTAGAAACCATAATTACATTTTTAGAAACAGCACGATCTAAAAGAATTCCAAGATATAATTCTTTCTTATAATCCAATCCTTCAGTAATAAAAAGTGTTTTTACAATTTTTCCTTCTGGACCCGATTGATGTGTAACTAAAACATTACCAAGAATTTTTTCAGCATACTCAGCTGCTTTTTCAGGAGAAGTTGTAAACTTAACTCCGCCTTCAAGAACAACAACATCTCTGTTTCTAACATCATAAATAATTCCTTTGCCTCTGCCGCCGGCGTGTATTTGTGACTTAACCACAAACTGATTTATACCACGCTGCTGAAGTTTGGCTATCGCATCATCAAACTCTAACATACTTTTAATTGCAATTCCATCCTGAACAGGAACACCAAATTTCTTTAATGTTTCCTTTGCCTGAAATTCGTGTATTTTCATAAAAAAGTTAACTCCATTCTCTTACCTTAAAGCAAGAGTACTTTCATTATTTAGATTATAATTATTTATTTCTTGATCGAAATTGTTCTTGATTTCTTCTTGAATGAAACACCGCTAAAATATAAATATTATCATCAACAATTTCATAAAGTATTTTAAAAGGAAATCTTTTCACAACTTTTTTTCTATAATTCTCAAACTCGATTGGATAAAGTCCGGGTTCTCTTTTAATTTTTTGTATAGCTTCATCAATACATCGAACAAATTCCAAATCCAAACCCTCTTGTTGATTTCCGTACCACCAAACAGCCTCTCTAAATTCCTCTTCAGCTTTGGGATGAAATACAACATTGTATATCATTTATTTTTACCTAAAAATTCGTTCCTAATTTCTTCCCAAGATCTTCCGAGTTCCGGATTAATTTTGAATGAACTACTTCTTTCTTTTACAATTTTTTTTTGTGAATCATTTAAATCGAAAGACATTTCCTGGCTTGCTATGCTATCCCATATTTCCTCAACCAAAAGAATCTTTTCTGAAACACTGAGATCATTTATTTGAGTTCTTAGTTTATCATTCATTTAACTAATCCTGTTTTATTTTTTTAATATAAAAAAAGATACTTCTATTTCAATTCTTATATTTCCCTTCCCTTAGATAAGGATCTGGGATGGGCCTTTTTATTTCTCACTCATAAACGGATAACGCCAATCTTTCGGCGGATCAAAAGTTTCTTTGATTGTTCTTGCTGTCATCCATCTCATTAAATTCATCGCACTACCGGCTTTATCATTTGTACCGGAAGCTCTTCCTCCGCCAAATGGCTGCTGACCAACTACTGCACCAGTTGGTTTATCATTTATATAGAAATTTCCTGCAGCGTTTCGTAATCTATTTGATAACTTAACTATTACATTTCTATCCTGTGCAAAGATTGCACCTGTTAATGCATAAGGAGAAGTTTCATCACACAGGGTTAATGTTTCATCCAGCTTATTATCATCGTAAACATAAATTGTCATAACCGGTCCAAAAATTTCTTCTTCCATTGATTTGAATTTTGGATTAGTTGTTACAATAGTTGTTGGTTCGATAAAATAACCTTTTGAGTCATCAAAATTTCCGCCTGTTATTATCTCTGCTTCATTAGATTCTTTTGCGTACTTAATATATTCAGTTATTGATTTAAATGCACCTTTATCAATTACAGCGCCCATAAAGTTTGTAAAGTCTTCTATATCACCCATTTTTATTTTACCGACTTCTGCAACATACTTTTCTTTAAACTCTTTCCATAAAGATTTTGGAATATACATTCTTGACGCAGCAGAACATTTTTGTCCCTGATACTCAAACGCACCGCGCAAGGCTGCAACAACAAGAGCATCAACATCTGCGGTGTTATGAACAAAAATAAAATCCTTACCGCCGGTTTCACCAACAATGCGTGGATAGTATTTCATATTCTTAAGATTTTCTGAAATCGTTTTCCACATATTCTGGAATACTTCTGTTGATCCTGTAAAATGAACACCAGCAAGTTTGGATTTGTAAATGCAGGAGTTCCAACTTGTCCGCCAGAACCGGGAACAAAATTAATTACACCTTTTGGTAAACCAGCTTCTTCAAATAATTTCATCAACCAGTAAGCAGAGTAAACTGCACTTGATGCTGGTTTCCATAAACTTACATTACCTACAATTGCAGGTGCAGTTGGCAAGTTGCCTGCAATAGATGTGAAGTTGAATGGTGTTACAGAAAAAATAAAACCTTCTAAAGGACGGTATTCTAAACGGTTCCACATTCCGCTACCGGAATATGGCTGATCTTGCATAAGCTGAGCCATGAAGTAACAATTGTATCTGTAGAAATCAACAAGTTCAGCAGCAGAATCAATTTCTGCCTGGTAAGCTGTTTTAGATTGTCCGAGCATTGTTGCGGCGTTTATTGTTGAGCGCCAGGGTCCGGCTAATAAATCAGCGATCTTTAAGAAGACAGAAACTCTATGTTCCCATGGCAATTCTGACCATTCTTTACGCGCTTCAAGAGCAGCTTCAACTGCCATATCAACTTCTTTTTTACCAGCTTTATGATAAATACCAAGAACGTGGCTATGATTATGTGGAATAACCATCTTCTCGGTGTTGCCGGTTCTTACTTCTTCTCCGCCAATAATAAGCGGAACTTCTATTTGTTTTGATTTTAACTCTGTGAGTTTTTTCTTTAATTCTTCTCTTTCGGGTGAGCCTGGTTTGTAAGATTTTACAGGTTCGTTTATTGGTTGTGGTACTTTAAAATATGCGTTTGACATTTGATATCCTCAAAATTAAAAATTGTAGTTGAAAAATTACTGCTTTTGGGCGGGATAATCAATTTGGGTTTTAGTGCAAAATAGGCTATAAAAAGAGGTAATTAAGGGAAGTCATTGACTATTCCGTTACTTTGCTAACTAATACTAAATGTTTTATTGTTTTGTTGTAATTCAATAGTTCATTCTTAATTCTTGTGTTATTACTTAACCATCATCATCTTTTTCATATCTGTAAAAACAGGAATGTTGCCTTCTCCAATTACTTCGATTCGGTAAAGATAGATTCCGCTTACAATATCTCCGTAGCCTGTTTCAAATTCTATCTTGCCTTCTGCACTTTGGCGTTCTGTTGCGGTTGGATGAAATAACACTTCGTAATATCCTGCACTCTGATATTTGTTTACAAGTACTTTTACCTGTTCTCCAAGAAGATTGTAAACCATTACTTTTACATATCCCGGTGCTTTTAACCTGTATGGAATTGTTGTACTTGGATTAAACGGATTTGGGTAATTCTGTAAAAGATTATAATGCTCTACAACTATTGGTGGTGCTTCCGGTATTCCTGTTATGTTTATGTGTGCTTCTTCACTTGCAGGTGATTGATGATATGCGCTGTCTATTGCTGTTATTTTGTAATAGTAATTGCCTGAAATAAATTTCTGCGGAGGATCATCATAAAAGGTTGTGTCTGATAATACTGCAATTATTTTTGTTGTGTCATAAATAAAGTCCGGAACAGTATCACGATAAACTCTGTAACGGAAAAGATCTGCTTCTGTGTTCTTATTCCATTTAAGATGAACAAGACCTGAATCCATTGATGCAGTTAAGTTTCTTGGTGGTTTTGGTGCAAGGTCTTGATAAGTATAGCTTTCTCCCAAAGGACCGCCAAACAAACCAATATCACTTCTGCTTCCATCAACATCAAGAATTGTTGGATCACCTTTATCTATTGCAGGAGAATATTTTTGAAGATGAAAATCATAGCTACCATTTGCAGTTGGGATTGTGTCATTTACAAACATCGGGTTCGCTATAATATTGCTGTCGCCAAGTAATACTGAACCTGCGTTTAATTGTTCTACATTCCAAAATAAATTGTAATCGGGTTTTAGCTGTTCCATTTATAGGCTTCTATACCTTTATAGGTATCTTTTGCAATATTATTACGTTACTTAGTTCTATTACCTGTTGATGTATACGCAACTATTATGAATTTGAATTGATTGAATTATTTTCAATGTATGCTGTATCGCTATTTATTTGCCCAACCCGAATATTTTCATAATAATACCCAGAGACAAGATTATTTTTGACAATTGCTCCAGAATTGTACTGTATGTCAACACCAGTCAAACGATATACTTCTTCAATTACAATATTGTTTGTAAAAGTCGGTTTGCCACCAAAGGAAAAATATACAGGTGTTTCTGTTGAACCAGTTGATATAATTATATTATTTCGATAAATACCTAGACAATCATTTGAAGCACATTCATCCCAAATCGCACGTTTATTAAAGTTTTTAATAATAAGATTCTAGATTTGAGGTGAAGAGAATAAAACTATTGCATCATCCAGATTTTCAATTCTACAATCCTTAACTATAATATCTGTATGAAATCCTATGATACCATCTTGGGCGCTACTAATTCCTCTTCCGTTTATATAAAAATTCTTGATACTACCATTTTGAGTAAAATCAACTAATCTATTACTCGTAGTACCTACACCACTAATAATTGTACTATCCATACTGCTACCAATTAAACTTATAACCGTGTTTATTACAAGGTTTTCTTTGTAAACTCCATTACCAACATAAACAGTATCACCATCAACACAAATGTTAATACACTTTTGTATGCTGTCTGCGGCGGTTTGCCAGCTTGTGTAAGGTGGTGTGCTTGTGCCGGTTTTGCTTACGTAACGGATTGTACCAATTAACAATGAAGAATTAAAAATTAAGAATGAAAGACAGAGGAAAAGAAAATATTTTGGTTTCATTTTGGTCTTATCCCAAAAGACATTTTTGTTTATTGAAACTTAAAAAGAAATTATACGAGAAGCGAATAGAATTTTGTAGGGAATGGACTCCCGTCCATTCCGTTGGATTCACAATTATTAGTAATCTATGACAAAGCAATACTTATATTTATTATCTCTCAGACGTATCGATCAGGAGATCGATCCCTACACCTCAATTTCTCTCTTTATTCGAAATGACAAAACGGTTTAATAACAGATTGCTTCGCCTCCGGATCCTGCAATGACGGTTTGCTTTTAAGAATCGGTCGGGAGACCGATCCCTACATTTAGGAACTTTAATTATCAATTTTCCTTTTTGCAATTAAACTTTTTGATGCTATTTTTAATCAATTATTATTGGCTGTCACGGAATTGTCCGAATCAGCAATTATGAAGATAAAGCTATCTTAAACAACAGACGGTTTTCTGGGGAAGAAATCCGGTTTATTAAAGGAGAGAGTAAATTATGGCTCAGTTAAATTACTTAACCACAGTTCCCCGGCTCTATTACCATCTTACAGAAGAATACAGCAAAGAAACAAATAATTTTGTACTAAAGCATAAAGTTGCCGGCAAGTATGTTGGAATAACTTATGATCAGTTTAAAGAAGAAACAGACTCGTTTGCATTTGGTCTTGCTTCGCTTGGGATAGGTAAACAGGATAAGGTTTCAATTATTGCAGAAAACCGTCCGGAATGGGTTTACAGCGATATGGCAATTTTAGGTTTGGGTGCAATTGATGTTCCGCTTTATCCATCGCTTACTTCAGACTCAGTTGAGTACATACTAAACAATTCGGAATCTAAAGCCATAATTGTATCTACTAAATTCCAGCTTAATAAAGTGATGAAGATTAGAGAGAAATGTAAAACTCTAAAGTACATTATCTTATTAAATGAAAAAGATGCTGATGCAAATATCAAAGATCTGTTATCATTCAGCAAAGTTCAGGAGTTAGGAAAAACTTTCAGCAAAGCGCATCCATCACTTCTAAAAGATAATCTTGCCATAATAAAACCGGATGATATTTGTACAATTATTTATACTTCAGGTACAACAGGAGAACCAAAAGGCGTTGTGTTAACTCATCGCAATATTCTTTCAAACGTTCAGGCAGCGCTGGATTGTTTTCCGATTGGAAGCACAGATGTTTTCTTATCTTTCTTACCTTTGTGTCACATCTTTGAAAGAATGGCTGGATATTACACAGCATTTTCTGCAAAGTGCACGGTTTGTTATGCGGAAAGTATAGAAACAGTAGCGCAAAATTTAGTTGATGTAAAGCCAACTATTATGACAAGCGTACCAAGATTGTTTGAGAGGATTCACACCAAGATTATAAAAAATGTTGATAGCCAGCCGTTAAAAAAACAAAAAATATTTTACTGGGCAATGGATGTTGGTGTTAGATATGCTGATGCAAAGAAGAAAGGTAACGTTCCATTATCATTTAAGTTAAAACATAAAGTAGCAGATAAACTTGTCTTTAGTAAACTGCGTGAAAAAACCGGTGGAAATTTAAGATTCTTTATTTCCGGTGGTGCTGCTTTACCAACTTATTTAGGAAACTTTTTTGAAGCAATCGGGATAATTATAGTTGAAGGTTACGGACTAACTGAATCATCACCGGTAATTTGTGCAAACAGAGTTGAGGATTTTAAATTTGGTTCCGTTGGTAAACCTTTCCCGGGTGTAGAAATAAAAATTGCATCTGATGGAGAAATTCTTGCAAGAGGACCGAACATTATGCAAGGTTATTACAAGAATAAAAAAGAAACTGATGCAACCATTAAAGATGGATGGCTTTACACAGGCGATATTGGTGTTTTTGATGGTGATGGATTTTTGAAGATTACTGATAGAAAAAAACATTTATTTAAAACCTCTGCAGGAAAATACATTGCACCAAATCCGATTGAAAGTATGTTTCTTGCAAGTAAATATATTGATCAGTTTGTATTGATTGGTGACAGACGAATGTTTTTAACTGCTCTTATAGTTCCTGATTTTGAAGCAGTTAGAGAGTACGCAGATTCTCATAAAATTCCTTATGATAAAGTAGAAGATTTAGTAAGAGATGAACAAATCTATAAGATGCTTGATAAAGAAATGGATCAGTTCCAGAAAAAACTTGCAAATTATGAAAAGGTAAGAAAGTTTGTTTTGTTGGATAGACCATTTACAATTGAGTCCGGTGAAATTACACCAAGCTTAAAAATAAAACGTAAATATGTTGAGGAAAGATATCAGGATTTAATTGAGCAGATGTATCAGAGTTTAGATAGGTCTGTTCCAATAAATTAAATTTTTATTTCATTCATTTAGGTTCTCTGCGGTATTTATACCGCAGAGAATTTGTAGAAATAAAAAACCTAAACCGTTTTAACGGTTTAAATTCATAGTTGGAGGAAAAGATGTCATCACATTCACACAATAAAATCTGGATCCATCTCATCTGGGAAACACTTGACCATCAAAAAATTTTAGACAAAGAAGTAAGAATAAAAGTATCTGAGTTTCTCTTTAACTATGCCAAAGAGAAAAATATATTTATGAAAATAAATTTTGTTAATAGTGATCATGTTCATACTCTTATCGATTTGCCTACTAACATTACAATTGAAGAATGTATTAAATTATTTAAAGGTGCTTCTTCGCATTTTATAAATCAGGAAAGACTTACAACAAATAAATTTCATTGGGGAAGAGGTTTTGGTGCTTTTTCTGTTTCAGAATCGCAAGTTCAAAATGTTGTTGAATACATAAAGAATCAGGAAGTACATCACAGAGGTAAAAGTTTTAGCGAAGAATATCAGTTGTTTCTAAAAAAGTATAATATAGTCGTAAACGGTTAAAACCGTTAGCATTATTCTTATTTGAATTTCTCACCACGATAAATCGTGGTGAGAACCTGAAAATAATCTTGGAAGTTAAACCTTCAATCCATCAATCATCTGTTGATGGATTTTTTTGTTGCTTGCTAAAATTTGTTGAGTGAAAATATCGATTTCATTTCCATAAAAATCAGTTACAATTCCACCGGCTTCTTCTACAATTAACTTTCCTGCGCATAAATCCCATGGCTGGAGTGAAACTTCCCAGAATCCATCAAAGACTCCGCGAGCAACATAACAAAAATCTATTGCGGCAGAACCTAATCTGCGAACAGCTCTTGCCTGCTTTGTTAGTGATTCAAATCTTTCAAAAGCTTTGTCAGGATTATCAGCAACATTATATGGAAATCCAGTAACTAAAACTCCCAAACCAATTTTATCATTATCACTAACTTTTATTTTCTTATCGTTTGCAAAAGCACCACTTCCCTTTTCTGCTGAGTAAAAAATATTTTGCATAACATCGTAAACAACTCCAGCAACAATTTCATCTTTTTTCATCACCCCGATTGAAACAGCAAAAATTGGAAGACCGTGTGCAAAGTTTGTTGTCCCGTCAAGCGGATCAATTACCCAAAGATATTCTGAATCTTTTTTATGCTCACCGGATTCTTCAGTTAAAATATTATGATTAGGATATTTTTTTGAAATAAAATCCATTATTGCTTTTTCGGATTTTTTATCAATTTCTGTAACAAGATTTTTTTCATTTGTTTTATACTCGATCTGAAAATTTTTTCCAAAACCTTCACGGATAATTTCTCCAGCTATTCCGGCTATTTCTTTTATGTCATTTATCATAATTATTCTTCTTTTTGATGCAAATATAAAAACTCTGAATCACACACCTAAATATGTGCATTTTCCATTCCTTGATAGCACCTTCTCATTTGGGTATATTTGCGTACAAAATTCAGTGAAAATAAGGAGAGAAATTGAGCCAAACTGATGATTTAGTTAAAAAAGGGTCTAAAGAAAACAATCTTGTTGATGAGATTCCATCAATCTTACCGATTCTTCCATTAAGAGATATTGTAATTTTTCCGTATATGATTTTTCCCGTTCTTGTTGGACGTGAACAATCAATTAACGCCGCAAATTATGCTTTAGAAAATACAAAGTACATTTTTCTTTCAACACAAAAAAAATCCAGTATAGAAGATCCAAAACCGGCTGATTTTTATCTTGAAGGCACAGTGGCAAAAATCGTTCAGATATTAAAACTGCCAAACGGTTTACTTAAGATTTTAGTTGATGGATTACTACAAGCTCGAATTATAAACTTTACAGATCGTAAAGAATTTTTTGAAGGAAAAATTGAAGTTATAATTCCTGAAACATTGGTTGATCACGAAATGAATGCGTTGGTTAGACAAATGTCTCAGTTGTTTAAGGACTATGTTAAGATTAGTCGCAATGTTCCTAACGAAACTATTGCTGCATTTGATAACATTGAAGAACCCGACAGAAAAGTTTTTTACGCTGCCGCAAATATCAATCAATCAATCGAGATAAAACAAAATATACTTTCTAAGTACATTTTAAAAGAACAGTATTATGAAGTAATAAAAGTTCTAAATTCAGAAATTGATATCCTGAAAATTGAAAAAGAGATTGACAATAAAGTTCAGGAAAATATTGCTAAAACTCAGCGCAAGTTTATTATACAGGAACAAATAAAAATTCTGCAGGATGAACTTGGTGATGATGAAGAATCTTCCTCAGAATTTGCAAAGATTCGTGATCAGATTGTAAAAGCTAAAATGCCAAAAGATGTTGAAGCTAAAGCACTTGAAGAATTTAATAAGTTGAAGAAAACACCTTCAATGTCACCGGAATCAACTGTAATAAGAAATTATCTTGATTGGCTTGTTGATATTCCCTGGTACAAAAGAACAAAAGATAATTTAAGTATTAAGCATGTTCAGAAAATTTTAGATGAAGATCATTTTGGATTAGAAAAACCAAAAGAAAGAATTATTGAACATATTGCTGTTCTAAATCTTGTTAAGCATATGAAGGGACAGATATTATGTTTTGTTGGACCTCCCGGAGTTGGTAAAACATCTTTGGGCAAATCTATAGCTCGTGCACTTGGCAGAAACTTTATTAGAATAAGTCTTGGCGGTGTTCGTGATGAAGCTGAAATACGCGGCCATCGTAAAACTTATATAGGATCAATGCCGGGTAAGATTATTCATTCGATGAAAAAAGCCGGAACGGTAAATCCAGTTATTCTACTTGATGAAATTGATAAAATGAGTATGGATTTTCGCGGTGATCCATCATCAGCGATGCTTGAAGTATTGGATCCTGAACAGAACAATTCATTCAATGATCATTACATTGAAGTTGATTATGATTTAAGTCAGGTTATGTTTATCACTACCGCAAATGTAAGATATAATATTCCTCTTCCTTTGCAGGATAGGATGGAAATAATTGAACTGCCCGGATATCTTGAGTATGATAAACTTGAAATTGCAAAAAGACACATTTTACCAAAGCAGCTTATTGCCCATGGTATTGAAAATAAAAATGTTACTTTTTCTGATGAAGCAATAAGAAAAATAATTTCAGAATATACTCGTGAAGCAGGTGTAAGAAATCTTGAAAGAGAATTGGCAACTGTCTGCAGAAAAGTTGCAAGAGATATTGTTGTTAAAGAATCTGCAAATGGAAAAGTTGTTAAACCGCATAAACAAGTTATTGATGAAACCAGAATAGAAGATTATTTAAAAACACCACGCTTCAGATCACACAGACACAGCAAATTAAATAAAGTGGGAAGTGTTACCGGTTTAGCATGGACAAGTGTGGGCGGAGAAATTCTTACAGTTGATGTTACAATTATGAACGGCGGCGGTAAGTTAACACTTACGGGACAGCTTGGTAATATTATGAAGGAATCTGCACACGCAGGATTAAGTTATCTTAGATCAAAGGCCAAACAGTTAGGATTGAATCCTGATTTCTTTAAAGGAAAAGAAATTCATATCCATCTTCCTGAAGGTGCAATTCCAAAAGATGGACCTTCTGCTGGAATTACAATGGCAATGGCAATGCTTTCTGCTGTAAGCGGTATTCCTGCATCAAACAATATTGCTATGACAGGAGAAATAACTTTAACAGGTTCCATTCTTGCTATTGGTGGATTAAATGAAAAATTACTGGCTGCAAAACGTAATGATATAAAAACAATTCTTATACCCAAGGATAATGAGATTGATTTAAAAGAAATGCCGGAAAAAGTTAAGGAAGGACTAAAGATAATTACAATTGCTAAGCTTGAAGAAGCAATTCCTTATGTTTTTCCTGATATGAAAAAAATCAAGCCAACACCAACTAAGAAAGTTATCAAGACTAAGAAAAAGAAATGATGTCTGAATCATTAATTATAAATAACGATGCTTCTATTGATGAACAGTATCAGCTTTTAGTTAAGCAGATTAAAAGTTTATTAAGAAAAGAAGATAATCTAATAACTAATCTTTCTAATTTTACGGCAGCTCTAAAACAAACGTTTAATAAAATTAGCTGGGTTGGCTTTTATCTTTTTGATGGCACAAAGCTCTACCTTGGACCTTTTCAGGGGAAAGTTGCATGTACAGAAATACAAATCGGCAGCGGTGTTTGTGGAGTTTCTGCATTTAAGAAAGAAACAATAATTGTTCCTGATGTTCATAAATTTCCAGGACACATTGCCTGCGATGTTGAATCAAGATCAGAAATTGTTGTTCCAATTTTTAAACAAGATAAATTATTTGGTGTTTTAGATTTAGATAGCACAGATTATAATTCATTTAACGAAACAGATAAAAAATATCTTGAAGAATTAGTAAATTTTTTAAGTAAAGAAATTATATAAAGTTTATGGCTTATCAAGTAACAGCAAGAAAATGGCGTCCGCAAAAATTTGAAGATGTTGTTGGACAAGAACACATAACGGCTACTTTAAAGAATGCAATCAAAAGTAATCGAATTGCTCATGCTTATATTTTTACCGGTCCGCGAGGTGTTGGTAAAACTACAACCGCAAGAATTCTTGCAAAAGCTTTGAACTGTGAAAATCCAAAAGACTTTGAACCTTGTAATGAATGCCCAATGTGCAAAACAATAAATGATTCCCAGACAATGGATATCATTGAAATTGACGGCGCATCTAATCGTGGTATTGATGAAATAAGAACATTAAGAGAATCTGTTAAATATGCACCAACTCGCGGTAAATATAAAATTTACATTATTGATGAAGTTCACATGCTTACAAAGGAATCGTTTAATGCATTCCTAAAAACTTTAGAAGAACCGCCGGCACATACAATTTTTGTCTTTGCAACAACAGATATACACAAGGTTCCGCTTACTATTATTTCTCGTTGCCAGAGATTTGATTTTAGAAGAATCCAGCTTGATACAATAAAAAGCACACTTAGTAATATTGCCAAGCAAGAAAATATTTCTATAGATGATAAAACACTCACACTAATTTCTAAAAAAGCTGATGGTGCTTTGCGTGATGCTCAAAGTTTGTTTGATCAGGTAATTTCTTTTTGCGGTGATAATATAGATTCTGAAACAGTTTCTAAAATGTTAAACCTTATCGATGATGATTTATTTTTTACTATTTCTGATGCAATTCTTGAAAAAGATTTTAATGTTGTCTTTCAGACAACGGATAAAATTTATCAGAATGGCTGGGATTTTATAGATTTTACTGATGGATTGCTTGAACACTTTAGAAATATTCTTACAGTGATTTTAACGGAAAGAACGGAGCTGGTTGAAACTGCAGAAGTTTATAGGACAAAGTATGCAAATTACATTCAGACTTTTTCTAAAGGTGATTTGTTAAGAATATTAAATTACTTAAGTAAGCTTCAACAAGAGTTACGATATTCAAATAATCAAAAACTGAAAATAGAAATCGCATTAACAAATTTAGTTGGATTAGAAAAATCTGCCACACTTTCAGAAATAATTTCCGGATTGGAATCAGGAAATATTGAGATAAAAACAAATGAATCCGGCTCTGGTACAAGAGAAAAGAGTGGTGTTACTTATTCACCAAAACAAATTGTTCCTGAAAAAAAACGCGAGATAAAATCTGACCCTATTCCAAAGACGGAAGCATTTGTTCCTCCAATTAAAGAAAAGCTATCTGGTATTCAATCAGATTTAAATTTTGAATTGATAACTCAAAAGTGGCAAAGTTTTGTTGATGATGTTTGCAAGGAAAAGTCCTTCCTGCTTACCCCGCTTTTTAACAATGTAAAACCGATTAATTTTGATGGAACAAATCTGCAATTGGAATCATCTGATCCAACAACTGAGTCTTCCCTTCTCCTTCATCAGGAATATATTGATAAAAAATCCCGTGATTTTTTTGGAAAAAAAGTTACAATAAAGTTCGCCTCTGAGGAATCACCAAAAGCAAAATCTACTGCTATTAAGGATACTAAATCTTCAAAAAGCGCAAAATCGTCCAAAATCACTGATCCTTATGAAAAAATCATTATTGCGGATCTGGGAGGACGGGAAATAAACTAAATTCCCTAACTTTTTTTCTGCTTTTTCAATCTCCCTAAACGTTTGATAATTAAATAGTTATATATATTTTTGTGTCCTATGTCAAAAAATCTAATCATTGCCATAGACGGACCAGCAGGCTCCGGAAAAAGTACAACCGCAAAACTTGTAGCTAAAAGATTGAACTATCTTTACATTGATACAGGCGCGATGTATAGGGCGGTTACATTATTCGTTTTAAGAAATAATTTAATGGGTAAAACGGATGATATAATTGAGTTTGCTAACAGTTTGAATATTGTTCTAAGTTTTATTGATGGTGAAACTAACATTACTGTAAATGGAGAAGACGTTTCTAAAGAAATTCGTTCTTTTGAGGTAAATAGTAATGTAAGTGAAATAAGCTGTATTGAAGGTGTAAGAAAAATACTTGTAAAGAAGCAGCAGGAAATGGGTAAAAATGGCGGGGTTGTGATGGAAGGAAGAGATATAACAACTGTTGTTTATCCTAACGCAGATGTTAAAATTTTTCTAACTGCAGGTATTGACGAAAGAGCTGAAAGACGCGCTAAAGAATTTTTTGAAAAAGGAACCGATGTTCCTATTGACAAAGTAAAAGAGAATTTGAAAAACAGAGATTTTATAGATTCAAATCGCGAAGCAAGCCCTCTTACAAAGACTCCTGATTCAATTGAAGTTGATACATCAAACACCACAATAGAAGAACAAGTTGAATTGATTTTGGATCAAGTTAAAATTATTGCTGATAAAAAAAGAAATTAGAATTTAAGCCGGCTAAACTAATGTTAAACTAAATAGTCTGTTCTACTGAGCTATCCGGCTGAGACTCAGAAAAACAGAAAGTATTTTTAGGAGGATTAATGTCCCAAGAAAAAGAAACGACTCTAAAAACTGTGACTCCCGATGAGTATGAAAAAGCCAAGAATAAATTTAACGATGAAGAATATTCTCAAGAAGAGTTTATGGCGTTGGCCAAGCTCTACTTAGATTCATTTAGAGATGTTAAAGAAGGCGAGATGATCAAGGGGAAAGTTGTTAGAATCATGGGTGATAATGTTATCGTTGATGTTGGTTTTAAATCAGAAGGTACAATTCCACGTCACGAATTTTTTGAAGGTGTAGATCTAAAAGTCGGACAGGAAATTGAAGTTGTTCTTGAAAGTGTTGAAGATCAGGAAGGTAATCTTGTACTTAGCAAACAAAGAGCAGACTTCTTAAGAATCTGGGAAAAAGTTCTCAGAGCTCATGATACCGGCGAAATTATCGAAGGTAAAATCGTTAAAAGAATTAAAGGCGGAATGGTTGTTGATCTTTTAGGAATGGAAGCATTCTTACCAGGTTCACAAATTGATATTCGTCCTATAAGAGATTTTGATGCATTCGTTGGCCAGACAATGGATTTCAAAGTTGTAAAAGTTAACGTTCCTACAGAAAACGTTGTTGTATCACACAAAGTACTTGTTGAGGAAGAAATTTCTGATCAAAGAAATGCAATACTTAACAGCCTTGAAAAAGGACAGATTCTTGAAGGTATCGTTAAAGCAATCACAGATTTTGGTGTGTTTGTTGATCTTGGCGGTGTTGATGGTCTTATCCACATTACAGATCTTAGCTGGGGAAGAATCAACCATCCAAATGAAGTTGTAAAACTTGATGAAACAATTAAAGTTGTGGTTACTGATTTTGACGAAGAGAAAAGAAGAATTTCACTTTCTCTTAAAAAACTTCTTCCACATCCTTGGGAGCAAATCCAGGAAAAATATAATCTTGGTGACAAAGTTTCAGGCAGAGTTGTTTCTCTTACTGATTACGGCGCTTTCATTGAAATCGAAAAAGGTATCGAAGGTCTTATTCACAATTCAGAAATGAGCTGGACACAGCACATTAAACATCCATCACAGATAGTTGCTATGGGACAGGTTGTTGAAGCAATTATTTTAAGTCTTGATAAAGAAGAGAAGAAAATTTCTCTGGGAATCAAACAACTTGAACCAGATCCATGGGAAACTTTGATGGCTAAATATCCTGTTGGTTCTAAACATTCAGGTGTTGCACGTAATCTTACAAACTTTGGCGTGTTCGTTGAACTTGAGCCTGGAGTTGATGGATTGGTGCACATTTCGGATTTATCGTGGACAAAGAAAATCCGCCATCCCGGGGAAGTTGTAAAGAAAAACGAAAGAATAGATGTTATTGTACTTGGTGTTGATGTTGAGCAGAGAAAAATATCTTTAGGACATAAACAAATTATGGATAATCCTTGGGATACATTTGAACAAGATTACTCTGTTGGAAAAATCACAGATGGTAAGGTTGTTAGAATAATTGAAAAAGGAATTATTGCTGAACTTCCTTCACATGTTGATGGTTTTGTACCGACAACACAGCTTTCTACATCAAAGATTAAAAATATTGCTAACCACTTCCCTATCGATTCAACAATCCCTTTAAAGGTTATTGAGTTTGATAAGGAAAGTAAGAAAATAGTTTTAAGTGCTATTGCAGCTCTTAAAGAAAAATCTGATGCTGAAATTGAACAGTATATCAATACTTATAAATTAGAGCGTGTTACTGTTCAGAATATTCAAAGTGCAGAAATGGGAACAATTGATTCTTCTGAATTCCCGATCTTTGAAGTTCCTGAGCCAGAAACATCGAAAAAAGAAGAGACTGAATAAATTCTCTTAAATATTCTATATTAGGAGCGGGAAAACATCCCGCTCTTTTTATATCAAACAAAAATATTTTCAATGCCCCAAACCGTAGCATTACATACATTAGGCTGTAAACTTAATTTTTCAGAAACATCAACAATTGGAAATCAATTTTTAAAGAATGGATTCTCTGTTGTAGATATGAAAGACAAGGCAGATGTATACGTTTTTAATACTTGCACCGTTACAGAAAATGCTGAAAAAGAATGCAGACAACTTGTAAGAAGAGTTCTAAGAAATAATCCAGATGCTTATGTTATAGTTACTGGTTGTTATGCTCAATTAAGGGCAGATGAGATTTCTGCGATTGATGGTGTTGATGCTGTACTTGGAAGTAATGAAAAATTTGAAATTTTCTCCCTTCTAAAGGATTTCAATAAAAAAGAACTATCCTGCATTTACGTTTCTCCAAATGATGAACTAAATAAATTTGGCTTAGCAAGTTCTACTGATGCCGATAGCAGAACACGTGCGTATTTTAAGATACAGGATGGCTGTGATTATAAATGTACATTCTGCACGATTCCTCTTGCACGTGGCAAAAGCAGAAGCATGAATCCAGAACTTGTTGTTGAAGAGTTTACAAACCTTGTTAAACAGGGCTACAAAGAGATTATTTTAACTGGTGTAAATGTCGGCGATTATGGAAAATCTTATGATTTGAATTTCTATGAACTACTGAAAAAATTAATCCGAGTTGATGGTAATTTTAGAATTCGTATTAGTTCGATTGAACCTAATTTACTTACAGATGAGATTATAAATCTTACGGCAGAATCAGAAAAACTATGCAAACACTTTCATATACCGTTGCAAAGTGGCAGTGATACGATTTTGCGTTCGATGCAAAGAAGATATTCTGCAGAAGACTACAGACAAGTAATTTTAAAAACAAAACATTTGATTCCTGATGTTGGAATTGGTGTGGATGTTATAGTAGGGTATCCAAGTGAGACTGAAAAAGAGTTTATGGAAACATATAATTTCCTTCTGAATCTACCAATTTCTTACTTACACGTTTTTACTTATTCTGAAAGACCTGATACTAAAGCGCTGACAATTTCAGAATCAGTTGATCCTGCTGAAAGAAAACGAAGAAGTAAGATGCTCAGAATTTTAAGTGATAAAAAGAAGAATTATTTTTACAATCAAATGATTGGGAAAAATGTTGATGTGCTTTTTGAATCCAAAGACGAGGACGGCACAATAAAAGGCTTTTCTTCCAATTATGTTAGAGTTCAGAATAGATTTAACAAAGATTTAGAAAACCAGATTTGTAATGTTGCAGTATCAGGAATTGAAAACGGTTTAGTTTATGGTGAAATAAAAGAGATAAAAAATTCCGTTGCATTAGAAATATCCTCCATATAATATTCAAGTAAAAAAAATGAAAAATATTCTCATACTTCTAATAATTCTCACTAGCCAAATTTTTTCACAAAATAATGAATCTTCTTTTTATTCATTTAAACAGCAGGCAATTTCTGAGATATCCCAGATAAAAGATCTGGATCAGCCTGTTGTTGATGACAATGTAAAGCAAAAGAAGAGTACCGGCTTGGCAATTGTGTATTCTTTGTTGTTACCTGGAATGGGCGAATTATATGCCGATGCCTATGACAGCGGAGTATATTTTACCATTGCTGACGGAGTACTCTGGGGAACTTACGTTGGAATGAATGTTTATGCTAACTGGCAGAAGGACAGATACATTTCTTATTCCCAGACCAATGCTGGCGTAACACCTGAAAATAAGGATGAGGATTACTATGCAACGATCGGAGAATATTTAGATATCGATCAATATAATGATCAGCAAGCATTTGAGTATAATTTTGATGAAATGTATGATACTGAAACTCATTTCTGGAAATGGAATACTTCCGAAGAAAGAAAAGAATATAGAAATATGTGGGTTTCATCAGAGCAGACTTTTAATGATGTGAGATTTGTTGTTGGTGCGTTACTACTGAATAGAGTTATCAGTGCTATAAATGCCGTAAGATTAGTTTCAAAGTATAACAATAACCTTAGCCAGGAAGTCGGGTGGAATGTTTCATTAGGTGTTCAGAGTTACCCCGATAATACCTCATCTTACAATATTAATTTTATAACATCCTTTTAATAAAAAAGCCCATCAAATTTGATGGGCTTTTTTAATGATTATCATCTAAGCAGAAGCATCTTTTTAACTAATTCATTTTTCCCAATTCTCAATTTGTAAAAATAAATTCCGCTAGATAGATCTTGTGAATTAAAATCTATATCATAGTTTCCAGCTGATTTATATTCATCGACAAGTACGGCTACTTCATTTCCAAGAACATCATAAACTTTTAGTTGCACTCGAGACCCTTCGACTCCGCTCAGGGTGACATTCGGGATTGAGTATCTTATTGTAGTGCTTGGATTAAATGGATTGGGATAATTTTGTGCTAAAGAAAATTCTGTTGGAGAAATCATTTCAACATCAACTACGTTTGAGTATTCATATTTACCATTAAAATCGATTTGCTTTAATCTGTATTGATACTTTCCAGAAGGTAAATTATCATCGTTGTAGGAATAAGTTTGTGTTTCCGTTGTTGTTCCACTTCCAGAAACAAAAACAATGCGTTCCCAACTATTTAATTTTTCAATCTTGGAATTTTTCAATCTTTCAATCTCAAAACCCATATTATTTGTTTCAGTTGCTGTATTCCAATTAAGCAAAATACCATTTGTGCTGGCTGTTGCAGTAAATGTAACAAATTCAACTGGTACAATATTATCAATAACTGCAATGGGAAATTTGGGACCGTAATTCCATCTATCTAAAAAGTCAGGGATATGATCATAAACAAGACTTAATCCGCAGGAATAAAGTGTATCGATTACAACTGAATCAGGAGCGGTATAGGCAAATTCCCAGTAAATTGTATCTTGTGGAGTCGGGAATACTAAAGGAAAGGCTTGTGTTAATTCATTAGGTGAACGGTAATCCCAAACCGATAAAGTATCAACCAATGACATAATCCCAAATCTTCCGGCTACATTATGCCCTCCTGCCTCTGCCGGACCATTTGCAAGATACATTCTATAAAGTCCTGTCTGCCCTTTTATTAAAGTATCTGGACCTTCAATCCAAACAGAAACCGATGTATCCTGTTCAGTCGTATGGCAAACACAACCACTGCCATTTAGTTCAGTACCTCCAAGTAAATCACGTTCAAACAAACCTGAATAAGCGAATGTAATGAATGAAACAAAAATTACTGCAAGTATTATATAGTTTTTCATTTGTAATGTTCTTTTATCGGATATTCTCTAGGCAAGATATAAAAATAAGAGGTTATTCAAAATAAGGATGCGGGAAGCATTAGCCTCCCGCAAAATGGTCTATTGTAGTAATATCATCTTCTTAGTAAGGATAAGACTGCCAGTTTTTAACTCATAAAAATAAATACCGCTCGAAAGATTTTCTGCATTAAATTCAACTTCATAATTTCCACTGGATTGTACTTCATTTACTAGAGTCGCAACTTCATTTCCTATAATATCATAAACTTTAAGTATAACATTCAGATTTCTCCCTTCGGTCGAAATGACATTTGGAATACTATATTTAATGATAGTTGACGGATTAAATGGATTTGGATAATTTTGTTCCAATATAAACTTATTTGGAGATACAATTTCTGCTTCAATTATATTTGAATAACTGTACGACCCGTCAAAATCCATTTGTTTTAATCTGTATTGATAATTACCTGCATCCAGATTTTCATCACTGAATGAATAAGTTTGGGTTTCAGTTGTTGTTCCTTTACCATTTATAAAACCAATTATATCCCATTCCTCTCGTCTAGCGTCTTTCGTTTTTCCTCTTTCAATTTGAAATCCCATATTGTTTGTCTCGGTTGCAGTCATCCAATTTAATGTAACGTTGTTATCATTTACCGAGGAGGTAAATGAAACTAATTCAACAGGAATAATTGTAGACACAAGTTCAACATTTAAAACTGTTTGTGAATTGTAAGATCCTACAACAACATTATTAATGGTTTGTGTGTAATAATCAGGAGCTTCAAACTTTAATGAGTAAGTACCCGGTGCAAGCATTCTCAAATAAAATCCTGTTGAATCTGAATATACTTCAGAATTATCTACATCGTGATTTAGAACTGTTATCTTTGCTTTAACTGGATTTCCGAGTGTATCTGTGACTACTCCATTAACTCCTTTTAAAACAGCTTCCATATACTTGATGAAAGATTTTCTGTTATAATTCCAATGTGCGGGAAGCTGTGCAGCTGGAATAAGTTTTGTGTCTGAAATTTCAATTGTCACTTCCCTTCCCCATCTATAATAATTTGTATAGTCCTGTCTTCCACCGTTAATAATGTACCAGGCTCCACCGTTAGTAATTCCATCATCATATCCTGTCATATAATTGGATGGAGCGTTTGCCTGACAGGTATCTGCATACAGATGTGAAATATATTGGTACCACGCTTCATCAGGATGATGCTTGTAATCCGGATATTCATTTGTCCAGGTATCCCAGGCATAATTTACAACCTCAGTTCCGCCATGAAAGTTTGCAACAAGTGCAAAATTATTTGCTTCCGCAATAGCTCTGAATCTTCCAGTTTCAATTTGCTGATCAGGGTAAACGCCATAAATTGGATCAGGAAAATTTCTATTTAGATCGTAGTTGTTGTAATTACCTCTGGTTGCACCGTAAACTGTGCTGTTACCGCTTCTGTATGTTCCATCCGGATTTGCTAATGGATTTATCCATATTTCAGCATTGTTAACTAACTGAGTAATTCTGGAATCCGTTCCGTATGTGGTAAGCAATGAATCTATAAGTCTTAACATAAGCACGTAACCGGTTATTTCATCTCCGTGTATTGATGATGTGTACATAAACTGGGGTTCTGTTTCGTGCTGAGTAACATTATCAGAAATAACTGCAAATAGTATTTTTCTTCCCTGTATTGAATTACCACCATCCACTATTCTGCAAAGATTCGGATAAGTTGATTGAAACTGGTACATCATTGCTATGTAAGCATCGTATGTGGGATAAACATCCCACGCACTAATTCCTTTTACATCAGATGACATTTCGGGTTGTATTAATTTTCCGGGATGAGTTAATACTGTGTAAGTATAATTCAGTTTTTCAAATTCACGAAACTCTGTTTCGTTTGCATAAGCATAAACAATATTGCCTTCAAGATTATCAATTGAGATAATGCGAGTAAGAGTATTTAATTCTGTTCGATCTGTAATTGTGAACTTAAAATAAACTTCGTGGTTATCCTTAAAATATTGTTCATCTAATATTTGAGAAAATGTTATTGATGAGAGTAACAAGATTAAGAAAACAGAAAAGATTTTTTTCATAAACGCCCCTGCGTGGATGTGAAGTGAATAAACATAGTCAGTAATTATTGTCGCTGTAAAATTAAGAAGATTTATCTTAATTCTTGTAATCATCCTTCAATAAAAAAGGCACGATTGCTCGTGCCTTAAAATTCTTCAGCCATCCTGCGCGAAGTCGAAGGATGATTTAAAGTTACTTAATCAGCATCATCTTTTTAGTTTGGACAAATTCATTTGCTTTAATTCTGTAATAATATATCCCGCTGGCCAATGATGATGCATCGAATTTGATTTCGTAGCGGCCAGGAGTTTTCTCTTCATCTACCAATACTTTTACAACTCTGCCCAGTATATCGAAAACCTCTATTTTAACATTTGAAATTTGAGGTACTTCATATTTTATTATTGTTACTGGATTAAATGGGTTGGGATAGTTTTGCAATAGTGTATAATCAAATGGTTGAGTTACTACTTCCACCACGTCTGAGTATGAAACTGTTCCATCAAAATCTATTTGTTTTAATCTATATAATAATTTTGTGGCACTGATTTCAGAAATATCATCTTCATAAAAATATGAGGTTGGTTCAGTTGTTGTTCCTTTACCTGTTCTAAAACCAATTGTTGCCCAATCAGAGTTTTCCAACTTTCTTTGAATCTCAAATCCTTGATTGTTTAACTCTGTTGCTGTTTGCCAATTTAAATTTACTTTGTTAAGACTTATTGAGGCAGTGAAAGATGTTAGTTCGACTGGGGTAGGCGCAGCATTTTCAGTTTTAATTATAACTCCCCGAACCAAGCCTAACTCTAAAATGTTGAATACAGTATTTTGTAACTTTTTTTAAAACATGTATCCTGCCCGTTAACCCTCCCCCACCCACCACAACCCCGTCCGCCATCAAAAGCACCCCCCTTTCCACCTGATTGCCCCCACCGCACCCACAGAAGATATAAACTACCCAAACGTCGTTAATCCAGGAATCAAAGTCAATAAAAAAGGCACGATTGCTCGTGCCTAAAAAGATAGTCACCCTTCGACTACGCTAGGTTTGACAGACTCTGTTTAAATCCTCAGAACTTAAACTGAAGCGAAAACAAGTTTGCATTTCCTAATCCATAAGAGAATGGAAGGAATGCGTAATCAAACTTTAAGTTGCCCCACATCAAACCAATGCCTGCTGTAAAGCCGCGGCTTTCGTATCCGGTTTGGTAACCTGCGCGGGCTGCAATTAATTTGTTGTATAGAACTTCTCCGCCAAAGTTAAAGTGGTTGTCTTCGGTGTCTAAATATTTCTGGTATTCTGCGCCGCCTGTAAAATCAAATTTTGCTTCTTCCATGCTGTATGTGTAAGCAGTGCCAATTCTTAATTCTGAAGGAAGTTTTGTTTCTTCGTTTCTAAGTGCATTCATAGAACCAATATTTCTTACAACTGCAGAAGCAGATAAACCTTTGTAAGGCAGTAAGTAGTTTACTCCAAAATCAAAACCAAAACCTGATGCTTCATCATTTAACAAACCTTCATACAAATATTTAACTCCGGCACCAACTGAAATATCATCAGTTACAAAAAAACCCGTTGATAAACTTCCGTAGAAATAGTTTGCATCAAATTCTGTAATTGGTTCACCTGGAATTTCTCTGTACTCAATTCCATCAATGGAAGTAACGTTAAAGCCAACTGCAAATGGAATTCCCCATAAAACAGTTTTAGCACCAATTACTTCGCTGCTAACATCCTGTATCCATTGATTGTGCATAAATAAAACTTCGGATTTATCTGTTAATGCAAGTTTGGCAGGATTATAAAACAATCCTGTAAGATCGTTTGATAGAGCTGTTCCGGCATCACCCATTGCAATGTTACGGGCGCCAAAACCATACTTAAGGAATGACAATCCTGTATTGCCGGCTGATTGGGCAAACATTGTTACAGAAGAGAATAAAATAAATAAAAGAATTTTTTTCATATACATTACTTAGTTTTTATTTATACCTTAAACTGTCATTCCCGTGAAGACGGGAATCTAAAATATTTTTCTTGAAATAGATTCCCACTTTCGTGGGAATGACAATTCTATGTTTTTTACTTTTTAAACTTATTGATTATCGATTTAAAAAATAATATTTAATCCAATAATATGTCTATCACTTGAAGAGTACTGCTCCATCATAAAAGCGTAATCAACACCGATTATCCAATCACCCAGAGTCTTTGCGTAAGAAAATCCAAGTGAAGGTTTTACTCCCGCATCTGTATTGCTCAAATTAAACTGATCAATACCGCCGCGTAAAAATAAGTTTTCGTAGATGTTATACTCAGCACCAAGTCTGATGATATTTGTTCCCGCGTTGCTGCTTTCAAATTCAATTGCTGTAAGAAGTTTTATTTCAGGTTTATAATAACTTACACCAATTTTTTTTAGTAACGGAAATTTATCTTTTGTTGTTAAACCCTGCTGCTGATAAATGGGAGCCGTATCCCACTCATACTGGCTGTTAAGATCTGAAAGCATTAATGAAACATTCCAGTTATCATTTACTTTATAGAGTGCGCCGATATCCAAACCTAAACCATTAGAGGTGATATCCTCATACAACTTGTAATAATAAAATTTAACAGCGATACCAATAGATAGTTTTTTTGAAAAACGATTTGCTACTCCAAGAAAAACCTGGTTTTCTGAGGTTGAAAGTTCTTCTGTTGGTAATCCATTATTATCTCGACCATCAATTCCGCTAACACCTGAATTAATTATTCCAAAACTAATTCCGGCAGTGCTGGTTGGTTTTTTATCTACAGAAGTATCTTTAGAAGAATAGAAATCAAACTTGCGTGTAAAACTTAAAAAGTTTAATGATCTATCCAGAGATAAAACTGAATAACCTAACTGCATAGAATTATTTTCCTGGAATGGTGAAACAGCAGGGTTATAATATGAAACTAAATTACCTGTTGTTACAGATGACATTGCGTTGCCCATACCGATACCGCGTGCGCCAAAACCCATTCTGCTAAATGCACCAACTTTACTGTTTATCTCTGTAAACTTTGGCTGGGCAATCAAAAATCCTGAAATGAAAAAAATTGAGACTGCAAGTAAGATAAATTTATTTCTCATTGCATCACCAAAATCTTTCCGTAAACACCATCATTATCTCCAACCTCAACACGATAAAAGTAAACTCCGTTTGGAACATAATTACCGTTATCATCTTTTCCATCCCAAAACTCCGGTGTACCTTCAAGATCACGATTCCTTGAAACATTTTGAATTACAGTTCTTACATAGTTAAAACTGAAATCAAAAATGCGGATTGTAACATTTGCTTCAGTACCGCCGGTACTGTACTTAATTTTTAATTCTTCCTGTCTTGGATTGAAAGGATTTGGATAACAATATGATTCATCATTTGCGGCAAGTGGTTGTGAAGCAAAGTAAATCTTCCAGGTACCTTCCCACATTCTGCCAGGTGTTTCCTGCAATCTAATTAATCCATCCGCAGTACCTAACCAAATTTTATTTTGATATGAATCAGCAGCATAAAAAATATTTGTTCTTAAAGAAGCTTCAGATTCAGCATCTACAATTGAATTTGGGAGCAGCCAAGTTAATCCATTATCCGATGAACGAAAAACTCCGTTATCAGTTGGAATCATAGTATGAAAGTCTTTGAATCCAAAATTATGCGGGCGTTCATCTCTTAAATAAGTTCTCCAGGTTTGCCCGCCATCAGAAGAAGAGCTGACACCATAAAATTCAGACTGATCTTCTGCTTTCCAACTTGATGCCCAAACTGTATTCGAAAGCTGATTGTATCCAAGAGCAGTAATAAAATTTCCACTTATCGGTTCAGATTGGTTCTGAGCATTAAATTTTGTCCAGCTTATTCCGTCATCAGTAGATTTATTAATTCCGCCAGCTGTTCCAACGTAAAGTGTATTATCATCTGTTGAGATGACGGAAAAAACTCTGTGGTTAAGATTTCCTTCTCCACAAAATTCTCCGTTAACTGGTGAAAGACAAAAATCTAATATATCAGTTGGTGCAATTGAATTTAAATTATCCGGAGGAAGCAAAACACGTTTCCAGGTTTGCCCGTTATCTGTACTTTTTCTAAGACCACCAGCAAAAGTTGCAATCCAGATTGTGTTTGGAGTAAATGCAATATCATAAGCAAGATTTTGAATGGCTACAGTAACTGGTAACGCCTGTAATGTATTGTTACCGTATTGTTCAGTTGTGCTGTCAGGATGATCGAGAGGCTGCGGTACAGTTGTCCAGCTGGCTCCAAGATTAGTTGTGTACTTTAATCCGGTTCCTTCAGGAAGAGTTTGTCCGCCGGTTACTTCTGCAGATCTTGCTGTAGCACACCAAAAAACTCCATTGTTATAACCGATGGATGAAATATTATCAGTTCCAAAATCTGCCTGGCCGTAAAAGTTTGTCCAGTTTTCTCCGCCATCAATAGATAAACTGACTCCTCGACTGGTACCTAACCAGATTGTATCACCAATAGTTATTATATCTGTAATTGTATTACTGAGAGGATTCTGAAAATTAATTTTACTTAAAGCATTTTTATCATCAAGCAGCACATAATTATCAGGTGAAAGCTGAGCAGAAATCCTGCTTGAGGCTAAAATAATTGTAAGAGTAAGAATTAAATATTTTGTCATTGTATAATTAGAGAATGATTAATGATGTTGCTTAGTTTTCCACCACGATCTTTAGCCTGAAATTCCAATCTATATGTGCCTTTTGCATTTGTAGAATAGATTTCAATGATGAGAGAATAAATTCCATCTCCGGCTGTCAAATCCCCGTGTGATGATAATCCGTCATCAAATAGAACATTTTGGGCACCGCTTGTTGTTCCATTTGGTCTATAAACTACAAAGTAAACTTTATCAATATCAGATAATCCATTTTCATCAAATACATTTATTGAAGTAAGGATTATAGTAGTATCGGTTACAACTGCTGTGTCAGGATCAACGATATCATTTGAAATTATGGGTGCAATGTTAGCCTGTCCATTATTAAACTTAAACGTTCCTAATGCCACCTGATTTGTTGAGTTTGATTTATCAGTTACAAAATATTTTATGTTATAAATTCCATTTGGATATGATTCACTAAGAGGAATTTTATTTGCAAAGGAGCCATCATTAGCTACATCATCTCCATTTGCAGTTTTTCCATTATCCAGAAGTGGCAAAGGTGAAGAATTAAGTTTTGAATCGTCCGAAGCATAAACGTCACAATAAACGCTTTGTATAGTAGATGCAGAATTGAACTCAATTCTTACAGTAACTAAGGAATCCACCGGATTATATCGAATAGAATCTGATGGTGAAACCAGTTTTACCTGGTAATCTGGGATGTAATTTTCAATAACACTATCATAATCTTTTTCACATCCAATAAAGATGAAAAGCAGAATGAGATTAAGTGCAGTAATTTTTAAGTTTTTAATTTTCATATAGCTAAATATTTCTTAATAACTAAACTTCAACAAGGTAAAAATAAAACCATTTCAGCCAATTGCATTAAGTATAAGCGGTGATGGCGAAAATGATATTACAAAAATAAAGAAACTTACATATCCAAGGAACATTCTTTTTCTATCTAATGGCAATACATCGTTAACAGGCGGATGTTTTAGCTTAACCACGAAGTATAGAATGAATGCCCAAAACAACCATCCGCTCCAGCCAATACCCAGATTAAACTCTAATAATGAATCTAAAACTCCAACAAAGCCAATAACTGCCAATATTATTGCAGAGATAGCTGAAACATTATAATGCTTTTTATCACCAAACATCGTGTATGAAATATGTCCTCCGTCTAATTGTCCAACAGGAATCATATTCATTGATGTTACGAGCAAACCAAACCATCCTGCACAAAGAAATGGATAATGATAGATTTCACTCATTGGTGGAAAAAATGAATTTGGATTTACAAAGACATATCGTAGAAAAGAAAATAGAATTGAATCCCCAAATATTAGCTGCATCCCATCTTTGCCATAATCCGGTGAAAAATAATCGGGATGAATATTTAATAAATAATCGATTGATGGAACGTGAGTAAACCCATAGATTAAAAGTCCGAGACAGATTACAAATCCTGAAAGTGGTCCTGCAATTCCTATATCAAACATTGCTTTCTTTGAATAGATTGGCGACTTTGTTCTGATTACCGCTCCCATCGTACCAAAGTTTATAAAGTATGGAATCGGAGGAAACGGAATATAAAACGGAAGTGTGGCTCTTATGCGATGAAATCTTGCTGCAAAGTAATGACCAAATTCATGAAAAGTTATAATTAACAAGATACTTATTGAATAAGGCAATCCTTTTGCCAGCATATAGAATTCGTAAGGAGGCATGTGTCCCGTAGTCCATTCAACTCCGGCTAAAGTTGTAGTAATAAAAGTTACAAGAAATAATCCGATATGGAGTAAATAGCTTTTAATTTTCTTCCATCTTTCTTTAGCTACTGTTGTAGTATAAACTCTTGGTTCAGTAAATATTGGATCAGACATTATAACTCAAAATTTAATCCTATTGCAGAATAATTTTCATTCACATCAAAATACTCGCCGTGAATACTTTTTCCAGAAATGTAAGTATAGTATAAACTCAATCCTCTTTGATTCCATTTACCAAATTTAACTCCCGCCGAAAAAATATTATTGCCAACATATTTTTCATTACCTGCAAGTTTGAAATCATACGCTACGAATGGTGTCATACTTTCATTACCGAATTGAGTGACAAAGTAATCAAATCCCACCTGAGCATTGAACTGTTTAATTTCTTCCGGGATTATGTGAAAGATATAAGTTAATCCAACATAAGCTCTGAGAGTATTGAATCTGTAATACGGAAATAACTCAATAAACTCTTTACTAAAAACAAAAGGTTCTCTTCCCTCTCGCCATTCTTGATTTACTGCATCATACTGACCATCCACAAGATGAGCACTTATATGGCTTAATCTAAACCTTATGCCGAACTCCCTATTTCCTTCTATTTGCTTTTTGTATCCGGCATTAAATCCAAAAAGATAATCAATTGTTTCAACCGGGAATTTAAATTCATCAGTGCTTCTTAATCTTGTAAAAGTAAAAAGATCAGCACCGATTGAAATTGTTTCATCATCATCATACCATTTAACTATATCGCGTGAAGTTGAAATATCTAATCTTAACTTATCGTTATCGATATTAAATAGAAATCCGGCCTTTGGTTCAAGAATATTTGCTGTGAAAGGCTGGATATTTAAATCTGCTGGAAATAATTCGTGATTGAACTGTGCCAAAGAGATTGAAGGAACAATAAACAAAAAAAGGATACAATAAAATACTAAGTTTATTTTTTTGTGTGTCATTTCGAAGGAGTCTTCGACTGAGAAATCTGATATCTTATATTGTGAAAGATTTCTCACCGACTGAAGTCGGATTCGAAATGACATTTTTAATTTATCATTGTTCATTTTTAATTATTCATTATTAGAATTTTGAATAAATTTCTTTTTAATTTTTTGTTTGATCAGTTTATTATAACTGTACTTAAACTTTGATGTTAAACTTGAGATTGCATAGAGATTTGTTGGGAAAGCAAATGAGGGTTCAAAGTAACAATTAACTGTGCAGCCCTGACAAAAATCAAATCGGCCTTCCATCTTCATAAAATGTTTTATCTTTTCTGAATCCCGAATTTCTTTTATAGGTTTATCAATCGGGATTTTATCATTACTAAAATGATAACACGGTAAAATTATTTCGTTAGTGGGAGAAATTACTATAACGCGAGAAACAGCTTTGCAGCTTGGATTGTTGATATCATTTCCGCCATCTTTTCTTAACTTCATAAATCCTTTGTTAAGATAGATATCCATTTTGCCATCACAATATTGATCAACATAATCGGTTGCCTCATCACTTAGTCCAGGATTTCCGAAATAAGAAAAAACCGGATTAACCAACAAAACTAAATCGTGCTTCCGTGCAATCTCGTGCATTCTTGGAAGTTTTTTATAAGTGTCATTTGTAACTGTAAAAAGTATATCAGGATATTCACCAAGTGATTTTGCAATCTCAATACTTTTGAAAACGGAATTGTAACAATCAACTTTTCTAATCTTATTATGTTCTTCTTCATCAGGTGAATCTAATGAGAAGTGAAGAAGATTAATATTTCCTAAAAGTTTTTCAGCAAACTTATGATACAACAATCCATTACTGGTAATACTTGTCTGCATCTTCAAATCGTGTGCAAACTTAGCCATCTCTGCAATATCTTTATGAAGTAAAGGTTCACCGCCGGTAAGATCAATAAACTTAACACCAAGTTCTGCAAGCTGAGTTACATTTTTTTTAAAATCTTCTAAGCTGGCATAAGGTGTATCTTTAAAATTGGTATGATCACCAAAATGGCAAAACTCACAATAAGCATTGCATCGATATGTAACGTAATAGTTGCAAAGAAGAAGCATTAATATTCTCGGCCCTTCCAGATCACTTTTTTATTTGGTAAAACAATAAACGGAAGAAGTATTACATAAATTAAATAGTATACTTCAAAGTGGAAGAAGTACTTTAGATTTTTTGCAATTCCAAGTTTAACGTGAACAGGATACAATAGGAAAAAATCCAAAGCTACTTTAAACACAACCAAAGTTAACCATGTAGGCGAGAAAAAGAAAGGTGTTAATAATACTAGCAAGTTTGCTGTAAAACCCCAGAACATTATAACAAAACCACGAAATGGAACTCCAAGTCCGCCAACTCCCCATCGTTTTTTTTGAAGTACTAAACTTTTTAATGAACGGCACGGAATTGAAGTGATAAGTGAATCTGATTCAACAGGAAAAATTACTTTGTATTTTTTAAGATTGTAAATTGCATTCATCAGAGTAAAATCTTCAGTAACGCTGTGCGGAAGTTTTTCATATCCGCCAACTTCATCGTAAGCAGATTTTCTGAATGACATATTATTTCCGATACACGAAATTGGAACTTTTAGATTTGTTGTTCCGGCACCAGCAGTAAGCAGATAAACAAAATCAATTGCCTGCATTCCGTGAAACCATTTTTCTGAAGTCTGAGTTGTTACTCCGCTTACAAGCGCAACATCTTTTTCATAATGCGAACAAATTGTTTTAACCCAAAGTGGTTTTACTTCACAATCAGCATCGGTAGTTAGAATAATTTCTCCGGTTGCTTCCTTAATTGCATAAGCAAGTGCGCGCATTTTGCCAATAAGTTTTGTGTGATGTTCTTCTGTTGTGATTTTTTGAAATCTGGTTTTGCCTGCAATAAAATCATCAATAATTTTTCCAGTTGAATCAGTTGATTGATCATCAACGATCATAATCTGGAGTTTGCCTTCAGGATATTCAAGTTTATCAAGTGATTGAAGTGTGCGAAGAATTTTTTCTTCTTCATTTCTTGCAGCAACAATTATAGTTGCAGTCGGCAGTTTATCATCGGATATTCTAGGGAACTTTTTTCTTGCGCCAATAATAAAAATGAATGATTGAAAGAAATATCCAATCATTATAAACAGAAATATCAGTTCAAACATTCTTCGGCTTCTCCAAACTGATAATTTCTTTTTTCCACTTCATCTGCTATAAAACTGATTGAATCTGAGATAATATTTTTTGATTTGTTGCTATCGTGCAAAACTATAATTGAATTTGGTTTAAGATATTTTTCAACAGCAAATTTAACGATTGATAAGTCATTTTTATAATCGTATGTGAGCAATGACCACATTATATTTTTTAACTGATGCTTTTTCATTAACGATGAAGTTGATAATTGAAATCTGCCGTGCGATGGACGAAAATATTTAAGATTGATATCAAATTGATCAATAAAGATCTTGTTAACTGATGATATCTGATAATCTTTTTCTTCATCAGAAATTTTATTTAATATTTTATGATTAAAAGTATGATTGCCAAAAGAATGACCTTCATCTTTAATCTGATGAATTAATTCCGGATATTTTTGAACATTCTCACCAACACAAAAGAATAATGCTTTTATTTTTTCATCAGAAAGTTTTTTTAGAATTATTTCTGTCGTGCCAGGATTTGGTCCATCATCAAAAGTTAATAGAACTTTTCCATTATTTGTATTCCAGCTAAAATCACTAAAGATTTTCTTTAAAATTATTGGCGGATTATAGTGATACTTCATTTAATTAACGATCTGATTATTCTATTAATTCTTTTTCTGTAATTTAGGCATACTAAAATAAATTCAGTAATGTTTACAATTTTTTAATGCAGAACATATCAGAACATAACAAAGGAATTCTTGCCGTTTTCCTGACAGCAATTTTATGGAGTTCAGGCGGACTTTTCATCAAACTCATTTCTCTGGATTCAATGGAGCTTTCATTTTTTCGCTGTGCAATAGCAGCAGTTGTGTTTGCTCTAATGTTCAGAAAAAGAATCTTAAAACTAAATTCTTTAGCATTACTCAATTCTTTTGCATACGCAGCGGTTTTAATATTATTTGTGATTGCAACAAAAACCACAACAGCGGCAAATGCAATATTCCTGCAATCAACTGCACCGATTTATGTTTTGATATTTGAACCTCTGCTCACAAAAACAAAATGGGAAAGAATAAACATTATTACAATTGTGGTTTGTTTTTTGGGAATGATTTTATTTTTTATGGGTGATTTAACTCCAGGCGATATTAAAGGAAACATTGCAGCATTATTAGCCGGAGTTGCCTTTGCAGCATTCTTTTTGGGAATGAAAAAAAACGAGCCGCAATACGGTGAGTCTTCAATCTTTTATGGAAATGTTATTGTTGCGCTGATCTGCATTCCATTTATAACTGATATGAATACTATTTCAATACAGGATTTTGCAATGGTAAGTTTTCTTGGTGTTTTTCAGATTGCATTTGCCTACGCACTTTTTAGTTATGGATTAAAAAGGATCATAGCAGTTGAGGCTTCAATCATTTCGATGTTTGAACCTGTGTTAAATCCAATTTGGGTTTTTATCGGATATGGCGAAGTACCATCGTTTTACGCTATCATTGGTGGAATAATAATAATGACAGCAATTACGGTAAGAACTCTAATTTCAAATTCAGATTTTATAAAAACAAAGTTTAGGTTTTAAGTGAGCTTCTGTTTGAATTAGATTATATAACTTTTAATTTTGGTTAAACTTTTTTCTAATTTTCTGTTGGGTAAACAAATGTCAGGGAAGATTTTCATTTTTATAATATCCTAATTTCAATTTTCACATCTACTTCTTTCACACAGCATCAAATAACTGTTAAAGCCCTCATTAGGGTTTATATTTATAATTCTGAAAATTCATTAAAAATAATGGGGGATGAAAACTATATTTTCAATTATGGATTTGAAGTGAGTTATGAAAATAAAGATATATATGGATATGATATTCAAGTTGATTATTCATATGTATATTCTGATTTTGATAATTTTTTAAAATTTGTTTATACAGGTGAAAGTGATCCAACTCCAATTGGTTATTCTTATTCTGATATTTCATTATCTCTTAACAATTTTGATCTTTCATTAAAAAATGAAATCGATGAATATTTTTCCTACGGATTTGGACCTTCATTTTCATTTGTAAATAGATCTTACATTATGATTTTGTAGATTTTGTAGATAGGCTTAGCATCATTCGCAATTGGAATAAGTGCTTCAATTGATGTTAAACTTCCTTTGGATGAGAATACAAATTATTGGTTCTTCTATTCAGGATTAAAGTTAAGATATCTTTACGGGCTTTTTTACGATGAAGGTTTGAGAGATTTGAGCGGTTACAACCAACATTTTGTTACGTTTTCAATTGGTATAGGTTACAGTTTTTAATCAAAGTAGAAATTAAAATTTTAGAAAGATAAAAATGAAAAAATATTTATTAATAATTATTCTTACTCTTTTATATTTGGATGTAATTCATCAATTGTTGATGATCCTTATACTACAATTAATTTTACTATTTTACGAACCAGGACATGTAAAACTTACAGTTGAAAACTGTTATGATACTCAGATTGCAACATTGATTGATAGCATTTAGAAGCCGGTAATTATCAAGCTGGATTTGATATGTCAGAATCTTGCTGAAGGAATTTATTTTTATACTCTAAAAATTACTGAAGATAGTAGAAATGTTTTCGAATCAACAAAACATTTCCTTTTAATAAAATAATTAAATTGACTTAGACTATTTAAAGGTCTATATTTTGGTCAAAATTATTTTAGGAAAAATTATGAAACTAAGTGAATCAGTTAGACCAATAAGCTACCTTAAAACTCACGCATCAGAAGTTATTCGTGATGTTTCTGAAAATTACAAAACAATTCTTATCACACATAACGGTGAAGCCAAAGCAATTCTGCAAGATGTTAAAGTCTATGAAAAACAACAGGAAGCGATAGCGCTACTTAAAATACTTGCATTAAGCAGTAAAAGTGAAAAAGAAGGAAAAATAAAATCATTTAGCAAAACTTTTAGCGACTTAAAAAAACAAATTAACGAATTAAAAAAAGAACGTAATGAACTTCATCGTTAATTTTACTTTCGATGCTGCTGCTGATTTGAAAGAAATTTACAAATACATTTTATTTAATGATTCCGAACGAAGCGCGGATAATTTTGTAGATAATTTAAGGAGCAAGTGTTTAGAACTTAAATCTTATCCTCACCGTGGTCATGTACCTCCTGAGTTACAATTATTGCACATTCAAGATTTTTTAGAAATTCATTATAAAACTTATCGGATTATTTATAGAATAAATAAGAAGGACGTTCTAATACATTGCATATTAGATGGACGTCGAGAGATGGAAAAATTATTACAAGAGAGATTACTAGGCTAGATAATTTTTCTAAGGCTGCAACCTATAAATCTTCCAATCATTTTTAACTTTTTCATAACAAATTCTATCGTGTAATCTATCTCGTCTCCCCTGCCAGAACTCAAACTTATTTGGAATCAATTTATATCCGCCCCAGTTTTCAGGAGTTGGTGGATTTTCACCAAATTGTTTTTCTAAATCCAAAAATCTTTTTTCTAATACTTCTCTATTCTCAATAACTTCGCTTTGGTTTGAGGACAATGCTCCATATCTACTTTTTATTGGACGAACATTAAAATATTCTTCAGAATCTTTTCTGCTGATCTTTTCAATTCTACCTTCAATTCTAACCTGTCGTTCAAATTCTCTCCACCAAAAAAGTAATGATGCAAAAGGATTTTCTAAAAGCTCTTTCCCTTTTCTGCTTTCATAGTTGGTAAAAAATGTAAATCCGGTTTCATCAAATCCTTTTAGTAATACCATCCTTGCAGATGGAATTCCGTTCTTTGTGGCGGTTGCAATTGTCATAGCATTTGGCTCAGTGATATTAGCCTTTAGAACTAAATCAAACCAAAACTTGAATTGAATGAATGGATTACTACCGATATTTGATTCAAGTAGTTGATCGCGCTCATAATTGAGACGCAAATTTTTTAATTGATCATTTTCTTGCATAGTTTTTTTGTAATAATGTCTTATATTTTCAGCACTAAATCCGATTGAATTATAAACACCAAATTATATAGTTGAATAACTATCTAATTGCAAAATAAACTTAATAGAATTTGTAAACAAAAATCCATTTAAGCAAAAATGAAACCTGAAAAATTAACTAAAAAGCAAAAAGAAGAATTAGAAAAATTCGGTGCAAACACCTGGTTTGTTGAATCACTCTACAAACAATATGAACAAAAACCTGATGAAGTTTCCGATCAATGGAAAAACTTTTTTGGTAATGTTGAGAATAAAAATAAACCAAATGGATCAAAAGAAAATGAAAGTACTGGATTTTTAACACTTCCCAAAAATATTGAAATGCCTAAGCCAGGTGAATGATGACGAAGTAAAAGCAATCGCCGGCAGTTCTCAGCGAATTCTTGATAATATGAATTCAAGTTTAACTATTCCTGTTGCTACTTCGCAAAGAACAATAGCAGTAAAACTGCTTGAAGAGAATAGAATTATTATAAACCAGCATTTACAGAGAAAGAATGAAGGTAAGATTTCATTTACACACTTGATAAGCTGGGCAATTCTTAAAGGTATTTCTAAAATTCCATCAATGAATAATGGTTTTACAATTATAGAAGGCAAACCAAACATTATAATTCGTAAAAATGTTAATCTTGGTTTAGCGATTGATATTGAACGAAAAGATGGAAGCCGTTCTCTGCTTGTCCCGAATATTAAAGCAGCAAACAAATTAAACTTTAAAGAGTTTTGGAAAGCTTATGAAGACATTGTTATTCGATCAAGAAAAGGAACGATTGATCCGGCAGAATTTGCAGGGACAACTGTAACACTTACAAATCCGGGAACAATCGGTACAGTTTCCTCAATCCCCCGTTTGATGATTGGGCAAGGTACTATCATCGCAACAGGAGCAATTCAATATAATGCTGAGTATCAGGCAATGTCATCCGCTACAATCTCTTCTCTTGGAATTAGCAAAGTAATGAACATAACAAGCACTTATGATCATAGAATAATTCAGGGTGCAGAATCAGGAATGTTCTTACGTGAAATTAATGAGTTACTTTTAGGTAAAGATGGTTTTTATGAAGAAATTTTTAGTTCATTAAAAGTTCCATCCAGACCATTGCAATGGGAATCAGATTATCAACCAGGTGGATTTGATAATGCAATTAGTACAGATGAGATAATCAAACAAGCAAAAGTTTTACAGCTAATTAATATGTATCGTGTTCGTGGTCATTTACTTGCTGATCTTGATCCATTAGGAACACGTTCAGTTTATCATCCCGAACTCGATCCGTCATCATTTAATCTTACTGTTTGGGATTTGGACAGACATTTTGTTACGGGCGGATTTGGCGCACTTAAAACTGCAACTTTAAGAGAAGTAATTAATATTCTACAAAAAACGTACTGTGAGAAAATTGGTGTAGAATATATGCACATCCAGAATCCAGCCGAAAAAGTTTGGCTTCAGAGTAAAATGGAACCACTACAAAACTCTCCCAAATACAATGATGATGTAAAGAAGAATATTCTTAATAAACTGATAAAAGCAGAATTATTTGAAAATTTTGTTCATACTAAATTTATAGGGCACAAGAGATTTTCACTCGAAGGTTCTGAAACATTAATTCCTGTAATGGATAAAATACTTAATCAGGCATCTGAACACGGAATTGATGAAATCGTTCTTGGTATGTCTCATAGAGGAAGATTAAATGTACTTACAAATATCATAGGTAAATCTTATGAATCTATTTTTAGTGAGTTTGAAGATATTAAAGATCCCAACACAATTCAGGGCTCCGGCGATGTTAAATATCATCTTGGTGCAACCGGAAAATATCCAACTTCAAATGGTAAAACAGTAACCATCTCTGTTGCATCAAATCCAAGTCATCTTGAATGGGTTGATCCTGTAGTTGAAGGAATTGTTAGAGCAAAACAAACAAGACTTGGTGACAGTAAAGCACATCAAAAAGTTATGCCGATATTAATTCATGGTGATGCTGCTTTTGCCGGTCAAGGTGTTGTTGCAGAAACATTAAACCTATCACAACTAAGTGGTTACAGAACAGGCGGAACAATTCATATAATTGTAAATAATCAAATCGGATTTACTACTACACCGGAAGATTCTCGCTCAACAACTTATGCAACTGATGTCGCAAAGATGATTCAGGCCCCAATTTTCCACGTGAATGGTGAAGATCCTGAAGCAGCACTTTGGGTTACACAAATAGCATTTGAGTATAAACTTATCTTCAAAAAAGATGTTGTTATAGATTTATTTGGATACAGACGACACGGACACAATGAAGGTGATGAGCCAGGATTTACTCAGCCGCTGCTTTATGATAAAATAAAATCTCATCCATCTGTTAAAAAATTGTACGAACAAAAATTAGTTAATGATGGGATATTGACTATTGATGAAGTATTACAAATGCATAAATCATTTAATGATGAATTAGGAATTGCATTTGATTCTATTAAACGTAAGAGTGCTGCATTTATCAATGAAGCTCCCCTAGCAGTTTCAAAAAGTGAACTTCAATCACATCTGAAAGAAGAAAAAACTGCCATTACTGAAGAAACTTTAAGAGATATTGTTAGTTCTTTGTCCACGCTACCAGAAGAATTTAATGGTCATCCGAAACTTGAAAAGTTTTTAGAGAAAAGAAAAAAACTTATTGATGGATCAGAAGCAGCAGATTGGGCTTTAGCAGAGTCTTTAGCTTTCGGAAGTCTTTTGTTGGAAGGAACTCCTGTTAGATTAAGCGGACAAGATAGTGTGCGTGGAACATTCAGTCAAAGGCATATTGCTTTTACAGATATCAAAACCGGAAAAGAATATTTTCCATTAAATCATATTTCCGATAATCAAGCAGCATTAGAAGCTTTAGATAGCTCATTATCAGAAGCTGCTGTTTTGGGATTTGAATACGGATACAGCACTGCAGATCCTCTTGCATTGGTATTATGGGAAGCACAGTTTGGTGATTTTGCAAATGGTGCGCAGATTATAATTGATAATTTTATTGTTGCATCATATGAAAAATGGGGATTGCCAAACGGTGTTGTAATGCTTTTACCTCACGGATACGAAGGACAGGGACCTGAACACTCCAGTGCACGATTAGAAAGATTTTTAATTTTATGTGCGGAAGACAATATGCAGGTTTGCAACATTACAACTCCTTCTCAATATTTTCACATCTTAAGAAGACAAATAAAACAATCTGATAGAAAGCCATTGGTGATAATGACACCCAAAAGTATGTTAAGATTACCAGAGGCAAAATCACCAAAAGAGAATTTTATCATTGGTAAATTTGAAGAAATACTTGATGATGAAATGATTCCGAATAAAAACGATGTTACTAAAATTATTCTAACAAGCGGAAAAGTTTACTATGATTTAATCAAGTATCGGATAAAGAATAAAATACAAGATACTGCAATTGTAAGAATTGAACAGTTCTATCCTTTTAATAAAGAAAGGTTAGTTAAGATTTTAGAATCATATACGAAAGCAATAAATATTATTTGGTTACAGGAAGAACCTAAGAATATGGGAGCTTGGAACTTTCTGCATGGAAGGATAAATGAAATTTTAACCAGTAAACAAAAATTAATTTGTGTAAGTCGTCCTGAAGGTGCGAGCCCAGCAGTTGGTTCTGGTAAGTTATCAAATCAGCAGCAAGTTAATCTTGTTGAACAAGCTTTTAAAAATTAGTCTATACCTAATAAATTTGTATCAAAACATCCTCATATTGAGGATGTTTTAGTTTAATGTAATAATCTGAAACACCAAAACATTCCATTATAGTCCAAAATCAACTGAAACCTGTGGCATATTAATTGGCTAACTAACAGCCAATAAATCTGAGAATGGATATGGAAGAGTTTCAAAGACAAATTGCAAATGGTTTTATAATTGAGAGAGTCAATCTTAGTCAGGCAACAATTGCTGAAGCTCTAAGGTTTAAAAAACATCTTGAAATGGATATAGAACTTGGATACAAAACAATTGTAGTTGATTTGAGTAACTGTAACTCGTTAGATCCGGCATTTATTGGTGTCCTTGTTGTAACTCTGAAACAATTAATGCGACTTGGTGGCTCAATAAAAATTGTTAAACCAGGAATGTTTTCAAAATCAATGTTAAACCTTACTGGAACAATTGAAAAATTTGAATTGTATGAATCTTTGGACAATGCAATGGCTAGTATGGTTATTAAAGAACAAAGAACCAGAGATTTTAGCAGTCGTGGATTAGAACAACTTGCTTTGGCACAATAGGATTGACAAAAATTTTAAATTACCATAGTTTTACATTGCAATTTCAATATGATTGCGAGCGTAACTCAGTTGGTAGAGTGTCAGCTTCCCAAGCTGGATGTCGCGGGTTCGATCCCCGTCGCTCGCTCCAAAATCTTTACACTTATTTGGTTTTATTTTAGAAAAACTGCATATTTGTCCACCAAATTATGAACAAATAGTTCATTAGAAATTTGGGCGTTTAGCTCAGTTGGTTTAGAGCATCTGCCTTACAAGCAGAGGGTCCGCGGTTCAAATCCGTGAACGCCCACAAAAAATCCCTCTTTTGAGGGATTTTTTATTTCATAATTAGTCGTTTTTATCTAAAATTCCACCAAAGTGCTATCAGAACGATTAGTAATAGAATTGAAAATCCAATATTTATACTTCTCCATTTATCCTTTATAACAGAAATATTTCTCGAATAAACCATTCCTTCAAGTTTATCTGCAGTAGGTTTTGCTGTTGAAAGACTAACAAGAACTAAAACGGCTGAAGAAACAATAAACAAAAATATTGCAAAGTGAAGAAAGTTTATGGATGCTATACTTTGTAAAAATGAATTTGATAAAGGATCAATTTTATTTTGGATTTCAATTATCAATCTAAATGAACCTAACACTAAACCAGTAATTAAAGATGCCATAGCGCCCTTTCCATTTACTCGCTTCCAAAAAATACCGAATAAAAATATTGCAGCAATTGGCGGAGAGATATATGCTTGAACACTTTGTAAATAGACATACATTCTATCATCGCTTAAAATCCCAATGAATGGAATCCACAATAATCCTAACAAAACCATTACACCTGTTGCAATTCTTCCAAAAGCTACTGTAGATTTTTCATCAGCATCAGGTTTTATTTTTTTGTAGATATCAATGGTTAGCAGAGTTGAAGTTGAATTAAACATTGCGCTTAGCGAGGACATTAACGCAGCTAATAACCCTGCTACTACCAAACCTTTTAATCCGGATGGAAGCAGATTTGTAACCAGCCAGGCATAAGTTCTATCGCCACTTACAGTACCATCAGAAATATAGAATGCAATTATGCCGGGAAGAATAAGAATAAAAACCGGCAGAATTTTTAGAAAACCTGCGAATATAGTTCCGCTTTGTGCATTAGATAAATTTTTTGCACTTAGCACGCGCTGCACAATATATTGATCCGTGCACCAATACCAGATTCCAATTATTGGAGCACCAAAAATGATTCCTGTCCAGGGAAAATCTGGATCGCTTAGTGGTTTAAACATGCTCCAGAAATCAACTGGAGTATTTGCAACAAGATTATTCCACCCGCCAGCTTTATCCAACCCTATTAAAGTAAGGGCAATCGAACCTCCGATTAAGATTACGGTTTGAACGAGGTCAGTATAAATAACTGCCGAGAGTCCGCCCATAACCGTATAAATTCCGGTTATTAAAACGATAACGACGGCAGCAGTAACCATATCCCATCCTACAACAGCATTAAGTAAAATTCCTCCAGCATATAATGCGATGGAAATTTTAGTTAAAACATAACCAATTATTGAGATAAAGCTTAGATAGTACCGAGATGCTGAGTTGTATCTTTTCTCAACAAACTCCGGCATAGTAAACACACCAGATTTTAAATAGAACGGTGTAAACACCCAGCCAAGAAGTAATAGCATTAAACAAGCAAGCCATTCAAAATGTCCTACAGCCAAACCTGATTTTGATCCAGTTCCAGCTAGCCCAATAAAATGTTCACTAGAAATATTAGTAGCAAATAATGAAGCACCAATTGCAATCCATCCAATACTTCTGCCAGCAAGAAAATATTCTTCACTGCTTTTACTCTTATTACGGAAGTAGAAGCCGATGAAAAGCACAATTAAAATATACGAGATGATTATTATTGAATCGATAGTACTGAGATTAGGAATCATAATTAGTTCCAATCTATTTTATGATTATAGATTAAATATGGCTTAAGGAAAACTTATTACAAGAAAATTTAGACCTACTAAGACTACTATTTTAAAAGTATCATCTTTCTTGTCTGCACAAAACTCTGTCCTGAGTTTGCCGAAGGATCACCAGCCTGCAAACGATAAAAGTAAACTCCTGAAGATGGATTATGTTTTATAGATGATAGGTTGAATTCTACCTCATAACTTCCTGCCGGTTTTTCTTCATTAACAAGTGTTGCAACTTCATTACCAAGCATGTCATAAATCTTTAATGTTTGCCAGCCGCTTACAGGTGATTGCCAACTAATTTTAGTACTTGGATTAAATGGATTTGGATAATTCTGTTCTAGTGAAAAAACGGAAGGTATTACCATATGATTTTCTTCAATATTTGTTGGCTCCCCTATCATATTACTGTTCATCCAATTTAACCTATTTGTGATCCAGGTTTTTAGATAAATGATTTCCTGCGCATAAGTCTGTCCAACAAAATAATTAGGCCAAACCCAAACACCAAGCACAGGCCATTTTTCAAAATTCCTTGTCTTTGATTCATCAAGAAGTATCGTAAGTGAATCTACATAATTAAATATTTTTTGACTGCTAAGTATATCAGTCTTTACATTTTGCCAGCGTGCATAAACTTTATTTCTGAATGTTATATCATCAAATAATTTTCTCCACCAATTAGGAGTTAGAAATGGTTCTCCTGAAGGGATATTCTGGTAATCAGTAAGATACTGAAGCTGCCATCCGTTTGTAAGCCAGCCATCATAGTAATCCGCATTTCCGAAACCAAGATTAAAATCCCAAACTGGACCGGCATTTATTTTTGTGTTTCTACTATCTCTATCTTTATAAAGATAAGTACTTAATCTGTAGCCATCCACATTTTTAGCTAATTCATTAACGAGTAATAAATCAACAAAAGAATCTGTATTTAAAAATTTTGGATAACCCGTTGCAGTATCTGAAATATTAATACTGTTTGTCATCATTGTTTCAAATTGAAAAATTTTATTTTGTATATAATCTTTTTGCTGCTGAACAATTTCATCAGGTTTAGGAATATGGTATTGATAGAATACAGAATATGGAGATTGCGGATACGGAAGATATGTTGAATACCAGCCATCATTATTTTCCCCATCTGTTTTATCAATCTTAATAATATAACCGCCGGTAACTGCATCCCCGGAGATATCCGTCGGTTCCATCTTTTTTATATTTACACGATTCACATCACGCTTTACTTTTTCAAGCAGAACATATACTCCAATATATTCATTATTTAAAACCACTTCACAAAACTTTGAACGGCTGGCATATCTGCCCATACTGCTTGCAATTTTATAGACCAGGACATCACGCATTAAACTTTTATCGTTATACGGGGCAAATAATATCCAGTCGCTTTCTTCAGGAAAACCCATTAGTGAGACATCAAGATCATTACCTAAAGCGTCTCTCGTTTCTACAGCATACTGTTTCTTCGGAAACATTTGTGATGTTGAGCCGCGAATTTCAATTCCAATTTTTCCATTATAATTATTATAAGGATCTGTAAGATTATTCCTTATTCCTTCACCATTATAAATTACACCCATATCAGCGGTTATCTTTTCATCATCCACAATAATCTGCCCGTTTGTGTTTATAACAACAATGGGCAAATTTGAAGATGTAAATTCAATTAGTGATCCATCATTAACAGAAATAAATGAAACCTTTTCTGTTTGAGAAGATATTACACAGGTAAATGTGTAAAAAAACAATATGGATATGTAAAAATTTTTCATTTTAGTAATAATAATTTTTTTGTATTTATAAAATTATCTGCTTGTATTCTGTAGAAATAAACTCCACTTGATAATTTGCTGGCATCAAATTGTATTAAATACTTTCCGGGGTTTTTAAACTCATTTACAAGGGTAGCTATTTCATTCCCAATTATATCATAAACTTTTAAAGTAATATTAGAAGCCGTAGGAATATCGAATCTGATATTTGTTGTTGGATTAAACGGATTAGGATAATTCTGTAACAGCGCAAACTCTGCGGGCAATATGCTTTCTTCATTTTCTGCATTTACAAAAGTATCATTTATTTTACCAGGTGTACCGTACCCAACTGAAGCGGCCCAATTCTCCCCAAGTTTGTTATCATAATCCGGATTCTTTAAGGATAATGTTGGCCCATTTCCATCAGGTTGAGTTGGCCACGGAACAGCATCATCAAAAACTAGTGAATCCATTATAATCATTTGATCATCATAAAGTCTGATCAATTCCCCGCTCCCGCTTAAACCAAACCCCACATTCCCGATAAAATTATTTACCTCAGGAAATAGCGGTTTGAACAATGAAGTATCTACACATAAAACTAGATATGAGTTCGAATCTAATACTGTACCCTGAGGGATTAAAAAACTGTGGGCATCATCGGAATCTTTAAATATCCATCCTGAAATATTTACAGGATTATTACTATTATTATAAAGTTCAATCCAATCTTCTGTATTAAATGATAATGATGGGTTATAATTAATTTCATTTATAACAATTTTTGGAGTGCTAAAGTTTGAATCAATTGCGAATACTGCATTAAGAGTGATTGTACCATTTAATGTAATCAACAAAGAATCATTTGTAGATGTACTTGAACCTTCCCATCTTACAAAACGGTAACCTTGCTTAGGCTGTGCAGAAATATTTATTGGAATACCCAAAAAATATGTACCACTCCAATTGGGAAGATTAATATCTAGTGAATTAATTTGAATATGACCCATAGTTGTATCAGCATTATATAGATTCACCTGTGCAACACCTGCAAGACTAAAGTATTGCATAAAATGCGCTCTCATATAATTCAATCGATTTGAGGCAAAGGTTCTCAGAACTTGAACATTACTTAACCAACCATCATAAGTAAATTGATTCCATCTGGTGGAATGTCTGGCGATTTCGGGTGTAATGATTGACGAGATACCATTAATTGTGTTAACAACATCAGCTGGATTGAAAATAGTATTGGAAAAATCTGCAAAGCCATTAATAAATTCATATCTAAAAGAATTATTAACAACTAATTTTCTTAACATTAAAGTAGACCAAGGTGGATTCGGCCAGCCAGGTCCATTTGCTGCTAAAGCAAATTGTAATGTATTATGCTGATAACTATTGGGATCAAGAAAACCAAAACCAAAATCGGTATCGTATAACAGCCAGCGCCATTTACCATTACTCTTTGTTTTCCAATACTTTATATTATTACCCGGCCAATCTGTATTCGCGAAGTAAATTTCCGAAATTTGATACCTGATAAAATTATCTATCTCCATCTTGGATTTTACATATTCATAATTTGATGGAATTGCCATACTGTTATTTTCAATAAATGAATATAACTCGAGATATTCTTCATCACTACCCTCAACTATCTCAGCATAATTTTCAAGTATATCAACGCTATCAGGATTTACATTATGATGTTGAGCAATAAAGTTTTCATTAATTTTTTCACGAATATTATGTATTCCCCAATATTGCCCATTAATAAAAACAATAGCTGGACGATAATCAGCTTTATCAATATCCACATCATCTACAAGGCTTGTCATTAAAGCATCTCTAAACATTGTATTACCCCAATCGTTGCCAGCATTACGCAGTACAAAGGATTCATATTCAGTAAAAGGAAGTTCATCAAATAGTTTATAACTCAAGGTACTGTATCCATACATTCCTCTTGCAAATAGAGCAAGAGATTTTTGAGCATTACCTCTGCTCCAATTACCAAAAATCTTAACCCCCATATCTATTCCAAATCCCTTTGAACCATTCGCTTCAAAAAGCTCAACATGAACTGGTTTTTCCCAATCCTGCCAAAAGTTCGCTCCAAAATGCGGAAATTCAGGTTCTGCACTATCACCCATCGCATAAATACCGTATTCTTCATCAAAGAAATTACCAGGATCAGTAGAGAGTGAAACTACAGCAAGTGTGGACTGAAAATTAATAAAGTATGAATTTGTGATCGTTTTACTTGGTAACATCCCTGTACTAAATGTTTTAATACGTAATACTTTTGTTGAATTGATTTGGATTGGACTTGTATACGGTGTGGATGTTTCTTTTGGTTCAGAACCATCTAATGTATAATAAATATTATCATTAACTGTAATGGGAGTTATACTAACTGTAATTGGAACAGAATAAAATCCACCGCTTGTTGAAATAATAGGATCACCTACGCTACCAGTAAACCCTTGAGTTGTGTTGCTATCGCCAGGTGTGGCTTCTGAAAATAAAAACCAATTACTGCTTCCATCAGGTTGTCTACCATAAGAAATATCTGGTCCTATAGATCCGAAGGTAACCTCATCAACAGTTATGTTCTGTGGATTAGTTAAAACAATTGTTTCACCAGCAGAACTTAATTTAAAATTTGTGTGAAGATATTTATTCGGCAGTTCTAGAAGCGGATTTACTCCATTTGGATTTGCTGGAATTACATTCATTCCTAATGACAAAAACGGAATTAACGTAAGATCTGAAGAACCCGTCCCATAATTATGAACCTGCATAGCAAGAACATTATTTCCATTCTGTAAAAGGGATTGAAAATTATCAATAAGATATGCATTTGGTTTTTCTCCATAAACAATTAATGGTTCTGTAAATGTCGATGCAGATTCATCAAAAGTTGGTGGAATGTTTACAGTTCCAATATTTGCCCGTGCTATTTCAACTCCATTTAAGTATGCAACAAATGCATCATCATAATCAACATGAAGTACTGCCATTTTTATATCATTTACATCCTGCACAGAAAAAGTTTTACGAATGTAAACTGAATTAACAGAAGTTGGCACTATGGTTGAATCATCACCATCACCAAATCCAAATCCACTTGGTCCGGATGTCCAGGATTGATCATCATATCCCAGGTTTTTCCAGCTCGCAGGTGGTTCACTTGTTCCCAATCTATATTTGCAAACATCACCCCAGTCGATTACAGTTTCCCAATGTCTAACATATTCAGTTCTGTTTTTATCACTTGCAAAAATCAGTAGGTGATCTTTTGGTGCTATAGTTAAAGATGGTAAAATCCATTTGTACGGTGTACTTACATCATCCGATAGTCCGTATCCTGAAAGATCAACAGAAGTGCTTTCTGAATTATATATTTCTATCCAATCCGAAAAATCTCCATCCTCATCAGCAATAGTAAAACTATTTGAAGACATCAATTCATTTATAAAAATTTGTTGAGGATTTATGTTTTCGAATGCAATCAATAAAACAATAGCAAAAATTGCTTTTATACTTTTTTTCATATTTAATACTTCAACTCAATAGAAAAATATTTTCAATAAATAAAAAAGGAAGAATCTAGCATCTTGTGTTAATTCTTCCCTCACACGTATAACAAAATTTAAAATTAAAACTCTATTTTAATCCAAAATTAGCTGTTAGATTTTCAATTGAAATAACAAAATCACCTGGTTCAACTATTCTTTTATTTTCCAAACCGATAAATGATAAATGTTGTTTATTAAGCTTAAATTCAACTGTCTTAACTTCTCCTGGATTTAACAAAACTTTTTCAAATCCTTTTAGCTGTTTGTTTGGTCTTGTAACAGAACCATACATATCTGTCAAATATAATTGAACAACTTCTTTGCCAACTACAGTTCCGGTATTTTTGACATCAATTTTTATAATTAATTCATCATTTTCGGTAATTTCTTGAGAACTAATCTTAAGATTGGAAAATTCAAAGGTTGTATAGCTTAATCCATAGCCAAATGGCCAAAGTGGTTTATAATCATTTCCATCAAATTTTTCTATAGGTTTATAATCGTAAAGTGTTATTCCATTTGGTGATTTAGGATATGTTACAGGAAGTTTTCCACTTGGATTAACATCACCAAATAGAACATCTGCTATTGCATTACCGCCTTCCATTCCGGGTAAAAATCCAATTAAAATTCCTTTTGCTTTTTGTGAGAATATCAGTTATAACTCTTGGTCTGCCTTCAAGCATAATTAGTATTACAGGCTTACCTGTTTCCATAATTTTATTCGCTAAATCTAACTGGGCTTTGTTCAAATTAAGATCAAAAATACTTCCGGGTGTTTCACAATACGCGGCTTCACCTAAACAAATAATCACAACATCAGAATTTCTAGCTTCAGTAACTGCTTTGTTTGTATTTATGTCTTTATCGAAACTGCAACCTTCTACATAGTTTACATTTTTTGATCCGACTTTATTTTGGATTGCTTCAAGAACAGTGTTTTTTTCTGATGGATAAAGTGATTCTTCATTTCCCTGCCACGTTATAGTCCAGCCGCCATTTAAAACAGAAAGCATATTTGCGGTTGGTCCCGTTACAAGCACTTTAGTTGTTTTGGAAAGAGGCAAAATATTGTTTTCATTCTTAGTGAGAATTATTGATTCTCTTGCAGCATTTAAATTTATTGTGGTAAATTCATCTTTTGCAAAATCTTTTAATAATTCTTTATTTGGATATGGATTATCAAAAAGTCCAACCTGCATTTTAACAGCAAGAATTCTGCTAACAGCTTCATCAATTCTCCACATTGGAACGGTACCCTCTTTTACAAGTTCTAAAAGATAATTGTAAAAACTAAAATCGTAAGGCACCATACTCATATCAACACCAGCCATTACAGAAATTCTTACAGCTTCTTTTGGAGTTGAAGCAACTCTGTCCCTAGTATGTAATCTTTTTATATCCTCCCAATCAGAAACAACTAGTCCTTAAAGTTCATCTCGTTTCTTAAGACTTCTGTGAGCAAATGATAATTTGCATGACCAGGAATTCCATCTACTTCGGCTGAGTTAACCATTACTGAAGGTGAACCAGCTAAGATTCCTGCTTCAAATGATGGAAGAAAATACTCTCGCATCATTCTTTCAGAAATCCAAGCGGGAGTTCTATCAAGTCCATTAATTGGAAAACTATATCCGACATAATGTTTTAAACATGTTGCAAGTTTGTCCGGGGCACTTAAATCATCGCCTTGCGCTCCCTTTATATAAGATGAGCCCATCTGTGATGCTAGATAAACATCTTCACCAAAGGTCTCCCACAATCTGCTCCAAAGTGGCTGTCTTCCAATATCCATAACTGGATAAAAATTCCAAGCGATTCCAGAGGCTTTAGTTTCTAGAGAGGTTATTTCACCGCTTTGCTTTGCAATTTCTGTGTTCCAGGTTGCAGCCATGCTAATGGCCTGCGGAAACAATGTTGATCCTTTTGTATATGTTACGCCATGAATTGCATCAATTCCATATAGAACGGGAATACCAAGACGTGTTTCTTTTACAGCGATAGTCTGTATTTTATTTATTACTTCGTGCCAGTATTCTGCAGTATGTGCTACATCATAAACGTTCAGGATAGAACCAACATGATATTTTTTTATTGCTTCTTCCAGCTTTGCTAAATCTAATTGATGATTTTGATCTTTTGTACCTTGAACTTTTGAAACTGCTTGAATCGTAACTTGTGTCATCTGTCCAATTTTTTCTTCAAGTGTCATTTTAGAAACAAGTTCTTTTACTTGTGCATCAACTTTTGTAGTTGTGTAAATTTGTGCTACAACATTTACATTTATAAAAACAATTAATGCAACGAGAAAAGCGAAACATTTAATAATTAATTTCATGATGAATCCTATTAGATATCTTTATGAGAATTGTTGAATATTTTTTATGAGTAGGGATGTATTTTACTTTATACAAGTAAGAAGTTATTTGATAAAATTGTGTTTGATATTGATAAATAAATTGATTCATTAATCTATTTAGTTTAATAACACCAGTTTTTTTGATTGTCTCTGAACTGACCCGGTAAATACATAAAAATATATTCCTGAGGTAAGCGGACTTTGAATTAAAGCCGCAGTATCAAGTTCAAACCTATAATTACCAGGCTGAATAAACCCCAAATCACTGTAAAATATTCTTTCACCTAATATATTGTAAAGCTCAAAGCTTAAATTATCTGCTGATTTTAAGTTGTAATTAATTATTGTTTTACCGTTAAATGGATTAGGATAGTTTTGTTCAACTTTAAATCCACCAGGAATATTCTCATTATCATCTAAAATACCGGAGGAATTGGCATAAATAGCTATTCCGTTTATTACAGGTTCGTTTACTTTCCCTGCAAAATGAATTTCAAGCAAACCATCCGTTACTAAAACGTTTGAAAAAAATACTTGGTGAGCAGCATTCTGTCCTGCAACACTATATATATCCAAATTTTCTATAACTCTATTATTTTCAACATAAACATCAAATATTCTGCTGTTGGATGCAGTCAAAAAATTTTCAGCAAACATCAAGAAAAGTGAGTAACTTCCATTCGGTACTCTGAAAGCATATTTAACAGCACCGTAATGCTCAAACAGATAAAGACTATCTTCAGTAGTACCGCTGATTGCTACTAATGGATATGCTGATGCAGCACCGTCAAGATAACCATATTCACTATTTTCAGAAAACGCCTTATCTGGCAAGTAATCTAAAACAGCGGGACCACCACAATTTATCTTTACAGGAAATACTAATGGTTCGGTAAGAATAATAGACTTCGATCTCAAACCCATAATATTTGGAACAACCGCTATATCTTTCATTGTATATACTATTAAAGTATAAGTCTGATTCAAATTAATACCGGTCACATCCAATTCAACTGTTTTAAGATCCGAGAGAAGCGCAGCAGAATTAATATTTACGTTTGGTATCAAATAATTTGAAATAGTTTCAGCAATTATTTCATCTACTTCCTCAGAAAATTTTATTTCAACTTTATTTGTATAAGCTCTTGCCCATAAAATTGATGGAGCCTGAATATCCTGATAACCAAGATTCGTACTGTTTGTAAGACATAAAATTAATTTGCCATCCTGAAAAACAGCATTCTCCTGTATAAAGTCACAATTATTCCCAGGGAAAGTATGGGTTGCTTTATCCCATTTAGTTGTGTCCCAAGAGTCAAAATTATCGATCCATGAAAAAGTAAAATTATTATCGGTTCCATAATTGCCTGAACCCGGTGTATAGGTGTAATAACTGACCCAATCATAAAATGCAAAAGCAGGTAAAGCCTCAGGATAAAATTTACCAGCCCAGTTTTCATATTGGGGATTCCAGATATTCATCATAATTTTCTGAGCCTGGGTGAGAGTTTGAATATGTGAACCAGTTTGCTTTAAAACCTCAACGCCATCAACAAACCAGGAAACATATGCAGGTGTCCACTCAAAAGCATAAATATGATAATTCTGATGTGGTGATGAACTCATAGGAACGTGGCCAACATGGTTGGATTGCGTTGGTGCAATAACATTAAATTGAACATCATCATCATAGCGCCCCATAATTTCAAGGTCAATCTCATTCCAAATTCCAGTTCCATCAAAATAAGTAAAGAATGATGCGAGCATACCTTCACGATGAGCTGATTTCATTCTTACTTCAAATCTGCCATAAAGATATGTGTCTTTAGTTCGGTATTCTGCTCCTTTATAGTCTTTAGCAATTAGTGAATTGTGAGATGAAAAAAGAATTGTGAGGATGAAGAATAATAAAAATGCTTTCATGGTAACACCGCGTTTAAATGAATAAAAACAGCTCTCTCTCAAAAAGGAATAAAGAAAGAGAGCTGCCGTTATGATCAGAAAGTTATACCAAAAGTGAATTTCTGAATACTATTTAGTCTACCGAAGTCCTGATAAGCGTAATCAACTTTAAGAGCAATATTACCCATTAATAGTTGCTTCAAACCAAATCCTAGTGAAAATGATTCTTCGGAATCAGGCAAGAAGAGAGATTTATATCCTGCTCTTAATGAAATAAAATCATCATAACAATACTCAGCTCCAACATTTAAACTTTCATAGTTATCACTTAAATGTAATGCATCCAGTGAAACCGTTATTGTGTTGTCTTCTGTTTTAAGTGGTTGATAACCAACACCCACTCTAAATGTAAGTGGTAAGTCCCATGTATCAGTCTGAATATTAGCTACAATGCTGCTGTTGTTACCGGATGTATTGGGATCAGGATCGTACAACACCTGTGTTGTAGCTCCTGATAACTGCATTTTGGGTCCAAAGTTAGTTATAGACATAGCTAAAATTGCTCCATCAAAAGGGGTAACGTATTTAACACCTAAGTCTAATGCTATTGCAGAAGCAGACATTCTCCAGATACTTTGATGGATATACTTAGGATTAAATCCAATTGAAAAATTATCTGTTAAATCAATAGCCCATGCCAGGCTAAATACTGCATCAGTTACTCCGAAGACTTCCCCTGTTCCATCAGGTTCTTCAACAGTTGTAACGCTCATCTCGTCAACGTCAGAAATTGTAAAACTAGCACCAATTGTTCCAAAATTTCCAAGGTTATATGTAAGTGCCATAAAATTATAATTTATATCGGCGATCCAGGTAGTATGATCAACAACAAAACCGAAGCCCTGCACTTTTGTAATACCAGCAGGATTCCAGTAAAGTGCTGTGGGATCATCGGTTATCGCAACAAATGCGCTACCCATTCCGATTGCTCTTGCACCTTGTCCAATTGAAAGAAAAGGTGCAGCTGTTGTACCGCGTTTTGAATTTTCCGAAAAAACCTGAGAAAAAACATTTGCGGTAAATAAAATTGCTATTATGCTTGTTATAATTATTTTCATCTTTATTCTCCGCCTCTACTTTATTAACGCAAATTTGCCGACTTTTTCACCAACACCCGGAGCATCAATATGATAAATATAAAGCCCGTAAGCTATATCCATTCCATCATCTGATACTAAATTCCAGATTATACTACCATCTATTGGTGAAGAGTCTTTGTACAAAGTTTTAACTAATGCCCCCGTAACAGTATATATTCTAATTGTGCATTGAGCTGGCAGATTAATAAAGTCGATTCTTCTCTCGCCTCTATCAGAAGCATTTAATGATCTTCTTTCAAGCACATTTGCGCCGATATAAGGATTTGGTACAACGCTAACCTTGTCCAATTCAGTCGAAGCTTGTTCTAAATCAACTCTAGCAGCTGTTGTGGAAAAGGTAAAATAGTCCCCGCCCATAAAAGGTTTATTTGTGGCAACTCTAAAAATATCCCCTGCTTGAGGATAAAGTGTAAATGGATCTGTTGGCGCATAATATCCAATAAGGTATGTAAACTTTCGGACACCTCTAAGAGTTTCAAAAAATCCGATCTTATCTCCTATGGTCAGCTGACCAACGTTTACTGTATCATCATAGATATATGCAGGAATGTAATAATCACTTGTTATGTTTTTAACTTTAAAATTAATTGGAATGCTATTAAAACTTAACTCAGTATAGCCCTCAAGGAATTCCAACTCATAATCTGCAGGCCAAGCAAGTATATTTGGTTTAAAATTAGTATCGGCAATTACAGGCATAGTTAAAGTACTAAAACCTTTTATCCAGCCAGTATTTTCCTGATCAACATCAACTACATCATCATTTTTAACAATTATTGAAAGACCATCAAATAAAGGTCCTAAAGCGCCACCACTAAAAGTTGATGAATCTACTTTAGCAAGAACTGTATCAATTATATTATTAAATTCTCTAATAACTCGGTAAGATACTGTTTTGTAATATGGACTAGTTCCAGCCGAATCAAATTCAACTTTATAGTTAGCATTATTTAATACACTATCAGAATTTAGAACCACAACTTCAATTGACCCAGAACCTGAACCTGAGGTTACTTTATCTAAATCACCAATTACCTGTGAAGGTATATAACCTGCTACAGGAGCGTTTGGTACAACCACAGCACAATTAATATCAACAAACTTAAGTACTCCACCTAAATCCTCTGAAATGATTTTTGTTGTTTCAGAAGGTAGAAGACCAGTTGTTCCAAACGATGGATCTCCTTGATCGTATGCTACGCAAGCGTAATAGTACTTTTTACCATTAACAACATTAGTATCAATTAATGAGTGTTGTAAACCGGTATCATTACCTCTCCAGAAATGAGCGCCGTTAATCCCTATCGGATCCGGTCCTTTTATTCCATTCTTTAAATCATACTGTGCGATAGGTTTCCAATATTTAGGTTCGCCTTTAGAATCGGTAATTACTTTAATATCCTGAAATTCTGCTTCCTCACTTCGATATATTAAATAACCCTCAAAATCTTTTTTGTAACCTAGAGTTGGATCACCTTGTTCATAACCTAAAAATTGATCCCGTGATTCTTCAGCAACTGCATCCCAAAATAAAAACACTCTTTTATCACCAGGAATGGCAGTAAGAGTAGCTTTGTAAGGAGGTTTTGCAAAATTATAATTTGCATTATATATCTGTTGAACTGTTTCCTTATTAAAAACCAAATCTTCATAATCACTTCCAAAAACTAGAGCCACAGAAAACCTTTCACGCAAATTCTTTTTAAGCGGGAATGGGCCTGATCCAAAAAGTATCTGAATGTTTGCATTTTGAATTGTTGTATCAAAGGTTCCCGGCTGCATTTTTTCCCAGATAACATTATCATTTTTTGGCCATATAGCCGTTGGGCCTTTGTTTGATAAAACTTCAATTGCTAAACTTGTCAGTCCAATTTGATCTGATTCATCTTTATCAGTGGCATCAAAGCTTGGTTCGCCCGCTGTTGGAACTCCATCACCTTCACCGGCATCAGGATTTATATACTGAGGATCAAACGGACCAACACCATCGGCACCAACGTCGTTATTCAACGGTTCATTTTCATCAGGATCCCAAACACCATTAAGGTTTAAGTCAACGTAACCAATCCAGTCTTTATCGTTATCAATTCCATCATCACGTCTTTCATCTATCATCGGAGCACCAAGTAAATCAAAATCTTCGTCATCATTAATTCCATTAAAAGCATTACCCGGACTTTCCAAAAATGCATAACCAACATATCCGCAATTCCACTGTGGGGGCGGATCGTTGGAAACACCATCAGCATCAAAAGCATATGCAAGATCTAACAATTGGTTAAAGTTTGCATTGTCCGCCCCATCACTAAGACCACCAACACCTGTATCACTATAGAATCCAAATAATGTACTATCATAGTCAGTATCGGAAATATTGATGATATCATAATGAAAAAAGATTATATCTTCAGCTAGTACGTGTGACCATTGAAAAGCTCTAACTTCCATTCTCAACCCAAGTCCGCCTCTTGTTGCATCACCAAGAATTGGTTGATAAGAATATGGAGGTCGATACCATTCTCGATCCTGTGAATCATCCATTACAAAAAATGTTTCAACATCAGCATTCAGTACACCTCGTCCAAAATAACCAAACCAATAGCCATCCCATTCGGGTGTTATTAGCGGCAGTGCACGAGACCATTGTTCCGGCCAGGTTCCTGGTTTTGTACTTTGAGCTGGTTCCAGAGAGCTTGGGAATGCATATCCGGGCACCGGTTCCATAACCCAAAGTTGACCAGTAGTTAAATCTTTATCCACTTCTTCTCGATATGATGTCTGAGCAAAATAAACATATTGATTATTACCGGGTGCTGTTAACCTGGTAGATACCAGTGGTGTACAACCATCAAGATAATTTTGTCCAGTTCCTTTTGGCCATTCACCTGACGGTCTGTCTTCCCAATAACCTATTTGCCCATCGTTTCTAAAAAGAGTTCGGACAAGATTTCCATCCATAATTCCTTTTTTACGATATGTTTTGTCTCCAACAGGTTCATTTCTATAGAGTTGCGTTTGGGGATCAACCTGTGAATATGAAATACTTGAAATAATAAAAAATATTATAAAGTATGTTATTTGTTTAATCATTACAAAAACTCCTTTAAAGATTAAAATCCTACTCCAAATCCTATGCGCACTTCTCTAGGACCTGAGTAATCTTGTGGGTTTAAAAGGTATTCATCAATTGTATTCATTCCATAAATGTAACCGGCTTCATCAGTGTTCAAGTCAATACCTGCGCGACCTGATGTACCGTTAACACCATATTCATTCTTGAAATCAAACAAGTTATAGACAATTAAATAAGTATTAAAATCAAATCCAAAGACTTTAAATGTTTTGGTGCCTTTAAGGTCAAATTTTAAACTTGTCGGTTTTCTACCATTATTTTCAATTCTAATACCACCGTTATATCTTTTATCAATTGTGTAAGGCATACCTGATTCATAACTGAAAATTGCACCTATGCTCCAGTCAACTAAATCACCAACGGTAAAAGAAATGTTCAAAGTTGAAAGTTGATCCCAGCTCAGCGGCAATAGTTTTTTTGTTTCTTCAACTGGAGGATCGCTTTGATTGTTGTAGTAAACCTGTCTTGGATCAGATGCGTTACCTTGAGCAATTTGGTACGTATAATCTAATTTTGCACTGAAATAATCTGAATGCCTTTTTTCTAGTGTTAATATTAATCCTTTAGCATTGCCGTAATCTCTATTTGTATAACGGCCAAATTGGAACCCCTCGTAAGTATCGATAATTTCCATCCCTAATAAATTTCTAATATCACTGTAATAAATTGAAGCGTTTATAGAAACATTTGGAAATAAAACCTGCTGTATACCGATTTCATACTTAATGGTTTTCTGGGATTTCAGTTCTGGATTACCAATAATTCCATTTAATCCGGTTGTTTGATCAATCAAGTAATCATTGTTCGCATATAAGTTTTCAAAACTTGGGATCTGGAAAAAGTGACCATAAGAAAAGTGGATTGCACCAGCATCCGATATAGGAAATGAAACACCAAGTCTTGGACTTATTTGTGATTCAGAAACTGCTTCTCTTGTTTGACCAGCGCCAGGGAATAATGGATTGTTTAATGGATTTCTCAAATCAGCCGGCAAATCAGTGTTGGAATCAAAATAATCAAATCTTACACCTGCATTTATAATCATCATATCATATTCCATTTTGTCCTGGAGATAGAGTGCAAACTCATATGGATACTTTGCATAAGCTTGATTGTTTTGAGTACCTAGATTTGTGTAACCCCAGGTAACAACTGGATTTTGTAGTGAATCCAACTGACCTTCTGTAAGATTTACTAAATTTTTATATGAATTTAAAAGTTCGTGGAATCTTCCTTCAGCGCCAAATTTAATTTTATGTTCTTTTGATACCTGTGATTCTGCACTAAACAAAACTAAATTAGATTTAGTTGTTCTATCCGATCGATCTGTTTCATTACCACCATGTCTAAAGGTATAACTATTTATTGTTGTGCTGTTATTAGGATCAACATATCTCGGGTCATATTCATTCTCCCAGAGATAATTTTTATACTTATTTGTGTTTAAACTATATTTTAAAGTAAAAAAGAGATCCTGTGCCGGGTAATATGATAATTGAATATTGTTAATTGAATTAGTTGCATAGTGGTTTTTAAGTCCATCCGGGGCCAAACGATAATTGTGATTATAGTAACGGTTAAAATTATCATCCCAGAACAAACTGTAGCTTAATTTCCAGGTTTCTGCACTATACGTTAGCTTAGCATTGATAGATTTCTTTTCATAAGGATTCATCCCTACATAAGCACTATCACCGGTGTTTGTATTAATGAAAAATTCCGGATGACCTTGGGGATCAGGAACTAAAGGAGTATGATCTTCAATATTATAATATCTCTGACCATAGTAATTGCCACCATCTTTGAAGTATCTGCCTGTTACAAAAAATGTAAGGCCGCTTACAATTTTAGTTGGTCCGCTCAAACTAAACTGTAAGTCTTTTGGACCATCAAAACTAACTTTATCAAGATTCCAAAAAATATCTGTATTTGATGTTAAATAATTTCCGATATATGCAGAAACCGATCCTTCAAATTTTTGTGAACCTTCCTGAGTTACAATATTAACGACCCCGGAAAGTGCCTGACCGTATTCTGCATTAAACGTACCGCTTATAACTTCTAATTGTCTAACAGAGTTATTTTCAATTTGAAATGAATTTCTACCATCAAAAACATTATTGATTGGGATACCATCAACAAGGTATGCAACTTCATTATCTCTTCCACCTCTAAAGTGGCCGCCAACAACACCTGCTTGCAGATTAATTACCTGACTAAGATTATCAACAGGCATCATTTTAATTTCTTCTGATCCCACTATAGCTGATGACGAAGTCAAGTCATTGATAATCATTGGTTTCTCTGCCTGCACGACAACTTCGCCAAGCCTTACAGCTTCAGAAACCATTTCGACATTAACATCCGTGGTCAAGTCTATTTTAACGCTTACCTTTTCAATAAATACTTTGTTATATCCAACTGCACTAACAATTACAGTGTAACTGCCGGGGGGAATGTTATTTATATAATATTCACCTTCAATATCTGCAGCGGCACCAAAATAAGTACCATCAACTATAACATTTGCACCAACAATCGGTTCTCCCGTGTCTTTATCAATAATTTTTCCTCTTATCTTACCGGTTGTTCCTGCAAATGAAAAATCACTCATCATTAATACAGCAATTAATAGGCTTAAAAGTGTATAACAAATTTTATGTTTTGTAAAAAGTCTCAACATTTTTTTACCAATCATTATATTTAAACATTTTAATAAAGGATTAGCATCTTTATATAAAAAAAGAGGCAGCCTTTAATTAAGGCTGCCTCACTACTAATACTATTTAACTAAGATCATTTTTTTTGCTTCTTGATAGCTTCCGCTTTCTATTTTGTACATATATACGCCGGAAGATAATTTTGATGCATTAAAATTGATATCATAAGAACCAGCTGCTTTTTCTTCGTTTACAAGTTCAAGCACCTGGCGACCAAGCACATCATATACTCTTAAAGTAACTAAGCCAGCTTGCGCAATGGAGTAACGAATTATTGTAGCAGGGTTAAATGGGTTTGGATAGTTCTGTGATAAACTAAAGGTATTTACTAAACCATTTTCGTTTTCAACATCATTTGCATACCAATCGGTAATCCAGGTATGTGACCATACTGAAGGATTGTTATGTCCAAGATCGTTATTACGTGGTGAGTAAAATAGTAAACCTTCTCTGCCTGTTCCATCGTTATCATTAATTCCAAAATCAATCGGAATCCTGTCACCATAACCAACACTAATTGTATCAGTCATAGCATCAGGTCGTTTTCGTAGCATAGCCATATCGTTTAATGAGATCTTAGCTTCTACAACATAACCGGTCGGGAATAACTCGCCATAAAAATAATTAGGACCTTCAACAAGTAATGAATCATATTCATTTGTATAATCATCATTACGTGCAACGCCTTCATTAAATCTAATCTGATAATCTGGTTGTGAACCTCTCTGATAGGTAGTATGCATTGCATGCTTCCAATCATAAAGACCAATAAATAAATCAGGAGCATCTAATTCATAAGATTGAAATGCTGGATCTACCGGATAAAATACGTCATCGTTTACTTTAAATGCTACATAAAGATAATTAGCATCAATTGCTATCCAAGCATCTGCAGAACAATCTGCGTCATTAGTAATCGTAAAATTAGGTCCAATTGTACCTGTACCATCTGATGAATACATTCTGAATTTAGGAAGGCTTTGCCATTCAGCTAAGTTACCATCTGCAACAAATGCAGGTACAACTTCAGAAATTACAGCAACACCTTTAGCATTGTTTGTAGTTGAAGCCGAAAAACCTGGCAAACCAATATTACCAGCAAAATCTTTACAAGTAATAGCGTAATAATAAGTTACGCTTTGGTTAGTGTTTGGTGATAATAATAGATGATCAACAACCTGAATTCCTCCAAGAATATTTGAAGCAATTAGATCTACATTTGGTGAAGTAAGATCTGTTATTGGTTCCGTACTTGCATACACATTATATTTTTCACCAGATTCAAGTGGAACATCTTCCCAGGTAACTAGGTTTGTGAATGAACCAGGAACTACAAATATATTTGCCGGTGCATTTGGTGCAACGTCATCAGCAAATTGGAAACCTGATGTCTGCATTATATCAAAAAGTACTGTACCATCAGCTCTTAGTAATGTTCCGAATCCATCTTCAGTTCCTCTTCCGAAAATTTCTATTCTAACTTTTGTAATAAATTCTGGATTAAGTTCTAAATCACCAACACCATTTTTAAGAGCAAATCCATCTTTAGGAGGGAATCTATCATTAACACCCATTGGTCTTGGTGTTAAAGGTAAATAACATCTTGTCCAATCAAATGCCTGGCTTAAATCAACATCGGCATCAATAATCCATTCTTCAACAGGTCCGGAGCTATTTTCCATTACAAAAAATCTAATAAAAGCTCTGCCTGCATCAGCTACAACTGGAGTAAGATTTTTTACATAAAGAACTAATGCAGTTCTTTCAGCAATTGTTGAATCAACAGTTACTGCAGAATCTATTGCAACAAAGCCGCCCCACACAAATGGAGCACTTAAAGTATAATCAACTTTCAAGGAGCCAGCACCTTCTACTTTATCTGTGCCTTCATCTGTAATTGCAATAGCACCTTTATCTGTACCTGCCCACTCCATCCAATCTAATCCCCATCCAGCAGATGAGTTATCAAAAGTAGTAAGAGGTGTATATCTGTTTCCTACTAATTTTAGGTTATCCCAGAGTAGAGCACCAGTAGCAACTGGAGGATTAACAGGACCACCTGAAGTTAAATAAACAACAGCAAGTTCATACCCTTTAATATGCTCTATCTGTAAAATACCATCGCCATCAGCAAATTGAGCAACAAAACCTAAAGTATTGTTCGCATCTTGTCTAAGTGGTATTGATATTTCTAACCAGCCGCCTGAAGCGTCTGAAAGATCAATAGCTGTATGATGTAACCAGAGATCTCTTTGACCTTCATCATTATACTCAGCTAACTTTAGTTCAATAAATGCTGTACCTGTTGCTGTCATATTAACTGGAGTAACAACTTTATAATTAAGTGAAAGATCGGTACCGGCACTCAAATCTAAGTAAGGGATAGTATCCATGGCAGCAGCCGAATAAGTAGTTCTGACAACATAACCACCCCAACCATCATAAGCCTCAATGCGGTAATCCAACTTCATAGAACCTGTTCCTTGAATATGTTCAGGGTCATTAGTCAGATTGAATTCAGCGGTTGGTCCATTAGTAAAAAAATTTGAATTCAATACTGGAGGATCTGTAAATAGCGGTCCGACTGCGTTATCGAATGGTTCGACAACCCATTGTGCGTGCATTAGCGGCACAAGTGCTAACAAGAAAAGAAATGTTAGTATTTTTTTCATATACCTCTCCTTTTGTTTAAGGTTTTATTAGTAACAGTAATTAGAATTAATTTAAAGTCATATTAAAATTATTAAAACATCCATGAATAAATATATATAAGAACAAGAAAATACAATGTAAACGTTTACATATGCTATTTAACTTAAATTATTAAAATCAAAATGTCAAGAGTTTACATTTATTAAAGATAATTAATACCAGATACTCCAAAGACCAATAATAAGAATTACTATGAATGCTGACAATACAAAATTAGATTTTAATCCGTGCACTGTTCGAATACTAGCAAAATTGTTCTTTAGTTCTAAATAACTTTCTGAAATTGAATTTCTTATATCTATAATAATTCCGCTGGTAATTTTAACGGAGGAGTAATTTAGCACTAAGATAATTGTTACACTTACCACAAAAAGAAATATTGCAAAGTGAAGAAAATTTACACCTAAAACCCAGATGAGAATAGGATGCAGTTCTATACCAATATTATTTACCATTTCTAATAGTAGTCTGCTTATTCCAATGGATTCACCGACAATCAAGGTAATGAAAGCAGTTCTGGAATTTATTTTCTTTGAGAATAAACCAAATAAAAACACTGCAGTAATAGGAGGACTAACGAATGCCTGCACACTTTGAAGAAATAAATAAACTTGTGAACTGATTAGTTTTACAAAAGGCACAATAATTATTGCAGCGACAACTACAGCAGTTGTGGATAATCTGCCAACTAAAACTAATTTTCTTTCATTTGCCTGAGGGTTACGAATTTTATAAAAATCATTTGTAAACAATACAGCTGTACTGTTAAACGCTCCGGCAAGTGATGACATAATGGCGGCAAGTAATCCGGCAACAACAATTCCCTTTAAACCTGTTGGAAGCAAATCACCAGCCACAAGAGCAGAGTAAGCCTCATCTCCATTAATTTCAGGATAAAGTGCAGCGGCAATCAAACCAGGCAGCACAAGAATAAAAATTGGTAATATTTTTAAAAATGCAGCCAACAATGTTCCCCTTCTTGCGTCATTAATTGATTTTGCACTAAACAATCTTTGAACTATGTATTGATCTGTACACCAATACCAGAATGCAATTATGGGAGCTCCGAATAATATTCCGGTCCATGGAAAATCAGGATCAGTAATAGGTTTAAACATATTAAAGAAATCAGCTGGAAGTTTTTGTTCAAGACCTGTAAAACCACCAACAGCATTTAAACCAAAAGCAGAAAGTATTACAGCACCAAGAATTAGAACTATACCTTGAAATAATTGAGTGCGCATAACAGCATTTACACCGCCTGTAACACTGTAAAGTCCCGTAATCAAAATAATAATTATTGAAGATGCGTAAATGTTCAGACCGAATATTTTATAAAAAAGTAATCCGGCTGCAAACAGTGAAACCAATATTTTTGTAAAGATGTAAATTACAATTGAAAAGCCCGCAAACATCTTTCTAATTTTTCTATCAAATCTTTTTTCTAAAAATTCTGGAACGGTAACCACTCCTGATTTAAGATAAATGGGTGCAAGAATCCAACCTAAGAAAATAAGTGTAAATATTGCCATCAACTCGAACTGTCCCACCGCCAAACCTCGTGTTGACCCTGAGCCTGCTAATCCAATAAAATGTTCGCTTGAAATATTTGTAGCAAAGATTGAAATGCCGACAGTAAACCAACCGATATTTCTTCCTGCCAAAAAATAATCTGAATAATTTTCATCACTGCGGCGGGAATAATAAAAACCCAGACTTAATACAATTATTAAGTATGCAACTAAGACAAGTAAATCTATTTGGCTGAAAATTGTTGACACTTGTGTGATTAATTTTTCAATAAAAAGAATAACATATTCACAAATAGTGCCGTGTATTTTCAAATAAAAATCTAATAAACAATCCTTTTTATTGATTAAAAAAAATTTGTACGGACCTCAATTATTAAATTGATAAATAACACTTATTATTTTAATAATCGGATGGGTATTGTGGTAAGTTAATCGAATAAATAAAAAGGCCGTATTAGTATTTTTTTAATATTCTAAATCCTAAAACAGCCTTATAAAAAAAACAGAAAATTGGAAATGCTATCTTAACAGCATCATCTTTTTAACTTCAGAAAAGTTATTAACCTGAATTTTATAGAAATAAACACCACTTGAAAGATTGTCAGCTTTAAATGCTACGTTGTAATATCCTGCATTCATTTCTTGATCAACAAGAACTTTTACAAGATTACCAAGAATATCATATACTTTTAAGGAAACAATTCCGGATTCTTTAACACCGAATTTTATTTCTGTAGATGGATTAAAGGGGTTTGGATAATTCTGATTCAGTTCATAATCCACAGGAAAAGAATTATCATCAACACCTAATACATTGTTAAAAGATGTTACTGTTGACCAGTCTGACCATTTCAAATTATGATCACGATACTTAACTCTATAGTAATACAAATTACCTGAAATAAATCTTGAGGAATTGAAAGACAATTTTGTTAAGTCTATTCCTTCATTTAAATCAATCGGATTGAATGAAGCATCAACACCATAGATGTTTGACCAATGGATCATTGTATCAATTACTGTTGTTGTAAAATTTTCATTCTGAGAAATTTGAATTTTAACGGTCATTAAGGAATCACCGCTAATTTGAGAAGTGTTAAAGGTAATTTTATCCACGGCAACAGTTGGAGCATATGTAATTGGATTATTAGGGGCTGCCTGATTGTCCTTTCTGTACCACTTATCCATTATCTCATTATTTCGGACTTTGCTTATATTACCCAGACTGTACATTGTTGATTCATATGTTTTATTAGCTACATCAATTTCTATAATCTGATAAAAATAATGATCGAATGTTTTTTGTATTTGCGGAAAATCATTATTAACAAAGGCTCCCCAACGATCTGTTGCACCGCCTCCGCCGCCGCCGCAAATTATTCTAAAATCACTTCTTGGATCAACGGATTGAGATTCAAGTGTTCCTCTTTCATATCCATGCGTATGACCGTAAGAATGCTGAACGACTTTAGAATATTTTTTTAGAATCGGATAAATTTGATTAGTAATATAGCCTGGTCCAGCATCATATGTCATTCCTTCACCCCAAAGTTCTGTTACTGAAAAATGATGTGACATAACAAATACAAAATCTACTGTCGGATCAGCTTGAACATTCATTAAATAATTATCAAGCCATGTTTTCTGAAGTGTTCCAAGAGAAGAAACTGCACAAGAGTTTAAACCAATAAAAACTGTATTTGCAACTTTCATAGACCAGAATTTTTCATTGGTAGCCGGGATAGGAGAAACTTCATCATAGTGCATGTACTTGTAATAGTTTTGATGTTCACCTTCGTGATTTCCGGTTATTGTCATAAAAGGAATGTTAGGTGAAACAGGAGACATTGGTGCAAAATACTGATCCGTCCATTGAATTATATCACTACCGCTGACAACTAAATCCCCTGAATGTACAACAAGATTAATTTGATTTTGTATATCATTACCATAAAGCTGCTGCATAGTAAGTTTAGCCTGCTTAATTACTTTAACAGCCATAGTTGTATCGCCGCTATGCGTATCACTTAACAATAAAAATCTTAGTTTGCCTGTATAATTACTGTCAGGTAACGTTCTAAAAGAATAAATATTAGATGCCCCTGTACCGCTTACTGCTCTATAAAAATATTCAGTATTCGGAACCAGACCTGTTAATTTAACTGAATGCCATCTATATGTTGAAGCTACTAATTCATTTGTGCCAGAGGTTGTTTGTCCAAGTGATTGAGTTGTTCCGTACTCAACATTTGTTATTGAAGACAAAGTATCATGCCAGCATACCCAAACTGAAGTTGGTGTAGGCATTTGCAAATAGGGCACAAGAATTAATTGAAGAGTTTGCGGACCTGCAACCTGATGACCGAATCCGCCTAAATTTGAAACTTCCAGTGCAGATAATGCTCTATCCCAAATACCAATTTCAGAAACAATTATATCGCTATCTTCACCATCTTCATCAGCAAACATAAGAAGTAAAGAATCAAGTGAGAATCTATCATCAATCGCCTGAACATTTCCGGTCTTCAGCAATTGGCCATCCATATAAAAATTATACTGGGTACCGTTTTTAACAGAAATAATCATTCGATACCATTCATTTACTTTAACAGCGTAACCTGAATAACCTGTAGCCTGTGTTCCAATATTCCCGGAAGGATTAATAAAACAATCACCATCATTATTATTAAGAATTGTTGTCTGAAAAAAGCAATGCCATATTCCTAAAGCTTCAATTTTAAAATCTATTTGTAGAGAATATTCATTTACTTTATTTCCGCCGCCGTTCGCTGGAATTTGATGCCTCATTTTATAATGACTTCCAACACCAATTTTAACAGCATAATCTGTAGAATTAACCCCTTGTGCTACTTGGTGAGTTCCAACTAATTGTAATGGCTGTCCATATCCTGAAACAGGTGCAACAATATTGGTTGTATCATTAAATTTCCACCACCCTACTCTATCAACAGTTGAAATATCTTGAGCTATTACTAGTGAAGAATAAAACAAAACAACAACAATTAAATAAAATACTTTTCTCAGACTCATATATTTTCCTTTGATAAAAAAAGTGCTGATAACATTATGCTATCAGCACTTTAAAAAATTATTTAACTAACATCATTTTAATTCGTTGAACATTTTCATTCGCTCTTAACTCAGCAAAGTAAATTCCACTAGCCAAATTATTACCGCCTGAAACAGAATTAAATTGCTGTTTATAACTTCCTGCTGACTGATAATCATTAACTAATTCAGTTACAAGTTCTCCAACAGAGTTATATATTTTAAGTGTTACAAAACCATCTACAGGTAAATTGTAAGCAATTATTGTAGATGGGTTAAATGGATTAGGATAGTTATTCAATAATTCAAATTTAGTTGGAGCTATTTCAACTTCAACAACATCAGAGTATGCAAATGTTCCGTTAAAATCAATTTGTTTTAATCGATATGAAATAGTTCCTGTATTTTCCGGAACATCAACAAAAGAATAATTTTGTGTATTTGTGGTTGTACCGTTACCTTTAACAAATCCAATAACTCTCCAATCAGTTTGCTGGTCTTTCCTCTGAATTTCAAATCCATTATTATTCAATTCAGTAGCAGTAGACCATTGCAATAAAATATTTCCAGATGATTGTGTTGCTGCAAATGAGGTAAGTTCAACCGGAAGAACTGTTCCAACTGCGCCGAGAGAAGCAATTGCAGCTGCAGAGAGTGGTGTATTCCAAATCGCAATTTCAGCTATTTCAATAAGTCCATCATCACCATCATCATCTCCAAGAAGATGAATAACTGATGCTAATGAGTAACGAACATCATCAACCGGACGAACATTATGATCAAATACTAATTGACCATCAATGTATGCTTTAAAGTAATTACCATTCTCAACAGATAGAATCAGTCTATACCAGGTATTATCCGCAACTACAAATGGTGTTGTATAACCTAAATCTAATGTACCCATCGCACCAGTAGTGCTTCTTATAAAATATTCTCCATCATTAGCGGTAACAAGAGGATCTGTTTGAAAAAAGTTATGCCACATACCAAGAGCTTGAGCAACTTTAAAATCAAACATAAGCGTATATTGATTTACTTTTGTTCCACCACCATTAGGAGCGATACCGTGCGTTGCAGTGTAATAACTACCTGGGCCTATGCTTATTGCGCCATTCCCAACAGTTGGGCCGGCAACTGCTGTATGAGTACCTGTTAAGACCAAGTCCGTGCCATAACCGGGAACTGCAGCTGTTAAATTTGATGCATTATCAAATGACCACCAACCTTGAGGCATTTGTGCATAACTAACTGATGTTAGTAGAACAATTGCTGCAACTAAAAAACCACGAAGTACCTGAAGTTTCATAACGCTCTCCTCTTTAAGTTGATAAATATTAAGTGAACAGTTTAATTAATTGAATTTGCATTTATATTAATATTATTTTATCAGAATCATTTTTTTTGTTTGAACAAAATTATCCGCCTGAATTCTAAAAAAATACGTTCCGCTCGATAAACCTTTTCCATCAAATAATACCTTATGGTAACCTGCTTCTTTTTCTTCATTTACTAAGGAAGCAACTTCTTTTCCCAGAAGGTCAAAAATCTTTATTGATACTTTTGAAACAACCGGTAAATCATAGCTAATCGTAGTTGATGGATTAAATGGATTAGGATAGTTCTGCGATAAAGAATATTCTTTGGGATATTCAGGTGTCGATTCGACTCCAACAATAATATTTGCAGGAATCTTAGTGTTATTATAAAGTCCTGATACTTCATCATCAGTAAATCCGTAATTAAATACCAAAACATTATCTATACTTCCTTTAAAGTATGAAGGCGTTCCGGAGGTTCCACTTTTACCTAACATTGGAACAATACCTGTATTTACATTACCGGTAAGAATATGAGAATCTTTTAACACACCATTGAGATATACTTTTGCATGCGAACCATTGTAAACACCAACAACATGGATCCATTTTCCCGTAACTAAATCTACTCCAGGAATTCCCGGTCTTTCAGCAGTAACATTCGTTACAACTTTGAATCTTAATTCGTTATTACCTCTATCTTCATACAGCACAAACTGATCTCCTTCAGCATCAAATAAAGGCCCAAATGGCTGTAATAATTGACTTGGTAAATATGCCAATTTAGTCCAAACTGAAACCGTAACCCCACCGCCATTGAAATTAAATGATGGAGAGTTTTGAAATTGTACAAAATCATCAACTCCATCAAACTCCATTGAATTGCCGAGATAACCTGACGATATTACAGCACCATTTTTCACTACTCCATTGTTTGCATTTAATGAAGCATCATATATAACTGTATCAGAACCAACAATTGTGTAATCATCAAGGTTGTAACAAGAAATGATATCTGATGTAATATTTTTATGTGTAAATGTCATAGATGCGTTTAACATCACGTTAGGAACAATTGCTTTGTCTTTAACATTGCTTACCGCCAAAGTGTAAGTGCTATCAAACAAACTGGAAGTTATTAAAACCACAGTTTTTTCATCCAGCATTAATTCTGCACTTAGCACTGATACACCTTTATTGATATTATAATTTGTTAACACTTCTGCAGATGCTTCTTCAACTCTCTCACTAAACTCTATGTAAACTGTAGAAGTATCTCTCTCAGAAGTAACAAATGACACAACTGGTTTAGTAATGTCAGCATTTGTTGTTGCTGAAACTTCGTTACTGTAATTAGTGCTTTTTAATCCTGCACCATTCAATGCTTTTATTCTGTAATAAAACGTTTCATTTTCTGTTAAAGTATAATCAATATAACTTGTGGTATCACCAACTGTAACATATAGGGTAATTGGGTTGGGAATTATATCTCTAAAAATCTCATAACCAGTTATTCCACTTTCAGGATCTTCAGATGACTCCCAATCTAAAGAAATGTCCGTTTCACCAGTTGTAATTGCAGAATTTATGATAACATCAGCGGGTGCAGTTGAATCAGTAACAGCAACTAACACGTGTGGAAAGTTAGTTGTAATTCCATCGATTCCTAGAGCAATCAAAGCTAGCATCTGGCTACCTGTGTTAATAGTCCACCCGTTAAACAATACATTTTTTGAATGTGCATAATCTATTAACGCCTGCGTAATTGTGCCCCCACTGCCAACCCATTCTCCATTTATCAAAGCAACCTGATCAATCATCGCATTTGTTATTGTGCCGAAAAGTTGAATGTCAATTGAAGCATCTAAAGATCTGCATTGTGCTATCTGAGAATATGTAAAACTTGATACGATTACCCGGCTCTGCATTCCATATGCCTGAATCATTGCGATTACTTTAGGAACTATTGTAGCGTCTGTTGTTTTTATTTCGGCAACAATGTCTACTATTCCATTGGTTTTGGAAAGTTCCAAGGCTTCAGAAAAAGTTGGAATTTTTTCACCAGTAAATTCAGGACTAAACCAAGAGCCAGCATCAAGTAAACGAAGTTGACCATACGTCATTGAACTAACTGAACCACTTCCATTTGTTGTTCTCTCAACTGTTGCATCATGCATAATCATCATTGAATCATCACTGGAAAGTTGTATATCAAGTTCAAAATAATCTGCCCCTATTTCTATTGCCTTAACCCAGGCTGAATAAGTGTTTTCAGGTGCTAAAGAAGAGCAGCCTCTATGTGCAATATTTTGTACTTGAGCATAGTTATAAATGCTGAAGATAATCATCATAGAAAAAGCAATTAAGTTTGTTTTAATTTTCATAGTAATCTCCTTTTGGGGATTGTAAGACTGCGTATAGAAATAAATGCATAACAACTTTTGTCTAAATTTAAGTTACTATTCTTCTGTAGAATACATGGCAAAGTAAATTATTGTGATGGTTTATCACAATCGCATGTTCGTGGTATCTCGAAATCCCATTAAAGATTTAAGCGATGAGAATTGAAAATGGGGTGATTCTATATATTCACAAAAAGTTTAATTAAAAACGTTATGATAATTATTACTGATGATTATAGTATATTTTCTTTATAAACTTTTGAAACTGCACCCGAAATTGTGTTTACGTGGAGTTTATTATAAATATTTTTTAAGTGAGTATTAACAGTATGAAAACTTAGAAAAAGTTTGTCTGCTATCTGCTGTTTTGTTAAACCAGAAACAATTTGCTGAAGGATTTCTTTTTCACGCTCAGTCAAACCATAATCCGATTTTTTCTTTTTAAACTGCGCAAATAATTCAAGCACTTTATGCGCAATTTTCATATTCATCGGTGCACCGCCTGCTAGTACTTCTTTAATGGATTCTATGATTTTTTCGGGTGAGGAATCCTTTAAAAGATAACCGGCAGCTCCTGCACACAGCGCATCAAAAACTTTATCATTGTCATCATAAATTGTAAGAATTAATATTTGTGTTGCTGGCGAAAGCGCTTTAAATTTTTCTATTCCCTGTATGCCGCTTATGCCAGGTAGACCAATATCCAGTAAAATTACCTCAGGTGAAATATCTTTTGAAAGAACCTCAAGTGCATCTTCACAGGAAACAAATGCATGAGGACAATGTAATCCCTCAGTCCCGTTTATAAGTCCGGCTAAAGATTTTCTATATCTGATATTATCTTCTACCAGCCAAATATTTATTGATTTATATTCCGTATGTGTTGCTTTTTTCAAATTCTAATCACGATTAAATTGTTAAAATTATATTTTGGTTACCATACCACGTTCGAGGCATTTATAAATTAAAAAGATTTTTGTCTAATCATAATTTCATCACATTTTTGCTTTCACATCCAGAGTAATTGTTGTTCCTCTATTTCTCTCACTTTCTATTAATAACTTCCCTTTAATCTTTTCAGATCTCTTCATCATACTTAGAACACCGGTATTCTTTTTTACGCCATTAACATCAAATCCTTCCCCTTCATCAATAACTTTCATAATTAATTGATCCGATAGACCTTTTATATCAACAGAACATTTATTTGCTTTTGAATGTCTTATCACATTTGTTAATGCTTCTTTGTAGATTAGAAAAATATTTCTGCGCTGTTCAAGAGAAAAAAGATCAAAACGGATACCAGGCGTTGAATTGAAACTCCATTGCATACCGACTAACAACCTTGCTGCTGTTTCCCGCATTTTAAATATTATGTCTTCACCTTCATCATTTTTAGGATTGATGAACCAAATAATATCCCGCATCGCATCAAGTGTTTGTGAAGCCGTTTTACTTATATCCGACGAAAGTTCAAGTTCACTTTCTGATAATGAATTACTTTTCATAAGAAGCTGACCATCAACACAGATGCTGCTTAGATTACTTCCAATTTCATCATGTAAATCGCTGGCTATATCATAACGAATTCTTTCTATTTTCAGTAATTGATTGACCCTGAACTTGTAAATCATAAATCCTACAAATACAAGTGCTAAGCCCAAAAGAATTTTAAACCACCAGGTCATCCACCATGCCGGTTTGATTATTATTGAAAGCACGATTGGATCAGTCCAAATATTATCTGCATTACCGGCTTTTACTAAAAACCTATAATTACCATATTCAATATCAGTGTAATATGCTGTAGTTCTGGATTCGGCTTGTATCCAATTAGGATCAATTCCTTCCAGCATATATGAGTATTTGTGTTTGTGTGCCGGCGCCATATCCAGTGAAGCAAACTCAATTGAAAAAAAGTTTTGATTGTACTGCAGAACAATTTCCTTTGTTGCCGGCAACGATTGAGGCAATGTTGCTTCTTTATCAAATACTTTAAATGATGTAAAAGCAATTGATGATTTATTTGTATCTAATGAAATTAGCTGGGGATAAAAAGAAATAAATCCATAATCTCCGCCAAAATACATTTTGCCGGAATGATCTTTATAACTGGCATGCCAATTAAAAAGATTACTAATAATTCCATCTGATTGATCATATATTCTAAATGATTCTGTTGAAGGATTAAATTTGGCTAATCCTTTCATTGTACTGATCCATAAATTCCCTTTCTCATCTTCAAGGATACCAAAAACTACATCATTGGGTAAACCATTCCGCGTTGTATAACGAGCAAATTTTCCTGATAATTTATCAAACTTATTAAACCCACCGCTATGCGTTCCTAACCAGATATAACCCTTCGAGTCTTCGTAAATCGATGAAACTTTACTTGCACTTATGCTGTTCTGATTATCAGAATTTGGGAAGTAATGATATAAAACCTGAGATTTGGAATCATATCTAAAAAGACCATCTAACCATGTTCCAATCCATATCTCTCCGTTTTTATCCTCAAACAAAGAATTAACAGATATAATATCTGGAAGTTTTATGGAATCATTTTTAATAATTGGTTTGTAATTATAAAATTTCTCACTTTTACGATCTAATATTTGCAGGCCATCATTTGTACCGATTAATAGTTCACCATTCCTTGTTTCTAATATCTGCTGAACCCAATCAGATTTAATGCTGGTGGAGTTATTAGGATTATGTCTGTAGATTTTAAATTTTTTAGTTTTTGGATCAAATCGATTTAATCCGCCGTATGAAGTTCCTATCCAGAGAATTCCATATTTATCTTCGTATAATGCAACAATATCATTTACGGAAAGTGAGTTTGGATTGCCTGGTATGTTTTTAAAGTGAGTAATAGAATTGTCTGCTAAATTAATCCTGTCAAATCCGCCGCCGCCATAACCAACCCATAAACTATTTTCTTTTCCACCAATAATACTGCTTACAACTTTTCCGCCAAGTGTGTTTTTTCTTCCTGATAGAAAGCGATATTGTATAAATTCTTTAGTGGAAGACAGTTTACTTATTCCCTCTTCGGTCCCTATCCAAATATTATTACTCCGGTCTTCATATAACCATCTTATTCTATTTGAAATAAGAGAATTAGGATCATCATCTGTCCTCTCAAGAAGAAAATACTGCATTTTTTCATTCTGATCTTTTTGAAAAAGATATAACCCCATATAGTTATAAGTTCCGGCCCACATATTACCATCATGATCTTTAATTACTTGCCTGAACATCATCGGCACTTCGTTTTGCAAATTTGCAGGAGCAAAAAGATGATGTGTTATCTTTTTCGTTTTTAAATCAAAGTTATCTACACCGGTACCAGTACTAAGTATTAAATTTTTATTTGAGTCGTTGAATACATCCCAAACATAGTTATTGGAAATTGAATTATCATCTTGCGGAATGTTTTTGAACTGGATGAATGATTGTTCTTCAATATTAAATTGGAAAAGTCCACTGCTCAATGTCCCAATCCATAGATCCTTATCAGCATCTTGAGTTATTGAGGTTATATTGTCATCAGGAAAATAATTTTTGCCGGAAAACTTTTTTCGATAAGCAGAGATCTTTTTTGTTTTGGGATCTAGCTTAATAAAACCGCTATTTGTTGTGCCGTACCAGATATTATTAGCATCATCCTCATATAAACACTGAATATAATCATCGTCTTTTGATTCATCGTCAAACCGTATAAATGTTTCATCAAATTGATCAAACTTACATAAACCTCCACCCCATGTACCCACCCAAAAAGTTCCGTCTTTACTTTCCAATAAAGACATTACATAATTTTCCGGTAGAGATTTTTTCTTTGAAGGATTATTTTTATAAACTTTAAAATTCTGTCCATCATATCGATTTAGTCCGTCCTTTGTAGCAATCCACAAAAATCCATCGCTCGTTTGAAGAATGCAATTAATTGAATTGTTTGATAATCCATCATCAATTGTAAGGTTCTCAAATCTTAAGGAGCGATATTGCGGATATATAGATAGGAAGAACGGAGAGAAGAATACAAAGAAAACAAAAACTATTTTTAAGACATGCGACATGAAAATTCACACATAGAATATTCCTAAAATGTACACCTTCCTGGTTGAAAAAGAGCAAGTGTTTTAAATTTTAACACTTGCTCTATATGTTTTTCTAATAACCCAAAACTATTTAAGGTAAACCATTTTCTTTACTGAAAAAAAATCATCCGCTTCTAACTTATAAAAATATACTCCACTGGATAAATTTAGTTCATCCGCATTTAATTCTATTTCATTTTTCCCAGCACTTTTAAATTCGTTCACAAATAGTCCAACTTCGTTTCCTAAAACATCATAAACTTTTAATTTTACATTTGATGCTTGAGGTAAATTAAAAACTATTTTAGTCTCAGGATTGAACGGATTTGGAAAATTTTGTTCAAGTAAAAATTCTGAAGGAATAAATCCTGTTTCTTCATCGACATCTGTTACTGTACCGCCCAGATTATAAAACGGCAGGTACCCGGTTTTTAGATTAGAAGCAACCGGTTTTGCTGTAACTCTATCCATCCCATATAAACCCATGCTCTGGTAACCTCCCGGATGCTGATGTGAATACCAATCAAAAATACACCACCATGTAACACCCATTAGAGCACCGCCTGGATTTATCGTACCATTCGAATTTAAAGCTGCATGAGATTTGAAAGCTAAAAAAGTAAAATCAAATACATCCTTTTGCTTTTGAGTACTAGTACCGTCCTCAGAAGACCAATAACCAAATTCAGTATCAAGTATCGGCTTGCCGGGTAGATTTGTTTTTACGCTGTTAAGAAAATTAAAAGTACCTGTAAAGTAAGTTGAGCCATGAAAAACTCCAAAGTACATCGTCCAGCCCATTACATCACAGGCAAGTTGCGAGTCATCTGTTGATCCTGGTCTATCCGCTGCGGCCGATTGAGTCACTAATCTTCCATCAGGATAATTCTGATCTAAATCCTGATTGACTCTATCTATAAAGATTTTCCTATTGCTTACATCAAGACATTCGTTTGTTGTACTCCACATAAATATTGATGGACGATTATAATCTTTAAAAACCATTTCCCTGAACATTTGTTCGTGTATATGTCTTTCATTATTCTGAATGTTCCAGGCGGCTTCGGTATCAAACCACCAAACCGGAATCTCTTCAATTACAGCAATTCCTAATCTATCTGCCAGTAAATAGGTTTGAATATGATTAGGATAGTGAGCAGTTCTTAAAGATGTAGCGTTAACGCTTTTAACTTTTAACAGATCAGAATAAATTGAATCAATGGGAATGCTTCTACCAAATACAGGATGATCTTCGTGTCTGGCAACTCCGGTTAAAAATACTGTTTCATTATTCAGATAAAACTTATCGCTGGTAACTTCCAATTTTCTTATTCCAAATTGAGTATAATATTCATCAACTACATTTCCATCAACTGTTAACTTAACCTTCATTACATATAAATTCGGATTTTTCATCGACCATAATTTTGGATTAGCAATACTAAGATTTGTTTGCCATACACTTACACTATCACCTAAAACAGAAATTGAATTGTTAGTAACTCCGGAAACAGGCACCTGAACTCCGACTATTTCATGCGCTGATTCCGCATTAAAATTATTTTCATTTATATCAGCCTCAAAAACTTCAACATCAACTGTAACGTTTTTTGTTAGATCAAGATCATTTGAGATAACAATTGAAGTTTGAAAATCTCCATTAACATTTTGCGGAACTATGTTGGTTCTTAAAACAGAAACTGAATGAGAAAACTCAAGATAAACATCGTGTATTATTCCCGTATAATTAAACCAATCACAAGCTGTATAAGGAACTATATCATTTCTTGTATTCCATATCGGATTATCAACTCTAACAACAATAATATTTTCACCATTATAGTTAAGGGCAGATGTAACATCAAATGCAAATGGTGTGTATCCTCCTTCATGATAACCAAGGTAAACATCATTTAACCAAACATCTGCAACATAATTAACTGAATAGAACATAAGTTTTACAAATGTATCTGTCTGCGATGCTGTAACATTGAATTTTTTTCTATACCAAACTCCATCTTGATAGTATTCAGGAACATCCGGATAAGTATTCATTGTGTTTTCAACAGCTGGTAATGTTTTAGTATCCCAACCGCTGTCATCATAAATATAGAGATGTCTATTTGCTGCTTCTGTAATTAAATTTATATAACCATCAGTATCTCTTTTATCTAATGTGATATTATCATCAGCAGCAAATCTTTGTTTTTTCCAATCACCTTTTAAATCAATAATTTCTCTAACATTCTTTTCAAACGATGGGACTGGAAATCCATTTTGATATGGGACTTTAACTCCGTTGAAATCTTTCAAAGAAAGCGTTGCTTCAAGAGTGGCAGTTTGTGAATATAATAATGCAGATGTGAAGAAGAATAAAAATAATATCAAGGCGTATTCAAGTTTTGTTAGTGCTTTAATCATATAGTGCTCTTTAAATTTTAATTTAGATTAATGTTATAGTGACAACAATAATGCCGCTAGATGTAATATTCAATGTTTTATTACAAATATTTTTTGAACGATTACACAAACTGAATTTTTTTTTTATTAAAGTAATAATCCAACTCCCAAATTATTATAAGTAAGAATAATTATGATTCATTTTTCTTAAGCCCTAATTCCTTTGCCATTCTGTAATAATTTGGCGGAGCTAATCCAAGTTTTTTTGCGGCATCAGTATCTGAATCAGAATTAATTCGCACAAACTTAAAATATCTTTCGCGTAAAACTTTTTCCATATCTTTTAACGGAAGAATGTTTTCAATATTAAAAATATCTCCAAAGCCAAATTCGTTTGCTTCCGGTATGGTTTCCTGAATTCCTAGTGCACGTTTTGCAAGAAGCGGAGTTATTCTTCCCTCAGAACTGAAAAGCATTCTCTGCACAACATTTTTTAATTCTCTAACGTTGCCGGGCCACTCATAATTCATAAATACTTTCATTGTCTCTTCGGGAATTTCAGGTTTATCCTTGCCCATATCTATACTTATGCTCGATAAAAAATAATCAATCAATAACGGAATATCAGTTACACGTTTTTTAAGATCTGGTACAAAGATCGGTAGTACATTCAATCTGTAATAAAGATCTTCCCTGAATCTTTTTTCCTTTACTTCTTCTTCTACATTCCTGTTTGTTGCGGCGATTATTCTAACATCAACTTTTATTTTTTCAGTTCGCCCGATCTTTTCAATTTCACCTTCCTGTATTACACGAAGTAATTTTACCTGCGCAGGTAAAGGCAATTCTGTAATCTCATCTAAAAAGATTGTTCCGTGATTTGCAATTTCAAATAATCCAAGTTTCTTTTTATCTGCACCGGTAAATGCACCTTTTTCATATCCGAACAATTCACTTTCAACTAACTGGCTAGGTAAGCTGCCGCAGTTTATTATTACAAAGTTTTCATATTTGCGATCGCTTGTGTAGTGAATATTAAATGCAACCAGTTCTTTACCGGTACCGGATGAGCCTCTGATTAGTGTGTTAACATTACTCTGAGCAAACTTTTTAATTTCTCCTTTTAGCTCAGTCATTATCGGAGATTCACCAACAATTTTTTTCTGTAGTAAAGTATCTTCAACATTTTTGTGAAGCTTTTGATATGATCTGTACCGTTCACGCTCAAGTAAACATTTTTCGTGAGCGTTAAATATGCTAAGTATAAAATCAGTTGGCTGATAAATAAACTCTTCAATATCACCCGGATATTTTGTGCAGTACCAGAATGCTCCTGCCTTAATAAGTTTATTTGCAAAATTGTAATCAGTAAGATTGATTGTCATTTTTGTTATTACAATTATCTGAACAGAAGTATCAATCTCTTTAATCTTTGTAATCAGATTTTCACCCATCAATCCGCCGGCAATCTGATAATCCATTATCACAACATCAAACTTGCCTTTTTTACTCTGCAGCAATTCAAGAGCGGCCATTCCGTTCGAAACAATATCAAGAACTTTGATTCGCTCCTCGAAAGGTTTTACGGTATTCATTACCCTTCTTACATCATAGTCTTCATCTTCAATCAGAAGCAGATTTATTTTTTTACCATCAAATATCATTTCACATTTTCCATTTAATTAGAGATTGTTATTGTAAACCGGCATCCGCCTTCATTTATATTCTCAGCATCAATATCCCATCCGCATCTTTTGGATATTTCATAAGCAATGTAACAACCATAACCTGAGTTTTGCAAACCGGTTTCCTTAGTTGAAACATTTTCTAAGAACAGATTTTTTATTCCATTTTCATTAGTACTTAAAAGTTCTTTCTTTATTCCAATACCATTGTCTTCAATAATTATATAAGATTTATTGTTCTGTTCATCAAATTTAGTTTTACATTTTATAATAATATTGTTTTCACCGCCGTGATCAATACTATTCTGAATAAGCGGTTCAATAATTTCCCAAACTACAAATTCATTAATTGGAACAAGAGGCATTTTGGGATCGGTTTCCATCTTAATTTCATAAACATTCGATTTAGATGTTATCCTTAAAAAGATATTCTCAACTATAAACTTAATTACTTCATTCAAATTAGTATGGAACATCTGATTGCGTATTGTCTGCAATGGCGGATCAAACCATTTCATATCATAAATTACGCGCGAAATAAAATTTGAGTACTTAGAAACACGGTACTTAATATCATTAATGTTTTCTGCAGATAATGTTCTAAGATCTTCCTTAATAAATCCCATTATCTTTTCAGCTTTGTGATGCGTGTGATAAATCCTTTTTGTAAAAACCAATTCCTTATCGTAATTGATTTGTTTTTTTAGATTCGTTTCGTGTTCATCAAAAAGCATTTTTTGTGTATCATCTCTTTCCTTTACAGTGTATGATGAAATAAAATACATTGCGAGCAATCCAAACAAAATAAGCGAAAGATAAATAACTGATGTTTCATCATAGTTGCTTATAACCGTGTTGCTGATGAAACTAAAATCGGGAGTATTCTGCATATAAATAGCACCAATATATTCACCACGCAAAACAAACGGAACAAAAATGTTGAAGTTCTTTTTATCAGTAATAATACTTTTTATCTGCTCAGTAGAACTTAATTCAGCTTCAATCTTTTTGTACATCTCAACAATATTTTTTTTCTTCGCATCAACTGGTTCATCAATTTTATTGTGATGCAAAAGAAATTTGTACAAAGCTTTTCCATCATCAATTGCATAAACTTCATCACCAAGGCGAGTAAGTATATAAAGCCCCTGTATATTGTGTTTAAGCTGCTGCTGACTGAATATAATATTAAAAGCCTGTATAACTTTATTTTCTTCTTCCCTGCTGATCACTGCTTTTGTGTCAATCGATTCCAGCACAAGTTCTAATGAAGTAGTAGTAAGATTTGCAATTTCTTCAGCGGAATCTTTTTGATACCATTCCTGCGTTGTACTTAAAAAACTTTTTACCGCCGCTTTGTTGATGAAAGAAACAATAAGCTGAAACGCAAACAAAATTATAAAAAGCACAGTAACGTGCTTAAACTCAAAATGATATTCTTTTATTTTTTCAAAAAATCTTTTTTCACTCATAACATAATCACTTAACTAAAATTGCCTTATCATTAATCTTTTTAGTTGCTTCCTTAAGAGCTTCATCAACAGATATTTCTTTCTTTATAGCTTTGTTAAGATAGAAAGATAAAATATCCGAAACATTTGTATAGCTTTCTAAAAACGGGCGGTGTACTCCGGTTTTATAAAGTGTTTTAAAGAATTCAAGTTCAGGATGTTTTTTAATAAACTCTTCATCTTCATAAAGTGTTTTAGTTGTGGGAAGATATCCGCCTTCTTCATACATAATTTTTTGTGATTCTTCACTCAATAAAAACTTGGTAAACTTTATTACTTCAGGAATTCTTTCTGAAAATTTTGAGATCATCAAATTCCAGCCGCCGTAAACCGAACCGGGTTTTGATCCCGTAAAATGAGGCATTGGAGCCATTCTTAAATTTGATTTCATTTCATCATTCATAAATTCATTATCATTATCAATCATACTCGGCCAGCTTCTTATAAATACACCATTATCTTTTGCAAAGAGGTTATAACTTTCATTCTCTTTTAAGTAAGTAACGCTCTTTGGTGAAGCATTATACTTGTTAACAAGATCAACAAGTAACTGAAGTGATTTTTTACCTTCCGGTGTATCTAATTTTAAATTACCGTTTGCATCTACAACCGGATTATTTTGATTTGCCATTAATTCTGTAAATGAACAGATCAAACCCTCGTAATCATCCGCCTGAAAAATATAAAACGGATTTGTGTTGATGTTAAATCTTTTACTTAACTCAATAAACTTTTCCCAGGTTATTGATTCATCAAGCTGTTTTTTTAATTCGGGGTAATCAGAAAATTTTCTTAACAGATCATCTCTGTAAAACATCAAAGCAATGTCTATATATAAAGGAACGGCAACAAGCGAATCCTTATAATAGCAGGTTTCCAGCGCGTTGGGAATAATTGAATTAATCTCTGTGCTGTCTAAAAATTGCTGTATCGGCACGCCCCATCTTGCAAATCTTGGAACCCAAATCTGATCCACAGAAAAAATATCAATTCTGTTGTTCTTGCTTCTTAAATATCTTGCTAAAAGTTCTTTGCGTTCGTTTGTACTAAACTTATCAAACGAAAGATTTATAGTTTCCACCCGCAAAGAACCTTTATTCTTTTCATTAAATAAATCAATTACCTTTTGATGAGCTGATGAAATGTGATCTACAAAGTAAATGGTTTTTTGCTTGGATGAGTTTTCTGAATTGAATTGGTTTGGCGAAAATATAAATGTAAACAGTATAAATACCGTAACCAGTACCGTGCTTAGAATAATATAAAATATTTTCTCAATGTTCATCTGTATCTAATCCAATTGAATCAGCTTAAATTTTGATTTTTAATGGCTTAAATATAGAATTTATCTCGCTAAGATTTTTACTGAAACCTGGTCAAAAATCGGGTAAGATTAGAAAATTCAAAAATCATGTTATAGAGATGTTGAATCATTTATCAGATTCTCTTTAGTTTAAGCGACTTCAGGATTCTAAAAGATTTTTTAAACCATTTACATTTTGCCAAGCAAAAAAACATTTCAGTCCATTTATTCAGTTGTCACAAAAAGAAACCCGAATTAGATAAAATTATTAGGGCTCAATCTTTTTGAGTAAAATAATATTACTTAGTTGGCAATCATTATTCAGTCAGCTAATTCACTTCGGCGTATCCTTCGAAATGTATTTTATTATTGTACGATCTGACTCCGATCCATTTAATAAGCAAGTTTATAAAATTATAAGGAATGGCAGGGATCAATTCCCTCCAAATCCAATCAAATACATTCCCCTATCGAGCACTTCTTGCTGCTTATCAATTTAATAAGCTTTGTTTATTAAAATAATAAGAGAATAAATGCAGCTATTCAAAAAATCTCGTTAGATACACAAGAGAGCAGGTTTAAAAATTAAATATTGGGCATAATAATTGGATAAGTTTAATGTTTTCAAACAGTAATTAAAGTGTCGGTTTTTACTAACAATATATTTAAACAATTCACGGAGTAACTGATGGCGGTTTCATCTCCTTCAACAACAAATGTAACTTCTTCAAGTAGCGGCAATGCAAATTATACGCCGGCATTAATTGTTCTAACTTCTTTGTTTTTTATGTGGGGTTTTATAACTTGCTTAAATGATATTCTAATTCCTCATCTGCAAAATGTTTTTTCATTAAGCTACTTTGAATCAATGTTGATTCAGTTTTGCTTTTTCTTTGCATACTTTGTTGTATCGCTGCCTTCAGGTAAACTTGTTGAAAAGATTGGATACAAAAAAGGAATTGTAATAGGATTAGTTACTGCAGGTATCGGAACATTATTATTTTATCCTGCCGCAGGTATTCGTTCTTATCCATTATTTCTTTTTGCTTTCTTCATAATGGCATCAGGCATTACACTTCTTCAGGTAGCTGCAAATCCTTACGTAGCAATTCTTGGTAAACCTGAAACCGCTTCCAGCAGACTTAACTTAACCCAGGCATTTAATTCACTTGGAACAACAATAGCACCTTACTTTGGTTCAATTTTAATTTTTAACAACCGCTGTAAAACTGCTGATGAATTAAAAACTATGAACTTTGCAGATGTTGAGGCTTATAAAATTGCTGAAGCAGTTGCAGTTCAATATCCTTATTTAGGTTTAGCTGCTGTATTATTTTTGATCGCTGCATTTTTTGCAGTAACTAAATTACCTCAGATAGAGGCTGCTTCTCAATCATCCAGCGCTGGTGATGGCGGAAGTTTTGATCATCATCATAAAAGTGCCTGGGGATATAAGCATTTGGTTTTAGGTGCAGTTGCAATTTTTGTTTATGTAGGCGGAGAAGTTTCTATTGGCAGTTTTTTAGTTAAGTACTTTAGTTTTTTGGATAGCTCACTTGTAGAATCTGAAGCAGGAAAATTAGTTTCATTTTATTGGGGCGGCGCAATGGTCGGCAGATTTGTTGGATCAGCAGTTCAAAGAAAAATTAATCCTGGTTATGTTTTAGCATTTAATGCAGTTGTTGCTGCAATTTTAGTTTCTGTTTCTATGGCAACATTCGGTTCAATAGCAATGTGGTCAATCCTTCTTGTAGGATTATTCAACTCGATTATGTTCCCAACAATTTTTACTCTTGCAATAGATGGATTGGGAAAACATACAGGACAGGGTTCAGGAATTCTTTGTATGGCAATTGTCGGTGGAGCAATTATTCCTTTAATACAAGGTTTGCTTGCAGACAATATTGGAATTCATCACGCATTCTTTTTACCAATACTTTGTTATGCATACATAGCTTATTATGGTATAAAAGGACACAAACCATCTTTTAACACTGCTAAGGCATAATTGAAATGAAAACTGAAGTAGCATTAGGTATTGATGTAGGCGGTACAAACACTGCGTTTGGTTTTGTGGATGTAAACGGAAATTGCATTGCAGATTCATCCATACAAACAAAAGCACACAACAGTGCGGCTGATCTGTTTGCAAGATTGCATCCTGAAATTGAAAAAATATATAATTCCATTTCTGATAAATGTATTCTAAAAGGAATAGGTGTTGGTGCACCGAATGGAAATTATTATCGCGGTACAGTAGAAAATCCACCAAATTTAAAATGGGGAATTGTAAATGTTGTTGAGATATTAAGACAATATTATGATGTACCCGTTGCGATTACTAATGATGCAAATGCATCTGCAATTGGTGAGATGCTTTTTGGCGCCGCAAAAGGAATGAAAGATTTTATTGTTATAACACTCGGTACCGGTTTAGGCAGCGGTGTTGTTGTTGATGGAAAGTTGGTTTACGGATCAGATGGATTTGCAGGAGAAATCGGCCACACTGTTTATGATCCTAATGGCAGGCAATGCGGATGCGGTAGAAAAGGTTGCTTAGAAACTTATGCTTCTGCAACCGGAATAAAACGCACGGTTATGGAATTGATTGCAAATTCCAATGAAGACAGTGCACTTAAAAACATTAGTTTCAACGATCTTGAATCTAAAATGATTTATACATCTGCACTTGCGGGTGATAAACTTGCAAAAGAAGCTTTTGAGTATACCGGGAAAGTTCTTGGTTTAAAGCTGGCAGATGCAGTAGCGGTTACAAGTCCGGAAGCAATTATTTTGTTTGGCGGATTAGCGCTTGCAGGTGATATGATAATCGCTCCAACCAAAAAATCTATGGAAGAAAATTTATTCCACGTATTTCAGAATAAAGTAAAAATTCTTCCTTCAGGTTTGCCTGAAGGCAACAGCGCTGTACTTGGTGCCGCAGCATTAATTTGGAATGAGATGATAAAGGTCGTAGAAATTAACGCTTAAAAGATTATTTACTTTTTTTAGTACTACGAACCTGTTGTGCAAAAAAAATGTGCCTCTTAAAATCCCTTTCCTCCGGGAATTTAAGGGGCTTTCTTTCTAAAAGGAAAAATTGTGATAAGCATACTTAAAAAATTGTACTTTGCCGTATTATTGATCACTTTAATAATATTGTTCGGGTTATAAAGAAAATGTTAAGTGTTTCGAAGAAAATAATTCATTTAAATTGTTATTAACTATTCCCAAAATACTATAGAAAAACTTTGAGGATATCATGAGAAAATATTTTCTAATTCTTTTTACCATTTTACTTTTTGCAGTTACAGGATTTGTCCCCACTCCGCAGCAAAATTCATCCGAAGAAACCATAGCAGAAAGAGTTGATTCTGTTCTGGCTCTAATGACGCTTGAAGAAAAGATCGGACAGTTAAACCAGCTTTCATTTGGAATTGGCTGGGGACCAACTGTTAAGGTATCCGTTCCTGATGAATACAAACAGCAAATACGTGAAGGAAAAATTGGTTCTTTTCTTAATGCAATCGGTGCAGAGTTTACTTATGAGTTGCAAAAAGTTGCAGTACAGGAATCAAGATTAAAAATACCATTGATATTTGGATTAGATGTTATCCATGGTTTTAAAACAACCTTTCCTGTTCCATTAGGTGAAGCCGCAACCTGGCAGCCGGAAATTGTTGAAATGTCTGCACATTATCAGGCAATTGAATCAGCATCTGCAGGAATTCATTGGACATTTTCTCCAATGGTTGATATTGCCCGCGACCCGCGCTGGGGAAGAATTATGGAAGGTGCCGGAGAGGATCCTTATCTTGGTTCACTGATGGCAGCAGCTCATGTTAGAGGTTATCAGGGAGATCTTTCTGATTTAAACATAATAGCTTGCGTTAAACACTATGCCGGTTACGGCGGTGCTGAAGGCGGAAGAGATTACAATACAGTGGACATGTCAGAAAGAACTTTTAGAGATATTTATTTACCTCCATATAAAGCCGGAGTTGAAGCCGGAGCTCATACTTTAATGGCTTCATTTAATGAGCTCGGAGGAATTCCAGCTTCAGGAAGCAAATATTTATTGAATGATATTTTAAGAGAAGAATGGGGATTTAAAGGATTTGTTGTAAGTGATTGGAATTCAATTGGAGAGATGATAAATCATGGTTATGCATCAGATTTAAAACACGCCGGTGAAATTTCTTTAAACGCTGGTCTGGATATGGATATGGAGTCACGCTCCTACATCACTCATCTTAAACAGCTTGTTGAAGAAGATAAGGTTGATGAAGATGTGATTGATGAATCAGTAAGAAGAATTTTAAGAATAAAATTTATGCTTGGCCTGTTTGATGATCCATTCCGTTATTGCCAGAAAGAGCGCGAAGAAAAAAACATAATGACCAGTGACATAAAAATTGCATCTCTAGAAGTTGCTAAAAGATCTTTCGTGCTGTTAAAGAACGATAAAAATATTCTTCCGCTTAAAAAAGATTATAAGAAAATTGCTGTAATTGGTCCGCTAGCCAATAATAGTATCGATCCAATAGGCGGCTGGGGCGGATTAGGTGATTCTGCAGATGTAACAACAGTACTTGAGGGATTTAAGAACTATGTTGATAAGAAAACTCAGGTTCTGTATTCCGAAGGTTGCAAAATTGATGATCCTTCAACAAAAGGATTTAAAGATGCGGTAAACATCGCAAAAAAATCTGATGTGATAATTTTATGTGTTGGCGAAAGTAGAGATATGAGCGGTGAAGCCTGCAGTCGTTCTTCACTTGATTTACCAGGTGTTCAGGAAGATCTTGCTAAAGAATTACTAAAAACCGGTAAACCGATTATTGTTGTTCTAATGAACGGCAGACCGATGTCTATCAATTGGTTAAACGATAATGCAAATGCAATTTTGGAAACATGGTTTGCAGGAACAATGACAGGTGATGCTATTGCTAAAGTTCTATTTGGCGATTACAATCCATCCGGCAAATTGCCTGTTACTTTTCCAAGAACCGTCGGACAGGTTCCAATTTACTATAATCATAAAAATACAGGCAGACCGGGAGATTTAAAGAATCACTACACCTCTAAATATCTTGATCTTCCACTTACACCGCTCTACCCTTTTGGATTTGGATTAAGCTATACAACATTTGAATACAATGATTTTAAATTGAGTACAAATAAAATCACAAATGAAGATTCAATAATTGTTTCTGTAAAAGTTAAAAACACCGGCAATTATGATGGTGAAGAAGTTGTTCAATTGTATGTTCAGGATTTAGTTGGAAGTGTTACACGTCCGGTTAAAGAATTAAAAGGCTTTAAAAAGATTATGCTTAAACGCGGTGAAGAAAAAACTATGGATTTTACAATTCATGAAAAAGATTTACGATTTACTGCTGCTGATATGAAGTTTAAATCAGAACCTGGATTATTTAAAGTATTTGTTGGTACTAATTCTGTTGATTTAAAGGAATCACAATTTGAATTAGTTGAATAAAATTTATAAACAGATGTCACACTTCGACTACGCTCAGTGTGACAAAGAAAAATATTAGGACCATATATGAAAAGAAAAATATTATTTAAGATTATACTAATGCAATTTGCAATCATTTCAATTTCTTTTGCAAGCTGCAGCAAAGATGATTCAACAACTGCACCAACTAATGAGATTCCTGAAATTCCGGGTTACACCTTAACCTGGAATGATGAATTTGATAAGGCAAACATTGATTTAACAAAATGGGAATATGAAGTTAATGGTGATGGCGGTGGTAACAATGAGCTGCAATATTATACTGCCTTCCCTAACAACTCATTTATTGAAAATGGTAAATTGGTTATTAAAGCCGTTCACGAAAATTATCAAAACAGAAGTTTTACCTCTGCAAGATTAAGAAGCAAAGGTAAAGGTGATTGGCTTTACGGTAGAATAGAAGTAAAAGCAAAAGTACCTACAGGCGTTGGAACCTGGCCGGCAATTTGGATGCTTTCTACTGATTGGAGTTATGGCGGATGGCCTGAGAGCGGAGAAATCGATATTATGGAACATGTTGGCTATAATCCGAATGTAGTTCATGGTTCAGTCCATACTTTAGCTTATAACCATAGAATAGGCACACAAAAAACTGCAACGTTACCAATTGCTACTGCAACAACTCAATTTCACATCTATGCAATTGAATGGTTTCAAGATCATATAGATTTTTATATAGATAACGCCAAGTATTTTACTTTTACAAATGAAAATAAAGGCTGGCCCTATTGGCCGTTTGATAAAAGATTCCATTTGATATTAAATCTAGCTGTTGGCGGAGATTGGGGCGGCGCACAGGGTGTAGATTTAAATGCTTTTCCAGCGCAGATGGAAGTTGATTATGTAAGAGTTTATAAGAAAGACTGATTCTATTTAATAGACTTTATTATTCTTTGTCATCCTGATCTTGTCTAAGCATAACGTTTAATTGGTTATTCACACTTCGACAAGTTGAGTGTGACTTGTTGAACCAACAATTAAATATAAATTATGTCACATTTAAATATTATTCCGGAGCACCAATGAAATATTTGTTTACAATTTTATTTTCATTCGTCTTTATCGCGACTTCTTTTTCGCAAATAGAAAAACAGACACCACACAATTTTCAAAAAGAGATAAAACTTACTTTAACCGCTAATTATCTGCTTTATCTTCCTAAAGATTATACCGAAAAGGAAGAAGAATTTCCGCTTGTATTGTTTTTACACGGAGCCGGTGAACGCGGTAATGATCTAGAAAAGGTAAAAGTTCACGGCCTACCAAGACTGGTTAATGAAGGAAAAGAATTTCCATTTATTATAGTCTCACCACAATGTCCTGACCTTATGCTCTGGAATACAGATGTACTTTCATCTCTACTAGATGAGATTGAAGCAAATTATAGAGTAGATAAAAATAGAATTTATCTCACTGGATTAAGTATGGGCGGCCACGGAACATGGTCACTTGCACTTACACAACCAAATCGATTTGCAGCAATTGCACCTGTATGTGGCTGGGCGGATACTAGTAAAGCTAACGCTATAGCCCATTTACCTATTTGGGTTTTTCATGGTGCAAAAGATGCAGTAGTTCCTGTAAAAGCATCTGAGGATATGGTTAATGCATTAAAGAATTACGGTTCTGATGTTAGATTAAAAATTTATCCTGAAGCTAATCATGATTCCTGGACTGAGACGTACAACAATGAAGGATTATATAAATGGTTGCTTGAACAATCATTAGATAAAAAGTAAATAATGAAATCTATAGAGAGAATAAAATCTATAATAAAAAAAAGTAAATCCAAGCAAGTTGATACTACAATAATTTTCGAAAAACAATGTCCTCATTGCACTAGCAGAGGTATGTTTGTTTTTAATAACAATTCAAAAATTAAAACTAAAATTGGTGAATCAAATGAAAAGCCTAAATAAACTCTTACTAAGTCTTCTGATATCATTTCTTGTAATGCCTTTCAGTTATTCACAAAATGATTTTGTAAAAATAAAAGGAAAAGAATTTATAACTCCGGATGGAAACCCAATTTTACTAAAAGGAATAAATTTAGGAAACTGGCTTAATCCTGAAGGTTATATGTTTAGATTCAGCAACGTAAATTCCTTCAGATTAATTGATAACACAATTAAAGAACTGGTTGGAGCTGATGAAGCAAGAAAGTTCTGGCTCGCATTTAGAGATAATTATATAACTAAAGAAGATATCAGTTTTATCAAATCAACAGGACTTAATCACATTCGTGTTCCATTTAACTTTAAATTTTTTCTGGTTGAAGATCATCCAGAAATATGGATCGAAGAAGGATTTAAAAGATTGGATGACGTAATTAAGTGGTGCAAAGAAGAAAATCTTTATGTTGTTCTTGATCTTCATGCTGCACCTGGCGGACAAACTGGTGATAATATAGATGATAGCTGGAGTTATCCATTTTTACTTGAAGATGAACAAGCTCAGAAGACAACAATCGCATTATGGGAAAAACTTGCAGACAGATATAAAGATGAAACGATTGTAATTGGTTACGATCTTTTAAATGAACCATTACCGCATTATCTTGAAAACAAAGAAGTGCTTAATCCGCTTCTTGAACCGCTTTATAAAAAAATAACCGCGGCAATTCGTGAGGTTGATAATAATCATATAATCTTTCTTGGCGGCGCACAGTGGAATACAAATTTTGATGTGTTCGGCAAACCCTATGAAGATAAACTGGCGTATACTTTTCACACTTATTGGACCGATGTAAAACAAGATGTTATTCAGCGTTTTGTTGATTTTAGTGAGAAGTATAATGTTCCTCTTTGGCTTGGTGAAAGTGGTGAGAATGAAGATGCCTGGATAGATTCTTTCAGGGTTTTATTAGAAACTAATAATATTGGATGGTGTTTCTGGCCATACAAAAAAATGGATTCAGATCGGGGAATGGTGCAATTTCCCAAAACAAAAGAATGGGAAGAGATAATAAAATATGCAGAATTGCCTAAGAAAAATTTTGAAGAAATTAGAAATGCAAAACCTGATAGAGAGATTATAAAAAAGGCTCTTTCAGATTTGCTTGAAAATATTAAATTCAGAAATTGCACTGTGAATAAAGGTTATTTAAAAGCACTTGGTTCAAAATAAAATATTCAAATGTTATCCTGGGCTTGTCGAAGGATTATGTTAAGTATATATATTATGTCACATTTCGACAGGCAAAATGTGACATTTTGTTTTCAGAGATGAATGATGAGAAAGATTTTATTAATCGTATTTATTCCAATTATGGTAATGGCTCAATATGAAGACTCAGGAATAAGAGGTAAATATTTTTCTAAAAAAACTTTAACAGAATCAGTCATCCCAAGTTTTGAAACAAGTAAAGACAAACTTCCCTCACCTATCTTAGAAAATAATCCAGAGTACATTGAACTTTACTGGAAAACATGGCAATTAGCTTTTGATCATTATAAAAATCCGCCAACCGGTTCCCCATTTGTCTCTGCATATATTGATGAAGCATTTGCACCAAACATTTTTCAATGGGATACTTTTTTTATGATAATGTTTGCCCGATATGCTGATCATATTTTTCCCGCGATTCAATCGTTAGATAATTTTTATTGCAGACAATATGAAAACGGTTACATCTGCAGAGAAATTGTTGAAGCAACCGGAGAAGATTTTGTATTTGAAGGAAGAGAACACACTGTTAATCCGCCTTTGTTTAGCTGGGCTGAAATGGAAAATTTTAAAATCACTGGTGATAAATCGCGATTTAAAAGTGTACTATCGGTTTTAGAAAAATTTGCTGAGTGGTTAGAAATTTACCGCAAAAAAGAAAACACAAAACATAATCTTTACTGGCAAACGGGATTAGGTTCTGGAATGGATAACACACCACGAGGTGGTTCAGGTTGGGTTGATATGTCTGCACAAATGGTAATGATGTATAATGATATGTCTGAAATGTGTAACCAAATATTATTAGATGAAAATCTTGAACTTGATCTTAAACTTGAACTTTCAAATAAATCAAAATTGTTTAAAGATAAAGCAAATCAAATTTCTGTTCTTATTAATAAGTTTATGTGGAATGAAGAAGATGGTCTTTATTATGATGTTGATGATGAAGGCAATCAAATAAAATGTAAAACAGTTGGATGTTTTTGGCCGATGCTTGCAGGAGTCTCGGATCTTCATCAATCCGAAAAATTATTAAATAATCTTAAAGACCCGCACACATTCTGGAGAAAAATTCCATTTCCATCCTTAGCTGCTGACCAGAAAAATTATAAAGCTGATGGAGAATACTGGCTTGGGAGTGTTTGGGCACCTACAAATGTAATGATAATTAAAGGACTGGATAAGTTTGGTGTTGGTAATGACATGGCTTATAAATTTAATGAGTTCGCTACTCTTGCTACAGAAGAATATCTAAATGGAATTTATGAAGTTTATAAGAAGACTGGAACAATCTGGGAAAATTATTCGCCTGAAGCATTTGCTCGCGGCAGCTGGTCACGGCCCGATTTTGTTGGTTGGACAGGCTGCGGCCCCATTGAACTATTAATTGAAAATATAATTGGTCTGCGTCCAGATGGAGTTAATAGTTTATTAACCTGGCACTTAACTAGAATTGATAAACACGGAATTGAAAATCTGAAATTTGGTAATGTTACTGTTTCACTTTCCGCTGAGAAAAGAGAAAAAGTAACTTCCCCGATTACCATCAAAGTAATTTGTGATAATGATTTTAAATTGAATGTTGAGCATGGAAATAACAATTACAAAGTGTTTAAATTAACCAAAGGTGAACATACATTAATTATTGATTAGATAATTTACCTGACCGCTGATCAAAAGATTGATATGATTCCATCATATTTTGATCGGTTGTAAAAAAGGTTACCTTTTATATAAAGCATAAGAAAAATGGAATAAAAATGAAAAAAGAAATTCTGCTTTTAATATTATTAATATTCACAGCATTGTTATCATTTAACTTTAAAGAAAATGATGAAAGAAATAAAATGAGAGTCCCATATTTTGATAAGACATTGAGCATTGAAGAGCGAGTTGAAGATTTATTAAAGCGAATGACGCTTGAAGAAAAAATTGAAATGCTTGGTGGAACCGGATTTGAGACAAAAGCAATTGAAAGACTTGGCATTCCGCCGTTAAATATGGCTGATGGTCCACTTGGCGTTCGCTGGGATAATTCAACTGCATTGCCTTCAGGAATTTTACTCGGCGCTACCTGGAATCCAGAAATCGTAACAGAATTTGGAAAAGTTCTTGCAACAGAAACAAAAGCAAAAGGAAGACATGTAATCCTGGCTCCATGTGTAAACATAGCCCGCATTCCAGTGGGCGGTAGAAATTTTGAAAGTTTTGGTGAAGATCCATTTTTAACATCACGAATTACTGTTAATTATATAAAAGGTGTTCAGAATGAAAATGTTGTTGCAACCGTAAAACATTTTGCAGCAAACAACCAGGAACATCAACGTGATTTTGTAAACACGATTGTTGATGAACGTACTTTAAATGAAATATACTTCCCTGCTTTCAAATCAGCAGTTGAAGAAGCAAATGTCCTAGCAGTAATGTGTGCTTATAATAAATTAAACGGACCTTATTGTAGCGAAAATGATTATCTATTAGTTGATGTCTTAAAGAATAAATGGAAATTCAATGGTTTAGTAATGTCCGATTGGGGTGCTGTTCACAATTCTCTTCCTGTTTTTAACAGCGGATTAGATCTTGAAATGCCAACAGGAAAATATTTAAATGCTGATTCATTGTTTCAAAAAATTAAAAGTGGAGAACTTTCTGAATTAAAGCTGGATGATAAAGTTAGAAGAATTCTTAGAGTGATGTTTACAATTGGTTTATTTGATGGTTATCAATATGATTCAACAAAAGTTAATACGGATAAACACAAACAGGTTGCACTTAATATCGCAAAAGATGGAATTGTTTTACTGAAGAATGAAAATTCAATCCTTCCTTTAGATTTAAATAAAATTAAATCAATCGCTGTAATTGGACCCAATAGTAAAGTTGCTATTACTGGCGGCGGTGGAAGTTCAATGGTTGTTCCATTTAAATCTGTTAGTCCGCTTGAAGCCTTACAAAATAAAATCGGAGATAAAGTAAAGATAAATTTTACTCAGGGTTCTATGATTGATGGTGATACCAATCCAATTGATCCAAGATTATTGTTTACAAATAAAGATGAAAAAGAAAATGGATTTAAAGGTGAATACTTTACTAATATGAATCTTGAAGGTGAACCTGCAAGATTAAATATTGATAAGAGTATTAGTTTTATGTGGAATGATAAAGGTCCATTTGAGGATTTTCAGAAAGATAATTTTTCAGTTAGATGGACCGGTTATTTAAAACCTGATAAATCAGATAAATATACATTTGATGTTTCAAGCGACGATGGGGTAAGATTATATATCGATGATAAACTAATAATAAATGATTGGAATGATCATGCAGTATTAACAAATTCATACACAATGGAATTGAATGCCGGACAATTATATAAGATTAAATTAGAATATTATGAAAAAGGCGGTGGAGCAATTATAAAATTTGGTTGGAGAAAACCAAATGATCAGTTGATTTCTGATGCAATAACAGCTGCAAAGAATTCGGATATTGCTATAGTTTTTGCAGGAACGAATGCTAACTATGAAAGCGAAGGATTTGATAGAAAAGATTTAGTACTTCCAAATGAACAGGATGATTTGATTAAAAGAGTTGCAGAAGCAAATCCAAACACAATTGTTGTATTAACAACCGGCTCACCTGTTTTAATGGATGATTGGCTGAATAATGTTGATGGATTGATTGAAGCCTGGTTTGCAGGTGAGCAAGCAGGCAGTGCAATCGTTGAAGTTTTACTTGGTGAAACAAATCCTTCCGGTAAATTACCGATGACATTCCCAAAACGATGGGAAGATTGTTCAGCGTTTGATTCATATAAAAAATTAGATGGCACAACGATTTATGAAGATGGAATTTATGTGGGCTACAGACACTTCGAGAAGAATAATATCAAACCGCTTTTTCCATTCGGTTTTGGTTTAAGTTATACAACATTTAAATACAATGACTTAAAATTGTCATCAAAAGATATCAATCAAAATGATAAATTACTTGTAAAATTAAGTATTAAAAACACTGGGAATGTAAATGGCAGTGAAGTTGTTCAGCTTTATATAAAGGATATTCAATCTTCTATTGATAGACCAGTAAAAGAGCTAAAAGGATTTAAGAAAGTAAACTTAAATCCAGGTGAAGAAAAAGTTGTTGAATTTACAATTGATAAAAATGCGCTTTCTTTCTTTGATCCCAAAACAAAGGAATGGACTGCTGAAAACGGGGAGTTTGAAATTTTGATTGGAAGTTCATCTCAGGATATTAAATTAAAAGAAAAGTTCACATTAAAATGATTGTGCAGGAATAATGAAAGCATATTTAATACTAGTATTGTTATTAGCCTTTAGTTCTATTTCGTTTTCTCAGAACGATGAAACAATAGTTGCGCAGGTTGGGAATGAAAAAATAACTGCCAAGGAGTTTAAAGTTAGATTTGAGTTATCACCTTATATACCTGTAAATAAAGAGATTGATGCAGATACTGTTAAGTATGATTTCCTTTATTCCTTGATTGCCGAAAAACTGTGGGCTATGGATGCAGAAAAAATGGGAATTGTAACAACAAAACAATTTGATTTCTACTTCAAACCGATCGAGGATTTATTTGTTCGTGATGCATTATTCAAGCAAGAGGTTGAAAACAAAGTTACAGTCTCTAAATCGGATCTTGAAAAAGGAATAAATAAATCTCAGTTTACACAGGTGGTAAGATTTATTTCATCACAAGATTCTGTTTCAATTTTTGAATTCCACAAACAACTTAAGTCCATAACAAATATAGATTCGCTAATTCCCCTATTTAATTCAATTGATGATACGATAATAGATGTAAAGTTTGGTGACTTAGATAATGAAACAATTGAAGATACAATCTATTCATTGAAGAAAGGAAGTTTTAGTAATCCATTTCAAGTTGATAACGGATGGATAATATTTTATTGTAGAGATAATGTTTTTACACCGTTAAATCTGGGAGATCAGCAAGCGATTGAAAATATTAGAAAACCCATTAAACGTCGCAAACTTGAAATACTATTTAATGAATATCGAAATAATTTATTAAAAGGAACAAACGTAAAAATAAATCCAAATACCTTATTTCTTCTTAGTAATATCTTCTGGCATAGATTAAAAGATAAAACTCCAGTGGTTAGGGAAGAAAATAATTACTTCGAACTAAACGAGAATGATTTTCAAGAAATCAAAACTTCTTTAAGTGAAGCAGATTTAAAATCACTTTTGTTTAATATTAAAGAAAAACAAATCCTGCTTTATGATTTACTTAGTAAAGTTGCTTACACTGGTTTTAGCATTACCCAGTTAGATTCAAATGCGGTTCTTTCCAAACTTGCGTATATATCAAAACGTTTTGTAGAAGAGCAAATTTTAACTGAAGAAGGATACAAAAAGGGTTATCATCTTCTTCCTCAGGTTAAGAGCGATCTTAATCTATGGCGACAAAAATATCTAGCACAAATGTATCTTGTGAATACTCTGGATTCAATTGAAGTGGATGAAGAAATGCTGATCAATTTTTATAATAATCAATTCGTTAAATCATTTAGTACTTCATTAGTAAAACTTCAGATGATAACATTAAATGATTTGGATGAAATTGGAATTGTCCTGGATAAAATGAATGCAGGAGTAGAATTTTCAGTGATAGCTGAGTACTTCGGTAAAACTGATTCCCTGGTAAATCAAAATGGTGAGACCGATTTGATACCTGTTTCCCTGCTTAGTGATTTATCAAATACTGTTTCTGGAATGAGTATTAATGAAATTTTTGGACCATTAAAAAGAAGTAATGGTTATACAATTCTTAAGCTGGTTGAAAAGACGGAATCAAATGATTCTATGGCATTCGCATATAATGAAGTTAAAGATCGACTTAGGAGTACTTTACGATTAAAAATTCTTACTGAAAAATTGAATGAAAAAACTGCAAATCTCTCTATTGAGAAGAATGTAAAAATCTACAACAATGTTCTTGATAAAATAACATCAACTAATATTCAAATGTTTGTTCATAGATTTATGGGATTCGGTGGAAGAATGGCAGGTGTTCCACTTCTAACTCCATTCTCGGGATGGATGAATAATGAAGTAAAAGAAAAAATATTACCATAAATTTTTATAAAAAAATAACAATGGAGCTACGTGTGATACAAAAATTGATACTTTTACTAATCGTGAGTGTGTTGCTTCTTCAAACCCAAATTACGCCTCAGGGATTTTTACATAGAGACAATAAAAAAATCGTAGATGGAAACGGCAATGAGGTGTTGCTTAAAGGAATGGGACTCGGCAACTGGCTTGTTCAAGAAGGCTATATGATGCAGACATCGGCATTTGCAAATGCTCAGTGGCAGATCAGATCAAAAATTTCAGCTTTAATCGGTGAGACTAACACAGAAACTTTTTATCAAGCATTCAGAGATAATTATATTAAAAAAGCTGATATAGATTCTTTGAAAAAATGGGGATTTAATTCTGTACGATTGCCGATGCATTATAATCTTTTTGCGACTAATACAAATCCACCAACTTTTTTAAATACCGGGTTTGATATCATCGATTCATTACTCAGTTGGTGCGAACAAAATGAAATTTATCTTATACTTGATATGCATGCTGCGCCAGGCGGACAAAGTGATGTAAATATAAGTGATTATAATCCAGCCTATCCATCTTTATGGGAAAGAGAAGCAAACAAAGACTTATTAGTAGTGATCTGGCGAAAAATTGCAGAAAGATATAAAGATAAAACTTGGATTGGCGGATATGATCTTATAAATGAACCTAAATGGAACCTTCCTCCAAATAACCAACCGCTAAAAGATTTATACATCAGATTAACTGATACTATTCGATCTGTTGATAATAATCATATTTTATTTATTGAAGGGAACTACTTTGCAACTGATTTTAACGGACTCACTCCTGCCTGGGATGAAAATATGTCCTACAGTTTTCATAAATACTGGAATGGAAATACGCAGTCCTCGATTCAGTATTTAATTGACTTAAGAAATAGTACAAACGTACCTTTATGGCTTGGAGAAACGGGTGAAAATTCAAATCAATGGTTTGTGGAATGCATTGAACTGATGACAACAAATAACATCGGCTGGGCTTGGTGGCCACACAAAAAAATTTCCTCAATTTCAGGTCCGCTTTCTATTCCATTATTACCAGCATACCAGAGTTTGCTAAACTACTGGACTAACGGCGGCACTCCACCATCTTCTAGTACAGCATTTGCTGCTCTTATGGCTCAGGTAAATGTTATGAAAATTGAACAATGCAAATACAATAAGGATGTAATTGATGCTATGTTCAGACAAGTGAACAACCAGGAAGTGATTCCTTTTGCAAATAATCAGATCCCGGGAATTGTTCATGCTGTTAATTATGATTTGGGAAGATATCTTTCTGCTTATAGCGATGTTGATTATCTACAAATACCTCAAGGAACAGCCTACAATTCTGGCTACATTTATAGAAATGATGGTGTAGATATTGAAAAATGTACAGACCCATTTTCAAACGGATATAATGTGGGTTGGACAAAAACCGGAGAATGGTTAAAGTATACAGTTAACATTACAAGCAGCGGCACTTACAATGTTTTGGTAAATGTTTCAGCACCAAACGCAGGCGGCAAAATAATTTTATCACTGAATGGAACTACAATTGGATCTATTCTTGATGTTCCCGCAACTGGTGGATGGCAAAACTGGCAGTATATTACAATACCAAATGTTTGGCTGCCACAAGGCACTAATAGTCTACAAGTAAGATTATTTTTTGGTGAATTTAATTTTAGTTATATAAAATTTGATCTTCTTGCAGTTGATGTTGAGAATGAAGATGAAAATTTGCCTGCGGAATTTTCATTAAATCAAAACTATCCAAATCCTTTTAATCCTCTCACTCATATTTCCTGGCAATCACCCACAAGCGGATGGCAGACCTTAAAGATTTATGATGTTCTGGGTAATGAAATCGTAACTTTAGTTGATGAATATAGAAATTCTGGTTACTATGAATTAGAGTTTGATGCTTCTAACCTGCCAAGCGGAATTTATTTCTATAAATTAAACACTGGAAATTATACTGATACCAAAAAACTGATTTTGCTAAAGTAAATCTCTATTAAAGTTTTTGCTATAATTTTAGTGATTAAGGCACTGTCTCTGGTCTCGATGGTGCCTTTTTTAATTTATAAAAGTTTCTTACAACACTATGTTTTGGTTGAACCAGAATGGAATTTTTTATTAAATAAATAAGACAAAAAATCAGTTAATCTTTCTAACTTCTTCCACTGTAATCCCTCTTCTGGAAAATCTGCTTAGTTAACACTTTGAAGGATACTTTCTTTTAGATTTTGTTTTCATCAACTCGATATAGTAATTAATCTTCAGGTGTTCAGAAATAAAAAGAATGCAAAGTCTTTTAGTATTGTAATGATCAAAAAGCTGACAATCCGTTTTCAATCATCATCAAGATTAATAAAGACTTTTACTTCGGACAATTCTGCTGCAAGAAAATGTGATAATATTCAATCTTTCAGTTTCATTGCAAATAGGCTATAGAAGTTCTTATTTACTGATGCCAGAATTGTATAAGATACTCAGCAAAATCTCAAGGGATAAACTGAAGCCTTTATCAGAAATGATTACTGGTTTATAAATAGGTTATTTTTCTAAGATGCTCTGAAACATTATCTGAACATCAGACTCTTTCAGCCTCATTCTTAGCACTAGAAGAACCATATACCTGCTATAATTCATCAATAATGGAGATGAATAACCAAAATTTAGCGCGGAAGTTTACATATTTAATAAAGCTCGCAATGTTTATGAACAGCAATCGGTCGATCACACTCAATTTCTTTTGTTGCCATCTTTATTTTATCGAATGTATTAAGCATACTAACCTATTTAAGCACTCAGTAATGGCAGAAAATGACATAAACTGCTTCTTCATCTATCATCATTGTAAGAATTGTGTAACCATCCTCTAATTGATCGTTTGCATTTAGAATAATAACTTCTCTTTCCCAGCAAACAATCCAATGATTTCAGGAAGACACGCGCTGTGCTCATTAAGTTGACCTTGTATTCCAACACAGAAATATTATTAACCGCTGCTGCTATTATACAGGCTAAGATGTTTTTGCGTATAGAGATAAACAAGACAAGCAAATTGCTCTCTAACTTCTAACTCAACTAACTTTGGATTCAAATTAGTCAGCTGGCTGATAGGAACATTACTTTCAATTAACAGATAGACAATAAAAACTTTATATTCTAAACTGTATAATTTCTTTCACTCATTTTTGAACCCCCTGATATAAAGTAAACTAATTGAGAATTTTCATTTGAAACATTTCATCTTTTTATAGAAATACTGTGTTCTCCTTTAAAATAAACAAGGGCTCAGTTTCCTGAGCCCTTTTAGATCTAACTAACTACTAACTAACTAAACACGAATGTACTATTTCATAAGAATCATCTTACGAACTTGTACAAAATTATCAGCTTCTAATTTGTAGAAATAAATGCCTGAAGCATAATTTTTTGCATTCCAGGTTACGTTATGTGTACCGGCACTCTTAACATCATCAGCAATAACTTCTAACTGTGTGCCAAGCGCATCATAAATTATAACTTTTATTTTAGCTTGCACAGGTAAATTAAAACTAATTGTTGTTGATGGATTAAACGGATTCGGGTAATTTTGATTTAGTGAAAAAGATGATGGCAAATTATTGTCTTCAAATTCTACATCAACTGTACCGCCCATTTCTTCAATAGCCGCTTTTAACAGAGCTACGGTAAAGGCAGGATTGTGAATACCAAAACTTCTGTCTTCTTCAATCCAGAAATAAACATATCCAGCTCTCATTATTTCAGGTGTTAGAGCAATAGAATCCGCATTTGAATTTGTAATGGAAACATTTCCTGCTGCATCGTGAGGTAATAACCCTCCTAAATTTTCCATCAATCCATGAACTTCTAATTGCAATCCTTGTGCAACGCCATTTCCATCTAAATCTGCATTACCATTTATATAATATTTTTTGTCTTTAAATGATGAGCCAACATTTCCATGACAAGGTTCGCAAGCTTCAACGTGATCGATTCCTTCAGCATCATTCATATTAAATGTATGTCCGCCAAAAGGTAGTGGATTACCATTTTCATCTGTTTTTTCGCCTACCATATGACAATCAACGCAAGCATTGCCGCCAGCTACACCGTGAGGAGAAGTTGGGAATTCAATACCATAATCCGGTGCATTTTTACCAACTAACATATCAGCCTGTGGCCCGTGATGAGCACCGTAATGTGCACTTTGATTAGCTGTGTTTGAAGCATAAGTTTTTGCATATCTTCTGCTTCTGTGACAGGTCATACAGGTTGTTCCTGTACCGTAAAGTTCTTCAGTAATAAGAGTACCATCACCAAGTGATGATTCAACTGATCTTAATTGATGTGTGTTTGTTGCATCATGAGGATCGTGACAAGTTGCACAAGAAATATTTGTTGCCGGAGGTCTAATAGTTGTTGCTGCAGGTAATCCTAATGCATCAACAGGTCTTCCCTCTTTTATCCACTGAATGAATCCTGAACCACTATGACATGGTGAACAGCCGTTTCTGTCTGCAGATATAACGAAGGCTCCCACTGCATGTCCGCCATGAAATCCTCTGCCGTCAAATTCTGTAGCATCATGTCCGGAATGTTTCCATTGATCACCAATTACATGGTGTGTTCCTGATGCATCGTGACAATAATTACATACTTCAGCGCTTACTGACATATCTATCTTTGATTGATCTATTGCACTTAAATGATTACTTCCGGGTCCATGACAAGCTTCACATTGTATGTTTGCTCTTCCCATTGCTTCTGGATATAATACAGTCAATGAATCATACATACCTGGTTGAAAAACGGTTGGAAATACGAATGGAAAATCATCAAATCCATCGTTTACTGCTGCTGGATCATATCCTGTAGAGTGACACGGCATACAACTTACTCTAAAGTGACTGCTTAACTCACCATCAAATGCTTTTTTGGTGTCCGAAGCGTGTCCGGTATTTATCCAGGTATTATATACATCAGGTAGATTATTAATTACGTTTTGATGACAAGTTTTACAGGATACTGGGCCGCCTTCAACTCCCCAATATACTGCAGCATTAATAGTAATTAAGGCAACATCACCAGCATTTCCAAATTCAATTACGTAAGTACCAGCAACATCCGGAATAAAAGTTACGAGTTGATTTGAAGTATCCAAATTCTTCACTGCTCCAAATGTAGCGATTGAACCAGCGGGTTTTGTTGAAAAATTCCAGGTTGCGCCGGAAAGAGCTACTGATGAAGATCCTTGTAAGAAAACTTTTGTTTCTTTGCCAACGTTGAGCAGACTATTGTATGCTCTATCAAAATAATGTTCTACTGTATCCTTAGAAACGTCTCTAGGAGTTACACCAAATGTTTTGATGCTAACTGTTTGAGCAAAGCTAAGCATTGTGCCAACAGCAAACAGTATAAAGAAAAGTAGTAATGTTTTTTTCATAAAATTATCCTTAATGAATTATTTTTTTGCTGGATTTTTAGATCAAACAGCGTTCCATAATTTCATAAAGGGCAATAGTTTTAATTTATAAAAAATTTCAAATTTTGTATTATTTTCAATTCTCATACATAGCATTTGATCCAATAGTCTTCCCATAATCAGGAATTTGATATGGTTTTTCATCCATACTTGGGGAATGTTACGTATTTAACAAATAATTGCAGGGGTAAGTTTTAGTATTTATCAACAAACTACTACCTATATAGTATTTACTATCCACTCAGTATTCTATTGTAAACCGTAAGAGTGCGTAGTTTAATTCTGTTGAAATATTTGTAATTGTGTTTGTACTTTTATTAAGATTGTATGATATATCAAAAATAAAATCACGTATGGGTTCTATTCTAAATCCTGCAGAAAAGAAATTAGTATTAACTCTTTCCCCATCTAAAAAATATGCACGATCTGTTTCCATTACATATCCATGTGTCAGTGCAATATCACCGCCAACATTTTTTTCAAGTGTTCCATCTTCGGCATAGATATTATTTCCTTCTCTTTGATATCTATATTCAAAAGTAAAACGAAGCCATTCATTTAAATTATAGTTTGACCTTAACATCAACTCATCTGCATTCGGCCCAATTCTATGCCCAAGATTAGCACCAAATGCTGTATAATTATTTTGAATATTAAAATGTGTGTAAACGTAAGGGCGAATTTTTGTGTATTCCACTATCAAAGAAAGATCAGCAATGTTAACCGGATTATACCAAAATGCACCAAGCTGGTAAGCAGTTTTATTAGTATATTTTTCCAGGTCACCAAGATTGCTAAGAATATTTTCATCAAGCAAAAAGGTTGCCTGCAGTTCTAAATTTTTTACAAATTTAGTTTGAAGATCAAAGTAAATATTTCCATTATCCCTATCCTGGATTCCCATCTCAATAAATTTGTAAAAAGTTACCGGAGCCAGATAACCAAGTTCAATTCCCCGTCCAGAATAAATCATGGTCTCACCTATTCCAACATCAAACAAATTATTAAACTTTAACTTAAGATGATTATGAGCGAAGTATTTTGTGTAGCGTTCTTCCGGAGTAAAACTAAAATACCCTGTTGTAGATGCATGCAGCGATGTAAAACTGACAATTCCGTAATCAAAATTAAATTTTAAAAAATCCATTGTTGGATTATCACCAGAAAGAATCAATTTGCTTCCATAACCATAGCCGAGAGTTATATCTTCCCTACCGAGTTGAACACTGATATCCATATCTTCGTACGGCTCTGTATGATATTTAAGATAGCCATAAGTAAAATCATAGTTGCCGATATTTTCAGAATCTTCTAACCATTTAAAACTTGTTAACAATCTTGGTTCAACAACCTCGGCTAGTGCTTTATCACCGCTTACTCCACCTTTTATTACTGTAAGATTATACCCAAGGTGATTAAATAATGTACCACGGATTCTAAATCCGATATCATAGAGATTCGCGTTGTCTGCACTTTCTTGCGAAAAATCCTGACCATGATAAAAATGTCCAAGCCATTCAAAATAAATATTGTTTTCAGGTTCCTGGTATGCATACAAATATTTTACTTTATCTGTAATCATTTCATCAAGATCAGTAAAAAATCCATTTTGCGGATTGAAAAGTTGTGTGGCAGTGTCCGGATCAATTGAATCTGAAAATTCAAACTGGTATTTCTGTAATATTTTTTTTTCGGTGTTACTAAGCTCTGAGCTTTGATTGGATATTTGATTTAAAAGATCTTTAACCTCAAACCTGGATAAAACAGGATCATCTTCTCTGATGAAGGAAAGAATACCTTTAACTTTCATTTCCTTTAAAAAAGTGTATACTCCATTTTCGATTGGAACATTCTCAACTTGTGAAAACGTAAGCGAAGAATTAAGAATAATAAATGAAAGCAGAATAATCAGAAATAATTTCATCAAGAAGTCCTGTTTTTGATAAGCAAATATAAACTTTATAAATAAAAGAAGTCTGTTAAAACAGATTGAAATCAGTCTTAAATCAGTTTTTAGATTACATTCTTTATAACTAATTTTGTTCTAAAACGATAGGAAAATGAGAACAATATATCTTAGTGTAATTCGAAACGGTTTGGTAAGAAAATTGTCTATTGATATGGCTTTTTTAGCATCGCATAATAAAATAAGGTTGCCAAAATACTACTTTGAGGAAGGACTTTATCTTTCCTACAAAAAGGATTTAAAACAACAATCTGTTGAAGAGTACTTTCTAACAAAGGATAAAGTTAAAAAAGAGGATAATGACTTTTATTACTTTGATTTTCCATTTAAAGTGGAACAGGTTTTCGACATATCCATTTGAATTTTTTCGTTACACAATAATCAAATATCAATAATAGAGGGATCTAAAAATGAAAAAACTTCTTTTCGTTTTCTTAATGGCAATATCATTCAATTCCTTTGCTCAGGATATTCCTGATTCTATGTTAGTAGATGGATGGAATATGGTTGGTGTTGTCGGACTAAATCTGAGTCAAACCGCATTGGTTAACTGGTCACAAGGCGGATCAAACTCATTAGCATTTTCAGCCTACACAAATTTAGGTGCTATTTATCATAGCTTTCCCTGGAAATGGAAAAATAAACTTAACATCATTTACGGCAGAACAAAACTTGAAGATGTAGGTTATAGAACAACTGAGAATGACATATATTTTGAGAGTGTAGCCTCCAGGAATATTGGATGGGCAGTTGATCCATTCGTATCTGTAACTGTAAGAACTTCAGTAACTAAAGGATATGATTATTCAGTTGCCGATACAAACATTCAAATCGTTGATTTCTTCGATCCAGGTTACATTTCAGAAGCGATAGGTTTTACTTATGATAATAATAAAATAATTACGACAAGACTAGGATTCGCTTTCCAGCAAACTTTCACAAATCGTTTTACAAATTACACTGACGACCCTGAAACTCCTGAAATAGAAACTTTTAAACTGGATACAGGTCTTGAATCAGTAACAGAAGTAAATTATGAATTTTTAGAGAATATGAAGTATTACAGTTTCTTAAGATTATTCTCAAGATTTAGTTCTCTAGATGTTTGGGATGTTAGATGGGATAATATTATTACAGCAAAAGTTAACGACTATATAAATGTTAATTTTAATGTTAGTGTTGTACATGAAATCAGCCAAACAAGAAAAACTCAGCTAAGAGAATCTTTACAACTTGGCTTAAGCTACGCTATATTTTAATAAGTTGATGAGTAGTGAGAATTAAATGAACTGGAAAGAGATACTTCCCGAGTTACAAAAGTATGTAACCGAATTTGGTATACATATAGTATCTGCTATTGCAATACTTTTAATAGGATTTTGGATTTCTAAAACTCTAACCAAAATCCTTAAAAAAGTATTGGTAAGAAGAAATGTTGATTTTACTCTTGTTCACTTTTCAACTAGCGCACTAAAATTTGCTCTTTATCTTTTTGTAATTATTGCTGCGGTTGGACAGTTAGGTATTGAAACAACATCTTTTATAGCAGCCCTTGGAGCCGCGGGATTAGCAATCGGATTAGCGTTACAGGGTTCACTCGCTAATGTTGCAGCAGGAGTTATGCTGATAATTTTCAGACAGGTTAAAGTTGGTCAGTTTGTAGAAAGCGGCGGAGTTAGCGGAACAGTTGAAAAAGTTGGTATTTTTAATACAACCTTAGTAACTATCGATAACAAAGTTATTTTTATTCCAAACTCAAAACTGATAAACGACAATATTATCAATTACTCTGAGAAAGATACAAGACGAATTGATCTAGTTTTCAGTATCAGTTATGAAGATGATATTGATAAAACTAAGAATATTATTCGCTCTTTAATCGATGCTGATCCTGATATTTTAAAAGAACCGGCCGCATTAATTGCTGTTGGAGAATTGTCGGATAACAGTGTCAATATATTTGTTCGTCCGTGGGTTATGACGAGCAAAGTTCTTGAAGTAAAATTCAGGTTAACTGAACTAATTAAGAAAAAGTTTGATGAAGAAAATATATCTATACCATTCCCGCAGAGTGATGTTTATGTTCATCAAAGATAATTATCATTCGATGTGTTTAATCACTTGTCATTCCCACGTAAGTGGGAATCTATTTTTATACTGATAACAGGATTTAATATGAGTTCAGCTGATAAATTTATTACGGAACTAACTGAGGGTTACTCTTTTAAAGGTGATTCATTAATTATCGGTACTGCCATTTATAATAATGAACCGCAACAAAATCTTCACATAAAAATTCCATTAAGCACAATCAACAGACACGGATTAATTGCAGGAGCTACGGGAACAGGTAAAACAAAAACTGTTCAGTTATTTGCAGAATCTTTGTCTGAAAAAAGTATTCCTGTTTTATTAATGGATATTAAAGGTGATTTGAGTGGTATTGCTGCAGTAGGAACTTTAAATCCTAAAATTGAAGAACGACATTCTAAAATCGGCGTTAAATATCAGCCAAAACACTTCCCAGTTGAGTTTCTTACTCTATCGGATGAAAAAGGTACCCGGTTACGCGCTACAGTTTCAGAATTTGGTCCCGTTTTAGTTTCAAAAATATTAGAACTAAATGATACTCAAGCAGGATTATTGGCAATCCTTTTTAAATATTGCGATGATAATAATCTTGCTCTTCTTGATTTAAAGGATTTAAAAAAAGTTTTGCAGTTTGCAAGTGCAGAAGGTAAAAAAGAAATCGCGAAAGATTACGGTTCAATCTCCCCTACTTCAATCGGAACGATTTTAAGAAAAGTAGTTGAACTAGAACAACAAGGTGCAGATAAATTTTTTGGTGAAAAATCTTTTGAAGTTGAGGATCTGCTTCGCATAGATGAAAACGGCAATGGCATAATTTCAGTATTAAGGCTTATCGATCTTCAGGACAGACCAAAATTGTTTTCCACATTTATGCTTTCCTTGCTTGCAGAAATATATTCAAGTTTTCCAGAACTGGGTGATAAAGCAGAGCCAAAATTAGTTATTGTAATTGATGAAGCACATCTTATCTTTAAAGAAGCAAGTAAAGCTTTATTAGATCAGATAGAAACTATCATCAAACTTATCAGATCTAAGGGTGTGGGAATTTATTTCTGTACACAAAATCCAACAGATGTTCCGCAAGCTGTTTTAAGTCAGCTTGGATTAAAGATTCAGCATGCACTTAGAGCATTTACAGCACAAGATAGAAAAATGATAAAACTAACTTCTGAAAATTATCCTATCTCGGAATATTATAAGACAGATGAATTATTAACATCACTTGGAATTGGCGAAGCTGCAATTAGCGCATTGAATGAAAAAGGAGTTCCAACTCCGCTTGCTGCAACTTTGCTCTGTGCACCAAGATCACGTATGGATATTTTAACGGACGAAGAAATAAATAGCAACATCAATTCATCAAAATTGGTTACCAAGTATAATGAGAACATTGATCGTGAAAGTGCATACGAAATTCTAAATAAGAAATTAGATACTGCCCGTGAATTTGATCTGCAAGTTCCTGATTCACCGAACAAGACGTATGATCAAAAACCTAGAACCACAACAAGAACTTCAGCGAGACAAGAAAAAAGCACTATCGATAAAGTCATCAATAGTCCGTTGTCAAAACAAGTTGGAAGAACTTTAGCAAGAGAAATAACGCGTGGAATTTTAGGTGTACTTGGAATAGGCGGAAGAAAATAGATTATTTATGAAAAATATTTATACGTTTGTTTTTTTATTCTTGTTATCGATTGTTCAATTAGCCCAATCAATTTCAATTACAGGAAATATTAAAGATCTAAAATCCAACTTTCCAATTGAAAATGCTAAAGTACAGATTAAAAATATCTCCAATGGAATAATTGATTCAGTGTTTTCGGATGCATTTGGTAACTGGGAGTATGATATAGCCACATCAATTGAAGATGATATTAGTTATCTGCCAAACAGTTTAGAGGTAATGCAAAATTTTCCAAATCCTTTTAATCCCTCAACAAAAATTGGTTTTTTAATTCCAGCCGATGAGAATGTATCTATTCTTGTACATAACATTTTAGGTGAACTTGTCGATGTAAAAAATTCTTTTCTATCAAAAGGAAATTATGTTGTTGATTGGTTTAGCAAAGGTAGCGCTGGAGTTTATTTTTATACAATCACTTATGGAAATCAATCCGCAACAAAAAAAATGATTCAGCTTGATGGCGGTAATGGAATTGGACTTGGAGAAATAAGATCAGGAATTTCAATTAATTATATTGACGAAATTTCTATTCCTGCTGTTAGTATTGAATTAGTCATTACAAAATTTTCTTATGCAGCAGATACAACAATTACGAATATTACCGGTGGTGAAAATATTTCAACATTCCTTCAAACAATCCATTCAAAATATACTTTGATCGATTTGCACAATGATGTACTTGAAGTTATGATTGGCGATCCAAATTACCATCTCGCTGATTTACATAATTATAACCATACCGATATACCACGATTGCAGCAAGGCGGAGTTGATATTCAGTTTTTTTCAATTTGGGTAAGTCCGACTGAATACACAAATTATTTCAATCAAGCACTTGTAATGCGTGATTTATTCTATTCAGAACTTGCAGCAAACACTTCAGCAATTGAACAAGCAACAACAATGAATCAAGCTTTGGAAATAAACGAACAAAATAAAATTGCTGCCGTAATCGGGGTTGAAGGCGGACATCATATCGAAGAAAGTATTGATAAACTTGTTCAATTGTATAATGCTGGAATGCGTTATTTAACGATTACATGGAATAATAGTATCAGCTGGGCAATCTCTGCTGCAGATAGTCGTACAACGACTCAAGGATTGAACAGTTTTGGACGACAGGTTATAAGAACTTTAGATTCTCTTGGTGTCATTATAGATGTATCTCATACAGGAATTAAAACTATTCAGGATATTCTTCAGGAGACAAACAATCCAATAGTTGCAACTCACTCTGGTGCGAGATCCATAAAAAATCATACAAGAAATTTATACGACTGGCAGATACAGGATATAGCAAATTCCGGTGGAGTAGTTGGAATTGTTTTTTATCCGCCATTTCTTACAAGTAATCCACCCGCAGATATAAGTGATGTTATACAGCATGTGGATCATATCGTTAACCTGGTTGGAGTTGATTACGTTGCAATTGGATCTGATTTTGATGGGATTGGAACAAACGTAGTTCTTGGATTGGAGGATGTTTCAAAATATCCTGATTTAACCTTAGCATTGTTAGAGCATGGTTATACAGAACAGGAAGTTGCAAAATTCCTGGGTGGGAATTTTAAAAGAGTATTTGAAGAGGTTTGTGGGAATTAATGATTAGTTATGAACTTTAATGAGGGTTCGACTTGAAAGTACAAAACACAGGATTGTCATTCCCACGAAAGTGGGAATCTATTTAGCACTAAGTTTCTTGGATTCCCGTTTTCACGGGAATGACAAACAAGATTTAACTAGCTACTAAGAAACTTGATTTAATTCCTTACCACAATATCTGCAAATCTTAGCTTTTGCTTTTATTCTCTCAGCACAATATGGACAATCTATAGTATCACCAGCATCGATTGAATTACCGCTCATACTTTCTGCCAATTTTTGAGCTTGTGATAAAATATTATTCTGTTTGTATTCTTCCTGCGCAGTTGTAATTGCATCTTTCAATTCATTAGGCTTAGCAATTTTATGATATGTTGTAGCGCCCATTTCTGCCGCGGTTTGAATTTCAATATCACCAAATTTTAAAATTCTGCCTGTAACTGATTGATGATAGGTTACATTATTAATTTTTTCTAAAGGACTTTCTTTTGCACTGATCGAAAAAACACCTTGTTCATCAATAATTCGAAGGTTAGTTACAACCCAAATATCAAATCGTCTTTCAAAATACTTATAACCAAAATATCCGAAAGATAAGAGACCAATTATTAGAATCCACACACTGGCATTATCTTTAACTGCATAGAGCAGAACAAATAGCCCAAAAATGAAAAGTGAAATCAAGAAAGAATTAACCAGCACAACCCAATGATGCTGGGTTTTGAATAATATTTTTTCATTGTTTTTAAGTTTTGTTCTCATATCTATCAAAATCTTCTTTTGTTATAAATTAAAAAATATTTTATCGCAATAACATCATTTTTTTATTTTCTCTAAAAACATTATTTCCCTCCGCTGACTGAACATTTATGGAATACATATAAACTCCCGATGGAAGTTCAGTTGCGATGAATAACTCATTATATATTCCTTCACTTCTCTCTTCATCAACTAAGGTGGCAATTTCACTTCCGAGTAAATCAAAAATTTTCAACTGAACGTAACTTTTTTCGGCTAGTTCAAATCTGATGGAAGTTGATGGATTAAAAGGATTTGGAAAATTTTGTGACAGACTGAAATCATTTACTTCAATTTCATTCTCCTCAAGTCCGGTTGGAGGATCAGCATTAATAACTTGTCCTGCACCTACTGTTACATATCTCGTATAGCCCATTGTAGGAGCTGAAATTGTATATGTTCCGGGTTTCACGTCACCGATAGCATAATTTTCATTATAAAAATCATCAGAGCCTATGTATGAATCCGCAAACTGATAAGTGAGTGAATAACTATAAGTTGTATAAGGTGGCCTTGGCTTAGGATCCGGAGTAATGTTAACTCGGGTTCCATCAGGTGCATTCGGAACTCTTCCGTATATTGCTCCCATTCCTGTTATACCACACCACAATTCCGCATTTCTTTTATTACGGTATCCGCTGCTTTGTGATCCTTTTCTAACTTCAAAATGTAAATGAGCACCTGTTGAGTAACCTGTATTTCCGGAAAGTGCAATTGGTTGTCCTTTTGTTACAGTTTCATTCAGTGCAACAAAAGGTCTTGTTAAATGACCATATAGAAAATAATAAAATGAATTTGTCCAGTAAGTTTTTATGAAGATATAATTTCCGGCACCATTGGGTTCGTATCCGCCAAATGCACCCGTATCCGTTGGGTTGTATCCAACAAAAGAAACAATCCCATCAGTTGCAGAATAAACTGTATCCCATCGGACAAGAATATCAATTCCGTTATGTGCAGAAGTTCCACCATGAACACTTGGCTCCCCGTAAAGATAGCCACCGTTAGTCTGGATATTATCAGGCACAGGTCTATCAATACGGAAGACCTGCGCCGTTGAAAAGTTTATTGCTATAACAATAAGAAAAAATAATTGCTTGATCATCTAACTAGAAATTAATTCCGACAGAAAAATAATGAACATCTTTTAATCTGCCGTAATCCTGATATGCATAATCAAGTTTAACTTTTATCAAATCAACAATTCTGTAGTATAAACCAAAACCAAGAGTCAATCCTTTTTCAGAATCTTTTTCGAACAAAGAATTGTAGCCTGCTCTAACATGAATTATTTCATTCCAGGCATATTCCACTCCGGTGTTAATATATTCTGTATGATCATTTGGATGAACTGCATCTACAGCCGCTGTTAAGCGAGAGGTGCCTTCTTTTATAACATCGGCAGACAGACCAAATCTGAATAAAAGCGGAAGATCAAATTTATCCAGCTCGATATTAGAATTAATTAAATTACTGCCGCCTGAACCAGAAGGAAATATAACTGTTGCATCTCTGCCAGACAGCTGCATCTTTGTTCCGAAGTTAGAAATACTTGCCGCAATTCTCAGTTCATTCAATACTGGAATTTTGTATAAAGTTCCAATATCAACGGCTAGACCAGTAGCATTCATATGCCAAAGGTTTTCACTTATGTACTTTACATTAAATCCTATTGTAAAATTTTCTGTAAGGAATCTTGAATAGTTTAATCCAATTACTAAAGTATTGTAATCAAAAAATTCTCCGGTACCTTCGGGATTTTCAATTGTTCTAACAGCCATTTCATCCATGGAAAGAACTGAAACAAAGGCACCAACTGTTCCTACACCGGAAAGGTTGGTTGCGTAAGCAGCAAAGTCATGTCTAATATCAGCATATAAAGCTGTATGATTGAAAAACGCTTCATTAGAAACTATGTTTGCTGTGCCGCCTGGATTCCAATACAAAGCAGTTATGTCATCAGAAACGGCAGTAAACGCACCGCCCATTCCAATAGCTCTTGGGCCAACATTAAATTTGAGCACCTGTGTAGCAGTTGTACCTGTTTTAGTAGTTTGAGCATTCATATTAATTGCAAAAATTAATGCTAATGAAATGCTCGCTATATAAAATATTTTTTTCATAATAATCTCCTGCATTTCTTTACTTAATTAATGCAAACTTAATTAACTTTTCTCCAACGCCCGGGGCATCAATGTGTGCAAGGTAAACACCGTAAGCAACACTAAAACCGTCGTGGTTTAATAGATTCCAGAACTCCCTTCCGTTATCAGCACCTGATTCATGCTCAAGTGTTGTTACAAGCTCGCCGCTAAGAGTATATATTCTGATAGTACATTTCATTGGAAGATTTTCAAAATAGATTCTTCTTTCACCGCGATTCTGTCCTGATAATTTATTTGCCGGTTCAATTTCATTTGCACCAACATAAGGATTTGGAACGACGTAAATGTTATCCAGATTAGAAGAAGCCAATTGATTATTTACAAATCCTGCTTTTGTCTGAAGTGTAAATACATCTGCTTTACTAAAAGGACGAGTAGTGTACATTAAATATGCATCACCAGGAGCGGGCTGAGCTGAATCTGTTGAGGTAGTGCGATTAGCAGTAAATCCCCAGGTTAGAGTATCTGTATTAACACCAGCTGCACCAGGTAAAAAGAATATTATCTCATCACCTCTTGTCCATGCAGAATCATTCTTAAATTTTTCTTCTAAAAGCGTAACTATCGGTATAGGGATTCCTGTTGATACTTCTTCAACTTTATAATTAACAGGAATTGTAATTAAAGTTGAACCTGATCTTTTCTTTGCATTTGAAAGCGGTTGATCTGAAAAAGTTATAATATAATCTCCCGCATATAATCTCTTACGATTACCGATTGAAGATATTTGAACCGCAACAGGAATTTCCAGATCAGGATCAGACCATTTGGAGAGTTCTGAGTTAAATGTTAATGCAGAATAATCATTTACTTTAACCAATACACCATCAAAGACTGGATTAGAGTCTTCGCCTTTTAAAGCCGTGCTTTGATAAACAGCATAGCTTTTATACGTGATAGAATATTCCGTGCCTTCTTGCATAGGACTTGTATCAGTTTTTTTAATCGCTCCCTTTTCAAAATTTAATTCATAATCAGTTCCTAACTGATAAACAGTCCCGGCCACATCTTTAACCCGTAAAGCGCCGTCGTTAATAATATTGCCTTTTGAGAGACTTGTAAATTTGGTTCCGTACAAATAGAATGATTCTGTTACAGTTTTTTCTCCAAGTACAGAATAATTTTTTGCAATTAGATTTCCTCTGGAATATATAATGTATCTTTAAAAGTCAAAGTATAACTATCATCTTTAACATCCAGATCATTTATAATACTAAAGTCTACAAAACCATTACCAAGACCATTCGAATGAACGACATCAGTAACTTCAACTATTTCCGGTCTATCATAACCAGAAGCTCTTGGGCCAGGAGTAACCTGAACAGTGTTATCATCAAAGGTAAGCAAACTAGTGATAGGATCTAATGAAATCTTTTTACTCGTTTCAGACGGTGGAATTCCAAGTGAATCACCATGATCATAAGCAACAACTGCGTAATAATAAGTTTGTCCGTTTCTTACTTCATTAGAATCAACAAAAGAATGACGCAAACCTGAATTTACACCTAAATAGTAATTTATTCCTCTTCCCTGATATGGAACTGGATGAAAGCCTATCCAATCATTATTTAAATCAAACTTTGCTTCAAATCCATCAATACCTTTTAAAGGTTCATATAAAAATTTTGATCCACGTCCATCAGTTATATTTTGGATATCTGCAAAATCAGGACGAGTGCTTCTATAAACCACATAACCTTCAAAGTCTTTTCCTGTAATCGGATCAATACTTTCCTCAGAATCTGTATCCCAATACAAAGTTACTTTTTTATCATCCGGTATTGCGGTTACTTTTGGCAGGCTTGGAGGTTTAAAGAATCTGTAATTTTTATTGTAAATATCCTGAACTGTTTCAGCGGTTAAAAGCAAATCATCAAGATCTTCTCCGAAAAGAAAAGACATCGATATTCTTTTTGTTTCACCGGGAGCTAATGAGATATAACCCGAACCATAAATAAAAACTATGTCTTCATCATTTGTTATCTCACTAAAACTTTCAGGTCCAGGTTTTATTGCGTTCCAAACATCCTCATCATAAGCAATTCTTAAATCCGTAGCCCACTGAGAACTTTTAAAACTAGTTAAACCAATCTGATCAGCTTCATCTAAATCTGTATAGCCAAAATTTGGTTCACCTGGCTGTAACGGATCTGGTCTTCCATCAGCTAAACGATTACCTAGTGTTGGAACTCCATCTCCTTCACCAAAATCTGCTGTGCCGGCAATTCCATCAACACCAACATCATCTGTTTCCTGGTTCCAGTCTCCATCTTCATCAAATGCATTATCTTGTCTTTCATCAATTATTCCATCGCCGTCATTGTCTATTCCATCATTAGGGTTTCCTGGTGATTCCAGAAATTTACATCCAAGATAACCAAGTTCTCTTCCCTGATCACCAACTCCATCGGGGTCAAAAAAGTAAACCATATTTCTTGAATAGAGTGGAACTGTTATGTCTGAAGGCGAAATAAAAGCGCCATTGTCATCATCATTATCTCCGCCACCAATATCAGGATCGCCATAGATACCAAAGACAACTGAATCAAGTTGAGTATCACTTACATTTGTAATAGACCAAACAAAGAAAATTGCATTAGCAGCAAGTGAATTACTCCATTGAAAAGCTCGTCCATCTATTTGAACTCCAAGACCTTGTCTTGATTTATCATTTGTAAATGGATAATATTTAAATTCCTTGTTGTCTCTGTCATCCATTGCAAAGAAGGCTTCAAGATCTGCATTGTTTTCTCCCTGCACCAGATAACCTGGCCAAACATACTGTCCTAAAGTTTCATTATACCAATCTCGTGGCCAGCTGTCGGGTTTACCATCACGATCTGAATCAAAGGCTGGATTAGAAGCAATATAACTTTGATTGGGATCTGCATAACCCGGCAACGGTTGCCATTGCCATTTCAAGCCGGTTGCAGGATCAATTTCTCGTAATCCAGGCCTGTCATAATCATTCATACCATCAGTAATAATATGAATCCGCTGACCGGCGGTATCAATAACCGAGGCACCTACAATTGGACAAAACTGAAAAATATATGGTGCATCACGCCAGATTAGATTTGTTATTTCTCTAATACCACCGAAGCCGGGACCAATACCGCCGTAGTTTTCTATTTCAACAGCAACATTATTACCATTCATAAATAATGATTTGCGATCTTCATTAGCATTATTTTTATTTAGATAATTCTGCTGTGAATATTTTAGCGATCCTGAATTCGAAGGGTTCGAACTTACAGGTGCATTTAATAATTTATTGTACAAAAAATCTTTTATCGCCTGATGTTCTATTTGCCTTCTCTGTTTTACATCTTCAGGCTGTGCAATAATATTTGCAGACAGAAAAGGTAAAATCAATACAAGTGCGATAAAATATTTTATTTTTATTTTCAACATATTTTTACTCCATAAATTTCATTAATACTCTAATGTAACGCCAACTCTAACTTCTCTTGGTGAAGAATAGTAGTTTGGCCTGTTAAAGTATTCGGTTGCAGAATGAATTGCCGGATATAGTTCTGAGATCTCATTTGTAGCTTGCGGCCCGCCTTTAGTTTCCTCTAAAGAATATGTTGCTCTTCCTGTATCATCATAGACAAAACTCTCATTTTTAGTATCAAACAGATTAAACACCTTTAGGAAAACAGTAAGTGTTGTGCTGGATATCAGAAATGATTTATCAATAAGTAAATCAATATTAGTTTTAAATGGTTTTCGATCACTGTTGGTTCTAAGATAGATTTGCTGTTCGTATAATTGCGGAGAGTATGGCAAACCTGTACCAAGTAAACCAACAATTGTTATGGTCCAATCCCGATCACCGCCAAAAGTAATTACACCATTTAATGTGTGTGATTGATCCCAATCTAATGGAACAGGAATCTTTTCACTTTGTCTTCCTGATTGAAGATCAATAAAGAATGCATCGGCAGTTGTTTCATTTCCTTCTGCAACCTGGAATGTATAATCCAGAGAAGCACCAAAAAGATCATCAGGCATTTTTCTTTTTGATAATGAAAATGTTATTCCTTTAATATTACCGTAATCTTTATTAACGTATTTTTGATAGATTGAATTACTGCTGATCCTTATTTCCTGTATTGCAAGCAAATCACGAACATCTTTGTAAAATCCCGTTACGTTAAATGCAAGTGTTTCATTTAATTGCTGCTGTAATCCAACTTCGTATGTAACTGTTTTTTCGGGATTAAGATTTGCATTACCATAAACAGGTAAAGCATCAATGTCTTCAAATTCAGGATTTGAATATAGAAATCTGAAAGGCGGCAATTGATAAAAGTGTCCGTAAGAAAAATGTATTATTCCTTCATCGGTGATAGGAAACGAAATACCAAGTCTTGGACTTAAAGTAAATTTACTTTCAGCATCAGCAAGTTCTGTTGTTGGTTTAAACGGATCAGGTGCATACAAAGCATTTGCATCAAAATAATCTAATCTTAAACCAGCATTTAAAATCATGCTTGTAAATTCCATTTTATCCTGCAAGTAACCCGAGAACTGCATCGGTGAACGTTGGTAAATATCTATAGAGGCTTGTTCTGTTTCAGGATTAGGAATTGTTGGAGTCAAATAGTTGCTTCGGTTTCTAAGAATTTCAAAGAATACAAAATCCATAGTATCCCATTTACTCTTTAATCCAAACTTAACTTCGTGCTGATTCGTAACCTGACTGGTTATATCAAACTTAACTTCCGTTGTTTGAGATCTTTGATAAAAGTGCTCAGGTTGTGTGCCGCCGGAAACAAAAGTATAACTGCTGTAACTGTTGCTTTTATCTTCAGGCTGGTATCTTGGATCTGCATGAAGTCCGCTAAGACTCATACCTGGATTAAAAGAAACTTCACTTCCGGAAGCATCCAGCAATGGATATAAATATCTTTTAAAATCATAAATATTATATGATCCTTTTAATGAGAAGAATGTACTGTTACTAACTGCATGTCTATACTCAAGTGAGTTTATTAATCCCCATTCCATTCTATTATAATTTGCATCAGGATTATATTTATAATCGTGTGCATAAGTCTGATAATCAGAATTAGAATAAACAACATCATAATTAATTTTTATTGTTGGGATAGGTTTAAAAGTAAACTTTGCAGTTGTGTTTAAATCCGTACTCGGATTCATAGATACAATCTCACCATCACCGGTTTGTGCAATGTATAAAACATTTGCCTGAATAGGATCTCTTGATATTGAATCATAAACTGTGTGTTGTCTTATTCCGTATAAATAACCTTTATCATTATTGTATCTTGCAGAAACAAAGAAACTAAAATTATCTTCAAGTAACGGAATGGGTCCGCCAAATGTTCCTTCAATTACCTGGTTATTAACAGGATTTAAATCATCAATATTATAGAAGTAATCAGTTGAAGAACTTACATAATCACCTGTATAGTAAGATAATGTACCGGTGTATTTTGATCCGCCTTCTTTGGTGATAGTATTGACAACACCGCTTAATGCGTTTCCGTATTCGGCATTAAAAGTTCCGCTAACAACAGAAAGTTCCTGCACAGCATTAGTGGATATTTGTACAGTTCTTCCAAAATCAAATGGATTGATTGCAGAAACACCATTTACGTTATAAGCAATTTCAGTTGATCGACCGCCCCGGATGTGAAGTTCACCACCGGCACCTTTTGTAATACCGGCCTGCATCGAAAGCAACTGACTTATACTTTCAACAGGCAGAGTTTTTATTTGAGAATCATCAATTGAAGTTTGAGATGATGTTAAATCTTTTCTCACCATCGGTCTTGTAGCTTCGACAACAATTGTTTCAAGTCCGATTGCTTCTGTTGAAAGCTGAATATCAATAGTAGTAGTAAAATCACTTGAAACCCTGACATTGGTTATGATTTTTTTCTGATAACCAACACCGCTGAAAATCAAGGAATAAACTCCCGGCTCAATATTATTAATTATATAAGAACCGTCTACACCGGTTGCAGCTCCCGTGGTTGTACCTTCAACAAGCACATTTATACCGATAAGCTCTTCACCAGTTTGAGCATCAGTTACTTTTCCGGAAATTTTACCTGTTCCGGCAGCATACAATTGTGTTTGAGTAAATAGTAGAAAGAAAAAAAGGATAGAAATAAAAGAAAGTAAATATTTTTTCATCGTGACCTCTTGTGGCAAAATTTAAATGTAAAGAAATCGATTTTTAGAACTGCCTGTTTGGGTCTGCTATAAGATAAATCTTATAACAAAAGAATAAAAGAAAAGGGTTATCAGAATATCAACAAATCAGCTTTGGCTGAAATAATAAAATATATTCTGATAACCCTTAATAACATAAATTAACTATTTAAGTAATTGCATCTTTCTGGAAACTGTATTTGCACCAGCAGTCAAACGATAAACATAAGTTCCGCTTGCAAGATTTGATGCATCAAATTTAACATTGTAAGATCCAGAACTCATAAATTGATTACTGATAAGAATTGCAACTTCTCTTCCGAGAGCGTCATAAATTCTTAAATCAATGTTTGCTGCTTCTGTAATTCCAAACTTAATTTGTGTAGATGGGTTAAATGGATTAGGATAATTCTGATCTACAAAAAACTGAGCAGGAACTACATCTGTTTCTTTTTCAACAGAAACCGGAGTGAATTGAACATCTAAGACAACAATAGGCATTGGATCATCATTTGCATTACCTCTAGAATATCCTTGAGTATAAAGAACTTCATCAGCAGGATCACCGTCTATGTTTGCAACACAAACTACATCCATATCACCATTCTTATCCCAATAAGCAGAATCAATAACTGAAGAAACATAACTAGAAGGAAGTGTTTTATCTCCACCCAGGTATTCTAATCTGAAAATAGGAACTTTAGCAGTATTGCCTGTCATATATCTTGAGCCAAAAACCATATCTGGATTTCCATCATTATCTAGATCTCCTGCTCCCGCTCCATTTAATCTAACCGCAGTAGGCGATAAATCAGCTATCTCGTATGAAATTAAAGTATCAACGCCATCTGGTTTATCAACTAAATAGACTTTACCGCTAAGCCAACTACCAACATAAACACCGGAACTACCATCTCCAAAATCAATAACTACTGAGCCTTTGAATGAGCTATTATTTGCCATTACACCACTTTGCAATGGAGAAGTAACCCAATTACCTGCTTCATATTTTATTTTTCCAATTGTTCCGTTACTATTAACAACGGCTATTTGATTTCCAACTACTACTAAATCGTACGGAGTTCCAACTAAGTCAGCGTTACCTTCACCGGAAAACTCTACAGTCCAGGTCTCCAGTCCGCCACCATTATCTGGAATATCATCAACCGATAATACTCCAACGTGCCAGGTGCCCGCTCTATCTACAAAAATAAGTTCATCAGTATTATCACCATCTGGATCGGCAACAACAAATTTACATGGTCTTAAGTTAAAACTAGGAGTTGTTGTAATTGATGTTTTTGCATTTGGTTCGAATCCCCCAAAACCATCAGATACTCCCATTTCATCATTACCATTACCCGGGTATTCATAAACAAGTACTCTTGCTGGATTTAAATCAGTTCCAATGTTGTTAACTGGGCCCCAGTATAATTCTGGTTTACCATCTTTATCAAGATCACCTGATGTTAAAGCAGGCCAAGTATTTTGTAATTCTACAGGAGAAACAACACCCCAAACGGAATCCCAAGTAGTGGTTGCAATATTCCATTCAAACTTGTAAAGTCTTGGAATTAATTCATAATCTCCATCTACCATATTTGTATTACAAGCATAAATTTCCGGCAATCCATCACCATCAAAATCAACACCAGCAACAATATCTCCAAAGCCTCTTTCGAGTCCGGCTGGGTCTTTAATTTCTGAGGTACGAGGAAATGTTTGCGCTTGTGTATAAGTAACAGATAATAATAGTAGTACTGTTAAAAAAGTGAAAAGTCGGTTCATTAAAACCTCCTAAGATGTTTGTTGGTAGTTATTAGTTTAAGTTAATTTTTTTTATCCATACTTACTTAAAATTACAGATTTGAAATTGTTTATGCAATTGTATTAAAAAGTTTTTTAAACGATTTATCCTTCAATTGCTTTACGTACAAATCCATCTGCAGCCTTCAATCTTTCTTTCGCAGTTTTTAAATCTACGTTAGCTTTAATCATAACAAGCGCTGTTTTAACATGCCCTTTAGCATTATCTAGTGCTATTGTGGCATCATCATAATTAAGTCCGGTAATTGTCATAACAATTTTTTTAGATCGTTCAACAAGTTTTTTATTTGTCATTTGCAGATCGATCATCATATTTTCATAAACTTTACCAAGACGAACCATTGATGCAGTTGTGAGCATATTCAATACTAATTTCTGTGCAGTTCCGCTTTTCATTCTAGTTGATCCCATAACTACTTCCGGTCCAACATAAGGGCAAATCGCAACATCAACTTCTTCAATATCAAAATCTTTTCTTGGATTAGTTGTAACATACAATGTTTTAGCACCGAGTTGTTTTGCTTTTTTCACCGCACCAACTACATAAGGAGTTCTTCTGCTTGCAGCAATTCCACAAACTACATCATTTGCATTAACGTTAGCAGCCACAACTTCACTTGCACCTTTTTCTTCTTTATCCTCAGCGCCTTCCTGCGCACGAAACATTGCTTCTTTACCACCGGCTATATATCCTTCAATCATTCCATAAGGCGTTCCAAATGTTGGCGGACATTCAGAAGCATCAACAACTCCAAGTCTGCCGCTGGTTCCGGCACCAAAGTATAAAAGCCTTCCACCATTTTTTAGCGCTTTTACAATTATTTCAACTGCTTGTTCAATGTATGGTAGTTCTTGCTCAACAGCATAAGGAACAAGTTTATCTTCATCATTTATTATTTTTATAATTTCAGCAGTTGATTTTGCATCAATTTCCATAGAACGTGGATTTCTTTGCTCAGTTGGAAGTTTACTAATCTCGTCAAAAAATGAAGTAGATCCAGACGGAGTGCTCATTTAAATCTTATGTTTTGTTAATAATATTTGATTCAAAATTACGGTTACAAATTTAAGCAAAGTAATTAACAAATTGTTTAATTATTTAATCTGTTTTACATTCTTTAATTACATCAGTAGCATACTTATATTTCACTAGCAAAAATAAATATTTATTTCTTACATTAAGAAGTTACAAATCATGATGTCAAAAGTTGAACAATACTACCTAACACAATCCCAAAAAGAATTAGTTTATAAACCCACAGAAAAAATTCCAGTAATTCAGGTTACAAACTTTCCTGAATTAGGAAAAATGACTGCATTAAGATTTATTGAATGGATGCAGCAAAATCCTGGCGGAGTTGTTTCGCTGCCAACAGGAAAAACTCCAGAACATTTTATTAAATGGGTTGCATACTTCTTAAAGAATTGGGATAAGGATGATGTAGTTGAAGCATTAAAGAAAGTTGATCTCGATTACACAAAAAAACCTGATATAAGTAGTTTACGTTTTGTTCAGATTGATGAATTTTATCCGATAGATTCGCATCAGCATAACAGCTTTTACTATTACATTCAAAAATATTACTTTAGTAATTGGGGACTTGATACAAAAAAAGCATTGTTGATGAACATCAACGAAATACCAACAGCTAATAATCTATCACTCCCAGAAATTTTTCCTGATGAAACTATCGATTTATCATTACGTACACGCTGGGCTTCAACAACTTCCGAACGATATCAGAAACAAACAATAGAGCTAGTTGATCAATTCTGCACAGATTATGAGAAAAAGATTAGAGATATGGGTGGTATCGGATTTTTCCTTGGCGGAATCGGACCTGATGGACACATCGGATTTAACGTTATGGGTAGTGATCATTATTCAACAACAAGATTAATTCAGACAAACTATGAAACACAAGCTGCGGCAGCTACTGATCTTGGTGGGATTGAAGTTGCAAAGAAAAGATTAGTAATTACAATAGGTTTGGATACCATTACCTACAATCCGAATGCAACTGCTATAATAATTGCTGCGGGAGAAGCAAAAGGAAATATTGTTAGAGATTCGATTCAAACTTCTGTTTCAAACAAATATCCTGCAACTGTTTTGCAAAGATTACCAAATGCCCGGTTCTATTTAACTAATGGTGCCGCTTTTAGATTAGTGGAAAGACGATATCACGATGTTTTAGAGGAAGAAAATATTTCTAACATTTCAGTTGAAAGAGCTGTGGTTAATCTTTGTTTAGACAAGAATAAATCTTTATTGGATCTGAGTGTTGAAGATTATAATTCCAATCAGCTTACTAAATTAATTTTGGAAAGAACTAATAAATCTCCTCAACAAATTGGGGATCAAATACGTAATTCGATTATTGAACGATTTGAAAGAGGTATGCTGCCTGTTTCTAATCAAACAATACTCCATACCGGTCCTCATCACGATGATATACCACTCGGATATTTACCTCACATAAATCATTTGGTAAGAGACGCAAGTAATAAACATCATTTTGTTACGATGACGAGCGGATTTACTGCCGTTACAAATTCTTATATGTTAAGTTTGCTCGAAGATTTAAAATATTATTTAGGTCAATCAGATTTTACTTCAAGATTCACTCAGCGTTATTTTGATCCTGAATTTAAGGAAGGTAAAGATCGTGATATCCATCTCTATTTAGATGGACTTGGAGAACATAGTAAAACAATCCGAAAAGAAGCTGTATCACGCAGACTACTTAGAAACATGATTGAAATTTACGAAGAAGATAACATTGCCTATCTTGAAGATAGAGTGGATGAATTGATTAATTATTTCAAAACTCAATATCCAGGAAAAAAAGATATACCCCATGTTCAGAAATTAAAAGGAATGATGCGTGAATGGGAAGAAGAACTTGTTTGGGCTTTCTTTGGATTTAATACAAGTTCTGTTTCTCATATGAGACTTGGTTTTTACCAGGGAGATATTTTTACAGAAAATCCTGAAATGGATAGAGATGTAATTCCTATTTTTAATCTGTTAAAGAAAATAAAACCAACTATTGTTACAGTTGCTCTGGATCCTGAAGGAAGCGGACCTGACACACATTACAAAGTTTTACAAGCTACTGCAGAAGCACTAAAGCTTTATGAAAAAGAAACCGGAATAAATAATATAAAAGTTTGGGGATACAGAAATGTTTGGTATCGTTTCCATCCTGCTGAAGCAAATATTTTTATTCCCGTTAGTTTAAACTCGATGGCAATAATGGAAAATACATTTCTAAACAGTTATGGATCACAGCGGGCGGCAAGTTTTCCAAGCTGGGAATATGATGGGCCATTTTCTAGATTAGCACAGCGCATTCAGGTTGAGCAATATCAGACAATAAGATTATGTCTTGGTAAAGATTATTTCTTAAAACATTCATATCCAAGAGTTCAGGCAGCTTATGGAATGGTGTATCTAAAGGAATTATCTCAGGAAGAGTTTTATGCTCATTCATCTGAACTAAGAAAATTAACCGAGAATTATTAGACGCCCCTCTCCACGTCTCCCTAAAGGGAGAATGAAGGAAATCGTAACATAGATTTTAATCTGTGTTTTTATATCATTAATGCAGAGGTATTGTAATGAAACAAACAAGAAAAGATTTTTTTAAAACTGGTGGAATTATTGCTGCGGGGTCAATTGCCGCATCATTTCCAGTTTCTACATTCGCATCCAACATTATTAAAACTAAAGGCTCAAAAATGAAATTCACTTTTAAACCTTATACACTTGAGTTAATACATGTATTTACAGTTGCTGTTAATTCCAGAACAACAACTCCGGTAATGTTAACTGAAATTGAGTATGAAGGAATAAAAGGTTATGGCGAGGCTTCAATGCCTCCGTATCTTGGTGAATCACAGGAAACTGCTACCGCTTTTTTATCAAAAGTAAATCTTGAACAGTTCAATGATCCATTTGAGATAGAAAAAATTTTAGATTATGTGGATTCAATCGCTGAAAAAAATACAGCAGCAAAAGCATCTGTAGATATTGCACTGCATGATCTTGTTGGAAAGTTGATGAATCAACCCTGGTATAAAATATGGGGTTATGATAAAACTAAAACTCCCTTTACAACTTTTACAATTGGGATTGACACACCTGAGGTCGTTAGACAAAAAGTTAAGGAAGCCGAACAATTCAAAGTTCTGAAAGTTAAACTTGGGAGAGACAATGATAAGGAAATGATCGAGACAATCCGGTCAGTTACAAATGTTCCGCTTACTGTAGATGTTAATCAAGGCTGGAAAGATAAACACTTTGCACTGGATATGATTAACTGGCTTAATGAAAAAAACATAGAGTTTGTTGAACAGCCAATGCCTAAAGAACAAATAGATGATATTGCATGGCTAACACAAAATTCTCCACTTCCAATAATTGGTGATGAATCAATACAAAGAATACCTGATGTGATAAAAGCTCACGGAGTTTATTCTGGAATAAATATAAAACTTATGAAATGCACTGGAATGTGGAAGCAAATAAGATGTTAAGTCTTGCACGTTCTTTGGATATGAAAGTAATGATTGGTTGTATGACTGAAACAAGCTGCGCAATATCTGCTGCATCGCAACTTTCTCCAATGGTTGATTGGGCTGATCTGGACGGAGCTTTGTTGATTAAGAATGATCCATACGAAGGGATGAAAGTTGTTGATGGTAAAGTTACTCTATCAGATTATCCGGGAATTGGATTGAAGAGTTAACGTTCTGTATGGTTTTTCCAAGGAGGCCGGAATCTAATATATTAATAATAATAGATTCCCACTTCCGTGGGAATGACAAATACATTTATTTAATATCTAAATAATTCAAAACAGATTTCATTAACATATTTCTTTGCTTCTCACCCATTATTGTTTCAAAAGGAAATCCTAAAGACACAACTCCATATTTTTCTTTATATCCGACAGCAGCACTAAAATTATTTTCGGAATAACGAAGTAACACTTCACTTCCCTTCACCGATCCAAGTTCATCAGGGGCCTCTACTTTATAAATTGAATCATTAAAAGAAGTATTAAATTCAAGCATGCTCTTAAGAGTGAGGAAATTATTATTAACTGAAAAAACATTTCCAATCTTAACAGCATGTCCGGTTTTTAATTTAAATTTTAATACTTCATTTGCAAATCGAATTCCAATACTATCAGGCTCTGAGTATAAATCGGTTCCAATGTAAGAACCACTTAAAAATATCTTTCCGCCGTTGTTTAGAAAATTAGTGGTCTTCTCTCTTAATGTTTCGGGAAAAACTTCAAAATCAATTTTGTCTTTATACTTAGGTGCTGATGTTTTTTTCTCTTCACCAAAAATAAAATCGACCATTTTATATCTGGTAAGATCAACTTGGCCACCAATTATAGATTCATCACTAGCAGAACAAAATGAAAACCCATTTTCTTTAATTGCTTTTCCATGAACATAAGTAAAATCAAAAGTATTACCGGCAATAATTTTTGATTCGTAGTCAGAATGGCTTGCACCATGGCCGGGATTATCATCCGTTAACCATTTTGAATTAGGATTAAAATTGAATTGTGTTCCGGTAAACCCGAGATCATATTTATCTGGAACACCTTCATCTACAAAATTTGTGAAGCCGGAAAAAGTTGGCGAATCAAAACTTGCAGGTGCAGAAACTCTATCGAATCCGTTTACAATTAGGATAGGCGCTGAAGAATTTTTCATCCAGCATACAGATAGAATTTCAGTAGGAAAACTTTCACCGCCATTATTAATTGCAGTTATTTTATAACTGTATATAACTCCTTGCTTTAAATCATTAAGTACAATTTTATTTGATTCAACAATTTTACCATTATCAAATCCCGCATCATCTTGTCTAGTGTATAAAATAAATTTATCTGCTGCAGCAGTTGATTCCAAAGTATCAATTTGGGCTTTCCAGCTTAAACTAAGTTCACCATTTGAGTTTAATTCTGTTGAAAAATTATTTGGAGGTAAAGGCTGAACAACAAAATCATATCCGTACTGTGCAGATAAGAATTTTAACATTCCTTTATAGATAGCTCTGGATACATCAAATCTAAATCTTGGATCTAATTCAAATTTCATTTCATAAAAATTCTGATGAGAAAGAAGTTCCAGCAGCATGGATGGAAAATTTGGCCTGGCTGCTTCACTATAAAGTGCGTTCATTAATTGTCTGCGTGTCCAGGTAGAATCATAATTCACTCGAATATCGTCAACTAATTGAGTCATAACTATATCTGACAAATCACGATTCGCTAATCTGGATACGCCATCAGGAAATACCTGCTGCGAATCCAGGCCTGGAATACTATAAATCATTAAAGTACCGATTGCTGTATCATTCCTAGTAATTCCAGCGTCGGTATGAAATGCTAATGAAATATCAAGCGGAATTCCCAGACCTTTTTCACTTCTATTTTTATTTGGACCAAATGGAGCACCGAATAAAAAATTCCCATACTCACCACGTGATTGATAATCATCTTTATAATCGTCTGAATTATTATTCAAATTATAAATTAAAGTATCCGGCATCCCGGCATATTGAAGCCAATAACGCGAACCTTCAACATATTTTGGTCTTCCGCTGATTGTACCTTCACGTTCTACCATTCCCATTCCACCACCAAATCTAACAGCATCTGCAGAAACTATTTTGTTTTCATCCTTACTTTGATTGGAGAGTACAACTCCTTGTAATTTCTTATTCCCCTTTTCAAACTTATATGTGCCAAGATAAATCCAGGTGTTTCCGCCAATCGTTTGATTAACAAGAAATTCTGTTTCACCTCCGCTATGAAAAATCTTATAATGTGCATCTGTTACATTACTGTCCGAGGATGCATAAGAAATATAAACAGCATACTCTCCTGCTGCTGGAATTTCAGGAAGCCAACTAGCAGTGGCTAACGGGTTAATCATTGATTTTGTATATCTGCTTGTTCCCTGCTTAAACGGATTTTCACCTTCTTTTATAGTTTTATTCTTTAAAGCAAAACCTTTCTGGGGTGATGTTTTCCAGAAACTTTTTTCAGAAAAAGTTTTTTCCTGATAAGATTCTTTATTACTAAAATCATTATCTGCAATCACTTCATTTAGCTGGATATCTCTTTCTCGAGGAACAAATACATTTGCGCCAGCATTTTCAAGCATAGGAATTAAGTACGGAATAGTAAAGGCCATTGGTCCAACATCTTCAACAGTTTGAAATAACCTTGCACGCTGCCACATCCATCGCTTTTCATCATTATTGTAATACCAGCCGTGGCTATGCCACAATAAAATATTCTTTCCTGATAATCCTCGTATAGATTTAAGATTTTTACTTGAGTTTTGAACAACTGGTATTCTCTCAGTCTTTTGTTTTGGAAGTTTTGAGGAATCAATTTTGGTTTTATCAGTTTTATAGTAATTTGGGATTAAACTTTCAACTGGATAACCCATTGAAAATATTTTATAATTATAATTTTCAAATCGCTCTCCGAAAAAGTCCTTAACAATTTTATTAATCTCATTTACATTTTCCTCCCGAAATGGAATTACCGCAAAGTTTCTGTTAAACTCTAAAGAGATTATATTATTCGTAGTATCAATCAGAGCATTTTCCAGTTTTGTATTCTTTTGAAGATTAAAGATTTGATTTAGCGAGTCAATATTTTGCTTAAATGATTCAGTCCTTTGCATGAACTCATCATTTAAAGATATCTCTTCAGTAGTTGAACACTTAAGAAAGAAAAATGTAGAAATAACAGCTAGAATAATTCTAAGGTTTTTCATATCACGTCACAATTCTAAATTAAAATGGTTAAAAATCTTTTTTTAGAAAAATGGAAATCATTTTAATTACTTTGAAATAAAAAAACCCCTTCGTTTTTGGAAGGGGTTTTTCGTCTTATTATTTTACTAAAATCATTTTCTTTGATGCCGAGTAATCATTAACCCTCAATCGATAAAAATAAATGCCGCTGGATAAACTTGATGCGTCGAAACGAACATCATAAATTCCAGGAGTCTTGAATTCATTTAGGACTTCAGCAACTTCTTGTCCAAGAAGGTTATATATTTTTAAAGTTGTTAGCCCTGCTTCAGATATATTAAACCTAAAATTAGTTGTAGGATTAAAAGGATTTGGATAGTTCTGCTCAAGAGCAAATTCAGTTGGCATTAACTCTGTATCTTCCAGTCCAGTTGGATTAACCGTTTTAAATCTCCAAACAGCAGACCAATTGCTTTTTCCAAAAGTATTATTGGCTCTAATTTTCCAGAAATGAAATGTATTTATCTGCAAGCCTGAAACAATAAAACTTGTATCTAAAATATCCTGAGCATCAACTACGATTGTGTTAGAAGCAAAATCTGCTCCGCGTGCTAACATTAAATCATATGAAACAGCTGCTAATGATGGATACCAATAAAGGGTTGTATCAACTGGGATAAAACCGGTGTTGTTTAAAGGATAAGCAAGTATTGGAGTAGATGGAAAACCTGTAGTAAAATTATTTACAGCAGAAAAGCCGCTCGTACCGCCAGCATTTGTTGAATTTACTCTCCAGTAATATTTTGATTGCCCTTCTAACCCTGTTATAACTTTAAAAGTATCCGTAATTCCGTTTTGATTTAACAGAACGCCAGAAACAAAAGTTGAATCTGTTGCAATCTGTAATCTATACGATGCAGCTAATGAAGGATAATTCCATTTTACAATTACTGTATCTTCAATATTTATTGCATTATTATTTGGGAAAGCTAAAATTGGCACAGGTGGAGGATTAACCTGTAAGACATTGCTCATAGTGCTTTCATTATAATTTCTGTCTAACGAAGTAACAACAAAATAATAAGGACCAGATGGAGAAGGCGGTTCACCAGGAATACTTTCTCGTGAACCTTCAACATTTAAAATGTTTGCCGAATTCTCTAGATCACTTGGCTGAATATTTGAGTTATTAAATCTATAAACAACATAACGTTTAGCAGAATCACCATCGCTGGCCGGTTGAGGTAAATCCCATAACAATCCGCCCTGCCCGCTGGCTAATCTTTCAAATCTTAAATTTTGTATTGGGTTTGGTGGAACTATATCCTTCCAATTCATTATTGGAAGAAGTGCAGGATACCGGTATAAATCATTTCTTAATGAATCCGTAAATCCTAATGGATTGGCCAACGTTGAAGTAGTATTATAAAGAACACTTCCCTGACAATAATTATCTGTTCTGTTTAACCGAATTTGTCTAGGTACTTCCGTTGCATTAAAAGGACTTCCAATTCGATAAACCGCGTGACCGACATACATGTGCCTGTTATTTGCACCAGCAGAGTCTGCCCACCATGGCATAAGTTTAGCATAATCCTGTCCGCCACCAAATGCCCAATAGAGTTGTGGATTTATATAGTCTATAGATCTATTATGCAACCAAGCCATCGCATCACAGTAAATTGTACTATAATTATCATTTCCAACTATACCAGGAGGCACACCATTTCTCCAAATTCCTCTTGGGCTAACACCCCATTTAATCCATGGTTTAACAGCCATTAAGCTATCATTAATCTGTGCTATTAAAATATTTACATTGTCTCTGCGCCAATCACCCAAATTTGTAAATCCTCTGGGATAATTTGCAAATGTAGCAGCATCCTGGGTTGTAATTCCTTCTACATAAAAATAATCGTCAATATGAATTCCATCTACATCATATCTCAATGCAACATCCAGAAAAACTGAAGTGACATAATCTCTTACTTCCTGAAGTCCGGGATTAAGAAACTTTACTGTTCCAACCTGTAAAACCCAGTCAGGATGCTGGTTAATAACATGAGTAGGTGAAAGAGGATAATTTCCCACAGATCTTTCAGCTCTATATGGATTAAACCATGCATGTAATTCCATTCCTCTTTTATGAGCTTCGTCAATTGCAAATTGCAGAGGATCATAAAATGGACTTGGTGCTGTACCTTGACTGCCAGTAAGCCAACGTGACCAGGGTTCAATACTTGACTGATACAATGCATCACATTCAGGTCTAATTTGAAACATAATGGCATTGACGTTAACAGCCTTTAAACCATTAAGTAATGTGATTAATTGCTGTCTTTGAGTTTCGGGAACAGTGCTGCTAGGCCAATCGATATTTGTGACGGTAGCAATCCATGCACCTCTTAACTCTCTTTTGGGTGGAATTGATTGAGAAAATAAATTTAATGTAATAAAGATTGTCAGAAGTAAAATGGTAAGTTTTTTCATAAAGCAAAAATATTTTTATGATTAATAATTAATGTAAATTTAACCAAGTTTTGCTTTAAGATAAACTAATTTTTGAAAGATTATAAAATAAAAAAGGCACGATAACTCGTGCCTTAATTGAAAAATATTAACTTCACTCTTCGTCTTCGCTCAGAGTGACAAGAAGTTTATTTAAGAAGAACCATCTTATTGGTAATTCTTGTTCCATTAACATTAAGTTGATAAACATAAGTACCAGAAGCTAAATTAGCAGCATTAAAATTAACAGAATGTGTTCCGGTTGTTAATTCATTTTGAACTAAAGTTGCAACTTCAGTACCGAGCATATCATAAACTTTCAATGTTGTATAACCACTTACTGGTAACTCAAAACTAATTTTAGTTGTTGGGTTAAAAGGGTTAGGATAGTTTTGTGATAATGCATATCCATTAACAACTGTTTGTCCTTCTTCATCTACATTAACGGTTTTATCATATTTACGGAAGCAAGGCATTCCTGCTCCAAAATATGTTACATAAGCAGTTAATCCGTCTGGGCTAAAATCTAATCCACGTGGTCTTAAATCTTCACGAGGAACAGCATTATAAACGGTATTAATACTATCTACCATTTCATTTGTAACAGGATTCCAAGCATACCAGGTACCTACTGTCCAAGATGTAACATGATCAGGATCCTGATTAGGTAATCCACCAAGGTCTGAACCACAAGAAGCCCAGAGAAGAGATCTATCATTTGACCATGTAAATGATTCACACTCAAATCCAAATAAAACTGAATCTGCTAATGCATAAGGCGAGAATTCATCTGGTCTGCTATAAACATAAACTTTGTTATTTGTATAACCGGCCCAATACACAGTATTACCGTCAGCAGAAACTTCAAATGATCTTGAATATCCAACAGAAACATCAGTAACATTTCCAAGATACAAACTTAAATCCGGTGAATAAATTTTAATTGGATTTCCTGGAGCAACGGTAGCTATATAAACATTTCCTAGTTCATCAACAGCAGCTGCAGTTCCGGAGTTAACCGGGTCAGGAACAACTTTTGCCATACCTTCACCAGTTAGATAATTAATTTTATGTAAACGGTTACCGTTAGTAACAAGAATGTTACCATCTGCAGCTGTTCTCATACCACGATTAGTAAAACCAATTAATGAATCAGTAACTCCACCAACAGTAATCGTCATTATCGGCGAGAAAGAAACTTCACTACCATCTGGATTGAAAACATGAATTGCTCTTGATGCTACCCAGCTTGTACCATTAAATATGGTATCGCCAGTTACGTTATAGTAATTTCCTATCCAGATTTTTCCATCTGGATCTACTGCAACTGCATGTCCACCTGGATTATTGCCTGCAAAGGTTTCTGAAGGAAAGCCTCCACTATATACCCATTGCGAGTAACTTGTGCTAATCATAACCAATACCATTAAGGTAATTAGTGTAAAGATTTTTTTCATATCGAACTCCTTTTAAGTTATTGAGATTTTACATATTTAATGTAATAATAATTTAGTTAATTTTTTATTCTAATTCCCATAATATGGGGCACCAGATTTTTGCATTTCCACTCTTATAACAGACTGTGTATAAATAATTTTATTTGCAGCATCTTTTTTAACTTCTCGGGTAAAGAATAAACTGCTGCTGCTTGGAGACCAGTACAGATAAATAACTTTACCTGCTTTAATAATTCCAGGGTATAAAACCTCGGAACTTTTATCCGGATGAACAACAATTAATGGATCAGGGTCACGATCCGTACCAATTATCAAATCACCATCTGCAGCAAATGTCATAGCGAAAGCAATTTTACCAGTGTAAGATTGCCATAAATCAAAATATAATTCTTGATTAGCTAAATCTAAGTCACCATTTGACAGGATTGGTATTTTCCAAACACCTTCGGTCGTTCCATTATTACCAGCTATGTAAAGAGCATTATTAAAGACTCTTGCAGATTTATAAGTACCGGTAACTGTAAAAGTAGTAACAACTTTATTTTGATCGATTCTTAAAACTCTATTGGCAGGGCCAACTACCCATAAATTATTATTAGAATCAAATTCAATATCTTTAGCAAAAACACCACTGGTAAGAGAAACCCAAGTTGAACTCGGTGCAATAGCTTCAACTAGTTTCCAGATTGCATTGATAGTCCTGCTGCCATATAACTCAAAGTTTGGTCCAAATTTCAAACAATCCCACTTTTGAGCATTCCCTTTAGGGATATAATCTGATAATACTTTTTGAGGAGTAATCTTCTTAATACCTGCATTATCGATTGAAACTAGCATATCCCCGCTATTATTAAAAATAAATGCATAAGGTACTTGTCCATTATTTGGATCAAAAGCAAAATACTCTTCTGATGCAGTGAGTAATTTATAGTTAACAATATTACTAAAGTTTTCACTCTTATAACTTGCTACTTTAATCTGAACAGTATCGGCAACAACATTTGCTGCACGTACTTTTATTTGTGTATTAGTAACACTTAAAACTGTGCCTTTTGCACCATTAAAGGTAACTGAAACACTGTCAACACCTGGGGCAAAGTTAGAACCTGTAATTGTTAAAACGGTTACTCCCGCAAGGCCAACGTCTTGTGGTTCAATAGAATTTATTATCGGGGCAGGCTGTCCGCCGGCAGGCAAGTCCATTAAAGTTGGAGCAGGATCATCTGCACAACTAAGGATGAATAATAATCCTATAACTAAAAATGTATTAAAAATTTTGTATTGTATTTTCATCATAATTCTTTCTCTTCGAAAAAATTTATTAATAAGCTAAATTAAGTGATACTCTGTGTACGTTATCAAATATTCCAAATGGAGTATAAGAATAATCAATCGCAAACTTTATATCAGAAATAGATTGTTTAAATCCAACACCTAAACTAAACTCCTGCTCATCTGTTGGGAAAGTATATCCACCGCGTAAAGCGAATGTTTCCATAAATAAATATTCTGCACCTAAAGATAATTGTTCAGGGTAATCTCGTGGATGTGACGCATCAACGGCAACCAGAAGCGAGTGCATTTTTTTATCTACATCTATAAAATCAAAAGCATTGATTGAAACACCAATCTTGAACAGTAATGGCAACTGGAATTCCTCATCTTTATATTTTATTTCAGTCGCAAAATTTCTTATGCTCATACCAAAATCCAGGCTTTTAAAACCTGTGTGATAAAGAATTCCAAAATCAAATGCGAAAGCATCTACTTTATTTTCTTCTACCTTACCATTTCCATCAGCATCGTAAACCCTATTACTGCGGTTCCCATAGATTGTCTTGTATATTTTACATTTCCGCCAACTGAAAATTTTTCAGATAATTGATTCGCATAACCTATTCCCAAAGCAAATGAGGTTGGTTTGAAATTACCAACTTCAAGGAAACCATCGCCATTTGGTGCTACAACAGTTCCAATAAACTCGCCATAATCTACTGCAACCAAAGAAACTCCAAACACACCATATTGCCCATCAAATAAATTAAATGCAGCGCTACCATATATGTAATTTATATCTGCTATCCATCTGGTAGTTCCGAATGAAAAATCTGAATATCCTTCTAACTCAGCCATTACTGCCGGGTTATAAAGCATAGCAGATGATTTTGTAAAAACTGCAGTTGTTGCATCACCCATACCGGTTGCACGGGGATCAAGGGATACGCTCAGAAATTTCATTCCTGTTTGAGCAAGCTTTTGATTATCCTGAGCAAATGCAGTAAGAGCTACAACATTATAAATTAAAATTATGAGGACGATTGTAAAACTTAATTTTCTCATGTAATACCTATTTGCTTTATCTTAATTAAGCGAACAAATTATTTTTGAATTTATACTAATCATTTAACCAAATCAACTGTCATAAAAGAGTATCCGCTTGTTATAACTTTATTTGATCTACTTAAATTATAAGTAACGTTGCTCTGAGCAGAAGCAGGGACTGTTCCTTCCAGAACAATTATAAATGGACTTGAGCCATTTGTTCTGCCATCTTTATATTCAATACTAATATATACTTTAGCATTAGATAGATCAGTTGGAAATGTTAAACCTGAAGGAGCACTATTTAACAAATCTTCTCCAGGAAATTCGAATCCGGCTAAAGTTCCACTATAACCTGAAAATAAATCAGCTTCATCTGCCGCTAAAAATCTCCCTGTTGAAACTAATTGTCCATTGATATCAATCCATCCTTCATAAACCCAACCAGCGTAAAGTTCAGGTAATTTTTTTAACCCACTAACAGGATTTGTTGATGCAGAATCTATAAACCAAACACCGCTTAATTCACTACTGTTTGGGCCATCTGTTGGTGTTGTTAGATTATAATATCCAGTTAGATTTTCAAAGTTAGCAGCATTATCAACAATACTAAGATTTGATGAAGCATAAGAAAATGTACCGGAAAGTAGTTTTCTATCACTGGGTACTAAACCTGAGTCATTTGCGACAATTTTTCTTTCAACAGTAAGATAAAATAATTCTGCACGTTGTAATGAACTTAATGGTTTATCTGAATTATAAGAGATATTGCCATTTGGATCTGCATCTAGCACGAATACTCTTTCCGCAATCTTTTTTAGAGTTGCCTTGTTTTCATACTGAAACCATCCAACAAAGGTCATAGTATCAGGCAGAGCAGGCAATCCACTAATATTAGTTTCAAATTTACTAACATTAAGAGTATCTCCATTATCAAAGTAGTCGCAACCTGTAATAAATAAAAGAAGTGTAGCAAATACTACAAAAAATTTAGTATTCATTGTAAATACCTTTTTATAAAAATTGTAATTTCCCGATGATGAATTATAAAATTTCATTTTTTTATCTGATTATGGCAAACTTAGCAATATGATTCTCGCCAGTATCATTATTGGTAACAACAGCAATATAAATTCCGCTAACCACAAATTGGCTTGATGAAGTAACAGATTTCCAGTAAGCATCACCGCTTCCATTTGTATGATCTATAGTGTAAATCAACTCACCTAATTCGGTATAAATTCTTATCGTACAATTTCCAGGTATATTGTAAAAAGCGATTTTATCTTCGTCAATCGTTCCCGGGAATCTTACAGATTCATCAGAATTAATAATATATGGATTGGGTACAACACGAATCTGATTCATTGAGGTTCCGGCAGGTCTCTGTAAATTTGCTGCAGTATAAGTCTGCGTATAGATTCTATTACTTTCTAATTTGCCAGCTGGTGTACCAGGACCACCTGGTTGATCAGTTCCAACTGCTGTAACGTAATAAAAGTAATTAAAGCCACGAACTAAATTTACATCATCATAATTTGTGGTGCTTGCGGGAACTTCGGCAATCAATTGATAATCTTCATCATAATCACCTAATGTTCTGTAAATTTTAAATGATGAAGGTGGATTAGGATCATTCCCATCAACAGTCCATTTTAATGATATCCTATCACCGCCACTGTTAACTTCAAAAGTTAATGGTGGTTTTGGTGGTAACGGGATATTCCATCCTGATTCAAAATTTTCTTTAGCTCTTTGAAAAGTAGTAAAGAGAGAGTCTCTACCCTTATCAATAACTAATTTATTCTTATTGTACGCACTTAATGTTCCGGCCTTAAATTGTCTGCCATATAAAATTTGATCTGCTCTGTTCATACCTGCGGAACCTTCAATCATAACTATTGTAATGCTTTGACCAGGTAGTAATGTATATGGTCCATAGCCATTATTGAACGAAAAACCACCGGAGTTACCAAGGTTTGGGTTAACCGTTTGAGCAGCAAAATCTCCACTTGGTGTAACAAGATCGGCATGACGTGGATACTGATGTCCTTTTGACATAAAGAGATATTTAGCTTCCATATCTGATGTGTTAAATGCATTCGCTCCGGCTAAAAAATAACTTCCATCAGAGTTTTCGAAGGAAGTAGTTGAAGGTTGTAAGGGATCATCAATTTTTTCAGTTGGAGATTTATCTGCATACAAAGTAGAAACACCTAAAAATTGAGTACCGCCTAACCTGCCGATTGTATCACTTTTGGCGTTCCATTTTAACGCTTCGGTACTAAGAGTCCACATAGGACCGCCAATATTATCATACGCAACATCTTTTTCTGTTGTATAACCATGCCATGAAAATTGACATCTGAATTGTTCACCAACAGGATCGGGTTTACTTGGATTACCATCACCTCTAGCATCATTCATGGTATTCTTACCCCAACCTGTGGAATTACCAATTACAAATCTAACTGATTGATTTACTGAGTTTCTGTAAGTCCAGAAATTGTACATATCTTCAACAGTGTTATTTGGTAATTCGATAGTAGTTGTATCACCGTCGGTATCACCCGTATTGGTGAAGGTATACTCATAAACTATATAATTGTCATTGTATTGCTGACTGAATTCAAATATCTTTCTTTCCATCGTAACGCCAATTTGGGTAGCCACTTTATTAATAATCATTCTATCCCATTTCATGTCTGCATCAAATCTATCTATAACCAAATCTTTTCCAGAAGATGGAACACCATCTACAGTAACGATGGTAGGTTCAAATCTCGAAACCATTTCCATCTGAATAGGGTAGGCAGCAAAAAATTGAGGATTTCTAGGACCAACTGTTACTACTTTATAAGGGAAATAGTTACCATTCTCATCAGTAAAATTTTTGCATCCAATCCACCAGCCTCTTGCAGCCTGCATATCCTGAGATCTGTAATAAGCCGGCCATTGCATTCCAAATTGTTGATAGAGTTGAAAACCTTCCTCCAATTCAGATCCAATTGAGGAATACCAATTATGAAGTGAACCGGCAGCCATCCAAACATTTTTGTACTGAGCTTGTATATTATTTAATGGAATAAGAATTAAAACAAGAAGGATTGTAATTACTTTATTCCTAAAAAACTCTTTACCAATTATTTTCATTATTTCCTCTACTTTAACTTCATTCAATAATATTATAAATTAATATTAAACTTCAATCCAAAGAATACATCTCTTGGATTTAGAAAAGTCATATAATTTAAATTCGGCATATCTATATATGCTTTATTATCTAAAACATAATCCATTCTTGAACTACTTACAGCCTGCCAAGCATTATTTAACCATTGGTAGTATCCCTTTGATATATCATCATAGTAATACGCGCTACCATTTGGATTTGTGATTGATTCCAAACTACTTACATATTCAATAGGTTGATAAGGAACATCAAGGTCTCTGAAATCGCCCGGAGTATCATTACCAGGAATATTAGAATAGGATTCAGGATCAGAATCATTTTTCGAAAATTCTCTAACTATGTCATCTTCCATATGAAGCGATTTAATATATTTATCGTAGTCATCCAGATTTCTGAAGCCTGCTCTGTCATAATTCATATATTTAATATTAAAAATGTTATAAACATCTACAAAAAACTCTAATTCAACAGGACCGAAGTCAATTGCTTTTGATAATCTGATGTCAACGTTAAAAATATCATTCCATTGCATGTTATTTAGGAATCCAGGTTTTGTAGAACCACCACCGGTCCAGGTGATATATCTCCCGGATGACCAAGCAGCTAATATACTTAGTCTTAATTGATCTAAAACTTTTACTCCACCAAGATCCGGTCCCCAATCTAAAGGTGTGAAAATATCAATATTCGCTCTTGCGTATGGTTGGGGAATTGGTTTGTTTTGCTCTATGTTGCTTTTGTTTGCATTTTCATATGTTTGTTGAGCAATAGGATTTTCATAAGCAGATAAATATCCAAAAAAGCCGCTTGACGAAACCATATATGTATAGTTGACAAATCCAGTGATCCATTCACCACGATTCTTTCGGATGTCAATTTCAAATCCTCTAATATCAGCATAACTTATAGGTTCCGGAGTTGTATAGTTAACACTACCATCCCTGCTGATATAAGTAACTAAACGTGATTGTTCTTTAACATCTTTATAATATCCTTTAAGGCTAAACAAAAATTGATCGAAAAGATTTTGTTCATAACCTAATTCGTAAGCAACAGTAAGTGGTAATGGGTTTGATGGATCAGCAATACGAGTAATATTATTAAATGCCTGGCTCTGTCTTAAAAGAAACAAATCTTCAGGAGTAGGTATCGATCTAAAATGTCCATAATTAAAATATAATTTACTATTAACCGAAATAGGAAATGCAATACCCATTCTTGGACTAATATTAAATTGTTTTTCAACTTTTTCTTTTGCCAACAGATTATCAATATCAGAAGCAAATTGTCCGGATAATGCTTTATTGTATGGATCAAACACATACCATTCTCCGCCCGGATCAGAATAATCAATACGCACACCGATATTCGCAATCATTCCCTCAAACTCAAGTTTATCCTGAACATATAGTGCTAGTTTTTTAGGATATGTGTGCCATACCGATCTTGAGTTACTTGTTGGTAAAGAGGGCTCACTTAATCCATAATTTACATTATTATCAGTAGAAATAAATTCAATACCTGCTTTTACATAATTATACTTATCAACCTGACTAACATAATCCACTTTAATACTGTAAGTAGCTAACTTACTGGTATCTCTTGAATTGCTCCAACCTAATCCCATGTTCATTGAAGATCCAATTCCACCAGCAGTACCACTATAATATCCAAATGGTCCTTCATCATATCCAACACCACCAAAATAATATTGTGTTTCTGTATCTCTTGATCTTCCAGGGTTTGTAGAATAATCTGAAGCAACTCTACTTCCTACTACTTCATAAAATGTTTGCGGCGTTAAAACATGTGTTAGTTTAAACCCAATCATATTTGTATTAATTCTGCTTGGAGCCCAATAATCATAAGAGTATATTTCTGCGTCTAAGTAAGTGAGACCGGAACGAAAGTCTAACTGATTTGCAATTCCGGCAACTGTTTGAAACAATCCTGGGCCTCCTGCTCTGCTGCTGGCAGTTCCAGTCTGAGCACCTGAAAGTCCTTCAACCGACAATTTAATACCTTCAGTAAGGTCAGCTGTAAATTTAAGCTGCATATTATAATCTCTATAAGCATCAGTAGAGAGAGGTATAAGGTACATGGTTTGAGCTCTTCTGTATGAAAAAGCAAAACGCAGATTTCCTAATTGTTGTGCATATGGCACCGGTCCGTTTAAATTCATATCAACGTCAAAATCGGCATCCTGAATATCCATAACTTTTCTATGCTGCCATAAAAAAACTCTTTGAGCAGCTTCAGGCGTTAAATCATCTGTGGGATCATCATTACTTAAAAGCTGCTGTGAAACAGCATTCCATCCACCTTTAAATTCTTGGTATTGACTCTGAGTATATGTATCCCAATTACCGTTATTTGTTCCTGTCCATGCAACAGCATCGTCGATATATGGTCTAATCCAATATGAGTTAGGAGAATTAAATGCATCACCAGCATGTTTTCTTCCGGCAGGTCTATATCTGCCTATAAAAGAAAAATTATACTTATCTCTTTTACCTTCTTTAGTAACAACATTAATTAAACCTGATCTTATATCCCCATATTCTGCATTAAATCCACCTGTTTGAATCTGTAAATCTCCGACTGAAGTTAAACTGATTCCTGTATAAGGTGTATTATCTCTAGCATCTCTAAGTGTAATACCATTTACTACAAAAGCTGTTTGATCACTTGCACCACCACGAATAGTCAATCCCTGGACACCAGCTTGCAACCCAATAACAGAAGAAACACTAGCCACAGGCAAGTTTTCAATTTCTTTGATATTCAAATTTATAACGCTGGAAGAAACATCCTGCTTTACTATTGTTTGAGTTGCAACAACAACAACCTCATCTGTTTCAAAAGTACTTGAGCCAAGATTTACATTAGTTTCAGTGGTAAGATCTATGTTTACACGAACATCTTTAATTATTTGAGGTGTATAACCAACCATTGATACTTTTAGGTTATAAGTTCCTGGCGAAACATTTGTTATCGCATAATATCCGTCAACATTTGTTGCAGCACCCATTGTAGTGCCTTCGATGAGTACGTTTGCACCAATCAGTGCTTCATTAGTGGATGCGTCTCTTACAACACCGCTAATTTTGCCTACTTGTGCAAAGATGTTTGTTGAAAAAATATGTAGTGCGAGTATGCTAATGAGTAGCAATTTTCTCATATAATATTACTCCTATTTTAGTCTCTTCAGTCTCGGAGGGAGTAGTTCTGATAAAGGATGCATAATGCATTCTTTTTTCTCAGACAATTATTAATCAGAACAAAAATAAAATTGATTAAATTTTCTACCAAAAAACTAAATAAATTAGTTTCTAAAGTCAATTGTTTTTATAGATTGATCGTTTATCAGGTTCCGTTACAATTTTAATCATTTAACTTGATAATTGTTTACGTGCCAATAATTCAAAAGTTCTTATTCTATCTTTATAAACATTGTTTGCATTCATTCTTACAATATCTAATTGAGCATCGGAATTTCCTTCCCATCTTCTGCACATATATAATGAATGATATATTCTTCCAATTTTGTATTGTCTACTGATTGCAAGTCCGGCTGAATAATCTTCGCCGTAACTAACATTTGGAATTTTTATCTCACGCAAAACAGGAGTATAAAATGCACGCGGCGCACCAAGTCCGTTTATTCTTAAAGCATTATTAGGTCCGTTATCATTGGTCCATTCTTTATGATCAATTAAACCCGGAGGCAATTCTTTAAGATTAAAATCTGTTATCTGATATGATCCAATTACCATGGCGCATTTTTCTTTATGAAATAAATCTACAACAGTTTGCAATGTACTTTCATCTTTATAAATATCATCACTATCTAATTGTACTGCAAACTTTCCGCATTTATTATGATGAACACCTGCATTCCAGCAGCCGCCGATACCAAGATCATTTCGTTCCGGTATATAATGAATTAATCGTTCATCTTTTTTAGAGAAGGATGAAATTATTTCACTAGTCCCATCAGTTGAATGATTATCTATTACAATTAAATTAAATTTAAAATTTGTTTTTTGCAGTAATACAGATTCAATCGCATCCCCAATAGTCTTTACACGGTTTCTAACGGGAATAATAACGGATGCTTCAAACTCAAAATCTTTTGCAAGATTTAAATCTATTTCTTTAAACGGCGGATGAACGTAAGCACCGATATCCATTAAATGTTGTGTAACAACTTTTTCCATTTCAATCTGCACTTCCCTGTTCTTTGGATCAACATAACTGAAGTGTTTATCCTCTGTTCCCACTTCTTCAGAACTTTCAATCGTATAAAGGTATTCAGGTATTCTAAATAATGGGCCTAGTTGTGAAAGTTTTAATCTTAAGTTATACAATCCGGCAAATTTTAAATTGCCTTTTTCACCCTCTGCAATTTCTTTAAGATATTTTGTTTTAATAAATAGTATCTCGCCAAAGTCAAAATCATCACGCAGGCTTCCTTCCTGATAATCGATTACAGGATGAGGAATTGTTTTACCTTTGTCCTCTAATAGATAATCAGAATATACCATCGAGGCATTAGTATTTACTGCAACTTGATAAAATCTATCCAGACAAAACTGTCCCGGGTTTACAGCTTTTTCACTTTGAACGAGCATTATAAAATCAGTAGATGTATAATGGTCTATAAGTTTTATCGTTTCACTGCTCTTAAAGTTTTTACTATGTATTACTTTTACATTTTCAAAAGATGATAATTTTTCTTCGGATGATATAAGGATGATCTCTTTTACCAGTTCAGATTCACTGAATCGTTTTATTGATTTTTTATTTTCTTTTGGATTGCCTTGTTGAAGAAAAATTGTAATTGAGTTTTTCATTTTATAATTCCGTATTTAATTAACACAATCAAAAATATAACTTCATTATTTAAGAAAATAGACTGCATATCATTTTATTTTTTTTTAATTTAAGTATAATTAAAATGTATTTAAAAAGAATGAATAATTGAGTATAAAATTAAGAGAGGTTTTAAATAATGAAGAAGTATTTATTAGTTATTTTCATCTTTATAACTAGCATGATAACTGCGCAATCGGATTATCAGTTAATTGTTAAAGGCTCGTTAGAAGATGTTGCGATGAATCCTGTTTATTCTCCTGATGGAAGTAAAATAGCATACACAAAATCAAATTTTCAGGGAATTTGGATTTATGAATTGCAATCACAATCTACTTATCAATTAACGGATGAATCTGCTGCAGGATTTGCTTTTAAATGGTCTGCCGATTCTAAATCAATTTTAACCCGCGTATCTAAATATGAAGATATGAGAAGATACAATGCGGTAAAAGTTTTTGATGTTGATATAAGAGAATCAAAACAAATTACAGAATATAGAACAATGATGCCTTATCTTCCTGTATGGGCAGATGGTGATTCAAAGATATATTTACCCTTTAAAGGCGATGATGAAGTTTTTATATCAAACAAACAAAAAAATAACCTCACCACAAATAACATAGTAACTTTTGAAAAGAATAATAAAATAGTTATCAAAAATCTTTCAAATAATTCTGAACAATCTTTTGAGCCAGTTAAAGATGGTCAGTATATAAATATATCTATTGCACCCGATGGAGCAAAAATCGTATTTGAAGTAGTTGGTGGAAATTTATTTACAATGCATATTGATGGGACCAATCTAACAGATATTGGCAAAGGCAACAGACCTAGATGGTCATTCGAAAGCAATAAAATAATATATATGATTACTGAAGACGATGGACATGATTACACAGCATCAGACATTTATATAATAAATGCCGATGGAACACAAAAAATAAATCTTACAAACACAAATGATTTAATTGAAATGAATCCTTGTTTTGCCCCTGATACGAAATCAATTGTATTTGATGTAGTTAATGATGGTTCAATTTATTTAATGAATATTGAGTAACGGAGTAAATGAAAATGAAATCGATAAAATATAATACTAAAATAAATTTCTTAATTTTAATTGTTTTCTCATTTATACTGTTAAGCATTCAGAGTTTTGCACAACAGGTTACAGGATTATCGGGTTGGAATATTTTCTTAGACCCCGGGCATAGTCAGAATGAAAATATGGGCATTTATAATTATTCAGAGGCAAAAAAGAATTTAAGAGTTGGATTAAACTTAAGACAGATGCTTCTTGATTGGACAGACATTGATACAGTTTATATGTGCAGAACAAATGATCAACAAATTGTTTCACTTACTCAAAGAACCGATTTAGCTAATTCACTTGGTGCGGCACATTATCATTCAATACACAGCGATGCATCTTCATCTCCAACTTCAAATAGTACTTTGTTTATGTGGGGGCAACTTGGTATTGGAGGGCCTGAAAAAACACCATTTGGAGGAAAAAAAATGTCTCAGATTATGGTTGGATTACTAACCGCGGGAATGAGAACCACAACTCGTGGTGCAATGGGTGATAGAGATTTTTATCAGGTTGCCGGCTCCACTCCATATCTTCATGTTAACCGCGAAACAAATATGGCCTCTGAATTAAGTGAGGCTGGGTTTCATACAAATCCGATACAGAATCAATTAAACATGAATGAAAGTTGGAAAAGACTTGAAGCTAAAACAATGTTTTGGACAATTTTAAAATACCATGATGCCGTTAGACCTTTTGCCGGAACTGCGGTCGGTATAGTTAAAGATCTGGAATCAGGTTTAGCGATTAACGGTGCCATTGTTTCTTTAAATGGACAGGCTGATACGACTGATACCTGGCAGTCTTTATTTTATCAGTACTCAAGCAATCCAAATTTATTAAGAAACGGTTTTTATTACTTTGAAGATATTCCTGCTGGAACTCACCAACTTCAAGTGGCTGCAAGCGGTTTTGATCTTTATACCGCTGATGTTACAATGTCAGATACATTTTTTACTTTCAAAGATGTGAATTTAGTTTCAAATGTACCACCTACTATAGCATCAACCGTGCCTTTACAGAATGATAGTTTATATCCTGGTGTTGAGAGTTTAGTTATAAACTTTACAAGACAAATGAATAAATCCTCTGTTGAAGCAAACCTAACTATCTCTCCTGCAGTTACTTATACAACTGTTTGGAGCAATACTGATCAAACTGTTACCTTAAACACAACCAACTTTGTATTTAATAGTGAGTATCAGGTAACTATCGGGGGAAGTTCCCTGGGCAAATTTGGTCATCCGTTTGATGGAGATGGAAACGGAGTTGGTGGTGATCCATATACCTTAACAATTAAAACAAAAGTTGCTGATATACTTGCCCCAAGTGTAGCTGATGTTTATCCAACACCCGGATCCGCAAATGTTGAATATAGACCCGTTATTAATGTTTCCTTTGATGAACTGTTAAAAACTTCTACGATCTCGAGTAGATTTAAAGTAGTAAGAAACTCAACTCAAACAAATGCAGCTGGACTTCTAAAGCATTACGTTGTAAACGGAAGAAGCGTGCTAAACTTTTTTATAACAACACCGTTAGTTGAAAACGAAGCATACACTATTAAAGTTCAAGCTGGTATCGAAGATATTTTTGGCAATCCAACTACATCGGATTACAATGTTGAATTTTCAACGGGAAATTCAAATTATTTTTCTCAAAGTGTAATAGATAATTTTGATATAGGTATTGGTAACTGGTGGCAGCCTGAAACATCCGGCAGTACAGTTGGAGTTAATCCGCTTACAACAAATATTATATCTAATACTACAGTCTTAAATGCAAATACTGGAAGTCTAAAATCTATGCAGTTAGATTATGATTGGAATGTGAGTGCACCAAACTGGTTAATCAGAGAATATTTTTCACCTTCAAGTCCAACTTTTCAACCAAGTACACTATTGCAGGTATTTATGTTTGGTGATGGATCAAATAATAAATTTAGATTTGCAGTTAGAGAAACTTCACCCGGAAATTTTGAAGTCAGTAACTGGTATGATGTTAATTGGATAGGATGGAAACTTATAACATGGGATTTATCACTAGGACAAACAGGTAACTGGGTTGGGAATAATGTTTTTGAACCGCCGCTAAGTTTTGATAGTTTCCAAATGACTTATGTTTCAGGAAATCAAAACACTGGCACAATATATTTTGATGATGTAAGAACCGCATCATTCAGTCCAACTGATGTTGAAGAAGAAACCGGAACAATTGCACCCACAGAATTTTCTTTGAAGCAAAATTATCCGAATCCTTTTAATCCAAGCACACAGATTAAATTCAGCTTGCCGCAAACTTCAGATGTAAAAGTCCTTATCACGGATTTGCTTGGAAGAGAAGTTGCAACATTAGTTAATGATAATCTTGCTGCGGGAAATTATTCGGTTAATTTTAATGCAAGTAATCTATCAAGCGGAATTTATTTTTATACTTTGATTGCTGATAATTTTAAACAAAGTAAAAAAATGATACTGATGAAATAAAATTCAAGCCCGTACTGATTTATAATATTTGTCACCCTGAGCGAAATCGAAGGGTGACTTTTTTATTCATTATAATAAAATTTTTACTATGAATTACAGAAAATTTGGTAAAACAAATTTATTAGTTAGTGAGATTGGATTCGGTGCCTGGGGAATTGGTGGACCCGCAATGGTTGGCGATGTTGCTATTGGCTGGGGTGATGTTGATGACAGCACTTCCATTCTTGCACTAAATAAATCTTTTGATCTCGGAATTAATTTTTATGACACCGCAGATTTTTATGGATTCGGTCATTCTGAAGAATTGATTGGAAAGGTTTTTGGTAATCGTGATGATGTGATCATTGCATCTAAAGTCGGGCATAGAGTGGAAGATGATAAAATACTTTTAGACTATACAAAAAAACACATTTTAAAATCCTGTGATGAATCTTTAAAAAGATTGAGAAGAGATAAAATAGATTTTTATCAGTTGCATTCGGCAAAGCTTGATCATCTTAAAAATGGTGAATGCATTGAAGCAATGGAAGAACTTAAAAGTAAAGGCAAAATTAGTCATTGGGGAATTTCACTTAATACATTTAATCCATATCCCGAAGCTGAGTTCTTAATTGAAAGAAATATGGCAGATGGATTTCAACTTGTTTTAAATATTATAAATCAGCGATCGCTAAAATTAATTAAGACCGCGTCCGAAAAAGATTATGGAATAATTGCAAGAATTCCTCTACAATTCGGTTTACTTACTGGAAAGTTCAACAAAGAAACTCGTTTCAATAAAAATGATCATCGTTTTTTCCGATTAGAACCTAAATTCTTATCAGACTTGCTAGAAGCGCTTGAAGATGTTTTGCCTCTCGCAGAAAAATATAATGTAGATAAAACAACTTTTGCATTAAGTTTTATTCTTAATCATACTGGAGTTTCAACTGTTATCCCTGGAATAAAAACTCCTGAACAGGCAGAAAAGAATACAAAATCAATTATATCGATCAGTGAAGAGGATATGAATTTTATTCATCAGCTTTTTGAAGAACGTTTTAATGGTTTAGTTGATAAAATGGTTTAAAAAAACACAATTTGTATTATTCCGAATTGAATAAATTATAATTAATGAGAAACTTTATGCAAAAAATTCTCTGTCTTATTTTATTCTGCTCAAGCTTTTTAACTGCTCAACAATTTAAATTCGCTTGGCTTACAGACATTCATATCGGATATCCAACAGCAGAAGCGGATTTAAAAAGAAGTATTGAAGATATTAATTCATCGGAGGATATTCCTTTTACAATTATTTCCGGAGATATAACTGCTACCGGTACTTTAACGGAATTAACTTTAGCAAAAAAAATTCTTGATGAACTTAAAAATCCTTATTACATAATTCCCGGTAACCACGATACAAAATGGTCTGAATCAGGCTGCACAGATTTTCTTAAATTATGGGGTAATGATCGCTTCGTATTTGAGTTCGATAAGTTTCTTTTCATTGGTTTACATCAGGGACCACGAATGCGGATGGCTGATGGACATTGGGCACCGGAGGATTTACGCTGGTATGATTCACTCATTGTTTCGCTACCTAATTCAAATCAACCAATAATCTTTGTCACTCATTATCCAATTGATGAAGAGATTGCTAATTGGTATGAAATGCTTGATCGTTTAAAAAATGTAAATACTCAAGTTGTTTTGTTTGGACATGGTCATACAAATAAAATCTATGACTTTGAAACTATTCCGGGAATAATGGGCAGATCAAATCTAAGAGCACATAAAATAATTGGCGGATATACGATTGTGGAATTTAAAAGTGATTCGATTTATTTCTCTGAAAGAACTCCAAATACAGAGACTAAACTTTGGCATCAGCATCCACTGCAGCAAAGAAATTATGAAGCTTTGATCGTTGAACAAACTCGTCCAGATTACTCAATCAATGAAAAATATCCTGAAGTAAAATCTGTTTGGGAATTCAATTCAGGATACACAATTGGATCGTCCGCTGTGGTAAAAGATAATTCAGTTTTTGTTGGTGATGCTTCGGGTTATTTTTATTCATTAAACTTATCAGATGGATCAGTTAACTGGAAATATAAAACACAAAATGCTATCTACTCAACTCCGGCTGTTAAATGTAAATCAGTGATTTTTGGAAGTACAGATAGTTCTATTTATTGTTTGAATTCTAAAAATGGAAATCTGATTTGGAAATCCAAAACCAATGCTGCTGTTCTCGGATGCCCGATTATTGAAGATGATATTGTTTTTATTGGCGGTAGTGATAGAACATTTAGGGCAATTGATTTAGAAACGGGAAAACTTATATGGGAGTTTAAAGGATTAAAGGGGTTTGTTGAAACCAAACCTGTTTTTTATGATGATAAAATTTTATTCGGTGCCTGGGATGAAAATTTTTATTGTCTCGATTCCGAATCAGGGAATCTAATTTGGAAATGGAAAGGTGATCACAAAGGAATCTTCCACTCTCCTGCTGCGTGCTGGCCTGTTGTTTCAGATGGTATAGTTTTCTTTGCAGCGCCTGATAGAAAGTTAACTGCAATTGATATTGAAACAGGAAATGAATTTTGGAGAACTGGAAAATTTAAAGTAAGAGAAACTGTTGGATTATCAGAAGATGGTGAAAAACTTTTTATTAGGACTATGAGTGATACAATTCTTGCTTTGCCTGTTTCAGAAAAACTTAAAGAACCATTATGGATTACAAACTGTGGATTTGGTTACGATATTAGTTCATCTCAAATTGTTGAAAAAGATGGAGTAATTTTCTATCCAACAAAAAATGGAATGATCTACTCACTTAATTCTGAATCAGGAAAAATTCTATTGCAGCATAAATCTACAAATGGATTAATAAATACAATTACTCCATTAACCAATAATAAATTTATCACAACAGATTTTGATGGTAAGGTGATTTTCTTTTCAGATAAAGTTAAATAGAGGAAGTGATTAATTAGCTGATTTTTGAAATAACAAAGTCTTTATAAACTTTAAGGATATTAGAGTAGAGTGGTTCTTTTGGATTAAATTCTTTCAATTTTTCAAACTGTTGAATAGATTTGTAATAATCACAGTATAACCATAGCATTCCGAGTATTTCTAACTTTGATTGAAACGATAATTCAGGTTCATTAATGTTTTCAAATTTAGATATGATTTCAGGACAAGGACAATCATCATCAGCGACGTTTGTGTTTGTAATAATGGTTATATCTTCGCTAATTACTGTGTAAAACAAATCTAATGCTTGTTTAATTTTTCCATTATTAACTAAACAGATTATCATTTTCTTTCTGGCTGATCTATTAAGCGGATCTTGAGCAAGAACATTTTCAAATGCTGTTTCAGCATCTAAAAATCTCCTTACCATAAAATATTGATTTGCTAACATTTCGCTCATTATAAATTCAATCTCTTCTTTATAAATTGCCTGAAGATATTTCAATCTTCAGGCAAATTAAAATTAAAAACTAATTATAGAACTACAGGATAGTTTTTACATTCACTCTCAAGCCATTTTGTACCAGGCATAGTATCATAAAACAGTCTGTTAGCGCCAAATGAAAGTGATTTTGCATCATAACCTAAAGCACGCAAGAATACTGCGATATGAGCTGAAGTCTGACCAGTATAACAATAAACAACTATTATTTTGTTTGTCGGAAGGGTCTTTAAGAATGTAGCAAGTTTCAAATCAGCTTTTGGTGTATATTGAATAGCACCTTCAATATGTCCTAAATCATATTCAGAAACAGGCCAGTAATTAATTATATAATAGTTTGATAAATTAGCATAAATTGTTTCCCGAGTAATACTGGCAGCAGAATAACCTTGAGCTAACAAAGTATCTAATCTAACAGCTAAAATTTCAGCGCCTGTGGTTTTACCGGTGCTAAGTGTTGGTAAATTTCCAGCTGTATTTTTTGCGTTAGCGGTCATTTGTTTTGTAATTGGATTTGTTTGACCAAAAGTTTTTGCAGTATTCCAACTGTTTGGATAAGCCCAGCTACACATTCCCCATTTTAAATCAAAAACGTTTGTGTAACCAGCTAATCTTAAAACTGAAACTGCAAATGCTGCTGATTGACCTGTGTAACAAGTTACGATAACTTTTACTTTTGAAGATAAATTATTAGTACGATAGTATGATAAAATATTTGCTATCGTAACATTAACTGCTCCTTTAATATGCCCCGCAGCATAATCAGTTGCTCCTCTTACATCTAATATTGCAATATTTAAGCTGTCTGATGAATTCATAAGTGCATTAACATCTGTAGCTGTAATCATAGCTGGAGCAGCAGTGTTAATAAAATCACCATTTGCTTCAAAGTATTTTACAAGTTCTTCACTCTCATTTACAACAACTGGTGGTGGGGTAACGGTTTCATCTTCACTACATCCAACATTAAAGAATATCATTGAAGATACGATCAATAAATACAACAGATTCATTAATTTTCTGTTTTTCATAGTACTTTTCTCCTAAAGTTTGTTTAAGTGTATTAAATTATTTTCTAGTTAACTTGCCAGCTTGCCGGAAGTTTGCCATCAACTACGATTCCGGTGTTTGCCGGTTTTTCCCAGCTGAGACAATCTGAATCGAACAAGTAAAGTTCTTTATTAGTATAAGAGCCGTCCGAATTCTTCTTAATGTGACAACCCTCGGTACAATTCGAATTTACAGTCCAGTTACCATTTGAATCTTTCTGACCTGTACGTGATGTTATCTTAATAATTCCATGTGGAGTGGTATATTTATATGTAGGTTTTACATCAAAGTTTACAAGGTTTGGAATACCATAATTCTGCCAGCTATCAGGAGCCATTAAGGACTGTCTTAAAAGTGCAAATTCATATTGTGGTCTGGAATCTTTTATTGGATTCATTCCAATCTTATAGCCTTGATAAGAATGAATTCTCGCACCCTCTTCACTACCAATATGGCAGCTACCACAGTTGTTGTAATCTTGTGAGTGACACGTGTTACAACTAAATGTGGATATGTGTTTTGTATGAAAAGGATTTGAATTATTAATGTTTGAATGACAGTTTGTACATTTTGGTAATTCAGGATATTTGTATCGTTGATCATATAAATTTCCATCACCATGAATTTCATGTTTATTATGACAGCTCATACAATTAAATCCTGCTTGAGTTAAGTGAACATCAGGAACTGTACCCGCACCAACACCAAAATATGCATGCCCGCCACGGCTTGTATGACAAGTTGTACAATGATCAACCATATTTGGAGTTTTGAAGAAACTGTGTGATTGGTACAAACCGCCTCCGCCTGCTTTTGGGCGATTAACATGGCAATCACCACAAGTTGCATGACATTTTCCGCAATTCGTATTATAACCATCCTTCATTACCTGTGTAAGGGCATCAAATCCTTCAGGAACATTTCCAACACCGGCACGTAAACAAACCATACTCTTCTGTCCCCATCCTTGATGAATATTATTTTCAGATTTTGAGGCAATATCAGGATGGCAGCTACCGCATTTTGCAACGGCATCTGATGTTGGTTTTTTCATAAAATCGCCAGAGTGAGCTACTGTTTTGTCAGCTGTTTTATCTACTCCATTATGACAAGCTGTACAAGGAATTTTTCCGTGTATATCACTTTTAAAATCTGCATAACCGGAACCTCCCATAAAAACTCTATCATAAGGCTCTACATGTGGAGTTTCTCCACCGCAACCGCCACCACCTGTTGATGGAGGATCTGGTGTATAGACAACTTTAAGATGTGCATAATTTGTATGGCATCCTTCACAAGATGCTACTTCTTTATTTGTTGTGTCAGTAGGCTGATCATCATCTTTATCCTCTGAGCATCCTATAAAAAATGTAAAAAGTGGAATCACAAAGAGTAAAAGGAGCTTTTTCATATCATTTTCCTTAAATACATAAAATTATTTAGTGCTTAAGCTTGTCCAATCTTTGTGCCACTAATTTTTGTCATTATCAAGCATTATTTGTATCAAATATGAAACGTACTGTTCATTGCTCTTATCAATAATGAGAAAAACGTTGCAAATAGTAGAAAACGAATATGCGCAAATCGTTTCGCTTGAAACACTTTTGAAACAATTTGATTTAAGAAAAGAATAGGTTTTGCCAAGAATAAACTTTATAGAGCAGATATTTTGGATAGAACCTTCGAGGTTTATCCAACAGCCTCGAAGGATATTAAAAACGAAATGTTAAAATATTTATTGTTTAGATATCTCGAATTTTTTAGGATCATACCCTTGATCTTTAATAATCCCAAAAATTTTGTCCAAAGTAGTGTTATCTAAATTTGGAGTACGACTAAGAACCCAACCATATTTTCTGTTGGGAGTTCCAACAATAGCCCATTGATAATTTTCGTCCAGACCAATTATCCAGTAATCACCCCAGAATGGACGCCAACCCAGAAAACTTACAAAGCTTACTTCTAATTTTGCATTGGATTTTTTATCAACAACTCTTACTACTCCACTTGCATCATCAACCTCACCATCTTCATCTATGCAAGAGTTAGTAACTTTAATTTCACCATCCTCAGTTAATGTATATTTTGCTGTTGTATTCTTTATACATTGATCCTGAAAACTATTTGGAATTTTTGCAACTTCGTACCAAAGTCCAACATACCTTTTAAGATCAACATACTTAACTGTTGTTGGCGGATTTTGCTGAGCAAACATTAAAGAAGAAAATAAAATTATCATTAAAATCTGTTTCATTAATTAAACCCTTAACTATATTTTTTTGCATGTATTTTTTTTATCAAACCTTTATAAATATTTTCTTAGCGTAAAGTATCCACATCAACCCAAGCCAAATCAAAATATAAACTACAGCCCAGGCTAATGAAGCATTAATTGGTTCTAACCATGATAAAAAGAAATTATCGAACAAGTAACTTTTAATTGTAACAACACTTCCATCTGTTCCGTTCCATTTAACCATATACATTATCCTTCCAACAATTCCGGAAAGAAAGAAAACCGTAATTGCATTCATTCCATAAACCTGAAATGGTTTTATCCACCAGGTAACTTTTTTTACATCAATGAACCAATAACAGAAAGCAAGAAAATTTAATGCAAGTCCCGCTGTATATAAAACATAAGAACTGGTCCAGATATTTTTATTGATTGGGAACCAACCATCCCAAACATATCCTGCAACCATTAAAACACTTCCCCAAACAAAAAGCCAAACAGTTTTTGTTGTCTGATCTTTTTCACTTCTTAGCCAATTGCCTGTAAAGATTCCAAGCATTGCAGATCCAATTGCAGGAAGTGTTGAAAGTATTCCTTCTGGATCCCAAACTTTTGTTCCTGACCAGAGATGACCGTTTAGTAAAAGATTATCTAACCAAGCAGCTAAATTAGTTGTTGGTTCATAGTTTGCGTATCCTACTCCGGGTACTGGAATCAGACTCATTAACATTGCATAAATAATTAATATAGTCCCGGTAAACCAATATTGAAATTTTGTATTTGTTGTAAGAAATAGAATTGATGAAATCATATAAACGATTGCGATTCTTTGAAGCACACCGGGAATTCGAATGGTACTCCAGGAAAACTCGTGTCCGAATAAAAGTCCGAACGGAAATCCTGCCAGTATAATTCCTAAACCAAAAAGAATAATAGTTCTTCTAAAAATATTCAGGTATAAACTTTTCATATCACCGCCCTGTGCTTTTCTCTTGCTAAGCGAATATGAAATTGCTACTCCAACTATAAAAAGAAAGAATGGAAAAATTAAATCTGTAGGTGTGCAGCCATGCCACTTTGCATGCAATAAAGGTGGATAAACTGCGCCCCATGTTCCAGGGTTATTTACAAGTATCATTCCCATAATTGTAATTCCTCTGAACACATCAAGCGAAAGCAAACGTTCGGAAGGTTTCATATTATTTCCATAGAAGTTTTAATTTGTTAAAACAAAAATACATAAAGTTTGATGAAATATGTTTTAAATTGTTTTAAGTTTGTAGCATCAACTTTGTTTGTCATTCCCGCGAAGGCGGGAAACTACTTAAAACAAATATGCAACAACTATATTGGAAGATCAGATCGATAGAAAGTATAAATCCTAATTGGGATGATTTAACAGATAAATTGATTTAATCTTAAAGTATTACAAATAGATTCCCGCCTTCGCGGGAATGACTAAATTAAGGATAGGAAATGAAAACAATTTTTTTATTTATTATGCTTACAACAATTATTTCAGCTCAAACACGATATACAGATATCAAGCAACTTATTCATTCAGGAGAATTTAAGGAAGCATCTTCAGTGATTGATGAAAAATTAAAATCGAGTAAATTAAGTTCTGATGAAATTTTTGAACTTCAGTTTGAAAAAGAAAGATTGGATAGGATAAGAAAAGATTTTAATAAAACTGCTGAGGATGTATTAAAGTTTGTAAATAAATATTATCCGCATGCAACAGAAAAAGATCTAGAGAAATGGGAAAATGATGGTTCACTTGAGTACAAAATCATTGACGGAAAGAAATGGTATTTCTCCCGTACTGCTTCTAATCTTTTCAGAATTAATATAGAAGCTAAAAAACAAAAAGAACTTGTTGATGGATTTCAGAAAGATCCGCTGGATGCATTTCTTGAAGATTACATTCCTCAAGTTCTGGATGAGGCTGCAAATGGACAAGAAAGTTTAGTTAAACCTGTAACATTTAAATTAAATTATATGGTTACTGTTGACGCAAATGCAGTTCCGGATGGTGAAATTATAAGGTGCTGGCTTCCCTTCCCTCGCGAAGGACATCAAAGACAAACTGAATTAAAATTACTTGCAGTTAATAATGATGAATATGTAATTGCAAGTAACGATAATCCGCAGCGAACTTTGTTTATGCAAAGACCAGCAATGAAAGATCAACCGACTATTTTTAATATGGTTCTTGAGGTAACTAATTATAATGAAGCAAATTTAATCTTACCTGAACTTTTTAAGCCATACAACAAAGAATCAGGATTATATAAAAATCATACTAAAGAAAATCCTCCGCATATAGTATTTACAGATAAGATAAAAAATCTTTCAAAAGAAATTGTTGGTGATGAAAAGAATCCATATATGATTGCTAAAAAAATATTTACATGGATTTCTAATAATATTCCTTGGGCTGGCGCAAGAGAATATTCAACAATTGAAAACATTTCTGAGTATTGCTTAACTCGTGGACACGGCGATTGCGGAATCAAAACTTTATTGTTCATGACACTCTGCAGATACAATGGAATTCCAGCAAAATGGCAGAGCGGATGGATGCTTCATCCAGGTGAAGTAAACTTACACGATTGGTGTGAAGTTTATTTTGAAGGTTACGGCTGGGTTCCCGTCGATCAATCTTTTGGATTGGTTGAATCTGAAAATGAAGATGAAAAATATTTCTTTTTTGGAAGCATCGATCCATATCATTTAATTGTAAACGATGATTACTCAAAAGAACTATTCCCGTCAAAAACATTTCCGAGAAGTGAAACTGTCGATTTCCAACGCGGTGAATTAGAATGGCGTGGTGGAAATCTTTACTTTAATAAATGGGATTATCATATGGAAGTTGAATACAAATAATTAATGGAAAGCAATATGAAATTTATTTTAGTACTATTTATTCTAATAACTCTTTATACAAATACCAAAGCACAAGATGAAATGGAAAAAATAAAATCAATCGTAAACGATGTAAAAGAAAAATTTACACCGGATAAGCGAACTGCAGTATTCAATTTTGAAGCACTTGAATCCGAAAATAAAATTATTATAAAAGGCGAAACTAATATTAATGAAGCATACTCAGAATTTGCGAAGATGATGAATGATGCTGATATTAAATTTGATAATCAGATTGAAATGTTGCCATCTGAAAAATTAGGCGAAAAGAAATTTGGTGTGATAAATCTTTCGGTTGCAAATATCCGTTCTAAACCAGATCATCCTGCAGAACTTGCAACACAATCTATTCTTGGAACACCGATTAAAGTACTTAAGAAAGGTGAAGATGGATATTATCTTGTTCAAACACCTGATAATTATATCTCCTGGCTGGATGATGATGGATTCACTTTTATGACTGAAGATAATTGGAAAGAATGGATTTCATCACCAAAAATTATTTACACAAAAGAATATGGATTTTCTTATTCAGAAGCAGATGTGAATTCCCAAACAGTTTCTGATCTTGTTGCAGGAAATCTATTAAAGATTATGGGTGAAGATTCTGATTTTTATTTAGTTAATTATCCGGATGGAAGAGTTGCTTATATAAAGAAAGATGAAGCAAAACTTTTTAATGATTGGTATAATGCACTTAATCCAAATGGAGAAACAATTTTAAAAACTGCATATCGATTTATGGGAATTCCATATTTATGGGGCGGCACTTCTACAAAAGGAATGGATTGCAGCGGTTTTACAAAAACTGTTTACTACTTAAATGGTATTGTTCTTCAACGTGATGCTTCACAACAAGTAAACACAGGCGAGCTAGTTGATACAAAAGATGGCTGGCAAAATCTGCAGGCAGGTGATCTTCTTTTCTTCGGACGAAAAGCTGACGAGAATAGAAAAGAAAGAATTACTCACGTTGCTATATATATTGGAGATGGAGATTTCATTCACGCAGCAGGAAGAGTAAAAATAAATAGTTTTAATCCTGAAAAAGCTTATTACAGCGATTACAGAAAAAGCGGATTCATTCGTGCTAAAAGAATTTTGTCTTCTGTTGGTAAGAATGGGATTGAAAGGATTTTAGACAATGACTTTTATCAAGTAAAGACGACTCGGTGAGTCGTCTCTGCTCTGTTACTTTTGAATTATTAATTTGTTTATTTTATCGTGATCTAAGAGACGAGCCACCGGCTCGTCTTTACATTATTATTTGTAGTACTCATCAATCTCCCATTTGATAGGATTCTGTCTAATATACTTTCTGATATTTTCTAATGCTTGCTCATTTCGAATAATGTGTTCATAAAACCCAGGTTGCCACGAAAATTCAGCAAGACCAGCTTTACGTATTTTCTTAGTGGCGATAGATTTAAATTGACCAATAATTGCTCCTAAAGAATTTGATTGCAATGTACTTGCTATTTCCACATTACTATCAAGATATTCTTGGAAACGATTAATTATGATCGCGTGAAAATGATTAGGCATAAGAACATATTCATCAAGTTCAATATTGTTTCGGATAATAGAAGTTGTCAACCATTCCTCAATAACAATTTCGGCAAAGCTATTAATAATTAGTTTTCCATCTACTACATCTCCGAAATAATGCTTACGATCCTTTGTAAGTATTGTTACAAAATAATATCCAGCGTTCCGGTAGTCCCAGGTTTGTATTCGTGTTGATTCGATTCGGTATTTATCTTTGTACTTTGTCATCAATTCGTTTTTTACTATTGTAAAGACGACTCGGTGAGTCGTCTCTTTTATTGAATAAACTGTAAACCTAATTTTCTAGCATTCTAAAACGAGCCACCGGCTCGTCTTTACAATGATGGAATATCAAACCCATTTTAATTATTAAAACCCAATCTCTGAATTAAAGCATCAGGTTTTGGTTCGCGTCCTCTGAACTTAACATAAAGATTCATAGGGTCATCGCTTCCACTTTTTTCTAAGATGTTTCTTCTAAAACTTTCTGCTGTGGTTTTATCAAACAATCCATTTTCTAAAAATGCACCGAATGCATCGCTATCTAAAACTCCAGACCACATATAACCATAGTAACCGGCAGAGTAACCATCACCTCCAAAAATATGATTGAAGTTTGTACTTTGATATCGTGATGCAACTTCAGGAATCAATCCAATTTTATTTAAACTCATCTCTTCAAATTTTGTTACATCAATATTTGAAACATCATTCAGCATATGCCAATTCATATCAAGAATGGAAGCAGCTAAGTATTCAACTGTTTCAAATCCTTTATTAAAATATTGTGAGTTGATGATCTTCTGAATTAATTCATCCGGAATTGGTTCACCCGTTTGGTAGTGTTTTGCATACATCTTTAAAACTTCCGGATGTGATGCCCAGTTTTCCATAATCTGAGAAGGAAGTTCTACAAAATCCACTGGAGATCTTTTCGCTCCGGGATAATCTGATTTACCAAATAATCCATTTAATCCATGACCAAACTCGTGGAATAATGTATTCACTTCATCAAAACTCAATAAAGCAGGTTTGCCTTCTGTAGGTTTAGAAAAATTTCCAACATTAACTACAAGTGGAGTTATAAATTCTCCATCTATATTTGATTGACCGCGAAAGTTGCTCATCCAAGCGCCGGCACGTTTACCGTTTCTTGGATAATAATCTGTGTAAAGAATTCCAATATGAGTTCCATCAGCTTCTTTAACTTCATAAACATCAACATCAGGTTGATAAACAGAAATATCATCACGCTTCACAAATTGAATTCCGAATAATTTACTCGCAACATCAAACGCACCCTGGCGAACATTCTCCATTTTGAAAAATGGTCGAAGCATTTCTTCATCAAGAGCATATTTTTCTTTTTTAACTTTTTCTGCATAATACCACCAATCCCAGCCAGCTAATTTAAAGTTACTGCCTTCTGCATCAATCAACTTTTGCATCTCAATAACTTCTTCTTTTGATTGTTCTAAAGCAGGCGACCACAAATCTGCTAAAAACTTATTAACTGTCTCAGGGTTTTTAGCCATATTCTTTTCAAGTTTAAAATCAGCATAAGTTTTATAACCAAGCAGATTTACTTTTTCATTACGTAAAGCAATAATCTTTTTTATAATTTCTTTATTATCAAATCCATTATTGTTATTCCCGCGAGTTAAGTATGCCTTATAAAGTTTTTCTCGCAAATTTCTTTTTTCAGAGTATTGTAAAAACGGAGTAAAACTTGGGCGCTGAAGATTGAAAGCCCACTTTCCTTCCATTCCATTTTGCTTTGCTAGTTCTGAAGCACCTTGAATTGTTGCATCAGGCAAACCAATTAAATCATCTTTGTTATCAATCACCAATCCAATTGCATTTGTTTCTTTGCGAAGATTATCTCCAAACTTTAAACTAAGCATGCTAAGTTCTTCATTAATTTGTTTCAGTCTGGTTTTCTTTTCTTCATCAAGACCAATTCCATTACGAACAAAATCAGTGTAGTAATTATCTAGAACTTTTAGTTGTTCTGAAGTAAGATTTAATTTTTCTTTTTCATCATTAATGGATTTAATTCGCTGGAACAATTTCTCATTCAGGTAAATATCATTATTCAGTTTTGATAATTCCGGAGTTATTGTTTCAGCTATTTTCTGAGTTTCATCATTTCCGTTTGATCCACTGATATTAAAGAATACTCGTGATACTTTAGTTAATAGTTTACCGCTTTTTTCGATCGCTGTAATTGTATTTTCAAAAGTAGGTGCTTCTGGATTATTTATCACTGTATCAAGTTCAGTACGTTTAATTTTTATTCCCTCTTCAAATGCTGGCAGATAATGTTCGATCTTTATTTGATCAAACGGCGGAGTTTGAAATGGAGTTGTGTATTCTTTAAAGAATGGATTATCATTACTCATTGTTTGTGGACTCATATTAATCTGTAACACTCCAATGAATAGGATTAATGTATAGATAAAATATTTCATTTTCTTTTCTCCCTTGATTAGAATTAAAATCATATAAAATAAATTTTCTTTTAAACTTTAACTGGTTCTTCTTTCTTCTTACCAAATTCAGGATCAATCTTAACTAATCCTGCAACAATAAATCCTGGGATAGTTGAAATAAGAACCCATTCAAAAAATCTTGGATAACCAATTGTTTCCTGCAAAGCACCTGAAAACATTCCCGGCAGCATCATACCAAGCGCCATTATACCGGTACAAATTGCATAGTGAGCAGTTTTATGTTCACCTTGTGAGACCATAATCATAAACATCATATAAGCAGTAAAACCAAATCCATAACCGAATTGTTCAGCAGCAACAGCCAAATTAATTAAAACAAAATTAGTTGGTTGATAATGTGATAGATATACAAAAGCAAGATCAGGTGTGTGCATAATAATTACCATCGGCCACAACCACCATTTTAGTCCTTTTTTGGATATAACATATCCGCCAATTAATCCACCGGCGGTCAATGCAATTATTCCAACCGTACCATAAACAATTCCCACTTCAGAAGTTGTCAAACCAAGTCCGCCTTCAGTTCTAGGATCAAGTAAAAATGGCTGTACAAGTTTTACAAGCTGTGCTTCTGCAAATCGGAAAAATAAGAGAAAGCCGAGAATGTTCCAGATATCTTTCTTCTGCATAAATATTACAAATGCTTTTAAAAATTCTATAAATGGAAGTAGTGTGTCGTTCTTGCTTTCTGATTTTTCAAACTTCTCAACAAAAGTTGCAACAAATGTTCTGAAAAGTATTACAAGAACTACTACCAAAAGAATTGTTGTAAGTATTGTATTCCAGGGTGAACCAACCCCAAATAATGACAGTAAAAATCCAAATAATAAAAATGCTAAATAAACGACTAATGCAAATAGTGCAAATCCTCCGGCAAGTAAAAAGATTTGAGAACCGCTTAACTTTTTGCCTTTTAATGTTCCTTGATCTTCTTTTGGATATGGTAGAATAAATTTGTGATAGAAAAAAAGTATAATGAACATTGCACCGGTAATCATAAATACTACAGACCATGCACCCTTAAACCCCATAGTTGGAGCTAATTGTCCGGCAATCACAACAAGTACGCCTGAACCAACAATTGTTGCAATGCGATAAAATGTTGAACGTACACCAACAAAAGCCGCCTGCTTAGATTGATCTAAACTGAGCATATAAAAACCATCTGCAGCAATGTCGTGTGTTGCGGATGCAAATGCCATAAGAGCAAATACAATTAAAGTTAGCTGCCAATAGATTGATGTATTAACACTTAGTGCAATTCCAAAAAGTGCAACGCCAACAAGAAACTGCATAGAGATTGTCCAGAATCTTTTTGTCTTGAACATGTCGATGAACGGTCCCCAGGCAAATTTTAAGAACCACGGGAAGTAAAGCAGACTTGTAAAGAATGCAATATCAGTGTTTGATACTCCAAGATTTTTGTACATCATTACTGATACAGACATCACCATTACATAAGGAATTCCTTGAGTAAAATATAATGTTGGTATCCATGCCCATGGGTTTCTAGTAGTTGCTTTTTGATCTGACATTAAAACTCCTGATTAATATTTCTTGTCATTGCGAGTCCCGAAGGGATGAAGCAATCTGTTTGATAGATTGCCTCGTCCATCCTAATCGGATGAACTCTAAATGATGTCCGTTTTATAATTGTTTTGCCATTAATGCAGCACCAAACTCAGGGGAATGCTCTGCTTCTTTAATTTGTACATCATTAAATCGTCTAATTACTTTTTCATTAAAGAGATATGAAAAATAATTTGCTGTAGTAAGTAAACTTCCGATTAATGAAACTTTTAATAATTCTACATTCAATTTCGTTTTCATTGAAGAAATGTGAAGCAAAAGTTCATCAGCTTCATCTTCAAGAATTCTTTGTGCAATCTTATCACCGCTTTCCGCCGCATCAAAAACTAATGGAGCAACTGCAGCGATGTTAAAATTATTTCTATACACTTCTGTAATTAATGTTTCGGATGATCCTATTGAAAATTCCTGTTCAAGTAAATCCGCAATTTTTGTTGGTTTAGATCTGCCATCAAAATATCTTGCAACAGCATTTAAGCCGATTCTTCCGATTCTATAACCACTTCCTTCATCGCCAATAAATCTGCCGAAACCACCAACACGATGGATTTCTCCTGCTTCATCTTTTCCAAACATGATCGAACCAGTTCCGGCAATCAATATACTTCCGGCTTTTCCTGAAAAAGCACCTTCAAGAGCAATGCGAGCATCACTTTCAACTCTAAATTTATTTATTGTTAATGCTTTTTGTTTAGCATCTTCATAAATCTTTTTCTCTAAAAGTTCTGCATCATTTCTTCTGCCTCCGCCTGTAGTACCGAGGACAATTGCTTCAATATCTTCCAACGAAATTTTTTGGGATACTACACATTCGTTGATCAGATTAAGAATTGTATCTGCAACAATTTCAGTTCCGATAACTAAAAAATTAGAAGGGCCGCCAATAGTTTCGTAAATGGGATTATGATTTATATCGGTTAGGATACATTTTGTTTTTGTTCCCCCGCCGTCCATTCCGATTAAATATTTCACAATGTTTTCCTGTTAATTATTATAAAATCTTTTGCAAGATAAAGTTTTTAAATCCTTTAATAAACAAGTTTCAATATTCGAAAAGAATCACTTGTCATTCCCACGAAAGTGGGAATCTATTTTGTTTATTGATTTTGGATTCCCGTATTCACGGGAATGACCTGTAAAACTTGTCTAATGAGAAGCTATCTCATTTATTTACTATCAGAGATTCCGGGTCAAGCCCAGAATGACATTTAAATTTTAATGAATCAAAATTCCCAAGACCAAATATAATACCGCTGTTATTGCTCCTGCTGTAAGTGCGTATGGTAATTGAGTTTTAACATGATCAATATGATCACTAGCCGAAGCCATTGATGAAATTATTGTTGTATCGGAAATCGGTGAACAATGATCACCAAAAACGCCGCCGCCAAGTGCTGCAGCAACAGTTAAGTATAAATTTGCATCAAGCGCCTGCGCCATTGGAATACCAATGGGAAGCATAATAGCAAAAGTTCCCCAGGATGTTCCCGTAGAAAATGCAATAAAGCATCCAACAAGAAAAATAATTACCGGAACAAAATCCGGAGCCAGCCATTGCTTTGATAATTCAGCAGTATAAATACCGGTTCCAAGTTCACGGCAAACTGTTCCAATTGCAAAAGCAAGCATCATTAAAAGAGCTAATGGAATTAATCCGCTAATACCTTTAAATATTAAATCTATTGTTTCAGCAAACGTAAATATTTTCTGAGTAGTGTATAAAATCGCTCCAACTATTATTGCGGTTAAAACTGAGTAAAGTACAGAAGTTGAGCCTGAACCTTTTCCAACTGCAAAAAATATTTGTTCATACCAGGGATATGAAGAAATATTTTCTACTTGTCCCCATCCAGTAAAAACTAGCATAAGCGGCATCATTCCAACCATAACAGCGATAGGTACTATCATATTTATTGCACGCTCTTTTACATTTTCTTTTTTCTCCAACGATACAACATCAGCTGAGATTAGTGGAACTGCTCCATCACGAATTACTTTTCCTTCATTTTGAGCGCGAAGTTCTGCTATTTTCATCGGACCAAAATCTTTTCCTGACAGAATTACAAATAATACCATTGCCATCGCAAGCATTGGATAAAAGTTAAATGGGAAAGCATATACTAGAATTGTAAGTGGATTACTAAAACCTTGTGCGGCTATCAAACCTATTATATAAGCGCCCCAGGCATTTAATGGAATAAGAATACAAGTTGGTGCTGAAATGGAATCACCGATGTATGCAAGTTTTTCGCGCGGAATTTTCAATCTATCAAATATTGGTCTAAAGACAGTTCCAACAGTAAGAGTGTTAATACTCGACTCAACAAAAATTGCGGTTCCGGTAGCCCACGCTAATAGTTGAACCATCTTTCGACTTTTACCAATTTTTTTATTTTCTAAATAATTCAAAAACCTGTTTATAAGATTTACAAATCCAGCTACTCCTCCCGATCTTTGAATAAATGCAATTAAAGCTCCAACAAGACAACTGAACATTATTGTTCTTGTATTACTTGCATCGGCAAACACATCAACAAGTGCTTGAATAGTGGCAAGTGTGCCTGTTAAAAAATTTCCACCGCTAAGAATTATCCATCCGAGCCAGATTCCAAAAAGCAGTGATACAAATACCTGACGGGTTTTAATTGCAAAGATAATTGCAAGTACGGGCGGCAGTAATGACCAGAATCCATAATGTTCCATAAGCCAACTTTAATTGTTGTTCGAAATAATTATGAAAAAATTTAACTAGCGATTAAATAATCAAATCTGAATTAAAGTAATCGATTTGAATATCTTCGAAAATTCTGAAGCTAAAATATTGATTTTAAAATGGAGATAAAACAAAAATCGATTGAAGTAAGAATTCTATTGATGTAAATTGTATTATAATTTTTATCAATTTTTAAGCGAACAAAATTTTTATGATAAAATTCAATGAACTTTCTGCTGAAAAGGCTGAACAGATTCTAAACTCTGCGATAAGCTCTTCGCTAAAGGAATTTTTAAACTCATCAATGCTACTAACTGAAGATAAAATAAAAAGCTACCATGATTTTGGCTTTGTAAAAATTGAAAATGTTATTGAAGCAGATTTTTTATCTGAAGTGCAAAAGATAATTCAAGCCGCTGTGCTGTTAAGAAAAGGTAAAGACGAAAGAGAACTGAAAGATAAATCACAGTACGAACAATCACTGCTTCAATGCGGGTTTTTATGCTGGGATTATATTGCGATGAAAGATTTTGTTTTTGCAAAAAGATTTGCGGGCATTGTGAAAGATTTAATGAAGGCTGATCATATTAGACTTTGGCATGATCAAGCATTATTTAAAGAACCGGGTGGAAGAATAACTGATGCACATCAGGATTGCAGTTACTGGCCAATCGCTGAACCACAGTTTACCGCAACAATGTGGCTTGCTCTTACGGATGTTCCTGTTGAAAAAGGCTGTTTGTATTTTTATCCACAAACAAATGATCCAAATCTTAAAGAGTATGTGGATATTTTTAAGAATCCACATCAACCGAATCATTTAAATGATAAAGAGAGAGTTTTTGTGCCGCTTAAAGCCGGTGATGCAACATTTCATTCCGGATTAACTTTTCATGGTGCAGCAAATAATCAAACAAATGAAATGCGTGAAGCGATGACCATCATTTACATTAAAGACGGCGTTACTTTTGATGCTTCTGATGAAAGAAATAAAACTCATACTTCATGTGTGGGATTAAATAATGGTGAAATTATTAATACAAAATTTACTCCTGTTCTAATTTAGAAAAGGAAACATTTATGAAAACATTTATAAAGTTTTTTATTATTATAATCGGAATTGTTTTGTTTGGATGCTGTGGACAAACAGAAATTATGATCAAGAATATGTCCGAGCTTGAATATCCAAACGAGTTAGATGTAATTACTAGACAACAATGGGGATGGCAGCAACCTTTAGAAAAATTATTTTATGGACCAGATCATAAGATTACAAAAATAACTATTCATCATGGCGGAGAAGATTTCGCAGAAGATAAGGATATGATTCAATATCTCCGCAATCTTCAAAGCTGGAGCAGATCAGAAAAAAAATGGAATGATATTCCGTACCATTTTATGATCGATCTTAAGGGTAATATTTATGAAGCACGTCCAATAAATTTTCCCGGTGATACGAATACTGATTATAATGTTACTGGTCATGCATTAATTTGTGTTGTGGGAAATTATGAAGTACAAAAACTTAGCGATGCTTCATTAAAATCTTTAGTTAAGCTTACAACATTTCTTAAGCAAAAATATCGTGTTGAGATTAAGGACATCAAAACTCATAAAGATTACACAAATCAAACAGTTTGTCCCGGTAAGGATTTATATAAGTATTTTGAAGATGGTTCTTTCATAAATATGGTTGAAACAGAATTAAAGCCATCCAAAGAAATTATTTTATCTAAAGTAAAATCAGGCATTGAAGTTTTACGAGACAGAAATTTTGATAGTCTAAAAGGCAAGCGAGTTGGATTGGTTACAAATCCAACGGGAGTTGACAGCAAATTAAAATCAACAATTGATATTTTATTTGAAGCGAAAGAAGTTAATCTAACTGCATTATACGGACCGGAACACGGCGTGCGTGGAAATTATTCCGCAGGTGATCTTGTAGATTTTTATATTGATGATGCTACCAAACTTCCTGTTTATTCTTTGTATGGAAATACTCGTAAACCAACAGCAGAAATGTTAAAAGATGTTGATGTAATTGTTTTTGATATTCAGGATATAGGAAGTCGCTCTTACACATACATCAGCACAATGGGATTGGTTATGGAAGCGGCAGCAGAAAACAATAAAGAAGTTGTAATTCTAGATAGACCAAATCCTCTCGGCGGAAATAGAATTGAAGGAAATGTTGTTGAAGAGGGATACTATTCTTTTGTCAGCCAGTTTTCAGTTCCTTATTTGCACGGATTAACTGTTGGTGAATTAGCGATGCTATTAAATGAAGAAGGGCTGCTAGAAAATAAATCCAAGTGTAAACTTTCTGTAGTTCCGATGGAAGGCTGGACGCGAGATTTATATTTTGAGAAAACAGGTTTACCATGGGTGTTAACTTCACCACACATTCCTCATAAGCATTCTTCATTTTATTATCCTACATCCGGAATACTCGGGGAATTACGTGGAGTGCTTTCAATAGGAGTTGGATACACAATTCCATTTCAAACTTTTGCAACAGAGTGGATAAATGGTGAAGAGCTTGCAAAAAAAATGAATTCATATAATCTTGAAGGAGTTATCTTCAGACCAATATCTTTTAAACCTTACTATGCGTTTGGCAAAGATAAAATGCTTAATGGAGTTGAGATTTATATTACAGATTATACAAATATTAATTTGATGCCAATTCAATTTTATTTTGCTCAGGCTGTAAATGAACTTTATGGTAGAAATATTATTTCTGAAAATGAAGGACGCTTTGATATGTTTGATAAAGTTTTGGGTACAAGTAAAATCAGAGAATTGTTTATGCAACGATTAAAAGTTGAAGATATACTTCCCTACTTGAATAAAGATATTGAGAATTTTAGAACGATTTCTAAAAAGTATTATTTGTATAAATAGCATTCGTCATCCCGAACTTGTTTCGGGATCTTTTTAATTAAAACATCATATGCTGAAACAAGTTCAGCATGACCAGAAAAAGAAGATTATGCATTACTTCGAAAACGAGCATATCGGATACAAAAACAATCAACTTTATGTTGAAGAAATTAATGTAAATGAATTAGCTAAAGAGTTTGAAACTCCGCTTTACATTTACAGTAAAAATCATTTTATCAATCAGTACAAAGAATTTGAAAACGCTTTCAAGAATATAAATCATAAAATATTTTATGCAATGAAAGCTAATTTTAATTTGAGTGTGATCAGCACTTTTGTAAAACTTGGCAGTGGAGTTGATGCAAACTCTGAAGGCGAGTTATACCGTGCATTAAAAACTGGAGTTGATCCATCAAAGGTAATTCTTACAAGTGTAGGCAAGACCAAGAATGAAATTAAACTTGGATTAGAAAAAAATGTTTTGATGATTAAAGCTGAATCTGAAGAAGAAATTGAATTGATAAATAAAATTGCCGGTGGGATGAATAAAACTGCACGAGTAGCTATTCGTGTAAATCCGGATGTTGATGCCAAAACGCATCCATACATTTCTACTGGTTTATCTTCAAACAAATTTGGAGTTGATTCGAAAACTGCTTTATCTATTTATAAAAGAAGAAAAGATTTTCCGCATATACAATTCACAGGAATTGATATGCACATCGGTTCACAAATTACTTCTATTGATCCATTTGTTGAGGCTGTACAAAAGCTTTCTGAATTATACTTTGAAATTGAAAAAGATGGATTAAAACTAAAGCACTTTGATGTTGGTGGAGGAATGGGAGTTAGCTATAATAGTGAAAAAATATTTTCAATTAATGAATTTGCAGAACGAACTATTCCCCTTTTCAAAAACCTTGATTGTGAAATTATTTTTGAACCGGGTAGATTTTTAACTGCAAATGGAGGCATACTTGTAACAGAAGTTCTTTACAATAAAATAAACGGAAACAAAAATTTTATTGTGGTTGATGCAGCAATGAATGATCTACTTCGTCCTTCAATCTATCATGCATATCATCACATTCAGCCTATTCAAAAGTTTGATGATAGAAATGAAATAGTTGCAGATGTTGTTGGTCCTATTTGCGAATCTGGTGATTACCTCGCAAGAGATAGAGAAATCTCCGAATCAAAATCTGGTGAATTGCTAGCTGTTATGTCTGCCGGTGCTTATGGAATGGTAATGACTTCAAATTACAACGCTCGCCGCCGTGGTGCTGAAATTCTGGTAGATGGTAATAAATACCATGTTATTCGGAGCAGGGAAACTTTTGACCATTTGATTTGGGATGAGAAGATCGTTTGAACCCCTCTTGTGTTCTCCCCTGTCACTAATGGGGTAAATTTTTGAAAGTCATTTCGAATCCGACTTTAGTCGGTGAGAAATCTGTAAAGTATATTGTATTAGATTTCTCAGTCGAAGACTCCTTCGAAATGACAATTCAAGATTTTTGGTGAGACTTCAATAATCTTTTTATCAAAGTAACAGGATGCAGCACTTCAACATCAACATTAAACTTTTTAGTGCCGTGTTTTATTTGTCCCATGCAACCTGGATTTCCTGTTAAAACTATTTTTGCATTGGTGTTTTTAATGTTGCCCATTTTTCGTTCAAGCTGCTTGATAGCGTCATCATATCGAACAACATTATAAATCCCCGCACTGCCGCAGCACCAGTTTGCTTCTTCAAGCTCTTTATATTCAACACCAGGTAAAGATTTTATTACTTCTCTTGGTTGAGTAGAAATTTTTTGTGCGTGAATTAAATGACAGGCATCATGATAAGTCGTAAGTTCAGGCTCAAGTTCAAGATTGAATATTAATTCAGGTTTTTGTTCCGAGAAGAATTCCATAACATCTTTTACTTTGGATGAAAATCGTTTTGCTTTCTCAGCATATGCAGGATCATCCTCAAGTAAGTGAGCATAATCTTTCATGAAAGCACCGCAGCCCGCTGAGTTAGAAATCAAATAATCATAATCGTGCTTATCAAATGCATCAATATTTTTTCTTGCGAGCTTTAATGCAAATTCCATATCACCATTATGTCCCATTAGCGATCCGCAGCAAACCTGATCATGTGGAGTTATAATTTTGCATCCACATTCTTTCAGTACATCAATCGTATCGATGTTAATATCTGCAAACATTGTGTTCATCAAACAACCAAAGTGGAAAGCAGTTTTATATTTCACTTCACCATTTGGCAATTCAATTTCTTTGATTTGTGTATCCGAAAACTTATCTGCAATAACAGGCGAAAGAGTTTCTATCTCAGAAAGATTTTTAGAAAAGAATTTTAATATCCTGCTTAATCGAACAAGTTTTTGCAATCCAGTTTTTTGATAGAACCATAACAATCTTGAAACAAACTTTAATCCATCTCTTGATGCAACAATTTTTCTTAAAGCAAATCTTTTAATCGTAACACCAGCTTTTGATACATACTTTGTATTATCAATAACTACGCGCGCTGTTTCAACCATTCTGCCGTATTTAACTCCGGCTGGACAAGCTGTTTCGCATGCCTGGCAATCCAGACAAAAATTCATTTCATCAGCAAAGATTCTGCTCATTTCCATTTCACCACGAGCGACTGATTTAATCATTTTAATTCTACCTCGTGGAGATGACCGTTCTAATTTAGTTATATCATATGTTGGACAGGTTGCTAAACACATTCCACAATGAATGCATTGCTGCAGAATATCATCGTGCGGAAGAATTTTTAATAATTCTTTGTACTCAATTTCTTTAGGCATGAAAATCTTTTATCTGTTCGCGTTTAGTCGGCATTTGTCCCTCACACTTTGGTGAGATTGTAAATATTTTGCCAGGATTTAAGATGTTATTGTGATCAATAGCTAATTTTATTTTCTTCATCATATCAACTCCAGCTGGCCCGGCAACTTGTTCCAGAAAATGCTTTTTAGCTAAACCCGTACCGTGCTCACCGGTTATTGTTCCGCCCAGTTTTATTGCCTCATTAAAAATAAAATCAAAAGCTTTGTGAACTCTCTCAAGCGCTTTAGAATCACGTTCATCGGTTAAGCAAGTTGGATGAAGATTCCCATCGCCGGCGTGACCAAAATTTCCAATCATAACATCAAACATCTTTGCAGCTTTAGCAACTCTTTCAATCATTACAGGAAGTTCACTCCTTGGAACAGTTGCATCTTCTAAAATGGTTGTAGGCATTCGTCTTGCAAGCGCACTAAAAGCACTCCGTCTTGCTGTCTTTAAAACATTTGCTTCAGTTTCATTAGCTGCACCTTTAAGTGCTGATGCATTATTTTTTACAGCAATCTTTCTAATCAGCTCAGCATCTTCCTGAACTTCTGCTCCCCTTCCATCAACTTCAATTAATAAAATTGCTTCACTTTTTCTTGGCAAACCGATGTGTGTATAATCTTCAACACAATTGATTGTTGTGTTATCTAAAAATTCCATCATTGAAGGAACAATGTGCGAAGCAATAATGTCTGAAACAGTTTTTCCTGCATCAACAAGTTTATCAAAGTAAATTAAAAGAGTTATAGCCTGAGATGGTTTAGGAATTAATTTTAACAAAACTTTTGTCACGATGCCAAGTGTACCTTCACTTCCGATAATAAAATCTCTAAGATTATACCCTGCAACATCCTTCATATTCTTTCCACCGGTTTTTAGCAAGTCACCGTTTGGAAGTATCATTTCAATTCCTAGTACATAATTTTTTGTAACACCGTATTTAAGTCCACGCAAACCGCCTGCATTATTTGCAACGTTTCCACCAATTGTACATACATTTAAACTTCCGGGATCCGGCGGATAAAATAATCCTATCTTTTCAACTTCTTTTTGTAAAGCTCCCGTTACAACTCCGGGCTGTACCCAGGCCGTAAGATTATCTGGATCAACTTCCAGAATTTTATTCCATCGTGTCATCACAATAACAACAGAATTTTCAACAGGAATGGAACCACCGCTTAAACCCGTTCCCGAACCGCGAGGAACAACATTAAATTTTTCCTGATTTGCAAGTTTTAATATCTGAGAAATTTGTTCTTCATCTTGTGGGAATAAAACTGCTTCTGGCAGTTGCTGATAAACAGGAGTGCCATCGTATGAATAAACCAGTTTGTCTTCTTTGGAATCAAAGAAGTTTGGCGCCCCAACAATTGATTTAAGTTTTTCTGCTGTGTATTGATCCATAACAATTCCTGTTTTTACAATACAAAGTTAAATAAAAAGTTGGAGTGATGTTAAGGAGTGTAGATAAATTATAAATTACCTTTTTTTTGCAGAGTAACCCAGATTGAACCACTGGAACTAGAAATCTTGTAAGGGAAATAATTATTCATATCTACTTGAGTTAATCTTAAAGTACCATTTAAGACTTCATAGTAATACTTCTCTGTTCCATAACCGTAATCAAGCACAATTGTTAAAATGTTGTCTTTTGTGTTGAATCTTCCAGATAATTTATCGCCAAAATTTAATCCCAGTTCTTCTTCAAATAAAAGGTTGTGGTTAGCATTAAAAATAATTTGTTGAATCTGCCAGGGTGCGTCTTCCCTTGGAAGAGTTTTTTGCCAAGTTCCTAAAATACTAGAATCAATAACTTCATCCTGGAATAAGTTATTGACCGATTTAGATTTTTCTAATGAAGTTGTATCTAATTGGGTATAACAACTAGATAGCGATAAAAATAAAACTGCCATTAATAAAGTGAATACTGGAAAAATTATTTTATAATTCATTAAACTCATTTTAGATCATACCTAAATATTTAAATGTAAATCCTGCAATCCAATCATAACTCCCAGAGTTAATCTAACTCCGTAATTATTATCAAAAAGATCATTATCCGGCAGCCAGGTTATCCAATAAGTAAATCTATTATGATTAAGAACGATGCTTGGTGAAAGTCCGCCCGGCATGCCTGCGTTTATTTGAGCCGAAAGAATTGTGGATTCAGAAAATTCATAGCTTAGCATGGGTGTGGCTGAAAACATGATAAAAAGTATACTGTTTTCATCTTCAATGATGTGTGCATTGCCGGCATTTTTTCTGAACTCAAAATATTCACCAAACTCCATTCCCAGTCCCAAGTTTATGCCTGTGCCAAGTTTAAACTTGCCAAACTTAAAGTTTACATTGAACTTAAGATCAGTTCCCAATCCAATAAATGTTTTATCACCATCATAATTTGAACTAAGACCTGAAACTCTGTACCCGCCTGTATATCCAAATCCTTCCAAATTAAAATTAGTGTGATCCTGGGTGTTTGCAATTAAGAAGTTTAGCTTCATCATTTGAATGTTTTCATTTTCATATCCAGCCTGCCCAATTGTATAATCCAAACCTAAATAATTACTGTATATCTCAGGATTGTTATTTGTTTCTGATACCATTACTGGAGCACTTGAATGGTATACTGCCGGATAATAGGTGCGCAGGCAACCGTTGTGCATTATTGAAATGGAAATTATTATTAAAACAAACTTAAGATGTTTCATAATTTCAGATGATTTTATTTAATGAAAAATATTTTGGTATTTCTGTTTTTTATTGATACTATTTTTTTCATCATCGATTAACAATTCTTTCTCTTTACTCTTTCCACCTGTAAATGTTCTCATATTTTCCGGAATGTGTCCGTAATCGCTGAATGCATCAAGTTTCATATTTCCATTGGGCAAAACTCTGATGATTGTTAAACTGCAGTTTGATATGCTCATCTGAAGCCACGACATTGTATCAACTTTTAGGACTTTAGTTACAAAATAACGGATAACATTTCCGTGACAAACAATTATATCATTTCTGTCTTTATCATCCGGTGAGGGTATAAATATTTTTTGAAACGCTTCTTCAATGTTTTTAACACATTCTTCCACTTCAGATGATTTTGTTTCAGCCATAACATCTTCCCGCCACGTTGGAGGTGTGCATTCTCTTATCAAGTCTGATTGTTCGGAAATTAATTCCGGAAAATCTTTTAAAATTACATCTGCGGTTTGTTTTGCCCGAGTCATTGTACTGCTTATTAATGAGTTAAAATCGATATTCATTGATTTTAATCTTGTTGAAACTAATCGAGCCTGAGCAATGCCAAGTGGAGTTAGAACGTTTATAGAATCAGGTATGCTGTCATCTTGCGGTGAATAATCTCCGTGTCTGATAAGATAAATAGTCCGGATTCCTTTTGAATCCTGTTGAGCTAAAACCTTAGTATTATTCATTGATACCAAAAGTATAAAGCAATAAATAATAGGCATTATTGTTCGCGACATTTTTTTGTGCATTCTAATTCTTTAGATGTTATATATGAAATAAATCGTTATTTAAAGGTTTATTACAAAGATATCTACTTATATTTTCCTCTAATAATAAAGCTATTACCAGGCATTGATAAAAATGTTCTTATCGTATCATAAATTGCCTGATATTTATATTCATTTAAAACAAATGTAATATTGTTACCAAATGGCTGAATTACAGGGAAAATTATTTCAGAAGTTCTCGGCTCAAAATTCATCCCAGGGAAATAATCATATTTACCATCAGGAATCGGCATCAAATTTTCACTAAATCTATCAAAGCCGAATAGCTCTAATAATCTTACGTTGTTGATAGTATTTGATTCTGTACCATCAGATTTCTTGAGATAAATATCTAAGTCAAGATTTCTAATATATCCGAGTTGAGAAGATATCTGATAAATATTTTTCATTTTTAAATTCCAGGCATCTTCATAAACTGGTTGAAGATTTCTAGGCTTTACAAGTTTTAACACACCTCTTGTTTTGGAATTATTTACAAGCTCAGAAATGAATTCTCCGTATATCAAATCATCAGTGTATCCAGGTTCATTTTCTATCTTGTAAGCTACTGCTATGATCTCCTGATCTAGGATCGGATTTATAAAACTAATCCAACCTGTTTCACGATGAAAAATGTAGTCATTACCTTCATCTAGTAATATGAATCGACTTGCGTCATTTTGCCCAGGTATGATTGTGTTAATATTTCTAAGCTCGTCAGCGTACATACTATCAGAAGATCGCGGTGGTAAATTGATAAATGCAGTTGCTATAATACCATCATCAAAAATTGAATTAGCTGATTTAAATACCTCGATATTCTTTATAAAATACTTTGGAAGGACTATTGGAGTATTACTCCCATAATAGAGATTATACATATTAAATTCCGCAGAAGTATCTGCATAAACCTGGTCTAGAAAAAAATTGTTATCAGAATATTGCAGAAAATTAATTTCAAACGGGATTCTGTCATCAACGGTTGGAGTTATTGGATCGCATTCCTCTTTATTGCATCCGATAAAAAGCATTGAGAATATTACAAGAGAGATCAATAAGTATTTCATAACACACCTTTCTTTTTTGTTTGAGAAAAGAAAAGGTAAAGACTTAACATAAATACTCCTTTCAAAGGATAAGCTTGCTTGATTTATAAAGCCAAAATTAACTTCAACACCAAAACTATGAATAACAGGTTAAACAGAATTTTCTGACATTAAACAAAATACCTTAACTGAAAATCTAAAAATAAATTGATAACATTATTGATGTTGTTCCAAATCCTGCTCCAAAGCCTTTAATATCCTGAGTCTCATTTTCAATCCCACTAAGTGTTCGCTCACCACTATCTAAATGAAGATTAAAAAGATGCTGACCTGAAAGAGATATTCTTTCTACAATCCAATATTCAACTCCTAAACCAAAATCGAAACTAAATGAGTTTATCCTATCTTTACTCTCATAGTCATCATACCCGGGTCGGTAATATCGATTATACATCGTGTATGATCCTCTAAAAGATAAATATGGTGATAGATTTTCTGAAATAGGGTAATGACTTTCAAATCCAATTCCAAGTGTAATAGCGGAATTCTTTTCTAATCCTTCTTCAAGATTTTCGGTTGCATGATATTCTTTTTGCGAGTATGATCCGCCAATACTAAGGTTAAACACTGTTGAATCTGTAATCCAGAATCTAGCTCCAACCCCGCCATAATAGCTGCTTAGATTAAATCCGTTAAAACTAAAACTTAGAGCTGTTGTCTTATAATTTTTATCTTGTGGAAAAACAAATATGGAAAGGACAAAAAACAAACTGAAACAAATTAACTTTTTCATAAGAACTCCCAATAAATAAATTAGTAGTAGTACGATTTTTATCTAGTCGTAAATTAGAATTAAGAAAGTAAAAATGATTAATCAAAGATCCAGCACATAACACATCGGTCAGTCCCCTGCCGGTTAGAGGTAAAGGGATAAGTAAAAATAGAACAGCAAATTTTTATCATTATTGCATTTGCAACTTAATGTTGCATAAATAAAACTTCAACCAAATTTCTTTACCCTCTTTTAATAAAGCTTAACAATTGGCAACAATAGACTTGCCAAAACTAATATTGAGCCTAGTATAATTTTATGAATTAGCTCTGTGTATTTAGTGAAATTGTTTTCCATTTTGTTGCTGTCTTATCTAAAAAGGAGATCACTGTCAATCTCTCTTACTAATTCACAAACATTGATTTTTATCACAATTCGTAATAATTGTGATTAACAAAATAAATTTTATTTGATTGTTGATTAGATTTGCCCAGTAAAATTTGTAATACATTAATAAACCTTAATACATATTTACAAAAAACGTTAATTAGTTTATTCTACGTTCAATTATTTAGAGAATTAAATGAAACACAAAACCTTTGCAAATTCAATAAGCATACTTCTAATCATTACAATAGTTTTAACTTTTAATTTTACCAGCACAGCTCAATCAAAAACATATACTCTTGATGAAGCCATTGACATAGCAATTGCTAACAACAAGGATATTACAATTTCGGTTATGAATGTTAAAAAAGCTGGAGCCGCAGTTGATGAGGCTTTTGGCTATGCTCTACCAAGCGTAAACCTTAATGGAAGTTTTTCTCATTTTCTTAAGAAACCAAAAATGCCTTTCCCGGATTTTGAAGCATTATTAACAAATGCAACTTACTCTATACTTTTTGATGAGCAAGTTATTCCCAGAGATAACAATAAGTTTGTGCCAATAGAAAATATTCTACAATCATTTTCTCAATCAAATAATTTTTCTACAGATATAACTGTTACACAAACACTTTTTAGTTCAGCAGTATTTAAAGGTATTGGTGCGTCACAGATTTATTATGATTTAGCAAAGGCAGATTTACATAGCACTGTTTCTAAAACAGTTCTTTCAGTTCAAAAAACATTTTATGGAGTTTTATTTTTAAAGGAATCATTGGAAATAACAAAAGCTAGTTTTGAAAATTTAAAATTAAATTTAAAAGACACTAAAGCTTTATACAATGAGGGAATAGTATCTGAATTTGATTTGCTAACAGTTGAAGTATTCGTTGAAAATATGAGACCAGTTGTTCTTGATATGGAAAATAAATTAAAAACTGCTAAAGATGGATTAAAACTAGTGCTCGGTGTTGATCAGGGAGAAGAAATTGATGTTATAGGAAGTTTTACTTATCAAACTTATGATATTTCAAATGAAGAAGGCTTAATTGAAGAAGCTCTTAAATCTAATTATGATTTACAAACTTTAGAATTGAAAAAACAAGTTGATGAAGCATTTGTTGAACTTGATGTTTCAGAATACTGGCCTAATGTTGCTGCATTTGGACAGTACGCGTTCAATGGTTCTTCAGATGACTGGAAGTTCAACACATATTCATCTGCAACAATTGGATTAAATTTTACTATAAATCTCTGGCAAGGTAACAGAACAAGCAACGCAGTACAACAATCAACGATCACATATCAACAAACTGAGGAGCAAGTTAAACAACTTAAAGATTATACTTTATTAAATGTAAAATCAAAGATACAAGATTTAAAAACTGTACAATCTATTATTGATGTGCAAAATAAAAATGTTGAAGTTGCTGAACGATCATATCAAATAGCTAAAGTTAGGTATAAAGAAGGAGTCGGCAGTCAACTCGAATTACAAACCGCCGACCTTGCACTTAAGCAGGCACGTTTAAATCGTATTCAATCTATATATTCATATTTAACTACAAGATATGAACTAGAACAAATTCTAGGAAGAACTAATCCGGAATATTTTTCATCATTTGATAAATTAGACGATTAATAAAAAGTTTTAATTATTGTAAACAGGAGAATTATTTTTTTATGAAACAAATATCAGATAGCCGTATTAAACAGATTTTTAGTGCAATGATGATTATTTCATTGTTTGTTTTGCAATCTTGCGGAGAAAATAAAGAAGAAACAAAAACCATTGATAAAACAAGTTATACTGACACAGTTTCTGTAGAAGCGCTAACTGTTCAAGTAAAAGAATTAGCTTTATCAAAAACTTTTTCAGGATCCTTAGAAGGTGAAGAGCAGGCTAATATAGTTGCTAAAATTCCTGAAAGAATAATGAAAGTAAATGTTAGAGTTGGTGAATACGTAAGAACAGGTTCTGTTTTATTTGAGTTAGACAAAGGCGGAGCTTCTTCGCAATTTTATCAGGCACAAGCCTCCTTTCTTAATGCTCAAAAGAATTTTGAAAGAATGAAAAACTTATTAAAAGAAGGGGCAATATCGCAGCAGGCTTTCGATCAGGTAGAAACAGGATACGATGTGGCCAAAGCAAATTTTGATGCTGCAAGAAGTACTGTTGAAATAACCTCTCCCATTTCCGGCATTGTAACAGCAATCAACGTTAGCATCGGTGATCTTGCAAATCCGCAAATGCCAATGGCAACTATCGCAAACATCGGAAGGATGAAAGCAAAGTTTAATGTTGGTGAAAGTGATGTACCAAGTTTCTTTGTAGGCCAGTCTGTTCAGGTTTATTCAGAAATGAATCCGGATGTAATTCAAACTGGAAAAATATTTCAACTTTCAAATTCAGCAAACGTTCAATCTCGTACATTTGAAATGCAGGCAATGTTCACTAACACAAAAGACAGATGGTTTAAGCCAGGTATGTTCTGCCGTGTGAATGTGAATATGCAAACAAAAAAAGACGCACTTGTTATTCCTTTTGCCTCAATTGTTAAAAACAGTTCCGGCGATGGAGTTTATTTGATTAATGAGGATAAGGCCTATTTGAAACAAATTAAAACCGGAATAACTGATGGAAAAACTATTGAGGTTGTATCAGGATTAAAAGCCGGAGATAAAATTGTAACTCTGGGTATGAATAACCTTAAAGATGGAACCGTTGTGGTTATATCAAATAAATAAATTATAAAACTCTACAAAAAGAAATTTTGGAATAAAAAATGAAATTAGCTGATGTATCAATAAGACGGCCTGTATTTGCAACAATGATGATTATGTCTTTGATTGTACTTGGACTTTTTTCTTACAGAATGCTTAATGTTGATTTGTACCCTGATGTTGATATTCCCTACGTTGTAATTACAACTGTACTGCCTGGTGCAGGTCCGGAACAAATAGAATCTGATGTAACAAAGATTATTGAGGATGCAGTAAATCCGGTAGAAGGCGTTGATTTTATTCAATCAACTTCACAGGAGAATGTTTCTATTGTTGTAATAGCATTTAAGCTGGAAATAAATGGTAAGGATGCAGCACAGGATGTGCGTGAAAAAATTTCAGCAATACGTGCAGACTTACCACTAGAAATTGAAGATCCAATTATACAAAGATACGATCCCGCAAGCTTGCCGATAATGTACTTATCGGTATCCGGTACAATGTCCAATAAGGATATCACAACATTTACTAAAGATGTTGTTAAGAAAAGATTGGAAAATATTCCCGGTGTTGGTTCTGTTCAGTTAGTTGGCGGATCGGAAAGAGAAATCCAGATAGAAGTTGATGCTGCCAGATTACGTGCGTACAATATTTCTATTCAGGATGTAATTATGAATGTTGGCGGACAGAACGTTGAAATTCCCGGTGGTAATGTTACTGAAGGATCACGCCAGCTTCTAGTGAGAACTATGGGTAAATATCAAAGTGTAGATGACTTTAATAGAGTGATTGTTGCTACACCAATGGGCAAACCTGTTTATCTTTCTGATGTTGCTACAGTTAGTGATGGAGTTGAAGAGCAAACGAGTTTAACGAGAGTTAATGGTAAAATTGCTGTTGGATTAAATATCATAAAACAATCCGGCAGTAATACAGTTCAGGTTGCACAGGGTGTAAACAAACAAATCGAAAAGATATTAAAAGAAATTCCTGAAGGCATATCTATAAATGTAGCACAGGATAATTCTATCTTTATTGAGCATTCTATAAATGATGTTTTGTTTGATATTATTTATGGCGGATTGTTAGCAGTGATTGTAATCTATATGTTTCTTGCAAACTTTAGAGCAACAATAATCAGCGGACTAGCATTACCAGCTTCTATAATTGCAAGTTTTATAGTTATGTATGCTTTGGGCTTTACACTAAATATGATGTCACTGCTCGCACTCTCACTCGCGGTAGGTTTGCTTATTGATGATGCGATTGTTGTGATAGAAAATATTTACAGGCATATGGCTCAGGGAGAAACTCCAATGGAAGCCGCAAAATCTGCTTCTGAAGAAATTGGATTAGCAGTAATGGCAACAACATTTACAATAGTTGCTGTGTTTATACCGGTTGCCTTTATGCCCGGCATAGTTGGAAGATTTTTTTATGAATTTGGCATTACAATTTCTGCTGCTGTAATTGTATCACTATTTGTTGCATTCACTCTAACTCCAATGTTATCATCTAAATGGCTGCACAGAGAAGATGAAGCTTTATCAAAAGAAGGTAATCCGCTAAATAAATTTCTGTATTACTTTAATCACTTCTTTGAATATTTGAATGGTAAATATGAGAAAGCATTACGCTGGTCATTAACTCATAGAAAAACAATTGTGTTTGGTGCTATCGGAATTTTTATTGCAAGCTTTTTTCTGATGGGAATGCTTGGCTCCCAATTTTTTCCTGAAAGTGATAAAAGTGAATTTAACGTTACTATAAATTCTTCACCTGGTAGTTCATTAGAACAAACAAGTTTAATCTGTGAAAAAGTTGAAGCTGTACTTAAAGAAAAACCGGAAATAACTACAGTGCTTACAACCATTGGATCGGGTAATGATCCAGTTACAAAAGCAAATATATTAGTCAAGCTTATACCTACAAAAGAACGTAAAAAATCTGATAAACAGATAATGGCTGAGATAAGATCAGAAGTTAAAAACATTGCCGGGGCTAAAATAAGTTTTGGGGTTCAAGGAGTTGGTGGTGGAGGTGGAGAAAAACCTGTTACGCTTAGTATCCGTGGTGAAGATTTAAGTAAACTTGAAAAGATTGCAGAAAAAGTTGAAGCGATTGTTAAATCAACACCAGGTGCAGTTGATGTTGATAACAGTCTTGAACTTTCAAAACCTGAAATAAGAATTAACATAGATAGAGAAAAAGCTTCTGATCTTGCAGTAAATCCTTATTTGATTGCTTCAACAATCCGTGCTATGGTTGATGGAGCTGTTGCAACACAATACAAAGAAGGTGATGAACAAATTGATGTTAGAGTACGATTAAAAAAAATTGATAGAAAAAATTTAAATGACATTTTACCTCTTACAATTAAAAGCAATAAAAAAATTGGTAACCAGGATTTTCTGGTGCCGATAACTGATATTGCAACGATTACACAAGATGTTGGCCCTTCTAAGATAAATAGATATGCAAGACAAAAAGAAATTCGCGTTGATGCAAATCTGGATGACAGATTTTTGGGTGTAGTTCTTGGTGAAGTACTTAAGGAAACAGCAAAACTGGAACTTGAACCGGGTTACTCAATAAATGTTATTGGTCAAGGTGAAATGCAGGATGAATCAATGGCTAATATGCTGCTTACATTGCTGCTTGCAATTGTGTTTGTATACATTGTGCTGGCCGCGCAGTTTGATAGTTTTATACATCCATTTTCAATTATGCTTGCTTTACCAATGTCTATAATCGGAGCAGTACTTGCATTAATTATTTTTGGAAGTTCGCTTTCTGTTATGTCTATGATCGGTATAATTATGTTGATGGGATTGGTAACTAAAAATGGAATCTTGCTTGTAGATTATACAAACGTTATGCGTGAACGTGGAATGTCGCGCTTTGATGCGTTAGTGAAAGCAGGACCAACAAGATTGCGCCCGATATTAATGACAACTTTTGCGATGATTTTTGGAATGGTACCTGTTGCACTTGCACTTGGTGAAGGTGCTGAATTCCGTGCACCGATGGGCCAGGCTGTAATTGGTGGTTTGATAACATCTACATTATTAACATTGTTTATTGTACCGGTTGTTTATTCAATACTTGATGATATTAGTAATTATTTCTCAAAAAATAAAAAGAAGTAAGAGATTAAAATGAAACTTACATTTTTGGCTTATCGTGAAATTCTTGATGATCGAGTTTCTAAAGCATTAGATGAACTTGGAATAGATTATTATACCGAGTGGGAAGAAGTAAAAGGCAAAGGACATAAAACAGATGCACATTTAGGCAATCGTCCTTTTCCCGGATATAATAACGTTCGTATGATAGCTTTTAACGATGAAGATTTACTTGAAAAACTTATTATTAAAATAAATGAACTAAATACAATTGTTGAAAAAGATGATGATAAAATTCGTCTTTTCCAGGTTCCGCTAGAGAGAATAGTTTAATAATATAAAAAGTGATTAGCAGAAACAACTGCTAATCACTTTTTTCATAAATTCACTCTCCATTTCTATACTGCTAATTTCGGATTTCGATTTTTTTATAATCAGAATATCACAAAAAGAATTTCTAAAAACATATTCTTTTTATTTTATAATAAGATCAAAAATAAATATTAAAAAAATCAATTTTAACCCTAAACAAAAATGATATAAAATCGATAATGTAATTGAAATAGTTAGTTAAGAATATGGGGCGATTTAATTAATTAAGCGAGCAATTGACGGTTAAGGTTATTCCCCAAGCCTTCCGTCAAGGCTAGTCCCCGGTGCTTCGGTGCCGGGGTTTATATTTGAAGAAATTTACTAATCATTACCGTAGATTTTATTTGAACTTAACACACAAAAGCCTTGAGACATAAGTCTTGGGGCTTTTTTATTAAATAATCATCCACATAATATTTCAATTCTTAAGTAATGCAGTGTGATTCTTAGATAAACAAACTATTTCTGTTTGTGTAGCAGGAATGATCTTCGTTTTATATCGTGCAATTAAATTTTGGATAATATTTTTCTGTTTGCGATATTTTTATTAAATATGTTTTGCTAATTCTTACTCCAATTTTAAAACCAAAATTGATTCGAAATAATTCCCGCGGAGTTAAGAATAATCCTATGAATAATTAAATAAATCTTTCATTCTTAAACTATTCTTTTACAGGAGGACAAATGGATTCGAAAAAATTAGCAGCTGAATTTATAGGCACGTTCTGGCTTGTTCTTGGCGGTTGCGGTAGTGCAGTTCTTGCAGCAGCTTTTCCTGAACTTGGTATTGGTTTTGTTGGTGTGGCACTTGCTTTCGGTTTAACAGTTCTTACAATGGCATTTGCTATCGGGCATATTTCAGGTTGTCATCTTAATCCAGCAGTTACAATTGGTTTATGGGCTGGTGGAAGATTTAAAGCCTCTGAAATACTTCCTTACATAGTTTCTCAAGTTCTTGGCGGTATTGCAGGTGCAGGTGTTTTGTATCTAATTGCAAGTGGTCAGGTTGGATTTGATGTAAGTGCAGGTTTTGCATCGAATGGTTATAGCGATCATTCACCAGGTGGATTTTCATTAACATCAGGATTTGTTACAGAAGTTGTAATGACATTTATGTTTTTAATGATCATCTTAGGTTCAACCGATGAAAGAGCTCCAAAAGGATTTGCACCAATTGCTATCGGTTTAGGATTAACATTAATTCACTTAATAAGTATTCCGGTAACCAACACATCAGTTAATCCAGCAAGAAGTACTGGCCCAGCACTATTTGTTGGTGGATGGGCAGTATCGCAATTATGGTTATTCTGGGTCGCTCCAATAATAGGAGCTGTTTTGGCCGGTTTTGTGTATAACTTTATTGCCGGTAAATCAAAGTAAGATTTCCATTATATTATTATTTTTGAGCGCAGAAAAAAATGATTCTGCGCTTTTTTTATTAGTAGAAATATATTTGAGGATACACCAATGAATGAAAATATTTTAGATAAAGCAAAAGCATCTGCTGCCGTAATAAAACATAAAGTTTCCGATCTAAAGGAAAATTTTTGGGATGATGAGAAAAAAGAAATCATTGATGAATATAAAGACATAACATCTGAGAAATTAAAATCCAATCTTGAAACACTCGGGAACTATACTGCTCTATTCAGTGAAGCTGGCTATGAGTTGAGCAGTATGAATGCTAGTATTGCTTTACCACCAGATATAAGCATTACATTTAAATGTTTAAATGCTCTTCCAGAATCCGAAAGAAATAATATTTTATCCAAAGCACAGGATAGTAAAATCGCTACGATGATTTTGAAAAGTCTATTTAAAGCCAGTGATTATTCAGAATCAATTAAAATTGGTGAATTTAAATTAAGAAGCATAAATATTAAGATGGGATTGATTCCAAGCATAAGTGTTTCATTTTCTTAGAAGTTACTAACGTCTTTTACAAAATCTTATAGACTTTGTAATATAAAGAAACTACTTAGCCGTTTCGATTTTTAATTTATATTCACTCGCGTATAGAGAATATTTTATCAAGTTTTACTTTAGATAATATTTCTTTTACTTTCTGAGTAACACCAACTAAACTGAATTGGGCAGATCTATTTGTCGAGGTTGTAAATGCATGCACAAGCATTCCTATAGCCCAGCTTGTTACATATTCCACATTTGAGAGATCTATGACAATCGAATTTACTCCTTTATCTAAAGTGTCAAGAACTGAGTCCTGAAACTCAACAGCCTCTGTTCCTAAAAGTTTATTTTTGTTGAATTTAATAATAGTATAGTCTTCACGATCACTAATATTTATTTCCATTTTGTGCCTTTCAAAGTTGTATTTATTTGTGACTATAAATACAAAAATATTTTATTCAATAAAACTAAAAAGTAATAAATAATTATTGCTTTATCTTTATCACAACGAAGGATATATCATCATCCGGTTCAATACCATTCATCCATTTTGATGCAGAATTTTTTAGATACTCCACTATTTCATTTGAACTTTTTTGTGCCACGGACTTAAATTCACTAATTATTCGTTTATATCCATATTGTTCATTATTCTTATTCTTCAACTCAGCAAATCCGTCACTCATTAGTAAAATTGTATCACCTATTTCATATCTTATCTCTTTAAGTACATATTGAGTTCCTTTCATTCCACCGAGTGGTAGATTATTGCTTACAAACTCACCCGCCTTTTGAGATTTATTACGGAAGTAAAGCAGCGACGGCATTCCAGCATTTGTGGCAATTAATCTATCTGAATTAATTTGAACTCCAATCAGAGGCATCATCAATCTGCCAAGCTGCATCTCTTTGAGTGAATTGTTTGTGTTTTCAAAAAATTGTTTAAGATCAATACTGTTTCGGTTAGAAATAAAAAATGATTTCATAATTGAAACCATCATTCCGGACATCATACCATGTCCTGTTGCATCACCAACTACAACAGTTAGTGTTCCATTTCCATCGATATTAAAATCATAATAATCTCCACCGACTTCTGTAGCTGTTTTCATATACACAGCAATATCCAGATTTGGTAGTTGAGGAAGTTTTTTTGGAAGCATAGATAGCTGAAGCTGCCGTGCTTCTTCAAGTTCTTTTGTCTTGCGGTCATTCTCTGCCTGAATAATTTTATTCTGAGCCTCTGCCCTTTGTAAATCAAGGAAACGGGTGTAGGTTTGCTGGAATACTTTTCCAAAGCGCATCAATATTTTGTTCTCTTCATCGGAATAAGGAATACTCGAAAAATTCTCAATATAGAGGGAGACATTATCAAACAATACTGTTGTTGCTGCAAGGCCAGGACAGCTTAAATAAAAATGTTTTGATGCTTCGGGTAACTCGGGAATATATGATAAAAGCTCATTGTAAAATTTATTCTTTTCTTCAAAATTTAAATTGGTTGCAAAAAAGTCTGCACCTTTTTCTTTTGCTTCATTAAATTGATTTGCCCAAACGGACTCGAAATATGGATGAGTGATTTTAGAAGGAATGTCCTGCTCATCAGCAATCCAAAAATGCCAATCACCTTTTGGAGTATAATCAACTACAAAACCTGCATGGTCAATTTTGATTTTTAAATGAACGAATTGTTCATATACAACCCTAATTACCTCTTTGAGCTCCTCACTTTTTTGCATGCCCATTGTCCTTGAACGAACTCTTTCCAATGCGGTTTCTATTTGTGCTTCTCTTGCCTGAGTTTCGGCTTTTTGCAGGTCGAGGTGCCTGCGATAAGTCAAACCAATAACCTGTGTAAATCTTCTAAAAATTTGGAGGTCATTCACCTGAAGTTCTTTGTCCATCCAAACATAAAACATTCCTTCTTTGAAATGAAGATAGTAACCATATTGTCTGGCATCATTAAAGTTTGTAACGGCTACCTGGGGTCGAAGTATTCGATAATACTCTTCTATCTGTTCGGTATCTAGTTCCAGAAAATAATCTTGTTGAACTTTCCAGTTTAAAAGCATATTGGTAAGCACAAAATGACTGTCAAGATTTACATCCCCTGTAATTTCGAAAGAATCACCGATGTTACCAGCTGTTGTTATCATGTTATATGCAGATCTTCGAGCTTCATCGATAATGGCAACTCCACATCGACGGGGTAAAAAACCGAGATTCTTCAGTTCCTTAAAAAAGACATTTACAGTTGCACCCAAATCCTCCGAACTTCTCATAGCCATTGCACGACCTCTGACTTTTTCAAGTGCGGCTTCAATCTTTGCTTCTCTTGCCTGAGTTTCTGCAAGAGTAATATCAATGTATCGCTGGTATGACAAGTTGAAAACATTTCTGAATCTATTAAGAATTTTGATTTGGGATTCATCGATAGATTTTAAAGTTGAGATGCCGATATCACCTATACCAATTGAGAAAAAATAGTAGTAGAGAGCAGTTGCTTTATCTAATCTGGGATCATCAATCTGTCCTGAGTTTCTTCTGAAATCTTTCCACTCTTCAAGCTGGTCTTCTTCTATTACTCCCTGGTAAAAAGCATCTTTAGCACTTCTAATTTGCTTCAAATAATCCTCTACTACAGGATGAGAACCGTATTCGATTTTTGTTATTGCACCGCCTGTTAAATCAGAGAAGTCATAGTCCATAAAATATTTTTGATTATCGTACTGAATGTGTATAAGAGCATTTCTGATATTATCAAAGCCAAGCTTCTTAAACTCTTTAAATGATACTTCACATATACTCAACAAATCATCTGATTTATTCATACCCATTGCAACAGCTCGCACTCTTTCCAGTGAAGCTTCAATTTGCGCTTCTCTTGCCTGTGCTTCGGCAATTTCAATATCCAGATACCTTTGATATGCAAGCTCAAATACTTTGAGAAATCGCTTGAATAAATTTATTTGTTCTTCTACTAGAGGGTGATATGTTGAAATTCCAAGTGCAACCGGACCAAGTGAGAACCAATAATAGTTAAGGGAAGATGCAGTTTCCAGGTATTTGTCAATGAAAACATTCGTCGTTTTTTGATACTCAATCCATTCTTTTACTTTATCGCCTTTGATATGCGTGATAAAGGTTTCCCCCTTGCCCTTTAGCATTTTTGTTGCAAACTCATTATGAATTTCATTATTGGTAAATACTGTTTCTGTAATAAGATTTTTATCGTGCTTTGCATAAAATTCGTAGTTCATATAAGTACCTCGCTGCTCATAAAAGATTGCAGTCTGAACATTACGAATTTCTTTCACGCCCAATAATTGGAGTTGAAGTGAAATAGTCTTGCACACATCAAGCATATCGGCGGGTTTTCTCATTCCCATTGCAATTGTTCGAACCTTCTCTAACGTACCTTCAATTTCCAGTTCACGATTTTTTTGTTCGAGTTCTTCTAAAGTCTTATTTAAATCTTGAGTCCTTTCGAACACCTGTCGTTCTAATTCTCTGTTTCTTATGATTGTCTGCTCGTTTGTCATATAATCACCCTCCTTCAGTCTGTAATCCGGTACAGAACCATGAACATGCGTGACTAACCATTTAGTGTTATCATATTTTAGCAAGGTTGTATTTCTTAATAGCTCTGTAGATATCTCACTATTTATCATTTGACTCCAAACAACTTCAGATTCAACACAGGCAACAAACTCATTTAACATCGAAAGATTAGTCCACAAAAATTCAATCTGAAAAGGATCAGGAAATTGCTTTACTCCTTCTTTATTTATGTTCTTGTACTCTGTCTTATTTAAAGCTCTTTCATGCAAACCGCTTCCAATAAAAGTAACATCTTCAGAACAAAGTGAAAATCGGAGTTCTATATCTCTGTGTGCATATGATTCCCAAAACAAATTATGCACCCCCATAACTTCCATCTCTCTATCTTTAGTTATTTTCATTTGATCTACTTTACTTTTATTATCACAAATGTTACATCATCATCAGGGTCTTTACCATTTACCCATTTTGAAGATTCGTTCTTAAAGTAATTAATAATTTCCTCTGGTTCTTTTTCTGCTGATCTCTTGAGTGCTCCTTTTACCCGTGTGTAACCATAATGTTCATTCTGTTCATTTTGCAGTTCCGGCAATCCATCACTTAAAAGTAACAAAGTGTCACCAGGAGCTATTTCTGTTTCTCTTGTTTCATAAGGAAAATCTTTAATTGCTCCTAACGGCATTCCTTTAATTAATATTTCTTCAATTACTTTTGATTGTTTTCTGTAAATATATAATGGCGGCATTCCTGCATTAGCAATCTCTATCTTGTTTGATTTTATTTTAATCATCATAAATGCCATCATTAATCTTCCCAGTTCTATTCCTTTGAGTGCATCGCTGCTTTGATCAAAATATGTTTTCATATCAAGCCTGGATCCACTGGAAGCGAATAGTGCTTTTACCATTGAAACAATGGTACCAGCCTTCATTCCGTGACCGGTTGCATCACCAATTGCAACGGTAAGAGTCCCATCAAGACCAACAATAAAATCATAGTAATCACCACCAACCTCGGTGGCAGTTTTCATATATACTGCTATATCAAGGTTGGGAAGTTGTGGTAGCACCTTAGGAAGCATTGACAATTGCAGATTACGGGCTTCATCAAGTTCTTTTGTTTTTCTATCATTCTCAAGCTGGAGGAATTTTTTGTTCTCTTTTTCTCTTCTTCTATCTAACTCATATTTTCTAATTCCGCCAATCAAGATTACCAATCCAATGAAGTAAAATGAATAAGCCCACCAGGTTTGCCACCATGGTGATTTAATAATAATTTTTAATGAGACTCCTGTTTCATTCCACACACCATTATTATTTGCGGCTTTTACACGGAACAAATATTCACCAGGAGGAAGATTTGGATAAAATGCAGAGTGCTGACTTCCTGCATCGCGCCAGACATTTTCGAAATTTTCTAATTTATACAGCGTTTTGTTTTTACTCGGATTGGAAAAGTGCAACGCGGTAAATTCAATAGTAATATTATTCTGATCATGTGCCAGAAAGATTTCTTTAGTTTCATATATGGGTTTTTCTAAAATCGAATTGTCGTCTGGAACTATAGATGTATTAAAGAGTTTCAGATCAGTTAGAAATACTTTGGGAGGAATCGAATTATTATTTACATCATTAGAACTGAATATCGTAATTCCATTGGCACCTCCAAAAATAAAAAGCCCCTGCGAAGTCTTTAAGGAAGCACTTTCTGCAAACAACTGACTCTGTATTCCATCCGCGATTGAAAAATTATTGAACTTTTCTGACCGGGTATTAAAAAAACTCAATCCATCAAAAGTACTAAGCCATAAAGCCTCTTTATCTTCATCTTCCAGAATTCCCTGAATACTCATGGATGGCAGTCCGTCATTACGAGTATAAGTTTTTATTTTCTTTGAGTCTACATTATACTTGCTTAATCCTCCTTGCCAGGTGCCTACCCATACAGTTCCTTTGGAATCCTCGTGAATTGAATTGATATCCTGAGTAACAAAAACATCTCCCTTTGTTTTATCAAAACCATGACGAGTGATTTTATCTGTTTTGTAATCATATAAAAACAATCCATTTGTAGTTATCAACCACAGACCATGTTTCTTGCTTTCCAACGCTCCGGTAATTTCATTGCTTCCTTGTAACAGAGATAAGTCATAACGTTTAAATACATCATCACCTTTATTTCTTTTATAGAGTCCATCAAATGAACAAAGCCAAAGATTTTCATATTTATCCTTAAGAAAATCATGTATGAATATGGAATTTGGGACTCCTTTTAACTCAATCCTATTTACTTTTTTAGTTTCCGGGTAAAATGAATAAACACCTTTTTCAGTATTGATTAAAAATTCACCTGGTGAAATCTCAATTAGTCCAAATATTACAAAGTTGCCAGGTAAAAATTTTTGGAACGGAATTGGTTCAATTACTCTGGTTTTGATGTCAAAAATATTTATACCCGAAGAGTTTCCCTGTCCTGAAGTTGTAATCCAAATTTTACCGTCATGTGCTTCATAAATATTATCTGCCCAGCCAGGAGTTAATGAATTTTTATCTGATGATGTGGAGCTATAGGAGTTAAATAGAGTTCTCTCTTCATATTTAAATAATCCTCCGAATTGTGTACCGATCCACAATGTACCAAACGAATCCATCTTAAGATCAAGTATATTTTCATTTTTAGTTGGATTTGTTGAAGGCTCACCAAAACTTTCAAATCTCTTTTTCACTTTATTGAAGAAACTTAATCCTTTGTTTGTACCAATCCACAAATTGTCATCTTTATCAAAAACAAAAGCAGTCCCTATAAGTTCATCGTAGTTGCTTTTATCAAATTCCTTTTGGTGATAGGTTTTATACTTTCCTGTTTGTGGATCGAAATCCATTAATCTTGATTTATTAGTGATTAGCCAAATATGAGCATCCTTATCACAACTGAAATCAGTAACATATTCATTATTATTTTCCAGTTCTTTTATAGGTGCTAGAACTCTACTGATTTTTCTGTCCGTGTCAATTTTGAAGAATCCGGTGTAACTATAAATATAAACGTTTCCATTTTTATCATTAATTAGATTAAAAACATTTTGAATTTTTATACTATCCGGAGTAAGAAACTTTTTAACCTTATTTTCTTGTTCATCAAAATATAAGAGCGATGATGAAAGAGTATCGCCAAACGTAGAACTTACACCCAAATATACTCTGCCATTGCCATCCTCACATATTTTGATAATTCCAATTTCAACATTTGCCGGTCTTTCAATTAAATTTTTGAATTCGTATTGCTTAAATGATTTAGTAACCTGATCATACAGATTAAGAATTTCCGGCGAACTTGCAATCCAGATTCGACCTTTGCTATCTTCAAATAAAGACCAGATGATCAGACCCTTGATTGAAGTTGTGTCGTTTGGATCATTATAGAATCTTTTGAATTCATAACCATCATAACGTGCTAATCCATTTATTGTTCCTATCCAGACATAACCAAATCTATCAATTAAGATTTCGCTTACCTGTGAACCGGGAATCCCATCTTTTTCAGTAAACTGAGTAATGTTATTTGGATTGAGTTGTGAAAAGGAAATACTGGTTGAAAGAATTATTAATAGAACTGTGCATTTAAAATATTTATTCATACTACTTTTCATTTTTTCTAACAAATGTTATCACTTTAAAAAAAAAAAAAAATTTTTAAAAAAAAAAAAATAAAAAAAAAACTCCCCCCCAAAAAAAAAAAAAAAAAAAAAAAAACCCCTAATTATTTTACTTTTATTACCACAAACGTAACATCATCGTCTGGTTCTTTATCATTTGTCCAGCTCCTGGATTCAGCTCTTAAATGTGTTATAATTTCTTCCGGATCTTTCGTTGCCGATTCTTCAAAACTATTTCTTGCTCTTTTGTAGCCGAAAACTTCATGGTTTTCATTCCTTAGTTCTGCAAATCCATCACTCATCAATAACAAAGTGTCTCCCCTTTCTATCTTTATTTCTTTAATATCGTAAACAATACCTTTCATAGAACCTAAAGGCATATTATTTATTACAACTTCTTCAATTGTCTGAGAATTTTTTCTGTAAATAAAAAGCGGCGGCATACCGGCATTTGTTGTTATAATTTTATTACTGCTGATCTGCACACAAGTAAGCGCCATCATCAATCTGCCAAGCTGCATATCTTTTATTGCTTCATTCGCATTTTCAAAAAATGGTTTAAGTTCTTTGTTGGTTCTGTCTGACATAAAAAGAGATTTCATTATTGAAACCATCATACCGGACATCATGCCATGTCCTGTTGCATCACCAAGTATTACGGTTAATGTTCCATCCATATGAACGTGAAAATCATAATAATCACCGCCAACTTCTGTTGCCGTTTTCATAAATACTGCAATATCAAGATGCGGAATGCTTGGGAGTGATTTTGGCAGCATAGAAAGCTGAAGCTGTCTTGCTTCATCAAGTTCTTTTGTTTTTCTATCATTCTCAATCTGAAGGAATTTTTTGTTTTCGTTTTCTTTCCTTCTTTCTAACTCAAACTTTCTTATTCCAACTAAAGCCAATCCAAAAGCAATAATATATAACAAGTATGCCCACCAGGTCCGCCAGATAGGTGGATTAATTTTAAACGAATAAGATACTTCATTTGTTTTTACACCATTTGATGTAACCCCGCGAACTTTAAATGTGTATTTACCAAAAGGAAGATTTTGGTATTCTGCAAAAGGTAGATTACTTGCTTTTGACCAGCCCTTATCGAAGCCTTCAAGAAAATGTTCATAAGTAGTTTGCTTTGGATCTTTGAAATTCAACGCAGCATAATTGAAGATAAAAGAATTTTGAGAATATGGTAGTTCTTTTGGGAAATTATAATGATTAGATTGCCCGCTGATAGATACAGATGAAATTAATAATGGATAACTTTTCTCCTCGCTTTTATTAATGTAAAGACCAACACCATTATAAAACTCTACCATATTCCCGAATCCATCCATGGCTGATACATATGGACCGCCGCTTGCAACGCTCTCATCGTGATAGAATGTTTGAAATTTATTTCCATTTATTTTTATTGCACCAGAAGGAGATGAAAAATAAATAGCATCTCTTATTTGATCAGTAAATGGGTTTGAAAGATTAGTGGATGTAAGACCATTCTTTTTTGTATAAAAATTTAAATTAGTTCCATCAAATATTACAAGTCCCCTGCCTCTAAGTCTTATATATAAATTTTCACCAGCCTGGAGCTCAGTTTTAGTACCGGCAACACTGGCACCTTTTAATATTCTGAAATCAGCGGTTGCATTTACACTATCACTAAGATTCACAAATTTTTTACCATCAAAAACATAAAATCCTCCAACCGTTAGGAAGTACATCCCATTTTTTAAGTTTCCTACATAATTCAATTGTTCGGAAGGCACATTCCAACTTTTCGGCGGCTTTGTCCACGATTTACCATCATACAACATTATTTTTGACTGAACAGATGTAATATCCTTAATATTATCAGAGAATAAACCGAGGAACCATAACCTTCCTTCATTATCTTCCTTAAGATCAAAGAGCTGAAATTTTTTACTATTATCATCATCATTAAACGGTGATTTAATTTTAACAAAATTTTCTCCAACCAGTTTCCCGAAATAATAATCTGCTTCAATAAGGTTCTCTTGAATAGGACGCACATAATTATTCCATACATAAATATCGCCATTCCTTGTTTCAAGAACATTTGAAGTATTGTAAGGTTTATTATCGCTATCAGAAATATTTTTTAACTTTAAAATCTGCTCACCATCACTGTTCGAGATCTCACGAATCATAGTGATACCTTTGGAAGTTGGTATCCAAATTCTTTTTTTGGTATCCTGAAAAGTCTCATAAGTTATATTACTTGCAAGACCTTCTTTTTCTGTAATTGTTCTTAATTTTTTTCCATCCCAAACATTAATACCCACATTGGCAGTTAAAGCGTAAGCCGGCAAATCGGTGTAAGAATATGAAAGCCAAACTAAACCACTATAATCAGTATAAGGTGTTACGATTCCCGATTGTGTAACCAGCAAGCCATCTTTAGAAGTAAGCATTCTGGAATAATTTGGATAATAAATTCCGATGCCTTTTGAAGTTTTCATTGCAACCCCATCGTTTAATACTATTCCAGGCGCTGATTCAAATGAATCAAATTTTTTCCATTTATTATCAATAAATGAAAATAGTTGATTAGGATATTTTGAACTTTGAGTTAGGGTTGAACCTTGATTTTGGGATGTAACTTGAAATACAAGTCGCTCCGGGAAATATTTACTTGATTTCAGAAAAAATAGACTCGAGTATTTAAAGTCTTTGATAACTCTTTCTGTTTTCAGATCTCTAATTGCATTAATTTCCTTTAAAATATTTGAAACCTTCCATTTACCATTTTCAAATTCAAAAACACTATTATTGTTTCCATTAAAAAGTTCACCATCTCTGGTTAAAGTTGTCATGAACAGCTTATTCATTTTTGAACTATAGTATACTTGAATTGGAAATTGATCACTTTTAAGTTGATTCTTGAATTCTGTGAATTGATAAAATTTATTACCATCATACATCAAAACTCCGGAGTATAGATCAGATCCCTCTATAGCACGTACAACACCAGCACAAGGCAGCCAGGTATTACCGTCTTTATCGATTGCTGTTACATTTCCAATGGGATAAAGAGCTGCGTTCTGTAAATTTATACCAACTGATTCATCAATTCTTTTGAACGCTCCATTTTTAAATAAAGCAACATACGATCCTTCGCGCGTTTGAGTATTACGACCGGCTGAACTAAATATGAGATCACCATAAGGGGTTTCGATGAAGTTTGTTGCATTATCAAGGGGGAAGTTTTTAGAATCATAAACTGTGAATTTTCCATTTTCAAATTTTGTAAGACCGCCGTTATTTTTTTTATCAACAAACGGTGTTGTTGATCCAATCCAAATCCTATCTTTGCTGTCAGCTTTAACAAAAGTTATAAACTGTCCTTCCAATCCATTTATTTTATATCCTTCTTTTTCAGTGTATACTTTGAATTCTTTTCCGTCGAAGGTTATAAATTTAGCAGGTGAAGCGAAGTACATTACATTTTTTGTGGAATCGTAATACATATTCTGCATTGTGGGTAATCCAATGTCAGCACCTACTTCTTCAAATTCATATCCATTAAACCTATATGTACCTTCAACGCTCGAAATCCAAATAAAACCATCTTTAGTTTGAATTCCATTTGTAATATTTGTGGTGGGCAAACCTTCTCTGTTAGTGTATTCAACAATATCTGCATTGGCTTCCGTTTTTAGTTTTTGCTGGGAAAATACCGCTGATGATAAAAAAACTAAAAACGATAGGATAAATATTTTTGAATCGATCATTTTCAAGAATCTCCGTGTTAACAAGTTAATTAATTATTTTTGTGTAACCATCTTATCTGACATTTATCACAACAAACGTTAAATCTGCATTTAGACTTTTCTTAAATAGCTAAATTGAATAACTGGTGATAATTATTTAAATAATCATCCAATTAGATAATAATAGGTAGGTGAATTGTTTAAAGTAATTCTAATTTCTTTTAAGAATCAAAGCTGTTATATCATCGCTTTGCGGAGTAATTCCAACAAAATTTTTTACATCATTAACCATTGACTTTATAAAAACATCGGAGGATTGATCAGAATGCTCTATAAAATATTTTATCATTTTCTCATCTGAGTATTCTTCTTCTTTTTCATTCATCGCTTCAGGAATTCCATCTGTGTATAAGAATAATCTGTCACCAGAATTCATTACTGATTTTTGTCCGGCGAATGGAATTCCAAAATCAAACATACCGAGTCCAACTCCTCCCGCATCAAGCTTTTCCAGCGTTCCATCTTTCCTTAAAACAAGAATAGGGTTATGACCGGCATTAACGATATCAAGTTCACCAGAGATAGAATCCAGTACCGCAATAAAAAAAGTAATATATTTATCAGAGGGTGAAGATTTATAAATAAGTTTATTAAGTCTATCTGACATTTCAGTTAGAGGAATGTCAAATTGTAAGTAAGAGTTTAGTGCGGCATTTAATGTACTTACAAGAAGTGCAGCTCCTATTCCTTTCCCTGCAACATCAGCAATTATTAAAGCGTATTTGCCATTACCCAAGTTAAAGCAATCATAATAATCTCCTCCAACTTCTTTGGACGGAATATTTATTCCGGCAATCTCATATCCTTCAATCTTTGGTAAGGATTCGGGCAGAATTCGTTTTTGAATTGAAGAAGCAACAGTTAATTCTTGCTCAATTTTTTCTTTCTCAATTGCCTGCTTATGCAAGTATTCATTTTCTAATGAAGCTGCTACCTGCCTCGCAATGGAATCCAGAAGTAACTGATCTAACTCCGTGAATGAAGTAGTATTGTGGCGCGTTTCTTTTTCGGATAAAATAAAATTGTATATGCGATCTTGCTGTTCAAAAGATGATTTAATGCTGAATTTATTGTTCAAAATCTTATCAGGTTCAATTCCAGCAGGAAATGTAATATACTTTTTAAGATTGTTCTGAGAGACTTTGATAATTTCTATCAATGCCGATGATGCATTGGTTAAGGAACATACTCGTTCCAAAGAAACGTCATATAAAATTCTTCTCTTATTATATCTGGAAATTTCAATTCCGGTATCTATAAGGTTATTAAGGTGCAGGATTTTTTCATTTAATTCAAATATCAGAGTTTTTTCTTTTTTCTGATTTAAAAAAGATTTGTAAGCACTATCAAAAACTTGCAGAAGTATCTGCAGAGTAATTTTATCAAGATCTGTAAACTTTGATTTATCCAGTTTAGGACCGATCAAAATTCCTAAGAAAGTTTGATCTGAAAGTGGAAGTGTAATTGACACTTCAATATTATTATCCTCAAAATATTTTATTGAGGGATTTGTAGAATCATGAAGAAAAGATAAATATGAGGGATCAGAAATTTTCTTTAAAGAAATAATATTCCAATTAGAATCATTTTTAAGCTTATGAAAAGCGTAGATTTCTGTGGTAATAAAATTTCCGCGTATTAGATGAAGAAAGTTTTTTACCATCTCAACTAGGCTGAAGGACTTTGAAAGAATTTCAAATCCTTCCTGAAACGATTCAACCTGCAATGCAAGTTTTTCTACTAGACTATTATTTTCCAATATGTATTAAGTTTATAATTATTAAGAACGGATACTTACTTAGGCCGCTCAACATAAAAGTAATGTTAATTTATCTAACCATTTAAAGCTGACTCAACTGTATCAGCTTTTTCTGCAAATTGAAATAATCCCATTATAGAAAAAGTTTTTTCTATTGTAGGATCTAGGTTTGTAAAAACAAGTTTACCATCCGTCTGATTTAATTTTTCAATTACTTCAATGAGATGAGAAATACCGATAGAGTTAACAACCTTCGAATTTTCAAGATTCAGTATAAGTTTATTTACATCAGCATGTTTTTCAAACTCTTTAACTATTTTCTCACCGCCACCGCTGTTGATATATCCTTCTGTTTTAATTACTAAAGTTTTATCGTGTAATTCTGAAATTAAATTAAAATCTGTGCTCATTAAATTTCTCCGATTAGATTAATTTTTTAATTATTGTAATTCTAGTTCCATTAGGACCTGATTCAATAATCAGATCATCGGACATTGATTTCATTAGTTTAAGACCCCAACCACGTTTATGTGTACTATGAATTTTATCAGCAATTTGAGGATCTTCAACTTTCTCTGGTGCAAAACCCGGACCGTAATCAGTTACTAGTATGATTAACTTTTCTTTACCCATATCAAACTCAACATTAACATATGGTTTGTCATCACCGGAATGTTCGAGAGCATTTATTATTGCTTCTGTTACAATTATTTTTGCCTCACCAATTTTATCATCAGAAATGCCGAAATGTCTGCCCATAATCTGCAAACTTTCAATAGCCACAAGCTCAACATCCGGTATGTTGGGTAGTTTGATTTCTAGTATTACGTTTTCCTTCATTAAAATTCTTTCTTAATGTTTTTGTAATTATTTATTAAAACTGATTAGAACTTTTGGAATATATATATAATTTTTAACATTGTTTAACCTGAGTTATTAAGTTTATTAATATTTATTTAATCCTAATTACAACAAAAGTAATATCATCATCCTGAACCCGGCCATTCATCCAGCCATCCCCTGCTTCTACAAATTTTTCTATAATAGTATCCGGCGTGTTTTCTATGATTTCATTAAAATGACTTTTTACACGGGAGTAATCAAACATTTCTTCATTAGCATTCATTTGTTCCGGCAATCCATCGGTAAGCAGTAAGATTGTATCACCGCTTTTTAATTCTTTTTCCAAAATCTTATATGAAGCATTTCTCATTGCTCCTAACGGCATCCCCTGAATAATTATTTCTTCAACTTGATTTGTTTCTTTGTGGTGATAATAAATTGGCGGCATTCCTGCACTTGAAAGCTGAAGTTTGTTGTTTTCTATTTTTAGATAGCTGAATGACATTAAGATTCTGCCAAGTTTAATGTCCTTAATAACACGACTGCAATGCGACATAAATTCTTTCAGTCCAAGTTTGGATGAATCCGCAGTAAAAAAACCCTTCATTAATGTAACCATAGTTCCTGCTTGCAGCCCATGTCCTGTTGCATCACCAAAAGCAACATTCAGAATTCCATTTTCTTCAACGATAAAATCATAATAGTCTCCACCAACTTCAGTTGCGGTACGCATAAACGCAGCTATCTCCACATTTGGTAGCTTAGGTAATTCTTTAGGAAGCATGGATAGCTGCAATTGTCTCGCCTCCTCAAGCTCTTTTGTTTTTCTTTCATTCTCAACTTCTAAAACGCGCTTCTCAGCCTCCGTTGCTTTAACCCGAAGTTCAGATTCTCTTACTCGCGATTTTTGCTCCCGTCTGTCAATTTCAAACTTTCTTATACTGTATAATAATCCAATTAATAAAATTCCATAAATTAAATATGCAAGATTGGTTCTCCACCAGGGCGGCTGAACTTGGATAAAAAGAGTTGTTCCCTCCTCATTCCAAATGCCGTCATTATTTGATCCGATAACTCTGAGTTTATAATCACCTGGAGAAAGATTTGTAAATGTTATCGTATGATTGCTTCCAAGTTGTATCCAATTTTCATTAAACCCTTCCAGCATATATCGATATTGATTTTCGAAATTGTTATAGAAGCTTAACGCTGCAAAGTCAATTGTTACGATATTGTCTTTATAGGTTAGTACTATGCTGTCTCTTTCTGAAATACCTTTTTCAATAATTGGCTTACCTTCTTCATCATCAGTATTATAACGCAGATAATTTGTAAAAACGATTGGTGGTAGATAATTATTGTTCTTCAAATCATCCGGATTAAAAATATTAAGCCCATTTGGTCCGCCAAAAAGAAGTCGTCCGGTTCTAAAATCTTTTGCATAAGCATTTTGATTAAACTCATTGCCCTGCAAGCCATCTTCATAATAATAGTTTTTAAAGGTTTCTTTTCGTGGATCAAATTTTGAAAGACCATTATTTGTACTTAGCCAAAGGTTTCCATTATTATCCTCGAGTATTCCATAAACAAAATCATTTGCTAAGCCATCTTTTTCACGATAAGTTTTAAACTTTTTTGAATCACGGTAAAAGCGGCACAATCCTTTTGTTGTACCAAACCACATATTGTTTTTGCTGTCTTTAAAAGCTCTTATAATATTATCATCGCCCAAACTTGAAGGATCTTTAGGATCATTTTTAAAGTTGATAAAAGTTTGATTTACTTTATCAAAAATATTTACACCACCGCCAAATGTTCCTAACCAAAGTTTGCCTTCGTTATCTTCAGACATTGTCCAAACACTGTTTGAACTTATTGATGCAGTGTTCTTTTCATCATGTTTATAAACAGTAAACTTTCCTGTGCTTTTATCTAATCTATTTAGACCGCCTCCATAAGTACCAATCCAAATTATTCCGTCACGATCTTCAAATATTGAATATACACGATTATCAGAAAGTGAATTAGGATCAGAAGGATTATTAACGAATCTTTTAAATATCCCAGATTTAGGATCAAAAGAATTCATTCCGCTGCTGAATGTACCAAGCCATAAAATTCCAGATCTATCCTCGGTTATTGCTAACACTGAATTATTTATCAGGCTATTAGCATTGGAGGGATTGTTTGAATAATTTGTAAATGAATTTTTATCATAATTAAATTTATCCAATCCACCTTCTCTTGTGCCGATCCAATAATTACCTTCTTTGTCTGCGTACATTGCAAGCACAGCATTGTCACTTAGACTATTTTTATTATTTGGATAATTAATAAATCGTTCAAATACTTGTGAGGAAGGATGGAAATAATTTATTCCGCCTGTATTAGTTCCAATCCAAATTATACCGCTTCTATCTTCATAGATTGAAAAAATAAAATTATCATTTATACTAGTTGGATCATCCGGATCATTATTAAAATTTACGAATGTATTTGTTGCCGGATTAAACTTAGAAACTCCGCCTCTTACTGTTCCAATCCATAAATTTCCGTGTGAATCTTCATAAATAGGCCAGACCCAATTATCAGGTAAACTATTTGAATTTTGAGGATCATTACGATAGTGAGAAAACTTTCCTGTTTTCTCATCAAGCTTATCCAGACCATCAAATGTACCGACCCAAAGATTTCCTTTTTTGTCTCTGTATATTGAATAAACTTTATCATTAATTAAGCTTGTTGGATCTGAAGGATTATGTTTGAATGTAATTTCTTTTCCATTCTTAGAATCAATGCGATTCAATCCAATTGGTTTTGAAAGTCCGCCACGCCATTGGATTCCTTTCGATTCCACACAAAATGCACCTAAAGAACTTCCTTTTATATTTACAAAATCAATATCATCTTTTTTTATCAAAGAAAAAGATTCTGTTATCGGATTGTACTTATTAAAATTACCGGTTTGTGTTTCAATTATAAGTGAGCCGGTCTTGTCCTCATAAATGGAAAAAATAAAATTGTCTGTTAGACTTGTTGAATCTGAAGGAATATTTTTAAATACCTTAAAGTTGTAACCATCATATCTATTTAGTCCATCCTGCGTACCAAACCACATAAATCCTTGCTTATCCTGAAAGATTACCGTCACTGCGCTTTGAGAAAGTCCATCTTGAACTGTAAGATGATTGAATCTGATATTGCTTTGAGCAGTAATCGAAGGGATAAATAAAATAGAAATATAAAATACAACTAGCTTAACTCTGTACACTCATTCTCTCCTGACAATGTTTAGAAAATAATTAAATGAAAAGTCTGATCATATCTTACTGACAATGTGAACGAATCAAAATTCTGTTAATAAAAATCCTTGATCCCTTAATCGGGATCAAGGATTATTGATTACTATTTCATCAGCATAAGTTTCTTTGTGGCCATAAATTTACCACTGGTTATTCTATAAAGGTAAACACCACTTGATAAACCGCTTGCATTCCAATTGTAAGAATGATAACCGGCATTCAATTCCTGATCAACAAGCGTTGTAACTAGATTACCGAGTATGTCAAAGATTTCTAGTTTAACATGACCATTCTCCGGAATTTGGTAACGAATTTCTGTACTTGGATTGAAAGGATTTGGATAATTCTGCTCAACCATATATTCAGTTGGAATATCGGTTGGTAAATTATTAGCAGTTCCTTCTTTTCTTAATTGTGTTCCCAATGCTGTTTGCGCTGAAGTCCAAGAAAGTGTTAAATGAGTAAGTGCTAATAAGTAATTACTATTAGCAAATCTTTGATCAGCATTATTTAATTGAGAGTTAGAAATTTGTAAAAGCAAATCGCAATTACATGGTGCAGCGCAATTTTGTTCTGCTAATTCAATAGCTTCTGCAGTCAAAATTCTTGATCCGCTATAAAGTAAATTGATAGAGTTAACAACTACACTGTTTATATCAGGATTTGAAGATAAGTTATTAATGTAGAAGATAGCTGCTGAAACTCCCAAATAAAGTCTTATACCATATTCTGATAAATTATTAATATCAATAAAATTCCTTTCGTTTAAGGCTGCCTCTAGTGAAGAAACAGCATTATTAACTTTATTTCTTTGTTGATTTGATAAATTGAAATTCAATAAAGTTCGGATTAGCGCTAACGCTTCTTCTATATCACTCTTACCAGAAATGATTTGTGGAATTTCAGTTTTTGCAACATACACCGAATGCTCACTTCTGATTTGATATTTTGAATTTATAAACTCGCTTCCATTAAAGCCATTAGTTGAATCCATTGCAAAGATTGTGAAATCGTAACTTCCGAATTCAGTCGATCCGTTATAAACAAACTGATAAATACCATCACCAACCCTTTCAAAAACAAAGGCTGAATCAGTTAAAGGAGTAGGATCATTCGGCTTAGTTAAAAATGCCACCACAAAAGCATTGTTAATTGGATTACCAGTATTGAACTGATGATCTGAGCCGGCTCCGCCTTCTCCGCCTTCATAAACTTTTGCTGTTAGTACGACTGGCTCACCAATTAAATATCTTTCTTTATTGGAATTAACATTCATAAATCTATCCGATTCCTGTGCCATATAAACTCTAACATTTTCTACTTCACCAGGTAATGGACCAGTAACTTCTTTTACAAATCCTGACCAGCTTCCGAGGATAGGATATTTTATGCGGAATATTTTAAAGGGTGATCCAAGTGTGTTGTATCCATCCACCAATTCTATTCCAAATGAAGTCACAGGTACGCCATCAATTAAGAAATTAGGATTATTATAATTTGATTCTGTAATCCAGGAATCAACATCAGTTGAATCTTTTCCTGGTGGAACTAAAATTAATTCGTATTCACTACCTTCCCAGTTTAAACCTAATTCTAAAGTACCACCTTGGTAATACAATCCACCCTGATAATACAAGCCGCCTTGATAATATAATCCACCTTGATAGTATAGTCCGCCCTGATAATATAATCCGCCTTGATAATACAATCCATTTGCTCCGGCATTTGCTATTGTTGTGCTGCTGATTGGATCGGAAACATATGTAACCTGAATTCCTAAAAGTCTGTACCAAATAACATTTACAGCATTTGATATTTCAGATGAGTTTGGAATTTCAAAGTAATCGCCTCCTGTTTCATTTGCCAGCCATCCCATTAAATCCTGTCCGGATGTACTGGTTTCATACCCAAAAGTATTTACTGGAGTTGAAGGAAGAATATATTCCTCATCAAGTAAGGATGGTGTAGAATTATCTTCACCAGCACTAAAAAGAATTATAGATTTTTGTCTCTCCAAAATGCCATTAGAATTAATTTCATTTTGAGCTTGGGAAATTCTCTGTGCTAAGTTTCCATCACCGCCAGACTGCATTGTTGTAAGAAAATTTATAGCAGCTTGTTTTGTAAATCCGGTTAATGGAAAATCAGTTGAAGATGAGTTCACTATTGCAACTCTATCTCCATCTCTTAATTTAGTTACAAGTTCAAGAGCGCTATTTACTGAAGCAGCAAATCCATTGTAGGAATTTTCAGCAGCAAAACTATTTGAACCATCAAAAACTAAAACCATATCAATTAAAGAATTATCAACAGCTTTATAAATAGCTTTGATTCCTGCAATATCACCTTTAGATTGCGGAGAAGAACCATCATCAAAAAGTGTTCGTTTTTTTATTTCATTAACATTTATTCTGCCATAAGCAGTTTGATCTTCATTATACGCACCCATACCTTTATCAAATGCATATGCATTGTCGCCTGGATTATATAGATCTGCTAATCCTGTAAAGTGTGTGATTTCATGGACCGCAGTGTTTTGAACATCCAATTTTCCTTCCTCTAAGGAACCGGAAACTGACCATTCAAAATCTAAATTAAGCGTTATTGAATGAGGTACGCCATTAAAAGCAATATCAACATCTATCATTTCTCCAGTAATTGCATTATATCTCACTCTGGTTGCCGCAAGAACATTTTCAGGAACTTCAGTTAGTTCCCATTGTTCAGAAGTCATCCATACAATGTTATTAACCCCATCAGGATTCCCACCCCAGTTTTCATTTGTTGAGTCAGGTGCCAAATATCTTCTTGTATAATCTAATTCTTCTAACTCACTATAAGTTTGAAATGCTGTTTCAACTTCAGATGCATAAGCAGAATTAAACGATGACGCAATAGTGTAACTTGCATCACCATTTTTCCAGTGCAATGGAATACCGCTCAATGTTTTATTTAAGATATAATGATCGCCATCATCAACAACAGTAGTTATCGCCGATGAGAATTCCGATGTGTTACCATTTTCATCTGTTGCAGTTACACTCACTGAATGATTTGCTGCAATATCAACTTCAACGTTTGGAAAATTTGCCTGAAATTCTACGGCACCATTTTCATCCGTTGTAAAATTCTTTTCACCAAGAAATACCTCCCCGTTTCGTTCATACATCGAATTTGATGATGAATTTGAGAAGAACTGAAGTCTGAATATTTTATTAGGCGAACTTGTAAGAGATCCAGCTATACTGGTTCCGCTAGTTGCTGAATAAAATTTAGTTAACACAGGATAATTCTGAAGTTTGTTGCCTCCTTCATCTAAATCCGATTGATCGTTATCAGTAATCCCATCTTCAGGTGGTATGCTGTTCCATAAATCAATTCCAATACCACTGTTTGAATGAATTGAGTTAGAAAGTAATGAATTGTTGATTCCCGATTTGATTGTTACGCCGGTTGACCCATTATTAATAATAGTATTACCCTCAACAACATTTCCATCTCCACTTTCAATAAGGAGACCAAATGTTGTATTTTCAAAAATTTGATTACTTGAGATAGTATTTAAATTTGCAGCAGATAAGGATATTCCGAAAGATAAATTTTGAGAAATAATGTTTCCTGCAATTACACTTGAATTATCGGAAATTGACAAACCACCATTCGTATTTGTTTCTACAATATTGCTCAAAATTTGATTTCCTATTCCAGCGCTAACGTAAATTCCAAAGCCACCATTTGTGGAAATATTATTTCCCGAAACGATAGTGGAAGAGTTCAAAATTGAGATTCCGTCTAATGTATTGTTTGAAATTGCATTGTTTGAAATTTTATTTCCGGAAACATTATTTATTGAAACGCCATGGCCACTATTGTTCGATATATTGTTTGGTTCTAAAACACCGATTTCGTTGTTGATTCCACCTTCAATAATTGAAATACCATCACCATTAAGATTTGAAATTACATTGCCCTCTATTTTATTTCCTGCTGAACTTAGCATTATACCTGAAAGCACATTTGATTTAATGATGTTCCCACCTAATGCAGAAAGTGTAAGTCCGTAACCTGAAGTTGAATTTATATTTAGTCCGTTTAAAGTACTTCCACCGGCAGTTATAATTACACCAGCATTACTCCCATTTATTTCTATTAATGGTGATCCAAGGTAACCTCTTTGATAAGTGCCATCCAATATAACTGAACCCGTTACTGTTGGTAAACCTGTTAATGGCTGAATAACAAGTGGTTGTGCTCCTTGTATATAGAAATATATTTTTTGAGTACCAGATAAAACATTCGCTTCCTGAATTGCAGATCGAAGCGTCACGGAACCGTTTCCTGCATCTGCAAATTCATCACCTAAACAAATATCTCCACCATCTCCTGTAGAGTTCACTACAAAAAATGGTAATGGATTACTTCTTACAATTTCGTTTATATCTGTTATTCTTAAATGATTTTTCTTTGAAGTTAAATCTTTTAAAGTGATTGTTCCATTGTATGTAGTCTTTTCAGTAAAAGACCATCTTCCAACTAAATACGAAGAAAGTGAAGATGGAATTGATGCAGAAGGATCTCCACCACCATTACAACTATTAATTTGGCTGGCTGTTAATGCAGAATTAAAGATTCTTACTTCATCAATTAAACCATTAAAAGAATTGTCTCCATATTTTCCTATGAATAATCCTTCTCCCGTCGTGTAAACCGGCCCAAGACTTTGAACACGACTTTCTGCAAGAATACTATTATAATAAATCTTTAATGTAGTTCCATCGTAAGTACCCGTTAGTCTAATCCAACGAAATGCCTGGAACGAAGGGAAAGTTAACGCAGTGCTAACAGGGGCACCATTTCCTGCAGAAAAAAACGCAGTACCATCTTTAACATACATTCTAAAAGTGCTGCCGCCTGCAACTGATCTGGTGATAATAGGCATTTCAACTCCTGGATTATCACCGATAAGATATACCCAGGTATCAATTGTTATTTTTTTGCTAGATGATGATGTAGTGCTGTTAAAATATTTAAATGCGGATTGATTTGCGTCGCTGGTTACAGGAGCACCATCCAGTATTTTAACCGAACTTGTGGAGCCATTAAAAATAAATGATTTATTGGTGTTTGTCGCATAAGAATAATTGCAGGTAAATAGAAACAATATTGCAGCGATAGAACTAATTTTTATAGTATTTAAAATTTTCATTTTTATCTCAATTTGATTTTTGATAATGTGTTGTTTGGAGATCGTTCGCATTGAAATTAATTATTGTTTTTCTACAAAACTTTTAATTTCCTGCTTTAACTCATTCGCTTTGATATTTTTTGAGGTTACTTTTTCACCACTGAATTTATCCAGGTGCAAAGTCATTTTACCGCCATCACCTTCAAAAACTCTTAGGCTCTGATCTTTATCAGATTTTTTTAAGAAGACCAAGACGTCCTCATCATTTGCGAAAGTGGGTATATGGCTGTAGGTTTCACCAACATTTCCAACTTCACCTCCGGGATGAGTTATTACAATTCTATCCTGATTGTTGGAACCTTTCAAATATTCATCTACCTGAATTGTAACCTTGGTAAATATTCTAGAATTATCTGAGTTCCATTGTGATTTTTGATCAACAACTTTTCCGGTAACGATCATATCTGCATCTTTTGAAAGATTTTTGATCTCAGATTGGATGGTTTGTGAGTGAGCCTCAAACTGAAGCAAGAATGTCATCAAAACTGCACAGAAAAGAATAGTGTGAAATAGTTTCATAGTTAATTCTCCTGAAAAATCTTGAAATAGTTTTATTAGAAGCAAAAATAGTATTTACAACCTAACCAGTGTTAGGACAATTATGGCGTTCAATTGGACTTTTGTCGCAATTAAAAAAATGTGCTAAGATTTGATTTTCTACGAGTTTTGAATGATTTAAGAAGTTTATTTGCTCATCACAAAACTTTTATTCTGCGAATATTGGGATTAACAAAAATCGATAATAGGAAGGAAAGCAAATAGTTTTCTTTATCTGAAAAGTAATTCGAAAATAAAATTGTCTACTGCTTATACCCAATTTATAATGAATCACTAAAACCCAAATGATTCAAAGACGATTAGCTTAATAATTTTTTGATAAATGATTTATTAATGTATTTTACCATAGATAAAATTTTCTCTGAAATATTGTTTCAGTTTTTAATAACCATCACACTTAGACGTTCGATTTAATTAAATATATTGTTCTGGTTCTGTCCATATTAAAACTCAGTTAGTAGAATTTACATCGTTAAAGATTAGATGTTATTAAAAAAAAATATTTATGTTATTGAAGTCTTAGGATCTGATAATTTTAAAGATATCTTATTATTACTTTCTCTATTTATCCTTTTTACTTTCCCATCTTTTTCGCAAAATAATAATATAGAGTTCCGACATCTTTCAAGTGATGATGGTCTTTCGCAAAATTTTGTTTCCTGTATACTGCAAGATCAAAAAGGATTTATGTGGTTTGGAACAAAAGACGGATTGAACAGATACGATGGCCATACATTTGCGGTTTATCAACACGATCCCTTTGACACTACAACCATTTCTGCAAATTATATTACAGCATTATATGAAGACAGCCGTGGTTACATCTGGATAGGAACTTTAAACGGCGGATTGAATTGTTTTGACCGTAACACTGAAATATTTCATCACATTCATTATTCTTCAGTTGGTTTGGATAATTTTAATACAAATGAGATTAAGTCAATTGCAGAAGATAAAACCGGAAATATTTGGGTAGCCACACGGAACGATGGCTTATTTAAGATAACTCTTAATCATAAAAATTTTTATGCCGCCAGTTACAAACAGTACATACACCAACAAGATAAATCCAAAAGCTTAAGCAGCAATAACACTTCAACAATATTTTTGGATTCAAACGGAATTCTGTGGGTTGGAACTGAAAACGGATTGAATAAATTTGATTTTAAACTTGGGAGTTTCACTTATTTCAAAATTCAAACAAAAAATTCCAAAGCACCTCCAAGTCCATACGATCAAAGCGTGAACGCAATTTATGAAAGCAAAAATGGAACATTCTGGATAGGCACTGTAAGTGGTTTAGTCAAGTTTGAAAGAGAAAACGGCACCTACAAATTATTTCCTCATGAGTATGAAATATATCGGTATGGTTGGGGAAATATTATTGCAATTACTGAAGATCATCACGGAAAATTATGGCTTGCAACACCAGGTGAATTAATGAGATTTGATCCGACTAATAATTCGTATGATTATTTTAAGAATGATCCCTTTAATCCAAAGTCTATAAGCTTCAGCAGCATTTCCAGCTTGTATACAGATAAGACCGGTATTGTTTGGGTTGGCACTGCGGGAATGGGAATTAATTTGTACGATTCTAAAGCAAACCGATTTTCCATCTTATTTAAAAAGAAAGAAACTGCATCTCGCATTACTGGTTTTAGTGTGCGTTCTATTCTTGAAGAGAACAATGATATAGTGTGGGTTAGTACTGCTGTTTTATATCGCTGGAATCGAAAGACAGGGGAATTAAAAAGTTATGAATCAAGTTCAGATAAACCTAATGACTTTGGTAATACAGGCATCTGGACAATGATAAAATCCTCGGATGGAAAAATCTGGACAGCAACAAGCGAAGGACTATACAGATATGATCCATCAACAGAAAAGGCGAAACAATACAAATTTAATCCCGCAGAAAAATCGGGTTTACCACAAAAAGAAGTTTATGCTGTTTTTGAAGATCGAGAGCGCAGAATTTGGATTGCGACAGAAAATTATTTTTGCAGACTTATTGATATCGATAAAGGTATCTTTCAGAATTTTCGTTATCAACCTGCACCATCAATTACCGAACAAGTGCGACCTGTAATTTATCAGGATAATAAAGGAACCTTTTGGCTTGGGACAAGAAATGGATTTCTTCATTTTGATTTACAAAAAAAATCATTTTATACTTTTAAAAATGATCCTGCAAAACCTAATAGTCTGAACAATGATATTATTAATTCAATTTGTCCCGACCCGCTTAAACCTGATAAGATTCTTTGGTTAGGGACTTCTGGTGGTGGGTTAAATCGATTTAATATTGATGAAAAAACATTTTCTCACTTTACAGAAAGAGAAGGATTACCAAACAATGTGGTATATGGGATATTACCGGATGAAAATGGAAATTTATGGTTAAGTACGAACAAGGGATTGTCTAAATTTAATCCGCTAAATAATTCAATCAGAAATTATGATGTAAATGATGGTTTGCAGAGTAACGAATTTAACACTGGCGCATACTACTTAAGTAAAAATGGAGAAATGTTTTTTGGAGGAATTAAAGGACTAAATTATTTTCATCCGAACAAAATATTTGACAATCCATATATTCCTAAAATTACTTTAACAAATTTAAAACTCGGAGATCATTACGTCTCCATTAAGGATCAAAATTCAGTTTTAAAAAGACCATTTTCAGAAACAAATGAACTTGTGCTTTCATATGATGAAGATGTGATAACATTTGAATTTGCGTCACTTGATTATTCAGCTCCTAATAAAAACCGCTATGCATACAAGCTTGAGAATTTTAATGAAGATTGGATATATTCCGGTTCGCTTCGATCAGCAACATATACACACTTACCTTTCGGAGAATACGTTTTTCGTGTTAAAGGGTCTAACAACGACGGCGTCTGGAATGAAGAAGGTATAACACTTAAATTGATCATTACTCCTCCCTGGTGGAGCAGATGGTGGGCTTATATTATATATAGTTTTTTATTCCTTTCCATTTTATATATTATTAGACGCTATGAGTTAAACAGACTCAAATTAAAGAACCAATTAAAAGTTGAGAAGATTGAAATTGATACTCTTCGAAATTTAGATCAATTAAAATCACATTTTTTTGCTAATATATCTCACGAGTTTCGAACTCCGCTTACATTAATTCTTGGTCAGATAGAAAGTGTACTCTCCTCCAACATTGAGACTAAAGAAAAAGGGAAACTTCAGGTTGCAACAAGAAATGCAAGAAGATTGCTTACTTTAATAAACCAATTACTGGATTTATCAAAACTAGAAGCCGGAAGCATGGAACTAAATGCTGGGCAGCATAATATCGTATCATTCCTTAAAAGTCTTTTCTATTCTTTTGAGTCGTTGGCAGATAACCAAAAGATCACACTTAGATTTGAAACTCAATTAGAAAATATTCCTGTAGTTTTTGATCCCGACAAAATGGAAAAAGTATTTTATAATCTTGTTGCAAACGCTTTTAAGTTTACCTCTGCACAAGGAGAAATTAAAGTATCTTTAAAAATTATTGAGCAATCTAAAGTTGAAATTTCCGTTAAGGATACTGGTATTGGAATTCCTGCTGATCGTATTTCACATATCTTCGATCGTTTTTATCAGATTGATAGTTCCAGTACTCGAGAGCATGAAGGAACCGGAATAGGACTGGCACTAACAAAAGAATTAGTTGAACTGCATCGAGGTAAAATTAGTGTTAAAAGTGAACTTAATGAGGGTACAGTATTTAGCATATACTTGCCGTTAGGTGAACTAAAATCCAATAAAGAACTATCTCCGGAAAAAACAACCAACTATTCGACAATTGGAGATACTCCAGACGTTAATGAAACAGAATTAATTCTAAATGACGAACATCCGGAATTGAATATTTCAAATAGTGACGCTAAGATTCTTGTTACCAATCAAAATGAAATCGTACTAATTGCTGAGGATAATGCTGATGTACGTGCATATATAAGAGAACAGCTAGAAAATGATTACAAAATTCTTGAAGCAAAAAATGGTGAAGAAGGATTTTCTATCGCCCAAAATGAAATCCCGGATTTAATCATAAGTGATGTAATGATGCCTAAAAAAGATGGCTATCAATTCTGTAAAGAAATTCGCAATGATGAAAAAACAAGTCATATTCCAATTATAATGTTAACTGCGAAAGCCGGGCTTGATGATAAAATTGAAGGACTCGAAACAGGTGTTGATGCATATCTAACTAAACCATTTAGTGCAAGAGAATTAAGAGTTAGAGTTAAGAATTTAATCTATCAGCGCAAGCAGCTAAGAAAGCGTTTCAGTAAATCAACAATTTTAAAACCTTCTGATGTTTCCGTTGTTTCAGTTGATCAGATTTTTCTGGAAAAGACAATACGAACTATAGAAAAACACTTTGAAGATGAACAATTCGGTGTTGAAAAACTGGCCAATGAAATGAATATGAGTGTATCGCAACTTAACAGAAAATTAAATGCTCTTGTTGATCAGCCGCCAGGACAGTTAATCAGGTCATTTCGTCTGCAGCGGGCAGCAGATTTATTAAAACAAAATGCTGGCACAGTTGCTGAGATTTGTTACAGGGTCGGCTTCAATGATCAAGCGTATTTTTCAAGAGCTTTTAAAAAACAATTCGGAACTTCACCTTCTGAGTATAAAATCAAATAGACACTAGCTCTATTACCCTTTTCCCCTTTCCTCAATACTATTTGCTGTGCGTTACAAAACATTCTTCTTCTTAAGATAATAATCTTTACAAAATTTATTCAAGAATCATTTTAAATAACTTTAATAATGCCCCATCTGCAAAGAAAGTCCTAACTTTTGCTTCAATTGTGCAAGATAACTTTTATCCATTCTTCTACTTTTGCTAAGAGCTTTTAACAAATAATTAAAAATAATTTGACATAATAAATGTTGAGCATTTTAAAAGTAAAAGGGATATATGATGAGAATGGCAAAATCTTGTTGGATTCGACAAGAGTTTTGAGTTGGAATAGTTTGACAGAAAAGAATCAGCCGAAATTGGATTTTGGAACTAATATTGATATCTCACTTTCAATTGACGAGAATATCTTTCTTTCCGGAAAGAATGGGGTTGTATGGGCAACCTATGATTCAAGGCAAGCAGATATTATTCAAAGTACACTTCTAGCACAGCAAATCAATTGTGAAATCAAAAAGATAAGTTTTGAAACTGAAGTAATATTCTTAATAGTCATAACAAACCAGAATGAAGTTATAGATGCAATTGATTTTATTTGGAAAAGTGATAGCGGACTAAGGCTGAACCCGGATTGGAGTTATCCAAACGGTAGTAAAAATAAAAGTTTTGAGCAATGGTTAAATGGACATTAGAAGACTGAATTTCTATAATAAAATGAAGAGGTAATAAAATGAAATTTGATAAATTATTTGTATCTGCATTTTTCTGGATTACACTTTTAAGCATTCCGGTAATGTCACAAAGTGAACAAGGATATATTCTTGGAATAAAAAACTTTGAAAAATCTTTCCCTTCCGAAAATATTGATTGGGATAGCTATGAAAATCTTTATTTGGACACACACCAGGATGGCAAACTAACAAGCAACAAACTTGGTCTTAAAACAAATGATATTATTGGGAAAGAAATGATTTACGAGTATGGCAATTTTAATGTTCATCTTGTTATAACCTCCGATTCCACACTCTACATAAAGAATAGTAAAACTGGTTATGATGCAAACGAAAAAATGTCCACTATTCATATCGATGATAATACAATGTTAGCTTCGTTTGTTGATGCTGATAATAATCTAGTAACAATGCTCTCTGACTTTGAAAATGGAAAAGCCTCCGCCTTTTTATACAAAGATGATGGAAGTGTGACTTCGGTTTCAGGATCAATTAAAATGAAAAAATAAAATAAAGTTAACTGATAATTTCAATTTCAAAAATCAAAAAGGAGCTAGTGCTATGAGATACTCAATCATTCTTTCTTTTCTATTATTTTTTTTCTTTTTAAGCGCAAATCAAATGCTTGCACAAGAATGGTCCTCTGAACAAAAATCAGTTTGGGCTGGCGTTGAAGAATACTGGGCCGTAAGTACATCAAATGATCCGCTATCCTTCCTAAATTATTTTGATGACACATATACAGGTTGGTCTTACGACAGTGAAACTCCAGGAACTAAAGCTGATGCTGTAAAATCTCTCAATTACTGGCTCAAGAAAGGTAAAACTCAATTTTACATTATCAAGCCTTCAAACATTTGGGTAAACGGTGATTTTGCTTACGTACACTATCACTATACACAGGTTATGGAAAGTACAGATGGTAAACCAACCACAGAAAGAGGACGCTGGACAGATATCCTTATGAAGAAGAACGGCAAGTGGATGCTTGTTGGTGATCACGGTGGTGAAATTAAGAACGATGAATAGTAATAATTAAGGTGCTTAAACAGGCAGTGAAATATCTGCCTGAATATTATTAAATACTTTTTCCAATCTAATTTTATCAATCAGAAAAAATTTGACATAATGAAAAAAACAAGTTTGCTCTTTCTGGCTTTTATATTATCAGGGTTCCTTCAAGCACAGGATGCCGGAACATATAATTTCACTTTTAATCACATAGCACTATCAGTAAAAGACGTAGACCGTTCTGCAGATTTTTATAAAAAAGTTTTAAATCTTAATGAGATTACGAATAAAACAAATGTTGAGGGTATTCGATGGCTTTCTTTAGGAGAAGGAAAAGAACTGCACCTAATTTCAATTCTAAAAGAAGAGGTTACAATAAATAAAGCTTTGCATTTTGCTTTAACAACTTCAGACTTCGATTCTTTTATTAAGGTACTTGATGAAATGAAAATATCATATTCCGACTGGCCTGGCACCCCACAGAAAATCAATATAAGAGCGGACGGAATAAAACAGATCTTTTTTCAAGATCCGGATGGTTATTGGATTGAAGTTAACAGTGTAAGCCAAAAATAAAGTCAGTAAAAATTCTAATCATAAAATATAAGGTAGACAATGAAAAAAATAATTATCTCTTTCGTGGTGTTTATATCATTTTTCTTAGCCGGTGAATCTTTTGCTATAAACAACAAACCTGCAAAAGATAAGAATGTTGAGATTGTTCAAAATCTATATTCTGCTTTTGCAAAAGGTGATGTTCCTGCCGTGCTTGAAAAATTTCATCCAAAAATCGAATGGAATGAAGCTGAAAATTTTCCTTATGCTGATGGTAATCCGTACATCGGTCCACAAGCTGTACTTGAGGGTGTTTTTGCACGACTTGGTGCAGAATGGGAATACTGGAATTTAACTGAACAAACATACTATGAAGCTAATTCCGGAGAAATAATTGTAACCGGACGTTACAAAGCAAAAAATAAAATGACTGCTAAAGAAATAAATGTTCAGTTTGTGCATATGTGGACTCTTGAAGATGGAATGGTTACAAAGTTTCAACAATATGCTGATACTTATCAAGTTGTTGAAGCGACGAAATAGAAAAATAAATTTCGTTATTTAAAAAAAATAATAGGGATATCGTTCTATGAAAAAACTAATTAACTCAATTCTAAAAACAGGAATGTTTTTGTTACTCTTTCTAGTCATCTTTGCAACAGGTTGCCAGCAAACACTTGATAATTCTGACATGCATAAAGAGAAAACTGAAACATCTGAATATTTTGCTCTTCGACCCGAGGTTGAAAAAGCATTTGGTTATACACACGCAGTAAAGATTGGAAACGACATCAAAATTTCGGGTGCTGTTAGTATGGATGATGCCGGTAAACCCACAGCAGTTGGTGATTTAGCACAACAAATGAAAAATTGTTACTCCGATCTGGACAAGGTGCTTAAGCACTATGGTTGCACTTTCGATGATGTCGTAGTTGAAAATATTTTTACAACAAATATGCCTGTGTTTCTTAATCAGTCCGGCTATCGAAATACAATTTACACCAAGCAATTTCCAACCGGCTCGTGGATTGGAGTGAAGGAGTTAGCATTACCTGAGTTTATGATTGAAATTGAATTGGAAGTCCATATAGCCGAGTAATATATCTTAAATAATATTTATCTATTTCACAAACAAAAAGGAGCTGCGCTATGAAACAAACATCAAAAATCCTTGCAATAATTATTGTTGCATTTCTTTTTCTCGGTAGCAAAAGTTTTGCTCAAAATAATGAGCAGCCGTTGCTTATCGTAAGTTTTAATATGGTCTCAATGGGTGATGTGGGAAAAGTAAATAAAATGGCCGATTCAGTTTTTGTCCCAATTTTAAAAGAACTTGTAGATGAAAAATTTATTTTTAGTTTTGGATTCTTCGGCCATGCATGGGGAGATGAATGGAATTCTAATGTTTGGTACACAGCTAAAGACATGACTTCGTTTGATAAATTCTGGGATGAGTATGTAACTCGTGTCAACAAAAGGCATCCAGGCGCTTTTGCTTCTACCACTAAATATTTCCAAGCTCACAAGGATAATATATATGTCGTAAGAAATCAGTATCCGGCTCCACCTACACCAAATAAATAGATTAATATTAAATAAAGATGTCATCTTCAATTAGGGATGACATCTTATAATACTAAAAAGGGATATGTGCTTTCTCCAAAAATGAAAGTTAATAAATGCTGTTTGTAAATTCGGATAAAATAAAATCAAAACCACTTCCCTCTTTATCGGAAAATACTTTTTTAAGGTATTTTAGTTTTGCAGCATTATATGTTGCACAAGGAATTCCCGAAGGATTATTTTGGTATGCTATACCAGCCTGGTTGGCAATGAATGGAAAAAGTCCTGCTGAAATCGGTTCGTACGTTGCTGTGATCGGACTTCCATGGAGTTTAAAAATAATTAACGCACCCATTATGGACAGGTTTACTTTTTTGTCTATGGGTCGAAGAAGACCTTGGGTTTTATTTGGCCAGCTGGGACTTATTCTAAGTTTTTTATCAATGTCTCTGATTGCAGATCCACTAAACAATTTATCAGCTTTGATGATACTGGGTTTTATAGTTAGCTTTTTTGAAGTATCACAGGATATTGCCGTGGATGGAATGGCGATTGATATTTTGCCAGTTGATCAGCAGGCAAGAGCAAATGGTTTGATGTGGGGATCAAAAACATTAGGAATTTCTGCGTCAGTAGCTGCAGGCAGTTGGATAATGAGTAACTACGGATATTTTTATGCGATTGTATCATTCTCATTAATTATTTCCATAATTATTCTTGTTCCTTTATTTCTAAGAGAAAGACCTGGGGAAAAACTGTTGCCATGGACAAAAGGAGAAGCCTCAAAAGCCGCAGAGAAAATTCAATTGCATAGCTGGAAAGGCATCTTTAAAAGTTTGTATAAGGTTTTCTTTTTACCCGTCAGTTTTATTATGGGTGTTGCCGCTTTTAGTTATTCAGTTGGCAGAGGATTGGTTGATACTGTTCTTCCGGTATTTACTGTTCAGGAACTGGGATGGGCGGACACAGATTATTCACAAATCTTTGCAACTGCAAATTTAATTTCAGGCATACTAGGAATGATTATCGGCGGATTTCTTATAGATTATTTCGGCAAGGTTAAAATGATATCTATTTATATGAGTCTATTAATTTTACTTGCTTGCGCAATGTCTTTCTTAAAAAGTTTTTGGCAGAATGACATTTTTGTAACGGGTTTTATAATCTGTTTTTATATTCTGTTAACATTTACAAACATTGCAATCTTTGCTTCTGCAATGCAGCTTTGCTGGAAACGAGTTTCCGTAACTCAGTTCACACTTTATATGGCAATTTCAAATTTGGGATTGGCCGCAGGCGCTGCTTTGATGGGACAACTGAAAGGATTTCTGGACTGGCAATTTGTAATTCTTTCTTATATAATTTTTGCCGGAGTTATGGTACTCCTTATCAGGTTCATCAACTTTGAAAAGCATCAAAGGCGTGTTGATGAATTGGAAATAAAATATGAGAAACAGAATTGAGTAATAAATATTTTAAGACGAAACTATTTTTTAGATAGCTAAAATTTTTATCATCCACATTAAAATTTAAAAGGGATAACATGTTTAAATCATTTCTAATTTTTGTTTTATTCGTTTGCTTGGCTGCAAATTTTTATTCTCAAGGCTTTAATCTATCTTCAAAAGGTATGCAGGTTTTTAATTTTAATGATACTCAGGAAAGAAATCAGGCAACCTTTTATAGTGAGGCCTATTATGAAAATATTACTGGCTTAACAAACGATGTTTTGGGAAAAGTATCTTTTGATGTCAAAGATGTTAAGTCCACACTAAGTGGGGAGGTTTCAATTTCCACTTCATCTATAAAAACAGGAATTGAAAAAAGAGATGAACATTTACGTAGTGTTTCCTGGTTAAATTCGGAGAAATATTCAAACATAACATTTAGAATAAAAGAGATTACCCAAATTAATCAGATTGAAGATAACTTATTAAAAATTGTTCTGCTTGGTGAATTTAGTCTTCACGGAAAAACAAATCTTGTATATGCCAATGCAACTATGAAATATTTAGTAGAATCCGAAACAACAAAATAAATAATGCCCGGCGATTTGATAAGTGTTGTAGCAAGTTTTGATATAAAGCTTTCTGATTTTGGAATTACTAATTCTATGATCCCAAACCGAGTGAGTGATAAAATTCAAATTACAGCTAATTTGGTAGGATCTAAAATTAATTAAAAAACAAAAAGCCTGTAACTTTTTATGTTACAGGCTTTTACAAGCGGGGCCGACGAGACTCGAACTCGCGACCTCCTGCGTGACAGGCAAAAATTGTAAAATTTTTTCTAGAAAAAGTGCCTTTTTTAGTCTGTTTTTAAGGTTTCTAAGTTCTTCAATTTATCTTCATAGGAATTATTTGCTACACTTTTGCTACACTACTTTAAAAGTAACATCTGAACAAAAATGATTAAAATCTTTTCAATCTAATTATTATAACATGCCAGCAGATATTACTTAGTGTAAGATTATCATTAAGTTTAGATTTTAATAACATAAAACATATCAAGAGCCTTTATCATTTGAACATTGTAAAATTCATTTTTAATTAATTAAGATATAATATAATTAATCTTACATACCTAAAACAGTAGTCCTTTTTTCATCCCTTAGCCTGATTGTAAACCACTTCTTATAATTCTAGTTTATTACAGAAATAAAGTAAGTAATAAAACGAATTGAAAAACTTGACTAATAGTCCGAATATATGAACATACTAAATGCAATACTATAAATATAAACAAAGGTGTAATATAAAACATAAAATAATTCTAATCGTAATTATCCTCATTGGATTTATTTCAACTATATTTCCTCAGCAAACATTTAGAAGGGCTGTATATCTTTCTCAATCATTTGGAACTCATTTATACAACCACTCGCTGGTGGGTTCCCCCGGGACAACAACAGTCCCAAATGAAGTAGCCATTTATAATTCTGCTCACGGTTATACAGGTGATGTTGCTTTCACCATAAACAGGATAACACCTGATTATCCTTTAGTCGGAGATATGATATGGCAATGGAATCAAGTTTTCTTTGGTGGAAGCTTATACAGTAATACTCAAAACGTAATCACCGAATATGCAATACCAAATACCTATGATATTATAAATGTAACTATTGGATATAATAGTGGAGATATTTGGTTTCCTGGATGGTATGTTGCATAAACAGATACTGTAAATTATCCATTAAGCCATATTGAGAATGTTTATAAATATTGGATTAGGCAAATGGTTGCCACTATGGAATTATACCCTGATAAGTATTGGATTCTTTGGAATATACCACCAGTAGTTGAAGATGATGCCGGGGGAGAAACTTACGCCCTTGACCATGCAAATTTTAATGATTGGATGGTTAATACATTACAAGCTGGATTAGATAGTTATGGAGCATTCCCAACTAATGTCTATATCTTTGATGTATTTACTTTATTAAAAGACCCGAGCAGTAATTTTATGAATCCTGCTTATGCGGATGGGTCGGAGGATTCTCACCCCAACGCTTTAGCGAGTAGTTTGGTTGCACCTATATTAGTACAACAAATGTTTGATGCTGCAAGAGCTTATGAAGAAAATCTTCTTCCAGTGGAACTCACATCCTTCTCGGCTACAATAATTGGCTCAACAATTAAACTAAGTTGGAATACAGCAACAGAAATTAATAACTTTGGTTTTGATGTTGAGAGGACTTCAACTTCCCCAACCCAGGAATGGACTAAGATTGGATTTGTAGAAGGACACGGTACTTCAAATTCACCCAAATACTATTCATTTGAAGATAATAATCTAACTGCCAGAAAATACATTTATAGACTAAAACAGATTGATTCAGATGGACAGTTTGAATATTCAAAGGAGATTGAAGTTGATCTTGATGCAACAATAAAATATGAGCTGAGCCAGAATTATCCTAATCCATTTAATCCAACTACTACAATTCATTTCAGTTTGCCAACTAGCGGAAATGTAAAGCTTACACTTTATAACACTACTGGTCAGGAGGTTAGAAATTTATTAAATGAGTATAAAGAATCTGGGACTCATATAATAAATTTCAATGCAAGTGGATTATCGAGCGGGGCATATATTTATAAACTAACTGCAGGGACTTTTAGTACGACTAGGAAAATGATAGTAATTAAATAACGCTAAAATAATTTTTAACTTAAAAGGGATGATCTAACACTTGTCCCTTTTTTTATTGTTAATAATTTTAGAAAAAGTAAAAACGTTAGAGTCACACCAAACTTTATGTTAACTATCATACTATGAAGTGTACAAGAAATGATTATTTCATTTTTGTTTTGGAGGGTTATTGAGATATAATTATAGGCAACTTTCAGTATAAAATAACGATCGAACTAGTAACGAGAGAAAATTTAAACAGCTACTTTAATACAAAAGTTAAAATATCATTTTGCTGTGAGTTTAATTGCTTCGTTATCTAGATATTTCAAGACGACTGTTTTCAAAAAAGCATTAGATCTTCCGTCAGCGGTTCCTAAAACTATCAGATTTACTATCTAACTCGTACCCTACTCTCATTACTTGAAATGAAACAATAACTTCCGTTAAACAATTCTTCTATTTTCTCATCAGTTGGGTTCTGTATGTCTTATCCTCCAAAAATCTAATACGCTCAGCGGCTGACTTTTCAATCGTTCAACACATCGACTAATAACTTACAACGATGATAAGACAGATTCAGAAGGATACAAGTGAAGCAGTAGTATCAATGCAGCAGGGAACTGAAGAAGTAGAATCAGGAAAGAAGCTTGCACAAAAAGCAGGCGAATCATTGCAAGAAATAATTCACGGTGCAGAACAGGTAGTAGATATAGTAACCCAGGTAGCAGCGGCAAGTGAAGAACAATCAAGTGCGGCAGAACAGATAAGTAAGAACATAGAATCGATAAGCAGCGTAACACAGTAAAGTGCACGCGACATTCAGCAGATAGCGCACGCATCAGAAGATTTAAATAGACTTACTCTTAATCTTCAAGAGTTAATTGCTCAATTCAAAGTTGATGAAGCTACCAGTGAAAGAACACTTGCAGTACGCCAAAACGGAAAATTAGTTCACGTATAAATAGTAAGATGTAGCAAGCTACATCTTATACAATGATAATTTATTTAAAGGCAGCTAAGGGGAGGCTGCCTTTATGTATTTATAGATGCATCAAAATTATTTTAAAGATACTTTTAAAATTTACCGTAAATCATCTGCACACTTTTAGCCAATAAGCTAATATTCAAATTTTTCACAAAACGTTTCAAACAAAAAATTAACTAATTCTCTCATAATTCAATATAAATAAACATTTCTTTCTATATAAAATCCTACAACTTTCGATATTCTGATTGGAACAAATATTGGCTGACAAAATTAGGTTTATTAAAATAATTATTAGAGGTATGGATTGGCAAGTCACGTTGAAGCAAAAAAAGATCAAAAAGAATTGTTGCAGCTTGTAAGTTTTAAGATTGGTGATGAAGAATTTGGTGTGGATATTTTAAGTGTTCAGGAGATTAATAGAATGTCTCAAATAACTAAAGTATCAAACAAACCGGATTTTATTGAAGGAGTAATTAATCTTCGAGGAAGAATTATTCCTGTAATAGATTTACTTGTTAAACTTGGTATGATAAGAAAATTACACGGAAAGAATACCCGGATTGTAGTTGTAGAACTTAAAGGACAGATATTAGGTTTTATAGTTGATGAAGTAAGCGAAGTATTACGAATACCAAAAAGACATAACCGAAGTTCCGCCTGAAATGGTAGGCGGCGTTGACAGCGATTGTATAACCTCTATAGGCAAGCTGGAGGATAGATTGCTAATTCTGCTTGACCTCGAAAAAATTCTATCTACATCTGAATTTAATGTCCTAGATACCGCTATGAACTAACTAAATGCAATACTATAAATATAAACAAAGGTATAATATGAAAACCAAAATATTTCTAACAGTGATTATTCTCATCGGACTTTTTGCAAGTACTTTTCCACAAACAAAATTCAGAAGTGCTGTTTATCTAACCCAATCGGTAGGAACTCACATATATCAGCATGCAGGTGCTACTACGAGCGTTCCAATAGAATTAGCAGCTTATAATACTTCTAATGAATATACAGGCGACGATGCTTGTACTATTTACAATCCAACTGAAGATTACCCTCCAGCTGGAAATCAATTGTGGAAATGGCGAAATGCATTTGAAGATGTTCCTGGATATTCTTTTAAGGAAAATTACCTTGATACTGACACGTATAACATTATAATGATTAAGCATTGCTTCGCAAGTCAATCTGGGATTTGGTTTTGGTGGTATGATGGTCCTCAAGATACTCTTAATTATCCTCAAACACAGTCAACCTATAATTATCAGTGGTATATAAGAAAAATACTAACTGTAATGGAACGATATCCTAAGAAGTTTTTCTTTTGGTGGAATTTACCCCCTGCTACTGAAGAAGAAGGCCCACCTGAAGATATGGCGCGTTTAAAAGCTGCTAATAAATGGATGACTGATACATTACAAGCAGGGTTAGACAGTTATGGTGCTTTTCCACCTAATGTAAAGATATTTGATTATTTTAGTTTACTTAAAGATCCATCTTCTAATTATATGAATGCGATATATAGAGACGCTGTTAACGATGCACACCCAAATGCTTTGGCTAGTAGTTTGGTAGCACCTATATTAGTACAAAGAATGTTTGATGCGGCCATTGCTTATGAACAAAGTCTTCTTCCGGTGGAACTCACATCGTTTTCAGCTACAACAATCGGCTCAACAGTTAAACTAAGTTGGAATACAGCAACAGAAATAAATAACTTTGGTTTTGATGTTGAGAGGACTTTGAGTTCGCCTGCCCTGGAATGGACAAAGATTGGATTTGTAGAAGGACACGGTATTTCAAATTCACCAAAATACTATTCATTTGAAGATAATAATCTTACTGCTAGAAAATACATTTATAGACTAAAACAGATTGATTCAGATGGGCAGTTTGAATATTCAAAGGAGATTGAAGTTGATATTAATGCAAAAATAAAATATGAACTGAGCCAGAATTATCCCAATCCATTCAATCCGACTACCACAATTCATTTCAGTTTGCCAACTAGCGGAAATGTAAAGCTTACACTTTATAACACTACTGGTCAGGAGGTTAGAAATTTATTAAATGAGTATAAAGAATCTGGGACTCACATAATAAATTTCAATGCTAGTGGATTATCAAGCGGGGCATATTTGTATAAACTAACTGCAGAGACATTTAGTATGATCAGGAAAATGATTGTAATTAAATAAACCTGAATAAACTTTAACTAAAGAGGGACAGAAACGCCACTGTCCCTTTTTTTATTGTTAATAATTTTAGAAAAAGTAAAAACGTTAGAGTCACACCAAACTTTATGTTAACTATCATACTATGAAGTGTACAAGAAATGATTATTTCATTTTTGTTTTGGAGGGTTATTGAGATATAATTATAGGCAACTTTCAGTATAAAATATAATCAGACTAGTAGTGAGAAAATATTTAATTATTTTTGTAATAAAAAAAGTCAAAATAATGAGAGTTGCAAGTTTAATTGTTTCATTATAAAAACTTCTTTATACAATTGCAACTTCAAAAACACCTATCCAGTTCCTCGATTGATGAGGGTTTAGAAATCAACCTTAGTTGATTATCAATCAAAAACATAGTTGGTGTAGCATAGATATTATAATCAATCGCCGCTCGCCCTTCCCATCCTTTAAGATCAAATACATTAAGCCAATCAAGTTTTTTATCTTTTACAAATGTTAACCAATCTGTTCTTGAAGTATCAATCGATACTGCTAACACTTCAAATTTTTTATCTTTCTGATTTTTATAAAGTCCATAAACTTGAGGTAGTAGAGTCTGGCAGTGAGGACACCAGCTAGCATAAAAAATAATCAATGTCTTCTCTGAATTTATTTTGTTCAATTCTATTAATGAGCCTGATGAATCTGGGACAATAATGTTTGGGACAGTATTGCCAATCTTAAAATTCTTTGATTGCTGTATTCTTCTCTCTAAGGCTATCTCAAGTTTTTCATCCAGACACAATTCATCTTTAATTACATAATTCGTAACGATGTAGTTAATTACATTATCGAAACCGAATTTCTTAAAACCATCTAGCAGATACTCAACTATATGTTTGTAAACAATCTCGTTTGCTTTTGCTTTATTAAGAATACTATCTACTGCGGTTTGAAATTCTTTTTCAAGCAATGCCATTGGTAACTGTGGATTGCGATAATTTGTAAGATACTCAATTGATTTATTTGTAAATGCATCTGAGTATATCAATCCATCATCAGAAAAATTCACATTATTTAAAGCAAATGCTTTCAAAAAAGTTAGTTGCTTATCAAAAGGAATTTCTATATCAATCACAGGCAACTGTGCGGTTCTAATATATCGTGCAATGAATGAATTAGGATTAACTTGAGCTGTTACATTTACAAAATAAAGATATTCCTCCTGAACTTGAATAAGTTTTTCTTTTGTTTTCTGATAGTACTCATCTTCTTTCGGATATCGGGCAAGTATTAGCTGAAGCAACTCTGACTTTGTTTTAAAGTCTTTATTAAGTTTTATGAACTCATAATAAATTTTATTTGATTCTGACTTAATGACTTTAAGCTTATCAAGAATGTTGTTTGTATCTGTCTCAATTTGTACATCTTCAATATCATAAATAAAATCTATCCATTTATTGTTATTAAAATTGAAGCGGTAGAAACCAGTATGATTACTTGAAGGTACAAATGAATAAACAAAGTTATCATTACTAGAAGTATTAATCGAATCAATTAAAAAAGTTTTTTCGCCTTCCAAAGAAAACAGATAAGCTTTGTTGTTATTTATTCCCTGAATTGTAATCGTAGCCATCTGAGGATATGAAGTAATGTAAAGAAAGATTAGTGATAAAAGAATTAATTTGTGTTTCATTTTTTTCGATATTGAACCCGCTAGGTTATTCAAACTTCAGAAGTTTTATAAAACATTTCTAAAACTTTGACTCCAAACTAAGGGTAGACTGAATTATCAAATATCCTATCTATATGAAATGTAAAGCAGATCTAATTATATTCGATTCTATTTCACATAACTAATTTTTAAGACACCTTACACTTACACCAAAATCCTTCCAATTGTGAATTAAGAAAATAGTGCTAGAATTGTAATCCAGGCGTCGGTAATCAGCAAAATCAACATTATCCACGCTTTCCTGCGAAATCCAAGAGTAAAAAGAGTTATCTCCCTCTCTCCAAAAAGCATTTTGGTCACGGAATCCTCCAAACAATGCACTAAAACCACTTGTATTCGTTCCTTCACCATTAGTAGTGCTGTGCAGCCCTATTTCTTTTAAAGCATTCCCATCACCGCCCACAGAATTTGCTAATGTTTCAAACTCTTCTCTTGTTGGTATGTGCCATCCAGTTGGACAAATGCCTCGTGTACCAGGTGTTGTTACATACTGCATAGCCTCATCCCATTGGTATAAACCGCCATAACCTAGACCACCTGAATCTAAAGATAGCAAGATGCTGATAAATCACCAAGACAATATTTTTCTATGGTACTATTATTTGTTTGATTTACACTCCCAATTATCATTGTTCCAATATTAAGATTATCTTTCATCCAGCATTGGGTGCCTATTTGAATTGTACTGTAATACACTCCTATGCTATCAATATGTGGTCCACCCTCATAATAAAGATTGCCGCAACTATCACCATCGGCGGTTTCATCGTTTGCAAATATTCTAATCATAAAATTTGGATTATAACCAGCTGAATAATTCCAAGTTATCGTTTTGCTGTTACCAATGCTTACTCCAGTACCAATATCACCATTCGCAGAACCGAAATTAAAATTCCAAGTAGCACCGTTATCACTTGATACTTGCATACCTATGGTAACTGTGTTTTGTTCTGCATCTGCAACATCGTATATAACTGTAACTGTAGTACCTGAAATACTGAATGCAATGCTAGACACAGTTGGGTTTGTATTTTGAGCATAGAGCTGTGTACTCATCAAAACAATTATGGTTATATAGTATTTTAGGTTTTTAAGTTTAATATTTAATTTCATTTTTTTTGATCGATTCAATTACTTTAACAATAACATCTTATTTGTTTTTACAAAATTATCGGATTGCATCTTATAAAATACATCCCGTTACTTAACCCGGTTGAATTAAAATTGACTGAATAGTTGCCCGCTTCCTGGTTTTCATTTACGAGTGTTGTTATAAATTTCCCTAACGCATCATAAACTGTTAAAATCACCTTAGATGAGACAGGAATTGAATATGTTATAACGGTGCTTGGGTTAAATGGATTGGGATAGTTCTGATTCAATATGTATTCATTGAGTACTTTAATTTCAATATTTATAGCACTGCTGTATGCATATTTACCGTCATTATCAATTTGTTTTAAGCGATACTGAAATTTTGTTCCTTTATTGGGAATATCAATAAAAGAATATTCTTTTGGGCTGTTACTGTTGCCATATCCCTGAACAAATCCAACTTTTTCCCAATCTGAAATAAAAAAATTTAAACCTCTCTCGATCTCAAACCCATAGTTGTTAACTTCTGTTTCTGTTGTCCAGCGTAATAATACACTGCCTCCACTAAAATTTAAAGTAAATGAAGTTAGTTCTACCGGCAAGGCACTTGGTGCAGAAGTCCCTGCCCCAATACCAGAAAACAAATGTATTGAGAAAAGGAAAAAAAATATAATTATTAATTTCATTTTTAAGTTTTTCTAAATTTATTAGTGTTAATTCTCAACAGTATTATAAATTATATTGATAATATATATTTGAATATAGTGAATATTTGATTTAAATACTTTTGCTTCTCGAGTTTCTTTTTGATCTTCCAAAAAAACCATTAATTACCAAAAATTTTTTCTCAATTGATCTCAATTTTTTTAACTGCAACGCTTTCGAAAAGCAGGTAAGTTAACTAATTTACAGCAAATATAAGACCAACGTTTTGAAAAAATTTCGTTCAAAAATAGACAAAGATTCAAATGAATTTATTATAAGTATAATATATTTACTAAATTGAAAGACAGACATCTCTTTTCGTAACACATTTAAAACTGAACAAACTTTAATAATCTCATTTAATCAATAAAAAAATTTGTTGAGAAACTATTAAAGATAAGATTTATCATCATATATTTTACTAGTATAATAAATTATTGATCTGATTTAACATTAATTCTAAGCATCTTTATTTTTCTCAAATTGGTTACTTCTTTCTTGACTTTATGATAATAATTATCGAACTTAAAAAATAGAATAACTCTAAAACGGCTAAACTACTTTGCTAGTTTTATTATTTTTGTTAAAAGAATTCTGTTAAGCAACATATATTATTAAAACTGAATTTTAATGATATCCTTTGTTAGTTATTAAAACATTTTTTCACTTATCTTAATACGCAATACTTAGATTCTAAATATTAAAATTATGTCCTTTTTATTTTTTGGAAGGAAACTACTATTGAATAACAAAATACATGTTATTGCATTTATTTTTCTTGGGTTTGTTTTAAACTTATTTCCACAACAAACATTTAGAAGGGTTGCTTATCTTTCTCAATCAGTGGGAACTCATATATATGATCACTCACTAGTAGGGTCACCAGGGACAACAACAGTACCAAATGAAGTTGCTATTTATAACACTACTCACGGTTATACTGGAAATAATGCTTTCACTATATACAACCCAACTGATGATTACCCTGCAGGTGGAAATCAAATGTGGAAATGGCAAAAGCTTTTTATGATAAAGCAATACTGGCTCATTCCAACTTTAAAGAAGATTATCTGGATACTGACACTTACGATATAATAATGGTTAAATTCTGCGCAGCAAGTCAGTCAGGAATTTGGTTTTGGTGGTATGAGGGTCCCCAAGATACTCTTAATTATCCTTTAACACAGTCGACTTATAATTATCAATGGTATATGAGAAAAATTGTGCGCAAGATGGGAGAATATCCTAATAAGTTTTTCTTTTTGTGGAATATTCCATCTGCTACTGAGGAAGAAAGTCCTCCAGCTGATATGCAAAGACTTGCAGATTTTAATAAATGGATGACAGACACTTTACAAGCTGGGATTAGACAGTTTTGGTGCTTTTCCACCCAACGTAAAATATTTGATTTTTTAGCTTATTAAAAAGTCCTAATTCAAACTATATGGACCCAATATATAGGGACAGTCCAAATGATTATCACCCAAATGCTTTAGCTAGTAATGTGGTAGCTCCGATATTAGTACAACGAATGTTTGATGCTGCCATCGCTTATGAAACGAATACAGTAACTTTTCAGCTTTCCGTACCAATACAGAATGATTGGAACCTAGTTTCTGTTCCGGGTTTACATCCCTTAAACCAAAATGTTAATACCTGGTGGGCGAATAGAGATCCTCTTGCAAATGTGTACAGATACAACGGAAGTTATCAACCCGTTACAACAGTTTCCCCAGGTATAGGCTATAGCTTGAAACACTCTGGCCCACAAGTATACAACACCGGCGATGAATGGCCAATAGGTGGAATACGGGTTGTCCCACACCATCCAATCAGCGGTAACACAGGCTGGAACTTAATAGGTGGATATGAAATAAGTGTAGCAACAGCTGACATTACAACAGTACCATCTGGTCTACAAAGTGGACCAATTTATAAGTATTCGAGTGGATACCAGATTGCAAATACATTAGAACCTGGATATGGTTACTGGATGAAGCTCACAAGTGTTGGACAGATAATCCTACCTGAAACACTGAGTAAAAGAACAGAGCCAATAGAATATTTTCCAGATGATTGGGGTAAAATAATAATAACCGATGCAACAGGAATAAATTTCATATTGTATGCAGTAAATGGCGAAGTAGATCTCTATCGGTATGAACTACCTCCTGCATCTATGACTGGAATGGTTGACATAAGGTACAGCAGTAACAGGATAGCAGAAGATCTTAAAGGCGAAATGAAGACCATTTATATAAATGGAGTAACTTACCCATTGACTGTAAAAGTAGTGAATTTAGATGTAAAGATACAAGATCCTTCAGGCCAAGAAATTAATGCGGAATTAAAATCGGGAGAGAAAATTACAATCACTAATAGCTCCATTAATAAATTGAATTTACTTTCGAATAAGATATTTACTCCGATTGAATATGGACTTGAGCAAAATTATCCCAATCCATTTAACCCAACTACAAAAATTCGTTTCTCTATTTCTGAAGCTGGTAATGTAAAGTTAAGAATTTATAACATACTTGGTCAGGAGATATGTAGACTTTTAGATGAAAACAAAGATATTGGTGTTTACACAATAAGCTTTGACGCAAGTGAACTAAACAGCGGAATGTATATTTACAAATTGGAAGTAAATGGATTTACACAAACGCGGAAGATGACTTTGATAAAATAATTCAAATTTACTACATTTATCGAAGACAAAAATTAAATACTTAAATAATTTTAACTTTTTTTGAAAAGTGTTTCCTTTTTTATGGGTTAGATCAATATTAATATTATTAAGTGATTTTTTTACAGATTTAATAAAAGAGTGTAAAAATTACAATCATTATGAAATTTAGATCGATCTAATCTCTTATTAAGGACTAAAATGAATAAATTATTATGGTGCATATTTTGTGCTATTTATTTATAATTAGTTAATTGTTAACCCTTAATTAGGAAATTATTAATGAAAAACAAAATATTTGTTATAGCAATTGTTATCATTGGGCTTGTTTCAAACATATTCCCACAGCAAACATTTAGAAAGGCTGTTTATCTTTCTCAATCAGTGGGAACTCATATATATGATCACTCACTAGTAGGGTCACCAGGGACAACAACAGTACCAAATGAAGTTGCTATTTATAACACTACTCACGGTTATACTGGAAATAATGCTTTCACAATATACAACCCAACTGATGATTACCCTGCAGGTGGAAATCAATTATGGAAATGGCGAAATGCATTTGAAGATAGTCCTGGATATTCATTCAAGGAAGATTATCTCGAAACTGACACGTATGATATTATAATGATTAAGCATTGTGCTGCAAGTCAATCGGGAATATGGTTTTGGTGGTACGGTGGACCTCAAGATACTCTCAATTATCCTCAAACACAGTCGACATATAATTATCAGTGGTATGTAAGAAAGATTTTAGCTGTAATGGAGCAATACCCAAATAAGTTTTCTTTTGGTGGAATATTCCTCGGCTACTGAAGATGAAGGTCCATCAGATGACATGGTAAGATTAAAAGCTTTTAATAAGTGGATGACAGATACATTACAAGCTGGGTTAGATAGTTATGGTGCTTTTCCACCAAATGTAAAGATATTTGATTTTTTTAATTTATTAAAAAGTCCTAATTCAAACTATATGGATCCAATATATAGGGACAGTCCTACTGATTATCACCCAAATGCTTTAGCTAGCAGTTTAGTAGCTCCCATATTAGTACAACAAATGTTTGATGCCGCTATTGCTTATGAGGGAATTGTTCCAGTTGAACTTACTTCATTCACTGGAGATTATGAAGATGGTGTTGTTAAACTTAAATGGATAACTGCAACAGAAACCAATAACTCTGGATTTGAAGTTGAAAGAAGAAACGATTATTCTGCATATGAATCCATTGGATTTGTAAATGGCAATGGAACTAGTACAAATAGAGTTACTTATAATTTTGTTGACGATAATTTATCATCAAATAGATATTACTATAGATTAAAACAAATTGATCTGGATGGAACATTTGATTATTCAAATGAAGTGCAAATAGAGATTGACGCTTTAATGAATTATCAACTTTATCAGAATTATCCCAATCCATTTAACCCAAGTACTGAAATTTATTTTACTCTTGCTAAATCAGGAAATGTTTCTTTAAAAGTGTTTAACAGTCTTGGTTCGGTAGTTGCAACGCTCATAGATGGATATATGGAATCAGGAAAGCATTCAATAAAATACATTACAAAAGATTCTTCATCAGGAATTTACTTCTACAAACTCAAAGCTGATAATTTCACTTCTACTCGGAAGATGTTGTTTATTAAATAAAGACAAATGTTTCTTAGGTAGTAATTAAATTCTTCAAATAAACGAACTGATATGAGTGGGACTAAGAAAAGATACTCATTAGAATTTAGATAAAAGTACATAGTGAACTCTGACGTCGCAATTAGTAAACTCAAAGCTATCTCTCAACGAAATGATAAGTATAGCATTACTCAAAATATTGAATACTTTAGAATTGATTCAAGAGCTTCACTTCAGCTACGTTTCACTCAATGCCTCTGCATCTGAAACTATTTATTATCTCCTTATAAAATAAATAACATGATAAGTAACGACTATTTACCCTTCAGGTTTGCTATATCCCCCTATCTTCAATCACATCAACTATTCTTTTACAAAATAGGGAGCAACTATTTTAGAAAATTTCCTATTTGGATGGGAGTCATTTGAATCTAAAGCATATTCATTTTTCAAGAATAATCCACCTCTACTTGTAAATCACGAAAATCCCAGAGAAAAATATTATCTCCCTTTTCATCCCAAACATTTTTAAGCCATTCTGAAAATTCATTAGCTCTTTCAGCCTCCTCTTTATAAGTATGGATTTGCAGAAGTGCGGGTGGAGTCCAAAGAATAAATTTTGTTTTTGGAAATTCAAGCATTTTTTTCTTTAATGCTTCATATTGTAATTTATAATTAGTAAGAGTACTTATTTCTGAGTTGATGTCAGGTTTTATTGTGTCTTCTTTGATACTACTAACGGGGAAACAATGTTTAAAGATAATCACATCGTATTTTTTTGTTAAAATTTCTAAAGTTGGTTCTTCTTTATACGGCTGATCACCAGCATTTTTCACCCAGATATTATAGTAATCGAAAGGATAATTTCTTCGTCCGTAAGGTTCATCTTTAGGAAAAAATAATTCTGTAATTTGATAATTTTTATTGTAATCTTCATTATGTCTGTCAAACCATTTTTCTACATCACCGGCAAAGCCTAATTTCCTCGGAAGCTTTCCAACGTCACCATACCAGATGAAACGGCCAGTACTATGATGCAAAAAAATAATATTTGTTTGATTTTTCATTTTTGTTTCCTCTGAGTTATTACAACTAATAAAAAATATAAACGATACGAAAAAAAAATTTTATAATTAAACTTTTTACCAGCATAAGAAATTACCTTTTTTGAATGTAATTTATTTTATTATAAAGTAATTATCTAATTGTTATTAAGACCGAAATGCATAAAGTTAAGATAGATTGATAAGTCGCGATTTGTATGTTTTGTGTTTCAATTGTATAAACATAAATTCCAAATGACTCCAAATCCATAATATGAAATGGATTCTCACTCCTGCCTACAGCAGACAGGTTCGTGAGAATGACAATTCTGTTTGTCTGACTTATAATAAATCAACTTTTAAATTCTTATTAAAAATTAGTGAGGAATATTCTGTAAACTTTAAGCACTTCTTTTATGTTTAATTAAAATGTTATTCATAGCCATGAAAAAATACCTAAAATCTGTTTTGACTGGATTTTTTTCATAAGAATCCAAATATTTTTTTTCAGATAGCTCAATCTCTTCAATCGTTTTTGGGAGATCGGCATAAAACGGAGGTAATAAGCCGGGTTTAAAGTTTTTTCTTCTTTCCTGATGCTCCTTAGAATACAAACTTAAATAATGAAAGCTTATAGGACGAACACCAATAAATTTCAAATCTCTTTTTACCCAGTTAATCAACATAGGTAATTCATCTATCCATAATTTTCTGAAAAGACGGCCCCAGGCAGGAACTCTAAAATCATCTTTAAATTTTCCACCCGATTCAAGGTTATTGTGCTTATAAACAAAATCCTGAATAAACTCTGAATAAGGATACATTGTTCTTAACTTATAAACATAAATAGTTTTTCCGCCTTTACCGATTCTCTTCATTTTAAACATAGGGCTATAGAAAAATTTCTTTACAGGTGTATACGAACCATTTTTAACTACAGCAAAATATACTACATCATCAACAGCGGCCAGGTCAATAATTTTGAATCCGCAATAAACTAATCTGCCAAGTCCTTCTGCTAAGGAAATAGCACGATCTTTTTCTTTAGCAAAGTTAAAATATATTTCCCTAGTAATTGGAAGTTTTGGAAAAACTCTTTTCCACATAAAATCAAAGAAATAAAACATATTGGCAGTCCAAAAAGAATAAGTCTTAATAAATCTTTGATATCTATAATGATGGGGCAATAATGCTCCCACAAAAACTCCCCCATCCGCGAGAGTGTTTCTAACGTCCAGGATATAATCATTTAATTGGATCTGATCATTGAGAATGTGTAGATTAACAAATAACTGTTGTGAACCAGGCTGAAGAGATGATACATTATTCGGCTCATCAGATTCTATTATAACGGTTTTACGAGTATCAAATGATTTCAGATCAAGCATGTTGTCAAGAACAGAAAACACTTCCCCGTAGTCTTTCAGATACTCAAATCCCAATTTCTGCTTCACTGCAGATTCAGTTATCCCGGGACTATTAAAGCTGTATTTTGAATTACCGTTTTTAGTTTTTGAAGAAACCGGAGAATCCATTTCATAAGCTTTAAGAAATACAACTGTTGGTTCATCAGTTTTATTCTGTATTTTCTTGGCAAATAAAAACATTGATATCAACGACGATAAAATTGAATAACCTATTAATGCATTTATAAATTGAAATGAAACATTATAATTTACATCTAAGAAAATCAAAGACACAATAACAAGTGCTATAATTCTAAAATAAAATTTTATCTGCAATTCTATTGCATTCCATCGATTGCTTGAAACAACGACTGGAATAAATTTATGTGTAGAGGCTGCTGATATAAGCCAACTTATAAATACAACTGCGATAGACAGGAATTCTTTTTCGCTAAAACCAGTCGGAAATAATGGAATGAAAACATAAACGTAGCAGAAAAATGTCAGAATAAAACCATCAAGTAAAAAATATCTGATGGATAGTTTTTTATGCTCAATTACGCTTATTCTGCTGTGTCGATTTATGCCTATCACCATAAAGTAATACGTTTCAATAACTAACCCACTTAAAAGCACTACAAGAATCAATTCTCTATTAAAATGCTGAATTTCAAAAAGAAGCAAAAGGACCAGTGATGCACATAGAGTAATGAGAAGTGATAGATATAATTTTATGAGAGTTTTTTCTGATGAATCATTTTCTTTAAATTCAAATTTTCTAGAAAGGATAGAACCAAGAATTAAAGACACGAGAAAAAGACCTATTAATCTCAAATTTTCAGCATTGAAATAGAAAGATTTCTTGCTTAAAAAATAAAAGATCAGAAACACTGATAAATAAATTATAAAACTTACAATAACGTTAGTAATAAAACTTTTTTCCCTTATTTTAATAAATATGCTGTTATTAAATGCTGAAGAAGAACTAGGTTTCTTAGCATTTAAGAGATTAATATCTATTTTAAGTTCATCACTCAATTTTTAATATGCCTTTAATAATAGTTAAGCTAAGTTGGGAAAAACTATATACCACTGTTATGCCACAAAAAAAACACTATACAATACAAAATATTGTGTTTTTTAGCTCCTTATTATCTCAAACTTAGTGTCTGTTCCAAAACAACACAAAATATTGAGGTGATATCGAATTTAAGTGATTCTATTTAATAAAATAGGAATATAAGGATATATCAAATAAACTCTGACTTCCATAATCTGTAAATTGAAGATTGGAGTAGAATGTAGTAATTTTAGGAATTTAGATATTAGTTATTGATGAAAGTAAGTGTTTTGATTGTGATTCCTGAATTTAATCAGCCAATTTCTATCATTTCAGAAAAAAAAAGAAAGATTGCAACTTTTTGCAAATTAAATCTATTTTCCTTAATGTAACACTTCAATCATATATAAATGTTTATTTTTATGAAAGTATATATTATATTAAAAATTTATATAAAATGAGTATTCTTAATATGATACATTTTGTAAGAACACTAGTCTATTCGATTGTAAGTAATAATCAGGAAACTTAGTTGTGTCCCATTTTGATTATTGAATTACGAATGGATTTAATTCTGGCCTTAATGTTGTGAAGGATAATATTAGAATTAACTCACAAGTTTTTAGGACAGTATGAAGTGGCTAAGGAGTTGGTATTCAATTTGCCTAATTAAATAAAAATGTGTTCCCACTGCTGCTTTCCGCAGACAGGTGATTGAGAATGACAAATCGCAATTTTTTAAATAAGTGATGCAAGAATCCAATTAGTAATCAAGAAAAAATTATAAAGGACCTGGAAAAAATATTTATGAAACTTACTCTAATTGCTGGCGCCCGGCCAAATTTTATAAAAATTGCTCCTATTATTAACGCAATAAAACAAGCTAGATCCAACGGACATCAAATCCAGTTCCGCTTAGTTCATACTGGGCAGCACTATGACAGTAAAATGAGTGATACATTCTTTAACGAATTAAATATCCCGGAACCGGATATAAATCTGGGATGCGGGGGCGGAACACAGGCAGAGCAAACTGCGGCAATTATGATTGCGTTTGAAAAAGATCTTATAACAAACCCGAGTGATTTAGTTATAGTAGTAGGTGATGTCACAAGTACAATGGCCTGCAGTATCGTTGCAAAAAAATTAAATACAAAAGTTGCTCACGTTGAAGCCGGTATTCGATCCTATGATCTTACAATGCCTGAAGAAATAAATCGAATGGTAACAGATTGTCTATCTGATTATTTTTTTACAACCACCAAATGGGCCGGTGATAATCTAAAGAAAATGGGTATAAATGATGATAGAATTTTTTTCGTGGGAAATGTAATGATTGATACATTACTTGCTAACCGAAGCAGATTCAAAAAACCGGATCTATGGGATAAATTTGATCTGAAAGATCAATCATACATATTGATAACGTTGCACCGACCTGCTAATGTTGACGAAGGTAACAAATTGAAAAGTCATTTAAAAGAGATTGTAACTAATGTACAAGGTTTAACAGTTATCTTTCCAATTCATCCGCGTACGGAAAAGATTTTTAATGATTTAGATATACATGAACCCAATTTGAAAACTATAGCACCATTAGGTTACCTTGAATTTAATTATTTGGTAGAGAGGTCCAAAGCTGTGTTAACAGATTCCGGAGGTATTACAGAAGAAACAACTGTGATGGGTGTCCCCTGTTTTACATTACGTGATAACACTGAAAGACCTGAGACTATAGAGATAGGAACAAATGAACTTATTGGGACTGACCCATCCGCGATAAAACCTGCTTTAATAAAATTATTTTCTGGACAGTGGAAAAGAGGTGCCATTCCTGAGTTATGGGATGGAAAATCTGCAGAGAGAATTGTAAAACAATTAATAAGGATATTTTAAGAAAAATTGATCTTACATATTTTATAAAGTAATAAGATTTTGTCGCTTTCAAAATTTTGCAATTATAATACCCAGTAATCGATTATATATTAATATAAGAAGTAGCTAAATATATAAATTAAATCAAGGATATAAAAATTAATAAAATACTATATTCGTTTGTTTGTCGCTAATAAAATCCTACAAAATCTAATAGATTACCACTTTTTCCTATGGTTTTCTTACTGAAGATCAGTTATTTATTATTTAATATTTTTTTATTATTTTTATATCCCAGTACGAAAGAATTTTGCTCAATATTTACTGGTACTTTTCTATAAACCACTTTCGTCTTTTTAATTCCCATAATTAAAAATTTTATTGTAAAAATTACCAGACTTACATATTTACCTTATGTCTCACTTTGAATGAATCAAGAAAATAATGATTCAAGGTGGTACACATATTGTTACTGAAAGAAAAAAGAAATTTAGTGAAAAAACACTAAAACATATTCACATATCGTAAAATTGGCTATAAATAAATAATAGATAAAAATATGAAGATAATAATTATAAGTGCACTAGTGTTTATGACAGTTAATGCTCAGAATGTTTGGTATGTCAACAGAGATGCGACTGGTGGAGACACTGGCAGAAATTGGGCGAATGCCTGGACAGATTTTGATTCAACGGATTATTGGGGAGCAGGTAATGGGATAAATTGGAAGATAATTCAACCAGGTGATACCATTTATGTTTCAGGTGGAACAGATTCTACGATTTATTCTCCAAATGGTGCTTATGGCATACGATTAGGGTATGGTACTTCTTCTAAGAATACTTTTGCAAGTGGCTACCCTGTTGTAGTAACTCCTGCTTATCAAACAGGACACAATGGAGATGTTTATATTTCTGCATATGGAACGGAAAGTCCGATTTTGGCTATAATGAATTTGTCAAATATTAAGTTTATTGGCTTCACAATCATCGACAATAGAATAGGTGGAAGCGGTATGGTACAACTTGGAGATAATGATGCTGAACTTCGTGATAGTTTAATATTCTTTGAAGATAATCACATTATAGGTAAGGGAATAACTGAAGTATTATATATAAACGGGACAAAGACAACAGTCAGGAATTGTATTATTGAAAATTTGCCAAATGATTTACCAAATAGTCAGGATGCTATAACAATGAGCGGCGGTAATGGTGGACACACTATTGATAGAAACATAATCATCCTTAGAAATGGTAATAACGAAACCGATGCCCATAGGGATGGAATACAACTTTCTAATTTGGGTTTTAATGTTCCTGCAGGTCAGCGTTTAACAATAACAATATCTAACAATCTTTTAATAGATACAAACCCAGAAGGAACGCATTGGAATAATATGTTATATAATTATGGTTGGACTCAAAGTGCTAATGCCCGATTTGTAATTTATAACAATATTTTTGTGAATAGGAAAATACGGACTGGTGTCGGTGGTCTTGCAATTGGCAGATATTATGTAGGTAGTTATTCTGAGTACAATAGTATCTACTTTCTTAACAATACAATTATATCAAAAGGGAGTTCTGGCAGCATGTTTACAGGATGGGCTATCGATACTCTTGTTATGAAGAATAATATTCTCATCAAAGATAGTCTTGCCCCAAATATTCTAAACATAGAAAATACTACTGCTTATTGGAATGCAACTTATAAAGATATTGATTACAATTATTATGCTGAATATGCTGGTATATCTTCACCCTTTGCGGTAGCAGGCGGAATTAACAAATCTTGGTCACAATGGCAATCAGATGGATTCGATGTTCACGGAAATTCCGGAAATTCTACTGCTGTAATTTTTGCTAATAAATATGGACTTAATAAAGAAGATTATTATACTGAAACAGGCAGAGATGAAGGTGTAGATTTATCCGCCGAATTTCCATTTTTACGATATGATATTCTTGGGAATGAAAGAACAGGCTCTTGGGATATGGGTGCTTTAGAATTTGGTGGAAGTCAATCAAGTAATATTAATTTACGAAGCAAAATATTCCTCCAGGGTCCATTCAATACAAATTTAATGAACACAAACCTAAGTCAAAATGGATTGCTTCCAAATACGCAGCCTTTTAATACAGCTCCATGGAATTATAATGGAAGTGAGAGTTTAAGTTCAGGTTCAAGTTCAAGTTTTGTTGATTGGGTTCTTGTAGAGTTGAGAAGCAGTTCAAATCCAACACAGGTTGTTTCCAGAAAAGCAGCGATACTGAAGAACGACGGAACTTTACTTAATAGTGATGGAAGCATCGGTGTACCATTCAGCAACGTGCAGGAAGGGTCTTATTATGTTGCGGTTTTTCACAGAAATCATTTGGCAGTTATGTCGGCTAACCCAGTACAGTTATCAGCAAATTCGCAAATTTACGATTTTACAAACGGTATGGATAAAGCTTACGGAACAAATCCAATGGCAAATCTTGGTAACGGAATATTCGGAATGTATACAGGCGACGGAAATAGCAACGGCGGAATAACCATTGCGGACAGGAATGAGGTATGGCTACCTCAAAACGGAACACTTGGTTATTTAAATGGAGATTTTAATTTAGATGGCGGTGTGACCATACACGATGTAAATCTTTACTGGAATATAAATAACGGAACGATGACACAGGTGCCGTAGTGCGGAGCGCAATGCGCATGGAGGTAAGCGTAGAGCTGAAAGGCAAAACAGAGAAAAAAGGCGGGGGAGGAAAGAAAGAGCAAGAGGCAGAGCGCAAAGGTAAGCGCAGAGAAGAGATAGTCATTTATGGTCAGGTCTGGTCATTTACTGTTTAATGATCAAAATATTTTAATTATTGTTAATCTGTTTAGGATACGGAAGGAAAAGACATATTGAAAATTCTTAATATCTATATATTCGGAATGTTATTTATTGCAAACTCGATTTCAATTACAGCTACCAATGTTAATGGCAAGTTTATCGTTAAAGGAACAAATAACAACAAGCTTGAAGTACTACTTCAAATAAATACAAACACCGGCTCCGATGATATGGGTGGCGCGACCATCGTAATCGGATTTAATAATTCTGCATTAAACTTCAGCAATCCTCAAGTTAATACAAACTACATTTTTCATAATTTCAGCGGAGGGAATTATAGTCCCGCAACTATAACAAAACCCGCAATTGATAAATTATGGTTAAATATTGATCTGCCTTTTAATAACAGCAATAATGGAACTGTTGTATCTGGAAGCAACGGGTGGACTGATGTAGCTACTTTATTTTTTGATATAATAAACCCAAACGACACATTAAAACTCAACTGGCTTATGACAAATGCATACTGGGGAATTTATGATGCAAACAATACAACATTATGGAGCCCGAGTACATTTCAGAATTTAACCTATTTCATTAATAACGATGCAACTCCACCTGAATTAGTTAGCGCTACCCTGCTTGATTCGTAAAACTGGAAATTATATTTTCAGAACCGATGGAAATTTCCTCTGCTGTTAATGTTTCAAATTACTCTATTAACAATGGAATTAGTGTGCTTAGCGGATCACTTTCATTGAATCAGAATAAAGTGACTTTAAATACAACTTCACATACACCAGGTCAAAATTATACTATATCAGTGAGTAATGTTCACGATATTGCAGGAAATAATATTTCCTCAAATAATAATTCATCAGCATACACATTCGTTTCAGATATTACACCTCCTGCCATTAACGGAATCATAGTAACAAGCAGCCAATCTGTAACGGTTCAATTTTCCGAAAGATTGGATATCAATACCGCAAAAAACAAAAATAATTTTTCGATATCCGGTAATATCAGTATTATTTCTGCACAGCTTTTACCTGATTCAACCGGAATAAAATTAAAGACTTCAAAACAACTAACAGATGTTGATTATACTCTTACAGTTTCCAATATAAAAGACAGAGCTGGTAATTTACAATCCCCCAATCCAAAAATTAACTCTTATAGAATTCCAAAAAGAATAAAAGGAAATTATTCAAAGAACACTATTTCTAATGTAACAGCATCCACCTGGGAACAAAATTACACCCCGAATAAAACAATTGACGGATTTGGAATGAGTGACCCCGAATCCCGATGGCAAAGTGCAAGGATAATGCCCGACTCGATAACTTATGATCTGAGTAAAAGTGTTTCTATGGACAGTTTAAGAATCTCTTTTTACAAAGGAGAGACCGGAAGATTGTACAAATATTCTGTTTACTCTTCAGTTGATTTAAATTCATGGAGTCCAATTTTAGAGGATATTTGGTCAGAAGAAGCTGAATGGACTGAAATTGAATTTGATTCCACAGATGGAAGATATATCAAACTAGTACTGAAAGAATGCAATCAAAGTAATAAGGCAAGCATCTGGGAATTTGAAAGTTTTGGATCAATATTTAAAGAAACTCCGAATCAGGAGCCTATGGCTCCAACAACATTGGTGCTGTCACAAAACTATCCGAATCCTTTTAATCCAAGCACCAGGATCAGCTGGCAGTCTCCTATCAGCAGTCATCAGACTTTAAAAGTTTACGATGTGTTAGGAAACGAAGTTGCAACGCTTATCGATGAATTTATGGAAGCCGGACAGCACGAAGTAGAATTTGATGCAAATAATTTAGCTTCCGGGATATACATTTATAAAATTCAGACTAATGAATTTTCTGAAACAAAGAAGATGGTGCTGCTGCGGTAAGCGCAAAGGGCATCACACACGGGTCTGTGCGTTGTGAGCAGAGTGATTTTTAGATTTGTGGTTATTCATAGTCCTTAATAGTATTCTATGTCATCCGCAGCATCGATAGTTTTTCATTCGTTTGTTTAAACAATTTCAAAACTTTTCATGTATTAAAAACAACATCGTTATCAATGAAATTAAACTTTTCACTTAATTCAAATACAAAAAACGTAAAAACAATTCTAACTTCATCTCTGCCCTTTTTCAAACTGACAAACTAGTTAGTATCTCTTAAGCCGAGAAAAATGCCCTAAATTTGCAAAAGGTATTTCGAAGAATCCCAATTGATTTCGTGCCGGAAATCTGTATAAATTATAAGACTTCTCCCATTAGAGCCTTTGTTATTAAAATAAAAAGCGTAACACCGAGTGGAAATGCCATGGAGATGCTAATTTATTTCAATACGTCAATCTTCAACTTCGCTCAGACCAACAAACAGTAATATACACGCAACCTCTCAATTAAAAATAAATAAAGCAATTTCCAAATATTAATCTCTATTTCACATATTAAAAACAAACTAATGCTTCTCTAAGTAAAAGTAAATTTTTCATAATTCATCTCTCCCAGTAAAAATTACCTATAGAATTTACTTATTACAATTTAAACATTTATGTTTCAAAAAGGATCAGGTATTATTTTCAGGCACTCAGTTTGATACATACCCCAATAAATAAATGGTTCTTAATTAACTAAAAATAATAAGTTTTAACTGGGAAATCGGTTAAGTTTTTTAACAGGGTGGGTATATGATATTAAAATTAAAAATGATGGTGTTGATGGTTGTAATATTCTGCAGTTCAACCATTTTAGCTACGAATGTAAATGGAAGATTCATTATTGTTAATAATGACAGTTCCAGGCTATCCCTTCTGCTTCAGATAAACACGAACACAGGTATTGATGCTATGGGCGGGGCGACAATCGTCATCGGATTTGACACTTCAGTCACGACATTTAAATCTATTCCAATTAAAAACACAGATTATATTATACATAATTTCTGTGGCGGCAATTATAGTCCTGCTACTCTTACCAGACCGATGAACAACAAAATTTGGGTTAATATTGATCTGCCATTCAACAATAGCAACAACGGAACTATAGTAGCCGGTGGTGAAAATTGGACTGATGTAGCAACAATTCATTTTGATATAGTAAATGAAAACGGGCTTGCAAGTTTTTGGTGGATAACAAACAGCACTTTCTGGGGTGTTTATGATGATGACAATACCTCATTATGGAATATCGGACAATTTGATGATCTGATTAACTTCATTATACCAGTTGAATTGAGTTCATTCAGTGCCTCCCTTCTTGATAATAATTTAGTAAACTTAAAATGGATCACAGCCACATCACTAAATAATTATGGATTTGAAGTAGAAAGATGTGAAACGCAAGACGTAAGAAGTGAGAAGTGGGAAAAGATTGGATTTATCGAAAGCCAAGGAAACTCAACATCTCCTGTGGAATATAGTTTCACGGATATAACAATTCATAATTCATCTGTTATTAAGTATAGATTAAAAGTAATTGATATGGATGGTTCATTCACTTATTCAGATGTTGTAGAAATAAAAACCGTTCCAATTAGTTTTGAACTTGCTCAGAATTATCCGAATCCTTTTAATCCAAGTACAAAAATAAGCTGGCAGTCTCCTATCAGCAGTCATCAGACTTTAAAAGTTTACGATGTGTTAGGAAATGAAGTTGTCACATTAGTGAATGAATTTATGGAAGCAGGTAGTCATGAAGTTGTTTTCAACTCAGAGAACCTTGCTTCCGGTGTTTACATTTATTGTTTACAGATAGATCCATCTGCTGGATCAGGGCAGGCATTTACTGAGACTAAGAAGATGGTACTTCTTCGCTAAGCACAGAGTAATCTCTTCAAATCCAGATTTGGAAGAAAGAGCTTACTTAGTCCGTTTTGAAATTATGATATTCATTTTTTCTGACGAAATATTTTGATGTTTTAATTAATTGTAATCAGATTATTTATAAATGGGATGGACAGTATGAATATGCGTAGTATGTATAAGATTGGAATGTTACTTTTTGTTTTTAATACAATTATCTCCGCCACGAATGTCAACGGCAGATTCGTTGTAATAAGTACAGATAGTCTAATACTTGAAGTACTCCTTCAAGTAAATACAAATACGGGCTCCGATGATATGGGGGGAGCAACTATCGTAATTGGATTTAACAGTTCTGCATTAAGCTTCAACTGCAGTCCTCAGGTTAACACTCATTATGTTTTTCATAATTTTAGCGGTGATAAATACAGCCCTGCGACAATAACAAAACCTGCAATTGATAAATTATGGTTAAATATTGATCTTCCTTTCAATAACAGTAATAATGGAACTGTTGTTTCTGGAAGCAACGGGTGGACTGATGTAGCTACTTTGTTTTTTGATATCATTAACCCCAGCGATACTTTAAAACTCGACTGGTTAATGATAAATCCGTACTGGGGAATTTATGATGCAAATAACACAACTTTGTGGAATCCGGGGACATCTCAGAATTTAAACTACGTGATTACTAACGATATCACCCCCCCTCAATTAGTAAGTGCGACATTCAGTGACGTAACTACTCTAGTATTAAACTTTTCTGAACAATTAAACATCAGCACCGCGCAGAACATCAATAATTATTCAATCAGTAATGGGATAAATGTTTCAAGCGCTACATTATCATTAACGCAAGTAACATTAAGAACATCTCCTTCCGAATCTGGAACATACACGGTTACAGTAAATAATATCACTGACCTTGCAGGAAACATCATAGACCCAAACCATAACTCAGCTTCAAATTACCTCCTACCAGTAGAATTAAGTTCTTTTACAGTAAAGGCAAAAAACGGCCAGATACTACTTAACTGGAATACAAAGACGGAGGTTAATAATTATGGATTTGAAGTAGAACGCTGTGCGTTAAGCGCTGAGTGTCAAGTGTGGGAGAAGATTGGTTTTATAAATGGTAATGGAAATTCAAATTCAGTAAAAGAATATTCATTTTCAGATAACAAACTTGTTGGTGGAAGCAGTTTTCAATACAGGCTTAAACAAATTGATAATGATGGACATTTTGAATATTCAGAAATAGTAGAAGTAGAAGTTGTTCCTGTTAAATTTGAATTATCTCAGAATTATCCTAATCCATTTAATCCGAGTACCAAAATCAGCTGGCAGTGTCCAGTTGATAGTCGGCAAGTATTAATAGTATATGATATGCTGGGAAATGAAATAATAACGTTAGTTGATGAATATAAACCTGCCGGTAATTATGAAGTTGATTTTCAATCTTCAGTCGACAGTCAACAATTAGCAAGCGGAATATATATTTATAAACTTTCCGCAGAAAATTTTACGGAAACAAAGAAGATGGTGCTTCTTAGGTAAGAGCGAAGCGCTGTGAACGCAGTATGAGTATGAGGATGATTATTATAATTATTTGGGAGATGAATTCTAATTGGTAGTCAGTTTTAGTTATCATTTTTCAATGATTATTTTTATTCGCAAAGATTTTTAAAACTGAAAGGTTTCACAAACAACTACAACACTATCCTTCCCTATCAGAGGTTGTTTGAAAACTATAAAGTCATTTCAAGGATGGCTGCAATCTTGCGTACGACATTATACACTCTAAGATTTTAATACAAGTTTCAAATATGCTGAAGGCTAAACCTACCCAATATTTTTAATATTATCAGGCAAACCATTTTACATCACCCCTGAGATTTTCTAAGGAAACTTACTTGACGGGTTAAAGTGAACAATCCAGCAGCGAGTAACTGGATAATCTAATATTCTGTGGATTAGAATATTCCATTTAATTCTATTAAAAATTTAATCAAGTGCGATTCCAATAAAGCATATAGGATGCTATTCTAAATAACTGTCAGACAGCAAGGATTGCTTTCTTTGAATCATATATTTAGGATAGTAATATTTTTTTACGCATAATTTTCATATCAAAATTCAATCATATTCTTATAATTCAACTGTAATTTTTTCAAAAATCGTTATTTATTAGTAATAATTACCGGTTTTTCTTACTTGCGAGCAAATAATTAGTTTGTTTCAAAAGGATGCAGCAGTTATTTTTGGGCACCCAATTTGATACAATACAACCCATATAAGTAGCTTAAAACTGTTTGAGTCAAAACAAGGTAAAATAGGAAATCAGGTATGTTTTTTAACTTTTGTACAAGAATGATTCTAAAATCAAAATTGACAGCCAGTATAGCAATAATCCTTTTCACATCAGTTATTTCAGGAGCTGAAATTAATGGTAGATTCGTTGTCACAAATTCGGATAGTTCAAAAATTGCGGTTCTTATGCAGATTAATACAGTCACAGGAACATATGGAATTGGCGGAGCAACAATAGTCTTTGGTTTCGATACTTCTGCAATTAATATCATCAGCGATCCAGTTAGAAACACAGATTATATTTTTCATAATTTCTCAGATAATAATTACTCTCCAGCTACTATAACCAGACCAATGAAAGGCAGAATATGGGTAAACATTGATTTGCCATTCAACAATAGTAACAATGGAACTATTGTGTCAGATACATCGGGGTGGACAGATGTTGTAACAATTTATTTTGATATTACAGATGCTAATGGATTAGCAAGTATTAATTGGCTTTCAACCAGTCCGTTCTGGGGAATTTATGATGATGATAATTTAACATTACTGGAACCTAATTTATTTCAGAATTTAACTTATACGTATGATATTACTCCGCCTCAATTAGTAAGTGCTTCCCTGCTTGACTCAGTTAATCTGGAAGTTGAATTCTCTGAAACAGTAGATAGCACTACAGCATTAAATATTTCCAATTATTCGATTGACAACGGAATAAATATTCTTGGTATTCAAAAATCAACGAACCAGAATAAATTAATTATTAATACAACTGCACATACTTTCGGACATCAATACACAATAACAGTAAATAATGTGGCTGATTTGTCAGGAAATTTAATATCTGCAAATCATAATGCTGCAGAATATACTATACCTCCAAGCGATGCTGATGATGAAAAGATACCGACGGAATTTATTCTTTCACAAAATTATCCGAATCCATTTAATCCCTCAACAGTAATCAGATATCAGTTACCGGTGACTAGTCAAATATCAATAAAAGTTTATGATATCTTAGGAAACGAAGTTGCTACTCTTGTAGACGAATTCAAACCAGCCGGCAGTTATGAAGTCGAATTTAATACTTCAACCTCTGCAGGCGATTTGGCCTCAGGTGTTTACGTTTATCGTTTACAAACAGCCCCCTCGGCAGGCTCAGGACGAGCTTTTACTGAGACTAAAAAAATGGTATTGCTGCGGTAGGCGCGAACCGCAGAGGGTAGAGCGGATACAATATTTATTAGTTGTCACTAATCACTGGTGTAAAGGCAGAGGAAGTGATGCCCACCATCTCAAATATCAAAACTAAAATACTTTTTGTAAACAGTATCCGGAACAATTCCAATTTTATTTCCCCAGCGAATTGGTTTTTTAAATGTTTTAACAAGATTAAAATATGATTTATAATCCAAAAAGGACTTCGGTTTATCACTCATTATTTTATCAAATTCATCATAAGAAAGATCAAGTTTTTTTAAACAATAGTCCAAAGATTCCATTCCGCCAGTGTAAGGATCCTTTTTTATTACATCAAGTGCATCCTCTCTTGTTAACTGACCATTCCGGACTTTTGCTGAATAATGAAGTTTTCTTTTATCAATATTAAATTTTCTTGTTAAGTATGTAAGCCTGAAAAAATGCTGTATATTTTGATTCATGGTGTTTATCACCATAATTCTTCCAACCCAATTCTTCCTCTAATACACGTAATACTTCCGTCTCGTTATAATGGTAGTAGTATAGAATTCTAATCTGATTAATTTTTTTAAATAGGGAATAATAAATGTACTTACTCATCGACATATTTGGAAAGCTTTTTAACTTCACTTTACCGAATTTACTTTGTACATCCTGAACGTATTTACCATCCATATATGTCCAGGTAAGCGGTGTTGTACCTTCAGTACGGAAAGAATGCCCGTGAACAATATATTTAACATTATACTGGGCAGCTTCAGCAAATAAAACTGAAAAAATAACCCAATCTGTTGGTACTTCTGCATCAGGCACAGAAGCAAATAAAAATGATCTTTGTAAATCTTTGAATTCTTCCCAATCGGCAACATGAGTATGCAGATCGACACCTAGAATATTTGTAGCATTTTTAATATTCTGCACAGCTATTTCAGAATTCCATCCATTATCAAAATGAACAGCAAGCGGACGTAAACCCAATTTAACCGCATTATGCAGGGTATAAGTGCTATCTCTTCCACCACTTACTCCAACAATACAGTCATACTTTTTACCTTTGCCATCTTGCTTTATTTTCTCCACTAAAGTTTGAAGCTTTTGGGGTGCTTCATCATTCAAAGGAAATTTTCTTTCAAGATCATCGTGAATTTTACAGAAAGTACATTCGCCTTTTTCATCAAAGGCTATTCCTTTAACTGTATCGTCCATAAGACATCTTGTGCAGACTTTATTAGCTATATATTTATATGGGAGTATTTTCATTTTTTATTTAAAATTAAATTGATAATCAGGATTTTCATTCATTGTCTTAAAGCTGGCTGGATAGTTTTCTATAAGCCAAATCATAAAAGCTGTTACATCTATTTTATCTTGAAGCATTTTTTGTCTTTTTCTTTTCCATTCTTCAATAATATTTGTAGATGACAGCAACTCATTAACTTTTGCTAATAATTTTTCAGGTTCCGAAGTTTTAATTCCATATGTCAATCCATATTTATGTTCAAGATCTTCAAGGTATCCAAGTTTACCAACAAAATCATTGAACCTGATTGATGGGGTTCCAAGTACGGCAGCTTCAGCTATCATAGTCTGACTATCACCTATTACTAAATGAGCTCCTGCTAAAAAATGATGCATCAAACTAGGATCAAAGCTGTAACAATATTCTTTAAATTGTTGGTTTGGCTTACCTTCAAATGATATTAAAATTTGATATTGATTTTTATAATTCTCAATAATTTGATTCAGCAAGTGAATTCCCAAACCTTTTTTGCCCTTGTCATAGCTTGCTGTTAGTGCAACCAAACGAATTATTATAAATGGTTTTTGGTTATTGCTGTCTTTAAAAATCACGTCTTTATTGAAGTTAAATGTTTTGGGATGAAGGTATGCTAGTTCATGATATCCAGCGTATGATATCCTTTTATTTCCCCATAATCCTTTATCACAGCAATCAGGCAATACTAAGTGTGTTGCCAATGGATAAAATAATTTATTCTCTGCGGTTGCATTTGTATCATCTTCATTGAAAACCAAAGAAGGTATATTAAATAATTTACCAACATTTGTAATTGCCCAATCTGTACCTATCATTAAATCGGGTTTTCTTTTCAAAATATATTTGGCTAATTGATAATCTTTTAGAAGTAACCCCAATGATGATGAAAATAATATACTACTATTTTTTCTTTTAAATTCCGGCAATATTATGTATTCAAATACGTCATTATCAAGTAACTCCTTTAAAATATCTTTAGGTCTAATAAATATTTCGCACTCATGACCTTTAGACATTAATTCTCTAATTGTGTTCTTGAACAAATGATAATGAGCAGGATGGTTGAGTACAAAATAATAATACATTAATAAATCTTTTTATTTTTTCTTGTTATTTAGAAAACTGATTAAAACTTTTTGCTCTGGCTACAACAAACAAACTTTCATTAAATTATCAATAATTAAAAAACGCCCACTTCTGTTTGATTTCATAATTATTTTAAATTACGATCTTCTACTTCATAAACAAATTAGATACAATACACATTAGATTAAAAGTCATATTAGAAATAATCCATATCCATAAATTTGAGACCATAATAACCGAAAGCATAATCATCAAACTTATTTAATACTCCAGGTAATTTTGGATAACTTTTGATAATCCTTTTAAAGTCATAACAGACATATTTTTTAATTTTCAAAATGTTGATATCAAAATCGTAATAAAAATGAATTTGTGTTATCTCATTGTTGACAGAAATTGTATCAGAGTTTATTTCCGAAAACAGAATTTTGTATTTTTTATTTTTCTGATATGTAACATTGATAACATCATAATCAATTGTAAAATCCAAGCTGATATTTTTTGATTTTAACATATTTAGATAATTAATCGTGATTTCTTTAATAAGTGAAACCAAATCAGTGTCATCCAGCTTTTTCTTAAAAAAATAGATTGGGAATTTTTTCCGTTCAATAGGTGTATACTACACTACCATATTACCAGGGATATTTTTACGATACTTGAACCTGGTAGTATAATGGAATTCGATTCAATGATAACTCCAGGGCCAATAGAAGAACTTTGCATTATCCAGCAATAATCACCTATTTTAATTCCATTATTAGTAGTTGGATAGCCTAGCGTAGCAGGTAAGAATGTTCCATGAGTGTAAATTGAGGATCGTGGTGCAAAAGCTGAGTATTCACCTATTTCTACATCACCTGCACCGGCGTTTATTACACAACGAGAACCAACCATAGATCTTTTATTAATCTTAAATAAATAATTACCACTGATATAAGTAAATCTTTGGATCGCACTGTATTCTTTCATAATTAATTTATCCAACCCAGCAATGACAACAAAACTATCTACTTTAGCAAAAGCATCTATACTTATTTCTCTAGCTAAGATTACAGAAAATATTTTTAATCTTGCTTTTGGATTAATTTTATATCCCAATAGATTCATCAGCGGTATTCTCATTCTTGATGGAAAAATCGTTGAGATTGCTGAAATAATAGTTTTAATTTTATTCATAAAAGACTAATTCAATAGTAATACAATTATGATCATCTTTGTCCATAAAGAAATTTATGAAATAATTCAGAATCAATAGAATTTCTCAATGAAGATATATTAGTTTTTGTCAAAAGGTATACCTCAAATATAATACTTGTTTATAAGAGTGGAATTCATTTCCCGAGTTCACGTAAAAACATATTAGTTCATTGTTTAAAATTATATTGATAATCAGGATTTTTCTTCAAAATTTCAAAACTATCCGGATAGTTCTCTATAAACCAAACCATAAAGTCAGTTAGATTTATATTCTGTCGCATATATTCCCTGGCGTTCCTAATGGAACTTTTCTTGAAATCATTACTACTTAATAAATCCTCAATTTTTCGATTGCCTCATTTTCTTTATCATAATAAAGGAGATTACCGAATTTGCTAATATATTCGAAAACGCCAAAATATTTGGCACTTGAATTTACCATAATTGCGGTTGTGCCTAAGACAGCAGCTTCAGTAGCCATTGAACCGCTTTCGCCGATAAATAGAGAAGAGTACTGAATTAAAGTATGAATCTTGAAAGGATCACCCCGGTATAAGTACTTTCTGAATTCATTAGGTAGATTACCTTCGGATGAAATTATTACTTGACCATATTTTGATAATAATTTAATAATCTTAGTTTTCCCTTCGATTGAAAAACCAGTTTGTCCATAATCATGTGTAGCATCCCATTCAACAAATCTTAAAAAGAAATATATTTTATCAACTAGCTTAAGTTCTTCCAAATATTTAATGTTTGATTCATAATATTTGGGGTGTAAGTAAGCAATATCCATACTTCCAAAAAACCTAATATGTTTTTTTCCAAAATCTTTCTTGAATGAGTTAGGGGTTAAAATGCAATTTGAAAATGGAACATAAAGCAAATGTTCAAATTTAGCGTGTTCGGTATCATCAAATGCAATATGTGGTTTACAAATTATTTTTGAAATTTGGGCCAAATAAGGAGAACCAAAACTTAAACAAATATCTGGTTTGAATCTTCTAGCTAACTTGAAAATAACATAATTTGCTTTAAATAAATAAAAAAATTTACCAAATAAACTCTTTTGACCCCTACCCTTAGAAGTATATTGTATTTGATAATAATCTAACAAGGAATGAGTAATTTCTTTGTCTCTGGCAGATATACAAAACTTATGTCCTTTCCCTTCCATCATTTTTATAAAATTTCGGAAATAATGTACATGAGCAGGATGTCCTATGTCAATAAAAATACGCATTCTATCTGTTTTGTTTTTCTAAATGCATAGTGAGAAATTCAGAGATAAAATATTTAAAATAAGGAATAAATTCAAATTTTTTCTTATTTGTTTTTCAACAAGTATTGTTGGAGGCGTAGGGAAAAAATATCTCAAAAGTGAGTTTGATATCTTAAAATATTTTTCTAATAGAGGCATATAAGAAGGATAATTCCAATAAAAATTATTCTGTTTATTCCAAATAAAATCGAATTCTTCTTTCGTCAAATCAAGTTTTTTAATTATATATTCTCTATCTTTTTCCATTTGATCAATATCATAAGCAGCATGTTTAATCATTTCCAACGCATGATCTCTGCTGATTTGACCTGTCAACACCTGTGCAGATAGAGTAATTATTCTTTTATCTATTCCAAACTTTTTTGGCATCCAATATCCAATTGCAAATCTTGTAAAAATATTTTCGTGATGATGCCCACCATAATATTCCCAGCCATACTCTTTTATCAAAAATTTCTGGGCTGGTTCCTTTTCATATTCAATATGATTAAAAGGTCGGTAGTCTTTTATTTTTTTTATCAGGCTGGAGTTAACCATATCAAATAAGGTCTGGTAAGGGTATGATTTTAGCCTAACACTCTCAAATTTCTTCAGAAGATAAAGCATTTGTTTTGAATCTGTATATGTCCATTCGCTCGGTTGCTTACCTTCAGAACGAAAGTCACTTCCATTAATAACAAATTTTATTCCTTCCCTATCCGCAATATTAAAAAGTACAGATTTTATGGCATTATCAGTTGGTCCATCAATCCAAGGTAAACCAGCTTTCATATAAGCGCGTAATACAGCTTTTACTTCTTCATAATCAATTACATAAGTTTCTAGATCAATTTCTAAAGATTTGGTAATTTTTTTTATATTCTGAACAGCAATTTCAGAACTCCAACCGTTATCAAGGTTAACTGCTAGAGGTCGCAAACCATAAATCTTCTTAGCAATATGCAACAAATACGAACTGTCTGTTCCGCCGCTTACACCTATGATGCAATCATACTTTTTTCCTTTCCCCTTTTCCTTCATACGGTCAACAATATTTTCCCAATATGAATTGCCAACTTCCCCTTCCGGAGATAGTTCAATTAATTTATCAAGCATTTTTGCATAATTAGAAACACCATTTTCATCGAATTTAATTCCGGGAACTGTTGAATCCCAGATACCGCGACTACATATTTTATATTCATTCAATTGTTTATTCATTCGTATTATTTATTCATTAAATAACTGTTTAAGTTCACTTTTTGATGGATAATTGATTAATACTGCTCTTCTTGGACCATGAAAAACAAATGTACTGCCAGCAGCTAATGCATGTGCATTACCTTCAAAATATGCTTTCTTAAAATGTTCTAAGTTTCCTGCCCCGCCACACGCTACAACTGGTATAGAAACACTATCAGCAATCATTTTTACTAGCGATATATCATAACCAGTCATCATGCCATCAAGATCAATAGAATTAATTATTAGTTCGCCAGCGCCAAGATCTTGGGCTTTTTTTGCAAATTCAATAGGGTCGGTTTTAGCATTATCTTGACCGCCTTTTATCCAGCATCCATATTTACCAAACAAACTTTTTTTAGCATCTAAAGAAACAACTATACTCTGACTTCCAAAAATCTTAGCAGCCTCTGCAATTAACTCTGGTTTAATAACTGCATTGGTATTTATTATGACTTTTTCAGCTCCGGCTTTAAGTAATAGTTCAATTTGTCTTATATTATTTATTCCACCACCAACGCCAAAAGGCATAAACGCTTCATCACCAATATCTTTAACTAGATCCTCAGAAATAGTGCTGTTTTCCTTTGAGGCAGTAATATCAAGGAAAACCAACTCATCTGCTTTCAGATCATTGAAAATTTTAACTGCGTTTATAGGGTCCCCAATGTATTTGGGATCTTTAAATTTAACTGTTTTTACAAGTCCTTTGCCCTTTAACAGTAATACAGGTATGATTCGTGGTAAAAACATTACTTCTAAAGTTATTGATTATTTAATATTATTTTGAAGAAACGCAAAGTTTTTGAGTATTAGTAGTCCTGAATCATGACTTTTCTCCGGATGAAATTGACATCCGAATATATTTTTATTATTAAATGATGATACAAATTTAGTCCCATAGTTTGTTTCTGTTAATATATCGGCCTCATTTTCACAGGAAACAAAATATGAATGCACGAAATAAAAAAAATTCTCTGAAGTTATTTCTTTAAATAAAGAATCTGCTTTTTTTAACAAGAGGTTATTCCATCCCATATGCGGTATCTTTAAACCATTATTTTGAAATGAAAACCTCTGTGTCCTGGCTTTTATCCACCCAAATCCATCGCAGTTTCCTTCTTCGCTAAAGTCAGTCATAAGCTGCATACCCAAACAAATACCAAGTATTGGAATTTTATTTTCAAGTACAACTTCATTTAATGCACCAAATAGGCCCCTGTTCTTCAAATTATTTATACCTTGCTCAAAGTGACCTACACCCGGTAAAACTATTTTTTCTGCTTTAAGTATTTCATCAATATTGGAGGAAATCTTTACAGGTACACGAATTCTTTCAAATGCTTTTTGCACTGAACGAAGATTCCCCATTCCATAGTCCACTATTACTATCATGTTTTAACGTTTTACTTTTTGATAAATGTCGAAAACTTTTTTTGAAATAATATTATTATCAAAATCTTTTATCCGTTCACTTGCATTTATGCTTGTTTCAAACTGTAAAGCGAGTTTTATTTTTTTAGCTACATCAGCAGGATCAAAGGATGTTAAATAACATCCTTCCGTGTTACCTATTAACTCCCTAATATCACCAACATCTGTTGCAACTATTGGACGATTACAAGCCATAGCCTCCTTTATTACTTGTGGAGATCCTTCGGAAGTTGATGTAAGTAGTAACAAGTTACAAGCATTGAGTAATAGATTGACCTCCTCACGGCTTCTGTTATCCAATTCAATTAATTCACAATCCATTTTTAACAAATCAATAGCAGTAAAGGCTAGAGATGAATTCTTTTCTACTCTCTTAAAATTTGAACTGAATAGAATATAAATTTTTTCCATATCCATATTAAGCTTCTCTCGCGCAGTTTTCAATTTGATAGGATAAAATATTTCTAAATTCACTCCGCAAGGTATAATAGAGTATTTATTTCTAACACCTATTTTCTTTTGAATTTTACTCGAAACAAATATATTATGCTTAGATAATCTTGTTGCTATCCTTGAAAAAGGTTGTACATTTGATAAATTTATATCGCTTCCATGGAAAGTAATGACCACCGGCGATTTCCTTTGCAGGCTCGCTAGGAGGCCGGAAAGACCAAAATGAGCATGTACTACATCTGGATTAAAACTTTTAATTTTATTTCTATAATTACAAAGATTACCCAAGTATCCAAGAATTCCTTTTCCTACAATATTAAAAACATCGTATTCAATATTAAAATTTTGCTTAACAGCTTGTATTTGTTCATAAATAAATGCATGATGAAGAATTAAATTAAATTCTTTGACATTACCACTGCATACAATTAATACTTTCATAAACTATTCATTTATTGCTGAATAAATTTGACTATACTGATCATTTATTTTATCGATACCAAAATTGGAAAGTCCGGTTTCTGAAATTATCTTCCTATCAATTTGTTTCAATTGATTCAGGGAATCTATATCGATATCATCTAAACTATTTATTACTAAACCACAGGAATTCTTTTTTATATATTCTTTTATCATATCAACTGAATCATTTGATATAACTGGTAAGCCACAGCAAATATATTCGCTAAATTTAACTGGTGAGGCAACTTTATTGACTATACTATTTTCTCTCCAAATGATAGCTACATCTGCCGCGTTAAGATAAGAGGGCATTTCAGAATAACTTACAAACTTATTAATAATATTTTTATGTTCTATATTTTTCTTAGATAGATTTAGGACTTTTAACCCCTTTTCTGCCAGAATCTTTAAAATATCATTATTCTGCCAATTAGCTATTCCACCACTGTAAAATACAACAAGAATTTCATTATTACTTAAATTTAATTCATTCCGATATTTAGTACGTTGTAACTGATTAAATAAGAAATCTTTACCTGCCAGACTCGGTGTTATATAAATGTTGGTTGAACTGATTTGATAACTATTTGCTAAATGTTCTTTTAAAATATATGACACTGCTGATATTTTACTAAATTTATTAAGGTTTTTAAATGCACTATCATAATTATAAATTTTTAGTGCCTTTTTAAATAATCCTAGTTTGGAAAATTGCTTTATTTCTTCTGTACTTGCACCGCGTACATCCGGCAGAATATTCATCATATATTTAACAGGTAAAATCTTACCCAAATGCCAGGCCATCATCTCGCCACGCGTATGAAATATTGATTTCTCTAAATCTACATTAGCATTTTTTATTGCCTCCAATAGATTTTTGCGAATCAAATATTTGAAAAAAGGATAATTAGGATACAACCTAAATGGAATAATTTCAATCCTTTTGACAGAATCTTTCTTTTCTGAATTTCTATCTTTTTTTTTTTCATCTCTGATACCCAAGAATAAGTATATTTTTAAATCTATTTTTTTCATTTATGGATTGTAACAAAGCAAGTACCTGCGAATCAAATACAGAACCGATACCTTCGCAAAAGTATAATAAGTATTCAGATTTTAAAATCATCATTTTTTATATTTATCAATTAATTGCATTATAATCATAAATATTATTTCAAAAAAAATGAATATAAGGTTTTTTACCAACTAATTATTATAAGAAAAGTAACTTGACATTCTTATTGAGGTCAACTTGCGATTTAAAATATACTTAATGTCTATCAGACTGAAATAACTGCCAATTTCCAATATCTCTTATATCAATTCCTTCAATAAAAAAATCATTTTGGGAAAGATTTGGCTGAGTCGGACGAACAAGTACTGGAAATCGATGTCTCTTAAAAGTTTTGAGAAACAAATTAGATTCTATATAAAAACCGTATAATTTAAACTTTTGCTCATCTTCCTTGGAAAAAAGGATTGTTCTCAAAGTCGAAATTTTTAATTTTCTTTGTATGGCCCTCAACATCCGTCTTAATACTTTATTATCTGTTGCAAGATACTCTTCGATTGAGTATTCATAATTTGATAACCGTTTAAGAATTAAATAGCCAGCCATCTTTTTATTTGAAAAACATGATACCTGTATGTATTTGTCACTCTCATAAGAATATCTCCAATCAAAAAATAACTCGTCTCTTATATTTGTAAATTTCGATCTATGTCTATTAATATTGATAAATTCTATTATGTTTCTTTTATTTATCTTATTACTGATTTCAAATATTAAGCCAGCATCTGAGAAAGAAATTTCATCTATTTTATTACTATTTTTATTTATTTTTATTAGTGATTTGAAAATGTTGAAAATCGAAAATCTATAGCCATATACTTTATTTTTGTTTGAGCAAGGAAACCAATCAAATTTCAAATAAGTTGGCATCGCATTCTTACTAGTTGTAGTATTTAATAAAATACTATTATCTGGGTGTTCTAAATACATCTTTTCTAAACTATGCTTATTTAACATCGAAATTATACCACGTCTTCTATATTCAGGATGGATAATCGTGTCTGCAGGACTAATTACAGTTAATTTTTTATCCGATATGAGAAAATATTGAATTAAATAAGCTCTAAACCCAACTAGAATGTCTCCTGAAAAAGCTAAGAAAATTATTGGCTTATTCTGGTAAGGATTTCTTTCGTATCTCCATTCAAAAAGTTCCTTCCTTTCTGATTCTCCAAATCCTTCCAATAAAAAACCTAACAGATTAATAATGGAAGCTTTGTCATCTTTGGAATAATCCCTAATGCTTATGTCATTACTGATATTATTTACCATTTGCAATAAAATATTATTCTTGTTTAATCATCTTATTGTAAATTTTTAAATATCCTTCTGCCACGGATTCAATTCCAAAATGTTTTCTCCCAAATTCACTAATTTTATTCCTTGGTATGGCACATAATTTATGTATAGCCTCAAAAGTTATATCTTCCATCGATTCTATAAGTAAACCATAACCAGTGTTTTCAATGCATTGTTTAATAACATCAACATTTTTATTAGAAATAACTGGCAATCCAGAGCATAAATATTCACTAAACTTTACAGGTGAAGCAACTTTATTTACAATACTTTTTTCGCGAAAAATCAATGCAACATCAGCAGCCGACATATATCCTGAAACTTCTTCATATTTAACATATTTAGTAATTACATTGGGGTGGTCAACATTTACTTTAGATAAGTTTAATACTTTAAATCCTTTATTTGCGATTTTTATTATCTCTTGATTATTCTGCCAGAGTGATTCACCACCCGAACTAAAAACGAGGAGTTTTTCATTCTCTTTGATACCTAAAATATTTCTAAGTTTTTCACGCAGTATACCTGAATAACTGAAAGACTCACCCGCCAGACAAGGAGTAACTAAAACTCCTCCCTCAATTTTGCCGACATTACTTAAAACATAATCCTTAAGAGCCTCAGACACAACAGAAATAAAAGCGTAATTTTTTAATGCTGAAATCACTTTACTAATATTTACACTTTTGATTGTCTTCTTTAACCAGTTATTCTTTTGAAAATCCAACACTTCTTCTTTGATCGCACCTCTAATATCTAAAAGAATTTTTGGATTGGACAATCCCACTTTGTGCAAACTTTTATCAACTAAACTTGCTGAGCTCCAACCCCTTGAATGGAAAACTGTAGAGTCTCCAATTCGCACTTTATTGATAGCCTTTACCAATTGAATTTTAGCTAGAACATTATAAAACGGATAATTCGGGAATGATTTGTAATAAACAACATCTAAAGAAGATGATACTAGCAATTCTTCTGCTTTTTTCTTTTCAAATTCATCCCGTACACCACAGATCAAGACTATTTTAACAAACCAATTATTATGATGATAATATTTTAGTAAGTCAATTACTTGCGAAGGAAAAACCGGACTGACTCCTGAATTTATATATATTAGTTCCATTAGTATATCAATTGTTTTTGTAGCACAAGTATAAAATCAGCAGCTAGTTTATTTATTCATTTTTAGTCAATATATAAACATCAAGAGGATATCCCTCAAGTTTTTCAGAGTGAAATGAGGGATTAGTTGTTAATATCTTTTCTAAAGCAAAACCTTTGACTTTTGCCCCTTGATTTTTCGTAAAATTCTTGAATAAAATTTTAATATTATCATCGGGCATACTTTGACCAGATTCAAGTAAATAAATGGTATCATTATCATTAAAGACTTGCGAAAAATCTGTTGGAACAAATCCCGGACTGTTTTCAGCTAATTTATTTAGATAGTCTGATTTAATATCATACACCTTAAGATTGGATGCATAAATATTTTTTATTGGTTTACTTGCCTGATATACAATAAGGGCCGATTTGTTTTTAAGATTATTAGCTAATTTAACATAGGTATCTTTTAAATCTATAAAAAAGGATCTTTCAGATGATACTATGAAAACATTAATGAATACAAATAACAGAATTGTAAAGTATACAAAATACTTTCTTTTTATCAATAAATTGTTAAAAAAATATCCTGCAGATATAGCTAATATAGGATAAGCTGTCATCTGATAACCCCCGTAACGTGCTTCAGGAATTGCAACCGGAACGTGTATAAATATTATCAGTATGAGTAAATAAAATAATTCTTTATTAAAACGAAATAAATAATACAAGATAAATGGTACGAAAAATATAATAAGATTAAATGAGCGTAAATATCCGTACAGAAGAATTGCTGCAGGACGAAGGAAATTAATTTCACCAATAATTTGCTTATATCTAATTAATTCTCCACCATATGACCACGTACCACTTACAGTTTCTTGATAGGTAAATATGTTGACGAATAAAAATATGGAGATTGCAACTAAAGCAAAAATAATATTTTGTTTCTTAAATAATTCTTTAAATGAGGTGAAAAGTAAAAACATCGGGGCAAAGAGAACTACAAAAACAGAAGTAAGCAGTCCTAAGCCAAATACAATACCAGAAATAAAATATTTACCTTTTGCATAAAAGAATAGACTTATGAGACCTAATGATGGGACTAAAACAATATATTCGACCTGGGAGGAAAATCTAAATACGCCACTTGCAATTGAATAAATAATAACAGAAATTATTGCTTGATTTACATTATTAAATTTTTTTAAAACTATTTGATATAATGCTACTGCAGCTGCAGCACTAAAAACTGCAAGCATTATTTCAATTGATGTTACTGCGCTTAAACCAATCAATTTTGAAAAAAATAAATAAAAGATTACACCAAATAAGTGAAAAGAGAAATGTGAGCTACGACTCCAAATATCTAAGCTAACGATCTGGTCAATATTGGTTACAGAATCATTAGTAATCATGACCCCATAACCAAAAAAGATATAAAATGTTGTTAGTATAAGAAATATAAATAAGGAAATATTTTTCATCTTTTAAGACCAGTTATTGATGTTTCGATTATTTTTAATTCTGTTATAGGATAATGATTCACTATAACATAAAAACTTATGTTCAGCAAGAGAAAAAGCATAGTAATTAAAATTGATAGAACCATGGAAACATAGCTTGCAAAAAAATAAATCAATGCAATCAGAATTAAGTCTATAACTATTAATCTTTTAATGACAACAATGCAAAAAAGATTTGTAAGATAGCTTAAGCAATCTGAAAAAATCATACTTACTCTCACCAAATTCACGCTCAGGTGCTGAATACTCTATGTAGACATCTTTAATACCGTCATCCGTTCTAAAATTTGTTTTGAATATATGCCACCAGTTTTTGTGATGCAGAAACTTTTCTTTAATAGATTTATCCATTAATCGGAACATAACATTCTGTTTAAAGAAATTTACGCCAACAATCATATAATAAAATAGATTGTATGCATAACTCATAAAAGTTCTATAAAATTTCTTACGTTTATAAACAATTCGGTGACCCTGCACTAAATTATTACCTTCAAGGTATGATTTAATCATCTCTATCGCTGTTTCAATTGGATGACCGCCATCTACATCCATTGTTATAACTGCATCTGCTTTTGAGATACCCAAACCATAGGAAAGAGCCGCATATTGCCCATATTTATTTTCAAAAGAAATATAATTAATGTTATTGAAATTTTTAGACAAGTTTCTTAATAATTCCACTGTTCTGTCACTACTTCCATCTTCCAAAAAAATAAAATTGATATTAACATTTCTTGGAGCAAGTTCATTCATTCTCTCAACAAATTCAGTAACATTTTTTTCTTCATTCCTAACTGCAACTAAAATATCAATTGATTTCATTTAGACCTGCAGATTTTGCTTCATTGGATATACGACTAATGCCTTTAACTGAGAAACCTTCAAAGTATATAGATATAAATCCTAAGATAACACTAATAACCATGACAGGAATTTGATAGTAAAAAGAAAATGCAACTGCTTGGGTTTTATCCATACCAAGAATACCAAAAGCTAAAACACATGCAAACTGATGAACACCAATATTTCCTGGGGTTGATGGTAGTATAAATGAGACCCCCAAAAATATCAGGCTTAAAATTGAAGCATCCCAACTGAGATAATTACTTAATCGTTCAATAATAATAAATCCAGCAAAAACATATAAAAACCATATCATGGCAGTTGTGGCAATTAAATATAACAATTGCTTAAGTTTTAGATAATTTTGAAGATAATAAAAAACTGATCTAATCTTATTTCTGATAAAATTGATTGTTTTAAATTTTGAGATATTCCCAAGTTTTAGATCTATGAAATCCTTTTTCTTAAACATTAACAATACTATTAAAGAAACTATAAATAAGATGCTTATAAAAATAGCTCCCCCAAAAAGAATATTCTCTGGTATATCATATCTGAGCAAAGCAATTATAAAAAGAACTGATAATCCAATAAGATCAAAGATTCTCTCAATAATCGCTGAGGTCAATACTTGTGTCTTACTATATTTTTTCTTTTCCGCTAAGAGATAGGATTTTATGATATCTCCCAAACGAGCTGGTAAAAAATTATTTGCAAAATATCCAATGTTTGTGTAATGAAATGTTGTAACAAAGTTATTTCCCGGAAAAATATCCAGTAGCTTATTCCAACGAAGAGCAATAACAATTCTTAAGAGAACATTAACAATAATTACATATATCAGAATGTCGATATTTTCAAAAGTGAAATAATGCAAAAACTCATCCAGATCAATATCTTTTACCGCGAGATACAACAAAGCGATAGAAATAATTGCCCCTATATAAAATTTATTTTTGTTAAAAAATCTTTTCAATTCGTTTGTAATCTATCGTATTAATGTGATTTATGGTGAATTAGCCTAAGTGATATTATTCTGCTCTCCAATGCTTTTCTGTGATTCCTTTATTTGGGTTTTTCAAATTAATATATACTAATAGCACCAGATTTAAGCAAATATCAAGCCGATGGAATTACCTCATTAATCGTTCATTTTATTAACTATTCTTGCTTTTTAACTACAGTAAGAAAATCTTGTATTGAAATGAAACGGAATTTATCTGTTGAAACATATTTTTCTAAAGTCTTAAGAGTATGTTGGTTTAATAATTTAGGATGAATAATCATCGTTGAAAAATTAGGAACCTTATTAATTATATAGTCCAAACGCTCTTTGAAATTACTATCAGTAGTCAGCTGATTAATTCTTGGCTTAAAATATTTGTATATTTTTTTAAAATAAGAAATTCCGTTTGATTTATGAAATTCATTTGTTCCAACACCAATGCGTTCATTTTCAAGATATGGGTATTTTATTCTTCTAAACACCTTAAAAAGTATATTTGTTAGTGCTGGAATCCTGACTGTAGTTATCGGCACTTCTAAAAAACTTCCTGTAGTCACGAGATCCTTAGGTGTTAATTCAAAGTTATATTTAATCTTATTTGGATAAGAACGAAAATTAAAAGAAAAATCTCCATGACTATTAAATGAATTAAGACAAACAGAACTATCAATTTTTATTTCATTTATTACGAGCGCATCCTTTATTTTTACAAATGGTTCTATCAGATATCCTCCGGCCCGAAAAACATTTACTTTATACTCTGGATTTACTTCCTTAATTAGATTTTCCATTAACCTTTTAGAGGCCGTGACACAACCAACTATCGAATTTATATCGTTGGAATTATTTTCGTCTGATAAATTATGTAATTTAAATCGTTTATAATCGAAATTCCATTTACCGTTTTTATATTCTGCATCTAACCAATGTGGATGAAGATGTAATTGAACATCGTGACCTCGATTTGCTAAATTTAGAATTTGTTCCTCAATTAGATATCTTTCTTGCTCAAGCTCTGCGAAGCTTTTTTCTAGTTCCAACAAGCGGTAGTAGTGTAAAATATCCCAAAATACAGTCATCCTAGAATTATTCTTTTCAAGAATTGAAGCCAACTTTTCTGTTGGCTCAATCATACTTTTTTTAACGGTTCCGGTTTTTTCCCCAAGAAATAATTCATAATCAATAGTTAATATAATTTTTTCATTATGTATTCTGATGAGTCTAAGATAAAATGATATTCATCGAAACCACTTAAAATTCATAAACCTATTCACTATCTGTCAATTTGCGATAAGAATTAAAGATCAAATAAATACTCGCTTTAATCTACAAGAATTTGACATTCGATTTGTTTTTTTATTTAAGGTTCCGTGTAAGAACCTAAATAATAGTATTTAATTAATTTTAGATCAGACGTTTTATGTGACCACTTAACTTTAACTGGAAATAAAAATAATTCCTTTAAAAGAAAAATAATTAACTGCTTATGCAAAGCAAATTTAATAAAGTAAAGAATTTTTGCTCGATTCATATAATAATAAGAAAAATAATGCTGTTTATTGTTTTTTCGAGACCAATTATGATGATGCCATACCTTTGCTTCAGAGGTAACAACCATTTTATAGTCAGCAAGAAATGAACGATAGCCAAGATCTAACTCTTCGCCATAGATGTAGTATCGTTCATCAAAAAGACCGATTTCTTTAACCACACTTGCTTTGATAAAAGTGATTCCACCACCAACAATATTGACTTCAATTTCTTTTTGGAAATTTTCCCTCAATAAATAACTGATTCCATAAATGGAAATAATATTTCTTTTCTTAAAATCTACTTTTTAGCAAAACTTTGAATTTTATTTAACTCCTTCTCTCACGACCAAAAAAACATAATTGGAGCTACTGCAGAAATTTTTCATCTGTATTTATCAATTTAACTAAATTACTAATACAATTTTCGTGCAACTCAATATCAGGATTTAATATAAAAGTAACTCACAGCCTGATTTGATTGCTTCTTGAGCAAGAAGATTATTTCCCTAGGCAAATCCTACATTTTCTTTTAAATGTATAATAAAAACGTCCGAGAAAAATGAATTAATATTTCAACAGAATTATCCACACAATTGTTATCAAGATGAATAATTTAATATTTTATATTCCTGATCAATTAGTGATCTACAGAATGTTGGTAAAAATCAGCTTCATTTGTTAAACCAACAATATAACCAACTGGCCAGATAATCATTCATGCAGCGGTTAAAAACTCCGAATTGAAATAAGTTTATTGGTAATAATAATTTGTTTTTAATAAGAAATTATTTAATTCAAAACTGAAGCAAACATTTTCTTTTTTCATTTGCAAATAGATAGACGCTAGGGTTCTATCCATTTTTTTTGAATTGTCGATTCTTACAATCTCAATATTTTTTGAAAACTTCTCTAAATATTAGAAGCAAATGATATTTTGAAATACTTTCATTTATACAGTAGTGCAATATGTGATTTAATTTCCTTAAAGAGTCAAATTCGTTGCCGATTATTATTCTCTCACACAATTGTGCGAATTGGAGAGTTGTAACGCCATTCCAAAAATGATGATTGTAGCCGTTAACAACTTCATCATCATTTACCGCTAAGAACCATTCTAATAGGCTGCTTTTATTATTTAATTCAGGACCAATTATAGAACATCTAATATTTAATAAATTATCGCTAACCACTTCGCCTAATGATTTACTTTTACCGTATACATCCAGAGGATCATGAATATCGACCTCAATGTAATTTCCTTTATTCCCACTATAAACACAGTCAGTAGCAATTTGCAAAATTTTAATATCAGGTGAATGTCTCTTTACAATATTCATTAATTTATGAGGGAAACAAAGAGTTAATTAAAATTGCATGTTGAATGCCTTCCTGATTATCAATAGCGCAATATTTATTTATAACTCCAATGCAGTTAATTATGTAATCAGGATTTGATTTTGAAATTAAATCTAATAAATGCTCTTCTGTGATATTATTTGCATCAAATTGAAAAATATTCATATCATGCAAGTTTGAAGAATCACGAACAGTACCAATAACATTAAGGGTTTCACTAAGGCACAGGTAACGATAAACCATTGACCCAAGCATACCGGAAATTCCCAAAACTAAAACATTAATCATTGCTGCCAATTTTCTCTTTTAAAATATTCGAGCAATTGATCTTTAGAATAGTCTTCAAGAAGTTTTAGATTTTTGCCATCTAACCATCCATCAAGTTCAAGAATAGATTTTAACTCTACCTGCGTTAAATATCTATTCTTCTGCGAATTATATTCGTTTTCAAGAATGTTTTTTCAATGTTTTTATGATATAAATCATGCATATCAATGTTAGGCAAAATTACAAAATAATTCCCATGCTCAAATGCTCTTTTAGCTTCATATCTTGATACCAAGACTTCATGTATTTTTTCGCCGGGTCTTATTCCGATGTGTTTAATTTTTGTTGATTTATTTCCTAATTCTTTTATCATTAAAGAGGCTAAGCCAGTAATTTTTATACTCGGCATTTTCATAACGAATATTTCACCACCAATAGAATCATCAACTGCTTTAAATATCAAACCAATTGCGTCCTGCAGGCGCATAAAATATCGGGTCATCAGTTTATCAGTAATTGTGATTTCATTAGCTTTAAGAATCTGGTTCTTAAATAAGGCACAACTGAGCCATTAGTACCTATTACATTGCCGCCTCTTATACACACAAATTTTGTTCCATTGAATTTTAGATTTGCATTAACAACAATTTTTTCAGCCATAGATTTTGAAACACCGTAAACATTTATTGGATCAACAGCTTTATCCGTAGAGACAAGAACAAAAGTCTTAACTTTATTTTCGATAGCAACCTCAACTGCATTCTAAGTACCTATAATATTTGTTTGAATTGTTTCCTCAGGATTATGTTCACAGACAGGAACATGTTTAAGCGCGGCTAAATGAAAAATGTGATCAATATTTTCGGCTGAATATTTTAACCTTTTTTTATCTCTAATATCCCCAATAATAAAAGTTAATCTTTTATCATTGAATTTTCTTGCCATCTCAACTTGTTTATGTTCACCGCGTGAATAAATTCTTATTTCTTTAATCGAATTATTTTCTAGAATTTGTCTCGTCAATTCCTGCCCCCATGAACCAGTACCACCAATGATTAATATTTTTTTCATTTTTCCTTATTATTATTTTGTTATTTCAAAAAAGTATTTCGAATAATTATAAATATTATGTTCTTCAATTGCTTTTTTTCTCGCATTCTTTCCTAGGCGTTCACATTCTACTGGATTTTCTATAAGAAATTGAATGGCATCGGCAATTATTTCAACAGACAAAGGACAAGAATCCTTCGTCTTCTGATACTAATTTTCGTGTTTCACCAACATCAGAAGCGATTATTGCGTTTTCACAAGCCATTGCTTCTAATAATGATTGACTTGGATAATTATTATCATTTTGTATTGATATAAATATTTTACACTTACTTAAATATTTTGCGGTATCAGATACACCCCCCTCAAAGAATACATTGTCTAATTTTAATTCAATTGCTTCATTGATCAACTTCTGAAGTAAAATACCTTCTCCTAAAAAGTAAACCTTAAAATCATTAAATTTTTGTTCTTTCATAATCAAGACTGCCTTCAATAAAAGTTCAGGATTCTTTATTTTTGTCAGTCTTGCAGCAAAACAATCCAATTTTCTTTGGGATATACTGGATTAAAATTATCGTAAAGAATAAAACTATTCGGTGTAAACAGGGCTTTCCTCTCATTAAAATGCACCCGCTTTTCCTTTAATTTATCCAAGATTCCTTCAGATAAAAAGTCAACTTTTTCTGCATATTTTAATGGATAATATTCTGAATTTAAAATTTTTAAAATGCTATTTTCAACCATGCCAGCACCAGAATCATTATAACTATAAATAAACTTAACATTCATTATTTTTGCGACTTGCCACGACCACATCCCGCCTGTAAATATGCCATAAATGATACCGATTTTATATTTTTTAATAATTTTGATCAGCCGTATAGAATAACTACTCCAACCTCTAAATTGCTTTACAAAACTGGAAACTGAGCCAAGAAAATTATATATATTTGAACTTTGTTTTGGAAGTTCAACAAGGTTTGTATTTCCACTTATTAAACTACCCTTTTGGGGTAAGTTGATTTTCGACCATATTTAACTGGTATACAAAGTACATTTTTCTATCTGTCAATATATGATCTTTGAAACATTCTTCATATAAAGCGTCATTTAATAAAAGAAAATAGTTTTCTTATCAATTTTTTGTAGATAATTAAATAGATTTAAATACTTCTTTGAGCGCCACCCTTATAGCTACCTGATAAATTTAATAAAACAATTAACTTATTTTGGGATGAATTAAATCTCATTTTTACCATTAAAATCTATAAAAGGAGCTGAATGGAGCTAGACTTTTTAATTACTAAAATTTATTTTTTCTTCAGTTCGAGTCTTAAACTTACCTCATCTTTTGATCCCATATTTTTTATTAAATCCCAGTTTTTGCCAAGTAAGATTTTGGCTTTGATAAAATATTTGCTGCCTGTGGTTAAGCCGTATCTTGGTATGGAAAAAGGATTATCAGCTAATTTGAAATCTTGTTTTTCAACAGAAAATGCTAAACTACAATTAGTATTTTTTAATATTTCAATTTCTCTAACCGACAAATCTAAATTCGGTGTCCCGTTTGGATAAGCAAAATATTTAACCTCATGATCTAAAATATTTTCCAATCCTCTAATTGAATCCACTATTTCTTGTCTACTGGTTTCGTCAGTTTCATTTGCTAATATTGGATGATTCATTGTATGCGCTCCAATAGTAACCAATCCATATCTATCTATCTCCTTTAATTGCTCAATTGACATATTTTGATTTTCTATTGGTGGTAAATTATATAATGACTTGTATCTCCCTATCAGCGTCCATATTTGATTTATTTTCATATTTTTAAGTATAACAAAAATCGAATATGGTTGAAGTACTGTTAAATCAACTTTATAATCCTCTGAAATAATTTTTTTCAACTTATCGGGATCCATTACTCTTATCTCTTGAAACCAAAAATTCGATAGATCGGTACATATTTTAGGAGAGACAAAGAGTGTTGCTGGTATATTCATTTTTTTTAATACCGGATAAATAATATTATAAAAAGTTTTATCACCATCATCAATAGTTAAATGGCATGAATTTTTTAGAGTTTTTCCATTATAATAAAAATTTTCTATATCCTTTATACTAACTAAATTAAATTTATTCTTTAAAATATTTAATGTTTTTTCAAACCAGATTGTGTCCCCTAACATCATGAAAATTTATAACTTTATTCATTCATCATTACCTTAAGAAACTATAATAAAAATCTCAATTAGAGTCTAAAAATTTGACAGAAGTAGAGTCTTTGTGAAAAAATATTTTTTCTAAAAACATATAAAATTGGATACTATATTTCTTTTAATGTACATATTTTTTTGATTGATTATTGATTATTCGACTTATTTTTAGGCAAAACTAAATATTTAAATTAAATTTTGTTATTCTGTAACATTGTATTCAAAAATATTTTCTGATGCAGAGCAAAACCAAGCCCAATAAAAAAAGAAAAATAACTGAATCGTGAACCTGTAAAATGTGAGCCTAAATTGTATATATTTATAGTAAACATAGTCGCGAAAGTCAACAATATATATATAGAAAATATTATTATCATCGGGTCTTGTAAATAATCAGCCAGCTTTAACCTTAATAATTTAATTAACTTAAAAAAAAGCTTACCTATCAAAAAGTAAAGGGGGAGGATTAAAATCGCACCTAAAATTCCAAAACCAAATAATAAATAATATATAGGAACTTCACCTGCGGCATCAGCAGCACGAGAGTAAGTAGTTCCTCGATTTGAATATGCATAGCCAGGACCCCAGTATAAATATGAATAACCTGTACCCAATAATAAATTATTACTAATAAACTCTTTAGTAATCTCTAAATCACCTTCACCTGATACTCTGTACTCACTATTTCCTTCGGAATCAACTCCAGTTGTGATAAGTAAAAAAGTATTTTCTGCAGTTTTACCCATATACCCAACATAATCTGGAAAGGTAAATGACAAAACTAAGATAACAAGTATTGCTGGTGGTAAAAGTTTGAGTAATGAAGAAAGTTTTCCCACTCTGAATAAATAGGCTATAATTATCGAAATTATAATTAATGAACCCAAAATATCTATTTGTGTTCTTCTGGTAAGTGTTATTATTTGAGTAATTAAAAATATTATGCTGGCATAATATAACCAGTATTTATATTTTAAATTCAAATTTACTTTTTTTGAAATGATATAGACTATTATGGAAAGAGGAAAAACCATATCAAATAATCCATAGCTAAGCATGGTAATTCTTGTCATCTCGGTCCCCTCCCTCTGTATTCTCCACACATAAACTAATTCAATGCCGGTGAATAATGTTATCATATACAGAGTTAAACATACTACGCCAAAGAAAAGAGTTACTGAGTAAAAGTAATTTAAACCACGTAAAGAGAATATATAAGCTGATATTAAAATGATAAAACCATGCAAGAATGTTCTATTCTTGAGTATAAATGTCACGTAATCAAAATCGTTATGAATATAGGGAGCCACACCGCCAAAAACTATAAAATAATACGCAGAAAAAATTGTAAGAAATAAAAAAAAATTAGTTAATATTTTATCTCCAAAAATTACTTTCCAGTTAATCTTTGCTGAAACCATACAAAGTATAATTCCAACAATAATAACATCACTTATATTTAAGGGTCCTACTAATTTCCCAACCCGAAAGCCAGTTATATAACCACCCGGATCAAAATAAATATTTAGAAATATCCAAAACCACATCTCCGGTTTATTACGAATAATTATTATAAAGGCAAATAATAATACTAATCCAACTAACGATATAAGTAATAAGTTTAACATTCTTACTTAATTGTTTTTCCTTATAAGGCTCTTTATTTGATTTAAATTAATGAAACCAAATATAAAAGGAAGTGATAAGCACAAAAAGAAAATTATTATTTTCAAATAAATTGGAAATACAAAAATATTTTTTATTTCAAATAATGGAATAAGTGTTGCTGGTATTAAAAATAGTACAAAAAGAAAAATTGTACTAAATACATTATACTTAGCTGGGAAGTATCTTTGGGCAATTTTATAAGTTAAAATCAGATTTACTGTATATGCTATGATGGTAGTTATGGAAGCTCCATAATAACTTAATAATGGAACAAATATAAAGTTAAGACCAAAATTAACTAACGCAGATACTATAAGAATATAAGTAAAGTAGATAGTTTTTTCACTGAGAGTGATACCCACTCCTATTATCTCAATAACCTGAGCAATTATTGCAGAGAATAAAAGCAATGGAATAACTATTATACCCGGTAAATATGCCGGGGTTGTGACAAGATCAACTATTTCAAAAGCGAACACGGATAAAAACAACGATATTATGCAACCTAAAATGACATAATATTTTACTAAAACAGTAATTGCATTTTTACTTTCAGCCTTCTCAGCGTCTTCATTGTTGTATATTTCATAAAACAACACTCCCCAACTCATCTGCACAGCAGTATTAATTAAACCTAAAGGTTGTGAAAAAGTAGAACCGATTGAATAATAACCTATATCTGTTAAAGTTTTGTAGTATAATAAAAAGTATCTATCGGATACTGAATACACCCAAACAGCAATACCGGCAAGGACTAAGGGAAAACCATATTTCAACATTTTTCTTGCCCAGGCAAAACTAAATTTATATGTGTACTTATTCCTGGTATAGAAAAAGAAGGAAAAGATTATGACAACTAAACTACTTACAAAACTAGCTAACTGGGCACCTAATACACCCCATTTAAAATTTACTACTAATGCAACGCCTGCACCAATATTAACTAATGCTTTTAAAATTGTTAATAGGTTATACTTCCATGGTTTTCGGTTAAACCTATAAATTAACTCTTGTTCGCTTGTTATTACATTTAGAGGCAAAAGTAAACAGGTTACCAGGACTACATTTGTATACTCATCCGTTTTAAATAAAAGCTCAGAAATATTGGAAGCAAAAAAAAGCGAGTAAAACAGCAGGAAATATTGTGACAAGCCTTAATATAAAAACAGTAAATAAAATTTTCCCTTTTTCGTTTTCCTCTTTTGGCTGGAAGTAATAAAAACCAGAAGCTGAATCCAGCCCCAAATTGAAAAAAACCGCAATAAAAAAAACAAAAGTGCCTAGTGTATCTAAAATACCATAATCTGCAGGGGTTAAAGCTCTTGTATAAAATGGAAGAAGAAGAAAACCCAAAAATTTCTTGATTCCTTTTCCAAGTCCATAAGCAATTGCATCTTTAGAAAAATTCTTAATGAAGGACAATTACTTTTCCTCCTTAAAATTTCCAGCATTTTTTCGGCAATCTTTTTGGTGAGTGATAATCAAGTGCGTAATTACGCGAAACCTCACCCCGCTTAATAAGTTCGGAAGGATTTTGCAATATTTTTTCAAGAACATTTACCAGATTATCGGGGTTAGCATTGTAAATAGGACAGTCTTTTTCAATTTTACTCCATATATCATCTTTAATATAGCAGACAACTGGCTTGCTTAATAACATAGCCTCAACAGTGAGAATACCATAAAAGCCTACAAGCATTTGGTCAATAACTAAATCACACTTTAAAATTTCTTCGATTAAATCATCTTTTGAAAGATTTTGGAGCTTGATAAATTCAAACTCGTACCTATTTTTCAAATTGTCGATGGCATCATATATATGTTTTGAGCCTTTATATTGCTCATTCGAAGGTGCATGCACGATTCTAAGAGATTTTATTTTTGTTGCAGTTTGAATTATTGGTTTTTCTCCACCTATATCTTCAACCGGGAAATAATACGTAATGTATTTCTCTATAAAATAACCACCACATTCATCCGGACTAAAAATAATATCAAAATTCTGATTTATTCGATTGATTTTTACATTTAATTTCTCAGAATAATCGTACTTATGTAGGATTTTTTCGGTGGTGTAGAAGTCCGCAATTATTCCTAAATCTTCAAAACCGGATTTTAAACTAAGCCCAACGTTTGCAATGTTATTGAGACCAATAAAAACTCTTTTAGACATAGGCATTTAATTTTTCTACAACAAATTCAATGGCCTCATCTGAAAGATGACTTCCTATAGGCAAGCTTAAAACTTCGTTATGTATTTTTTCTGTGACAGGAAAACTCAGGTGATTCCATTCTTTATATGCTGCTTATGTGGTGGAACAGGATAATGAATTACAGTCAGTAATCCATTGTCAGTTAAATATTGTTGAAGTTTTTCACGTTCAGTTGTTCTAATTACAAATAGATGCCAGACATGGTCTTTGGAATTCTCAATGTTCAATGTTGAATTCTCAATGGGTAAAATAATTTTTTGTTTTTATTTTGCTGCAAAAATACTGTGCGATTTCCCTGCGTCGCTGATTTTTCTTCATCAAGATATTTTAATTTTACATTAAGTACTGCTGCCTGGATTTCATCCAGCCGATTATTAAAGCCTTTGTAAAGATTGTAATACTTTTTGTGCGAGCCGTAATTTCTTAATGCGCGTATCACATCTGCCAGTTCATTGTTATTTGTTGTTACTGCACCACCATCACCAAAAAGCACCAAGATTTTTCCCGGATAAAAGGCTAAATCCCGATGCATCTCCTAAATTACCGGTTCTTTTACCTTCGTAAATTGCGCCATGTGCCTGTGCAGCATCCTCAATAACTAATAAATTATATTTTTTAGCTAATAGAATTTATAGCCTCCATCTCAGCACATTGCCCATATAAATGCACTGGTATAATTGCCCTCGTTTTTGCATTAATTTTTTCATCTATCAAATCAGGATTAATATTGTATGTAAGAATATCCGGCTCAACAAGTACTGGGATTAATTTGTTGCTTGATATTGCCAGTATCGAAGCGATATACGTGTTTGCTGGTACAATAACTTCATCACCCTCCTTCATTAATCCTATTTCTATATATGCTCTTAGAATCAAGATCAAAGCATCTAAACCATTACTTATACCAATACAATGTTTTACATTGCAGTAGGCAGCAAAACTACTCTCAAATTTCTCAACAGCTTCACCTAAAAGATACCAGCCTGAATCTAAAACTTTTTTAATAGCCTCATCAATTTCCTGCCGGTGCTGATTATTTATTTTTAGTAAGTCTAAAAATTTAATAGTGTTCATTATAATTCTTTAATAAATTTTGCTGGATTACCATACCAAAGCTGATTTGCAGGACCATTTTTGGTAAGTACACTTCCTGCACCGATCATCGCATTTTCACCTATTGTTAAGCCTCCTAAAATTGTACAAGCCGCACCTATAGAAGCACCTTTTTTTATAAACGTTTCTTGTAATACAAATTGTTTCTTTGCTCTTGGATATTTATCATTAGTGAATGTGACATTGGGACCAATCTGAACATTATCCTCTATTGTAATTCCATCCCACAAATATACCCCACTTTTCACTGTTACATTATTCCCAATTATAACATCATTCTCAATAAAACAATGGCAGTTTATATTACAATTATTCCCGATTTCAGCTCTATCAAGAACTACAACAAATTGCCAGATATAAGTACCCTCACCAATTTTAACAGTCTTTACATCAGCAAGCGGATGAATAAATTTATCTTTCATTTTTTAAATCTTCAAATAGTGAATAATCTCTAATGTAATCCTTTATTTTATATACTTCTGAAGCTAAGACAAGGCAAATAGAACCTGAAGAAAAATTTGATAACTCCCTCCAAATACCAGGAACGATAATCAAACCATTATATGGTCTATTTAGCTGGATAGTTTTTCTTTTCAAAGCCATCATTTAAAACAACATCGAAACTCCCACTTGCAGCAACAATTAGTTGAAATAAATTTTTATGTGCATGTCCGCCACGTTCCTCTCCACCTGGAACATCATATAAATAATACACTCTCTTAATCTTAAACGGGATATCGATCATTTCATTTATTGCTGTAATATTACCTGCCCTATTATGAATTTTTGGTAATTCAATTATATGACAGTCAGATACTTTTGATTGAGTAAATTTCATTTTGATACTAATTGTTTGAATTCATTAAAGTCCCTTAAGTAATCATTAGCATCGAACAAAGATGAAGATAAAATAACTGCCAACGCATTAGTAGAAAAATTTTCCAAAGAACGCCAAAGCATATTAGGAATATATAATCCGTAATAAGATCTACTCAAAGAATATTTTTTTCTTGTTTTCCCATCTTTTATGACTACATCAAAACTACCAGAAAGTGCTATTATAAACTCTTTATTTTTTTTAAAAGCATGACCACCTCGCAATTCTCCACCGGGTACGTCATAAACCCAGTAAGCTCTTTTAATATCAAAGGGAATATGATTATTCTCTTCAACAAAAGTTAAGTTGCCTCGCGGGTCTTCAATTTTGGGTAAGTTGATTAATTTTACTTTTTGCATTATCTGAATATATTATTTCTAAAATTTGTCTGCCAACTTCTGGTCTGTAATGAGAACGTTCATAGTAATTCCTATAGTTACTGGTTATACTGTTTTCACCGCTAAAATCAAATACATTCTCGGAACCAAAAATTCTAACCAGAGTTTCATAGTCTGTAATATTAAACTTTGGAGTATTATACAAAGGACTTATAACCAATTTATAATTGGTGTTATTATGTTTTAATATTCCAGCCATTTCCCGCAAGTATTCAATGGCTATATCATTAATCTGAGGTTCTTCAATCATCGCAGGGATCTGTTTTTTATAAAACAAACTGTCTTTTAACATCTCAGAATAATAGGCATCTGGTCTGGATTTTAATTGTCTATCAATTTTTGTAATGAAAAAATTATTGTAAACGTCATCATAATCAATATTTTGTGGTTCAATTATATCTTTTGAATATTCCCTTTGTACCTGAAAAAACTTATAATCAATATACTTTACAAAGAAAAGTTTATCGAACCAGGATGAAATAAATGTCAGGTAAAAATTCAATTGATTTGTACTAGCGATATCAGGATATTTAATATACAGGGGTCCGTCTAAATCAGAGATGGATAAAAAAGTAGCATCGGAACAGACAACTAATAATGCGTTATCTATTTTAATATGATTATCATTTAAATATTTTATCTTAGTTAACATTCCAAAAATATTCTCATTTGATGCATCAAACGAAAAAAGGACACCCGATGAATCAAGATGATTTTTCCAATCCCACGTTTTAAATGCCACTGTTCTTGAACTTCCAAAGATGAATGAATTGTATTTGTATTTATCATAATTTTTAATAAGGGTCTTAGATGATATAACATCTCTGTTTAATTGAATGAATGATCCAGAATAATTTTTATATTCATACAATATCTTAAATGGGTCCAGTATGAAGAATGAAATCAAAACTATAAAAAAAGGAACTAGAAAGATTCCGACTCTTTTTAGAAAGTATTTAATTTGTTTATTCATTAAAATTATATTTAATTTTTTCTAGAAATCTTGGCTCTTAGCAATATTTTAGCTGATCACCATTGCTGGACAATGAAGTATGACAAATTATTGGATAATAATATTTCATTGATTATTAAAATTGAAAATATATAAACTGTTGCTGAGAACCACCGAAATTTAATATTATAAAAATAACCAGATAATAAATTACCCATCTGAGAGCAGTAAATTTTACATCATCTATTTCAAGACCGTGCTGTTTTTTTCTTTGTATCCACTCAACCAGAACCAAAATAAGAATTAGGGGGATTGTATCCCTTCTTTGCGGAATCGTAAATAATGATGCTGAGAACATATTACCGAGATAACTAAAGGCTTGCGAAACATTCTCTGCGCGAAGAAGACCCAGGCTATGAGAGTTAATAAAAAATGTAGACAGCAATTTGAAAAATTTCTTTGCGAGGGAATTAAATCTTTAGCAACAGTATCAAGGTTACTTCAGTTTTTCTGAATAAGCAATAATGGAATAAAATATAAACCATTTAAAAATCCCCAAATAATAAGGTCCAATTAGCGCCGTGCCAAAACCCACTTACAGTGAAGATAATAAGAACGTTTCGGAGTTGCTTCAATAAACTACCTTTACTTCCACCGAGAGGTATGTATAAATAGTCTCTAAACCAGGTAGAAAGAGAAATATGCCACCGTCTCCAAAACTCGGCTATATCTCTTGAAAAATATGGATACGCAAAATTCCTCATAAGATCGAACCCAAATAAACGAGCACTACCAATTGCTATATCAGAATAACCTGAAAAGTCACAATAAATTTGAAATGCAAAATAAAAAACGCCTAAGAACAACATACTACCGCTAAGCGATTCATAATTGTTAAATATATAGTTTACTTGGATAGCAGCGTTATCTGCAATAACAATCTTTTTAAATAGACCCCACAGAATTTGTCTGAGTCCATCCTGAGCTTTATCAAAACTGAAAACTCTTCTTTTTTGGAATTGCGGTAAAAGATTTGTTGCTCTTTCAATTGGACCCGCAACAAGTTGTGGAAAAAAACTTACATACGCCAAGAATGAGAATAAATCCTTTGTAGGTTTTAATTTTTTTCTGTAAACGTCAATCGAATAACTGAGGGTTTGAAAAGTGTAAAAACTAATACCTACCGGAAGTACAATATTTAAGGTTCGTTCACTTAGTAAAAATGTAAGGCCAGGGGCGGCGGCCATTAAGGAGTCGATAAAAAAATTATAATATTTAAAGACACCAAGTAAACCAAGATTTGTAATTATACTTATATAAAGGAGTAATTTCCTTTTTAAGCTATCTTCTGTCCTAAGAAGACCCAAACCCACAAAATAGTCAACAACAGAACTAAATATAAGAAGAGAAAGAAACCGCCAATCCCACCAGCCATAAAAAATATAACTAACAATAACTATAAAAATATTTTGAGCTTTTAAATTCTTTTGAAAAACAAACCAATAAAGAATAAAAACTATTGGCAAGAAAATGGCAAAATCTATAGAGTTAAATAGCATTATTTTCTCTATTTATAATAAAAGTTTTTTGCCATAAAATCACTGATATTGTTTTCCAGAATTTCCAATCCAATATGTTCTCATCAGAATTTGAAAAATACTGATTAATAAATTTCTGTTTATTTAAAAATTTAAAATTTTCATCTTTAATGTTATCGAGTAATGAATAAATATATTCTCTTATTTTGATAGTATTAAAACTATTATTTGGTATTGCAAAGCCTATTTTATCCCTTCGATTATAAACCTCTGCTGGCAGTAAATCCTTCAAAGCCTCTCTGAGTATATATTTCGTCAATCCATTTTTAGTTTTATAATCGTACGATAAATTTATTGCATACTCAACTACCCTGTAATCCAAGAAAGGAAACCTGCACTCAATAGAAAAAGCCATAGAACTTTTATCAGCCCTTACTAGTTGCTGAGGGATAGAGGTATATAGCAGCATTTCATACAGCGCATCGTTAAGATGTGAACCTGAACTAAAACTTTCGGAAACTTCTGCATTATTATATTTTACATCGAAATATTCATTTTTTAAGTAAGGATATTTTATAAACAAATATTTGCTGTCTACTGTTCTGTTTCGCTGAAAGTATGACTTTAACATTCTGGCCGGGTTACTTAAATAATTTTTAAAGTGCCTGTGTTCATTCAATAAATTTTTAATACGCATATTTGAAATAACATCAAAAAAATAGGATATAATAAACTCGTATATCCTGTAATTATTTCATCGGCCCCCTGTCCTTCCAAGCTAACGGTAACATTATTTTTTCTAATTAATTCTCTTAGCTTAAATTCTCCAAAATATGAAGTGCCAATAAAGGGTTCTTCCTGATGCCAGATAAAACTATCAAGGTCTTTTAAAAAATCTTCTGTTGTGGGGGAAACAAAATGATGGTTTACACCTGTTTTCTCAATTACTTTATTTATAAAGAAAGACTCATCTACATTTTCACCGGGATAGATCATTGAAAATGTATTATTAGAGCCACGATTAATTTTTGAAGCAATTCCAACAATTGAAGAAGAATCAATTCCTCCGCTTAATGCATACCCCAAAGGTACATCGCTTCTTAATCTTATTCTTACTGCATCAAACAGTAGCTCACGTAATTTTTCCTTGGCATTTTCAAATGAATCCTGGCAGGGTTGACTTTTAATTTTGTAATATCGAGAAATTGATAATTTGCCATTTTGGAGAATTAAATTATGTCCACCCCTCAATTGTTTAATGTCTTCAAAAAAAGTTCTATCGTTATGATCCGAATAGCCGTATGCAAAAGAATCAAATAAAGTTTGCTTGTCCGATGTTGAATTTATTACTTGGAGTATTGCCTTTATTTCCGATGCAAATAAAAATTCTTTTAGTTGCTTATAATGATAGTAAAAAGGCTTTATCCCAAATCTATC
>JADJIH010000005.1 GCA_016707115.1 Ignavibacteriales bacterium | reverse complement strand
TTTAATTAAAAGTACTTATTTATGCGTGCAGCTGCATAAATAAATTCTGATTCGCTAAAAAGTAACTAAAATTCTAAATGTTTTAAAAATGCTATTGCATATATACATTCAAAATTTTATTCGTCTAAAGGACTCTTAACTCCTATACCTCTATTTAACACATGTGTATAAATCATCGTTGTCTTTACAGATTGATGACCTAACAATTCCTGTATCGTTCGTATATCATAACCACTTTCAAGTAGATGTGTGGCGAACGAGTGCCTAAACGTATGAGGACTTCCGGCTTTTAAAACTCCCGCTTTTTTAATCGCGTCTTTAACAGCTCTTTGTATCGTGCTTTCATGCAAGTGAAATCTATAACTAATACCGCTTACCTTATCCACAGAAAAAATATCCGAAGGAAAAACAAATTGCCACCCAAATTCCTTACCGGCATTTTTATATTTATCTTTTAAAGCATACGGCAAAACAGTTTCACCCTTACCATTTGCTAAATCTATCTTATGCTGTTTAAAAACGGAATTCAAATGTTTTTTCAAATCACCTATAATGCTTATTGGTAAAACACTGTGCCTGTCTTTTTCACCCTTGCCGTCTCGCACCGTTACTTGCTTATAATCAAAATCGATATCCTTTACTCGCAAACGCAATGCCTCCGATAGCCGTAAACCCGCACCATACAATAAAGAGACTACTAGCTTAGAAACACCTTCAAGATTTTCAAAAATCTTTATCGTTTCACTTTTAGAAAAAACAACAGGTAAATGTTTTAATCGTTTTGCTCTGCTAACTTCAGTAATAAACTCAATATCTTTTTTCAGGATATTTTTATATAAATACAAAATTGCCTGCAGTGCCTGATTTTGTGTTGCACTGCTAACATTATTATCCAGTGCAAGATGATTTAAAAAGGCAGTTACCTCTTTTGCATCCATATCAGCAGGATGTTTTTTGTTATGATACAAAACAAAACGCTTAATCCAGCTTATATAAGATTGCTCAGTGCGTATACTATAATGCTTAACACGCAAATCATTCCGCACCTGATCCAATAGCTTTACTTTTTCCACACCAACCCTAAAGTGATTTAACAATTCAACAATCAAACAATTATTTTTCGTCTCTCATTTTGCTCTCTGCAATTACTACCTGACTAATGACGACGAATTACAACGAATAACTATGAATAACTAATTCTCTCTGCCCTATGCGCTATTGCTACATCAATCAACCATCATCCATTTGCCCAATGCGCTTTACTCTTTGCGCTCAACATGGCTTCGCCAACATCAGTTACATAGCACTGAAAAAAAATAGCAATATCACACAAACTCAAAACTTAATTATCGTAAGTAAATGTGTAAACATCTTAACGTAAAAAGGATATTATAAAAATAGAACCGGTACATACTTGCCTTTATAAAAAAAACCACCAACAAGTTCCCCCCTCCGGTAAAAGAAGTAAAGGGGTAAGTAAAAGTAGAACATCAAAGTTTAATCAAAGTGCCAATAGCAACTTAAAATATTTTAAATCTAATCTCAACACATAAACTTAAATTTTGCCAATCTTGGCCGCCATTAGTTGATGGTTAACAAATATTTACTTTTGGTAGTGTTGCAAATGCAGGATATAGATTTACAATTGTAACATATATAGTTGCAGATGTAAGATATATGTTTGCAATCGCAGCATTCATATTTGCAAACGCAAGATATAGCATTACAATTACATCATACAGAGTTGCAAACGTAAGATGTGGGTTTACAAATACAACATATATATTTACAAATGCAAAATATGGATTTGCAATCGCAACATTCAGAATTGCAAATACAACATCAAGGTATAGATGCAGCACTTGCAACTATGTTTTTTATAATTGCAAGTATATATCTGGCAATTGCTGAGTGTAATTTTTAGAGTGCGGTTATATATTTAGCATTTGCAAAGAAGTTATTCCCTGGAGTAATTATAGATTTTATAACTACACATCCGGATTTTGAAATTACTCTATAGAACTGATTAGATATGTTTGCAGATTAAAAACATGCAATAGTAAAGTTTGCCAATTGAGGTCAGCTTCATCTAACTGCTAAAATATCATTACTCCACCCGATACTATTCAAGGAGATTAAAAAAGAAAATCAATTTCCTCAATTCCTCCCATTTACGAAAGGGGAGGATAAAGGAGGGGTTCGTCCCTGCATCCACTCATCAAAACAGTTTCAAAATAGCTAACGTGACATCAAATAAATTCAGTTAAAAAATCCATTTCCCCCTGCTCAGGCATCCCGCTCTATCGGGATTAATTAATTTCTAAATAGCTAAAATGACATCAAATAAATTCCGTAAAAAAATTTGCGTAACGAAACGTCAACGGAAAACCGTTGTTTCCCCTTCCTCCCAAGTTATTCAAAAAATCTATTTCCCCCTTGCTCTGGCATCCGCTCATTAAAAGAATTACGTTAAGAAATTGTGTGGAGTGAAGCGTTAAGCGACAAAATCTGTTTGAGCGAATTCTATGAGCGAGTTATTTTGTCGTAGCGAAACGCAACACAATTTTAGTAATTCTTTTTAAAGAGCATATTCTTTTGTTACTTTTCTTGTGTCAAGAAAAGTAATAGCAAAAATAATCTTTAAAGTGCGTGTTTCTTCTTGTTCTTTTCTGGAGTTTACCCTGAGCGTAGTCGAAGTGCGAAGCGTGAATAAAAAACATATCGGCATCTTTAGATTCCCTTTAGAGAATCTTACCACAAAAAATGTTAAATTCTATGGTACTTTTTGAAAAAGGATATAAAACTATATGCAAATCTGCATTTTTGAAGATATAAATTACTCAAACTTTGAGCCCATGGTTTTTTCGCGCCCTGTGTATGATTTGTTATGCGGTATTGATACACTAAAAGAAAAAATCATTCGCAGTTATGGTAATGTAAAAGTCTCGCTTCATTGCCGTCCTTATCTTGCAGAAATTGTGCAGCACCAAAACCCCAATTGCCTGGTTAATAAAATAGATGACAAGGAATGCTTGTTTATTAACGGAAGATTAATTGCCCCTGAAAATTTATCACAGCTTTTGCCGTTACTGCCTGCAGAAGATAAAGTTTTTGTAAACGAAGAAACAGTTATTGCCGCATACTTATCCGGCGCACATTTGCAGCATAAAGTAAATTATCTTAAAGATCTTTTTTCCGTTAGCGATTTTAACGGAATGCCGATTAAAATTCTTGATCTTAAATGTGCAAACTATTTGTGGGATCTGATAAACCATAACGGAAAACAAATTGCCGAGGATTTTAATTACCTGGTAAATAGTTCTAAAGAAAATTTTGCAGATAGTATTGATTCATCAGTACACGTAATTAACAAACAAAAAGTATTTATTGGTAAAGATGTTACAATAAAACCCGGCGTTGTTTTAGATGCTTCCGGCGGATCAATAATTATTGATGATGATGCGTTCATCTATCCTAATGCGGTTATTGAAGGACCATGCTTTATTGGCAAATCATCTAAGATAAAAAGCGGCGCAGCTATTTATGAAAATGTTTCGATAGGAAAAGTTTGTAAAGTCGGTGGAGAAGTAGAGCAGTCTATTTTTATGGATTATTCAAACAAGCAGCACGCGGGATTTATTGGGCACGCCTACATAGGCAGCTGGGTTAATCTTGGCGCCGATACTAACAACAGCGATCTGAAAAATAATTATTCCAAAATAAGAATTAAGCTGAGCAATAAAGAAGTTGATACCGGCTCGCAGTTTCTTGGTTTGATGATTGGTGATCACTCCAAAAGTGCTATTAACACTATGTTTAACACGGGTACTGTTGTTGGATTTTCTTGTAATATATTTGCATCGGGATTTCCGGAAAAGTATGTTCCTTCTTTTACGTGGGGTGGCGATGCTTCATCAACAGTTTATGATATTAAAAAAGCAATTGAAACAGCAAAGATTGTAACGAGCAGAAGGAAAATTGATTTTGAGAAAAAAGATGATTTGATGTTTAATACAATTTTTGATTTAACAAAAAATGACAGAGAAAAAAGAGGCTATTAATTGGAAGAGAATACTGATCAAAATATAGAACATAAATTAGAAGATTTTAACGAACACACTGAACAGGGTGCGGAACAAAAAAATGCCGGGCATCTGGAAGAACATAAAGTTATAGATTTATATTCTGGAGTTCGCGGGCTTGCAGTTAAAATTCTTAATCGTGTAGAAAGAACAGACGCATATCTTGAAAAACTTTTAGACAATGAACTAAAGAATGCTGAACTAAACGGACCGGACAAAGCACTGCTTTATGAAATTGTACACGGCGTTACAAGATGGCAGGGCAGATTGGATTGGATTCTTAACGGTTTTTATAAAGGACAGTTTTCTAAAGCTATTCCTAATCTAAAAAACGGTTTGCGCGTTGCTCTTTACCAGATTTTATTTTTAGATAGAATTCCTGATCACGCAGCAGTTAATGAAGCAGTTGAGTTTGTTAAAAAACTACAGGGACAAAAACCTGCTGATCTTACAAATGCAATTCTTAGAAATATTATAAGAAGCAAAAATGCAATCAGGTATCCCGATCCTAATGAAGATATAATTGGATATTTAAGTGCGTATTATTCTCATCCTGCTTGGATGGTTAAACGTTATCTGGATAGGTTTGGCAGGGAAGAAACAGAAAAATTATTAGCTGCCAATAATGAAAAACCATATCTTACTTTAAGAGTAAATGCAATTAAAACAACACCGGAGGATTTTAAATCCCTCTTAGGCCAGGTTAATCTTAAGTATCGACCCGGAAAATTTCTTAATGAATTTGTGCAGCTGCTTAACTTAACAAACATTACCGCTTGGGATTATTATGTAAAAGGTTATTTTAACATTCAGGATGAAAGTGCCGGCTTAGCTGTAAGATTATTGGATGTTCACCCGGGAATGAATGTTCTTGATATGTGTGCCGCACCTGGAGGTAAAACAGCTTATCTTGGTTCACTTATGAATAACACTGGCAGCATTACAGCGCTGGATCGTTACGATGGAAGACTAAATCTTGTACGAAAAAATAATGATCGGTTAGGTTTAACTTGCGTTACTACAATAGAAAGCGATGCATTGGAATTTGAATCCGAACCGTTTGATCGCGTGCTTGCTGATGTACCTTGCAGCGGCACGGGAACGCTTTCTAAAAAACCGGATATAAAATGGAAAAAAGATATTTTTGATTTAAGAAGAATGACGGAAATGCAGCTTAAATTGATTTCTAAAGCTGCAACCCTGGTTAAAGTTGGCGGAGCTTTAGTTTATAGTACGTGCTCAATTGAACCGGAAGAAAATTTTGAAGTTGTGAAAAAGTTTCTTGATACGCATCCAAACTTTAAATTTGAATCGGCAAAAGGAAAAGTTACAGATAGTCTTGTTGATGAAAACGGATGCATCCAGACACTTCCGCAAAAGCATCAGATGGATGGCGCTTTTGCTGCTAAGTTAGTTAGAATTGAATAACAATTTATAAGAAATATTATGCTTGATAAATTTGCAGATGAATTAAGACAACAAAGAGAAAACAGCGGCTTAACTCTTCAACAAATGGCTACCAAAACAAGAATTGATCTTAAATTTCTTGAAGCCATTGATCAGGGAAATTTTTCTTTTCTGCCTGATCTTTATGTAAAAGCATTTGTAAAACAGTATGCTAAAACAATCGGGCTTGATGAAAATATTACTTTAAAAAAGTTTGAAGCTGCAAGAGAAGGAAAAGAGTTTGATCCTAATCCGCCTGCACCGATAGAAGAAAAGATAAAACCGGAAGTTCCTAAAGTTGAAGCACCTAAAACAGAAACAACCAAACCAGTTGTAAAATCAACATCTCCGCTTAAATCTTATGTTGATGAACAAAAACAAAAATCTGGCGAAGATGAAAGCAAAGCTAACAGCCAGCTTATGATATTTGGGTTAGGCGGAATTGTGCTGATCATAATTGCTGCTTTAGTATACTTTTTTGTTTTTAGTAAAAGTGATAAAATAATTGTTGAAGAAACTCCTATTGATGAAGTGATTGAACAAAGCAATCAAAGATATGTTGAGGAAGAACCCGCAGAGCAAATAACCGGCGATAGCACAATGGTTCCTGTATCATCCGATAGTCTTTACCTTACTTTTAATGCAAAAGAAACTTCCTGGGTTTTTGTTGTTCTGGATAATAATCGCACTCAGGAATTTACTCTTAGTCCAAATTCAAAATTTAGTGTAGCTGCTTCAAGGGAATTTAAAGCAACAGTTGGTAATTCAGGCGGAGTTACTTTGCAATTGAATAATCAGCCAGTTGATTTTACCGGACGTGTTGGTTCTGTTAGGCACTTTAAATTAGATAAAACCGGAATTGTTTATTTAAACGCACCTCCAAAATTAGAACAAGAGTAAATGTCTGTTTCTGTTGAAAAAAAAATTGAGGAACTGCGCAATCAAATATTAAAACATGATTATAATTATTATGTTTTAGCAGAACCTGTTATCAGTGATGAGAACTATGACAGGCTTGTTAAGGAACTTGAAAAACTTGAAACTGAAAATCCTCATTTAATCACTCCCGATTCGCCTACACAAAGAGTTGGTAAAGATCTTACAAAGGAATTCAATCCTGTAAAACATAAAATTCCTATGTTAAGTCTTGCAAACTCATACGATGAGCAGGATTTAATTGATTTTGACAGACGGGTTAAGGAAAGTTTGCCGGAGTCAGAAAAAGTTGAATACGTAGTCGAATTAAAAATAGATGGTGCATCTGTTAGTATTAATTATGTGGATGGATTCTTAAAAACTGCTGCTACTCGTGGTGATGGAACTGTTGGAGAAGAAGTAACGAATAATATTAAGACCATTCGTGCAGTTCCTTTAAAGATTGATTTAAGTAAAGAAAAAAAATATAACCTTAAGAATTTCGAAGTCCGTGGTGAAGTTTACATGCGTATCTCAGATTTTGATAAGTTGAATGAAGAACGCGAAGTCAATGGTGAAAAACTATTTGCAAATCCGCGCAACTCTACCGCCGGCACTTTAAAATTACAAGATCCCAAAATTGTATCCGCAAGAAAATTAAATGTTTTTCTTTATTCACTTATAAGTGTTGATGAAGAATTTGAATCGCAGGAAGAAAATTTAAAGTTATTAAGTAAACTTGGTTTTACGGTTAATCCAAAATTTAAAGTCTGCAAAAGTATTGAAGAAGTACTAAAAGTGTGTTACAAGTTTGAAGAAATCAGAGATACTCTTGAATACGAAATTGACGGCGCTGTAATTAAGGTAAATTCAATGCGCCAGCAAAAATTATTGGGCAGCATTGCAAAATCACCACGTTGGGCAGTTGCCTACAAGTTTAAGGCAAAGCAGGCGTTTACAAAATTAAATGAAATCACATGGCAGGTTGGCAGAACAGGTGCAATCACTCCTGTTGCTGAATTGGATCCGGTTAAGCTTGCAGGCTCAACAATTAGTCGTGCAACTCTGCATAACTTTGATGAGATACAACGTAAGGATATTAGAGTTGGTGATACTGTTGTGATAGAAAAGGGCGGCGATGTAATTCCCAAAGTAGTTTCAGTTGTTTTAAGTGAGCGTCCAAAAAAAAGTCAACCAACTTTGCCTCCGGAAAAATGCCCTGTTTGCAGTTCTAAATTATTTAAACCGGAAAATGAGGTTGCTTTCTATTGTGAAAATCCTGAATGTTCAGCTCAGATTAAAGGAAGACTAATTCATTTTGCATCCCGAGGGGCAATGGATATTGAAGGACTTGGTGATGCTTTGATTGATTTATTTGTTGATAAAGAATTTATAACTCACTTTTCAGATATTTATAAATTAAAAGATAAGCGTAGTGATCTTATCCAAATTGATAGACTTGGAGAAAAAAGTATTGATAATCTTTTAAAGTCAATTGAGAAAAGTAAATCGCAGCCATTTTCAAAAGTTTTATTTGCCCTTGGAATTCGATATGTTGGTGCGGGTGCGGCACAAAAAATTACCGATCATTTTAACTCAATTGATGATATTATTGCAGCAGGCGAAGAAGAAATTTCAGCAATTTATGAAATTGGTCCAAGCATAAGTAAAAGCATTAAACAGTTTTTCTCCAATAAAAATAATATTAAACTGATTGAAGAATTACGTAAATCTGGGTTAACTTTTACATCAGAAAAAAAAGAAATTGTACAATCGGCTTTAACCGGAAAAACATTTGTTTTAACAGGAACTCTTTCTTCTCTTTCTCGTGATGAAGCCGGCGCAAGAATAACAGCATTAGGCGGAAAAGTAACTTCGAGCGTAAGTAAGAATACTGATTTTGTTGTTGCAGGAGAGAAAGCTGGTTCAAAACTAACAAAAGCCGAATCGCTTAATGTAATGGTTTTAGATGAAAACACATTCTTAAAAATGCTCGAAGAAAACGAATAACAATGATTGATTTAATTAAAGAAAATGTATCTCGATTTTTTATTTCAAGAAAATTAAAAAATCTTGTTTTAAATGAACAGGATTTTTCAGAAGCACTTAAAAGATCAGGTTCGTTTTTAATATTGATGCCGGAAGATGAAAAAGATTTTAGAGCAAGTTATCTTGTTATAGAGCATCTTGAACATCTTAATAAATCTATAAAAATATTAACGAGGGATTATCGCATAAGTTTACTGCCGGCTAAGTTTAGAAATAAGGCAATGGAGTTTGGCATTTCTGATTTGAACAAGCTGGATCTTCCTTCACATAAACTGATTGAAAAACTTTCAGAAATGAAGTTTGATGGTGTGATAGATCTTAACAGAAAAGATGATCTTTTTTATAGTTATGTTTCAAATCTGGTTAATGCAAGAATAAGAATAGGTTTTACAAAAAAAGGTGCGGATAAATTTTATAATTTTCAGATTTCTAACAATGACATTGAATCTGAAAAATCATACAGTAATTTCTTAAATTGTTTAAAAATGTTTTAAGGTAATATTATGAACTTCGAAACAAAGCGTGTTGGCGATATTACGGTTTTTAAGTTGAACGAGAAACGATTGGATACAAGTATTTCGGGCTTACTTAAAGGTGAGTTTACAATGATTCTAAAAGTTGAAGGTGTAAACAAACTTATAATTGATCTTAGTGAAGTTGAAAGCTGCGATAGCTCCGGACTAAGCGCAATTCTTGTTGCCAATAGAATCATCTCTGTTAATGAAGGACAGATAAGGCTCGCAGCTCCATCTGAAAAAGTACACACATTAATAAGAATCACACAGTTAGACAGAGTGCTTCCTGTAACGGATACTGTTGAGCATGCACTTGCAGAGTTAGGAAAATAATATTTGCAAGTTTCCGCTCTAGATTATGCAATAATTGTTTTATACTTGATTGGAATTACTGCATTTGGAAAAATAATCGGTGGAAAACAAAAAACGGTTAAAGATTATTTTATTGGCTCGCAGGAAGTTCCTTGGTGGGTGATCAGCTTTTCAATCGTTGCCGCAGAAACAAGTACGCTAACATTTATTTCCATTCCCGGTCTTGCGTATCTAACCAATTTAAATTTTCTTCAGTTAACATTCGGATATTTAATTGGAAGAGTAATAGTTGCACAATTCTTTTTACCGGCTTATTACAAAGGTGAGCTTTCAACTGCATATTCTTATCTTCAAAACAGATTTGGAAATAAAACCCGGTCATTAGCCTCAGTAACTTTTTTATTTACAAGAACCGCCGCTGATGGTGTTAGACTTTTTGCTACTGCTATTCCGCTGTATTTAATGCTGGATATTTCTCCAATGATTGCAATTATTATTATTGCAATTGTTGCGCTTCTTTATACTTTTACCGGAGGATTAAAAGGCGTAATCTGGGTTGATGCAATTCAAATGTTAATATATATCGGCGGGGCAATTCTTGCCGGTATTTATTTGATAGTTAATATTCCAGGAAATATCGGGGAGATTTTATCTTCAACTGAAATAGTATCTAAGCTTAGTGTTTTTAATTTAGGGTTTGATAAAGGATTTGCCGGATTCTTTTCCCAGCCGTACACGTTGTTAAGCGGATTAATTGGCGGAGCTTTTCTTTCAATGTCATCTCACGGAACTGATCAGCTTATTGTACAAAGATTATTAGCAGCAAAAAATCTTCCGGAAAGTAAGAAAGCATTAGTAACAACTGGTGTAATTATAATTTTTCAGTTTGCGCTGTTCTTAGTTGTTGGAGTTTTGCTATACGCTTATTACGGTCCGCTCAATATAAAGTCTGATGAAATATTTCCTAAATTTATTATTGAAGTTTTACCATCCGGCGTTAAAGGAATTATTATTGCCGGGTTATTTGCAGCCGCACTTTCTACACTTGCCGGATCAATAACATCACTTTCATCTTCTGTTATGCTTGATCTTTATATTCCATTAAAAAAATCCATTGATGAAAAAAAGAATTTATTGTATTCAAAACTGCTAACAATCTTTTGGGCAGTAATGCTGATTTTTTCTGCCTTTATTTTTATGGAAAGTTCAAAAGCAGTTGTTGAGGTTGCTCTAAGTATTGCTTCATTTACTTACGGGGGATTATTGGGCACGTTTCTTCTTGGATTGTCAAATAAAAAGATTCAGCAAAACCATGCTATTTCAGGATTTATCTCAGCAATTATTATTATGAGCTTTATAATATTCTTTAAAGTTGTTGCCTGGACGTGGTTTATTTTGATTGGGGTTTTTGTTACTCTTTTTGTTGGCAATATACTAGAAATGCTTACAAGAAAACCAAAGTAAATTTCATTCTAAGTTTCTTTTAAGAAATGATAAGCGTGTAAATAGCCTTTATTATATGATGTCTTCAAATCATTAGAGTAACCAATAGTATCATTTAAATTCTTTTTAGCAAAAGCCCGTTCAAAATATGCTCTTTCATGGTTTGGGTTTAAATCAATTGCCTTGTTAAAATCTTGCAATGCAAATTTAGGATTACCATTTTTATTGTAGGCAATTCCTCTGTTAAAAAATGCTTCAAGAGCATTAGGGTGCTCAGCTAAGTATATATTAAAATCATCTATTGCCTCGTTGTATTTATCAACTTCCATTTCAGCTAATCCTCTGTGGAAATACAATTCTTTTTCGCTAATTCCCATCGTAACAGCTGAAGTAAAATCATTTATCGCGTTTCTAAAATTTGAAAGTCTGAGATTTGCTATTCCCTTATAGTAAAATGAGTATTTATCTGTTGGGTCACTTTTTAATACTTCAGAAAAATCTGCAATCGCACCTTTGAAATCTGAAACTTTAAATTTGTTTAATCCACGTTTAAAAATTAAACCCGAATTATTAGAATCATGTTGAAGAATAACATTTATATCTTCAATGGCACCTTTAAAATCTTTTTTCTTTTCTCTGCCGCCGGCTCGCACGTATCTATCACTTAAATCATCTTTATCTAATTCTAAATCTAAATTTGCTTGTAGAAATACTCTCTCGTTATAAGATAATTGTGGCTTCTTATTACCAAAAGTATTCTTATATAACATGGTTATAAAGAACACTATAGCTCCGATCACCAGAATCATAATAATTGTTATTGTAAACGTATCCATTTTCGCAACTAAACCTTATATTTATCATCGTAAAAAAACATTTCCCACACAACAGCTAAACAGATACCATACCAGAGAGGTAAATGTGGAATTAATAGACTATTTAATCGTTATTGCCTACTTCATTTTTTCGGTTGCAATTGCCTTGGTTTATTCCAAAAGAGCAGGAAAAAGCACTAATGACTTCTTCCTTTCAGGTCGAAATCTACCCTGGTATTTAGCAGGCATTTCAATGGTTGCAACTACCTTTGCTGCAGATACTCCGCTGGCGGTTACTGAACTTGTGGCTAATAATGGCATTTCAGGAAACTGGCTCTGGTGGAATTTTGCCTTTGGTGGAATGCTAACCGTTTTCTTCTTTGCTAGATTATGGAGACGAGCTGGAATAATGACCGAAGCTGAATTTGCAGAGATAAGATACTCTGGAAAACCTGCAAGATTTTTAAGAGGCTTTCGTGCACTGTATCTTGGTTTGTTTATGAATGTGATAATAATCGGTTGGGTTAATAAAGCAATGTCATCAATTCTTCAGGGAATGTTTGGCATTGATGAATCACTAATTATGTTTTACGTTTTTGGATGCATGATTTTAGTTGCGGCATATTCTGCAATATCCGGTTTATGGGGTGTTGTTATTACAGATGCTTTTCAATTTTTTATTGCAATGTTTGGATGTATTGTTCTTGCAATAATAGTTGTTAACTCTCCGCAAGTTGGCGGCATTGCGGGATTAAAACAAAATCTTCCGGAACATGTTTTTAATTTTTTCCAACCATATCTGATATCCCTTCGGCAGCAGGAACACTTGCCATGTCAGCATTTTCATTTCTTGCTTACATCGGAATTATCTGGTGGGCATCTTGGTACCCAGGTTCAGAGCCAGGAGGCGGTGGATATGTTGCACAAAGAATGATGTCTGCTAAGGATGAAAAGCATTCTTTGTTTGCTACTCTATTTTTTCAGATTGCACATTATGCAATCAGGCCATGGCCATGGATATTAGTTGGATTGGCTTCACTTGTACTTTATCCTGAACTTTCAGATTCACAAAAAGGTATGGGCTTTATTTATGCTATGCGTGATTTTCTACCTGCAGGGTTAAAAGGATTATTAGTTGCTGCTTTTTTTGCAGCTTACATGAGCACCATTGCAACACAATTAAATTGGGGAACTTCATATATCATAAATGATTTTTATAAACGATTTATAAACGAAGGTAAAGATGAAACGCATTACGTTTTATCCTCAAGAATTGCGACAATTATTTTAATGCTTGTTTCTTTAGTTGTAACATTATTTATAAGTAAGATATCCGGTGCATGGTCATTTATTATTGAGTGCGGCGCTGGTGTTGGTTTAGTTTTGATTTTAAGATGGTTCTGGTGGAGGATAAATGCATGGTCAGAAATATCTGCAATGATAACTCCTTTTATAATTTTCCCAATCCTTAAAAGTGTTGGAATACTGTTTCCTTACAGTTTATTTATAATAGTGCCTGGTACAACCTTAGTATGGGTGATTGTTACATTTTTAACCAGGCCAACTAGTGAAGAGGTACTATTTTCTTTCTACAGAAGGATCCATCCTGGCGGACTAATGTGGAAAAAAATTTCATCTCAAATGCCGGATGTAGAAAGTGATTCCGGATTTTTTAGATTGTTTATTAACTGGTTAATTGGAGTTATTTTAGTTTATTCAATTTTATTTGGTACGGGAAAACTTATTATGGGCGAGTTTACATCGTTTATTATCTATTTAATCATTGCGGCAATTTCCGTGTCAATCATTTATATCAATCTTTCAAAAATTGGCTGGAAAACAGTTATAAAGTAAAATGTTTGATTTAAAAAAGTTAAAGAAAATAGAACTTGTACTTTTTGATGTGGATGGCACATTAGTGAATGACGAGGGTGAAATTGGTGAAAGAACTAAACACTTAGTAAAGGATCTAAAAAAACTTGGTGTTCAATTTTCTTTTGCATCAGGAAGATTGCATTCTGCACTTCTCCCAATTGCCGAAGAACTAAAAATCCATTCACCGTTAATTTCTTTAGATGGTTGTGCAATAAAGAGTGCTGCCGGTAAACAATTTATTTACAGATCTTTTTTAAAAGAAAACCATGTAAAAAAAGCCATAGAATATTCGGAAAAATATCAAGTAAATATCGCACTTTGCCATACTGAAGCTATTTATTTTACTGAACAAAATTCAGTAATACCTAAACTAATGGATAAGTTTGGTGCAGCTTATAAAAAAGTAGATTCTTATGAAGGATTATCAGACAAAACACTTGAAATTGTTTTTGCAGGTGATAACAGGCAAACCGTTAAGTTTTTAAGCGATAAATTAAGTTTTCCGTTTACATTGGGCCTTTCACTTTCGTTCTTTAAATCCCAAACTCACGAAGGAATTTATTATCTTGAAGTAAGAAGATCAGGTTCATCTAAAGGAAAAGCAATGCATCGATTGCTTAAATATTTAAATATAAAAGAAGAACATACTGCTGTTCTAGGTGATTGGTATAATGACCTTAGTCTATTTGAATCTAAAGGAATTAAAGTTGCTCTTAATAATGCAATACCTGAAATTAAAAAAATAGCCGACTATGTTCTTAATAAATCTAATAATGAAGATGGTGTTGCAGATTTTTTGGAAGCCTTGTTAAAAGCTAAAGCGTTATAAACTATGAATGAAGAAGAAAATATTCTAAAGCAAACAGGAATAAAAAGAAAAATAATCATCGGGCTAATTACTGTTATCCTGATCGTTATGATGTTTCCTAAAGGTGAATCGATTGAATCGGAGGTTACTGAAGGAGCGATTTGGACAAACGACGATTTAATTGCACCATTCAGTTTTCCGATAATTAAAGAAAAACAAACTTTTCAAAATGAAGTTAATGAGGCAGAAAGATCTGTTTATCCGGTTTTTAACAGCATTACAATTAAAAGCAGTGATTCATTAAACGCATTTGCCGCATACATAATTAGTGTAATAGATGAAAATCTTAAAAAACAATCAGAACCATATTTAAATCCTACATTTCTTAGCTCAAAAGCATTTACACAATTTGTAACATTACGTAAACAGCAAAAGGAATCTTATACCAGCAAAGATAAAACATTACCAAGCATTTTTAATATAGCCGGTAATATTGTAGATATGATGAGTAAAAGGGGAATTGTAAATATTGCCAGCAATTCAAAAGTACGTGATAGCATTGCCGTAAGAGTTGGAAACATTGATAGAATTGAACCAATAAGCAAATTTTATTTTTTTGATTTCGCCAAAAATGAAGTAAGAAATAAAATTAGAGAATTAAACTATACCGAAGAGGTAAACGAAGCTATAATTGAGTTTACTTTCCACTTCATTTACCCAACACTAGTTTACAATGAGGATGCAACAAATCTTGAGATTGAGCAGGCTAAGAATAATGTTTCTAAATATGCTGGTATTGTAAATGAGAATGAAAGAATTATTGCAAAGCACGATAGAATTACAAAACAGATTAAGTTAATTATTGAATCTTATAAGGAAGCAAAAGGAGAGACGATCGGTTCAGAAGGAATTATTTTACAACTTCTTGGTAAATTTTTACACATATCGTTTTTTATTACAATTCTTGCAATTTATCTATACCTATTTAGAAAAAAAATATTCTATGATAATACAAAGATTGTGTTAATTTCTATAATAGTCGTATTTGTTTCATTTGTAACGTATCTTATAAATCACATTGCTGTTAAAGCCCCAATCCACTTCCTGATTTTTGTTCCTGCAGCATCAATGATATTTACAATTGTTTTTGATTCCAGGGTTGGATTTTATTTAACTGTTATTCTCTCTTTGATAGTTGGCGCATTGAGAGGTAACGACTACACTTTTATGGCAATGAATTTTATTGCTGGCGGACTATCTGTTTATACTGTTAGGGATATAAAAAATCGTACTCAAATCTTCAGATCATTTCTTTTCATATTAATCGGTTATACTGCATCTATACTTGCATTTGGATTAGAGAGATTTGCACCTGCAGAGTCAATGCTTATTGAGTTTGCTTTTGCTGCTTCTAATGCGTTAATAAGTCCGGTGCTTACTTACGGTCTGCTCATTTTCTTTGAGCGACTTTTCAACATAACAACTGATTTAACATTACTTGAACTTTCAAATTTTGATAGACCGTTGTTACGTGAATTGGCTAGAAAAGCACCTGGAACATTTAATCATTCAATGACAATGGGTACAATTGCAGAAGCTGCGGCAGAAAAAATTGGAGCGAATGCTTTACTAGCAAGAGTTGGTGCTTATTATCATGATATTGGAAAAATAATTGAGCCGCAAGGATTTGTTGAAAACCAGATGAACAGCCAAAATCTGCATGAAAACCTGCCTCCAGAGGAAAGTGCAAAGTTAATAGTCAAACATGTAAATGAGGGAATTGATTTAGCACGACAATATAAATTACCTCAGGAATTAATTGATTTTATTCCAATGCATCATGGTACTACTGTTAGTACATATTTTTATGAAAAGGCTAAGAATCTTTATGGTGATGATAAAGTAAATCTTGATGATTATAAATATCCCGGACCAAAGCCCAATTCCAAAGAAACGGCTATTGTTATGCTTGCCGATGGTTGTGAATCAGCAGTAAGATCTATCTCTGATCCGGATGCTTTAAAAGTTGAAAACATGATTAATAATATCTTTAATTCCAGATTAAAAGAATCCCAACTTGATGATGCTCCTATAACATTCAGCGATATTTCAAAAATGAAAGAAGCATTTCTTTCGATTCTAATTAGTCAGCATCACAGAAGAATTAAATATCCCAAACAAGAAGACGCAGAACAAGGAATCAGCACGGATAAAGACAACTAATGGAGTTGTTTCTAAAAGAATATCTTGCCCACATTAAGCTGGAAAAAAATCTTTCCCAAAATACTGTCTCATCCTACAAAATTGATATAAATGCATTTATTTCATTCCTTAAAGATTCCGGCATTGATGATCCTTCGGATATTTCTTCAGAACATATTGGTTCATTTTTTAAAACTTTAAAAGAACTTGGGCTTTTAGGTTCATCTTCTGCAAGATATTTTTCATCCTTAAAAGGATTTTTCCTCTATCTGTTAAAGAACAAATACATTGTAAAAAACCCTATCGAAAAAATAACTGCACCAAGAATTTCCAAAAAACTGCCAGGGGTTTTAGATGTTAACGAAGTTGAAAAAATACTATCAGCACCTGATGCTAATGACAAATTAGGCTTGCGTGATAAAGCTATGCTTGAATTATTTTATGCTTGTGGAACAAGAGTTTCTGAATTAATAAACATTAAAGTAAATGATCTTTTTTTTGAAGATGAAATTATAAGAGTATTTGGAAAAGGTTCAAAAGAAAGACTTATTCCGGTTGGCTCAAGTGCAGTTAAATGGGTCGGTGAGTATCTAAAAAAAAGCAGACCTTTGTTGATGAAAAAATCTAAAAGCGAAAATAATTTATTTCTTAATTCCCGTGGTTCTAAATTATCCAGGATGGGTATTTGGAAGATTATTGATCGCTATGTTAAGCAGGCGGGTATTGAGAAAGATGTTCATCCGCATACTTTCAGACATTCATTTGCTACTCATTTACTTGAAGGTGGAGCTGATTTAAGAGCTGTGCAGGAAATGCTCGGGCATGCAGATATTTCTACAACACAGATATATACGCATATAGATCGTGATTATATTAAGCAGGTTCATAAACAATATCATCCAAGAGGTTAGTATGATGATTAAATTATTTATGAAAAATTTTATGCAGTTAACTCTTTTAGTCTCCTTGTTTTTCTCATGTAATGAAGTTAAAGATAATGACTTTGATGAAGATGATCTTAATAAAGAAATTGAAAATGCACGACTTTCTGAATTATCGGAAATTTATTTTGTTGGAAACTATGCCGGCAATCTATCTGTATACAAATATGATTACAAAACAGATAAATCAAAAGTATTCTGGCACTCTAATGATGAACGCGTTATTGATCTCTTAATTTCACCGGATTACAAATCGGCTTATTTTATAAGCAAAAGAAAACAACGATTAAAATCATCTCAACCTGCAATTGAAAAGGGCAGATTATACCGAATTGATTTTGAGGTAAATAAAGTTGAATCTATCACACAGTTAGAAGAGGGCATTCAGGTAATTCCGTTTTGGACTGATAACGACAGATTTACTTTAGTTATTAATTCCATTGATAAGACTATCGCATCTTATATCAATAAGAATACTCAAGTATACAATCGTTTTGGGAAATTGCTTTCGGATAACACAGAGATTTATGATTTAACAAAAGATGGTTACCCAATTACAAGACTGCCGTCAATAAACTATAAGTCGCCGAATGAATTGTTTACAGTAATTGAAAAGAATGATTCAATATACATTCGTCAGCAGAAATCAAAAAAAGAAATTAAAACCAGGTTTACATCCAAGAAAATATTACAGATAGGTTGGGCAGAAAATAATAAACACCTTATTATGCTACTTAAATCCAAAGATCAATTAAAACAATCTCCTAACGATCTTGAAAAAACTCTCTTGGCAATCTATGATCTGCAAAAGAAAAAAACGGTTAAAATGTTTGAGACAGTTGGTTATAAACGTTTTGTGCTGATTGGTGATTTTCTGATATTTGACAACGGATTTGCAAGAGATTCACATATTGAAATATTCAAACTTGAATCACTATCAAATTATAAAACGATAAAAATTAACGGCGGCTGCGGTCTTCGCAATATTTAAACATCATAAAGATATAAATTGAATTCATACTTTAGAATACTTACTTATACAAAACCATACTGGCGACACATTCTATTAACATTTGTGTTTACAATCTTGTTCGCAATACTAAATGGTGTGTCTGTTTATCTTACAATTCCCTTGCTTGATACTCTGTTCCAGGAGTCCGCATCAAAACAAACAACACAGCAGACAATTACTGTTGAGAAAACTTCAAGCATACTGCCAGACTGGCTGGTTAATTTAAAAGATAATGCGGTAAAATCATTTAATGATTTTGTTCTTAGTGGTGATAAGCCTGAAGTATTAATAAAGATTTGTTTTTTAATACTTACAGCTTTCTTGCTAAAAAATCTTTTTGCATACATGCAGGGATATTTTATGGCGTTTGTTGAATATGCCTCAATGAAAGATTTACGTGATGATGCATATAAACATCTACACAAACTGCCCATAGGTTATTTTAAATCAGAAAGAGTAGGAAACTTAATCTCACGATTTACAAATGATGTTAATATTATTCAGCTAAGTATATCAACAACATTTTCAAATCTTATAAAAGAACCGCTTACTATAATTGTTTTTCTCGGCATTGCGATTAGCATTAGCTGGCAGCTTTCACTTTTTGCATTTGTGATTGTGCCGATTGCAAGTTTGATAATTGCGTGGGTTGGAAATAAACTGAAGAAACAAACAGTTATTCTGCAAACTAAACTTGCAGATATTACAAGTATACTTCAGGAAACTATTTCCGGAGTTAAAATTGTGAAGGCGTTTGGTATGGAGAGATTTGAAAACAATCGGTTCATGAATGAAACTAAGAGTTATTTTAGATTAGTTCTTAAAACAGTCCGAACAAGAAATCTATCTTCTCCTATAACAGAAATCTTAAGTGTAATAATCGGAGTGGTAATAATTTATTATGGCGGAATACTTGTTCTTGTGGATGGAACTCTTAATGCGAGTCAGTTTTTAGGATTTCTATTTGCAATATTTCAAATGATGCCGCCAATTAAAGAACTTGGAAGTGTTAATAATAGAATTCAGGAAGCTAGTGCGGCGGCGGATAGAATCTTTGAAATTATGGACATTGAACCACATATAAAGAATATTCCTGATGCAATTGAATTAAAGGATTTTAAAGATGAAATAGTATTTAAAAATGTTTCTTTCAAATACGAAGATTCCGATGTGAAAGTATTGGACAAGATAAATATTAGAGTTAAACGCGGAGAAATTATTGCATTGGTTGGTCCTAGCGGCGGCGGCAAATCTACACTTGCAGATTTGATTCCAAGATTTTATGATCCAACAGAGGGAAAAATATTGTTAGATGGACATAATATAAGAGAAGTTACAATAGAATCTTTGCGTTCAAAAATGGGAATCGTAACACAAGAGACGTTCTTATTTAACACAAACATTGCAGAAAATATTGCTTATGGTTTAACTGATTATCCGATGGAAAAAATCATTGAAGCAGCAAAAACTGCTAATGCTCATAACTTCATTAGTGAAATGCCACATGGATATAAAACTATGATTGGTGAAAGAGGTGTTAAACTTTCAGGCGGACAAAGACAAAGACTAACAATCGCACGTGCATTATTAAAGAATCCAGAAATAATGATTTTTGATGAAGCAACATCAGCTTTGGATAATGAATCGGAAATTCTTGTTCAGGAAGCGATTGAAAGATTAATGCTGAACAGAACTACTTTTGTAATTGCACACAGATTAAGTACGATAAGAAATGCAACAAATATTTTGGTGCTGGATAGAGGACATATAATTCAACAAGGCACACACGATCAATTGATTGCTGAGGAAAAAGGACTTTACAAAAAACTTTACGAGATGCAGTTCAGAGAAAATGATGTCTGATAAAAAATCAAACATTCTTAAAATAATTGATTCAGCTATATTTATATTTATTATCATTTTTCTGCTGAGTCTAAGCAATTCTATTTTTGTAAATCAGTTAGGTTATTATGGGGCTCTGATATTAATCCTGATTAAAGCAGCTGTAACAAAACAGAATCAATTTAGTAAAACAGGATTAGAATTTGCATTTATCTGGTATATTCTAGCGGAAATACTTTCAACAATATTTTCTAAAGAATCAGGTGCTTCATTCCATAATCTTTTAAAACATGTTTTATTAATACCAATCGTTTATACTATTGCAGCATCAGTAAGTAATTATAAAGACGCTAAAACTTTTTTTAAGATTTACATTGGCGGTACATTAATTACTGTTCTAATCTATCTTTATTTTTCATTCCAGCATTATCTAAACAATCTTTATGGTTCAACAGAATCAGGTCCTTCAATATTTCAATATCCGATAACTGCAAGCGAGATACTCAGTTTTACTGTAATATTTTTCTTTGCATTTCTTGTAAATGAAAAGACATCTATAAAGAATAAATTACTTTTATTTATTGGTTTTTCATTGTCGTTGCTTGCTCTGTTTTCAACATACAAAAGAACAGGTTGGATGGGTGCTGCTTTTGGTATCTTAATCATTTTAATAATGAAGAAGCAATGGAAAATATTGGTTGCCGGCGCAGCGATTATCGTAGTATTTCTTTTAACACAAAAGAATATTAGTGAAATAAATATTTATAACATCGAATCAAACTCTTTAAAGTTATCCTCAACTATTACTACAGAAGGAAAAGCTTATGATGTGTTCCCGATAGAAGATCAATTGGTAGTATCAGATTACAATAAAGGACTAAAAATATTTAAAGATGGTTTATTGATTGAAAATATTGAGATGTCATCTGCTGTAAATGGTTTCTTTCACTGGAAAGATAATTATTATTTAGCCGGTTTAGCCGATACAAGATATATTCTTGTAAAAAATAATTCAGGTAAGTTCGATCAATTAGGTGAAATTTATTCTCCCGGATACACATATTCACAAGCTTTTGCGAACGATAAATTCTATATACTCGATAACGACAGCGGTTTAACTATATTTAATGATCCTGAAGATTTGAATAACAAATATCGAGCTAATCAATTTTCAAACTACACAAATGTATTTGTTGATAGTTCATTTTTAATATTAGCAGAAACAAATAAGGGGTTTAAAGTTTATCATTTGCAAAACGGCTTACCTGTTGATAGTGTGATTGCAGAAGATTCAACAAAAATATCTTTCTTTTATTATTCATCATCATTTGCATTTACAGTTAATGATAATGGATTAAATATCTACAAAGTAAATAAGAATGAAATTAAATTGATTCAAAACATTCCAGCCATTAAAAATATTTTCACAATGGATTCTGATAATGACAGGTATGTAGCTTCCAGCATTGATGGTATTTTATATGTTTTGGATCCTGATTCTCTTGGACAATTTAGAATAAACACTGAGACAGATCTTAATTATGTACCAAAGTCTGTTAGCATAAATAATGAAATACTATTTGTAACTAGGGTTGAAAGCAAACAAAGCCGATTACTTGGAATATTTGATCCATACCATCCTTCAAATGCCAACCGAATTGCATTCTGGATAGCAGGAATAAAAATATTTAAGGACTATCCAATTTTTGGTGTTGGTGATATTGATTTACAAAAATTATATAGACAGTATAAAAGACCTTTCGACAAAGAAATTCAGGGACATCTTCATAATAATTTCTTCCATGTGCTAGCAACTCTTGGTTTATTTGGATTGCTCTCTGTTTTGTATTTATTCTTTAAAATTATTTTAATTGATGTTAAAATTTATAACTCAATTAAAGATGTGCCTTTTGTTTCTTCGTTTGCATTAGGTTCTCTTGCAGGTTTTTGTGGATTTTTAATTTCAGGTTTAACAGAGTTGAATTTTTGGGATCATGAAATAGCGACAATAATCTGGTTTACATTTGGATTGAACATTGCTTTTTTCAAATCGGTTAAACCTGATAAGAAGATTAATTAAAGAAATACCTCACACCTATGCCGCCATTAAATGAAAAATCTGTTTCTGGAATGATATCCAAAAGAGGGGCAATCTCTATGAACACGTCAATTGGAGTATTTCGGGGTACCCAAACTAATCCAACATCAAATCTAAATCCTAATCTTGCGCTTGCATCTTCTACAAATCTTAATCGTGCACCAGGCCCATAATACAGTGCTATATTTTCTGCCGTGTTAAAAATGTCTTTAGTATGGAATAAATAATCTGAGTGTAAGTTCAAATAACTATTTTTTTCGAAGGAGTATCCGACTCCAAAATCAAAAGCCGTATTATTGGAAGTCCAATATTTTGCACTTATTGCTGTTGGCTCACCAATTATAACTCCTAATCCAAAACCTTTCGTTTGGGCTAAGGAGAGGTTTGAAAAAATGACGATAACCAGAACTATTTTAACTAAATTGTTTTTCATTAACATTTCCTTTAGATAATTATAAATGCGGGCAAATTTAATAATTACGTGTAAACAATAAAATGCAAAGGTTTGGAATAGGAAGAGCCTTTAATTAATTTTTAATCAATAATTTGTGCAATTAAAAAAGTTAAAAAAGAAAAAATATGAACGAAAATATCACGGCAGAAATTTGTTCTAAAGCAAAAGAAAACTCTACAAAATTCCACTCTTCAAATGAAGTTGCAATAATTCTTGCTGCGGGACATGGAAAAAGAATTAAATCGCAAACATCAAAAATGCTCCATAAGATTTGGGAGATTCCAACGGTTGAACGAGTTTACAATGCTTGCAAACTTGGAGTTCAAAATATCAACACGGTAATTGTTGTTGGTATTAAAGCACTTGATGTAATGGATGTTATTGGTAAACGTGAATCAAATAAATTTGCATTCCAGGAAAAACAAAATGGAACGGGTCACGCAGTTCAGGTGGGGTTAAAAGAGATTGAAAATGAATTTAATGATGGAATAGTTTATGTATTACCGGGAGATATGGGTTTATTAGATGATTCTTCAATGATAAAATTCAGAGAAGACTTTATTTCATCAGGGGATGATATGATGGTCTTAACCGGAGTTTATGAAGGGGATCCATTTCTTAATTCATATGGGAGGATCATTAGAGTAAAAGACAAAGATATTAATGGTGTAAGTGCTTCTATAGACAAAGCAAATGTAATTCAAATTATGGAGTTTAAAGATATTTTAGCGCTGCCTGATGATAAGCCGTACCATGTTATTTATAGAAATAAAACTTACTCTTATACAAAAAAAGAACTGATTGAAACCAATGAGTTCAACTCAGGTGTATATGCTTTTAACTATAAAAAACTTTTAGAATTAATAAATAATCTTTCCAGCAACAACGCACAGAATGAAATCTATATAACAGATTTAATTTCCTTATTTAACGAAAAAGACTATTCAGTTGGTGCTGTTAGTCCAAAAAATCAATACGTAGTTATGGGTTTTAATGATAAATCCGTTCTTAAAGAAATGCACGAAATAGCACGCAGAAACGTTTATGATAAATTAAAAAATATAATTCAAATTGATGATCCTGATGATTTTTTTATCCACGATTCTGTGGTTAATGATCTGATTGAAATGGATAAAAAGGGAATTCCACTTGATATACAAATTGGTAAAGGTGCTTACATAGGTGATGGCGTTAAACTTAATTACAATGTTGAAATAGGCAGGGCGGCTTATATAAAAGGCAATGTTGTATTTGGAAAAAATATTAAAGTTTGGCGAATAGTACATCTTTCAACTTTTCCAGACCAAACCTTAACAATCGGTGACAATGTAAAAATACTTTGGGGTGATATAATAAAAGGCAACATTATTATTGGTGAAAACTCAGTCATAGAATCCAGTGTTAATATGACAGGCAGTGATGAATTTCCATTGCGCATTGGAAAAAATGTTGTGATAAAAGGATCAAGTTATCTTTTTGGTTCTGTTGTTGAAGATGGTGTTGTAATTGAACACAGCGTATTGATAAAGAAAAGAATAAGAGTTGAAAAAGATGCAACCGGAAAAATTAAACCTGTAAGATTCTATATCCCTGAAACAGAAGGTAAAGATTTACTGAGTGAGATATAAAGGGTTTAAACTAAAAAAGCTCTTCAATCGAAGAGCTTTTGTTAAAAAATCTAAAAAACTATTTTGCTACTGCGGTAACTTTATTTAAATGCTTTGTTAGCTTTGATTTTTTTCTGGCTGCATTATTTTTGTGTAATCTGCCTTTTGAGGTTCCTTTATCCAAAATAGCGATAGCTTCTTTATACAATACTTCAAGTTCTTCTTTTTTATCACTAGCAAGTGTTTTTTTAACAACAGTTTTAATCTTGGAATCTGTCATTTTGTTTATTGCTTTTTTTCTCTCAGATGAACGTATTCTCTTCTTTGCCGATTTATGATGAGCCATTTACAAAAAACCTTATAATTAGTTAAAAAATGTGAGCCAAATATAGGCATTGCCTCGTTTGATGTCAAACTTAGCTTTAGTAACTTTGCTCACAATTTAATTAGAAAACGAGTAAAAAACGCACTTTTTATGCTTAAGGTAAATGAGATATATTATTCAATTCAAGGTGAAAGCACCGCAGCTGGTCTGCCTTGTGTGTTTATCCGCTTGACTTATTGCAACCTCAGATGTACATATTGTGATACGGAATATGCTTTTTACGATGGTAAAGATATGGCAATTTCAGCAATAATCAACGAAGTTAAAAAATTTGAATGCAAACTTGTCGAGATAACCGGCGGCGAACCGTTAGTCCAGGTGGAAGAATGTTTAGATTTGATGAAACAACTCGGTGATGAACGATTTAAAGTTTTAATTGAAACCGGCGGAAGTCTACCGATAAAAGATATTGATCAAAGAGTTAAAGTTATTATGGATTTAAAATGTCCTTCAAGCGGAATGGAAAAGAAAAATTTGTATGAAAATATTAATTACTTAAAACCAAAGGATGAGTTAAAATTTGTAATTGGAAACAGGGAAGATTATGAGTGGACAAAAGAAATCATCTCAAAATATTCTTTGGATAAAAGATGTGAGATACTGTGTTCAGTGGTCTTTGGAAAACTTGAACCGGTTCAATTAGTTAATTGGATATTAGAAGATAAATTAAATGTTAGATTTCAACTTCAGATGCATAAGTTCATCTGGCATCCTGAAACCAAAGGAGTATAATGCAATGTTGTGTTTTCAAATTATAAGATTTAACTTCGAGAATAAAATTTAGATGAGGAGAATAAAATGAATTTAGATAGCGAAAAACTTAAAATTATTGATTGGATTGCAAACATTACAGATGAATCTATGATTGCTAAAATCAAATTATTAAAGGACCACACTAAAGAAACTGATTGGTGGGATGAAATATCCGATGCTGAAAAAGCTTCAATTCAAAGAGGGTTAGCTGATGCATCAGCTGGTCGAGTAGTTCCTCATGAAGAAGTCAGAAAAAAATATGAACAATGGTTATAGCCTTTTTTGGACTGATGAAGCCAATTATAATTATGATAACATTATAATTTACCTTGATAGTAATTGGTCAATAAAAGAAAAATCGGATTTTGTGAAAAAGCTAGAAAAAAGACTTGAGGTTATTAAGCAGTTCCCGGAAATATTTCCCAAATCGTTTTTATCTCCAAATACACACCGTTCTGTTCTTACTGAGCAAATTACAATTTATTATTCTATAGAAAATCACATTATTAAAATTTTATCCTTATTTGATGTTAGACAGGATCCTGAAAAACTTAAAATTCAATGACACAATACAATGAAAATAGCTAAAGAATTTCGCTGGGAAATGGGACACAGACTTCCCGAACATTTTGGTTTGTGTAAAAATATTCACGGACACTCTTATAAAATGATAGTTGAGTTTGAGGGTGAGCTTGATAAAAATCAAATGGTAATTGATTATTATGATATAGAGAAGATTATCAACCCGGTAATAGAAAAACTTGATCACGCTTTTATGGTAAACATAGATGACAAAATTGTTATTGATTTTTTAGAGAAAATGAATTCAAAGAAAGTTGTTGTTGGTTTTAATTCAACTGCAGAAAATATTTGTAATTATCTTTTATCCGAAATAAAAAAGTGTTCATTGCCATCAAATATTTCCTCTGTAAAAGTTAGGGTTTATGAAACTCAATTTGATTATGCAGAAGAAACTGCGAGGCTAATTTGAGAGGCAAGAAGTTTTATTCGAAAGAACAATTTAAAAGTAAGCCCGGTGGACAATATAAAAGCAAACCATTTACAGCCGAGAAACGTAAAACATCAAATCAGAATTATTCGCGTTTTAAACTTTTTATTGAATATGAAGGAACTCGTTATTCCGGGTGGCAAAAGCAAGAAAACGCTAAGACAATTCAGGGTTCAATTTTAAAAGCCGCGCAGGAAGTTTTTGGCGATGCTTTTATAGATATACAAGGCTCCGGCAGAACGGATAGCGGAGTACATGCAATTTGCCAGGTTGCGCATTTTGATGTGAAAACTGTTTTAGCTCCTGAAATTATAAGAATGAAATTAAATGACATGCTTCCGCATGATATTACAATTCTGGAAGTTGAAAAGACAAGCAAAGAATTTCATGCAAGACACGATGCAACATCACGAAGTTATGTTTATCAGATATCAAGAAGACGAACGGCTTTTGGTAAAAACTTTGTCTGGTGGATAAAGGATGATCTTGATTTTAAGAAAATGGAATCGGCATCAAAATTATTTTTAGGGATGAATAATTATTCTTCATTCTCAGATGATGATCCTACAGAAAAATCCACCAAAGTTTTGATTGATGATATTCAAATCAAAGAAGATGGAGATTTAATTCTCATAAGAATAATCGGTTCGCATTTTATCTGGAAAATGGTAAGACGAATAGTTGGAATATTAGCTGAAGTTGGACGTGGAAGAAAATCGGATAAGGATATTTTATTCTATTTAAACAATAAAACCAATGAACCAGCAAAGTTCACTGCTCCTCCCTCAGGATTGTTTTTAGAAAAAGTAACCTATAAAGGTGAATCTATTCCTGAAGAACTTACATCATTGATAAAAATTTAAATTGCTGACCTTGGACTGAAGTCAGATATCCGAGTTATCCAATCATCTTTTTAAGTTTATGAATTTCATCACGTAAGTTGGCTGCTTTTTCAAACTCAAGATCTTTTGCGGCTTTGTGCATCTCTTCAGTTAACTGGTCAACCAGGTCTTCTTTTTGTTCTTTATCCATATACTTTAGAATAGGTTCGGCAACTTTTGAAAAACCATAGCTTTCTTTTTCGTCTTTTTTCCTGATATCTGCAATTGAAGTTGCTGACATTATATCTTCCATTGATTTGTAAATCGTTGCAGGAACAATTCCATTCTTATCATTATACTCTTTTTGGAGTTTTCGTCTTCGGTTAGTTTCTGTAATTGTTTTACGCATGGATTCAGTAATCTTATCTGCGTACATAATTACTTTGCCGTTTACATTTCGTGCAGTTCTTCCAGCCGTTTGCATTAGTGATCTTTCGCTTCGTAAAAATCCTTCTTTATCCGCATCGATAATAGCAACAAGAGAAACTTCCGGTAAATCCAATCCTTCTCTTAAAAGATTTACTCCAACCAAAACATCAAACTCACCTAAGCGGAGGTCACGAAGTATTTCAACTCGTTCCAATGAATCAATATCACTGTGAATATAACGGACTTTAATTCCAATCTTATCAAGATAGTCGGAAAGATCTTCCGCCATTTTTTTTGTTAAAGTTGTAACAAGAGTTCTTTCCTTAAGTGCTGTTTTATTTCTTATTTCTGCAATAAGATCATCAATCTGTCCTTTTATCGGTCGCACTTCTATTTCAGGATCAAGTAATCCGGTTGGACGAATTATTTGTTCAACAATCACCCCGCCGCTCATTTCCAACTCATAGTCTGCCGGAGTTGCACTTACAAAAATTACCTGATCAATCATTTCCATAAACTCTTCATACTTCATAGGACGATTATCAAGTGCAGATGGAAGCCGAAAACCATAATCAACTAAAGTTTGTTTTCTACTTCTGTCCCCAAGATACATTCCACGTATTTGCGGAACACTAACATGTGACTCATCAATTATCAAAAGAAAATCATCAGGAAAATAATCGAAAAGATTGAACGGACGAGAATTTGATTCTCTTCCATCCATATGTCGGGAATAGTTTTCAATTCCAGAGCAGTAACCAATCTCCTTCATCATTTCGATATCAAACCGGGTTCTTTGTTCAAGTCTTTGTGCTTCTAAATATTTTTCTTCTTTACGCAAAACATTTAATTGGTCAGAGAGTTCCTGCTCAATATTATAAATTGCTTTTTGCATTTTACTTCGATCAGTAACAAAATATTTTGCAGGATAGATAGGAACTGATTCAACCTCACGGATTATTTTACCCGTTTGCGCATCTATAATAGAAATCTTTTCAACATCATTATCCCAAAATTCAATTCGAACAGCTTCTTCATACTGATAAGCTGGAATTATTTCAATAACATCACCGCGAGCACGAAAAGTACCGCGATTGAATTCCACATCGTTTCTAGTGAAATAAATATCTATCAACTCACGCATAAACTTTTTACGATCAAGTTTATCCCCTTTTTTTACAAAGATGATTTGTTTTGCATATTCTTCCGGCGCACCGATACCGTATATACAGCTCACACTTGCGATCACAATTACATCCCTCCTGCCTTCAATTAATGATGTAGTTGCTTTTAACCTTAGCCGATCAATCTCTTCATTAACAGAAAAATCCTTTTCGATGAAAACATCCCGAGATACAACATAAGCTTCCGGTTGATAGTAATCATAGTAACTTATAAAAAACTCAACTGCATTATTAGGAAAGAAAGATTTGAACTCAGAGTAAAGCTGTGCAGCAAGTGTTTTATTGTGTGAGATTATTAAAGTTGGTTTATTGGTTTGAGTGATCACATTTGAAATTGTGAAAGTTTTACCGCTCCCCGTTACACCAAGTAAAGTTTGAAACTTGTCTCCTCGATTAACACCTTCAACCAATTGCTTTATTGCTTCAGGCTGATCACCTGAGGGTTTGTAACTTGATACAAGTTCAAAATTATTCATATATGATTAATCAGTTAGAACTTCGTGTGTGCAAAATCCACTTTGATTAACATGTCCTTTTAAAATAATGGTTTCTGCCTCTCCAATACCCTGAGGTAAGCTTGCAGATCCAAAAGCTTGAAGTGTTTTACCATCTTTGTCAGCGACAATGAAGGAAAAACTGCCGCTTTCGGAATTAATATTCTGATTAGGTAAAACCTTAACTCTTATTTCTTTTACAGCATTGTTGTTAGGATCAAAATCATCAAATGAACCCAAATCAACCCCACGCCCAAAATATAGAGTATATATGATAAAGACTATTAAAACTATAAGTAAAGGCAAAATCAACTTTTGTAAGTTCTTCATTTCTTTTCTTTGTTGTGATTAAATTATGGGCAAAGTTAATAAAATTTGTTTTTACTATTCAATACAAATAAGGATTTGAGAGCTATGAATGATAAAAAATTATGGCTTATTATTTCAGCCGTTTCAGGGTTTACTGCTGTATCAATTGGGGCTTTTGGTGCTCACGGATTGAGAGAAACCCTTACTCCACAAATGTTGGAAGTATATAAAACGGGAGTTCTTTACCAGCTTATTCATTCTGTAGTTTTACTGGCTCTTACTTTAAACACAGTTATTAAAGCAAAGTTGCCATCAATCTTTTTTCTTCTAGGAATAATGCTGTTCTCTTTCTCCCTATATATCTATTCAACTTCTGGAATTAGATTATTTGCAATGATAACTCCCATTGGTGGTTTTTGTTTTTTGATTGGGTGGTTATTGATAATTTATGAGACAATTCGTTTGAAGCCATAAACTCTTTTTACCACTTAGAGACCAGAATATAAATTGCACTAAAAACTTTGCTTAACAGCTCTAAGTTTAAAATAAACTTCTTCGGGTGAAAAAATTCCGGAGAAAAATCGTTCGTACATAACAGGTTCTATGTTAATAAGAAAATCCATCCACTTAAGCGCAGCAAAGTGTGATGTTATAAATTTTTTTTCCAGCACTTCAAACTGAGCCCCTGTTTCATAATTGGTGCGATGATTTAATTTCCACTTTTCATAAAATTTCAGTTTGCGATTTCCAATGTACTCGTAATTATCAAAAGTGCGGATAGAAAACGGAATTTTATGATCTGGATCGCCAAAATACTTTGTGTTTAAGAAAAATGGAGCGTATACAATCATAATTCCGTTTGGCTTTAGAATTCTATAAAGTTCAGTAATTGTTTTGTTAAAGTTATCAATATGCTCAAGAACGTGCGAAGCATAAATCTCATCAAAGTGATTCTCGGGGAAAGGGTATGGAAATGTATTTATATCGTGAATCTGGTTTCCACCGTAATCAACGATATCAAGATTTACATATCCAGACTTTATATCTTTACCGCATCCTAAGTTTAACTTAATCATTGTTACCTAATTTTGATTTATTACTAGACAAATTTAAAACATTATTACTGAATAGATATGCATTTAAACAAAAAAAAAGCGGTACAAGGTACCGCTTTAAAAAAAGTTTGTTGGTTAGTCAACAATTTCGATAAGAGCACTTGCAACAGTTTTATCTCTGTCATCAAGTAAGAAAACTCTGTAAAAACCAGGGTCCTCAAATTTCATATCACTTTCGTCGTTTTTAGTGAAGAAGATATATTTCATATCAGGTTCAACTACATAATCAAATTTTTTATAAAACTCGAATTCTTTAGCTCGTGTATTGTATTTATCGAACTGTATTGAGCAATCTTCAAGATCGAGTGCGTAATCGCATTTAACCATTACAGTTAAATACCCTGTCGTAAATCTATCGCTGACTCCAACTTCACCATTGTTACCATACTTTTCGCAGAAGTAAAGAACAGGTTCATTTTGGGCGAAGATATTTTGGTTTACCCCAAGAACAAGTGCAAAGAGAACTGCAAAAAGTACGAACGATTTTTTCATTTATAGCTCCTTATGTGATTGATTTGGGTATAATCGCATAAATTATTATGCCATTAAAATATTTAGTTTTTTTTAAAAAAATAAAATAAGTCGGAAAAATTTCACCATTAAATACTCTTGTTGAGACATAATTTCAAAGAATGAAAAATATTGAGATTTTTATTAAATGCTTTTAATGTGAAAAACCTTGTGTTTTTCTGACTGAGAAAATTGTATTTTTCAGAATAAAATCAAAGTATTTCGAAAAATATATTATTGTCACTCGATTAATTAGATAGTGAAAGAAACAGACAAATCCTTAAAATCTGCTTGTCAATGGTGTGATCAGCCAAATTACGTTATTTGGGTTCATGGACATGGACAATGTTCTGTTTGCTGATATAATATTGATGAATGTTGCAAAGGGGAAACTTGTTAACAACTAAATGAACAAAATCTTACCAAAAAAGAAATGGAATAGCTTGAAACAAAAACCACTTATTAAACACTGCTGTTTTGATCTTGATGGCACTTTAGTAGATTCTAATAAAACAATTTATAACTCAACCGCTTATGCTTTAGGCAAACTGGGAATAGAGTTTAATATTAATGAGAATCTCTTTGCGATGAAAATTGGGCAGCACTTTGTTGATATTTTTAATGCATTCGACATCAAGGTTCTTGACTTTGAAAGATTTATTTCAATTTATAAAATCAATTACTTTGAGCAGATGGAACATTCGAAAGTTTATGATAGAGTTGAAGACACATTAGCTGCACTTAAGGATAGAGACATCCAAGTTTCTTTACTTACAACTAAAATCCAGGATCAGGCTGATAGAATAATAGATCATTTTAATCTTAGAAAATATTTTGATCTTGTTATGGGAAGGCGGGACGGGATTGCCCATAAACCTTCTCCCGAACCATTATTAAAAATTTGTTATGATCTAAATGTGGATGTTAATAATACTCTTATGGTTGGTGATACGGAACTTGATATCCAATGTGGTAAAAATGCAGGTTCATACACTTGCGGAGTTTTATACGGCTACAGAACAAAAGAATTGTTAGAGATTGAAAATCCTGATTTTATAGTTGAAGGGATTCAAGATATTTTGGAGGAAATCTAAAAACTTATGAAAATTGAGGTTATTTATTAACACAAAAGGCTGCTCATTAAGAGCAGCCTTCTGACATTTTATATTTTGTTAAAGACTATGCTATTGTTATTTCTTTTTCAGCATAAACATCCTGAATAAGATTTAATAACTGCACACCTTCACTCATTGGGCGTTGGAAAGCTTTACGACCGGAAATTAATCCCATACCGCCTGCACGTTTATTAATAACTGCTGTTTTAGCTGCTTCAGCAAAATCGTTTTCACCGGAAGCTCCGCCGCTGTTTATCAATCCAGCACGACCCATATAATTATTAATAACCTGGTAACGAGTTAAATCAATTGGATGATCTGTTGTTAAATCTGTGTAAACTTTTTTATGGGTTTTTCCAAAACCTTTTATGGAATTGTAACCGCCATTATTTTCAGGAAGTTTTTGTTTGATAATATCAGCCTGAATTGTAACACCAAGATGATTTGCTTGTCCTGTTAAATCGGCAGAAACATGATAATCTTTATCTGATTTGAAAGCATTGTTTCTGGTATAGCACCATAAAATTGTTCCCATTCCAAGTTCATGTGCGTATTGGAAAGCTTCGCTAACTTCAATTATTTGTCTGCTGCTTTCTTCTGATCCAAAATAAATTGTTGCCCCTACTGCTGCAGCTCCCATATCATAGGCTTGTTCAACACTTGCAAACATTATCTGATCAAACTTGTTTGGATAAGTAAGAAGTTCGTTATGGTTAATTTTCAAAATATAAGGAATTTTATGTGCATATTTCCTAGCTGTCATTCCAAGTACTCCAAGTGTAGAAGCAACCGCATTACATCCGCCTTCAATAGCCAGCTTTACAATATTCTCCGGATCAAAGTATACAGGATTTGGGGCAAAAGAAGCTCCAGCACTGTGTTCAATTCCCTGATCAACTGGAAGTATAGAAACATAGCCTGTTCCAGCTAGTCTACCGGTTTGGAAAATCCATTGAAGATTCTTTAAAACATTAATATTTCTATCAGTCTGTGCAAAAATTCTATCTACAAAATCAGATCCTGGTAAATGTAGTTGCTCTTTGGGAAATTTTGCTTTGTAGGATAACAGAGAATCAGCTTCACTGCCTAACAATTCTTTTATTTTACTTAACATTATAGCTCCATTTATTAAATGATTTATATTAGTTGTTCATATTTGCTACCCTAAAATAAGGTAAGACAGAAAGTAATTCAATTTAAATGTGAATTGAAGAATAAAATATTTCTTTAAAAAAGAAAAACCCGGTTAGTCCGGGCTTAAATGTGGGAATTGATGAATTCTTCTTAGTTCATCAACTGATTATCTAATCCAGCAATTTTGATTTCTTCAACCTTAATCTTAGCAACGCCTTTTCTAACCATTCCAAGTTCTAAAGCTGCTGCTTTTGAAAGATCAAGATCTCTACCATATATATAAGGACCTCTGTCGTTTATCCTTACAACTACGGATTTACTGTTTTTTAGATTAGTAATCTTTAATAAAGTGCCAAATTTCAGTGATTTGTGAGCTGCAGTAAAGGAATTTTGATCATAAACTTCTCCGTTTGCAGTTTTTTGTCCATGAAATCCAGGGCCATACCAAGAAGCTTTCATACTTCCTTTATCTACAAACTCAACCAGAGAACGATCAGCGGTTATTGATTCTTCCTCAACCGAAACCACATCTTCAGTTACAACTGGTTCAGTGATCTTATCCTCATTTACAACTAAGGTAAAACCAACCAGCGCAACTAAAACAAGAATGAATAATATCTTTGCTAAAGACCTCAATAGAACCTCTAATTAATTTAACATATCGGATTGCTGATACAAATTTAACCCGAGGCATTAGACCATCCAAGACTTAATTTGGTTCAGAGGTACTCTATCCATAAATCCCATTTATTCGACTATAAAGGTATTAAAGTCGAAAATCTTAATTACATGATAACTCACTTCAAATAATTTCTTACATAAATCTTTAGCTAAACGTTTAAGACATTGGCACTTTTATTATTTAAGTTTGTATAAGACTCTAAATTCTGGAGAAAAATATGAAATCGATTCAAAAAAGAGGAATAATTTTCCTAACTGCAGTTTTCATTGCAACTTTTTTCATTGGTGGATCGACCCGACTACCACTGATTGATGAGAACGATAACTTCTATCTTTCAAACTACACGACCTTTGCGCCTGGAGATATTGCTAAGCTAAATCTCTACTCCTATTCTCAGAGTACTAAAAAATTTACCTTTAAGTTATTGAAGATAGACGACCCGGTTAGATTTTTTTCTCTTTTGGATCAGAATAATAGCAGATACGCCTTTGATATCTGGGGGAAAGATAAGGCGCTACTATTAAAATACACCAGTTTTATGAAGGAGTGGGAATACAAACCTTCCGTTAAAAGCAACAATTACTCAGGTGAGATCAGCATTGGTAAAATTGATGAGCCGGGAATTTATATAGTTCAGGCAATAAGAAATGATATAGTTGGTTACTGCGCAATTGTAGTAACAAATTATGCGATGGTTTATAAGAATAATCAAAAAGAAGTTTTGGCTTTTATAGCAGATGCAAAAACCGGAGAGTTTGCCAGCAAAGCTAGATTTGATTTTTACCAGGATGGAAAGCAGATAGGAAGCAAAGTTACTGACAAAGATGGGTTATTATTTGCCAAACTGTCGGATTTTGAAGCAATAAAAAATTCAAACATCCAACTTTATGGATATTCTGGTGGTGAAATCATTTTAAGTGACCCATACTTTTACTTTAACCAAAGCCAAAGCGAATATCTAACAGCATACGTTTATACTCAACAACCTGTTTACAGACCGGGACAAGAAGTAAACTTTAAAGCAATTTTCAGAAGCAAAAAAGGAAATGAAATCCTAAATGCTCCAGATCTAAAATTTTCAGTTTCGGTTAAATCACCTAAAAACAAAGAAGTCTATGCTGGAGAAGCAACAACGAATGAATTTGGTTCTCTTTCAGGAAGTTTTTTATTGGATGGAGAAGCTGATTTGGGATATTACTCGATCCTATTTACAAAAGATGGGATGAGTTACCACGGTTCTTTTACAGTTGAAGAATACAAGAAACCTGAATACAAAGTAAATGTTGTTACAGATAGAAATCAGTATGCAAATGGAGATAAGATTGCTGCAACAGTTTCAGCGGATTACTATTTTGGTTCTCCTGTTAAAGAAGCATCAGTTCAAATAAGTATTTACAGACAAAACTACTGGCGTCCCTGGTGGTATTGGAGTGAATGGTCCTGGTTCTACAAAGGATTTAGAAATGATCGTTACTTTGGCGGACAACAGGAATTGATTCACCAGGAATCAGGTGTGTTAAATGAAAATGGAAAGTTAGAGTTTAGTTATAAAGTTGAATCGGATAAGAACTACGATTATCAATATATAATTTCTGCCCAAGTAACTGATGCTTCCAGAAGAGCAATTACTGGTTCAACTCAGGCTTTTGTAACACGCGGATCTTTTACAATTTCAACTTCACCGGATAAATGGTTTTTTCAGCAAGGTAAAGATGTAAAGCTAAAAGTTAATGCTTCAGATTTTTCTGATAAACCCGTACAAACAGATTTTAGAGTTATCATCAATTATCCTGATGATCCTAAAAGTATGCGAATGAAATCTGAAAGCGATACGCTTTTTGCTAAAACAAACGAAGCTGGTTCCGCGGTTGTAACTTTTAATCCAAAGAATGATAGAGTTGGATATTATAATTATCGCATTATCGCTTTTGATGAAAAGGAAAGAGAGATTGAAGCAGCCAGTTCATTCTACATCGGAGATTATAATGATTATTATTATCAGCGAACAAGTGCAGGACTTGAAATCTTAACAGATAAAGATTCTTATGAAAAAGGTGATTCTTTAATTGCTTATGTATTTCTTCCAGATCCAAACCAGGAACTGCTTCTTACTTATGAAACTGATAAGATTTTATACTACAAAAAACTAAAACCTGAAAACAATAGTTTTGAAATCCGTGAAAAGTTAACTGATAAGTTTTCACCAAGTTTTAATATTTCAATCAGCTTTATAAAAGATAGACAGCTTTATCAAACAACAAAACTTGTTGGAGTGTTGGCTAAAGATAAATTTTTAAACATCACACTAAATCCATCTAAAGAAATTTATAAACCCGGCGAGCAAGCCGAGTATGAAGTTGTTGTAAAAGATTATCTCGGTAATCCGGTTAAGAACACAGAAGTAAGTTTTGGAATTATTGATGAAAGCATTTACGCAATAAAAGAAGATGAAACTCAGCCGATAGAAACCTTTTTCTATTCGCCGCAATATTCTTATATGCCGACTTACAATTCTTTGCAATCAGGTTATTTTAGTTCTTACAGCAGACCGGCAACATATATCGATAAGAATTATTTTTCTTACAAAGAAGATGATGCAAAACATAAAGGCAAACTTTATGGAAAGATTACAATTGAGAATGAAGAATCAATTCCACAAGGTTTGTTTGTAATCTTAACGGGAGAAAGATATTACTACACAGCAAAAGTTGATTCACTTGGAAACTACAAGATTGAAAATGTAGCAAAGGGAAATTATCAACTGTTTATTTCTGCAGGAATGGGAGGAATGATTTTAATAAGTGATGTTAAAGTATCCGGAGAAAAGAAATACAACTTCACAATCAAAGAAAATCAAAAACAGCAAATAGAGGATATGATTGCCCAAGGTGTTGGTGGAATGGGAGAAGGTGATGATGCCTTTGAAGATACTGAGTTGAATGCGAGATTTGATTCTCGTACGATGCCAGCCCCAAATGTTATGGCAGATGGCAAAATGTTGAAAAGTGAATCCAAAGATAAATCTGCTTATGTACAGGCAGATGTACGCACAAACTTTGTTGATGCTTTAATCTGGAAAGCACACGTTGTTACAGATGAAAACGGAAAAGCAAAAGTTGAGTTTAAGATTCCTGATAACTTAACAACCTGGCGAACAACTGTTAGGGGAATAACAAAGGACACGGATGTTGGACAAAAAGTAAACAAGTTTATCAGCAGAAAAGATTTACTTGTAAGAATGGAAACTCCGCGTTTCTTTAGACAGGATGATGAAGTTGTGATTTCAACAATTGTGCATAATTATCTTTCATCTGCAAAGACCACTAAGATTGAGTTTACTTCTGATAAACTAAAACTTGTTGGCTCAAAGATTAACTCAAAGGATTTGAGAATGCAAAGTTTACATCAAAGAAAATTTATGAGATCGAGATTCCAGCAAACTCAGAATTAAGAATTGATTGGAAATGTGAAAGTTGATTATCCAACAGGCGAAGCAACTCTTAAAGCATCAGCATTAACCAATGAAGAATCTGATGCAATGGAAGTTAAAGTTCAAATCATTCCAAACGGAGTTAAAGTTATTGAACCTTTGGTTGCTGATTATTCCAACGATAATGTGAATGAGAATCTTGAATTTTCCATTCCGAATGATGTTGATTTGAGAAGCGCAAGTTTTTCATTTACGCTAAATCCATCTTTAGCTGGAACAATTCTAAAATCACTCGATGATCTTGCGGGTTATCCTTATGGATGTGTTGAGCAGACTATGAGCAGATTTCTTCCAACAATAATTGTTGCAAATACGTTTAAGGAAATTAAGGCTCCGCTTAAATCTCAAACAATTGAAGAACTTCCAAAATATGTTGATGCCGGATTAAAACGACTTTATGATCATCAACATTCTGATGGTGGCTGGGGATGGTGGACGAATGATCAATCTCATCCTTATATGACGGCGTATGTTATTTATGGATTGAGTTTAGCTCGTGAAGCTGGTTATGATATAAATGAAAATGTTTTTTACAATGGATTGAATAATCTCAAGAACCAGATTACAAATGCTAAATCTGATATTGATGAAACAACTTTATCTTATATGATTTATTCATTAAGCACTGCGATGAAAAATCAAAATTTTGATAAAGACAATTATGTTGAGATAATTAATATTCTGCTTCGTAAGGATTTAAAATCTTATCCGCTTTCCTTACTTGCAATTTCATTAAAGAATATGAATGAGAACCAGAAAGCAAAAGATGTTGCTGCAAGATTAAAGAAACAGGTTAATGAAGAAAAATCATTTGCATTCTGGGGCGGGGAAGAGTGGCATTACAGATGGCAGAATGATAATGTGCAGGGAACAGCATTTGCAGTAAAAGCTTTGTTAAATGTTGAAGGAAATTCTGATTTGATTTCTAAAGCAATAAACTGGCTGATGAAAAAGAAACAAGGTTATTCCTGGAGATCAACTCAGGAAACATCTACTGTGTTGTTTGCTTTAACTGATTACCTGAAAATCACTAAAGAACTTGATCCTGATTATGCTGTAAAAGTTTTTCTTAATGGAAAAGAAGTTGCACAAAAAGATTTTAATAAGAATGATATCTACTCGGAACCTAAGACATTTAAGTTTGCTAACACCGATTTGAAAAAAGGAAAGAATGTTTTAAGAATTGAAAAATCAGGAAAAGGTAAATTGTATTTTTCCGGCATTAACGAATTCTTTACAGAAAATCTTTCTGATATAAAACACGATAACGGATTTAAGATCAGAAGAGAATATTATGTTCTTGAAACAGGCGAGAAAGACGGACACATTATTTACTTTAAGAAAAAGTTTGATGGAACTGTAACAAGCGGACAGGATATTTTTGTAAAGACTTTTGTTGAATCAAAATCTGAAAATCTTGATTACTTTATTCTTGAAGATATGCTGCCATCCGGATTTGAAGTTGTAAAGGATATGGATAAATATTTTATTGATGGCGAAAATAATTACCAGACTTACTACGATTACTATTATGATTATATGCCGTGGCGCTGGCATTATGCAGATAGGGAATACCGTGATGAAAAAGTTGCATTCTTTGTAACAAGCTGCCAGAGTAAAATGGAGTTTTCATACATCATTAAAGCACAAATTCCCGGCGAGTATAAAATTATGCCTGCACAAGGTTACTTAATGTACTATCCGGAGCTAAATGGTTTTAGTGATGTTGTGAATATTAAAGTTAATGATGTGAAGTAATTACTTTGTGCTCTTCGTGAAATTTATCTTTGTGTCCTTTGTGGTTAAGTGCTTTAACCACAAAGAGCACGAAGGAGACACAAAGTTCGCAAAGTTTATTTTAAAAGTATCATCTTCTTGGTTTCAATAAAATCCCCAGCTTGAAGTTTGTAAAAATAAATTCCTGAACTTAATTTGCCTACATTCTGGCATTGTAAATTGTACATTGTAAGACGCCCGCAGTTTTTCTTCATTAACAAGAGTTGCAACTTCTCTACCGAGCAAATCATAAACTTTAAGTGTTACAAATTGCGTACTGCTTATTGCATACTGAATACTGGTGCTTGGATTAAATGGGTTTGGGTAGTTTTGTTGTAACAAAAATTCTTTTGGTTGTGTGAAATTATTTTCTTCATCTTCAATAAATGTAACGCCCCGTTGGTTGTGTGGAGGATTGTACCATATTTGCCTACAACCCTAGAATTATTCTCATTAAAGAAAATACCTTCTAAACGATAAAATTCCCAGTATATATGAAGTCCAAGTTGCCCTCCATTATTTGTATTAAAGTAGTAACCCCATTCAACAAGCCAACCAAAATTTTGATTTAAATGAACTCATAGAACAGTCGGTTGTATTTGCTGTATTTGAGTAGTCCAACTTACACGCCATTAATTGTCTTGGTAGCAATTCCATTTATATTAGGATAATCCTACTATCCCAACCAATTAACTATTTAGAAAATAGACTGACCTAAAATTATATATATCGCCAATTGAGTGATTATCCAGTTTATTCCTCCATCTATTGTTTTAATTATTGTACCAATATTTCCAACAGCTAGCCCGTATTAATATCTATGTAATAAAAGAGACGTCAAATCTTTTGTTTGTTCCACTTGATTGAAGTGCCCAATTATTTCCCCCATTTGTTGTTCTAATTATTGTTCCTGCATATCCCACGAGGTTCCAATATTTGAGTCATCTTTAAAACTTAAAGATGTCAAATGTTTGGTAGTTACACTTAATTGATCCCAATTTGCACCTCCATTATTAGTATTTAATATTTTCCCTTGATCACCAACGATCCAACCATTATTCAAATCAGTAAAACATAGATAAAAGACGTTCAATTTCCCACTGATTGAAATGTCCAAATCTTTCCTCCATTAGCTTGTATTCATAATAACCCCGTTATTTCCAACCGCCCGCATGGTTTACAACAAAATAAACACAATCAAGTATTGTCTGTTGATACTTAAATTCCAATTTATTCCTTCATCTTGGTTTTTAATAACTCCATTAGTTACCAACAGCAACCATTATTATAATCTATAAAACAAACTGAATGAAGATGATTTGTAACTAAAGATTGAGTAACCCAAGTCACCCCCATTATTTGTCCTTAAAATTGTTCCTTCAGATCCAACAACTCTAATGCCTATATTAAAATCACTAAAGCATTTGATTCTAAATAAACATTTGTTCCGCTTGATTTGTTAAAACCCAATTATTTCCACCATCTGTTGTCTTTAAAATTGTGCCCCCCTGCCCCACTATCAATCCATTGTTTGATTTAAAAAAGTAGACATCAAATAAGTTGGATAATCCCACTTGGTTGAGAAATCCAAAGTTGCCCCCGTTGATTGTCTTTAGAATTGTTCCATTACTCGCCAACAATTATCCCATTTGCTGTCTTTAAAATTGATCAAAAGATCCATCAATGTATTACTTACATCAGTTAAGCCAAGTTGTCCCACCATCTGGTTTTTAGATTATTGTCCCATTTCTTCACAACACCATCCATGTCTGTGTTATAAAAAACACATCGCCAAGATATTTATTGGTTCCCTTAATTGAATAATCCAACTTTCCCCTCCATTAGTAGTTATAAGAATTTTGCCGTCATAGCCAACGACCTGTACCATTTTCAATATCTATAAAAGTTATTCCAAAAATCTAAAAGATTAGATAAAAGACCCGATGATTGATTAATCCAAGTTTGTCCACCATTTGTGGTTTTAATAATCGTTCCAGATCTCCCTACAGCCCAACCATTTTGGTCATAAAATAAACTGAATAGAAATTTTATTATTCCCGGTTAATGGATTTTGCCAAAACCACTGTGCATTTAATTGAAATGAAATTGAAAAGAAGAGCACCAAACAAAAAACTAACGATCTTTTTCATAAGATCCCCTTAATGAAAAGTGTTTAAAATTTCTACTTCAAAAAAGATAAAAGTAATTGCTAATGTCAAGAGTGGTGCTGTTGAATTTAGATTGTGAAGTATTAATAGTAAATGTAGCATCACATATTTTAAGATCTGTACAAAATTTTGTAAGAGTTGGCCTCCTTATTAAAGAGGTATTTAGAAATCTCTAAATAATGGCATTTCCGATTTTGGGAATAGCATCCAGAAACGTTTTCTATATAGTATGCAAATACATAGATAGTTAATAATTAAATATATATTATATAGTATTTTTCATACTATTATAATAACTAGTTTTATAAATACTATTATTTTTTATAGTTATATGATAATTTATCATCTATACATTATAATAAAGCATATATCTAGTATAATTTATTATCTATATAGTATTATTTTGCATACTATAGCAATAACATTTATTTTAACCATTCCGGATTTTCGGAATGCAAGAATCTAAAGGAATTTGAGCAATGTTAAATCTAAATATCCTGTTTAAGAACCATTTTAGTAGCAGACTTATTAGTGATAACAGTATTCGCAAGTTTGCTGAGGTACACCTGCAAAGATTATCCGCAAATAATAGCGGCGGAGAGTTTACCCAGATTATCACAGATACGCAACATGTTTTTGATAGCTACTTTGGTTCTATGAGTGATGAAGACCAAAACTATGCAATTCAACAAGGGCTTACAATTTCTGTAACTAAAGTGCTAAAGGAATTTAAGTTATTTATAAGCAGCAGTGAAGGATTGGTTCGTGCTCAGTTTGGTAAAAAATCTGCCGAGTACCAGGAGTTTTTTCCTAACAAGATGAAGGAGTACTGGCACTTAAATCTTGCAAATGCAGAAAAAGTAATGGAAAGATTTTACAACGTTGCCGGCAAACACACCAATGTTTTTGGTGATAGTATAACAAATCTTGCCCAAACACTTTTAACAGAATTTACTGAAGCCAGATCAAACCAGCTTAAGAAAAAGGGAGAGGTAGCTGAAAAAAAATCATCAACAAGAGAAAGACGAAAAAATCTTGAGCTTCAGTTGATAAGGAATTTACATTATATCGGTTACGTATATCCCGGTAATGTTAATAGATGCAATGATTATTTTGATCAGAGTTTTTTAAGAAGTAAAACACCAAGCAAAAAGTAATCGTCTATATTTCAAGTTGAAGTAATAGCTATTTAATCGTTATCACACATTGTTGTTATTAAAGCCCATTTCCTTTATTTTTTCACACCGATTTTGAGCATAGCATTCTGATATTTTTATTTATTCGCAAGGAATGTTATTTATATAATTGTTGTTTTAGTTAAAGAAATAAGCTTTTTGTAATTCTTGTCATTGCGATCACGATTTCAATCGGGAGAAGCAATCTTTAAAACAGATTACTTCATTTGGCTTCGCCAAACTCGTAATGACACCAATGAAAGAATAAAGGAAATTTTTATGAGTGATGATATTAAAAAAGATAAAAAGACTGAAGAGCTTGAAACCAGCGAGTGGCTTTATTCTTTGGATTATGTTCTTCAGAATAGCGGACCTGAAAGAGTTGTTGAGCTGCTTCATCAACTTCAAATCCGTGCACACAAATCCGGAGTTCACGTTCCGTTTAGCGCAAACACACCTTACATAAATACAATCTCAAAAGAAAAACAGCCGCCGTTTCCCGGTGATAGAGAAATTGAAAGACGAATAAAAAGTCTTATCCGCTGGATTGCAATGGCGATGGTTGTAAAAGCTAACAAGCAGGAAGGCAGCGTTGGCGGACATATTTCTACTTATGCATCTGCCGCAACTTTGTATGAAATTGGTTTCAATCATTTCTTCCGCGGTAAAGGCGATGGCTACGAAGGTGATCAGATTTATTTTCAGGGACACGCTTCTCCCGGTATTTATGCCCGCGCTTTTCTTGAAGGAAGAATTACAAAAGAACAATTACTAAACTTTAGAAGAGATTTAAAACCAGAAGGCGGATTAACTTCTTATCCTCATCCTTTTCTAATGCCAAACTTCTGGGAGTTTCCAACAGTATCAATGGGGCTTGGTCCTTTAATGGCAATTTATCAGGCAAGATTTAATCGCTACTTAGAAGATCGCGGAATGAAAAAACCGGGCGGCAAAGTTTGGGCATTTCTTGGTGATGGTGAAACTGATGAACCTGAATCACTCGGTGCGATAACTCTTGCATCAAGAGAAAAACTTGATAACCTGATTTTTGTTATCAACTGTAATCTGCAAAGATTGGATGGACCTGTTCGCGGTAACGGAAAAATTATTCAGGAACTGGAAGCTATTTTTCGTGGTGCAGGATGGCATGTTATAAAAGCTATTTGGGGAGAAGATTGGGAATCATTATTAGATAAAGATGTTGATGGCAAACTTGTTAAACGTATGGGCGAAGTTGTTGATGGTGAATATCAAAAATATTCTGTTGAAGGCGGCGCTTACATCAGAAAAAATTTCTTTGGTAAAGATCCTGATTTATTAAAGATGGTTGAGAAGATGACGGATGAACAATTGTTTAAGATGAAACGCGGCGGTCACGATCCTGAAAAAGTTTACGCAGCATTTAAATCTGCTGTTGATTATGTTGGCAAGCCGATAGTAATTCTTGCAAAAACTATTAAAGGATATGGACTCGGTGAATCAGGTGAAGGCAAAAATGTTACTCATCAGCAGAAAAAACTGAATGAAGATGAAATGAGAGAATTCAGAAGCAGATTTGGAATTCCAATTGCTGATGAAGATATTCTTACAAATCCATTCTACAAACCTGATGAAGACAGCCAGGAAATAAAATATCTTAAGGAAAGAAGAAAACAACTCGGTGGATTTGTACCATCAAGAAAAACAGATGTACGTCCAATTAAAACTCCACCTGAATCTTTGTTTGAAGAATTTTATAAGGGAACAGAAGGCAGAGAAGTTTCTACAACAATGGTGTTTGTAAGAATTCTTGCAAAGCTTTTAAAGGATAAAGAGATTGGAAAATTAGTTGTTCCAATTGTACCGGATGAAGCACGAACATTTGGAATGGAAGCATTGTTCAGACAGGTTGGAATTTATTCTCACGCCGGACAGCTTTATGATCCCGTTGATAAAGATTCTTTGCTTTATTACAAAGAAGCAAAAGACGGACAGATACTTGAAGAGGGAATTAACGAAGCCGGCTCGATGTCATCCTTTATTGCTGCCGGTACGGCTTACAATACACACGGAATAAATATGATTCCGTTTTTCATATATTATTCTATGTTTGGAATGCAAAGAGTTGGTGATCTTGTTTGGGCTGCCGGTGATATTGGTGCAAAAGGATTTATGCTTGGCGGTACTGCAGGAAGAACAACACTTAACGGTGAAGGTTTACAGCATCAGGATGGACACAGCCATTTACTTGCTTATCCTGTTCCAAATCTTGTTACTTACGATCCTGCTTTTGCATATGAGCTTGCAATAATTATTCGTGATGGAATAAAGAGAATGTATGAAGATCAGGAACACATTTTCTATTACATTACTTTGATGAATGAAAATTATGCAATGCCTGAAATGCCTAAGGGAGCTGAAAAAGGAATACTAAAAGGCATGTACAAGTTTCACGCATCTGATAAAAAGAGTTTAAAACTTAAAGCACAGTTATTCGGAAGCGGAACAATTCTAAATGAAGTTTTAAAAGCAGCAAAAATTCTTGAAGATGATTATCGTGTTGCTTGTGATGTCTGGAGTGTAACAAGTTATAAAGAACTTCGTCGTGATGCTCTTGAAGCTGAGAGATTTAATTTGTTGAATCCAACAGCAAAGCAAAAAGAATCATACATAGAAAAGATGCTTGCAAAAGAAGATGGAGTATTTGTTGCTTCTTCAGATTATGTAAAAGCATTACCGGATTCTGTTTCTAAGTGGTTCCCAAGAAGATTATACTCATTGGGTACAGATGGATTTGGAAGAAGTGAAACTCGTGAAGCATTGCGTGATTTCTTTGAGGTGGATGCAAAGCATATTGTGTTTGCAACATTAACTGCATTGTTTAAAGAAGGAAAGATTCAGGATAAAGCGTTGGATAAAGCCGCAAAAGAACTCGGCATAAATCCAAACAAACGCAACCCGATGAATAGTTAAAACGAGAATGTCATTGCGAGGAGTTCGACGACAAAGCAATCTATGTTTATTGATGTGATATTTAAGAAAGTCATTTCGAAGGAGTCTTCGACTGAAAAATCTGGTTGATTTTTGTTCTCAGATTTCTCCCTTTGGTCGAAATGACAAAAAAAATTATTCGAACGCAATATTATTGAATAAAGAAAATTGAAACTTAGGATTTTATAATGGCAACAGAATTTAAATTACCGGAACTTGGTGAGAACATAGAATCTGCAGATGTAGCAAGTGTTCTTGTTAAGGAAGGCGACACAGTAAAAAAAGATCAGGCAATTATTGAAATTGAAACTGACAAAGCTACAATTGAAGTTCCTTCAACTATTGAAGGAACAATTACAAAATTGTTTGTTAAGTCTGGCGATAAAGTAAAAGTTGGTTCAGTTGTAATGATTGTTGATGAAGGTGGAACCACCGAAGTAAAGGTTGAAAACAAGAATGTTGCTAAGAAAGAAAAGTAAACCTACGGAAGTTAAAACAGAACCTGAAGTTGAATACAAAGCTGCGCCATCAACCAAATCATCTGGCAAAAAAGAAATTGTAGATTTTCATTTACCCGATCTTGGTGAAAATATAGAGGCGGCAGATGTTCTAAACGTGTTGGTAAAAGTTGGTGATGTTATTGAAGTTGATCAGGCGATACTTGAGATAGAAACTGACAAAGCTACAATAGAAGTTCCAACTACAATTGCGGGAAAAGTTGTTGAAGTTTTTGTAAAAGCCGGCAGCAAAGCTAAAGTAGGCGATGTTGTAATTAAAGTTGAAACAGGTGCCGCAGCTGTTGAGGAATCAAAACCATCTGAAGTTAAAAAAGAAGAAGTAACTGAATCACCAAAAACTGAATCAAAGAAAGAAACAACTCCAACTGGTGAACGTGCCAGTATGCAGGCATCTGAGCTGGATAATCAGCCGCCAATATTAAAAGGTGCTGCACCAGCGGCTCCATCTGTAAGAAGAATTGCAAGAGAAATTGGTGTTGATATAAATAAAGTTCCGGGCACAGGACCAAACGGCAGAATTTCTATGGATGATGTTAAAGCATTCTCAAAGAAATTACACGAGTCTTATTCACAAGGCGGCGGAACAGGATTAAACATAAAATCTGAATCACTTCCTGATTTCACAAAGTTTGGTGCGATCAACAAAGTTGAGATGACAAACATCCGCAAAAAAACTGCTGATCATCTCAGCTATGCGTGGGCAACAATTCCACACGTTACACAGTTTGATAAGGCTGATATAACTTTACTTGAGAAGACACGAAAAGAATTAAATAAAAATTCAGAAGTAAAGTTAACAGTTACAGCAATTCTTGTTAAGATAATAGTTGAAGCATTAAAGAAATTTCCTCAATTCAATTCCAGTATTGATATGGAGAAGAAGGAAATTATTTACAAGAGTTACTTTAACATTGGTGTTGCTGTTGATACTGAGTTTGGTTTGATTGTTCCCGTTATTAAAAACTCGGACAAAAAATCATTAACAGAAATTTCTGTTGATATGAACGCACTTGCAGAAAAAGCCCGCAATAAAAAAATTGGGTTGGATGATTTGCAAGGCGGAAGTTTTACAATATCAAATCTTGGCGGAATTGGCGGAACATATTTTACTCCGATTGTTAACTCACCAGAAGTTGCGATACTTGGAGTTTCTCGTGGTTCATTAGAACCAGTTTGGAATGGTTACGGAGTTTTTGAACCAAGATTAATGCTGCCATTATCATTGTCTTATGATCACAGAATTATTGATGGTGCAGATGCAATTAGATTTTTAAGATTTGTTGTTGAAGCTCTTGAACAGCCTCTTAAACTACTATAGATTTAGGAATAAAATGTCTGAAAAAATTAAATTAACTGTTATTGGTGGCGGTCCAGGCGGATACGCCGCAGCATTTCTTGCTGCTGATCTTGGAATGGATGTTACACTTATTGATCTTGATAAAAATCCCGGCGGCGTTTGTCTTTACCGCGGATGTATTCCTTCAAAAGCATTGCTACATGTTGCAAAACTTATTCACGAAGCGGAAGAAGCAAAGAATTGGGGAATAGAATTCGGTGCACCAAAGATTGATATCGACAAACTCCGTGATTTTAAAAATAGAGTTGTAGAAAAACTTACAAGCGGACTTGGACAAATATCAAAACAGAGAAAAATAAATTTCATTCAGGGCAGAGCAAGTTTTATCAACTCATCAACATTAAAGATTGAAAAAGTTGATGGACAAACAATTGAACATACTTTTGAAAAAGCTATTATTGCAACCGGTTCTGTAATTGCAACAATTCCATCTCTTGATATTAAATCGAAAAGATTACTTAACTCAACATCAGCACTTGATTTACCTGAAATTCCAAAATCACTTTTAGTTGTTGGCGGCGGATACATTGGATTTGAGCTTGGTTCTGTTTATCAAGCACTCGGAACTAAAGTTTCTGTTGTAGAAATGATGCCTGGACTTTTGCCTGGAGCTGATCGAGATCTTGTAAATTATCTTTCAATGCGTATCAAAAAATCTTTTGCTGAAGTGATGACTAAAAGCAAAGTTTTAGAGATGAAAGAAGTTAAAGATGGAATTAGTGTTAAGATTGAAGATGATAAAGGAAATGTTGCAGATAAAGTTTATGATTATGTTTTAATGTCTATCGGAAGAAAACCAGAAACACGCGGACTTGGATTAGAAAACACAAAAGTTTCAGTTACTGATCGCGGCTGGATAAAAGTTGATAAACAACTTAGAACAACTGATCCAAATATTTTTGCTATTGGTGATATTGCCGGTGAACCGATGCTTGCACATAAAGCTTCACACGAGGGAAGAGTTGCTGTTGAAGTTATAGCTGGGCACAAAGTTACATTTGAGCCGCTTGCAATTCCTGCTGTTGTATTTACTGATCCTGAAATTGCATGGGCAGGAATAACAGAAGAGCAGGCAAAGAAAGATGGAATAAAACACGAAGTTGCAAAATTTCCATGGGCAGCAAGCGGCAGAGCAGTTACGCTTGATAGAAATGATGGTGTAACAAAATTAATTATTGATCCTGAAACACAAAGAATACTTGGGGTTGGAATCTGTGGACCGAATGCCGGAGAGTTAATTGCAGAAGGTGTTCTTGCAATTGAAATGGGAGCCAATGTTACAGATTTGAAATTAACAATTCATCCTCATCCAACTTTATCAGAAACTATTATGGATGCAGCAGAAGTTTTCTTTGGACAGAGCTCTCATTTTTATAAATCCAAAAGATAACAAAACAACATTATTTAAAATTAAAAACCCAATTCAATTTTGAATTGGGTTTTTTTATTAATCATTTTTAAAAAACTTAATCCATCTTCAATTCAATTTCTTGCCGCCAATCTAAAAGCATTGTTTTATTAAGTGCAAGTATACCTTCCTTCGTAACCCCGGATGGGGCAGGAATAAGTTCATTGAGTCTATTAAAAGCGATACTTCTGTTTTCTGTACTAATAAGTTGAATGATATGCCAAAGAGAAAGAGTTTCTTTTGTTGTCATTAAAGATAAAATAGTTCCAACAGATGGATCATTTATTCCGCTAAAATTTTCTAACAAACTAATTAACTGCGGAGAAGAATCTGAGGGATATGGGATTGCATACTTGCCTCTTGTGATCAAACAGCCAAAGTTTTTGGGAACATATGAATCAAATTCTTTTATGTTAACAATTACCCAGCCGCTTTCTACAATAAGTTTACACATTCCATTCTCATCAACATGCAAACGGAATGCGCCTCCTTTGTATAACTCTGTAAACTTTGCTAATGGTGTAAGTACTGTTAATAGATATGAAGCGTCTCCTTCAAATTTTCTGATTAGTCCTTTATCCAACTTTATTTCATTATCGTTTTTAGTTCTTGATATGACAGAAGAATTATCAACTAACAATCTTCCCATTTCAGGAATAGCAACCGTTACCGAAGAATTTGCATCTGTTTCAATATTACTTTCAGAAGAGAATCCATCACCTTTAACCATAATGCTGTTATCATATTTAGGTTGTCCGGAAACCTGGATAACTTCCCAACCACTGCTTGGTGATGTGATAAAAATGTAAGCAATAATTATAACAGTTAAACCCAAAATCGCATAAGCAATTTTCTTGAATAACTCGGGATCAAACTTAAACTGTTTTTTAGGCTTTACTATTTCTTCTTCAAGATAATTTTCTTTTTCTTCCGGAATTTCTTCTTCACCTTTTTCTTTTTTTCTTTATCTGCTAAGGCTTCTGCTATTTTTTCCTGTTCTTTCTGTTCGCGAATTTTTACATCCATTATGTATGAAAAAATTCCATTGCGCACCTCTGCAGATGGCTGCAACTCAGGTACAACTTTAGCAATTTTTTCTTTCATTACAGTTTCATCCGAAAGCGATGACTCACTATTCACAAGTTTTGTAATAGCAATATCCAAATGAACCGAAACCTGATCTTTTTTTATTCCCATCATATCAGAGATTTCTTCAATCGTATATCCTTCAATTCTGTTAAGAACGAATATCATTCTTTCCTGATCGGGCAAATCAAGAATGTACTTATCTAATTCATCTTTGGATTCGAGTTCACGCAGTTCATTGTGGTCCGTTTTTGTCTTTTGTTTTTTAGAACGAAGAGAATCAATTGTTTGATAAACAGTTATTGCACTTAGCCACTTCAGGAATGATGCATCACTTCTTACAAGATTGATCTTTTTCCACGCTTCTATAAAAGTTTCTTTTGTGATGGTTTCAGCCAGAGATTTGTTAGCGGTAAGACGTAATGCGAATGCATAGATCTTTCCAAGGTTCATCTGGAACAACTGTTCGATAGCAGCATTGTTGCCTTGTTTGGCATTTTCAATTAGCGATCTAACAAATTTATTATCTGAGCTCACGAGTTTCTCCGGCTTTATTTAAGGAAGTACAGCAAAATTAGTTTAACTATAATTAAATATCTACTTAAGTACCAACAATTAGTTAGGATAAAAGTAATTTTTCTAATTCAATTAATGAGTTTACTGGCTGATTACAGGTATAATCACGACAAACATAAAATGTCGTGTTATTATCTTTCATTTTCATATAATTTGTAAATGATAGCAACTCTGAATAATCTGTAGTAGTATTATCGAATTTTAGAATAACAACTTTATTTGGGTTAAACACACTCCTTATAAGATTTATGCCTTTATTGGCAATATTATCTTTATTATCTGAAACGATTACAACTTCTGTGGATGCAGAAAATAGAAAATCCAAACCGCACATAAACATACAAAAAGCCGATGGTGATTTTGAAACATAACCTGAAAAGTACTTAACAATTACATATGCTTTCTTTTCAAAATAGATGTTTGAAGTAAATCGAGATAATCTTATAAGATTTAATAATGCAACTGAATTCCCGGAAGGAACCGCGCCATCATATACATCTTTTTGTCTTGCAATAAGTTTTTCACTTGTTGATGAGGTAAAATAGAATCCGCCACTTTGTTCATCCCAAAACTCTTTCATCAAAATATCATTTAGTTTAATTGCTCGTTTTAGGTATTCAATTTCAAAGGTGGTTTCATATAGATCTATTGAAGCATTAATCATAAAAGCATAGTCATCAATGTGTGCTGGCAAACCCGATTCACCATCACGGAAGCGATGAATTAACCTGCCGTCTTTTTCTGTTAAATATTTCTCGATGAATGAATATGATTTGATTGCAACCTCAGAGTATCTGTCATCACCAAAAGCTTGAGAAGCTTTAGCCAATGCGGATATCATCAACCCATTCCAGTCAGTTAAGACTTTGTCATCTTTATGCGGATGAATTCTTTTTTCTCTGTATAAAAATATTTTTTTGCGAACTGATTCTAATTTCTTCTTAAAATCATCTTCGCTTAGATTAAATTCATTGGCAAGCTCCGTTGTGGATTTATTTAGATGTAAAATATTTGTACCGGGCATCATCCCTTTTGATTCATCGATCCAGTTTCCGTCATCAGCAATGCTAAAAACTTTAATTGCAAAATCTGATTCTTTTTTATCCAAAACATTTCTTAATTCATCAGCATCCCATAAATAAAATTTTCCCTCCTCACCTTCGCTATCAGCATCCTCAGCAGAATAAAAACCTCCTTCGGGATGAGTCATATCTCTTAAAACATATTCTAAAATTTCCTGAGCAGTTTCTTTATAAAAATTATTTTTTGTTACCAGATAAGTTTCAGTATATGCCATAACCAGCATAGCCTGATCATACAACATTTTTTCAAAGTGCGGTACAAGCCAATTCTGATCAGTTGAATAACGAGCAAATCCAAAACCTATATGATCATAAATTCCACCATGCCGCATTTCAGTTAAGGTCTTTTCAACCATCTCAAGTGCTTTTGGTTGATTCCTGCTTTTCCAATATCGCAGCATGAATAATAAATTATGCGGTGACGGAAATTTAGGAGCGCTGCCAAATCCGCCATTTGTTTCATCATATCTTTTACTCAACTCATCGTAAGCTTTATCTAAAACTGATTTATCAATCACTGTTGTATCTGAGATTAAATTTTGATTGTTAAGTGATGAGGCAATTTCATTTGCGGATTTAATAACTTCATCTTTCTTAGTTATCCAAATTTCTTTTAATCTTGGAATCAACTCCATCATCCCGATTCTATTAAAACGATTTTGTTTTGGAAAGTATGTCCCGGTAAAAAATGGTTTTTTATCCGGTGTCATCACTATCGTTAGCGGCCAGCCGCCACTTCCGGTAATCATCTGGCAAACAGACATATATATTCCATCAATATCAGGTCTCTCTTCGCGATCAACTTTGATTGAAACAAAAGCATCGTTCATCAACTTAGCAACCTCATCATCTTCAAAAGATTCTTTTTCCATTACGTGGCACCAATGACAGGTTGAATAACCGATTGAAAGAAAGATAGGTTTGTCTTCACTATTGGCTATTTCAAAAGCTTCATCACCCCACGGAAACCAATTAACCGGGTTATAAGCATGCTGGAGTAAATAAGGGCTTTTTTCGTTTATAAGTTTATTTGGTTTATTCATAAAATCCGTATAAAGTTAAATTATTGCTATAAGATACCAATCAATTTCTGTTGTTAAAATTACTCTTTTTTGATAAGTTGCTACACACTTTAACACATTTACTAACTAAAAAATTCATAAAAAGATGGAAAATAAGAACAGCCTATTTCTTCCAGCAGCAATATTGGGGATTAGTTTTATTATCGGTGTTGTTTTCTTCACCAATGCGTGGAAGTCAAGCCAAAGTGCTAATCAAACTATAAGTGTTACAGGATCAGCAAAGAAAGAAATCGTGTCCGATCTTGGTTTTCTTCGAGGAACTATCTCTGTACAATCATCAACTTCTGAAAGTGCATTTGCTGAATTGAATAGACAAAAACCAATTCTTATTTCATATCTTGAACGAAAAGGTTTTCCCAAAGATAAAATTGAATTTAATACAATTAACAGTTATCCGGTTTATGAAATGAGTGAGCAAGGCTATCAGACAGGAAGAGTTATTGGTTATGTTTATAACCAAAGAATTGAAATACAATCTTTAGATGTAAATAAGATTAAAGAACTCTCGCTAGATATAACATCTCTAATTGAAAAAGGAGTTAGCTTTAATGTTGAGCAGCCGGAATATCATTATACGAAAATGGCAGATTTGAAAATTGAAATTCAGGCAGCAGCAGCAAAAGATGCAATGATAAGGGCACAAAAAATAGCTGAGGCAACGGATAGAGATCTTGGGCCGATGAGAAGTGCAAGAATGGGTGTGCTTCAAATTACTCCAAAGTTTTCTAATGCAATTTCTGATTACGGCATAAACGATCTTAGTTCAATTGAAAAAGAAATTATCGGAGTTGTAAACGCTTCGTTTGAAATAGAATAGATTAAAATGATTTTCCTTAACAAATTATTTATTGAAATATGACAAAACCACAGATATGGGTAGCAGCATTTTTGCTTTTATTTATTGTTCTTTTTATGATCGGTCGTTTAACTAAAGAAGAAGAAGTGTTGAAGGATTTATCAGGAATGAATAATTCGTCTATGGGAGAACAAACAACTTCAGAACTTACCGGTGATAAACTTATTCAAACATTTGGATGTATCAATTGTCACGGTGCTGATCTTGCAGGAACAAATATGGGCCCTGCGTTAAAAGGAATAAAAGAGTTCTGGAGCAGCAGAGACAATCTTATAAACTATCTGCGAAATCCAAATTCGTTTATGGACAAAGATAGATTTAAAGAATACAGGAGTAAATATCCTAACCAGATTATGCCGGCATTTAGCAATAAGGATGTAAAAGATTTAGGAAAAATTGCCGACTATCTGTTAACACAATAGATTTTCAAATGAGTAGTTTATTATTTGGCGATTCAATTGAATCGCCTTTTTTCTGATAATTGATAGAACATTTTTTTAGCACTTTAAACTTTTATTTTTTTTTCGATAATAATTAAGCTCATTGTTTACTTTTATTGAAATTAAGATTAGCTATAAATCGAAAATGAAAAAAATTGTTGATCGATATAAAGAGTTGGTTTTTGGAAAAGACACTGTTTTTGATGTTCAAAAGCGAGTCTTTCTTCTAATTACTCATATCTCAATTATAATTGGTACTGTTGGTGTAATTGTAGATATAATTCTTGATTTGGGCTTTTTTCTTACTGGGATAACAATATTGACGGTGTTATTGTTAGTAATATTTTATATTAAGGTTCGTAAAACACAACTTGACTTTAAGTTTTCACTTGGGTTTTTTCTCATTTCAATATTCGTTTTTCCTATCCTTTGGTTCTATAATGGAGGTTATAATGGAAACAATATTATTTTAATTTTTGTTTACTTTATAGTTGTTATAACAATCTTACCTGCAAATCTAAGATTTGTATCTTTTATTATTTATACTTTAATGATATCAACTCTAACGATTACTAATTACTACTACCCTCATCTGGTTACATCTTATGACAACGAATCTCAAAGATTTATTGATTTGATTTTAGGCTACTTTATGTACTTAATTCTTGCCTACAGTATTCAGAATACAATTGTAAAAAATTACGAGTTGGATCGTAAAAAGATAAACATTCAAAATGATCAGTTAAATTTGTTAATTGCAAAACAATACGATACTAATGCAAAACTCGAACAATCATTAAACCATGTAAAAGAGCTTAATTCTGCAAAGGACAGATTTATAACTGTCCTTTCACACGATTTAAGAAGTCCATTTCAAGGTTTGCTTGGAATAACGAAAATTTTAGATTCAGATTATGATTCTTTTAGCGATACTGAAAAAAGGCTTTACATATCGCAAGTAAATAGTTCGGTCGAGAAACTTTATTTATTCCTTGAAGAATTACTTCTGTGGGGCCGCGTTCAAAAGAATGCTGTTAAACTAACTTATGAATCAACGATTGTTAGAGAATTACTCATTCAAACAATATCCCTGATTTCCGAAACAGCAGCAAAGAAAAAAATATCCGTGGAAATAGTCTGTGATGAATTTTTAAAAGCCGTTTTGGATAGAGAAATGATTGCAATAGTTCTAAGAAATTTAATCTCAAATGCTATAAAGTTTTCTACGGTCGGCGGCAAAATATTAGTAACTGCTCTACTTGAAATTGATCAAATTAAGATTTCTATTATAGATTATGGTGTTGGAATATCGGAAGATATTATTCCAAAATTATTTAGGCTTGATGAAAGTGTATCTACTGTTGGTACTAATGGAGAGCAAGGATCAGGCATGGGATTGATCCTTTGCAATGACATTGTGAAAAAACATAACGGAGAAATTTCAGTTCGAAGTAAAGAGGGAAGGGGCTCAACATTTACAATTCAGATACCTCAAAACAATGGTTGATTAATCAGTTTTACAAATTGCTGTATTCTACCAAATCATCTCATAATAATTTATAAGTGTTTAATAATTCAACAAAAAAGGCACGATTACTCGTGCCTTTTAAATTTTACTTTTTATCATCCACTAAAATTCAGGGATAATAACAATCATATTATTTCATCAACATCATTTTGCGTGTTGATGTAAAGTTATCAGCTTTTATAGTGTAGAAATAGACTCCCGAAGTAAAATCTTTTGCGTTAAATTTTGCGGAATGCTTTCCAGATTCCATAAAACCATTAACAAGAGTTGCAACTTCCGAACCAAGAAGGTTGTAAACCTTTAAAGTTATATTTCCAGATTTTGCAAGGGTGTAAATTATTTCAGTACTTGGATTAAATGGATTCGGATAATTCTGTGAGAGTGAATATTCTTTAACAGTTTCAAAATCCACCTCAACAGCATTGTAAATTTTTGATGAACCATCAAAATCAATTTGTTTTAATCTGTAATATGATTTTCCATCGAATGGATTTTTATCGATATAAGAGTATGATGATTTTTCAGTTGTTGTTCCATTACCATTTACAAATCCCAATTTCTGCCAGCTTGAATTTGATTTTATCTCTCTTCTTTCAATATCAAATCCCATGTTATTGGTTTCTGTAGAAGTAATCCAACTTAGCATTACATTATCTTCTTGTGCTATCGCATTAAATGAACTTAACTCAACTGGTACAATTCCATATACAACCACACTAATATCATCAACAAACCAACCGTCCTGAACCATGGAACCATCAGTCTTAAGTTCAAACTTCAACTTAACCTGGCTGGTGTTGTAATTTGTCAAATCCATAATTTCATTTACCCAGTTCGTTTGTATACCATCATAAAGCGGCTCGCCGTTAGGTTGAAAAGAACCGCTGCCAAGAGTCGTATAAGATCCTGTAAGCGGAACAAATGAGGCTCCATTATTAGTAGAAACTTCAACCTGACCATAATCCCATCCGCTTTCAATATCAAACTTTGTCCAGAATGATAATCTTGGATGTTCATTTGCACTTAAATCAATTGCATTTTTTAATGACATAGTTACGGTTGCATTACTGGAATAGTTTCCTGTTTTACTATCTGTAAATGAAGTTGGTGATGAATGAAAACTTAAATTGGTTGCTTCCCATTTTGGTAATGCAGGCGTTGAAGTGATATTCCATAGTAATAATGGATCATTTGTAGTATCTGCAAAAACCATTATTGGTGTACCTGTAATAAAACTCAGTGTATCAGTGAACATTGGTGTTCCGGATGTAGAGATGGTCAGAAGCATTTTTACATTTACGTCCGCCGGCATAGTACTGCCGATTGTAAAAGATAAATTCTGATTATTGTTAACAGTAGTTCGAGCAGAAATATTACCAACATTTACGGGGCCTGATGTAATGGTAACTAAAGGATTATCTGAACTAAGGGAAAGTGAAATATTTGATGCATCACTTAATCCTTTATTTTTCAATTGCGGAATTACTAAATCAACATTATCCCCAGGATTAAAAAACTGTTGTGAAAAATATGGGTTTATTGCTGATACATAATCACCGGCAACATACGCGTAGTAGAGATTTGGCAAAACATTTTCAATTGCCAAAGGAAAAATTTCCGGCTGGCTTGGCCAAAATCCTGTGCTTCCAACTTCAGGGGTCATAGCAAATATTTTTCCATGATTTAGCACTGTATCACCATCATAAAAATAATCATCGCTGTTACCGCGGGTACTATAACCAACAGTCTGCTGATCAGTTCCATAAGTATATCCGTTATAAGCCGTTATATCACGAGCAAACTCGCGGAAGATTGCGGAGTCAGGAGTTTCCTGCTCAAGTGCGCCGTATGGATATATTAACAAATTACTATAGGTGTGATAATTAAGTGCATTCTTAAAATATCTTGTAGTAAGAAAGTTTTTAAGATTAGTTGTTTCAGGTTCAGAAAAAGGAGCTGTTCCTCTGTATGTGTCGCTTGATGGATCTGTGCTTGAACCGCCGTTTGGTGCATTCCAATATGCAGTCGGTCCGTAATTTCTGTTAAGATCTACGCCATAACTGCTGCCATTATTCTTGCGATTTTTTCTCCACATTCCGCCGCCGCCTGGATTTGTTGTGCGGTTATATTCATATCCATCTGGGTTTAGGACTGGAATAAAATACATTTCCCTATTGTTCACAATATATTGTACAGATGGGTTTGTGTTATAATTTTCTAAAAGGTAATACATAAAATAAATCATCTGCATCATACTCTGAGGTTCTCGTGCGTGATGAAGTGCAGTATAGAGTAATTCAGGTTCGTTTTCATCAATGTCAGCATTATCAGAAATCTTTACCATATAGATCGGTCTGCTTTCAACAGAATTGCCAATTGACACTTTAGTAGTTATAAGATTTGGGTAGAGCAATCGCATACTATCGATTTTAGAAATAACTTCAGCTAGTGTATAAAATCCGCCCATTGAACCGAAACCAAATCCCTCGACACCGTAATTGTCTTTACTTTGTTGTATGAAAGAAGCTTTTTCAGATTCAGTGAGTTTTGGCTGTTTTGAGTAATAATCAAACCAGTCATCAATTTGCACTTCATAACTAAAATTAGTCATTTGAAGTTTTTGAAAATCATCATCATCAATTAAAACGATTATTGCGTTATCCTTGGTGACATTTGGATGATCAAATTCTAATCCGGCATTTTGTAATTCTTCAACATCCTGCAGACTTTGAATATAAATTTTTACTTGTTTATAATTCTGTGCATTAAGAGTTATTGAAAATGTAATTGCAAGCAAAAGAGATAAAAAATATTTCATATAGGACCTTTGTAGAAAATAATGTTTTTTAATGAGTTCAAATTACAAGTTTTATTTAAATTACTTGCAAGCTAGATTAACTTTTATTGTATATCCGCATATCAAAGAGTCTAATGTTTCCTCAAATATTGTGCATAACTAAACGACTAAAAGGTGAGTTTTATGAATAAAATAACAGTTTATGAAAAGCCAACTTGTACTACTTGCAGAAAAGTTGCAAAAGCTCTCTCAGAACAAGGCATAGATTTCGAAAAGGTTAATTATTACATTAAACCATTTTCAAAATCTTTGTTGAAATCATTACTTAAAAAAATGGGTATGAACCCATCAGAACTTCTGCGAAAAAATGACGAAGCATATAAGGAATTAAAATCAAAAATTGGAGAACTTAGTGAGGATGAGATTTTAGATTTAATGATAGTAAATCCAGATTTGGTTCAAAGGCCAATTGTTGAAAAGGGTAATAAGGCTATTCTGGCAAGACCACCGGAAATTATAAAAGGATTATTTTAAAGTCTAAATAGAATATTCAATACCTTTCAAGAAACAAAAATATTTTAGAAAATTCTAAGTCAGCCCTTAACAAACCTTCATTATTGTTCGATAATTAAAATGAAAATTCAACCTATCATTATCTTCTTGTTTGATTATGAGACGTTAAAAATTTTTTACTAAAGCAATAATTACCTTGATTGTCGGGTAAATATTTCTAAAAGTGTTAATTATTTAGATTTTCCAATCCACCCTATGCACTAAAAAACTTGGCATAACTGTTGCCAAAAGCTAACAGTTAAACTTAAGTAATTTCTAATATTTTGCGGTTCTAATTACAAAGTGACAGAACAATTAAATAAAAGCATTTCCGAAGTTCTACCCGATTTTTTCAGTAAAAATCAATTAGATGAGTTTATTTCGCTTTACCAATCCTCTGTAGTTGGCAAGTCTGATATTGAATCTTTTCAGGAAATCAAACAGCTTGAATATAAAATTCAAGATGGACTGGATTATCGTTCGCAGATTGATTTGCTTACTACCTTTTCAGGGAACCGACTCGCTAAGGAAAAATTCCTCTCTCTGCTGCTATATATTAGCCAGGCATCTATTACAAATGGAGAGTTTCTAGCTGCGATAGATATAAATCAGAAAATAATTCTGCTTACTGCTGAGGATAAAAATATGATTGACCTATATGCAAATGCGCATCTTTTGGTTGGTGAAATTTACAGCAGGCAGGCAAACTGGAGAGATAGTTTTAATTATGTAAATAAAGCTTTAGATGTTTTTACTTCAGTAAATGATTTGAAAGGAATTGCAAAGTGTGAAAATCTTCTTGGTACTATTCACGGTGATCTTGGAGATATCAAATCAGCTATAGAAAATTTTGAATCGGCACTTGAGAAATCAAATGATGAATCCAACTACATTGAAAAAGGAAAGATTGAAATTAATTTAGGAATCATTAGCAACATTAAGGGGTTGTTTGATGAAGCTTTGGTTTACTTTAAACGTGCGCTGATCAATTACACCAAAGTTGGTGATAAAAAAAGAATGGCAGAAATACATCAGAATATTGGAATGGTGTATTCTAAAAAAGGTGACTTTTCATATGCAATAAACGAGTTTGATGAAAGCCTTTCTTATTCAATTGAAACTAATTATCTGCAGAACATTGGGTTCGTATATCTAAACAAAGCTTTTGCTTATTCTAAAATGAATGATTTTTCTTTAGCAAATGCTTTTGCTGATAAATCAATGGAAGTTGCTCATAAGCTTAATGATAAATTAACCATCGCTGAGGTTTATAAGATTAAAGGCATTATTCAAAGAAGTGTGCAGAATTACATCCTCTCTGAAAATTATTTTGAAACTAGTTTACGTTTAAATATTGAGGCCGGTAATCAATTAAACAGAGCAGAAACCTATCAGGAACTTGGAGTGCTTTATAAAGAGATGGGTAAACTACAGCAAAGTAAAGAAAATTTTAAACTTGCTCTGGAGTACTTTAAGAAAATAAATTCTGAACCTGATATTTCACATCTTGAAATTCTTATAGCATCTAAATAAAAAATGCTTGCCCTATTGAGCAAGCATTTATATAACCATAATACAAATTCTAATTCCCCATATCAAATCCCTTTAAACTGTCTAAACTTCCAAAGCTTGGTAGTGCAATTGCTGTAACTATCATTCCGATTACAAAATAAACAACTATCGCAATAATTATTACAACTACAAGATAACCGACAAGTTTATCTGGTGGTGTATCTTTTACAATCTTTAATCCTAAATACATTAGATACAGTGAATACAATCCAAGAATTCCTAAAATTCCGAGGATAGGAATCACTCCAAATATTCCTGCAATCCAAGCAGCAGTATAAGAATAAACAGCTACTTTTAATGATGCCTCCATGTTTTTTGTAGAACCGAATGATGGCGCCAAAGCATCAATTATAAACGCTACAAGATAAACACCGGCAATACTTAGAATGTAGTAAACTACAGCATAAATAAGTCCATTTGTTACAGGCACTTTGTAAGAACCAAATGGTCCTAAGGAAATACCAATTAGGGATTGACCAATAAAAGTTGCAATGACAGGAATTATTGCAAGTATCATTACGTATTTAGTGAATAGATCTGAAGTAGTAGTTTGTTCATTCTTAATTACTTCCCATTCGGTTTTGGGTGTAATTAAAATATTTTTAGCACGGTCAACAAGATTCATATTGTACTCCTATAATTAGTGATTAATGCGCGTAAATATTTATAAGAAAACTATTTTTCAACTCCAACATCTTTCCAGCTTTCAAGCTTACCAAAATCAATCATATCAACAGCTGTTTTCAACTGATCCATTGAAACATTATTACCGTTTACTTCAACAATAAATCTTTTTGCTACAAGTATAGAAAGCTCACCGTATTTTCCCTGCGTATCATATTTTTCATAACCTTTGTTGCCTTTGTATGTAATCGTTTTTTCATAGCCATTATCATCTTCTTTATCTATATCCACCATATACCAGCCATAAGCAGCCATTCCAGATAAACCTGAGACACTTCCAAGATCGGTAATTTTTAGATCGATAGAAGTGTTATTTTCAGCATCACTGTAATTGGCGTTTGCGTTGGATATATTCATACCCATTGCTGCAACTTTTTCTCCTTCTAAATTGGTTCTTTTCAGATTGCCAACAGTTTCAGGAAGCAGAGCTTTTAGTTCCCTAAAATCAACGGGATTTACTTTCTTACCCTCGTTTAAGTTTTCAGAAACGTCTTTCATTTTATCAGCAAAATTTTCAAGATCACTTTTGTTTGATGATTCATCTTGAGGTTTGTCTGATTTATCTCCGCAGTTATACAAGAAAAAAGTGAAAGATAAGAGGGCAAGCACTAATAATTTATTTGTCATACTAACTCCTTAATTATTAATTATTTTGTACCCAGAATTTTATGAAAGTTCATTTAGTAATCGGATTGAGCGATTGAAAACTAAGAAAAATACATTTGCATCACAAGAGTTGCTATTTAACTTTTTCATTTCGTATACATCAACAATTAACTTCCTAAATCTTGTTTATGATTTGGTTATGCTTTATTAAATTAACATTCAACATTTATAACTTAATCACTAAAGGTGTCTTTATGATCAGTCAGGAATTATTAGATATTTTATGCTGCCCAGAAACAAAAGCAGATCTTGTTTTAGACGGCAACACACTTGTTTCGGTTGATAAAAATACCAGAAGACGTTACAGGATTGAAGATGACATTCCAATAATGCTTATTGAAGAATCTGAACAGTTAAGCGTTGAGGAATGGACTTCAATTATGAAAAAGCATGGTAAATCTGTTTAGCAGATTCTGAAATATTTTCTTTAACCAAATTTATCCGGAATCGAAACTACTATGGATCCAATAAATATCATCATCGGACTAAATATTATTGCAACATTCGGGGCAAATGTTGGAGCAGCGAAAAAGGGAATCAAAGATAAAGTTGGAATATTTAAAGATAAACCAAAAACGTATCTTCAAACCTTACCGCTTGTTCTATCAACAATAGCTCTTGTTGTATTAATAGTAAGTTTATTTCAAGTTGGAACTTTAGAATATAAAACCGAACACCAAACATTTAGAGTTATCGGGTTAGCATTTTATATCATATTTTCCTGGGTACAAATTTGGTCTACAAAAGTTCTGGGTGATAATTTTTCTCAGGATATTGCAATCAAAAGAGATCATCATCTTGTAACAAAAGGACCTTTTAAATTTATCCGTCATCCCCAATATCTTTCTCAGTTTTTAATGGATATTGGCGGAGCGGCAGCAACACTAAGTTTTATACTTGCACCTTTAGCTCTGATTCAAATTCCGTTTTTATTTATGCGCGCTTTAATGGAAGATAAACTTCTTGAAAAACATTTTGGCGAGAATTTTAGATCATACAAAAAGAAAACCGGAATGATTTTTCCGTTTATTGGTTAGTTAAGTTATAATTATGAAATCATATCTAATTGCCTTTTTCATATCGATACTTATATTCAATTCTTTTGCACAGGATGGTAATAATGTGCTTGTAGTAACAAAAGATGGAATGAAAAACATTCCCGCGTATATACGTGAAGGCACACTTTACTTTTCACTAAAAGATTTTGCTGATGCAGTTGGTGTTAATTACTATTACAATGAAGACGCTCAAAAGATAGAAGTTAAATTTGATGAATATTCAATTAAAGCCTCGGCAAGAAATCCTTTTTTAGTTTTGAATGAAAAGAAAGGTGAAAAACAATTAGTAATTCAGCTTCCCACATCCACGTACTTGATCAGCAAAAAAGTTTACGTTCCACTTATATATAGTTTGAACGCAATCGGACAAGCATACGGCAAAGAGCTTAAATACGAGGCTCCAAATAAGATTGTAATCGGTAAGCCTAAAGACGTAACAACTGAAACAACAGAAGTAACCTCCGCCAAATTTAATATAACGGGAATCATTCTAAACGAAAAAGCAAATGGTACCCTTATAACTGTAAAATCCAACAAACGCATTCCATCTTATTTAAGTGCATTTAAAAACGGAGTGCTTACTTTAACTTTTAGAAAAGTTAGTGTTGATGTTGAAAAGGTTAAGCATATTGGTTCCGAGGGTGTTGTTAAAAAGATTGAAGCAAAAAATGTTGGTGCTGATGCGATTGTGAATATTACGGTGGGTAAGGAATACACAACAAACGAAGTTATGAATATCGAAAACAGTAACGATATCCAGATTACGATTCATAATAAGTTATTTAATCAAACTAATTCATCAAACAAGTTAAAAGATAAATGGGAGTTTGATGTAATTGTTATTGATGCGGGCCACGGAGGACAGGATGCGGGCGCAATTGGTGTAAACGGTGTTAAGGAAAAAGACATTAATCTTTCTATAGCATTAAAACTTGGCAAGCTGATAGAAGAAAATATGAAAGATGTTAAAGTTGTTTACACGCGCAAGACTGATAAGTTTATTGATCTTTACAAGCGCGGCAAAATTGCAAACGAAAATAATGGAAAGCTTTTTATTTCAATACATTGCAACTCAACACCAAAGAAACCCAGCACTGCAAACGGATTTGAAGTTTATCTTCTTCGTCCCGGCAGAACCAAAGAAGCAATTTCTATTGCTGAGTTTGAAAACAGTGTTATCCAGTATGAAGAAAATCCTAATCGTTATGAAAAACTAACGGATGAAAATTTTATTCTCGTTAGCATGGCTCATTCATCTTATATGAAATACTCTGAACGTTTTGCAGAGTATCTGCATAAAGAATTTAGTAATCATCCTACTCTATCTTCACGTGGAGTTAAGCAGGCAGGATTTTATGTGCTTGTTGGCGCATCAATGCCAAGCGTGCTTATTGAAAGCGGATTTCTTTCCAACACAAATGATGCAAAACATTTAAGCACTTCTACCGGTCAGCAAAAATTTGCCGAGTATGTTTTTAGCGGAATAAAAAAATACCGCGAAAGCTATGAGCTTGAAATGCAGGATGAATAATCAATTACCGATGTGGCTAAAGCCAAAGAACTATATTACAGTTTTTACAGTTGACTAAAGTCAACTGCAATAAATTATTTTCTGATAAGATATCTGAGCAATCTATTTTAAATACTTCGGCTAACCGGACGAAATAATTGAATTATTAGTTTATTAATGTTCTAACATCTATTGCAGTCAGCTTTAGCTGACTGGATAATAAAAAACAAAATTATATGGCTTTAGCCACATTGGAGGAGTTAGTATGAGTTGGATAAGAATTTGGGTTCATCTTGTTTTCTCAACTAAAAACAGAGAACCATATCTAAATAGCCCGGAATTGCGCAAGAATGTTTTCCTACATATCAAACAAAATGCAGATGAAAAAGAAATTTGGCTTGATAATATAAACGGCTATAATGATCACATTCATTGTCTTGTTTCACTTGGCAAGGAGCAAAGCATAAGTAAAGTTGCTCAGCTGATTAAGGGAGAGTCATCGCATTGGATAAATGAAAATAACCTAACAAAAAGTAAATTTATCTGGCAGGATGATTATTGGGCTGTTGGAGTAAGTGAAAGTCACCTGGATTCTATAAGACAATACATTCAAGATCAGGAAAATCATCATAAGAAAATGTCTTTTAATGATGAGATTGAATTGTTTATGAATAAATATGGCTGGAAATATTTGAATAACTGATCTGGCTAAAGCCAAAAAATCTTTTGTAATTACTTTACAGTTGACTAAAGTCAACTGCAATAAATTTAATTTTCTAACATCTATTGCAGTTAGCTTTAGATGACTGAAGAAAATATATTATTTAATTATTGGCTTTAGCCACATTAAATGTTTTATTAAACTTGCATTGTAATTTTTATAGTTAGGGGTTTTTATGAGATCAGTGTTAGTTTCAGTTTTGGTATTAGTTGTTTTATTTCTTTCGTTTTCCTGCAATGAAGGTTATGATTATTCTCAAGCATCGCTGGGTTTGGGATTAAGGGATTACTCCTGCACAGAAGCCTGGATTGAAGTGCAGATTGGCAGCAATGATAAAACTGCTAATATTTATATAAAGAAAAACGGTGAGATAATTCAAACCGTAAACGTTGGACAGTCCAGCACATTATATTACTTTGATTCTCTTCTGCCAAATACCAATTATACTTTTGATGCAGTTACTTACGAAGACGGCAAAGAAGTAAAAAGCAATCCCGTTACATTTACAACCTTAGACACCACCAGCCACAACTTTACCTGGCAAACTTTTGAGTTTGGGCAGCATAGCAGCAGTGTACTTTACGATGTTGCAATAATAAATGAAAACAACATTTGGGCTGTTGGTGAGATTTATATGAATGATTCGCTTGGTAACCCTGACCCAACTTCTTATAACGCTGTTCATTGGAATGGACAAAGCTGGGAGTTGAAGAAAATAGGTGGCTATGGTGGCTGGCCTTGCCATACCGTTTTTGCTTTTTCATCTGATGATATTTGGCTTGAAGGAACAATTCATTGGAATGGTACAAACTATACAGTGCACAAAACGGTTGGCCATTAATGCCAAATGGAGATGGTTGGCGTGTAAATAAAATTTGGGGAGCAGTAATAATGATTTATATGCGGTTGGTAATAATGGCTATATAGCCCATTATCAAAATGGAAGTTGGACAAAGATTGAGAGTGGGACAACAACAAATATAAATGATGTCTGGGGTGTTTTTGATCAAAGTAACAATCAACAAATGTTTTATGGTGCGGTTTCTTTCGTGGCTCAGACTGGTGATCAAAAGATTCTGAAAATCCAAAACAACAAAGTTGATTCATTACATTGGAATACTGGTAGAAGAATACACTCGGTTTGGACATTTAATAACAGATTTTTATATGCAACAGGCGGCGGGATTTTTGAAAATAAGAGAGGATACTGGAATGAAATTACCGAAGTACCATTATATTATTCAAGAAATATTAGAGGTACTAATAACAATAATATTTTTGTTTGTGGTATTTTGGAACATTTTTCATTTTAATGGAATTACTTGGAAGCTTATAATGAATTATACATTCAGGGCATACTATTGTATATCAGTAAAAAATAATATTGTAGATAATCGGTTAGTTTAAAGGGTAAAGGTATCGTAATAAAGGGGAAAGAAATTAAAACTTTCCTGTATTGCAGCAATCTTTCCTTCGTACAAAACTACTTTCAGTCATAAGCAACATTCTAAAGTTTATACAATAACTTTTATAACTCATACTTTTTTAATACAAATTACATACACCTTTTAGCTTATGGTTTCTTTTAAGTAAAATATCAAAGCAATCTAACAAAGCAGAAGGTATTATTATGTTAGTTTTTAATCTAAACAGCATCTTTCAGGCTCGCGGTATAACAAACCCGGCAGGATTCTTAAGAAAAAACGGTTTCTCTTACGATAGTGCACTTCGTTTTAGCTCCGCGCAAATGGTTAAACCTTCGCTAGTGTTGATAGAAAGACTTTGCATAGTGTTAAACTGCACTCCAAACGATATACTTGAATGGAAACCTGATGAAGGTGTAAACTATAAAGATAATCTTGCTATTGCCGGTTTGAAGAAGGAGAAGAAAGAATATACTTTGATGAAGAAATTAAAAGATCTTCCTCTTGATAAGATAGATGCAATAGAAAAAATGATAAGTGAAATAAAAGAAGATTAAGTTTATCTAATTTGTTTCTGTAATGATGAGGCTAAAGCCTTCATATTGCTTTATATTTTTTTTCAGTTGACTAAAGTCAACTGCAATAAATAGGCTTCCAAATATTTATTGCAGTCAGCTTTAGCTGACTGAATAAGTGAATTAAACTTGTTTGTGGCTTTAGCCACATAAAAAAACAATCCTACTTTATTATCACTTCATTAGAAAGTTCATTAACATCACCGGGCTGGATGGGGAAGTGAGTGGAAAGAATTTTTCCTGCTTGCTCAACTGCGTTTAATATTCCTTTACAGAAATTCTCCTGTTTAAAGTCCAAACTCATACTGTTTGATATTTCATCCCACACAGATTGCTCTACCAGTTCATTGATTTTTTTATCTGCAAGAATGCAAAACTCTTTTGCATTAAAAAGCATAAAGATTAAAATACCGGTTGAGCCTTTTGTTTTACCAATCTTAGCATCAATAAATTCTTTTTCTGCAAGCGTGCGTACAGATTTAGTCTTTTCTAACCAGCCGCGTTTTTCTTTAATTGTAATTACAAGTTCACCGGAAGTAGTTTTCTCAATCTCACTAATCTTTGCAGAGATTGATTTTAGTTCTTCTTCACTTAAGTATTTGTGGATAAATTTTTTAGACATTTTCCTTTTAATTCAAAATTCTTAATTCAAAATTCAAAAGAGTTGGGTTAATGTCAAACGGAAAAAGAGAAACGAAAGACGTAAGATGAGAGACGAAAAACGAGAAAAGTCATTACGAGGGAAATCTGATTTTATACAATTAAGATTTCTCAGTCGAGGACTCCCTCGAAATGACTTTTAATTCTTATCCAAAAAAGTCACACTTCATCCCGATGGCTCGGGACTCGTGATGACAAAACAAAAAAAAAGCGCATCATACGATGCGCTTAATGAGGGAGAGATCAAACGAAACTATTTTTTATAAACACTTACATCACCACCGGATGTTTCTGCAATTAAAGGCTTGCCTCCTTTATTAATATTTGCATCAATTTTTGTTTCGCTAAGTTTGGTAACGTTGTTCATTACCAAATTACAATCAACATCACCGCCGGAAGTTCTTAACAATGCTTTTGCATCAAAATCAGCCGGAACTCTAACATCAATATCGCCGCCGCTAGTTTTTAATTCTATACCCTGATTAACTCCTGTATACTCAACTTTAATATCACCTCCTGATGTACTTGCTTCAATTTTTGAATTACTGCAGAAGAAATTAATATCGCCGCCTGAAGTGCTTGCAAAAAAGTTTCCTTCAAACCTATCGCCCCATATATCGCCGCCGGCTGTTTTTAAATAAATACCGCCGTTAACTCCGCCAACCTTTATATCTCCACCGGAGGTGTTAGCATTTATGTTAAAATTCTTTGGCACCTTTACTTCTATCTTAAGACTGATATTTGAAAACCAGTTCCAACCACTTTTTTTCTCGGCAGTAACAGTTACCTCATCAGATGATCCATTAAAAGTAAAATCAAATTTATCTGCGGCGTTTTCATTGCCTGTTACTTTTATGTAAACTTCAGATTTATCCCATACAGTAACAATAACATCACCAACATCTGCATTAACATTTAATTTTTTACCAGAAGCAATTTGAAAAGTTTTTTCGTGGATTACTTTTTTGTCATCGTGTTTTGATGAAGCAAAAGTGTGAGTTAATGATATGGCAAAGATTAAGGTTAAAGCGACTAAATACTTAGTAAATATTTTCATTTAAAGCTCCTATTAGATTATATCCATTAGACACTCAAAACTACTTTATGGTTACCTTATATTAAATGTTTTCTTAATGATCGGCAAGATTTAATGATTAAAGGAAGAACAAGAGATAAGTTTTATTTTGCATCAAGCAGATCAATCGCCTGATCAACAGAAAGATGAGTGCCGTAAATTACAAGTGTATCAGCCGCTTTTATAATTTCTTTTGCAGAAGGATTTGAGATTGTTTTACCATCTCTAACGATTGCGATTATTGTTGCCTCTGTTTTTGCACGCAGATTTATTTCACTTAAAGTTTTATTAATGTGAATGTTATCATCGTTAACATAATATGTTTCGGTTAAACCCTGCGCAAGTATTTCATCCAGATGAGTGAATGAACTGAGATCCACTCCTTCTTTTCGTAAGAAGCTATACGATTCTTCACGAAGAATTGTTGTTTGTTTCATAATCACATTAAGCGGAATGTGATATCTTTCCAATACTTTTCTGAATATTTGCAAAGCTGTTTCAAACTCTTCAGGTATTACTTCATCAGCACCAAGTTTTTTTAGTTCATCAATTTCATTTATATATCTTGTTCTAACCAAAGCATAGATGTTTGGATTTAATTTTTTTACAAGTTTCAAAGACAGTTTGGTTACGGCAGGATCTGAAATAGCATAAACTATAATGTTTGCCTTATCTATCCTTACAGCCTTCAATACTTCTTCTCTGCTTATATCACCATAAATAATTTTCTCGTCTTTTGCCTTTTCTTTTTTTACAGTGTCCGGATTTAATTCTGTTACAACGTATTTGATTCCTGTTTCTTTTAATACTCGGGCAAGATTACTTCCATTAAGACCAAATCCTGCAATGATAACATGAGCATGCAAGTTTTCTAAATAATTTTCATTATGCTTTTTATCTTTTTCTAATGCTGATGTTTTGCCTGCAATAAACGGGGAAAGTTTTATCAAAAGTGGGGTGAGGATCATAGAAAAAATTGTTGATGCAAGAAAACTGTTATAATAATCATTACCAATTAGTTTAAAGTTTAATCCTGCTTGCGCAAGCACAAAAGAAAACTCACCGATTTGTGCTAATCCTAATCCTGCAAGAATACCAATTCGTAATGGGTACTTCATAAAATAAACTATAGCAACAATAACAAGTGTTTTTACTATTATAATTCCAAGCGTAAGTCCGCTTATCAGTAAAACATTTTCTAACACAAATTGAATGTTGAGTAATAAACCGATCGAAACGAAAAATATACTGTTAAATGAATCGCGAAAAGGTAAAATATCTGAAACGATTTGATGATTGTAATCAGATTCAGATAATATAAGTCCAGCAATAAATGCACCAAGTGCAAATGATAAACCGAATGAATGTGTTATATATGCAGTTCCCAGAAGTAAAAGAATAACACCAATAGTAAATGCTTCACGCGATCTTATGTTGGCAAGCTGGTAAACAATTAATGGCATTAAAAATCTTGCTAAGAGAAGCAAACCGGCAAGAACACCAAATGCAATAAGAATTTTAACTGCAACATCACTTCCACCAAGTTGACCAAATCCACTTAATAATGGAAGCAGAAGAAACATTGGAACTATTGCAAGATCTTGAAAAATTAAAATTCCAATAGAAATTTTTCCGTGAGGTGATTCAAGTTCATCTTTATCAGAAAGTATTTTAAGAACAATTGCTGTGCTTGATAAACTGACTAACAGCGAAAAGAAAATTGCCTGATTGATTTCTATGCCTAAAACCGTGAAGATTATTGAACAGAAAATAATTGTAATAAGCAGTTGAAATCCGCCGGCTATAAGAAGAAATTTTTTAATTCTGATCAGTTGGGAAAGAGAAAATTCTAAACCAATTGTAAACATCAAAAGCATAATTCCAATTTCTGCCATTACACTTATTTGGTTTACGGAACGTATAAGATTAAATCCATAAGGACCAATCAGCATTCCGGCAATTAAGAATCCGACTATACTTGGCAGATTGATTTTTTTAAAGAGGAAAATGATTGGCAGGGCTACCAAAAGAATTACAACAATGTCTTGAATTATTAAAAATTCATTCATAGAAAAAAATAATTTTAATAATAAAGTTTATGATAAAGCTTTTTTGTAACAGCGTCTTCGCTTATGCTGTCGTGCATCATAAAGTTTCCACTGTGCTTGTACTTTTTCATTGCTTTCAAGTTCACGGTTAGTTTCAACATATTTGATTCCGTTTTTAATACAAACTTTATTTATCTGGTCTATAAGAAGTGCATTTACACCTTTATTCTGTAAGTCGGTTCTTACTGCAGTAAGATATAAATCCAGGGAATCACTTTTTTTCATTTCTTTTAAAATGCGTAAAAATCCAAAAGGAAAAAGTTTACCATCAATTTTCTGAAGTGCCTTATTTAGTGATGGCATAGTTATACCAAATGCAGCAAGTTTATTATTCTCATCAAGTACCAATGGAAGATACTCAGGACGAATGAAGGAGAAGTACTGCTTAACATAGGAATCAATCTGCCGGTCTGTTAATTCTACAAATCCATAAAGATCTTTATAGGTTTCGTTTATCAAATAAAAAATATCCCTTGCATAAGGAAGCATGTCTTTTGCTTTTTTGAACACAGGAACATGAAGCTTATTCCTTTGCAAAGCTATCTGTGCTATCCGGGCAATCTTTTCCGGTGTATCCCTAATTATTCGAACATTAAATTCTATCCAGTCAGTATCTTTTTGGTAGTCAAGTTTTTCAATATGAGTTCGATAGTACGGATAATTATAAATGCTTCCCAGCGTACTCACTTCATCATAACCTTCAATCAGCATTCCCTCGCCATCCATATCAGTAAAACCAAGCGGCCCATGAATGCTAGTCATACCTTTTTCAACGGCCCATTTTTCAACAGTTTCAAACAACATTGATGAGATTGAATCATCATCTTCAAAATCTACCCAGCCGAACCTTGCTTCTTTTTTATTAAACTTTTCATTGAATTTTGAGTTTATAATTCCTGCAATTCTGCCAACAATGCGATTGTCTTTATAAACCAACCAATATTTTGATTCGCAAAAATCAAAAGCTGGATTATCTTTTCTGTTTAAGGTTTTCTTCTCATCAAAACGTAATGGCGGAATAAAGTATTTATTGTCTCTATATAAATCATAGGGGAATGAGATGAAATTTTTAAGATCTTTTTTAGATGATACTGCTTTAAGGTTTAAACTCATTTGCATGAACTTCTTTTAGATAATTGTAAATGCTAATATAATACTTTTAAAATTTGACTGTAAGATGAAAAGTTATGATGGTTGGTGTATCGTCAGATCAATAATTATTCTTTTAACTCGAAGTTTGAATAATTAATTAAACCAATTACTCCGTGTGTTAAAAGAAAAAAAGGCAGTATAATAACCAAAAGGTTTTCCGATGGAGGTAATTTTGCACTCCAGATAGGGATGAACTGCATTATTATTATGAGAGAAACAATCATAATAAAAATAATAGATAAACTGCTTTGTATTATTTTATAAAAAAACTGAAAATATGTCTTTTCATCTTTAATGATTTCTTTCTCCAAAATAATTGGTCGTAGTGCCAATACTGCAAGAGCCGCCAATGCTGTTGGACCAATTATACTTATTGAAAGTATGGTTCCAAACCCAACTAATATTTCAATCAAAAAAGCTATTTGTAAGTTTTTATACTTCTTCAATTTCAATTCCGGGTTTTAAAATTACTCCACGATTTTCATGTCCATTCATTTTAACAGTAATTGGCTGCTCAAACCGCAAATGACGGGTAAAGTTAAGTTCTTCAATTGCGTCTTGTTTAGTTAACCAATCCCAATCAATAAAATCTTCTTTATCAATAGAGTTAACTGTAAAATATCCTACTCTGAACGAAGTGAGATTCTGAAAAAAGTGCGAGCCTTGTGATGGAGTGACGCTAAAATCTTTAAAGCCGGCTTCAATAATTACAGAAGCTCCGGAAATCTGATCCCAGGTAACAGGAATTCCAAGCCACGGATCCATTGAGCCCCATCTTCCAACTCCAAACAAAATATATGGTTTTCTTTCTGCAATAAGTTTAGAATTTATTTTGCTTACTTCTGCTGCAACATCTTTGCTTTTACCGCGATCAAACTTTTCATAATCCACAATAACTACGTCATAAATTCCATTTACAGCACCGTTGCCAAGCACTTGATTACTCTGGCAAATCACATCTTCTTTTTTTACTTCACCAATAATTAATTCTTCACTTTCACGACTAAGAACCATCGGACGCATTTGAAGCATTGCAAATTCTTTTCGTTCACCTTCGGGCACACTAAGATTAACAGCAAATTCTATTTCAACAGGGGTTCCCATTCCCCACGAACCAAAATCGAGCAAGAGATCTAGAATTTCTGGTAATGGAAAAATTTTGTGTTTTAAAATCGAAGCAAATGTTACGACTCTTGTTCCGCTGCGGGAAATTCCATCATATATTCCATCATTCTCTGCTGAGTAAGTTGATCCCACAGAATATAATGTTCCATCTTTTTCAGAGTCAGATAAATCAAACCTTTTAACCAGCGGATCTTCAATACTATCAGGATGATGATCCAGTTTACCGTTTAAATCCAGTGCATAAAATTTTTGTTGTGCATTTTTTAGAGTTTCTTTTGGAGAAAAAAATTGAAGCATATGTTTTGGATATTTGGGACAGAATCTAATTGAGTTGCCGCCTTCAACAACAGTTTTACCCAAACCGAGTGCCACGAGTGCAATTCCGTCTGTAGATTTTTGAGGTGCTATCGGATAAAAGTTATAAGACTTTGCAACACCTGCAAAATCGGGATAAAATCTTTGCTCACGCTTCATTCCAACCAATCTTTGAATTACTATTGCCATCTTTTCTTCTTCTAATCCGTATGAAGTTGATTTGATGTAGTCTTTTGCTTTTTTGTGAAACGTAGAAGCATAAACACTTTTTATTGATTGCAGAAGTTCATCTAATCTTACTTCAATATCCGGATTACTGTTTGGAATCATATATGTTTCATAAACTCCGGCAAAAGGAAGGAACTGTGAATCTTCTAAAAGACTTGATGATCTTACAGCAAGCGGACAATGTGTTATCTCAAGAAACTCTCTAAGCTTTGAAATTATTTCTACGGGATAATTTTGTGAATCCACAAACTTTTGTGTTATTTCAAGATCATCAACATCAGTAAATGCTAACTGTTCTAACTTATTTGCGCTGATAAATTTATCGTAAACCTCTGTACCGATTACTATTGCAGATGGAACACTTATTTCAACATCATCAAACTTATGATTTAGATTATAGTTTATTATAAGTGTGTTGATAAATCCCAATCCTCTTGCTTTACCACCGATTGAACCACCGCCGATTCTTGCAAAACTATTTTTGGGATCAAACAGATCTTTATTAAAATCGAGTATTACTCCGCTCTGCTGAATTTTTCTGTATTCCTGAAGTGATGTAAGCAGACGATCACGCAATCCCTGCACTGATCCAAAATCAGTTACTTTGTGTGGTCTAAGTTTTAATGAAAGATAAAACTCTGTACGTGCCTTAAGCCACTTTGAAAAATGATTTCTCGAAGCATGATAAACCAAACTTTCATCAGGAATTTTTATTAATGCTTCTTCCAGTTGAGATAAGTTTGCAGCTCTGAATACTTCTTGACCGGCATTGTTCACAAAAACAAAATCACCAAAACCAAAATTCTGAAGCATAAACTCTCTTAGTTCCTGTAATAAACGCGGAGAATTTTTGTGCATAAACGAAGCGCCGATTTGATAAGCCTTATCTCTAAAGCTTGCATCGCTTGATTGCAGCAGAATTGGAATATCATCGTGTTGTGAGCGAACTGTCCGTGCAAACTTTATTCCTGCTTCAGGATCTTTTACCCCATGATGCTTAAAATTAATATCAAGAACTAATCCTAGCACATATTCCTGGTATTTTTCATAATAGCTCCAGGCTTCTTCATAAGTTGTACAGAGAAGAATTTTTGGACGTGCACGCATTCTTAAAAATTTATGCGTAAGATTAACACCCTCCTGAATAAGTCTTTGTGAGTGCTTAAAAATTTCAGTGTAAATTATTGGCAGATAAGACGAGTAAAATTTTATATTATCTTCTACAACGATTATAGATTGAACGCCAATGTTCTTTGTATCGTTTTCAACATTAATACGATCTTCAACATATTTTACAATTGCTATTAGAAGTCTATAATCACCATTCCATATAAAGATACGCTCAAAGATTGATGTGTCATAATTTGTGGTAAGTTCCTTTCTTTCACGGTTATCATAAGCAAGTAATATTATTGGAAGATTAACACCGGATTGTCTTACCATCTGTGCAAACTTTACAACGTGCATATCTTCTATATGCAGAGTTGTTATTATAAGATCATAAGTATGCTCACCGCTTAGCATTTCAAGTGCATCCTCACCAGTTGTAACGTGTATAAGTTCAGGCGCAAAACTTAAGTTAAGCGATTGGTATTCTTCACGTATCAGTTCATAAAGTCTTCCATCTTCTTCAAAGAGATAATTGTCATAGATACTTGAAACAAGCAGAATCTCACGGATTTTATAACGCATTAGCTGCTGAAATTTTTTTATGCGGGAACTAAAAACGTCCTCTAAACTATGCCGCTTAACTTTTGATGATCTGTTTTCCATATATAAGATGAGATTGATTTATTGATGGTTAAAATATAATAAATAAGAAGCTACTCTGCACATTAAGGATTACTGAATTAAAATTATTGTAAAGACGACTCGGTGAGTCGTCTGAATAAAGCAGAGTTGTAAGCAACTATTTATTTTACGATTAGTATTGCTTTTTAGGAGACGAGCCACCGGCTCGTCTTTACGATATTGAAAAGCATACAAAAAAGGCGATCCAAAGACCGCCTTAATTGTTAATTTTTAATTATCAATTCTTAACTATACAAGTCCTTGATCTAACATTGCATCAGCAACTTTTAAGAATCCGGCTATGTTTGCACCGTTAACGTAATTACCTGGTGTTCCATATTTTTCTGCTGTTGTAACACAAGTGCTATGGATTCTAATCATAATTTCGTGTAAGCGTTTATCAACTTCTTCACGGCTCCAAGGTAAGCGCATAGAGTTCTGTGACATTTCTAATCCGGAAGTTGCAACACCACCTGCGTTGGAAGCTTTGCCAGGGGCATAAAGAATTTTAGCATCCGTAAATAATTTAAATCCTTCAATTGTTGTTGGCATATTTGCGCCTTCGCAAACACACATACAACCATTCTTAACTAATTCTTTTGCGTTGTCTTCATTCAATTCATTTTGTGTAGCGCAAGGTAAGGCAACATCGCATTTAACTTCCCATGGTCGTTTACCAGCAACAAATTTTACTTTAAATTCTTTTGCATAATCTTCAACAGCATCTTTATTGCTTGCACGTAGCTTTAACATATAATCAATCTTCTCACCTTTAATTCCGTCAGGATCATAAACGTATCCATCAGGTCCGGAAAGTGTAACAACTTTTCCACCAAGCTCAGTAGCCTTTAATGCTGCTCCCCAGGCAACGTTTCCAAATCCAGAAATTGCAACTGTCTTTCCATCAAACGAAGTATTTTTTGTTTTTAACATTTCTTGTGCAAAGTAAACAACACCATAACCTGTTGCTTCAGGACGTACAAGTGATCCGCCCCAATTAATTCCTTTACCTGTTAACACACCAGTAAATTCATTTCGTAATCTTTTATACTGTCCGAATAAGAAACCGATTTCTCTTCCGCCAACACCAATATCACCGGCAGGTACATCGGTATCAGGACCAATGTGTCTTTGAAGTTCGGTCATAAAGCTCTGGCAGAAACGCATAACTTCGTTATCAGATTTTCCTTTAGGATCAAAATCAGAACCGCCTTTACCGCCGCCCATTGGCAATGTTGTTAATGAGTTTTTGAAAACTTGTTCAAACGCTAAAAACTTTAAGATGCCCATTGTAACAGAAGGGTGAAATCTTAATCCGCCTTTGTAAGGACCAATTGCAGAATTCATTTCAATTCTGTAACCGCGGTTAATGTGAATTTCGCCCTGATCATCCATCCAAGGAACACGGAATGTAATTGTTCTTTCCGGTTCAACCATTCTTTCTAATATTTTCATTGAACGATATTCGGGATGACGTTGTAAAACCAATTCAAGTGAACCCATTACTTCTTCAACTGCTTGATGGAATTCCGGTTCAGATGGATTTTTAGCTTTAACATCAGCTATTAATTTATTTGTGTAGTCAGACATAAAAGACCTCTATTTTTGTTTGTTGTTCATCAATGATGAATTAAGTTTGTGTTGAATAAATTTTTTATTAATTAAATAAATGGACAGAGAATTTTCGGAGTGTGAAGCACCTTTTCCCCTAAGAAATATTACTGTTGCGTTTAGCATTTAGTGTTAAAATCAATATTTTTTGTACGTCAAAATTAGAAAGAAAAAAAGTAATTCCCTAAATAATTAAGGCAGATTAGAAGAGTATTATTTAATTTATTTAGCTTATTAAGCGATGTTTTTTTTCAATCAATAAATATGAATTAACTGTTTATCTAAATTTATAAGTGAGGTTAATATGTCCTTAGAAATAATTAAGGAAAAAGTTGCTCAAGCCGTTGATATTTTAAATGAAAAAAATATTGATATGTGGGTTACATTTGTGCAGGAAACCAAGGTTTTAAAAGATCCGATTATGGATATGACGGTTGGAGATCATTCAACCTGGAAATCAGCTTTTATCATCAACAAAGACGGAGATACGACTGCAATTGTTGGCGACATGGAACTTGAGAACTTCGTTAAATCAGGGGTTTATAAAAATATTGTTGGATATTTAAAATCATTTAAAGAACCATTTGTAGAATATGTAAAGAAAAAAAATCCAGAAAAGATTGCAATAAACTTTTCTGTAAACTCAGTTCTTTCTGATGGGCTAACACACGGAATGTATTTATTGCTGATGGATTATCTTAAAGGAACGGGATACGAAAATAAAATTGTTAGTGCAGAAGAAATTATCTCCCCGTTGCGAGGAAGAAAATCTGATAAAGAACTAGCGATAATGCAAGAAGCAGTACATGAGACGCTTAAAATTTTTGATATGGTTACCGATTACATTAAACCGGGATTAAGTGAAAAAGATATCGCAGAATATGTTTTAAATGTTACCAAAGGAAAAGGATTTGGTTTAGCCTGGGATGAAGAAACTTGTCCCGCTGTTTTTACAGGTCCAAACCCATCTAATCCGCATTCCGGTCCAACAGATAGAAAAATTGAAAAAGGACATTTGATAAACATGGATTTTGGTATTTACTATAAAGGTTACTGTTCCGATTTACAAAGAACGTGGTATGTTTTGAATGATGGTGAAACAAAAGCACCCGATGCAGTACAGAAGGGTTTTGATGTAATAAAAGATTCGATTCAAATGGTTGCCGATGCAATTAAACCCGGAGTAACCGGAGTTGAGATGGATGACATTGCCAGAAATTATATTATTAAAAATGGTTATCCTGAATATCCTCATGGACTTGGTCATCAGGTTGGAAAAGAAGTACATGATGGTGGTGCTGGACTTTTCCCTCGCTGGGAAAAATACGGCAACGCCCCGTTTTTAAAACTTGAAGAAAGACAAGTCTTTACGATTGAACCACGATTACCCGTTGAAGGTTATGGAGTTTCGACACTGGAAGAAGAGGTTTATCTGACAAAAGCTGGATGCAAGTTCATCTCAAATCCTCAGAAAGAACTTATCTTAGTTTGATCTAAATCTGCAAATTTTAACTACGGCTTAGTAATTATTGCTAAGCCGTAAACTTTTGACAGCAAAAAATTATTAACATTTCTACGGTTTCGGTCAATTTTACTTCGATTTCATTATAATAATTAACATTTCACCTTAAAAGTTCGATAATTATAATAAAAATGAAATGTGTTTTCTAATTCTATTTGACTTTATTGGAATGAATATTGTGTAAATACAGTATCTTAAAAAGTCAGAATAGCAGATTCAGTAATTTATCCCATAGAGTGTAGTTGAAAAGCGATAAGACATTTTGGAATGATGGCCATTTGGATAAAGTAGAAAATGGAAATTTATCGGATTATCTCGTTCTTGCAGATGATCTTCCTGTATTGCTGTGCAGGTTTAAGAAAGATGGAACTATCTTTTTTACAAACAAAGCCTACGCAAAATTTTTTAACACCTCAAAAGATATTTTAATTGGCAGCCAATTTTTTATCATACCATCTGAATTTGAAAAAACAGATTCTGCCAAACCATTTTTAAATCAATACAAAAAACAATTTTCTTTAAAGCTTGATGATGAATCAATTCATTGGATTGAATGGACAGTTAACAGAATAAAAGAAAAAAATGCTGATGGATTTGAATATCAGGCAATCGGGCAGGAAATTTCTGAACATAAATTACTTGAAGAACATTTAAGTAAAATTTCTGTTGCTGTTGAACAGAGTAAATCTACGGTTGTGATAACTGATACTGATGGAAATATTGAATATGTTAACCCAAGTTTTACGGAAATAACCGGATATACTGCAGAAGAAGTTAAAGGTAAAAACACCAGAATACTTAAACACAATCTAAATGATCCAAACGTTTATACTAATTTATGGAATACAATTACTTCAGGAAAAGAATGGCAGGGAGAGTTATTAAATAAGAAAAAAAATGGCGAACTCTATTGGGAATTAGTTTCTATATCGCCAGTCAAAAATAGTGAGGGAGTTATAACTAACTATCTTGCTGTTAAAGAAGATATTAGTGAGCATAAAAAATCGGAAAAATTAGAAAAAGCGCTTTATCAAATTTCTCATGCAGTTATAGATAATGAAGATCTTTATGATTTATATTCATCCATACACAAATCACTTGCAGATGTATTACCTGTTGAAAATCTTTTTATTGCTTTATTTGATCAGCAAAAAAATCTTTTAAGCTTTCCTTACTTTGTTGATGAGTTTGACGAACCTTATGAAACAGCAGCTCCAGGGCGGGGTTTAACGGAGTATGTTTTAAGATCAGGGAAACCGTTACATGTTAATCAAGAAGTTTTTAAATCACTTGTAGAAACAGGTGAAGTTGATCTTTATGGAACAGATTCACTTGATTGGATTGGTGTACCGCTAAAGATTGGTGATAACACAATAGGCGTACTCGTTGTTCAATCGTATAATGAAAATATAAGATTAGGTGAACGAGATTTAAATGTTCTTATTTATGTTTCTGACCAGATAGCCCTTGCCATTGAAAGAACAAGAACGCATAATCTTCTAAAAAGCAGGGAAGAACGTTATAGACTATTGTTTGATAAAGCCGCAGATCTTATAGCGATTGTAGATCCAAGTGGAAAAGTATTAGATATAAACAATTTGTTTGAAGAAGAAACAGGATACAGAAGAAGTGATATTATTGGTTTAAGTATTTTTGATTCAGGGTATCTTACAACAAAATCAGCAGTTTCAGCTGCATTTTATCTTTCAAAATTAATTATTGGCAAAGAAGTTCCAATCTTTGAAATAGATTTTATAAAGAAAGATGCGACTCTAATTACCTATGAACTTAGAGGGGTACCAATTCAGGAAAGAGATGAATTGATTGGGGTTCAGGTAATTCTTAGAAATGTAACAGAGCGAAAGAAAACAGAAGCCAAACTTTATCAAAGTGAAAAACATTTATCTAATTTAATGTCTAGTCTGCCGGGAATGGCATATCGCTGCAGATATGATCATGATTGGACTATGGAATTTGTTAGTCAGGGATGTATTGAATTAACGGGATATCTGCCAGATGAATTAATGTTAAACAATAAGATATCTTATACTGAATTAATTCATCCTGAAGATAAAGAAAATGTTTTTGTAACGATTAGAGAATCAATAAATAAAAGAAATCCATTTCAGATCGTTTATCGTATAAGAACAAAAGATGGTGGGGAAAAATGGGTTTGGGAAAAAGGTAATGCACAAACTTCCAGAAAGGGAAGAGTAGAGACTTTAGAAGGTTTTATCTCAGACATTTCCAGCCGCATTAATGCTGAATCAGCTCTAAAAGAAAGCGAAGAACTTTACCGAAAACTTATTGCAACTCTTCCAGATATTATTGCAATCACAGATGTTAAAGGGGATATTATTTTCTTAAATGAAATAGGAGTCAGGTTTACCGGCTATTCTAATTTCGAAGAAGTGAAACATCAAAACTTTGTAAACTTTATAGCTGAAGAAGACAAAGAGTTGGTAATAAATAATTTTAGAAAAACATTTATAAAAAACATTGGGCCTCAGGAATATCACTTTAGCAATAAAAACGGTGAAAGATTCTTATTTGAAATACATCGTGAAGTATTACGAACATCCGATAACTCTCCCTACGGTTTAATTTTTTCGTGCAGGGATATTACTTCTCGTAAAAAGGCCGAAAATGAACTCGCACTTTCAGAAGAGAAGTATAGAACTCTTATAGATAGTATACAAGATGGAGTATTTTTAATTGTAGATGGAATAATTCTATTTGTTAATAGAGCATTCAGTAAAATGATCGGGTATGAAAGTTCAGAAATTGAGAGAAGTTCGTTTATAAAATATGTTGCACCAGAAGACACAGATCTTGTGATTAGTAATTATAAACTCAGACAGGAAGGTAAACCTGCTCCATCATCTTATGAATGGCGTATGCTTCACAAAAATGGTGGAAAAGTTTTTGTGAACATGAGTGCGAGAGTAATTAATTATCAGGGTAAAAAGCCACAATTGGCACTATTAAGGATATTACTCTCCAGAAAAAATTAGAACAAACTTTACTTAATCAGAAAAATCTTTTTAAAGGCGTTGCTGATGCCGCTAATATTCTATTAACAGAAAAAGATTTTAATCTAGCTATTACTAATACTCTTAAATCTCTTGGACAATCATCAGATATTGATCGAGTTTACATTTTTGAAAATTCGGTTGATAGCGTTTCTGGTAAACCGGTGATGAATCAGAAGTTTGAATGGACAAGTGGTAATGTTACTGCTGAGATAAATAATCCTGAACTGCAGAATTTGCATTATTATCCTATGTTCGATAGCTGGTATCCAATACTCAAAAATGGAGATACAGTTAACAGTCTTGTTAAAGATCTTAACCCTGAATTGAGAAATTTACTTTCAGAACAGAGTATAAAATCAATTCTTATAGTTCCCCTCATGGTAAAAAATGAATTCTGGGGATTTATAGGATTTGATTATTGTAAATCGGATAGAATATGGAGTGAAAGTGAAATATCAATTCTGCAAACAACAGCGGCAAATCTAGGCGGAGTTATCGAAAGAGAACTTGCAAAGACAGAACTAATTGAAGCTAAAGAAACAGCAGAAGAAATGAGTAAGTTAAAATCCAACTTCCTTGCTAATATGAGTCATGAACTCCGCACACCACTTATTGCAATACTTGGTTATACAGAAATCTTAAAAACTGAGATAGAACATCACGAATGGAATGAGATGATTTCCACAATAATGCACAGCGGAAAAAGACTTTTGGAAACTTTAAATCTAATTCTTGATCTTTCTAAAGTTGAGGCTGATAAAGTTCAAATAAATTACAATGAAATAAATATTTCTGAGGAAGTATTTGATATTGTTAATATGTTAAATCCCGTTGCACAAAAAAAGAATCTTTATTTAAAAGCTGCAGTTAAAAAAGAGGTTGTTTTATCAAAACTTGATAAACGGCTTTTACATTCTATTATAACAAATCTTGTGAACAACGCCATTAAGTACACGCAAAAAGGCGGAATCACAGTAGAGTTAGATGTAATAAACAGCAATAAAAAAGATTATGCAATGATAAGAGTTGTTGACACAGGAATTGGAATTGCAAAAGAGGACCAGGAAAATATTTTTGATGAATTCAGACAAGTCAGTGAAGGGTACAATCGCCATTTTGAAGGTGCGGGATTAGGTCTGACAATTGCAAAGAAGTTTGCTGAAAAAATGGGAGGAAGCATTTCTCTTGAAAGTGAAGTCGGGAAAGGTTCAACATTTACTGTAGTATTTCCTGCTGAAGAAGAAGTTGAAAAATCAGAACCCTCAATAATTGTTGCAAGAGAAGATATTCTGCCCTACTCTGTTGGAAAAAACAAAAAAGTTTTAGTTATTGATGATGATTTGGCAACAAGAAAGATTGTTGAGTTGTTTTTAAGAGGCGAAATTGAAATTGAATCAGCTTCAAATAGTAAAGACGCAACTGAATTGATTAATAATGATGTTTATTCTCTAGTGCTTATGGATATTAGTTTAGGTAAAGGAATAAGCGGTGTAGATTTGCTTAAAAATTTGAGGACATTACCTCCATATAAAAATGTTCCCGTTATTGCTGTAACAGCACACGCAATGGTGGGTGATAAAGAAAAGTTTTTGTCTTCAGGCTTTAATGATTATTTATCAAAACCTTTTGCAAAAAAAGATCTTGTTGGCAAAGTTCGTCATTGGGTTAGTAATGGTAATTCAAACGGAAGGAACCATTAATTAAAAATCACAAATACGCTGATACGCCTCAACTAAATTATCTTTATATTCATCTAAACTAATTTCAATCGCTCCAAACATTCTAAGATGTTCAGTCATATATTGAACATCAAGTAATGCAAAATCACGTTCTCTTAGATGATAAAGAAGATTCATTAACGCAGCCTTTGAAGCTTGAGAAACTTTTGAAAACATTGATTCGCCAAAGAAAGCACCCCGAAAAGTAACACCATATAAGCCACCAACTAGAAGTCCATCTTTCCATGTTTCAACTGAATGAAGATGACCACGCTTAATTAATCTTTTATATGCCCCAATTAATCTTTCAGAAATCCAGGTATGATCTCTATCTGCACATCCTCTAATAACGGAAAGTATTTCAGTGTCATATCTTATTTCAAAATTTAACTTATCAATTTCTTTTTTTGCAGACCTTGGAATATTAAAATTGTCTATGGGGATGATGCATCTGGTATCAGGTAAATACCATTCAATTGATCCGGATTCCTGATCAGCCATAGGAAATGCACCTGTTGCATAAAGCCTTAGCATGTTATCAGGTTTTAAAAATTCATCGAATATTTCGTCTTCTTTGGCACTCATTTTTATCACTTAAATGCAAAATTTCGAAGCATTTTTTTTTTGAAAATTACCTTACTTAAGTTAACACTTAAATTTTTTTAATTCTTTGTAAACACTGTAATTTCTTAAAGATTTTCATGAAAAAAACTGCAGTAGTTGCTCTAGGAGGAAACGCGCTTTTACGGGGAAATGAAATCGGCACTATCCAGCAACAAGAAAAAAACACATACGATACTTGTATCAGTCTTTTAAATCTTCTTAAAGAAGGTTACAATCTTGTAATCACTCATGGTAACGGTCCACAGGTTGGGAATATTATGCTTAGAAATGAAGCAGGATACAACAACTACAAAATTCCTAAAATGCCTTTGGATATATGTGTTGCTGATTCACAAGGCGGCATTGGCTACATGATTGAACGACAAGTTTATAATCTTTTTAAAGATCAGAAAATCAAAAAAAATGTAGTAACTCTTGTTACACAAGTTTTAGTTGATAAAAATGATCCCGCATTTCAAAATCCTACAAAACCTGTAGGTGCATTTTATCTTAAAGAAGAAGCTGATCTTTTAGCAAGAGTAAACAATTTTATTTTTAAAGAAGATCCAAGAAAACGCGGTTGGAGAAGAGTAGTTCCTTCACCACAGCCTATAGATATCCTGAATAAAAAAGTTATTAAGGATTTAGTTAGCAAAGGAAATGTAGTTATTGCTTCCGGCGGCGGCGGTGTACCGGTATATAGAGGAGAAGATAATAAATTATACGGAGTTGAAGCGGTTATTGATAAGGACCATGCGTCAGCTTTGTTAGCACAGGAAATTGGAGCTGAAGCTTTTTATATACTTACGGATGTTCCAAAAGTATATTTAAGGTTTCATAAACCGGATCAAAAAGAATTGGATGTAATTACAGCTGATGAAGCTCAAAAATATTATAATGAAGGCGAGTTTGCTGCAGGAAGTATGGGACCAAAAATTCTTGCTGCTATAAAATTTGTAAAAGGCGGCGGAAAAGAAACAGTAATTACAGATTCTACTATGCTTGGCAATCCTGATGGCGGAACTAGAATTGTAGGCAGTAAGTAATTTGTAATAGGATCATTCTTGAACTTGATCATAAACTTGAACTTTATATTGGACTAAAACTTTAAAAAATAATTAGGAGTTATTTATGGCAGTTAATATGAAAGGCAAAGATTTAATTTCTATTGCTGATCTTACGCTAGAAGAGATTTATGAGATATTTGATGTAAGTAAATCTCTTAAGGAAAAAAAATACACAGGCGAGCCGCATCGTTTGCTTGAGGGTAAAACACTTGGAATGATCTTCACTAAAAGATCCACAAGAACAAGAGTTTCTTTTGAAGTTGGTATTTATCAGCTTGGTGGCATTGGCTTATATTTTGGACCAAATGATTTACAGCTTGGAACAAGTGAAAGTATTGAAGACACCGCAAAAGTTCTTGCTAGATATTTAGATGGTATTATGATTCGTACTTTTGCTCATAGTGATGTTACTGATCTTGCTAAGTACGCAAACATTCCTGTAATAAATGGACTGACAGATCTTCTTCATCCTTGCCAGGTTTTAACAGATTTGTTTACAGTTCTTGAGAAGAAAAGAAAATTGCAAGGATTGAAACTTGCATACATTGGCGATGGAAATAACATGGCTCACAGTCTATTAAACGGGTGCTCAAAAGTTGGAATGAACATCGCAATTGCTTCTCCATCCGGTTACAAACCTGATAAAGAAATTGTTGAAAACGCCAAGAAATTTGCAAAATATATGGGCAGTAAAGTTGAGATTCTTGAAGATCCTGTTGCTGCAGTTAAAAATGCAGATATTGTTTATACAGATGTTTGGGCAAGTATGGGTCAGGAATCTGAAGCTGCTGAACGCAGAAAGAAGTTTATGAAGTACCAGGTAAATCCAAAGTTAGTTAAGAATGCCAAAGAGGATTACTTGTTTATGCATTGTTTACCTGCACATCGCGGGGATGAAGTTGTTAACGAAGTTGCTGATTCTATTAACTCAGTAATCTTTGATGAGGCAGAAAACAGATTGCATGTTCAGAAGGCAATAATGGCTTTGGTTATGTAATTTACTCAGCGTCTCTGCGTCTCCGCGGTAAAAAATCTTCTAACCGCAGAGGCGTTGAGTCGCAGAGATTAAATCTTATTCATCAATCTTCACTTCAAAATTTACAATCTCATAACCTTTATAAGTTTCATAAGCTGCAAAAATAACTCCGCATAAAACAGAAACCATTCCTAATAAAAATAGGATTGTAATAAATGAATTCATTTTTGTTATATCAAATAAAAACCCTAAGCCGATTGAAAGGGAAGTAAGAACGAATAAAGCAACGGCAGTTGTATAAGCTAGAACAGCATTTCTTACAAGTCCAACTCTATAAACAAGTTTTGAGATTTGCATCGAAATACTTTGAAGACGTTGGCTTTCCTGGTAATTAAAATTGTTATCATCAGTGGTTTTATGAATTGCTTTTCTGCGCTCTTCATTAAGCAAACGAATTCTGTTTACAACAAGTGAGTATTTATTATTCATCCCAAGTAATAAAAGTCCGCACGCAGAAATCATAATTCCCGGGGCCAGCATAAGTTGGATGATCTCAACAATCGAGGTAATGTTAGGCATATTTTATAATAATTAATTTTACTTGGAGTAAATATAATTATTTAAAACCTCAACAGTTGTTTTACATTGATTAAGATCAATTTCTAAAAGATCACGAAGGGAAAGAACGCCAACAAGTTTTTCGTTATCAATAATTAATATATGTCTTGTCTTAGCCTCTTTCATTTTTGCAAGTACAGATTCATTTGATTCATCAATTTTGGCTATTACAAGATTTGTACTCATAACATCATCTACAACGGTTAATATAAGATCTTTGTCTTTAGCAATTACTCGTTTAACTAAATCTCGTTCTGAAAAAACACCTACAAGCATTTCATTCTTCATTACGGGAACCAGTCCGACTCCCTTTGATGCCATATAGTTTACTGCATCCTTTACGGATGAACCGGATTGAATAGTAAAAACTTCACGATTTTGCAGTATATCTCGAATTGATTCCATGTCAGACTCCTTTAATTATTTTTTTAAATATAGTCTTTTTATAAAGAAGTGCAAAGAGGAATATTTTTATGAAAATAAAGGTAACAGGAATGTAAAAGATTAAGCGGGAAAATAAAATTATTGCAAAAGGACCTAAACTTCAGTTCTTCTAATAAAATCCTCAATAACTTTATCAGTTGAATTTAAAAGTTCCTCAGGTTTGCCTGTAAAGTATATAACCCCTTCGTTCATCATAGCAACGCGGTTGGCTACGTTTTTAACGCTGTACATATCATGTGTTACAACAACAGAAGTAACGTTTAATTTTTCCGAAAGATCTTTTATCAGTTGGTCGATAGAATCAGACATAATAGGATCTAGGCCGGTTGTTGGTTCATCATATAAAATATAGGATGGATTTGTAACAAGCGCCCGTGCAAGCGCAACTCGTTTTTTCATTCCGCCGGAAAGTTCTGATGGTTTTAGATTTAATATCTCTTCAAGTCCGACAAGGGATAATTTTTCTTCAACAATCTTTTTGATATCGCTTTTAGTATGTACTATTTTTGATTCAACCAAAGGCAATCCAACATTTTCTTCAACAGTCATAGAATCAAATAATGCAGCACCTTGAAACAAGAACCCAAACTTTTTGCGTAATTCGTAGAGTTCTTTTTCGGTCAGATCATTAACAATTTTGTCTTCAACTTTTACATAACCGGAATCCGGACTAAGCAATCCTACAATGTGCTTTATCAAAACGCTTTTGCCGCAACCGCTTCTGCCGATAATAACAATGGTTTCCCCTTGTTCAATTGTAAGGTTAACACCCTGTAAAACTTTTTTACTGCCGAAATTTTTATGGAGATCTTTAATTTCAATCATATTAAATAAATTCTTTGGTGAGTAAAAATAAAGAAAAAGATTTACTTATGATTGTCTAATCTTTTTTAAAAATAAAAAGCCGGACTTATTCAATCCGGCTTTCACCATCATCATCTAATCGCTACCTAATCATTACTTATTTACAATTATCTGAGCGCCCAACGCTTGTGTTCCATCGCCGCCAACTAAACCTTTTGCAAAAACAGTATAAATTTTACCAGCAGTCAATGCAATATTTGGAAGTTCTAATACAACAGTTGAAGTTCCTGCAAGTCTAACTTGTAAATTATATGTTGCAGCATTAAGAGGCGTAAAAGCAGAAGCTTCTTTGAAAATATAATCTCCGAAAACTACTGTACCATCAGTTAATGTTATATCAACCGCTGGTGCATTTGGAGATAAATGTATAAACCTAACATGTGCTTTACCGCTTGCTGGGGCAGTCAGATTATCTTCTAAAACAACTGCTTCTATTGACGCAACATTGTTAACCGCAAATACAGAATAATTTTTGTCTGCAGCTAAATTTAAATTGGCTTGTAAAGCTGTTGTTGAAGTTCCGGTAACATTAACCTTAACATTTCTGGTTCCGGAATTTAAAGTTGCATACGCAGTGCTATTTGGGAAAGTAAGATTTGTTCCTGCAACAGCATTATCAACTAAAAGATCAACTCCCGGGGCATCTGGTGAGGCATGTGTAACAAGAACTTTAGATTTTGCAACCGGCGGAGTGACTATTTCTTCATCATCACTACAGCCTGTAAAAACTGTAATTCCTAAAACTAACATTAAGAACATTGAAAGATATTTTATTGCGAACATTTGAACCTCCTGATATATATTATTTTGTTTATTTATGTTATGTAATGGGATAACAGATAAAAATTTTTTTCAGTTCCCTTTCAAATAGGTCATTTATTATTCCCTTTAAATGTTATTTTTATGCAAGATTTTTTGGAACACAATTAGGAAAAAAAATGTTACGCAATTTTTTCATTGCAGTATTTGTCCTATTTAGCATTATAAACAGCAAAGCTCAGACTATTTATCCCTCATATTATTTTAATAATGATATGGAGTTTGCAACGCCGGGAACAATGATTTTTGGTTTAAGTGGGTTTAATAATCCGGCTGAGCTTTCTTTTCAGCCGCAGCCAAATATTTACTTTACGTGGAATGACAAAGACGCAGATGTTAATGATTTTAGCAGCTGGGGACTTTTTACTTCAATTCCATATTTAGGATTTGGTGTTCATAATCAGTCTTCTGATAATTACTCAATAACAGATTATAAAATATCAACGGCAATTGGCTCCGATGTTTTTAGCTTTGGTGTTGGTTATGGATGGTCATCTGGAGATGTAAATGTAATTGATCGCTCCAATCTTTTTACATTGGGTGCAATTTATCGTCCTGCAAGTTTTCTTTCATTCAATTTTATTGCAAATCTGCCAGCCGAAGGCGAACGAGAGGGAATTATTGGTGCAGGAATAAGGCCATTTACCAGTTATAATCTTACCTTGTTTGGAGATTATACTTTTACAGATGATAAAATTGCTGAAGAAGTTAAATGGAGTGCCGGTGCAATTGTTGAACCACTAGATGGATTAAGAGTGATTGGCAGATACTATGATGGGAAAAGTTTTAATATAGGTATGCAATTGGGATTTGGTGCTTTCGGTTTATCAACCATTGGCCACTTTGATGAAGATGCTAAAAGATCGTATAACACATATGGAATTAGAATCGGAGCAGATGATAGAAATCTATTAAGAATCTTTTCCGGTGATGACAATTATGTAAGTATGAATCTGCAGGGTGGTATCAAATATCAAAACTTTAAACTTTTTGATAACAGCAAAACACTTTTCAATCTTCTTGAACAACTTGATGCAGTAAAAAATGATCATTCAGTTTCAGGAATTGCAATAAATCTCTCCGGCGCAAATATCAATAAAGAAATGTACTGGGAACTGCGTGAGAAGCTGAGAGAAATAAAATCTTACGGCAAAAAAGTTTATATCTATATAGATCGTGCGGGAATGGATGAATATCATTTTGCATCCATAGCTGATAAAATAGTTCTTGATCCGATGGGAACAATTTCTCTTAATGGATATATAATGGGCAGAACATTCTTTAAAGGTACTCTTGATATGCTTGGATTGGGCTTTAGAGAATTAAGATACTTTAAATATAAATCAGCTGCGGAAAGTTATGCTCGTGAAGATTTTAGTGAAGCAGACCGTGAGCAAAGACAAAAATTAGTTGATGACAACTATAATCTTGCGCAAAGGGAAATTTGTGAAGGAAGAAAATTCACACCTTCATATTTTGATAAACTTGTTGACAGCACTTTTATGTTTTTACCGGATGATGCAGTAAAACTTAAACTTGTTGATACTCTTGCAAGATGGAGCGACATCGGAGATATAATTAAAAAGTATGAACGAGAAAATAAAAGTTTAATCAGTGCAAACTCGTTAGAAGAGTTTAATGCACCGGATGACTATTGGGGATCAAAACCAAAGATTGCGGTTATTTATGCTATCGGCGGCACAAGTATGGATGACGGTATTAAAGCAAGAAGTTTAGTTAAATATGTTGAAGCAGCGATGAACAGCGGCAATGTTAAAGCAATTGTTCTTCGTGTTGATTCACCCGGAGGCGATGCTCTTGCTTCTGATCTTATTGCTGAAGTGCTGCGAAAAGGAAAAGGGAAGAAGCCTATAATTGTTTCGCAAGGTTATGTTGCTGCATCCGGTGGTTACTGGCTTTCTATGTTTGCTGATACAATTGTTGCGGCACCAAATACAATTACAGGTTCTGTTGGTGTAATTGGTTCTTTTATGTTTAATAAATCTTTGAAACAAGATTTAGGACTTTCCGTTGATCATGTTCAAAAAGGAAAATTTGCAGATCTTGGTTTTGGTGCAACACTTCCATTGATTGGTATTTCGCTTCCTGATCGTGATTTTACTGATGAGGAATTGAAGATGGCAGAAACAGGAATTAAAACTCTTTACAAGGGTTTTGTGGAAAAAGTTGCTTTGGGTAGAAAAAAATCTTTTGATGATATAGAAAAAATTGCGCAGGGAAGAGTGTGGTCCGGAAGTGATGGGTTAAAGAATGGATTAGTGGATGTTCTTGGCGGATTAGATGCTGCAATAAAAATAGCATTACAAAAAACAAATCTTACAAACAGCGAATATGAAATTATTGAAATGCCGGAACCTGAATGGTTTGATCTGAATTCATTTCTGCCGAGCTTTTTAAGAATAGAACAAAAGATTGTTGAAGATCCGTTTATAAGAGATTTGAAATTCCGTTTGCAGTATAACGGAATACCAATGCCAATGCTTCCGCTTGAGTTTATTGATGAAAATATGATCTTTGAAGAATAAGACTATGTGTTAATTGCGCCTTAGCGTCTTTGCGCGAAATCTTTTTTCTCACGCAGAGACGCAAAGTCGCTAAGCTTATTTTAAAAGTATCATTTTCTTAGTCTCAACAAATTCCCCTGCTTGAAGTTTGTAAAAGTAAATTCCAGAACTTAATTCTAAACTCTTAACTCCAAATTCTATTTCATAACTTCCAGCAGTTTTCTCCTCATTAACAAGAGTTGCAACTTCTCTACCGAGTAAATCATAAACTTTTAGTGTTACAAATTGCGTACTGCTTATTGCATACTGAATATTGTACTTGGGAATTGATTGTGGTAGGTTTGTTTTGTTGTACTGAATAATCCACAATAACCTTTTCGTTAATTCCTAATTCCCCGTTATTATTTCATTTGTACGATATATACTTGAATTAAAGCACCAAAAATTAATTGCCCAGGATTATCTTTAGTTATTTCGGCTATATATTTTTGTCAAACCTATTTTTGCACTACTTATTCGTTTACTTTCAATATTGTAAGTGTATACTCCATCACCCCCAAGTACCAATAATAATTAATAAGAATCTCCTGTAAAAAACAATGATTTAATTTCCAAAGAAGTTAATTGATTTATTTCTTCCCAAATATTTGAACCGTTTTCTAATAAATACAATCCACTCTTAGTTCCAGCATATAAATTTTTATTATTATCAAGCTCTAAGCAATTAATGTTTTTATTTTTTAATCCTGTAGATATTGAATTCCAGTTTAACCCTTCATTCTCCGTAATAAATACACCGCTATTTAGATCACCAATAAAAATTTTTTGAGAATCAAGTTTTATACTCTCTATACTATCTGCTTCAGTGGGAGTATTAACGTATACCCGATTTCCTTCTATAATTAGATTTCCTTATCCCAGTTGCATAACCGCAAGCATAAATATTTCCATTTAAATCTTCAGCGAAATTTTTATAGAATCCACTTCCATAAACATGAGCCCACTTTCCAGTGTAGTCACTAAATTTATATATTCCATCATAAGCACAGCTACAAAGTAATACTCCATTAGAAGTAGGATACATCCTCAAGATCGAGTGACCATCAAGCCCTTCATCAAAAACCTGCCAATTTTCACCGTAATTATTTGAACTGTAAAGTCTGAACAATGTACCTGCATATAATTTATTACCTTTTGATTTAACTGTAAAAATTGGTGATAAATGTAATTTGATAGAGTAAAATTTGATCCTAGATCATCAGAATAATACAAACCTAAACCACTTCCAACAAATAGTCTATTGTTTAAAATTACATTTGAGTAATATGAAGGTATACCTAGTCCGTATCCTTTTCTTATCCAATCTATACCATTGTTGGTAGATCTGAAAAAACCATTTGTAGTGGAACAGAACATATTGTTTCAGGACCTCTGAGAAATTCGTAAATAGTGGCATAATACAATCCTATATAATCCCAATTTTCGCCCTCATCCGATGATAAATATACCCCGCCTTCCAGTATGGAATCAACAGCACATCCAACAAACAAATTACCATCAGTATGCTTATAAATTGACCAAGGTCGCACACTATTTATTCCATTGTTTTTTGGCTGCCAACTTTCACCCAGATCTGTACTTTTTAACAAACCTATATAATCAACGCCCATATATATACTTGAATCTTCTAAAATTAGAATGCTTACTATTTCATTATCTATCCCTACAAAATATATCTGCTCCTAGTTCACCTCCATTACTTGAACGATACAATCCCTTTTTTTTTGTCCCAAGAAAAAGATAGCCAGCAGGGTGATATGTGATTACATTACATAATATTTGTTGTGTCGGGCTTATTGAAGTCCAGGTACCACCTTTTATTTGTTTTTAAAACCCCATCCACAAGGTTCCAGCGTATATGTTTTTTATTTGAATCAAAACAAATACTGACGATATTGTTCTCTAAACCATAAAGGTCAAATGAAGAACCATTGTCTGAGGTAAAATAAATTCCTTCATTTGTACCAATAAATATTGTGTCATTATAAATTACTTGTTCCCAAAATATTCCTTCTGGAGGTCCATTCGTTGGATACCAACTTATTTGAGCATTATTTCTTAAAGAGGAGATAATAATTATTAGTAATGCTTGTGCAAATATTTTCATGAACGATTTTAATTTATATTAATAAAAAACAAACCTTTATTAAAACATTAGTTTTAAATGTGCATTAGCTTGAAATGAAATTGAGAAGTAAAGAACTAAAAACTAACCCGATCTTTTTCATAAAAGTCCCGGTAATGAAAAGTGATTAAAAAGTTCCACTTCAAAAAAGGTTAAGAATAAACTTAAAGTCAAGAGAAGGTTAAGTTAAAGTTTATGATTAAGTTCTAAATCCCTCTGCAGCCTTAGCGTCTTTGCGCAAATCTTTTTCTCACGCAGAGACGCAAAGTCGCTAAGTTTATTTTTAGAAGTATCATCTTCTTAGTATCAACAAAGCCCCGCTTGAAGTTTGTAAAAGTAAATTCCAGAACTTAATTCTAAATTCTGCATTCTAAATTCTACATTGTAAGAGCCAGCAGTTTTTCTTCCTTAACAAGAGTTGCAACTTCTCTACCAAGTAAATCATAAACTTTAAGTGTAACATTACAAGCTTTTGGTAATTGGTAACTAATAATTGTACTTGGATTGAATGGGTTTGGGTAGTTTTGCGATAGAGCATACGAGTAGATAGTATTATTTAAATTTTCAGCAATAGTACCAATATCAACTTGAACAGGATTATAGGTTTGTGTATAAAATCTATTACTCTCTAATCTTCCAGGAGGTGTTGCGGGCCCTCCTGATTGATATCCGCCAACTGATGTTAAGTAATAATAATAATCAGTATTAGCTAGCAATTGCACCGAATCTACAAAAGATCTTGTTTCAGCAGGTAATTCTGCAATTAATTGATACTGGTTGTAACGTCTTCCAAAGGTACGGTAAATCCTAAAGTTTTCAGGTGGAGTTGATTCATCAATAGTCCATTGCAGTGAAACACTTATGCTGTCACTATTCACACTAAATGTAAGCGGCGGTTTTGGAGGTTTTGGGATTGAATAACCCGACTGATAATTAACTATTGCATTTCTGAAAGTTTGAAAAAGTGAATCGCGACTTTGAAATACAACAGTATTTTTTTGTAAAGCATTTATTTGTCCTTGTTTATATTGAATACCTGTTGAAGTTGCCAATCCTCTGTTTATACCTGCTACAGCTTCTGCAAAAACAATTCTAACACTATCACCTGGTGCAAGTGTATAAGGTCCATAACCATTACAAATAGAAAAACCGCCCGGAGTTCCAAGTGCAGGATCGCCTGTAGGTTCTAAGAAACCAGGTAGACCCGATGGTTCAACTTGATATGCATGTCTTGGAGATTTATGTCCTTTGCTCATCCATCCATATTCATCCGTCATTTTTGCAATATTATAAGGATCATTCTGTGATGTCAAAGGATCATCAGAACCTTCCCAGGATGTAGTACGCGGCTGCGAAATATCATCAGAATGGTTAGTAGCTGATACATCAGCGTGAAGTGTAACAACACCAGCAAATTGTGATGCGCCTAATCTTCCTACAGTGTCTTCAGGCTCTACATTAATTGCTAGGTTCCAAATAGGCCCTCCAATATTATCAAACATCGTCGCCGGTGGAAATTTTCCATGCCAGACATATTGAGCTCTAAAATTTTCTTCAGGTGGATCAGTCATTACGCCATCTCCGCGTGTATCAATCATTGTATTCATTCCCCAACCTGTTGCATTACCAATAGCATATCTTGTATTTGCACACACTGCATTTCGGAAAAGATAATAAAAATATACACCGTTTAAAGTTGTATTTGGTAATTCAATATCTGAATCAGCATCAACATTGCCGGTATTTTTAAGGGTATATTCAGAAACAATATAATTATCATTATAACTTTGACTGAATTGAAAAATTTTACGAGTCATAGTTATACCAAGCTGTGTGTTAGCTGTATTAATTATTATTCTATCTGCGATTAGATTCGGATCCACTTCATCATTGACAATTGGTTTATCATAAGAGACGTCTCCATTTACATAAACAATCGGTGGTTCAAATTGACTAACCATTTTAAATTCTTGAGAATAAAATTGTCCCTCACCATTTACTCTTGGACCTGTGTGAACGACTTTGTGCGGATAAAAAGATCCATTCTGATCTGTAAAATCTGTGGCCCCGATCCAAAAACCTTTGGACGCCTGAATATCTTGATTAGGGGCAATTGCATTCCATTGCAGACCAAATTGCTGTTGTGGAATAAATCCTTCCTCGATTTCAGATCCTCTTGATGAATACCAATTATGTAATGATCCGACAGAAAGCCAGTTATTTTCAACGGGTGGTGCCGGCAAGGTTATAGTAATTCCCGGAAATGTTGTGCTTATAGAACTAATATCCGTTATTTTAAAGTAAGTATTAATAATATCGTAATAATCGAAAGGGCCTATATCTGATCCCCAAATATTATCACCTGCTATTCCGTCATTATGATTACCATCATCAAACATTGTGAACGGACCATACAATGAATTGTCCTTTTTATAAAGAATCTCAGTGCTTTGAACTCCATTTAATGCCCCGACAAAAGCTCTGATTGATATTGGAATACCTGCCACAACACTTGAATTTTCTGATCTGTATAAAACCGGAGGATTATCATTATCCTGAGAAACTTCAAGTTGCCCGATCCATATTTGTTTATTACCATACCATCGATCAGATAAAAAACTTATCAAAGGTTTATCATTGTAACTGTAAATATTATGTGTTCCATCATATCCCATGTATGTTGTAAAGTTGGTGGGGGAACTCCATTGAACTCCAGTATCTGAACTTTTTCTATATGTAATATTTTGCTGATAAATATTATAATTAACACTAAACGGAGTTGACTCACGTAATTGAGTTACTAACCATATAATACCATTTGATTCTTGAAATAAATTAGGTCTTTTTTCTGAACGATCGGTTTCGGTTATAATTGTTTCCGAACCCCAGGTACTTCCGGCATCAGAGCTTTTACGATAATAAATCTTATACGTGTCAGTATTCGAATCATATTTATCGTACGTGGTTAAATAGTTTGTGCTGTCAAGTTCAATAAAATCAAAGGCAGACATTGTACTTGTACTAAATCCTAAATTCTTTGCCGCCCAGCTATCGCCATTATTGGCACTCGTAACGAAATTATTATTTCTTCCAACTATCCATATCCTGCCGTCTGATGTTTGCGTTATTTTGGGATAAGGGATATAAGCTACACCAACAACATTTTGAGGGATTGACCATGTTAATCCATTATTATCAGAACGTATAATTTTAGTTTTATTGTTAGATGAAACTTCTCCAATAGAAAATACGACTAACATTCGCCCGGTATTTGAAATTGTTCCTGAGATAAAAACAATTTCAGTATCATTTCTTGTAAACTCAGAAACTAATATGGGATCGCTCCAATTCTGACCATTATCTGAACTTCTTGTAAATAGAATTGTATCAAGAGGAGCGTTATTTTTGGAATAAAAAATTAAAAGTTCATTTCCCTGAATTATTGGCTGAGACTGACAGTAATTAGTAACGGTTGAATCCTGGAATGGAAATCTTATTAATTGTGGAAGATCCTCATTCTGACACAGGATGATGGAATGATTAAAAAAAAGAATCATCATTACTATTAGAACTAATTTTGATTTCATTTTAGCGCCTAAATTTATTTTCTTTTTCGATCTTATTAATTATTGTCTATTCATTTCAGTTTTATTTTAAAAGTATCATCTTCTTAGTTTCAACAAAGTCTCCAGCTTGCAGTTTATAAAAGTAAATTCCAGAACTCAATTCTAAATTCTGTATTCTAAATTCTACATTATACAAGCCAGCAGATTTTTCTTCATTTACAAGAGTTGCAATTTCTCTACCAAGTAAATCATAAACTTTAAGTGTTACAAATTGCGTACTGGTTATTGTATACTGAATACTTGTACTTGGATTAAATGGGTTTGGGTAGTTTTGTTCTAGTTTATATTCTGTTGGAATTAGATTTAATTCATCATCAACATCAGTAAAAGTTGTATCACCATACACTTCTCCATCAATTACACAACCATTTAAATTATAATTAGTAAATCCAAAATCATAACCATACCCCATATTAATTATACCAAGTCCTTTAGCCAATAAATGAGTATGTCCTTCAAGCCAATTGTAATCGAATCTTCTTGTTTCCCTTTGCTCGCTAAAAACTGGCAGAGTTGATTCTTCTGAGAAATAAGTTTGTATAGAATCCCAACACATTGTATATCGCTGTAATAATAGACTATCACCAACTTCTGCTGTAAAATCATCAATCACTTTTTCACTATCCGGATTTGAACACTCACTATCAAACCTATACACCATCCCACTTGAGGTATCAATTCTTTCATATACGAACTTAGTGTAGGGAGAGTTATAGTATTTTTCTTCTATTTTAAAATATTGTTTATTGTTACTCAAAGTTTCATTTGATACGACTTTTCTAGTATAAGTGTCTTCATCATAATATGGATAGGACCAATCGATAACTTTATAAATCCAATAATCGCCTACTGCTAAAGGATAAAATTCAAATAAATCCTGCGAGATTGGTAAAGATTTTATTATCGTAATTGAGTCTGTGGTAATTTTATAAATGTTTCTTTTACTTGCCGCATAAATAATTTCAGAGTATGGTTTTTTGTATATGCCAACGAGTTTACTTGGTAAACTTTTATAAAGTACAAAATCATATCCATTATTTAGAGATTTATAAATTTTTCTTCCATCGGCTAAATATAGAACACCAGATTGTGTTGAATCGATTGCAACATAAATTGGATTTTCACTTTGATAAGTCTTCGTCCAGGTAAAAGCATTACCTTTATTATTGGATACATTTAAAGAATATCCGCCGTAAGTTTTGTTAACCCTGTAAATGTGAAATTGGTTTGCATCAAACAACATCTTGAAAAATTGATCAATCCATACAATTGAAGTATCAACGACCTCAGCATTTCGTGCAAAGTTTCCAAATTCGTCAACTCCAAACATTACTTGATCATCAAAATCAGATAATGCAAATGGAGCAAAATTTGTGATTGCTCCGATAGAATCTATTGGGAAAGTTAAGCCGCCGTCCCAACTTCTAATTGGAAATGAACCATTAAATACAAATACTTTTTGTTGATTTTGCTTAGAAATATCGATTTTATAAAATGGTGAGAAATAACCAAAAACTACAGAATCATTTTTGGCGATATATGATCCATAATCAACATAAATTAAATCACCAATATCTATAAAGTTTGAAGTATCATTTGGAAAAAACTCAAAGTCCCAAATTGATTTTATATCTGTCCCGGAGGGATATAAAATTGAATGTGCATCCATTATCGGTTTTTCATAACCGCTTTGAACATTAAACTTATAAATTGGATTGTATATATATTGATCGGAGCCTAATCTATAAATTAGAATTGTTTGTCCTGCAGGACTTTCAATTCCATCCAGCGAATGGAATTGTTGAGAATAAAGTGAAGTGATTGAAAATATAATAAAAAGAAATAACGTTACCCTTCTCATAGAACCTCCCAAATAATCTATTCAAACGTAAATAATAAAAATCAGAAAGGCAATGAAAACTAAAGACTTCTTTGTCTTAGAATTTCGAAGAGTAATATTCCGGTTGCAACCGAAACGTTTAGTGATTGGATTTTTCCCCTCATCGGAATACGAACAAGATGATCACATTTATCGGCGGTAAGTTTTCTAATTCCCTTTTCTTCGTTACCGACAATTAAAGCAATTGGAATTTTGTAATCAACTTTTGTATAATTTTTTGCACCTTCTAAATATGATCCAACAATCCAGAAACCTTTTTGTTTAAGTTCATCAATTGTTTGTGCAAGATTATTTACCATTGCAATCTTTACATGTTCACTTGCACCTGCAGATGTTTTAACAACAGTTTCATTTATTGGTGCTGAGTTATGTTTTGTTATCAGAATGCCATCAACTCCGCTGCAATCAGCACTACGTAGTATTGCACCAACATTGTGTGTATCCTGAATCGAATCTAAAATTAATAAAAGAGGATATTGAGATTTTTTGATTCGTTTATAATATCGTAAAGTTCATAAAGTTTCTGCTCAGATTTTGATGCTGCAACGCCTTGCGCAATTTTGTTTTGTGTTATCAATCTAAATTTTTCAAACGGAACTTGATTTACTTTTATACCCTTTTTCTTTGCAGCAACACGAATAGCTTCAATTATTCCGCCTTCTTGCCCAAATAAAATAAATACTTGAGAAATTTCTTCATCAGAGTTAAGCGCTTCTAAAACAGGTTTTCTTCCAATGATTAAACTCACTTGTTGTATTCCTTTGAGTATGTGAATTGATCTTTACTGATTTCAAATGTACAGAATTTACTGTTGTTTTTTTTCTCTGGTAAAAACTCTTTTATAAATTCAATTTCTTTTTTATAGATGTTAAAGTTTACAAGTGCGCTGTTTATGCTACCATCCTGTTTAATTAGATTAATAGTAAACTCACCAAATAATTCTTCAAAATCAATTTCAACATTTGCGGGTTGAACTTTTGCAATGTAATCATTCATAGCTGTTAAGCCCAATAAACTTATATCAATAACATTTTTTTCTTTTCGTGCCTGGGCTGTGATTTTATAATTAAGAAATGAAAATACTTTTGTTGTTTCTACTTCAAAACGATATTTCTGTTTACCGTTTGATCCATCTTTATGAAAATATATTTTACAGTTAAACTCAATTTCGGTTTTCTTTTTTGCGGGAGTAGCTTTTTTAAGTTTATCAATAGATTTTTCCCGAGACTTTGGAATTTCCGGAACATCTTTTGGTTTCTTTAAAGCCATTAACTTTTAATTATCGATTTTAGTTTTTCAAAATCTTCAATATTAATTAATTGCTGTTCACCATTAGATAAATTCTTAACATTAAGTTCGCCACGATTAAATTCATCACCACCAATAAACACAACATACTTTGCATTAAATTTATTTGCTTCTCGCATTTGTGCCTTAATGCTCCTGTTTAGATAATCGTAATCGCAGGAAATATATTCTTGTCTAAGTTTTGATGATAGACTTATAATTTCAAGTTCAAGTTTAAGATCAAGCCTGCCTGCCGACAAGGCAGGTTCAAGGTTTTGTTCAGTTTTTGAATCAACTCTAATTAAATAAACATCAATTGAATCTTGAGGTAAATTTAATGATTTTTCGTTTTCACAAGCCAGTAAAATTCTTTCCATTCCTGCAGCAAAGCCTACACCAGGAGTTTGCTTTCCACCAAGTTCTTCGACAAGTAAATCATATCTACCGCCACCACACAATGCACTTTGCGCCCCAACACTTCCACTAACAATTTCAAAAGTAGTTTTTGTATAATAATCTAATCCACGTACAAGTGCTGGATCAACCTCAAATTGAATTCCTACTTTTGCTAAATAATTTTTTACAACTTCAAAATCATTTTTACTTTGCTCATCAAGATAGTCAATCAGCAACGGAGCATTTTTCATTATCGTTTGATCGACTTCAATTTTGCTATCAAAAATTCTTAAGATATTTGTTTCAAATCTTTTTCTGCTTTCTTCGGATAGATTATCTTTTTTGTCTTTCAAATAATCACGAAGAACATTTTTATAATTTTCTCTTACTTCAGGAATTCCAAGTGAATTTATCTTTACAACTAAATTTTTTAATCCGAGATTTTTTAAGATATGATAAGCAACCTGAATCATCTCGGCATCAAGTAAAGGAGATGTACTTCCTAAAGCTTCTGCTCCAAACTGATGAAATTGTCTAAGTCTGCCGGCTTGCGGTCTTTCCTGCCTGAACATCGGACCAATGTAATATAATTTGTTTAAAGATTGCTGTGCACCTAGTGATTGTTCAATAAATGATCTTACAACTCCAGCTGTATTTTCAGGACGCAAAGTAATACTTGTTTCACTTCTATCTTTAAAAGTGTACATCTCTTTGCTAACAATATCAGTTTCTTCACCAATACCACGGGCAAACAAAGCTGTTTCTTCAAAAATTGGAGTGCGAATTTCTTTATAATTAAAAAGTTGAAAAGTTTCTCGAAGCAGTTTTTCTAAGTAATGCCATTTTGAAATATCAACTGGCAAAATATCTTTTGTTCCTGTTATTGCTTTGATCATTATATAATAGTTTAATGAGTTTTGATTTGTGTTTGTTAACCTGAACTTGTTTCAGGTTCTTTCATTTTACTAAAGATTCCGAAATAAATTCGGAATGACAAACGTAACAGATTAAAGTTCTAAAAAGTGTTCTTCTTCTTCAGTAAAAGCTTTACAATTTCATCAGAACTATTTGCTTCTGTAAGACGATGTCTAAAATCATCTTTGTTCATCAAACGAGAAATTCTGCTTAACAATTTTATGTGCGTACTAATTAAATTATCTTTTCCTACCAGAAGAAAAACTAGATGAACCGGATTACCATCAAGTGCATCGTAATCAATTCCTTCCTTAATCTTACCAAAAGCACCTACAATTTCTTTAACTGCATTTGTTTTTCCGTGTGGAATTGCAAAACCTTTTCCAACTCCCGTTGACATAACTTTTTCTCTGTCAAGAACAGAAGATCGTACTTTTTCAATATCTTCTATACGCGGATCATTTTTAAACAAATCGATCAATTCATTAATTATATCTTCTTTTGTTTCCCCTTTTAATTCAGGAATAACAAATTCTGGTTTTAATAGTTCGCTAACTTTCATTTTTTCTCGGATTGGATTTATCAGGTTGTTAAAAATTTCGATTATCTGGAAGGTAATTTAACAATCGCAGGATAGTTTTACAATTGGAATATCAGTTATATTATATAAAACTTAATTCATCATTGCAGTTAATCTAACAAAAGCATTTCTTGCAAGCTCATAATCGGGATTATATTTTAATGCATCTGCGTAACTTTTTAATGCAGAATACCAAGAACCTTTTTTCTCATATATTCTGCCAAGATTGTAATATGGAAAATGTCGTGGTTCATAGTCTGGCGCTTCAATTGCTTTTTCTAGCCAATATACTGCCTCATCATAATTTTCCTGGTTGATAAGATACGAGCCAATATCATTATATGGATTTCCATAATCTGGATCTAAATCAATTGCAATTTTGCATTCTTCAATTGCTTCATCAAAGTTTCCGTTAAGACTAAAGGCCCAGCCTAAAAAAGTGTGTGCTTTTGGTGTAGGATAAAATCCTATTGAAGTTTTATAAGCTTCAATTGCATCTCTAATATTGCCGCTCATATGAAGCTGATATGCTTTATTAAAATATTCTGAAGCTAACTCTAATTTTTCTTTATTAATCATTTTTTAGATAATAATTGTGTTTAAGCTAATCCGTAAATAAACAATTCGTTATAAAAATTCAATTTTATAAATCAGTGCGTGATCAAACTCATAGTTCTTTATCAATTATCGAGATTTAATCAAATAAATTTAGCGTGGGTTTTCTGAATGGAACCATATTTAATAACATTTGGTTTTGATTCTGTAATCAAAATAAAGGATTAGCATTATGAAAGAAGGTCCCGTAAGATTAGCTGAATTTGAGAATGAAGACTATAATCATTTTCTAAGTTCTATTGAAACTCCGTTAAGAAGTGATGCGTTTGCAATTGATGATGAATTGAAGATTGAGCTAATTGAAAAAAAATTTAAAGAAATTATGGAAGTACTTGGTCTTGATTTAACAGACGACAGTTTAAAAGATACACCTCGCAGAGTTGCAAAGATGTATGTTAAAGAAACTTTTAGCGGACTTAATCCACAAAACAAACCTGCGGTTACGTTATTTGAGAATAAATATAAGTTTAACGAAATGCTAGTTGAGAGAAATGTTTCCGTTTACTCTTTATGTGAACATCATTTTGTTCCGATAATTGGTAAGGCACACATAGCATATTTCTCAAGCGGAAAAGTAGTTGGGTTATCAAAAATAAACCGAATGGTTCAGTATTTTTCCAAGCGACCACAAGTGCAGGAAAGATTAACAGTACAAATTGCTAATGAACTAAAATCAATGCTGCAAACCGAAGATGTTGCAGTTATAGTTGATGCTGATCATTTATGTGTTGCTTCACGAGGCGTGCAGGATGTAAACAGCTCAACAGTTTCATCCAGCTATCACGGAAAATTTTTAAATCACAATGTCCGAGAAGAATTTCTGCGATATGTTTATGATGGAAAGAAATAGATAACATATAGAGGGTGAGGCACGCCTCACCCCTACATTAATTTAAGATTACTTTTTACCTACAAACTTTTTTCCATCTTCACTTAAATTCTTAGCATACTTTTCAGGATTCTTTGCAAATTTTGTATCACATCCGGGACAGCAGAATGCATAAATTTTTCCTTTATACTCAACTGTTGGTGAATCATCTTCAATCGGATTTCCTTTAACCGGACAAACTTTGTTCCATGGTTCCTTTGAAACACTGTCTTTGCTGTCATCAACTTTTACAACACTATTATGTAGATCTTTTAATCCATTATTTGTGCTATCTTGTGCAAAATTAGTTACACTTATAAGAAACACAACTGCAAGAACGAACATAAATTGTTTTAACATTTTTGTTTCCTTTATATTTATTAAACGTAGGGGAAGGGCTTGCCCTTCCTAATTTTCTTTAAACACGGACAAGGCAATCCTTGTCCATACAATTAATTTTACAATACACTTAATCTAATTCCAATATAAAATTTAGTTCCATCAATTGGACCCCAAATCATTGAAGCATCAAAGTAATCACTAAATGGATCATCGGCCGAAATTACAGGATTATTTTGTTTATAGTTTGTAAGATTCTCAACACCAAGATAAACATCCACCATTTCAATTTTCTTTGTGATCTGCGCATTAATTGTTAAGTATGCAGGAAAATTTTTCTTCTCTTTATATTCAATTGGATTTTGTTCTGTACTCGGAATTTTTCCACCACCATTTAATAAAAATGATGAATCGAATAACCAACCACTTTCTAATGTTGAATATGAAAGTGTTAACAATCCTTTATACTTACTTGATAATGGTTTTATCAAAAGCTGCTTACCATAATTTGATTTAACATCTGTAAATCTGAAAGCAGTAGAAATATCAAATCGATCAATTGGTTGATATGTTAATTCAATCTGATAGTTGTTGGAAAAAGATTCTCCATTCAAATTATAAAAGCTTACTTTTCTAACATCAGAATATACATCAACAACTGTTTGCTTTAAGAAATCAGTTCTGTAATACTCAACAGTTAATCTTAAATCACGGTCGTTAATAGAAAAATATCTTGTTAGATTCAATCCATAATTCCAGGCTTCTTCATAAGTGGGTTTATCAACAATTACAAACTCACGAGAACTTGCAAGGTAATTTAAATTTTCCGCAAAAAGATTTACAGATCTAAATCCTTTTCCTGCGGATGCTCTGATTGTTGTGTTCTCATCAAGATTATATTTTATGTGTAATCGTGGAGTAAAAAAAGTGCCGAATAGATTATGGAAATCAAATCTAATTCCGGGAACAATTGTTAATACGTTTGATGGTGAATAAGTATATTCAGCAAAAATTCCCGGTCGTGATTCATTTCTGTTATAATTTATGCTGTCAAAACTTTCAACATATTTATCAAATGCAAAACTTCCTCCAACAGTTACATTATGAATATCATCTTCAGCTTTAGTTTGAAAAAGAAGATTAGCATAGAATGTTTTTTGATTACCATTATATTGTCTTAATCCAAGCAAAGATTTTTGATTGTGCCATTGTGCATTAAGAATTAATCCAACACTTGTATAGGCATCATCATCAAATACATAACCATTTTTTGCAAACACGTCGTATCTTTTTGTATCGATATTCATTTCATATCTGTGATCATCGTGACCAATAGAACCTGAATATGTATCCGGCATTTGTCCGCCTCTTCGTTCTTCATTCAGAATCTGTACACCAAATTGTGATTCATAACCTTTAAATGATTGATACTTCCAACGGTTAATCAAACTAAACTGTTTTACATTTGGTTGATCTTTAAACATATCGTGATTATCATCCAAAGATTTTTGATTGAAATCCGCATGAGCAAGTAACATTGTACTTAAATTTTCATTAAGATGAGTTGCAGCATTTGCATTCAAATCAGTTTTAAAGTGCGAACTTTGAAAAGCATTAAAATAAAATCTTTCAAGATCATCAGGTTTTTTATACTCAAGATTTATCTGTCCGGTTATAGATTCATATCCATTAACAACTGAAGCCGCACCTTTAGAAATACTTATTGAAGTCATCCATGGACCAGGAATATATCCTAAACCAAACGTACTTCCCAATCCTTTTAAAGTTGGAATATTTTCAAAAAGCATTTGAGTGTATAATCCAGATAATCCAAGTAACTGGATTTGTTTTGCACCGGTTACTGCATCCTGAAACTGCACATCAACAGAAGCATTAGTTGTAAAACTTTCAGAAAGATTGCAACAAGCAGCTTTTAATAATTCTTTGGATGTGATTACTTCGGTTTGTTTTGCATCAAGTTCATCAATAAATTTTGAAAGTGATGCGCCTGTAACTACAATTTCTTTTAACTCTCGGTTGATTGATAAAATTATTTCTATCGTATCAAGATCTGTCGGAATCTCCATATCGACTGGCTCGTATCCAATATAACTTACAACTAAATGAAGATGATCTGAATCAATTTTCTGCAAATAGAAAAATCCCTCTTCATCTGTGATTGTTCCAACCTGAGTTCCTTCCCAGAAGACATTTGTTCCAATAAGCGGAATTTTCTCACCTTTGTCATCAAGTTCATAAACTTTTCCTTTTAAATTCTGCGAAAAATTATTTGAATACAAAAGCAGAATTAAAAGTGAATAAAAAATAAATTTCATTTTACACCTATAACGTATTTCTGTTAAATCAATAAATTATTTTCATTGCGGTTGACATAAGTCAATCGTAAAAAATTTTTGTTTACTGGGTTTTAACCACATTAAAATATTTAATGAGGCTAAAGCCTTTTTAGTTTATTTAATTTTTTCCACGACTAAAAAGTCGTAGCATTTGATAATCCCAAACAAAATCGTTTGGGTAATTAACAGAAAGGTATATCTATCTTAAGTTGATGAAGTGAATTTAAAAGTTCTTTACCAAAAAGTGGCGGAAGTAAATTGTTATTTTCTAAAACTAAATTTTGTTGCGATTGAAAACTTATTACTTCTGTAAACGAAATTAGTGGAGAAGTAAATTCAACTAATAAAATTTTCTTTTCTATTGGAGGAAATAAATTATCCTCAATTTGATTGGTTTCAATAGATGAGATGCAGCACTTAATTTCTTGCGAAGTAAATGAAACCGGATTTGATTGATTAATTGGCTCAGATTCACAACAGCTCGGTTCATTAATTTCCTCAACTTCTGTTTTGCAGCAATCATCAGTTTCTTCAACAACTTGATGATCCTTTTCGCAGACGGGCGCTTCAAATAAAGATACTGCAGAAAAATTATGTGCCGCACAGTTGTGCTTATAAAGTTGAATTCCAGTTGTGCCAATTAGTAGCGTTAAAGCAACTATTGCTGTAAAAATATTTTTAACGATTCTTTTCAATTGCTATTTATATAAAGTTGATTTATTCACATACACAAAATATTTGGATAAATCATAAAAGCAAGTGATTTTTTGTACACATTTACTTTTATAGATGACATCTTTCTAAAAGATGTCATCTGTTTTTAATTAAAAATCGCAGCTTCTTTTGATGTCCAGAATACTTCACCACATTTATTGCATTTGTATTCTAATTCGTGATATGAACTTGGTGAACCTTGAATTGCAAGATTATCTTCATTATATCTTTTCTGTCCTGTTGCAGTTACATTATTGCTGCTGCACTTAGTACATTTTGTTTTTCGTTTTACTGTAAAATAAAAAACTAAGCTTCCTATAATTATTGCGACAAGTATGAATACAATGTTCATTTTGCCTCCATTAAATAATTAAAAGAAAATCGTCAACCCTAAACTTACATTTGAACCTCTGATCATCAGTCTATCTCTGGTTCCAATCTGGCTTCTTACTTGGTCATAAGTCTCATAATTATAAGTTGATGATTCTTCTAAATCAGCACTTTCAGAAGAGATAACTATACCATATTCTCCGGATAAAGCCACATTACTTGCAAGCCTGTATTCAACAGCTAATAACAAGTCCATTCCAAAACTGGTGATATTATTTTTATATGTAGATTTATAAGTATATCCTATATATAAATTCTCATTCTTTGATTCAATATTATTTATAGAATAAAATGGTCCGCCGCCAACCAGCAAATCAAAATCATTATAGTTAAGTACTCGGTGTAGATATTGAACTGATAACTTTAAATTAAAATTATCTGCACTTTCCGGTGGATTACTAAATATGCTATCAACCTGTTGTATAATATCATAATCATCATTCGCAATCATCGTGTAAACACCAAATCTTAAACCAGAGTTTCTGGTAATCTGGTATCTGTATGCTAAGGTATAACCGCCGTAATTTGTAAGATTAAAAATATTTGTAACCTGGAATTGAATTCCGTGTTTTAACTCTTTGCATTTATGGCTGCAAGAATCCTGCGCATAAGATTGATTGAACAATGCTACAAAAACTATGAGCAAAAAAATGTTTTTCATTTGGGTACCCTTTATAAAAATTATAAAAATAAGATTTGTTCTGTTATTTTCATCGCTCTCCCCGAGCCAGAATAAAAGGAAATGGGATATGTAATTACCGTTATATCAAAGTATAATCAAACCCGCAGTGGTAACTTAGGATAAACTAATTTTAATTTCAAACTATTCTTTGATGTGTAAGTTGTTAGTCAGCAAGTTTATGTATGCAAAAAAAGAGGTGCATTTCTGCACCTCTAATCTTTTATAAGTTAGCAGTAATCATTAGATAAGTCCAGAAAGCAGCGTCTTCTCTTGGAGCATAAAATACTTTCATCAATTCACCAGGAAAGAATAAACTTCCTCCCCAGCTTACAGAAGTATTTTTTACAAAATTATATTTTACTGTAAGATCAAGTTCCTGTCCAAGCATACTTTCTTCAATTCCATCAGGATCATTTAATGAAGTAATTAATACAGATTGATTTGTCATAAATTGATGAAAATCTAAAGCAAAATTAAAATCGGATTCTTTTGGAGTTGCAGTGAACTTAAAGTAAAAATCATTTGTACCTAAGCCAGCAGCATTGGATGGAAAATAATCCATATAACCAAAAAATTTATGTCCGGTTCCATAGGTTGCTTGATATCCTTCATGTTTATCCGCAGTTTCTGGATCATTACCAGAAAGAAGATCAGCACCCAACCCAAATGAAAAAATATCTACTTTGTATGCACCTTGAAATGAAAGTAAATAAGCACCAACGTCAACACCTGATCTTCCGCCAAGTTGATAAGCTCCTTCAAATGTAGTAGAGAAATCTCCGTAATTGCCCCAATAAGTTCCACCTATTGTAAAAACATTCAACCGATTTGTATCAAGCCCAACATCTTCACGATTTATTTCATAATATCCAACGATATCAAACTTGCTTGCATCGCTTATTTTATTTTTTTTATAAAAACCATAAATACTTTGTGATGGTGTTTCTTCTTGCGGATATGGATAAACCGATGAAGATGGGCCACCTATGTAACTAACTTCTTCATTTAATGTCAAAGCAAAAACATCAAGATCCCAGCAATCTGGTAAAACTGAAAACCTTACACCATCGTACGATCTTCCAACATAAGTCCAACCAGACATTCCAAAAAATCTTTCTGTTCCGTAAACAACTTCAAATCTTCCTGCTTGAACATTAATATCCCAATCAAAAGGTTTCATAAGTTTTACAAAACCCTGATGCATATCTAAATTCATTAAATCTGTATTTGGATTTCCTTCTTCACCAAAAACTCTAGAGTCTTGAAACTGCACAAAGAATTGGAGTTTTTTATCAAAGGTTTTTTCAACTCCCAAACGTGTTCTTAAACTTGCGTAAGTAAATGGATGTGTGGCATTTGAAAAATCTCTTCCATCAACTTCTGATCGTAATTGTACTTGCCCATTTAATTTCCAGCCATCAAGTTCCTGTGCAAAAGCGGATCCTAAAAAAGCAAAAACTGCAACAATAAAAAATACTTTTTTCATAAAAATTTTCTCTCTTGGTTTGTTAAAAATCTAAGTGAAACTAAGTGCCCTTAGTGCCACAGTGGTTAAATTCTTCTACCACTAAGACACAGAGAACACATAGAAACACTAAGTTTAGTTCTTAGATTTATAATCGTATAAAAAGCCTTGTCGTTTAGTCGCTTCTTCATCCCACTTAACAGTCGTGGTCTTCAAAAACTCTTCTTTACCAGTTTTTAGTTTTGGAATATCCAATCCTATAAATTTTTGAGCCTTTTCTTTGGTTGAAATATCTGGCATATCAACAGGATATTTCCAGCCCTGCTTTGAAAATAAAATTGCAATTTCTCTCCTTGCCTGCTCAACTTTTTGTATAGAAGTTCCTAAAACTCTTAATGCTTCCACAGGTGCATGGAAACCGAGTGCATTTGCTGCGGCAACCCAATCCCATCTCCATTGAGCGTGGCGAATAAGTTTTAAAATTGGTTTCATTTGTTCTTCTGTTGCTCCATTATCCCAGGCAGTTTTAGCTTCAATATGAACTGCTGCTAACGATTTTTCTGCCATTCTTCTAAGCTCTTCTATCTTATCCTGCCTGTCATAAACATCCTGCATCAATCTATCAGTTTCTTCACGATGACAAACCTGGCACGTATTTGCAATATTGTTTAGCGGTGATTGAATGTGATGATCTGTAAACTTAACTCCGCCTTCTGATTTGTATGGCATATGACAATCTGAGCAGGAAACACCACGAACAGCATGAATACCGGTCATAAATAATTCAAAATCTGGATGTTGTGCTTTTAACATTGGAGCTTTGCTTAATGCGTGAACCCAATCAACATGTTCAATCTCATCAAAATATTCTTCCATATTGTCCGCACTAAAACCTTTGTCCCAGGGAAAAGTTAAATACTTTTCTTCTTTACCCTTAAAGTAATATTCAACATGGCACTGTGCACACACAAGTGAACGCATTTCCTGTCTGGAAAATTCACTCATATCTTTTCCCTGTCTCTGAAAAGCTTCAACAAGTGCTGGACGACTAATACGTAAGTTCATAGTTTTGGGATCGTGGCAATCCTGGCAGCCAATTGGGTTAACAATTTCACTTCCAAGATCTTTCCATTTAGCTTTATAAAAATTTGCGGCTCCCATTTCATTCATTTTTCTAGGAACGTCAGTGCTCTTACAAGTCCAGCAAGTTGCAGGTTGAGGGCTTACTTCGTTATCACCTGTTCTTAAAGTATTTTTTATATCTTCAATTGCATAACCATGACCTCTACCTTGATTATAATCCTTTGAGAATGCATATCCAGCCCACATAACAACAAGCTCAGGATATTTTTCAAGATAGTCGATCATTTTTGATCCGCCGTGTTTGCTTGCATAATCAGTATTTAATGTTTTCAGATAAGATTCAAACTCACGTGGATAATTTTCCCCCCACACTTCATTGCGCGGCTCCCAATCCTTAAGTGGTTTTATCATCTGTAGCGTAGCCGTTTCACTTCGTCTTTCAATTATAGATGAAGCAAATAATCCAACTAAAAAAACTACAACTGCAGTTGCAAAGAATAGCACCCAACCTAACCAAGGTTTGTTTTTAGTTATCTCGCTGATTGGTTTCATATAATAATCCTGAATTAATTTATTAATTATTTTTTGTTTCTAAACTTTTTTCAATCCATTCCGGTATAGGATTGGACAGACCAGGAACTCTTGCAAACGGAGTTGATGATAAACTATTAACTCTTCCGTGAGGTACTTCCCGATGGCAATCCCAACAATAACCATCACCTTCTTCCTGTATTTTCTGATTACCAATTGCTCTTACAGAAATTGGATGAATAACATTTGAATGGCAGCGAATACAATTTTCCTGAACCGCATTTTTTCCTGCTTGTTTGATTTGTATTACCTGCGGCTCTAAGCGGAATGTAAACATAAATGAATGTCGTAATCCATCAGAAGCTTTGAAAAAGTATTTGCTTACAACGTTATCTTGGGGAACGTGACAATCATTACAAACTGTAACTCTGCCGTGGCTTCCATTTTGCCAGGTTGCGTATTGCGGAGCCATAACATGACAGTTAACACATGTTTCTGGCTTATCAGATAAATACGATGTTGCTCTTGCCAGATGAAGAACTAAAAATAAAAGTCCAACTAAAACCCCAAGACTGAACAGCACACCAAGTCTCCATTGCTGCGGTGGTTTAATTGTTTTGATTAATTTTTTCATATAACTATTCTTTATTAAAGTTATTTAGTTTTACAAGATTTGTTTTGCGATCTGCTTTCATCAAATTTATTTTTAATCAATTTTAATTCCTCATCATTTAAAACTAACTGCGTTTTTTCAAAAAGCATCCGTTCTTCTTTTCTAACATGCAATTCAAGCATTTCACCGATTTCATTAAGTTGATTTACCAGGTTAGGATTTTCATTTAAGCCAATGATTTTGTTTTTAAGAATAATATGTTCACCCATAATTTCCAACACCAGTTGATCCAAAGATTCATCTTTTCCTTTTATAAATGGGAATACAAATTGTTCCTCATCCCTAAAATGATGCTCCAGTTCTTTGTAATATATTTCTTTAGCATAATTCATTTTACCGAGAGGATCAGTTGGTAGATTGTTAATTTTGGGTGCATTCTTTTTCAAGTTCATTGCAAGCAATAAGGCCTGGTGATGATCTTCTGAAAGTGGAATTAGTGCAGGATGTCTTTTCATAAATTTCTTTTTGTTATGCTGAACTTGTTTCAGCATCTTTAATATTTAATCAGACCCTGAAATAAATTCAAGGTGACAGCTATTTATTATTTGTTTTATTTTTCTTTTCAACTTCTTCATTAAGTTTTTTAAACTCTTTTGTTCCCGTTGGATGACCGTAACTATTCATTTGTTTGTAATGAATTAAGTATTCTTCTTTTGTGATTTTATTTTGCCAGTTGCCAGTTATCATTGCAAATCCTGTTACAAGCATAAAGATTGAAACCACACCGATCGCTACATTTTTTTTACTTATTCTTTTTTTCTGAGGCAATAAAGTTTTTAGTTCCAGAGTATCTTTAACAGGACAAACATCAACACAATTCAAGCAAGTTGAGCATTCATCAGAAATAACTGTTTTAACTTTATCTACTTTTATAAAAGATGGACAAGCTTTGTTGCAAAGTCCGCAATCAATACAGCTTTTTTCATTTCTTTGGATCTTTGCTGGACTTAGTAATGAAAATATTCCAAGCAATGCGCCGTATGGACATAAAAATCTGCACCAGAAATTTCTAATCACTATTGAAAGAACAAACAGAACTCCAATAACAATTAAAGCAGTTTGAGAAATGTTTGCAAAGAAGTAATACATCTTTACATCTGATACTTGATTGTATGGACTATCAAGAAAAGATTTTAGTGCTAATTCAGACATCAGAAATATAACAGAGTATGCTAAAAATCCAAGTAACAAGTACTTTAAACTTCTTAAAGGATAGTCAAGCCACTTAGGAAGTTTTAATCTTCTTTTAAAAATCTTTTCGCCAAAATCTCCGACTAATTCTGAAATAAATCCAATTGGGCAAAACCAACTGCAAAATGATTTTCCAAAAACTAATGACATCAGCACGATTGAAAAGAAAATAAAAAAACCTGCCGGATGAGCCGAGTGAACTTCTCCAGTAGTTAAGAAAAGATAAAAACTCATAAATGAACTTATAGGAAGAAATCCATCTACACCAGGAGGGCGTGAGTAAAATGCAGTTGCGCCATTTGTTTCTAAGTATTGATTGAAGAAATAAAATTCGACTCCAATCCAGAGACAAAGCGCAGCAAATATTGATTGAACTATAAATCTTGTTTTCTGTATCCCCTTTTCATCGTTGCGAATTATTTTTTTCTTTTCCATAATTCATTATCAGATTATAAAGTCTGATTATCTAATAAAAAATTTTAAATTTTAATTTTATTTAACGTTTTCTCTTTGAACTTATCTATCGTTTCTGAGCTTAGCATTTCGTAAGCTTTTGTTCTCAGTACACCCCATTGATCGTGAACCGGACAAGGTTTATCCGGAGAACATTTTGGAAATCCCAGCACACAAGTGTTAAAACTTTCAAGACCATCTATTGCATCAACAATATCTATCAATTTTATTTTCGATGGATGTTTTGCAAGTCTAAATCCGCCGGACTTTCCTTTTTTTGATTCAATGATTCCGCTCTCAGTTAAGCTTTGCAGGATTTTTGAAATGAATTCTTTTGGGATATTTAATTTTTTGGATATCTCTTCAGCAGGGCAAACGCATTCTTCATCACGAGCAGCCATAAAAAGAACTGCCTGCAAACCATATTCACACTTTTTTGAAAAAAATACTGTCATTTTCTAAATCAGATTATTTTGTCTGATTAAAGATATTAAGAAGATTCTGGAATGTCAATAAGTTATTAAATAATTTATTCAATCGAAGGCAAACTTTCAGGCTTTTGATGTTTTGCAGCAATTCTTTCTTTCAATCTTTCATCAAAAAGTTTTCCTATTTCTGCACCGATAATAAAAACTGCTGCAGTGTAATAAATCCAAAATGCAATTACAATTAACAAAGCATAGGTGCCATATATCTTTCCCCAAGTTTGAAAATTTGCAAGGTAATATCCAAACAAAACCTTCATAGCTACCCACAAACCTGATGACCAAAGTGCACCAACAAATGCAGAGCGATGTTTAATTTTTACTGTCGGAATAAAACTATAAAATAAATACATCAACACAAGCATTATAAACAACGAAACAAGAATTGTAAATAATTGTTGAAAGATCGGATGATTAAAAAATTGCAAGTAAGGAGTAGATTCGGCAATAGAAGTAAAAAGTTCTAATAAAGGTAATGCTAAAATTGAAGCAAAAAATAAAAGTATAGCAACCAGTATTACTAAAAAATCTCTAAGCTTTCCAAGAAAAAAATTAATATCAATATCAGTTCCGTTTACTTTATTTAATACGGTGCGCATACTACTGAAAAATCCGCTTGCTGTAAAAAACAATCCTGAAAAACCAACGATACCAGCAACGTTTTTAAATTCTATAACTTCTTCAATTCTACTAAAAATTATTTCTTTAACTTTATCAGCATACTCGCTATATGGTATAATAGTGTTGATCAGCGTTATAATTTGCAATTCCATTTCTTCTGAACTAAGAAAATTTCCGAGTATCCAGAACATAATTAATACAAGTGGAATGATGCAGGTAAAAAGTGAAAATGCTAATCCACCAGAAAGAAGAAAAACATTATGGCGATCAATTCGATCATATAGACCTCCAAAATAATGTTTTAGAAATCCAGCTTTGGCTTGCCAGTGCGGACGAAGATGATATAGATATCTGAGCTGTCTAAAATATTTAAACAGCGATGAATTTTTATAAATCTTTTTAAGTTTATTCTTCACCAGACATTATTCCGGGAATCGTATTGTAATAAATATCTGATAATTCATTTATACTAACTTCAAAAAGACTATCCAACTTCAATGTAGATCCTTTAACATCACCGAGATTTGTATATTTAAGATTTGCGAGTTTAAGATCAGATTCAAGTTCAAGAATTTTATCTTTAGATATTGAAATAATTATTCTTGATTGGGATTCTGAAAATAAAGAAAAATCTTTTCTGGATTTAATTGGAATTTCAACTTCGCATCCAATTTGTTTTTCCTGGTTGATGATACAACATTCAGCAAGTGCGGAAACGATTCCACCTTCAGAAATATCGTGTGCAGATTTTATCAAACCTTTTCTTATAAGATTTAATAATGTGTCCTGCAATTTTTTTTCTTCATCAAGATTTATTGTTGGAGATTCACCAGCAACTTTGTTATGAATAACTTTTGCATATTCACTTCCGCCAAGTTCTTCTTTGTCCTCACCCAATAAATAAATTTCATCACCTTCATCTTTAAAGTATGATGTTGTAATGTGTTTTAAATCTTCAACCAATCCAACCATTCCGATTGTTGGTGTTGGATAAACTGCTGTTTCAGGCGATTCATTATAAAAACTTACATTACCGCCGGTAACCGGAGTATCAAAATGTCTGCAAGCTTCACCCATTCCTGCTATTGCTTGTGCAAACTGCCAGTAAACTTCTGGTTTGTATGGATTACCAAAGTTTAAACAATTTGTAACTCCAAGCGGTACACCACCCGAGCAAACAATGTTTCTCGCAGATTCTGCAACTGCAATCTTTGTTCCTTCTTTTGGATTTAAATAAACATAACGTGAATTGCAATCCGTCTTCATAGCTAATGCTTTGTTGGTTCCCTTAACTAAAATTACTGCAGCATCGCATCCTGGACCAACAACCGTGTTTGTTCTTACCATCGAATCATACTGATGATAAACCCATTGCTTTGAGACAATGTTTGGTGATGAAAATACTTTTAGAAATGTTTCTTTTAAATCTTTTGGTTCAGGTAAAGTTTTAGAATCAAACTTTCTTGTTTCTTTTAAGTATTCAGGTTCTTTTTGTTCACGTGTATAAACAGGTGCACCGCCGCCAAGCACTAAATCAAATGGAGGCATTGTTGCTTTGCGTTCTCCTTGATAATCAATCTGCAGCATTCCATCACCAGTAACTTCACCAATAATTTCACAATGCAAATCCCATTTTTCAAATACGGACTTTACACGATCTTCATAACCTTTTTTAACACAGCATAACATTCTTTCCTGACTTTCACTCAACATAATTTCATATGCTGTCATCCCCTTTTCGCGCAAAGGTACTTTATCAAGATTGATCTTCATTCCAGATTCACCTTTTGCACTCATCTCACTTGTTGAACAGGAAATTCCTGCCGCACCCATATCTTGAATTCCGATCAGCCAATCATTCTTTATAATTTCTAAAGTTGCTTCAAGCAAAAGTTTTTCTGTAAACGGATCACCAACCTGAACTGATGGACGTTTTGCTTCAGACTTTTCAGAAATTTCTTCTGATGCGAATGTTGCACCGTGAATTCCATCTCGGCCTGTAGATGAACCAACAATCATTATCGGATTGCCGACTCCTTTTGATGTAGCTGATGCAAAATGTTTCTTATTTACAATTCCAACTGCCATTGCATTAACAAGCGGATTGCCCTGATATGATTCATCAAAATAAACTTCTCCAGCAACTGTAGGCACACCAAAGCTATTTCCGTAATCACCAATTCCTCGAACAACACCATCAAATAAAAATCTAGTACGCGCATCTTTTAAAGAACCAAAGCGAAGTGAGTTTAAAGAAGCAATTGGACGAGCACCCATTGTAAAAATATCACGCATAATTCCTCCAACACCGGTTGCTGCTCCTTGATAAGGCTCAACTGCTGAAGGATGATTATGACTTTCAATTTAAATGCTACAGCTAAATCATCACCAATATCTATAAGTCCGGCGTTTTCTTCTCCTGCAGCAACAAGCAATCTTCCGCCGCTGCGAGGTAAAGTTTTTAATTGTGCAATGGAATTTTTATAACTGCAATGCTCGCTCCACATTACAGAAAAAACACCAAGCTCTGTAAAAGTTGGTGTGCGACCAAGAATTTTTAAAATCTTTTCCCATTCCTCTTTAATTAGTCCGTGCTCTTGCGCCAGTTCAAAAGTTACTTCAGGTTCTTTCATCAATCTTCCAATAGGATTTAAAATAGTTTGAAAATTTTATAAGGAAATATAAGGGAAAGTGGGATAAATATTATCGAATCATTTAAATTCAAATGATTTTCATAGTTGTTATCACAGATCATTAATCATATAAAATAAAAGAAATGAAGTAAACTTAAGAAAATAAAAAAAAATGATAAGATCAGTCCAACTATCGTATAAAACTTATTACCTGAAGAAATGCTTTTCCAGTTTTTATAATTTTTGAGATCAAAAATTAAATGTATTAAAATAATTATAATGGTGACTGAATAAATAACATCTAAACCATATTTGTCAAGTAATTCTTTTAAACTTTTTGCGATATCCTTATACATAAATAAACTCAGATTCAATTCTACTTTTAGTAATAGCTAATTTCATTTTAAATACTCTTCCCAAATTTTAAACAATTGATAAGTTGCATAAATATCCTTAGAACAATAAACAGCAATATCTTTTATTCTTCCAGCTTCGTAAAGAGTTTTTACTTCCATTCCGGAAATATCTTTTGATTTTGGTGATTCAATTCCAAATGCGTGGCAGTAAAAATCAAGATTAAATTTTCTTGTTGTGCTGTAAAAAGTAAATTGCTCAAGTAAATCAATATGTTCATCTCCATACCTATAAGCCATTAAGTTTTTACTTGGCTTAACTTTTAACATCACAGAACGCATCATCAAAAATGGAACATCAAAATTTCTTCCGTTAAATGTTATAAACTGATCAGCATATTGTGCGATACGCCAGAAAGATTCCAGCATCTCCTTTTCTGGTAATCCTTTGTAGTACACATTTGTGTTTTCGGAATTCCATTCTTCGGGTTTTTCTGATTCGTAATAGACGTAAGATTTTTCTTTTTCAACATCATACATTCCAATTGCAACACATTTGGAAGTAAATGGATAAAGTGAAGTGTAACGAATTGCTTCGTCTTTCATTACTTCTTTTTTGTTGGGATCAATTTCTTTGTCGGCGTACTTTAGCAGATACTCGCGTTGACTTTCGGACAAAGATTCAAAAGGATAAGAACAAGTTTCGATATCAAAGATCAGTTTTCTCATAAACTACCTCCTATTTTATAAGATTCCCGATTTGATCAACAAACTAAAATTTTAAAAGTCACTCCGAACTTAATTCGAAACTAAATAATAATTATTAAAGATGCTGAAATAAATTCAGCATGACATCACGATGATTACTTAAGAATCTGTACTCTATGTTCAAACTTTTTTATCTTCTCAATAAAATCTTCTGTAAGTGGAGTTGATTTTCTGGTTTTCGGATCAACAAAAACTACGACTCCTTTTCCATCCACGATTACTTCCCCAGTTTTCTTTCTTACAATTATATGATCATAACCAAACGAAGAATTTTTTATGTACGATACTCTTGAATACACATCCAGTTCATCGTCATAAAACGAATGTCCAAGATAATTGATTTCGTTTCTGACCATAAAGAACAATCTACCATCAGAAAATATTCCACCTTCGGGAACTAATCCAGCTTCTTTAACATATTCTAAGCGGGCATGCTCAAAGAAATTAATATAAACGGCGTTATTGCAAACACCAAGCATATCAACTTCGTGAAAGCGAACTTTGACAGTTGTTTTATGATTAAAATCTTTTACATCCATTATGCAAATACCTCATCAATTATATCGGCAGATTTTTTTATTTCATCAAAAGATACATCCAAATGAGTAATTGCACGAATCAAATCAATTTTTCCAACCGAGACAAGCAATCCTTTTTCTTTGCATTGTTTTAATCCCTCATCCACAGAAATATTTTTTGGATGAAACAATAAAATATTTGTTTGAACTGCATTCATATCAATTTCAAGATTTGGATTTGCATTAATTCTTTCTGCAAGATATTTAGCTTTTTCGTGATCTTCTTTTAATCGCTCAATATTATTCTGCAAAGCATATAAACCCGGCAGCAGCAAGAATTCCAACTTGTCGCATTCCTCCACCCCACGCTTTGCGAACCCGATATGCTTCTTTGATAAAATCTTTTGTTCCTGCAACGATAGAACCAATTGGAGCGCCTAATCCTTTTGAAAGACAACAGGAAATAGAATCAAAGTGTGATGCATATTCGTTTACACTTATTCCAGTTGCAACTGAGGCATTCCATATTCTGGCGCCATCAAGATGATAAAAAAGGTTGTATTTTTTTGCAAGATTTTTTAATGCAATAATATTTTCAATCGGCCAGATTGTTCCCCCGCCGCGATTATGAGTGTTTTCAACTTCGATAACTTTTGTACGCGTCATATAGTAAGCAGAAGTTGGGTGAATTATTGGTTCAACTTGTTCTGGAGTGATTACTCCATAATTTCCTTCAACAGGAAATAATTGTATTCCGCTTAACGCTGCAGGTGAACCTGATTCATAATTAAAAATGTGAGCATCTCTTTCGCAGATAACTTCATCACCGGGATTCGTTAAAACATTTAAGCATATCTGGTTTCCCATCACGCCGCTTGAAACATACAATGCTGCTTCTTTTCCTAAAAGCTCTGCAGCATACTGCTCAAGTTTATTTACGGTTGGATCTTCCTTAAATACATCGTCACCAACTTTGGCATTATACATTGCTTTGCGCATTGCTTCTGATGGGCGTGTTACTGTGTCACTTCTTAAGTCTATCATCTTATTTCTTTGCTTTATTATGTCATTGCGAGGATGGCTATGCCAGACGGGAAGCTCTAAACATTTTTATTTAAAGACTACTTCGCTTCGCTCGTGATGACATTGAAATATTATAATTTAAATTTTTTCTTCATCCACAATAAAATATTTGATTCCAAAAATCCATAATCCAAATGCGGATGATAAAACTGGAATTATTAATGGATTTTTTGTATAAAATGGTTTTTCATTGTTTAATGGAACATCCAAGCCAACTAAATGGGTTCTTGTAAACATTTCAGTTTCAACTTCTAACACTGAATTTATTTATCAAACAACTTACTCCACCATTTGCATAACGTACAACTGTTCTTCTGTTTTCAACAGCACGCAAGTTTCAAAATTCCTTATGCTGATAGTGTCCAATTAATTTTCCATACCAGCTATCGTTTGTTAACACTGTTAAAAACACGCACCACGATCAGCAAAATAATTTGGGAAAGTTGGAAACACCGATTCATAACAAACTAATCCGCCAACTTTAATTGTGTCATTGTGATTTAGCAATTTAAAAACAGTTGTATCCTGTCCAACATTCCAGCCGCTAATACCCACTCCCATCTTAATAAATCACCAAGAAACGGAAGCTGATCAACAAACGGCGTATGCTCACCAAGCGGAAACTAATTGCATTTTTCCATATCCATCAACACATTTTTGCGAAAGCTCAAAATAATTTTCAAGTATCTGATCCAGACTGCCAAGTTCCCATTTATTCCATGGATCAAGATTTGGCTGGATGATTCCAACTTTTATTTTTTTCTCATCATTCCCAGTTGAAGAAATTTTTACAAAGATGAAAATGTTTATCCATAAAACTATAAACGACAATCCGAATGCACCAACTAGTATCAGCAATCTGAATGAATGAAGTAAATTTTGCTAAACCAGGTGACCAATAGTTAACCAGGGAAATTTCCAAATCTGTAAGCGTGAGTATATATTCCCCAGTTATCCAAAAGAATGGAAAGAAATAAAGTGATAAATCTTTCTTAAAAACTTTCTTGATAAAAATACAAAGTGGAATTTATCAGCATTACACAAGGGAGAAAGCAAACTAAAACAACTCCGCTTATCATTAAGAAAGGTCCAGCACTTTGCCAGCTTCCAACCCAAAAACTGTAGTTAAACTCATCACAAAAATGTAAGATACGATGCCGAGTTAACTTTAAGTAGAGTTTGTCTTTTACTTACTACAAAAAGTAAGGTACAAATGGACAAACAATAAAAGAGTAAATGGGAATGGAAATGGGGTGAAAGAAATTCCAAACAATATCCTAGATAAGATTAAAAGAAGTCTGTCATTCCTTCTCTTTCTTTTTTTCTAATTGAGATAAAGATTGTTTCAAATAGAAATTTCCAAATTTGTTTTTTTCTTTGTGATAAAATACTTAACAACAAAAAACAGTATTACTATTCCAGTAATTGCGAGAATAATATTGCTGTAAGTTCTTAGATAACTATCAATAAGATCAACATATTTACCAAATGCAATTCCAAGATAAATTAAGAACGCATTCCATATGGAACTACCAAGACTTAGAGTAGTAGTTTTATTTATATCCAACCTGCTCATTCCTGCAAAGAAAGAAATTACAGCCCGTATTCCGGGAAGAAATCTATTTTGCGACAATTAAATAATATCCGTAATTTGAATGCTACTTCAACTTTTTTCTACTGCTTCAACAGTTATGAATTTTAATTTACCGAATGAACTTATTTATCAAACCGCTAACCGATAATAAACGCTGTTAAAAATCCAGCAAGACTTCCTAATGTGGCAGAGAAAAAGAGGAATAGAATTAATTGTCCCAGTCCCAACAAGTGAACTACCAATAACAACAACTAATATCACTCGGTGAAGGCGGAATAAATTTTCGATGTAGGCAAAGAAAATATAGTTAGATAAATCCATAGTGGTGTAAAATCTGAGATCTGAGTTAGTATTGTTTCAAACATTCAAATCTTTCTTAATGTTGTAACAGTAGCAAAAGCAACAACCCTTCTTGCACGCCCTATAAACCCAAGTTTTCAGTTGTAGTTGCTTTTATAGATATTTGATCTAATTGGTGTATTTAAAATTACAGCGATACGATTTTTTATTTTATCTGAGTAAGGAGAAACTTTTGGTTTTTCCATTGCAAGAACACAATCAAGATTTCCTAATTCATATCCCATCGAATTGATAAGTTCATTGACATGTTTGAGAAGTAGTGCGCTATTTGCATCCTTCCAGCGCTCATCAGTGGGTTTGGAAAAATGAATTCCAATATCACCAAGTGCTAGAGCACCTAGCATTGCATCACAAATTGCATGAAGAAGTACATCTGCATCAGAACGACCTTCCAACTTTATCAAAAGGAATCTCAACCCCGCCGATGATTAATTTCTACCTTCAACAAAAGAGAGAAATCAAAACCAAATCCAGTTCTAAAATTTAATTTCTCATTTTACCTTGCGATCTTTAACGAAACATATTTATGTTCTTTGTGCGGAAACTTCCCCAAAACATTTCACGCAAAGTACTAAAGAAAAAAATTAACGCAAAGATCGCTAAGATTATAAATTATTGACAACCTATGAATTCCTTCAATAACTTGGTACAGTTAATTAACAATCCAAGTTTTAATTCTGATAATTTTAAATATGTTAAAACTTGAGAAAAATGAACAGTAGCAATGTTTCAACAGATTTAATTTCAACAATCAATTTATTTTCAACTAAAATATCTAGTCTGTATCCAGCATCTAATTTAATATCTTTATAAACAAATGGCATTGGTACTTGTTGTTTTACATCTAATCCGATATTTCGTAAACCTCATAGGCAAACGCATTTCATAAGCCGATTCTAATAAACTTGTCGATCCCAAACTTTATGTAACTCAATTGGTGGCACCAATTATTTTATTCGATAACTCATTTTCATTCATATTTCCTCCCTAACGATTTTTCTTGCGAACTTTGCGTGAAAATCTTTCGAAGTTCTTTGCGTGAACTGAGTAAAGACATTTCACGCAAAGTTCCTAAGTACTCAATATCTAACCTCAAATCTTAAATTCATTTTTAGTTTCAGACTATCTAATTGAACAATTTGTTACGTGAGATTTACTGTCCTATTTTAATTGTTTGATAAGATCATTTATCAGTCCTAAAATTCACCTTCAACTTCTGTAAGAACTTCACCTTGTAAAAGATTTTGTGTGTACCCTTTAAGATTTAGATTATCCTGTATAAGTCTCATCACAAAAATACTCATACCCAATACTCTGAACTAAAACCGGTAATAATTATTT
>JADJIH010000004.1 GCA_016707115.1 Ignavibacteriales bacterium | reverse complement strand
GGATGCGTGATGCGAGCTCCTTGCTTATCCCTTCGGTCTCAATAAGTTCTGAGGTTGAAGCAGAGAGTACGTTGGATAATTTCTTAAATCGTGCAAGAAGATTTCTAATCTTTGCGGGACCAATCCTATCAACTGAGAGAAGAAGAAATAGATCGGTTAACTGTTCAAAATTTAGTTTGCCCAATTTTTAATTGTGGATTGATTTAATTATAAAGTATTTAAAAGTAAAATCTTAATTGATTTAAAAAAATTCTTTCCTGTCAAATCTGCAATACAGCTCAGATTAATGCTGCGTTATTTTCATTTCGAACGAAGAGAGAAATCTGAATATTTAGCTGTTGAAGATTTCTCACCCCGATGAATCGGGGATTCGAAATGACATTAAATCATTTTCACAATCTGGGAAAATAATTTGCAGAATAAAAACTTAATTTTCAGTTCTAACAGATTCTGTCTCTGTGGCTGCTTTCTTGCGATAAAAAATTGAAGCAGGCATAACAACAACAAATCCAAGGAAAAGTAAAATTGGAGAAATTACAAGCGAAGATGAACTATTCCATTCACCTTGACCCATAAAATAAAAACCTAATATTATTAACAGCATACCCAACCCAAACAAAAGATAATTCGTTTTTTCCCAATAAATACTAAAAGGGGAAGGAAGAGATTTTGCACTGGTTTTTACATTTTTCTTTTTTGTCTTTACTGCCATAAATACTCCGGGTTTAAAATAAGAACCCGGTGATGGGGAATCACCGGGCCTGACTCATTCATATCAAAGGGCAGGGGAGAACCCTTTGAAAGAGTCGATTGAAAAATAATTTGATAAATGTTATTTGTCAAGTATTATTTGATATTAATTATTTACTTATCTGATATACTATTTTTCTTATAGTATCAAACTGTAAATATGGATATTCTGCGCGAATTGCATCAATCGCGTCTCCGGCACTTAATTTTCCGGATCTAAGCTGCTTAAATTTTTTCCTTATCTGATAATCTCTGACGGCTTTATCATCTATTAAGCCGTGAGAATCAAGAAGATCAAATATATCATCACTGATCAATTCAGATAATGGATTGTCGATTTTTGCTTTTATTTCTCTCATCACGCGTTCCTCCTAATAAGTTAGTGATTGCATTTACCTAAATGAACCGTATCAAATCGTATATATAAATCTCCATTATAAGTTTATGTAAAGATAACAAAAAACCGACCAGAGAAATTCCCTAAATCGGTACATTTGCTACTCTGGTTAATTTTCTAACAATTAAATATTTAGACGAACGAAAATTAAAACTGTAGCAAATCGGGTATAAATTTTTTCCTTTAATAATTACTGATGCAAATATTGATAGAAAAAAGTATAATGTCAAGGAAAATTTTTGATGTTTAATGGATGATGGCTGACGGTTGATGTTTCGAATGGACCATCATACAGTACAATGTGCAAGTGAAATGAAATTATTTAATCATTTTTTTAAGTATTAAATTTGAACAATAAAAATCTTAAAGTTAAATGAAGTATTAATGAAAACAGCACTAATAACCGGAATAACAGGACAAGACGGAGCTTACTTAAGTAAGTATCTTCTAGAAAAAAATTATAAGGTAATTGGTATAACAAGAAACCTGCAATCAGGTAATTCAAATGGACTTAGTTTTCTTGGTGTTGAAAACGATGTTGAGCTTGTTGAAGCAAATGTTTTTGATCTTTCAAACATTATACGCTTATTGGAAAAATTTAAACCTGATGAATTCTATAATCTAGCCGCCCAAAGTTCTGTGGGATTATCATTCGAACAACCGATTGGTACACTTGAGTACAATATTATTTCCGTTGCAAACATTTTAGAAGCTATAAGAATTGTTGATAAGAAAATAAAGATATATCAATCCTCCAGCAGTGAGATGTACGGCAACGTTGCTAAAGAAAAACTTCCGATTGATGAAGATTTTATTATTCACCCAGCAAGTCCTTATGCAATTTCTAAAGCTGCTGCACACTGGACTTGCGTAAACTACCGCGAAGCATATAACTTATTTATCTCAAGCGGTATTTTATTTAATCACGAATCCGTTCTAAGAAGACAAAACTTTGTAACCAAAAAAATCATCTCCTCTGCATTAAAGATTAAACGAAATGAACTTGATTCTCTCAAGGTTGGCAACACATCCATTCAAAGAGATTGGGGATATGCACCCGAATACATTAAAGTAATGTGGAAGATGCTGAATGTACCCAAACCTAACGATTACATAATCTGCACCGGTGAAGCACATACTCTGCAGGAATTTATTAACAAAGTATTTATTAAGCTTGGACTTGATCCTGAAAAATTTGTAAAATTTGATAAAGCACTTTACCGGCCTGTTGAACTTGAAGTAATTTACGGCAATCCTAAAAGAGCTAAAACAGAATTAGAATGGAATTACTCATTATCCTTTGATGAGTTGATTGACAAGCTTATTGAAGACGAAATTAAATACCAGGAATGGTGGATGAGTAAGACAAAGTAATAATTATGTTTTGAAAGTAACCAAATTAATGAGTTTTTAGTAAAAAAAATTTTTTTTTGATTGGGGGGTTTTTTTTTTTTTTTTTTTCTTGGGGCCGGAATAAAAAAAAAAGTTGTTTTTTTTTTTTTTACGGCTGGGCCCCCAAGCGTGTTTGCTCCCCCTTTTTTAAAAAATATTTCAACTCTAAACTTACCAAACCACACTTAGTCAGCCATTATAATATAAATAGTGCTTTACCAATTAGGTCCAATTTGAGTTCAATTGATTCTTTAAGTCGCCTTCGAGTCGAATTGTTAAATCTTTATCCACTTTCAATTGGTAATAAGTGGGTTTATCTTGAAGAATATGGGATAAATCCAAATGTTTGGTATGAAGTTAGAACAAAAGAAGTAATCGGTGATACCTTAGCTTCAAATGGAAAGTTATATTATCATTTGAAAGAAGATGACTATCATTATTTTGACCGAATTGATTCTATTGATGGTAATATATATAGATATTACCAACATCCAAGTCTTCCGGAGGAATTAGCTGTTACTGGTGGGAGCCAAGTTATACATCTCAGTATTCGTATATAAAAATCAGTCAAATTGATACTATTAATAAGTGGGGATTATTCTCCATTAGAAAACCACCATTAAAATAGAATTTGGGAACAATTAACGAACCCCACCCCCCCCAAAAACCGAAGGGGTGGGAGGATAACCCCTTTAGCAAAAAAAATAAAAAAAAAACAACCCAACCCCCCCCCCCCCAAACCCAAAAAAAAGGCCACCCCCGGCGGGCCAACCCTAAAAGTTTGAGTTTTAGGAAATGAAGTTCAACTTTAGGCGACCGCCCGCCCCCCCGGGGGGGCCGGCCAGCAAATTATTTCTATCAATTGCAAGGGTTATCTAACAAATGATATTTCTAAAGTAATCTTAAGGGACTAATATGAAAAAGTTAGTTTGTTTTTTTTGTCTACTTTTAATCCTTTCTTTAGATAGTTTTTCTCAGCAAAATTTTTGGCAGCAATCTAATGGCCCGTTCACATTTGGCGGATTTGTTACTTGTATGAATTTAGATAATGATGTTCTAATCGTTGGAACCTGGGATAATGGGATTTATCGTTCAGAAAACTTGGGTAATGAATGGTTGCATTGTGGACTAGATAGTACTGGTATTAATTCAATAACATCAAATTCAAACGGATATTTATTTTCGACTACATACGAAAAAATATTTAGATCTAGTAATAACGGTCTGGATTGGGAAGAATTAACTGTGGGAGTGCCAGGAATCTATTATTACCAAATTACTTTTGGAAATACTAACAGCATATTTTTAGCGACCTCAGAAGGTTTATTTAGATCAAAAAATTTAGGTAATGACTGGGTCAGAATCGATTCTGGATTCATTGATCAAAAAATAAATCGAATAGCTAATGGTAATGATGGAAGTATATATGCGGTTCAAGATACAAGTATTTATGTTTCACAGAACGATGGCGAAGATTGGTTCCCATTAAATAATCTGCCTACAGGTCGTATTTGGGATTTAGTTTCCAATAATTCCAATGATTTGTTCTTAACAATTAATGTTCTTGGTGTTTCTATCGTAATTGGTTATCGTTCGACTGATAATGGTAGTACCTGGCAACAATTTGGTTCTAGCTGTCCAAACTTTTTTTATTCCATTCAAGATTCGCCTGATGGTAATTTATTTACCGTGGGAGCACAATACGGAGTTTATAAATCTATCGACAAAGGGGAATCTTGGAATTTAATTAGCTCGTTAACAGGAACGAACTGTATGTCGTTTTACTCAGAAGATTATATATTTTCAGGTTCATACACTGGAATTAGAAAATCGATTAATGGAGGCGCCGATTGGCAATTGGTGGGCCTACCAAACTCATACACACCAATTGGTTCATTAGTAATTGATTCAGCAGGTTATATATTTGCTGGCACTGGTGGTAGTTTGCCTGAAGTCTTTAAAACAACAAACCATGGACAGACCTGGATAAATATTAGCGGACAATTTGATGGGATAATAATAAGTGGAATATCGATTGACAATAGAGGTCATCTTTTTGTAGGTAGTTATGATGGAGGTATATATTATTCAAATAACAGCGGATTATCTTGGGAACAAAGAAACAACGGACTAACTTCATTATCAATTACGTGTATTAAATCTGATCAATTAGGAACATTATTTGTTGGCACTTGGGATGCCGGAATTTTCCGTTCTACAAATGGTGGTAGCCAATGGAGTTCAATTAATCAAGGTCTGACTGCAGTTTCTGTTGATGACATTGAGATATCGAATACTGGAAATATTTATCTAGCAACAACTGATGGCATTTTTGTTTCCAATGATCAGGGCAATACCTGGATACATTTAAATAATGGATGGCCAGAATACACACAATCAATTTCCCTTTCACTTGATGCACAAGGGAATATTTTCGCTGATGCTGCTGGGACTGGTATTTTTAAATCAACCGATTTTGGCAGTAGTTGGACGCTTATTGATTCTAGTATCTATCATCCTATACTTGATATTTCTTTTAATTCACTCGGATATATTTTTGTTGCCGGTGCCAATGGAGTGTTTAGGTCCACCGATAGCGGTAACAACTGGGCACTTTTTAATTCCGGACTGGCAGAATGGAACTGTGTTAATAAATTTTTACAAGATACTGATGGAAGAATAATCGCTGGGACTGAAGATAGAGGAGTGTGTTGGACAACATCAGTGACATCAATTCAAGATGCGAAATATATTGCAAAAGAATTTACATTATCTCAAAATTACCCAAACCCGTTTAACCCAAGCACAGTAATTAATTATCAGTTGCCAACTTCTGGTAATGTAACATTAAAAGTATTTGATGTTTTAGGAAATGAAGTTGCAACATTAGTTGATGAATACAGATCGGTTGGTTCTTACGAGATAGAATTCAATCCAGCATCAAGTATCAAGCACCTGCCTGCCGGTAGGCAAGGTCCTGCATCAGGAATATATTTCTATCGTTTGCAAGCTGGTGATTATTTTGAAACTAAGAAAATGATTCTATTAAAATAAAATCAAAAAATTTTATGAAAAAGTTATTACTACTTATTTATTTCATATCAAATCAAATTATACTCCCTCAATGGATTGATTTAAACTGCCCTATACGTGATCCAAATGCAATATTTTTTAAGGATTCTCTTTCTGGAATAATAATTGGCTGGGATTATACACACAAAACCACAGATGGAGGTAATACCTGGTATATTCCTAATTCTCAATTTTTTTTAGACGCGGGTCTATATTTTATAAACAATGAAGTTGGATTTGCATATGGTTATCATCTAGAAAAAACGACTGATCTAGGTGATAGTTGGATTGAAGTCGGACCAGAAGGACATCGTGCTATTTCTGATATAGAATTTGTAAATGATTCAACTGGCTATTTAATAGGTGATGAAGGGGAAATTTATATAACTCGTGATCAAGGAGAAACTTGGGATGATATTAGCTATGCAAATAACGATAGTATTTCATTAGGTAGCCTGCATTTCATTAATGAGGAATATGGTTGGATTACCGGTTTTCAAAGTTTTGTCGGAGATTTTAGATTATTAACAACTAACGGGGGACTTAGTTGGAATAGGACAACATATGAACATGCCTACTTTCGAAAACAGTTTTTAACTCCTGATATCGGATATGCTATAGATTATCAGAAGAGAGGAAAAGTTTATAAAACAATAAATGGTGGAATGGACTGGACACTAATTACAAGCCCATTCAATAATAGTGGAGATAGAACAAGCTCAATTTATTTTCTGAATGAGAATATTGGATTTATTTGCGGTGCAATTTGGAGTAATAATCATCTTTATGGAAGAATATATAAAACAATTGATGCTGGTGAAACATGGATAAGTATATATGCTGATTACAGACCAAATTCCTATATTCATCATATATTTTTTCTAAATGAAAACTTAGGTTGGGCTTTAACTGCTTACGGTGTTTATTATACAAAATCTGGAGGTATTACTTCAATAGAAGATTCAGTAGAAAATTACTCAAAAGACATTTTTATCTTATTCGATAATTATCCAAACCCATTTAATCCAAGTACAAAAATAAGGTGGCAAGCACCAGTAAGCTGTTGGCAAACACTAAAAGTTTATGATGTTTTAGGAAACGAAGTTGCTACATTAGTAAATGAGTACAGGCCTGCAGGAAGTTATGAAACTGAGTTTTATACAAACAAATTGCCAAGTGGAGTTTATTTATATCAGCTAAGAGCTGGGGGGTATATTGAAACTAAAAAAATGATTTTGTTGAAATAATTTTATAAGGGGCTCTTATGAAAAAGTTAGTTTTGTTTTTTTTGATATTCACGATTCCAAATTTCTCTCAAGTTAGTTGGTTTTTACAAAATCCAATATCTTCTAACACTATTTATTCAATTAAATTTGTTAATGAAAATATTGGGTGGGCTGTTGGTGAAAATGGAATTATACTTAAAAGCACTGACGGAGGTGAATCGTGGTCTAGTCAAAATAGCGGAACTTGGAATACATTGCGAAGTGTCAATTTCGTTAATGAGAATTTGGGGTTTATTGTTGGAGATAATAAAATAGTGCTCAGATCTACTGATGGAGGTTCTAACTGGAATAGTCAGACACTTTCCGGTGGTGGCGAATTAAAATCAGTTTTTTTCAGCAATCAAAATAGTGGTTGCATTGTAGGCTCAAATGGATTGACTTTTACAACAACTGATGGCGGTGTTAGTTGGATTAATAAATATACAAATGTAAATAATAGTATGAATTGTGTTTATTTTCTGAATCAATATGTAGGCTATGCCTCAGGTAACTCAGGAAGAATTTTAAAGACAATTGATTCTGGAAATAATTGGACAATTAGTCCAAATAGTATAAATCCTAACTTGTATTCAATTTTTTTCAATAGTGGACCTCTGGGTTTTACTTGTGGACAAAACGGGACATTACTTACAACCACAAATGGTGGTACAAATTGGACAGGTCGTATAATTAGTTCTAACTCATTAAATGCTATTAAGTTTATTGATCAGAATATAGGATGGACTGCAGGTGATGCTGGCACATTATTAAAAACTACTGATGGTGGTACAAATTGGTCAGTACAAATTTCTGGGTTCAATGGCCTTAGCGATCATATCAAAACAATTGATTTTGTAAATGAAAATATTGGGTGGATTGCAGGCACAAATGGTAAAATATGTAAAACAACCGATGGTGGTTTATCTTGGATCATTAAATCTAATATATCCTCCACAGAAAATTTAAACTCAATATTTTTTATTGATTCCAATATTGGATTAGCGTGTGGTAATAATGGAACAGTACTAAAAACCATAAATGGGGGCAATACTTGGAGTATTTTAGCAAACTTTTCAAGTAATGTTTTGAACTCTATCTATTTTATTAATGAAAATAATGGGTGGATAGTTGGTGAATATGGGTTTGTTGCAAAAACTATTGATGGTGGAATAAATTGGGTAGATCAGACAAGTCAAACAAATTTTACCCTAAATTCAGTTAAATTTATTAATGCAAATATTGGATGGGCAGTGGGGTTAAACCATACTGATGCTACAGGAATAGTAAATAGAACAACTAATGGAGGCTCAACGTGGACAACAACTTCTTTAATTGGAGAATATGGGTTTTATTCAGTAGATTTTATTAACGAATCAAATGGTTGGATATCTGGTTGGTTTGGTAGAGTACATAGTACAACTAATGGTGGTATAAATTGGACAAGTAAATCAGTTGGAACTAGTGCATACCTTTATTCTATTTTTTTTTCAAATGAATTGAATGGATGGACTTCAGGACAAAGCGGAAAAATATTTCGGACAACCAATGGGGGTGGTGATTGGTTTCAACAAACTAGTGGAACTAATGCAAATTTACGGAGTACTTATTTTGTTGATACAAATTTTGGTTGGTCTGTAGGAACTGCAGGTACAATAATTAAAACTACTAACGGTGGAGAGACCTGGCTGAACCAAAACGTCAACTCAAGTTTTTATTTGGCATCTGTATATTTTATTGATAGTAATAATGGTTGGACTGCCGGAGGTAATGGTAAAATCCTACACACTACTAATGGTGGTTTAACTTTTATTGAAAATGAAAATAATTCTAATCTCCCGCAAAAATATATACTCAAGCAAAACTACCCAAACCCATTTAATCCAAGCACAAAAATAAGTTGGCAATCACCAGTAAGCGGTTGGCAAACATTAAAAGTTTATGATGTTTTAGGAAATGAAGTTGCTACTTTGGTAAATGAGTACAGACCTGCAGGAAGTTACGAAGTAGAATTCAAGTCCATAGTCGGAAGTCATCAATTGGCAAACGGGATATATTTTTACCAATTGCAGGCTGGTGATTATGTTGAAACAAGGAAGATGGTACTTCTTAAATAAAGAAAGACGAGCATATTATTAATTAAAAAAAACTTTAATCCCTTCTAAATTGCCTTTAATTAGTGAAGACATTCTTGCTCTATTTTTGCCATCATTTTTTTGTGAAAGGCTGTTTACTCCTAAGGTAATTAATTTGACCAAGCTAACTAAAAGCGAATATAACAGAATATAAATTTTTACAGAAAAACGAAATTTCTTAAAATATAGATATCTGTTTCTGGTGTAATAATAATAGTATAAAGGTGAATGATTACTCCAATTTGTTCCACCGCCACCTTTATGATAGATAATAGAGTAGGGGGTATAAAATATTTTAAAGTGTTTTCTAACTCTGTCTGAAAATTCTAAGTCTTCGAAATACATAAAAAAATCTTCGCTAAACAACCCAGCTTTTTCAAAAACATCTTTCTTTGCTAAGAAACAAGATCCTTCTGCCATGGAGACTTCTCTTATATCGTTTCCAAAATCAGATGAGTTTTTCCCTTGATATGCGGCTACACCAGAAGCTCTCAAAAAATTAAAATCAGCACCTGCACAATAAATGGTTTGTTTATCATACGTATACAAAACCTTAGGTGAAACAATGCCTATTGAATTGTCCTTCTGAATCAATTCTAGTAAAGGTGATAAAAAGTTATTCTGATAAATAATATCATTATTAGAAATTATAATATAATCTGCGGAGCTATTGAGAGCATACTTTATCCCAAGATTCATTCCACCAGCGTAACCTTTATTTTGATCTGAAACTAAAATGGGAATGTTATTGTACTTTGCTTTTAATAATGTTGTACTGTTATCTGAAGAATGATTATCAACAATTAATGGTTTTATTCTTGAATCTTTTATTGCTAATAAAGAATCAACACATTTTTCTGTATCAGTAAAATTATTCCAGTTAAGAATTACTGTATAAATCTTTAATAATTGGTGATCTACCATTAGATCTCTATTGTCTTACTTTTTTGTTTTCTAGAAATGAACTTTGCAATAAGATAGAGCACAGTTAAATTAAAAACAAAGTGTAACCATCCTAACATGTTAACAAAAAAGAAAATATAATAACAAAGAGAAATGCTCCATAAAGTGTAACAGCACTTAAACTCGGTTTTTTTCTTAAATTATAATATGCTGAGGCAATTATAACTCCCCAAATAAATGGCAGAAAACTCAATCCAAAAATTCCGAAATCACGATACCATTCAAAAAACATTGTGTATGTATTATAACTATAAGTAAGAAGATCTGGAAACTCATTAATAGACATATATTCATTAAGTGGATGCTTGAGTTGAATAAGCGAAAGTATTGGATTAAATGTGAAGTAACCATACGTAAAGTCTGTATACTTCTGAACACCCATTACAAAATTTTCAACATTCATTGCGAAGTACATATATGGCTCTGTAATTATGGCATATTTAACATTAAATTTCATTGCTGAGGTATAGTAGATTGCATTTGAAATAAATTTGCTTGCTCGAAATGTTGAGACGCCATACAGAATAGAAATAAGAAATGTTACCCATATAACAACATTCTTTAGCTTTAGTTTATATGTGCCATAATATAAATAGGCTAACAAAACTATAAGCCAGTATACTATATCAAATCTGTGGAGTATTAGAAGATTTAGGAAAAATGTCATCAATCCAATAAAAAAAACTACTATTCGTTTAACCGAAGACTCTTTATCGTAAAAAAAATAGATGCTTGAAAAAAATAAAATTGGGGGTAGAGCGTGTGTAATCATTCCCACAATAAAAACACCCGACCATTGACTTCTGATTTCAGGTCTTGGAGAAAATGCTGGTACAAAACCCATTATCCAAAAGCTTAATAAAAAAGAAATAAGATAAAGCGAAAATGAAATGACTAAAATTTTAAAAAGTAAGTTTTTATTTACTAATTGATTCCTTAACATTTCTCTTATTTCAGGAATGCTTTTTTTTGTTTTGTCAACATTTATAACGTATACTATAAAAAAGACCCCCAAGGAATGATACTAGTGTTAGCATAAGCATTAACCAGCCAAACCCATTCCATTCTCTTTGCAAATAACTGAATTTTAAATTTGTAATTCCAATTGCAAAACTCCAAATTAATATAAATAATCTGGATGGAGATAATAAATCAATCTTTTTGTTTAAAAACGTTAAAAGAAGAACACCAAATATTGTTAATCCTATTATAGCGACTGAAAACATTCTAGGCTTTTTTGATAATATTTAAAAAATTAAAGTTTGTAGAGAATAAAATCTGTTTCTCTTCTTTATTAAAATAAAATAACAGACCGATTATTGTAAAAATTGTTAAAATTATTGGGGCTCCAAAATATATCTTAACATAAGATATGTTTAATAGAAAATATCCTATTGAAATAGTAATGATTACAAAAATTATCGTTTGAAAATTGAAATACCATTTCTTAATCAACGTGCTTGAATAAATGGAATAAACACTATATACAAAGATTATAGATATTAAAGAGACTATCGCTGCTCCATTTAATCCGAATTCAGGAATTAAAAAATAATTGAGTACAATATTTATGATTGTTGCTGATATCACCGTATACATTCTGATAATTTGCTTATTAGTAGTCGTTAGAATTAATGCAAATGTTTCAAAACTGAATCGGATAAAAATATTAAAAGCAAAAATCTTTAAGACAGAAACAGAAGCCGAATATTGTCGATAACCATATATTAAGTTGATTATATCTTCGGAATAAACAAATAATATTAAAGTGATAGGAAGTGATGACAGAAATAATATTTTATTCATTAAATGTAAAATTCGTAGAGCTTTTTCTTTTTCAGATGTAAAAAGTCTGGAAAGAACTGGTAATAAAGTAAGATTTAGTATATCAGGAATCATTAAAGGCAAAATAATTAACTTAAAAACAGCTTGATACATTCCAACATATAAGTTTCCCTTCCAAAGTGATAATAAAATGGTATCTATTTGAAAAAAAAGATTTGCAAATAATAAATGAAACCCAAATACTAATACTTTTTGATTAAGATCTTTTTCTTTTGGAAATCTGATACGAAATGAGAGGTTAGGAATTAGTTTCTTATTAAAAAAAACTGAAAATATTAGACCAAGTAATCTTGTAAATGCAAAAACTATTGCGATAATAAGGATGTTTGTTTTAAGGAAAGACAGAATTACAACAAAAATAACCAAAGTTACATTTGTTAATAATACCACAATGCTTTCATATGAAAATTTTTCAAGACCTTTAATCAGAGCCAGAGAAAAATTTGTCAATGTTGTAAATAAAATAAAGAAACTAAAAATCCAGAGAGAATGTCTTGTTTCAGATGAATAATTGCCTATGAAGCTAAAAATCCATAACATTAAAAATGCGCCAAATGAAAAAAATATTTTGTAAGAAAAAATATCTTGAAAAATTTTAATTGCTCGATGACGGGCTTTAGAAATTTCAGTAGTCAGAAGAATATCAAATCCAAAATCCGCGAATAGAATTAATAAGGTTGAAATTGTATGCGCAAATGTAAAAGTACCAAATGTATCTGGACCATAAATCCTGGCTATTAACCAAAAAACGATTACATTGGCAATCAACCTTGAAGACATGGATAAAAAGGAAAAGAAAGAATTGCTTCTTATAAGAGCTGATTCCGTCATGAAGATTTTCTTTTTATTCCAACTTTCGAAAGATCTTTCATTAATTGTTGAGTAATGTATTGATATTTTGTAGGCTCAACTAGCTTCATCTTTTTCATTAACTCAATAAGGAAAATAATTATAAAACCAAAAATGATAGATGCCGTGAAAGATACGGCTGCGTATATCATAGCTTTAGGTTTTGCTTTATGATCAGCTGGGACGGCATTATCTAAAACCAAGACAGTTGGTGTGTTTCGAACCTCTTCTATTTTTGCCTGTTCGTATAGTGGTGTTACAAACTCTAAAATAGAATACTGTATTTTTAATTCTTGATAAATTTTTAGATACTTATTTGCTAAATCCGGTGCTAATTTCATAGGAATAAGAATATTTACGTCCTGCTGTGATTTATCTACTCCGCGATTTAGATCACTTATTTTTTTATTTAATTGTTCTACCTCAATTTTTGATTTTATTGTGAATGGGTGATCCACTCCTGCTGACTGAGACAAAACAGCATATTCAATTTCCTTTTTATATAGTTCTACATATACTTCGGACATTGATTTGAGAGTGGCTTCAATTTGTTCTGGAACAGCAGTTACACCATATTTTTTCTGAAAATCCTTCATCTGATCTTCAAGAACTTCAATGTCTTTTCTATTTTGAGTATATCTCTTTTCAATGAAAACTCTGTTAGACTGTGCGTTGCTTGAACTGAGTTGGGTGCTGATTTCATTCAATTTAGAAATCATAAAATTGGCAATTTTTGCAGCTCTTTGAGGATTTTCATCGTAGACACTAACTGTTAGATTGCCTTCGTCCTGTATTTCGATTTCAAGATTAGACATAAATCTTTTATATAATTTTTCGCTATAAGCATCTTGTAAATCATAGACTTTTTTCAACTTAAAAGTTTTGAATACATCATCAATAACTCTTGAACTCTTAAGAATTGCTATATATTTATCAGTTTCAGTTGGTCCAGTTAGGGCGCTAAGTCCTTTCGCTGGCGAAAAGTTTTTGATAAGTGAAGAAACCCCCGTTATAGCGCTTAAAAAATCTGTTTTTTCGGCAGGAAGTACCGAAGTAGTTGATTTATACCATTTAGTGGCTGTAAAAGCGTATAAAATGGAGGCTCCTGTTATTATTAAAATAAAACAAAATAAAAACCATCTGTATTTTATTGTTACTGTAAGAAACTCATAAAAGTTATTTTGTTCTGCCAATTTTTTTCCACAACTATCCTGTCATAAAGTTTAAATATTTATTTGATTACTGATTTATATACATCTAAGAGTTTTTGATAATAGATATCTGAGGAAAAATTTTCCTTTGCAAATCTAATTGAATTTTTTGACATTTGCCGGTAAGACTCCTCATCAATTTGATCAGCCACTTCTAATAATTTTGATAGTTGAAGAACATTTTTTGATTCAAAAGTAAATCCTGTTTCTCCATCCTTTATAATTTCAGGTATACCGCCAAGGCTTGATCCAATTACTGGTTTTCCCATTGAGTAGGATTCAATAATTGTCATAGGATTATTTTCATAGCATTCTGAGGGGATTATTACAAAAGAAGCATTATGAAGATATTTTTGAATTTCGTTCCAATTTTTATAACCTAAATAATCTACATTTTCAGTTTTATTCTTTATTACAAATTCAGATAAATGGCCATCCCCAATAATTTTTAAATTAGTATTTTGATTTTTTGAAAAAGCTTCAACTAGAGTTTTTATACCTTTTTCCCTATCGAGTCTCCCAAAATAGAGAAAGTATTTGCCCTTATTATTTGAATAATTATCCTCTATTTCATTAATAAAATTATAAAAAAACACACTTTTATTTTTTAATGTTTGGTTCAAATTCAATGTACTTATTTAAATAAAAGCTGCTTAAAAATATATACTTATCAATATAGTTTGTTAGTGGGAATAAAAAGTCTCTCAAGTAGCTTTCTACTGCAAGACCACTGCTTCTGATAATCCCCTCAGGTGCACAATTATTCAAAATGCAGTTATAGTATTTTCCATTTTTACATTTTTCGCAAATCTCCCCTTTCCCATCAATAAAAACATAGGCTGGGCACAAATATTTGAAACCATGGACAGTTACAACCGTTGGAATATTATGTTTTTTTAGGATTGGTAATATGGATAAAGAGAGTCCACCAATAATATTATGAAAATGAGCGATATCAGGTTTAGTCGCCACAATTAGTTTTTCAAGATTCTTTTTTGCTGAAAGCGAATAGAATTTTCCAAATGATTTATAAAAAAAATTTTTCTCTACAAAAAAATCATCAAAATCATCATGTATGTTATTTTTATCTTTAAAGCTATATGGGATTACTTCGTGTCCATTTTTTCTTAATAATTCAATCAAATTTAAATAAACGCTATCAGTCCCACTTTTCCTAAAGTGATTATTGTTTATCTGGAGGATCTTCATATTTTCTTAAATAGTAAATGGTTAAAATTGAATTAATGATTTAGAAATCAGCAAATTGTGCATTTATCCCGCCCAGAATTATACTTGACATTTAATCCTTTGAGTTACCCTAAAAAACTAGTATTTAATATATGCTCTTCAATATTGAAATTAAATCCAAAATCTCGTCCAAATTATTTATCAAGTATAAAACTCTTGCATATTTTTTAGAATTGAGGTTGCTCAACTTACATTAATTACTAGTATTAATAATTATTATTTTAATCGTCTTTCACCCATTTCCTGGTTTGATAGTTTAATAATTACTTCTATTTAGTTTATTAAGGCTAACTCAATAAATGTATAATTAATACTAAAATTTTTTAAATAGCTTCAATAATTGCACCTTTAATTGATGATTTATTATTATTCTTTGTATACCTAAGTAATTATATTTGTTAGGTTGTAAAAATACATACAGTAAAAGCTAGTAAAAAGAACAAAATCGTCATTTAAATGACAATTACTTGTCCATTAAAATAATTTAAGAGTACAGATCAAATTGAAGATTCTTTATTTAGTATCAAGAGTACCATACCCCATTAATAAAGGGGACAAACTAAGAGCATTCTCACAGCTTACTTCGTTAAAAAAATTTCATGATGTTACTTTATTGGCCATCAATTCTGATAACAATTTGTCAATCAATGATAAAAAGGTTCATAAATTAGGTAATAGGATTTCTATCCAACAACTTTCAAAAGTAAACATTATTTTAAACCTAATTAGAGGATGCTTGAGTAAATTACCACTTCAAGTTGCATATTTTTACTCTAAGAAAATTAAGAATACGATTATTCAGGAGATAGATGCTAATAAACCGGATTTGATTATTTGTCAATTAATTAGAATGGCAGAGTATGTTAAAGATATTAATGATATCCCTAAAATAATTGACTACGTGGATGCTATTTCATTTGGTTTGGAAGGTAGGGTCGCTAAAGAAAATTTTTTAATGCGAATTTTATTAAAAAATGAATATAAAAGGGTGTTAAAATATGAACAAGAATTATCACAGAAATTTGATGCTCAGCTAATTACAACAGAGAGAGACTACAACAAAATTAATATTCTCGATAAAAAGAATTTACATATAGTACCAATTTCAATCGATAGTGAATATTTTATTTCTTCCTCTGAACCTTTTAAGAAAGAATACGATCTCCTTTTCGTAGGAAACATGGAATATCCGCCCAATGAAGATGCCGCTCTTTTTATAATTAATGAGATACTCCCTTTACTTAAAATAAATTTTATCAATATTAAGTTATGTATTGCTGGATCGTCCCCAAGTAAAAAGTTATTAAGGTATAACTCTGATGAAATAAAAATAACAGGTTGGGTCGATGATATTAAGGTCCTTTATCAACATTCTAAAATTTTTATTGCGCCTATGCGTTTGGGTTCTGGAGTTCAAATTAAATTACTGCAAGCGTTAGCTATTGGGATTCCAAGTATTACAACGAACTTATCCTTTCAAGGATTATTTAGCGAGGCTAAAGACACAATATTAGTTGCTGAAAGACCTGAAGAATTCGTTACAGCTATTACAAAATTATTAGTTGATACTAATCTTTACGATTCATTAAGTGAAAAGGGGAAAATGTTTGCAAAAAAACATTATTCAATAGAAAAAGTTGAGAGTGAATTTTTTAAGGTAATAAATTCAGTTAGAAAAAAGTAATCATGTCCAAATCCACAGAAAAAATATTACTTCTCCTTACAGATTTTCTAATGATCAACTTTGCTTGGTTTGCTTACAGTTATATTCGTTTGGAGACAGGGTGGTTTGCGCTTTTAATAGCTCCTGAATTTTTCATTTCCGGATTTGTGATTTATTTCTACTGGCTTATTATCTTTACTTTTGTTGGTATGTACCGCACCTGGTTTGCTTCTTCACGATTTGATGAAATATCCACTCTCTTTAAAGCCACTTTCTTCGGAATATTTTTACTCTTCTTCTTAATCTTTATTGATGACTATATGCACAATGTTGCAACTGCAACCCGCATTTTAATTTTTATTTATTGGGGATTGTTTTTGGTTTTTGTTGGTTCAGGAAGAATCATTATTAGAAGTGTACAAAGAAACTTATTGATTAAGGGTATTGGCAGAAGATGCGGCTTAGTTATAGGATTTAATGACAAGGGTAAAGAGGTGCTGGATTCCATTAGCAATGCGCCTGCGCTTGGAATTGATATTGAAGCATTTGTTGCAGTGAAAAATGAAAACATTGGTAAAGATCATAATGGAATTAAGGTTGAGGGAACGACAGATCAGTTAGTGCAAATAATTGAGAAGTATAATGCTAAAGAAATTATTATCGCATTGGAAAAAGAAGATCACGATATTCTTGTTGATGTTATCTCTAAAACAGAAGGTAAAAATCTTAGTTTAAAAATAGTACCTGATCTTTATGAAATATTAAGCGGGCAGGCCCGGACAAGTCAGATATATGGAATGCCGCTTATCGATATTATGCCGGAGTTAATGCCTGAGTGGGAGAAGAAGCTTAAACGTCTGATGGATATAATTGTATCTTTATTGATTTTGTTGCTAAGCGCTCCGATTACAATTTTAACTTCTATAGCAATTAAGATTGATAGTGAAGGACCAATCTTTTTTAAGCAGGAAAGATTGGGACAAAACGGAAAACCGTTTAAGGTGTTAAAATTTCGTTCAATGATAAATGATGCTGAAAAGCATACTGGTCCTGTTTGGTCACAGAAGGATGATCCGCGTGTAACCCGTATGGGTAAGTTTGTAAGAAGAGTAAGGATTGATGAAATTCCACAAATGTACAATGTACTTAAAGGTGAAATGAGTTTAGTTGGGCCAAGACCAGAGCGTGCTTTTTTTGTAGAGAAACTTTCACAGGAAATTCCATATTACAAAAGAAGATTAAAAGTTCGTCCCGGAGTAACCGGCTGGGCACAAATAAAACATAAGTATGATGAAACTATAGACGACGTTAAAATTAAATTACGTTATGATCTTTTTTACATTGAAAATATGTCCATAAGAATGGATTTTAAAATATTATTGCGTACAGTTTTTGTAGTACTTTTTGGCAAAGGGCACTATGATTAAGATACATAGTCATTCTATGGTCAAGCAATGGTCATTTATAGTAATTAGTTGATAAATTAGATTGTATTAAATTCTATTTTTGATTGGAGGCGTAGATGAAATTGGAAGAACTTAGAGTTTATCAATTATCAATGAAATTAGCCGAAGATGTGTGGGTTATTGTTGTTAAATGGGATTATTTTGCAAAGGATACAATAGGTAAGCAATTAATCAGATCAGCTGATTCAGTTGCTGCAAATTTAAGTGAAGGATTCGGCAGGTTTTTTTATAAAGAAGAAAGACAATTCTGTTATTATTCAAGAGGTTCTTTATACGAAACTAAAACCTGGTTGACAAAAGCTTTTAACCGAGAATTACTTTCTAACGAAGAATTGGAAAAGTTTGAAAAAGAAATTAATGATTTAGGTGTTAAACTAAATAATTACATAAATGCTATTGGTAAAAATCAAAATTAAATTAACGAAGAATGACTTAATTACTATAAATGACATAAAAATAAGTTTTATCGAAAAGAGTTTTCAACCTACTATCTAAAAATATGAGTAACTTCAAATCACTAGTAATTGTCCCAACATACAATGAGCTCGAAAATCTTCCGAGACTTATTCCTATTGTTTTATCACAGGATGAAAGCATCCATATATTAATTGTTGATGATGGTTCACCTGATGGAACAGGTGCATTTGTAAAGGAAGAGATGAAGAAAAACGACAGGATTCATCTTTTAGAACGTGAAAAGAAAATGGGATTGGGTACCGCCTATCTTGCAGGATTTAAATATGCATTGCAAAATAATTATGATTTTATTTTTGAAATGGATGCGGATTTCTCGCACGATCCAAATGAATTAAAAAACTTTTTAATTGCAATTAGTGATAATGATCTTGTTCTTGGTAGTAGATATATTAATGGTGTTCGTGTTCTTAACTGGCCAATGGCAAGATTGCTTTTAAGTTTTTTTGCAAGTGTTTATACAAGAATTATTACAGGAATGCCAATAAAAGATGCAACGGGTGGATTTAAATGTTTCCGTAAAAAAGTTTTAGAAGCAATTGATCTGGATAAGGTAAGATCAAATGGTTATTCGTTTCAGATTGAAATGACATTTAAAGCATATTCAAAAGGATTTAAGATTAAAGAAATACCAATTGTGTTTTCTGATCGTGTTAAAGGAAAATCTAAAATGTCTAAAAAAATTGTTCGGGAAGCAGTAACAATGGTTTGGAAGCTTAGACTGCAGCATATGTTTGGCAAATTGTAAGGATCAAATAATTGGATCTTTCAATAATCATAGTAAACTACAACGTAAAAGAATTCCTTCAGAATTTAATTCACTCCATAGAAAAAGCCTCATCAAATCTTAAAAAAGAAATTATAATTATAGATAATGCTTCTGATGATGGAAGTGTTGATTTTATTAGAGAAAAATTTCCACAGATAAAATTAATTGCAAATCAAAAAAATCTTGGATTTGGCAAAGCCAACAATATTGGCTTAAAAGAAGCAACTGGTAAATTTATTTTATTAATTAATCCTGACACAATTGTTGCAGAAGATACCTTTGAAAAGATGATAAAGTTTTTTGAATTAAATCCTTCTGCTGGCTTAGCCGGATGCAAAATCTTAAACCCTGATGGAACATTACAGCTGGCTTGCCGAAGAAGTTTTCCCGGTCCATGGACATCATTTACAAAAGTTACTGGATTAAGTTCACTTTTTCCCAACAGCAGAATTTTTGCACGTTACAATCTTACTTATCTTGATGAAAATCAAACTTACGAAGTAGATGCAATTTCCGGTTCATTCATGATGATGCGAAAAGAAGTTTATGAAAAAGTTGGCGGATTTGATGAACAGTTTTTTATGTATGGTGAAGATTTAGATTTGTGTTATCGAATTCAAAAAGATGGATTTAAAGTTTATTATGTTCACTCAACACAAATAATCCATTACAAAGGTGAAAGTACCAAACGAAGCAGTTTTGATGAAACAAAAGTTTTTTACAGTGCAATGCATCTTTTTGTTAAAAAGCATTTATCGAGTTCTTTGCTTGTTGAGATTATTTTAAGAAGTGCAATTGCTGTAAGAAGTGTTTTTGCTTTTATTGGTGCGAGAAAACTAGTAATTATTTCAGTTATTCTAGATTTTATCTTTTTCGATTTGTGTTTGTTCGCTTCCGAAAAAATATATCATAGCCTCAGCAACTGGGGAGGTTTCCCTGATTTTGCGATTCCTATTGTTTATTCTGTACCTGCATTAATACAGATTATTGTTTCGTTTGCAATAGGCAATTACAAAAAAGACAGATTGTCTGTATCGAAAACACTGCTTTCCATTTTAATTAGTTTGCCAATTCTAACTTCATTAACATTTTTCTTTAAGGATTTTGCATTTAGCCGTGCAATAGTTTTGATAACTTATGTATTTCTGTTAGTTGCTCTTTCATTATGGCGAATTGTTTTTAAGATCGTCTTAAAAAAAGATTTGGTTGATGATGATTTAAAACAAAAAAGAACACTGATTGTAGGCCTGAATGATAATGCTATTCAAATCGGTAAAAAGATTAAAAAGAAGAAAACAGATAGAAGAAGTGTTGTTGGATTAATCGGATTTTCAAATAAGAATATAGGCGAAAAGATAGATTTGTTTGATGTGATCGGGACCGATCAGAATATAAAGCGAGTGATAAAAGAAAATAAAATCAATGAAGTAATATTTTCGTCCGGTGATTTAACATATAACAAAATGATGGAGATAGTTGCAAAATGCCGTGAAGAAAATGTTGAGTTTAAAATAGTTGGAAGTAATCTTGATTTTATCGTTGGTAAAACGGCAGTTACAATGCTTGATGATATGCCTGTAATTGATTTGCAATATAATATTTCTATACCGCAAATGAGATTTATAAAAGCTGTATTTGATTTTGCAATAATAATCCCTTCTTTGATTTTGATTTATCCTTATATATTTTTCAAGAGCAAACTGGTGCAAACGCAATCTGATTTTACTAAATTCGTTCTAGGTTTTCCCAAAGTATTAAGCAGAAGCGCTAGTTTGGTGGGCCCTGATTTAACTAAATCAATTAGTGATAATTTTTTAGGGAAAACAGGTTTAACCGGATATTGGTATATTGAAAATGAGAATCCTGAAGAATTAGAAAAATTGAATTTTTATTACGCAAAAAATCAGAACATTTGGCTCGATTTAGAAATACTTGCTAAATCGTTAAATAAAATGTGGAGCAAAAAGTAAAGATGGCAAAAACAATTTTAGATTTTGAAAAACCAATTTATGAATTAGAGTCTAAATTAGATGAAATGAAAAAATTCTCCGATAACCTTGACATCGAAAAAGATGTAATAAGGCTCGAAGAGAAAGTAAGACAATTGAAAGAAGAATTATACAGGGACCTTTCCAGATGGCAGCGTGTGCAATTAGCACGTCATCCTGAAAGACCTTATACACTCGACTACATTTATGACATGACAGAATCTTTTGTTGAGCTCCACGGTGACAGGGCTTTCAAAGATGATAAAGCTGTTGTCGGTGGACTCGCATCAATTGGTCAGCATAAAGTTGTAATTCTGGGACAGCAGAAGGGGCGAGACACAAAGTCCAACGTTTACAGAAATTTTGGTATGATGAATCCGGAAGGCTACCGTAAAGCTTTGCGCTTATTTAAACTTGCCGAAAAGTTTAATAGGCCTGTTATTACTTTAATAGACACTCCCGGTGCATTTCCTGGTCTTGAAGCTGAAGAACGCGGGCAGGCAGAAGCAATTGCAAGAAATCTTTTTGAGATGAGTAAACTTAAAGTTCCAATTGTTGTTGTGATAATTGGTGAAGGCGCAAGCGGCGGCGCTTTAGGAATCGGGGTAGGAGATAGAATTTTAATGTTAGAAAATTGCTGGTATTCTGTTATCAGTCCTGAATCCTGTTCTTCAATTTTGTGGAGAAGCTGGGAATATAAAGAGCAAGCTGCTGAAGCATTAAAACTTACTGCACCCGATCTATTAGAGCAGGGAATAATTGATAGAATAATTAAAGAACCATTAGGCGGCGCACACAAAAATCATAAAGAGGCTGCAGATAATTTGAAAGCAGCTTTGATTGAAGAACTTGATGATCTTATAAAAATCAAACCAGAAAAACTTGTAGACAACCGTATAGAAAAATTTGGTAAGATGGGCGTTTTTACTGAATAGTATGAGATTAATCAGTTTCAAAATTTAAAATCCCGATTAGCTCGGGATTTTTTTATTTTAACACATCAAAAATTTAATTAGAATTATATGCAAAAACATTTTACAGAAGTTCGTGTTCGATATGCCGATACAGATCAAATGAGATTTGCCTATAATGGAAAATATTTTGAGTACTTTGAAGTCGGCAGAACGGAGATGATGCGAGAAGTTGGATTGCCGTATGAAGTAATTGAGAAGAGCGGATTCTTTATGCCGGTTATAGAAACTAAAATTCATTTTTTTTCTCCCGCTTTTTATGATGAACTTTTAGTTATTGAAACTCGAGTTGAAAAATTACCAGCAGTAAAAGTTCATATTGATCATATTATTAAGGCCAAAGAAAGAGATGTAGTTATATGTGAAGGATATGTGGAATTAGCTTTTCTTGATGCTAAAACAAACAGACCAACACGTGCCCCAAAACTTTTTATTGATGCTGTAAAAAAATATTATGAATAACTTTTATTTAGATTATAATTAATAAAATATTGTCATACTTTAAAAAAATAATAAATCAAATTTCGTAGCGCAGGTTTCAACCTGCAAAAAATATGAATAAAACCGATAAAACAACTTTGAAACTTATCAAAAACGCTCTGCAGGAAGATGTTAAAAACGGAGACATCACAACTAAAGCCACGATTTCAAAATCCAAAAAAGCCATTGGAGAATTTCTTGTAAAGGCCGAAGGGATTATTGCAGGGTTAGAAATTGCAAAAGCAGTCTTTAAATCTGTTGATCCCAAAATAAAATTTGAAATCAAAATTAAAGATGGTTCTAAAGTAAAATATGGTGATGTTGCTGCAATAGTTTCAGGCAAAGCTCAATCATTACTAACTGCAGAAAGAACTGCATTAAATTTTTTGCAACGAATGAGCGGCATAGCAACATCAGCAAACAACTATTCTGAAATGGTTAAGCACACAAAAGCAAAAGTTATTGATACCAGAAAAACTGTTCCTGGTTTGCGTACTTTAGATAAGCTAGCTGTTAAACTCGGGGGATGCGCAAATCATCGAATTGGTTTGTATGATATGTTTTTAATTAAAGATAATCATATTGAAGTTGCAGGCTCAATCACAAAAGCTGTTGAAACGTGTGTAAAGTATAATAAAAAACATCGCACAAAATTTAAGATTGAAGTTGAAACAAAAAATCTAAAGGAAGTTGAAGAAGCGATTAAAACAAAAGCTGATATAATTATGCTCGATAATTTTGACATTGATGAAATGAAAAAAGCTGTCAAAATAATTAATGGTACGATAAAATTGAAGCATCAGGCGGAGTAAACTTAGAAACGGTAAAATCAATTGCAGAAACCGGAGTTGATTTTATTTCTGTTGGTGCATTAACACATAGCGTAAAAGCTTTGGATATCTCACTTGAGATTACTCTCTAAAATCTAATGAAAGAAAAATTAAAAGAACTAACTAAGGATACTGCTATTTATGGCATCAGCACGATGCTGGGCAGATTTCTAAATTTTATTCTTGTACCATTTTACACAAATGTTTTTTCTCCTGCTGATTACGGTGTTGTAATTCTTGTCTATTCATACATCGCATTATTCAATATTATTTTTATTTATGGCATGGATGCAGCTTTCTTAAAGTATTCTGCATTCAAAGATGTTGGCGATGAAAAAGATAATTTTTCAACTCCATACTTTAGTGTTTTACTAACTTCAATTTTCATTGGCGGGATGTTAATATTTTTACAAAAGCCGATTGCTGAATTTGTTGAATTAAAATCAAACTTAAACTACATCATCACACTTACTGCTCTAATATTATTTGTTGATGCTAATGTTGTAATCCCATTTTTAAAATTACGACTTGAAAAGAAAGCTAAATTATTTTCGCTAATAAAAATTCTAAGTATTGTTTTCAACATCACTCTTAATGTCTTTTTAATTTTAAAACTTAAATGGGGAATTGAGGCGATATTTATAAGTAATCTGGCTGCGTCAGTTTTATCATTCTTACTTTTAACTCCAACTATACTTAAGAATATTAAATTTAGTTTTCATAAAGTTTTATTTAATAGATTATTAAAATTTGGATTGCCTTACTTGCCCGCAGGATTGGGAATGATGTTAGTGCAGGTAATCGATGCACCAATACTTGAAAAATTAACAGATGTTGATACTGTTGGAATTTATAAAGCAAATTATAAACTCGGCATTTTTATGATGCTGTTTGTAAATATGTTTCAGTATGCATGGCAGCCTTTCTTTTTAACAAATGCAAAAGAAGAAAACGCAAAAGAATTATTTTCAAAAGTGCTTATTTACTTTACAATTATTGGAAGTTTGATGCTGGTGCTTTTATCTCTTTTCATTTCTGATATTGTTCAAATAAACCTTTTTGGATATTCAATTATTGGGTCAAAGTTTTGGGAAGGTTTATACATAGTTCCTGTTATACTTCTTGCTTACTTGTTTAATGGCCTATACGTAGTATTTTCAGCAGGAATTTATATTGAAGAAAAAAGTATTTATGCTCCATTAGTTGCCGGACTTGGTGCTTTAACAAATATTGTGGCAAATTATATATTAATTCCGCAGCTAAATATTATGGGTGCTGCACTTGCAACTTTATTAAGCTATATTGTTATGGCTTCAGGTTATTACATTGTAACACAAAGGTTTTATAAGATAAATTATGATTATTTAAAACTTGCAAAAATTACTCTTGCAGTAACTTTTGTTGGAACAGTTTACTATTTATTAATGTATGGTGGATTTTTACTTATCTATTACAAAATAATTCTTGCAATTATTTTTATTGCTTACATTTTTATGCAAGTATTTGAAAAGAGCGAAATGAATTTTATTAAAACTAAATTGTTACGGAGATAAATGACTGATAAAATTAAAATAAAAGTTAAAAGATTAAGTGAAGACTTTCTTGATGTGCCATTACCCTATTATGCTACATCTGGCAGTGCAGGAATGGATATTCGTGCCGCAATTAAAGATTATGTAATTCTTCAGCCAGGAAAAGTTGAGTTGATTCCAACAGATATTTCGGTTGAAATACCTTTGGGATATGAAATTCAGGTTAGACCAAGAAGCGGATTAGCTGCAAATCATAGTATCGGAATACTAAATTCACCAGGTACAATTGATTCTGATTATCGCGGCGAGATAAAAGTTATTTTAATGAACTTTGGTAAGGAAGATTTTAAAATATCAAAAGGTGATAGAATAGCACAATTGATAGTTTCAAAAGTTTATACAGCTAAAATTATGTTAGTAAATGATTTAAATTCTTCTAATCGTGGTGAAGGTGGATTTGGGCATACTGGGAAGAAGTGAGCTCAAAGAGTAGAGCATGGCGCATAGTGAATGTAATGTTGGAGTGATGGAATATTTAGTGAAAAGTAAAAAAAAATTTCTGTCAAGAGTTTATGAAATAAATTTTTCCCACTTAGATTTTCATTTTCAATTTCATTAACTTCGATTAGCACTTGCAAAATTTATTATAAAATTTTTCTGTTATTTTGATCTTTTCTAAGAATGAATTTTGAGATTCATCCTTCGACAGGCTCAGGATGACATTGTGTTATTAAATATTTTACTAATGATAATTTAATATTGATATACGATGTCCGATTTTATTCATCTTCACAACCACACACATTATAGTCTTCAAGATGGTGCTTGCACTGTTGATGGACTAATTAAAGCAGCCAAAAAACATAATATGAAATCTGTTGCAATTACAGATCATGGAGTTATGTACGGTGCTGCAGAGTTTTACAACAAGGCGAAAAAAGAAGGTATCAAACCAATTCTTGGTATGGAAGCTTACATCGTTGTTGAAGGAAGCCGTTTTGATCGAGCAAAAGCTGAAGAAGTAAACAACAAGAAAAAATCCAAACATTACAATCACTTAATCCTTCTTGCAAAAAACAAACAAGGTTATGATAATCTTTCTCGTCTTTCCACACTCGGACACACTGAAGGATTTTATTATAAACCACGAATCGATCTTGAAATATTAAAACAATATCGCGAAGGATTAATTTGTACAACTGCATGTGCCGGCGGAGTTGTATCAACACATCTTGTTAATGGCAATTATGAAAAAGCACGCGAAGTTGCAAAAAAATTCAAAGATATTTTTGAAGACGATTTCTATTTAGAAATTCAAGATCACGGAATGGATGTTGATAAACCGATTCTTGAAGGGATGCCAAAGCTTTCAAAAGAATTGGGAATAAAACTAGTTGCAACAAATGATTGCCATTACATCGAACACGAACATGCTATTGCTCATAATATTCTTTTGCTCTTATCAGATAAAAACGGTGCTGATTATACACAATTAAGATATGGAACGGATCAGGTTTATTTCAAATCTTCTGATGAGATGACAAAGATTTTTAAGAAGTATAAAGGTGCAATTGAACATACACTTGAGATTGAAGAAAAGATAGATCTTAAACTTGATTTTGAAGGACATCACTTTCCAAACTTTCCAATTCCAAAAGAATCCAAAGCAAAAAATCTTGATGAGTATATGGAATTACTTGCCAGACAAGGATTGGAAAAAAAGTTTAAAGTTATCACTCCGGAAATTGAAGACCGATTTAATTTTGAAATCAAAACAATAAATGAAATGGGTTTTCCCGGTTACTTTTTAGTTGTTGCAGATTTTATTAACGCTGCTAAAGATCGAAATATTCCTGTTGGCCCTGGAAGAGGAAGCGCCGCGGGAAGTATTGTGGCGTATGCTTTAGGAATTACAAATGTAGATCCTTTAAAATATGATTTATTGTTTGAAAGATTTTTAAATCCTGCAAGAAGATCAATGCCCGATATTGATGTTGATTTTGCAGATGATCAGCGTGGTGATGTGATTGATTATGTGCGAGAAAAATATGGTGCTGAATGCGTTAGCCAGATTATTACTTTTAACAAATTAACTTCAAAAGCTGTTTTGCGTGATGTTGCTCGAGTTTTAAAAATTCCAATCCCAACAGTTAACAAGATTACAAAATTTATTCCATCCAAGTTTGGCAAAGTGTATTCTATTGATCAGGCTTTGGCAGAAGTACCTGATTTGAAATGGGTAAAAGAATCAAACGAAACTGATATCCAAAATCTTATTAAGTATGCAAGAGTGCTTGAAGGAATGAATCGTAATGCTTCTAAGCATGCTGCGGGAGTTGTTATTGCTCCAGATGAGGTTAGTAAATATGTACCGCTTGCAAACGCTGTATCCCAGCAGGATATCGTTACTCAGTACACGATGAAGGATATAGAAAATGCCGGATTGTTAAAGATGGATTTTCTTGGATTGCGCACCTTAACGATTATTCGTGATGCGATTGATATGATTAAGAAAAATCATAATGTAGTAATTGATATTGATGATGTACCTCTTGATGACGAAAAAACTTTTTCGTTGTTTGCAAAAGGACAAACAACCGGCGTGTTCCAGTTTGAGTCTGGCCCGATGCGTGAGTATTTAAAGCAGCTTCATCCAACAAGTTTAAATGATCTTGCTGCGATGAACGCATTGTACCGTCCAGGACCAATGGAATTTATTGATGATTTTATTGATCGAAAGTTTGGTAGAAAAGAAGTTAAATATTCACACAAGATTCTTGAGCCAATTTTAAAAGAAACATACGGAATTATAGTTTACCAGGAACAGGTTATTCAACTAGCTAATAAAGTTGGCGGAATGAGTCTGGCTGATGCTGATCTTCTCAGAAGAGCAATGGGTAAAAAAGATCTGAAAGTAATGGAAGATCAAAAAATAGTTTTTGTTGATGGTGCAATTAAAAACGGTGTTGATAAAAAAAATGCAAATGAAATTTTTGAAACCATTTTCAAATTTGCGAACTACGGATTTAATAAAAGTCATGCTGTTGCTTATAGTTTTATTGCATATCAAACAGCTTATCTAAAAGCACATTATCCTGCAGAGTTTTTAGCTGCCAACTTAAAAAACGAATTTGAAAACACAGATAAAGTAACAAAGTTTCTCGATGATTGCCGTAAACTGAAAATAGAAGTTCTACCTCCTGATGTAAACAATCCATCTTTACATTTTGAAGCAGAGAATGGGAAAATAAAATTTGGAATGTCTGCAATTAAAAATGTTGGTGTTCCCGCAGTTAAAGAAATTATAAATGCAAGAAATAATCTTGGCAGAGACTTTAAGACTATCTATGATTTTTGTGCAAACACTGATAACAGAATCGTATCAAAACGTGCATTAGAAGGATTGGTTCTTGCCGGTGCATTTTATTCAATGAATAAAAATCGTGCACAGCTTTTTGAAGTTATTGAATCTGCATTAGACTATGCACACAAAATCCAAAACTCAAAAATGCTTTCAAGCGATTCACTATTTGGTGAAGCTGAAGAAGTTCAGCTTAAAGAACCAGACTTACCGAATGTAAAACCTTGGACAGAAAAGGAATTTCTTGCACAGGAAAGAAAAGTAATTGGATTTTATTTAACAGATCATCCTTTGCGAAGATATGAATTAGAGTTTAATTCTTTTGCTACAATTCACCTTGGAGAAACAGAGGATGTAATTGAAAAAAGTGATGTGAGAGTTTGCGGTGTTGTAACGGAACTTAAAACTAAGTTTGATAAATCAGGCCGAACAATGGCTTTCTTTAAACTTGATGATCTAACCGGAAGCTGCGAATGCCTGATGTTCTCAAAAGCATATGATGAATTTGGAAAATTTGTAGAAGATGAGGAACCGGTGTTTGCCATTGGTACTCTTGAAAGCAGCGGAGATGCTGTAAAAATGCAAGTGAATAAAGTTATTCCAATGAAAAAAATTGCAAATGAACTAACAGAAAGTTTAAAACTTCAAATAAGTAAAGAAAAAATTTCATCAGCAAAGCTTATAGAACTAAAAAGTATTTTATTGAACCATGAAGGAAATATTCCTGTTTTTATAAATTTAACTGAAAATGGAAATGATAAGGGAAAATTATTTTCACTTCAGGAAATCCGTATAAAAATAACAAATGAGCTGTTAAAATCACTTTCAGAAATATTTGGGGAAGAATGTGTGATATTAAAATCAAAATAACACATAATAATTTATAAAAATTACTTGTTAAGCATTTCATAAAATTCTCTATCAACGATTCCCCCTTGTGATTTATATTCATTAGCAATTCGCAATGCGTTTCTTTTATCTCCCTTTTTATAATAAATAATCATTAATCCTCTTATGAGTTCGGGATTGTTGGGAGTGAGTTTTAATGCTTCATATATCGCATTTACAGCGTTGTCGTATTCTTTAATGTTTGAATATGCGAGGATTAAGTTTTTATAATACAAAGAATTTTTTGGGTCTAATTGAATGGCATTCTTTATGTAAAAAATAGCTTTAGGATAATCTCTTACTTCAAAGTAGTAATCAGCAAGCTTATGATAGAAAAAAGGTTTCTGTGGATTACTAAGTACTGCACTTTCCGCAAAAACAATTGCATTTTCATATTTATTACTCTGTATAAACGTTAATACAGAAATTATTATAAGTACTGCACTAAAAATGTAGAGGTGTTTTTTCTTTTCAATATCAATCTTTAAGTTCATTAATATCTCACCAGAAAAAATTAAGACACCAATAATTGGTAAATAAATTCTTGAATCCAGATAATCAAATTTGGAGGATTGATCATCGTAATAAATTGCTAAACCCGGAAGAACAAAGATTAAAAACCAAATTACACCGAAGTAGTAATTTTTCTTATCAAAGGATTTGCGTACTAGTGGTAATAATAAGATGGTAATGAAAATTAAGGCCCCAATTATGGATTTAGTTAAAGTAAATGTTGGTAATACTGATATATTTATTGGAATAAAAATCTTAAATATAATTTCTGGAATAACTTGAATATTATTAATAATAGCAGGAATTCCATAAGTAAGATTGCCTAATTCACTAACTACATTTGATTTGATTATCTGAAATAAAATAATTGATCCTACCCATGCTAAGAGAAATTTATATAAATAACTCAATTTAAATCCAACTCGATAATAAAAGAATATATAAATAAGAAATAATAGTGGAAGAATTAACGACACCTCTTTTGATAAAATTGCTATCAGGAAAAAGATGATATGAAGTATGAAATTTTTTGTTGTTCTATTAGCCGTATATTTAATAAAATATAAAAATGATAAAACACTGAATAAACATGCTAATAAGTCATTTCGTCCGGCAATCCAAACCACTGCATTAGTTAAAACTGGGTGAACTGCAAAAATTAGTGATAATATAAAAGCTATTTGCTTAGATATTTTTAACTCTACAAACAATAAAAACAAAAAGTAAACAGTGAGATAGTGAAAAATAATATTTGAGATATGATAAAACACCGGACTTATACCAGAAAATTGTGAATCAATTATAAAGCTGATGAGAATAATCGGCCTATAATAAGGGGACCCCTGATCAAATCCGTATTGAGTAACGAATGCATCCGGAATGTTAGACAATTTAGAAATTTTATCGTGGTTATCAACAATGATTTTTGTATCATCTAAATGCACAAAATCAAAAGATATTGTTTGTCCGTAAACGATTAAGATCACTATTAAAAATAGAACTTTCCAATGCCTTAGATAAAAAGGTTCAACAGTAATTTTTTTTAGTTTGTCTGAATGTGAGTTTTTATTTTTTTTGTTATTCTTCATATAGTTAATGAGCTTTCTAAAAGATGCTTAGAAATATATATAACTTATTTTAAAGTTTACGAAGAGCAAATTATCAAAGGTAAATCATCAGAAATTGAAATAATATAATTTGAACTTTTTCAATGATCTTAATTGAATTTTTTTAAAAATTTCATTTATCGTATTATCACCATTCATTAAACAAGGTTAAAAGAAGAATTCATAACTTTTGTTTCATTTAAATCTAAATTAATTATTGTTGTTTCACTTAGTGCGATTTTGTATTATTGTTCCCGTTATAAACATAAAACTATAGGAAAACATTTAAATGAGACGTAACGATAAACAAGAATTCTGGGCTTTGATTTTAGGTGCCTCATCCGGATTTGGAGAAGCTACGGCATTAAGATTAGCAAAGGACGGATTTAATATTCTTGGCGTTCACTTAGATCGACAGGCTACTATGCCTAATGTTGAAAGAATAATGAAAGAAATAAAAGCATCAGGCGTTGAAGCGATATTCTATAATGCCAATGCTGCCGATGAATTTAAAAGAAATGAAATTATTTCTGAGATTAAATCTTTACTAAACGGAAAACCATTAGTTAAAGTTATTATGCACTCACTTGCATTTGGTACACTCAAACCATTTGTTCCTAGTGAAACTGAACAGGCAATTACCAAAGCTCAAATGGAAATGACATTAGATGTAATGGCACACTCACTTGTCTATTGGGTTCAGGATGTTGTTGCTAATAATATGCTTTCTCAAAGCGCTAGAATATTTGCCATGACAAGCTCTGGCAGTCATTCAGCTATTCCATATTACGGGGCAGTATCAGCTGCAAAATCTGCATTAGAATCTCACGTAAGACAATTATCAGTTGAACTTGGAAGTAAATTTGGAGCATCAGTCAATTCAATAATGGCTGGTGTAACAGACACTCCTGCTCTCCGCAAGATTCCTGGTAATTTGGATATGATTGAAATCGCGCAAAGAAAAAATCCACACGGAAGGTTAACAACTCCGGAAGATGTAGCAAAAGTAATTTCACTGCTTTGTAAAGAAGGTGGCGAATGGATTTCCGGCGGTTTGATTCATGCAGATGGCGGAGAAGATATAGTTAACTATGTTGGACAAGGAAAAAAATCTTAATCACTTTTATTATAGTTACAAATAATTTTTAAGGATTTAAAATGAAACCAATGGAATTCACAGATCAAAACTTTAGTACTGAAGTGTTGCAGTCAGACAAAGCGGTGCTTGTAGATTTTTGGGCAGTATGGTGCGGACCATGTAAAATGATTGCTCCATTTGTTGAAGAACTTGCAGGCGAATTTGAAGGTAAAGCAAAAATTGGAAAACTTGATGTTGATAACAATCAAGAAAGTGCTATTAAATACGGAGTAAGAAGTATTCCTACAGTATTGATTTTTAAGGGTGGAAAAGTAGTTGATACTATTATTGGTGCTGTTCCAAAAGTTCAGTTAAAACAAAAACTTGAAGCAGCAATGTAATTTTATATTTTGATAATATTATTTTGATTTATTTAGCAATCAGAAATTAAAAACTACGTTTATGGTCTCTGATGAGGATAATCGGAAAATAGAATCTCTTGACATTATTAGCAAAAAATATTATTTCATAACAGCAAATAAATAAACTTTAATTTCTTGACTAAAATCGCAAACAATAGTAATTTGACAAAGAATTTTGAGATAAATAAAAAACTATGACTTTTTTTACATTCAATTAAATTAACTAACCAAAAAACACTTAACACAAAAGGAGATCGTTATGATCAAAAAAATTTCCGTTTTGTTCTTGGCTTTGGCTTTTATTAGTGTAGCCTTTGCTCAGGAAGTTGTTAAGCAAAAAGCCCCTCTAAGAACAGATGTTGGGACTGATGCTTCACAAATTTATTTTCCTTTAGGAAATAATTCACCGCAGACTGCGGCCAATTATGTAATTGTAGATACAATGGCTAATGCTTTTGGACCTGCAAGTAACACATTAAATCCACTAGCATTTGATCCATATTCAAATGTACTAGCTGTAGTTCATCGTGGTTATTCCAGCTATGGTGTTAGTGGCGAAATGTGGTGGAATTATTCAACCAATTGGGGAACCAGTTGGCAAAGAAGTAATACTTCCGTACAAAACGGTACTCTTACTCAAAATGCTGGTCGTTACCCAAGTATGACCATAGCAAATTATACAAGCTCTGGAAATATAGCAGATTTATTAGGCGCTTTTTCATGGCCAGAATTATTTGGAAGTCCGGCTGCTTTTCGTGGATTAGGATACGGTGTTAGTGAGGGGTTGTTGGAATCAGCTTTTGCAAATATTGAAGATTTTCCAACTCTTCAGTTAGGTTCTAATGTTCCAACTTTTACTGATAATGTCTGGATTTATTGGTATTCTGATAATCAAACAGACAACGCTTTAAAATTATGGAGAACACAGGATTTTTCTACAGTTGAAGTTATTGATCCTCCGACTTGGGGAACTACCAGATGGACAAATGGAAACATTTTATTAGGTGGTGTTGCTCATAATGGCGTTGTTTATGCTGGAGCAATTGGCTCTTTTACAGAAGAAATTGGCGTTGGCGGTTGGGAAATTGGATATTCAAAATCAACCGACAATGGCGCTACCTGGAGTGATTGGTTCGTGCCTGATTGGAGAACAATTCCAGGATTAACTAATTTTACTGAATTATGGGATTGGAAATTGGCTGATACTTATGTTAGCTACTCGGGCGATATTCAAGTTGATGCAAATGGTAATGTGCATTTAGTTACTGGTTTAACCGATTCTACAACCTTAGCAAATGCAATTGTTGAAATTTATGAAACAGCTCCAAACGTTTGGGCTGGTAAAGTTATAACTGCAGCTCATGATAAATCAAAATATGGTTATGAAGCTAATACTCCAGGTCTTGGTCAAACAGGTCCTTCAATTATGATTGCTTCAAATCAAGCACGTGATTTCTTTGCAGTTCAGTACACTATTGGTTCACCTGCAACACAAGATTCTTTATGCGATCTTTATGTTCACACAAGAGCTTTAGGTGATGCAAATTGGTCAGGCTCAACAAACTTGACTGAAACTAATACAATGAATGAAGATGGAAGTCACCTGGCTCCTTATATGGCTACTAATGCTGGCACAGATTATATATTCTCGATGTTCTGGTATGAAGTTGGAAACACAACTCCAATTATTAATCAATCCGGACCTTGCGGTATTTATGTAGCTCCATATGCTGTTAGATCAGCAGGTGGCGATATTCCTGTAACATTCCAGGTTGATATGGGCGTTCAAGCATATGAAGGTAATTTCCCTGCTGGTGCTAACATGGTTGTTCGTGGAGATTTCCAAATTGCATTTGGTGATACGGCAAATTGGGGCGGTAATCTATTCCAATTGTCAGACACTGATGGCGATACTATTTATACAGGTACATTTAACGCTCCTGCATCTCTTGCTGGTAATTCTTATATATTTAAATATGTAATTGTTAATCCACCTGCAGGCGATAATTGGGAATCAACCCCTAACAGACCATTTACAGTTACAGCTCCTTCTACAACCTTACCAGTAGCTTGGTTTAATAATGATAGCGTATACACAACGATATATGAAGTTACTAATACACTTAACTTTACTGCTGATATAAGTGGTATTTTGGGTGTTGGTGTTGGCGGTGCTTTTGATCCTGCTCAAGACTCAATACTTGTTATGGGCTTGGATTGGGATAACTTAGGGAAAAATGTTGTTGGTAATAGAAAATTAGCCAATACTGATCCATTCAATTCTGGTATTTATACTACTAGCTTAACATTTACATCTGGTTCTGCTGCTCCTAATGGAGTTGGTGATTCAACTAAATGGAAATTTAGAGCTTTCCCGGAAACAAGATTTGCTAATACTGGCTGGGAAACCGGATCAGATAGATGGCATTATTATGTAGCTAACGGTACTGTAATAGATCTGCCTACAATTATTCCTAATATATATCCATTGTTTGGACCTCTTGTTAATGATGTTGCAATGGAATTTAATGTTGATATGACAGGTGCTGTTAATAAATGGAACGGTTTACCAATTCCACTTAATGAACTTCAATTTGTTGGAATTAAAGGCGCAGCTCCATTCTTGGGTGCATGGGCTGGTAATTGGACTGTAGCTGATACACTTGGTGGTGCTGCAAGTACATTAAAAGTTTTGCATAATGTTGGCGGAAATAATTGGAGATATAGTGTAGTTGTTCCTGCTGGTACAAATTCTGGTGCATATGAATATAAATATGCAGCTATGTATCCAGGTGCTGATACTGTTAATGGTGGTTCTACACCTCTTGATAACGAAGGCGCTTTTGGATTAAATCATCTATTTATTCTATCAGATCAGCCTGCAGGTATACAGATATACAATATCTTTGGTGATTTTACTACCGATGTTAAAGAAATTGATAACTCAGTACCTATGGTTTATGAATTAGGTCAAAATTATCCTAATCCATTCAACCCTTCAACAACAATTAAATTCAGAATTCCTGAAGCTGGTATAGTTACTCTTAGAGTATTTAACTTGTTAGGTGAAGAAGTTGCAATGTTGTTAAACAGCGAAAAAACTGCTGGCACATATGAAGCAACATTTGATGCATCATCACTTTCAAGTGGTGTTTACTTCTATACACTTGAATCTAAAAACTTTACATCTACAAAAAAGATGGTATTGTTGAAGTAATTATGGTTCTTTAATTAAAAAAGCGGGTGGTTTTCTGTAATTAAAATTACAGTCCATCCGCTTTTTTTTATGATTTAATCAATGAGATATAACGATCAAATCTCTAAAAATATTTTAGTGGAGAAGCGATGAAAAATTCGATTACAAAAATTTTGTTCTTTTTTATATTAGTTTTTTCTCTGGTTCCGATGCTTTTTGCACAGACCGGAGTTGGTAAATTGAGTGGAAAAATAGTTGATGCAGCCACAAGAGAGCCGCTAATAGGCGCAAACGTTATTTTAGTTGGTACTTCAACAGGAGCTGCCACAGACGTAGATGGAAATTATTTTATACTCAATATTACTCCAGGTACTTATGAACTTAAGGTTACCTATGTTGGGTATGCACCAAAAACATTAGAAAATATTCGTGTTGTTGCAGGTATTACTTATGATTTGAATATTGAACTTACAACAGATTTTACGCTTGATGAAATTGTTGTTGTTGATAGAAAGTTTTTTGAAGAAAAATCAACAAACACTGTTAAAGTTATCGATTCAGATCAGATATCAAGATTACCTGTACGCGGTGTTACAAATATTGCATCACTTCAATCCGGCGTTGTTATACAAGAGGGAAGCGGCGGACAGGATGGTAATGCAAGTATTAACGTTAGAGGTGGTAGAGGCAGTGAAGTATTATATATCGTTGATGGCGTGCCTCAAAACAACTTATACAATAGATCTTCAGTTGCTTCAGTTAGTAACGTTGCAATTGAACAAATATCTTTTCAGGTTGGCGGTTACGAAGCTAAGTATGGCCAGGCACAATCAGGTATTATAAATGTTACAACAAAGTCCGGTCAGCCGACTTATACAATTCTTACCGATCTTGTTACCTCATCATATACTGATGATTATGGTTATAATCTTTATGCCGGTACATTAAGCGGTCCTATCATTCCTGGAATTTCTGATCATACTATATTTTTATCAGCCGAAAGAGGATGGTTTCAGGACGCTGATCCAACAGCTGTTGATATAAGTTTTCCGTCAATTAATAAGTCATATACTGGATATGAAAATAATCCGGCTAGTGTCTGGAGATTCTCCGGAAAAACTAATCATCGTTTAGGTGATTTTACATTAAACTTTAGCGGATTATATAATGATAGAACTTCAAAAGTAATTGACTATCGTTATCAGAAAAATAATTCAAGATTTAATCCCGAGGCTTTTGAAAAGAATATTTCTTTAAATGGTCGTCTGTCTCAGACAGTTAGTAATACAACATTTTGGAACATTAACCTGGGTTATAAAATGTTTGACTTCAAAAGATATAACCCGTTCTTAGGAGATAATCTTGCTCTTTATGGAGATGCACCATTTGGGAAAATCATTTGGAGTGTAATTTTAGTTGGTGATGGTCTAAAGCCAGCCAGATTAGATGAATTTGGAAATGTGGCACTAAATTCCAAGGTGGAGGTCCTAGATGATTGTTGATGAGAATGGTGTTTTTAGACCTTACGGTTATACAGGCGGTGGGTTATATCAGAAAAGAGAGGATGATGCATTCTTTATTGATTTCGATATTACATCGCAAATTGATAACCATCTTTTAGAATTTGGTACAGGCTTCTCGCAGCATACTGTTAGAGGGTATGGAGTATTTGCGGGGTCTTATGCTCAGCAACCCGATAATCTATCAGACCCTGAGAAGTTTGAAGCAATACAGCCATTTGTGTATGGGTATGATGTAACCGGACAAACCAAAACTACAACTGATGAAGCAAATCAATTCTTAAGACCATACAAACCGGATATCGGTTATGCATATCTGCAGGATAGATTTGAATTACAGGATATAGTTCTTAATATCGGTTTAAGAATGGATTACTATAATCTAAAATCTTATGTTCTCAAAGACCCTGCACTTCCTTATGCTGGTGGATCAGATCCATATGATTTTGACACAGGAGATTTTCAGATAAGAGATGCTGAAGTTGAGTTATCTCCAAGAATTGGAATTGGATTCCCAGTTACCTCAGGAACGGTATTTCATGCTCAATACGGTAGATTTATTCAGTTACCTGAATTGAATGATGTTTATTTTGGGCCATATTGCTACAATGAGTATTTGATATGGCACCACAAAGTGGATTCAACGGAGCATTAAGAGTTGAAGAAACAATTCAGTATGAAGTTGGTTTCCGTCAGTTATTAAGTGACAACTCAGCTTTAAACATTACTGCTTTCTATAAAAATATTAGAGACTTGGTTAATGTGCAAAATCATAAATTTAGACAGGAAGTCGATGGTCCATTGCTTGATGCTATATATCCTGAGAACGCAGACTTTGGTACAACAAAAGGTATTGCACTTTCTCTTGATATTACTCACTTGAGCTACTTCAGTGTATCTGCACAATATACATTTTCAATTGCGGAAGGAACTGGCTCATCTACATCCTCTAGTCAAACTGCAGTATTTAGAAATACCGATAATGCAGCACCAAAAGTTATTGCTCCATTAAATTTTGATCAAAGACATACAGGTGTCGTTAACGTAGATTTTTATGTTCCAAAAGGTGAATTGGGATGGCTGGAAATGTTTAATGCTAATTTGTTATTATCATTTAGCAGCGGTCGCCCTTATACACCAATGGATCAATGGAATCTATTAGGCGATAATGGAATTCTTTCACAAACAAAAGGATACATCAATTCAGCATTTGCTCCTGGATCAATTAGACTTGATTTTAAGATGGAGAAAAGCTTTGCAATTGGTGATATTATACTTTCACCATACATATGGATAGAAAATCTTCTGGATGCTGATAATATTACAACCGTGTATAGATCGACTGGCAGTCCATATACAACTGAATATTTAAATACACCTGGAGGAAAGGCTACTTCAGAATTGAAAGGTGAAGGATATGTTCAAGACTATAAGAGCCTGGAAAATAATCCGGCTAATTTTGGTATTCCAAGATTAATTAAACTTGGCTTTAAATTGAACTTCTCAAACATAAGCTTATAATTATTCAGAATTTTTTAAAGTTGAGAGGACATTAAAAATGAAAAACAATAAGAGTTTGTACCAATTTCGTTTCCTCATTATTCTATTGATATTGGCTCCATTATCTTTAGGATTTTTAGGCGATGATAAAAAAGGTACTAAACCCAATACGGAAACTTTAGGTAAAATAGTTAATACTACTGAAGAAGGTGGTAAAAAAGGTGCTGGATATAGGTTATTTATCAATAATATTAATCTTCCATTAGATAAAAAAGGTATTATTGCAGCTGTAAATCTTCCTCACCCGGTCTCAACAGTTGCTGGTGCTGGAGGAAAATTTGGCAATCACGTTTTCCTTTTTTCAGGTGGTTTCTTTCTTAGTGGTTATGCAAATGGAACACTTTTTTCTAATGCGGTTGCTTCAGCTTCCTTGGTTGAAGATTATGTTCCTGGTTTAGCAGGAACAACCGGTGATCCAAGAGCACAGATATATGTTGTAAAAGCTACTGACCCTGTTTTTGGAACTTCCTGGCAGGATTGGAAAGATGCTGTGGATCTTGGTGCTGATTTTTATGATGGAAATGGTGATGGTGTTTACAATCCAATTGATAATGGTAATGGTCAGTGGGATCTTGATGAGGATAAACCAGACATATTGGGAGATGAAACTGTTTGGACAGTTTACTGGGATGGTGTAGCAGCTCCTCAAAGAAGATATAATAATGTTCCACCTTATGGTATAGAAGTTAGACAATCTGTTTTTGCTTTTGCCTCAGGTGGTGCAATTGGAAATTTAATTTTTGTACGATATCGTTTTAAGTATGTTGGTTTAGGTGATCCAAATGAACCAGCTCAGTTAGACAGCGTACTATTTGGCGTTTGGGCAGATGTGGATTTAGGAAATGCTAATGATGATTTGGTAGGAAGTGATATTGAGAGAAATTCAGGTTATACATATAATAACGGATCAGATACTGAATACGGATCAAATCCTCCTTGTTATATGATAGACTTTTTCTCTGGTCCTGTTGATTATATTTCTGGAGATACATATGTAGATAATAACGGTAATAGTGTTTATGATGATGGAATTGATACTCCATTAGATACCGCATATAGTTACAGAGGTCAGACAATTGGGGTAAAAACTTTTCCAGGTGCCAAAAATTTACCCATTGCATCATTCATTCAGTACATAAATGGCGATGCCGCATTGAATGACCCCAATACTAAAGAACATGCCAGAAATTATATGTTAGGTAAACGAAGAGAAGGTGAGGATGTTGATCCATGTACTTTTCCATATGGTACAGTACTCGGCGGCGTTAACTGCGCCACTGTGGATCCTAGATTCTGGTATTCAGGTGATCCTGTTGCAAATAATGGCAATGGATCAGGCTGGATTAATGTTACAGCCGCTGATTCAAGACAAATGACAAATACCGGTCCATTCACTTTAATAAAAGGGGAAGAGAAAGAAATTGTAGTTGCGTATGTAGTTGGACAGGGTGCAGACGCTAAAAATTCAATTACCGTTGCTCGAAAAATTGATGACGGCGCTCAAACTATATTTAATCTCAACTTTTTGGCACCTTCACCACCACCAGCACCTGTAGTAACAACTCAAAGTAATGAAGATTTCATTGAACTTTCTTGGCCAACAGAAGAACAATTTAAGTATTCTAATAAGACAAGTTCGTGGGATATTAAATATGGCGGTTATAATGTTTATGCTTTTCAAACTTATAGCTCCTCAGAAATAGTAAATGGTCAACCAAACATAAAAGTAATAGGCAGATATCAGGTTGCTGACTCTGTAAATAACTTATACTATAAAGATGGTAACAGTGGTGGAATTTTTATGCTCTATCCAGCAGCTCCACCAGAAAATGTTCTTGACTCAAATATCTATAAAGATCCCGCAACAGGTAGAATCAGATTTAGGATTACTCAAGATCCATTTACAGAGGGCCCGCTTGTAAAAGGGAAACCTTATTATTTTGCAGTAACATCCTATGGTGTAAATCATGATGCATTGGTTAACAAATCAGGTGGAGTATTTGGCAGTTACGGAGATTATTATTTGACTGATCAAACTTTTGTTCAGGCAGTTGAGAATAATAAAAATCTTTTAACAGTTTTAATGGGTGAAGATTTATTTTTGCCACCCGTTGAACTTATTTCTGCAAATAAAATATCAGGTGCTTCTAATGGCATCGTAACATACGATGTTGTAAGTCAACCTGATCTAAAAGACAATGAGTATCAGATATCATTTTTCAAAAATGATGCAACTGTAGATTATAATATGTTTTGGCAATTAAAGAATCTTACAACCGGAACTGTATTAGTAGATTCCGGTGATTATTATCTTTACAATGAACCAAATAATGTTACTCAGATTTTAACAGAAGGATTCATTACAAAAATTGAAGATGTTGTAGGCTCGGTGGGTACACCAGTTTATTCTCCTTCTTCATCTGATTGGTTTGATGAATTTAGCGATGGATCTGCCACAGGTGTCTATTATGTAGGAAAAGATATTCCTGATGGTAATGATGTTTTTGGATTTAGAAATAGACAATCCGATTACATAACTGCTGATAGATTAAGAAAAGTTGAACTACGATTTGGTACATCAGGTAAAGCTTATAGATATCTAAATAACTATAAGGGAACTTCAAATATTACACGACCGAATTCATACGCATTTGCATCTGCTGTTGGTCCTACTGATACAGTTACTAGAGGAACAGTAGGTAATTGGGATTTAGTTAATGACAGGGCTAATGGATTTGTAGATGTTCCATTTACAGCATGGGTAGTGGATGAAAAGTTTCCGGGAGACCAACGTCAGTTAGCAGTTGGCTTTGTAGAACGCAGAAACACAAACATATATCCAAAAGGAAATCCTGATGGAAATTGGGATCCTTCAGATTCACTGAATCTATCAGGCGAAGTTATTATGATCTTCGATGCGCCTTATGATGCAACAGGTAGTCAGATTGAATATACCGGTGGTGTGTTTAATACTCCTGGCGGCCCAGTAACAGTCTGGTCTGATTTATTAAGATCAGTTAGCGTACCTCCAATTCCACCAGATGCAATTGGTATTACAGATACACAGAAGGAAATATTTATTTCTCCATGGTTCAATGCTCTTTATGTAGTTGGATTGCAGAGAAAAGATGCAAGTTCATTCTATTCAAATGGAGATAAACTTACAATTCCTGTTGATGTATATCCATATACCTCTGATGATGTTTATAAATTTAATGTTGTAAAAGATATTCTTTCTGACGATCAGGCAAAAGATTTATTTGAAAAAGTAAATGTCTATCCGAATCCGTTGTATGGTTATAATCCATATACAGCTTATAATAACCTTGCAGCTGACGATCCTTTTGTGACATTCACAAATCTTCCAAACGAAGAAATATCAATTAAAATATATTCATTGTCGGGTCAATTGTTACGAACACTTGTTAAAGACCCAAATTCAACTACACCATTTTTAAATTGGAACTTACAGAATGAATCCGGTTTAAGAGTTGCCTCTGGGTTATATCTAGCTATTGTATCATCACCGAAATACGGAGATAAGGTTTTGAAGTTTTCGATAATTATGCCACAGAAACAATTGCCCAGATTTTAATGATTGTATTTGGGCAGGATTAGTTTTCCTGCCCAAGTTTATAAATTTATAACATATGTGGAGTTTCGAAATGAAAAAAATAGTACTAATAATTTTAACAGTTTTCTTTACAGTGTCGCTTTATCCGGGTGATAAATCGCGTCGAGGAACAACTGGTGCAGATCAATTGTTGATTCCGGTTGGTGCTAGAAGCATCGCTACCTCAGGAGCATTTGTAGCAACTGTAGATGGCTTGGAATCAATTTACTATAACCCTGGCGGTATGGATGTTTCGAAGAAATCAGAAGCTATGTTTAGTTACATGAATTATGTAGCTGACATCAATATTTCTTACTTTGCCGCAGGTACAAGTCTTGGTGAATTTGGCTCAGTGGCTTTAAGTCTTAAATCATTAGATATTGGTGATATTCCGATTACTACAAATGAATTTCCTGATGGAACAGGTAGTACATATTCACCTTCATTTATAACTATTGGATTAACCTATTCCAAAACTTTAACTGATCGTGTTTCAATTGGAACAAATGTTAAGTTTATAAATGAAACTATTGGTAATACAATTGCCAGTGGTTTTGCTATTGATGCAGGTGTACAGTATAAATTTAATAGCAACCTCTCAATCGGTGCAACTATTAATAATATTGGGTCAAACATGTCTTATGCCGGTCAGGACTTAAGAGTTCAGACAGGTGTTCCTGGTTCTGTTATTGGCGCACCTAATGGTACGTATGAGGTTGTGGCTGAACCTTTTCAAATACCAAGTTATTTTCAACTAAGTCTTGCATATCAGGAAAATTTTGATGAAGAAAATCGGATTATGCTTGCCAGTACATTTGTTGCAAATAATTCTTTAGATGATGCTATTAACTTTGGCTTGGAATACAGTTACATGAACACTTTTTTCATAAGGGGTGGTTATCAAATGTATACTGAAAATATGGATGAGTCTATCTATGGTTTTGCTGCAGGTGCAGGTGTAAATTATGATGTTGGTTCGGGCTTAGGCATAACTTTTGATTATGCATACAGGGATGTTCAAGATTTTCCAACATCCAACCATATTTTTACTGTTAAATTAGCTTTCCAATAGTGAATGCCAGGTTCTTATTTAAGCGTCTATTGTATGCAATAGACGCTTTTTTTATTTAATGATAAAGAAGAATTACAATGAAAAAAATAGTTTTTATCCTTTTCGTTTTTATTTATCCAGCTTTTGCTCAATCAGATTTTGAATTTGAATTTGATTATGCACAATTTGGATACGATACATCATCAAATTATGTAGAGTTTTATTACTCTTTCAATGAAGCATCACTAAAAGTAAATTCAGAAAACTCAAATGCTAAAATAGAAGGATTGCTGAAAATATTTATTAAGGACGATATTAAAGGGGATACAATAGTTTTTAATCAATGGAAATTGAAACATGATATTTTAGACACATCTATTATAAATAGCCAGATTTTGGTTGGGACATTAGGATTTATAGTACCCAAAGGTAGTTTTACTTGCGAAATTACAGGCTCAGATATGCACAATCCAGATAAATTCAGACTGATAAAAGAAAACATAAAAGTAGTTCCATACATGCATCATTCTATGAGTATCAGCGATATACAACTGGCTTCTAAGATGATACAGGGAAGTGAAAATACCAGTTCTATCTTTTATAAAAACACATATGAGGTTATACCAATACCAAACGTTGTTTTTGGGATATCTCAGCCTGCATTGTTTTTTTATTTGGAAGTTTATAATCTACAATCTGATTCGATAAAAAGTGAGCAAGTGAAAATGAGTCAGATGATTTATAATAGTAAAGGAAAACTTGTTAAAGAAAAATCTAAGTATCTTTCCAGAACTTCCAATACACGTGTTGAAGTTGGGTCGCACATATTATCCAATTATCCTACTGATTCTTATACTCTTGTTATTGCATTAATTGATAGTGTAGGAAATACAGGAGTATCTTCAGCTAAGAAATTTTTTGTATACAATCCCGATGTGCAAGTTACAGATACATTTGAAGTATCAACTACTGCTGTTTTAAGTTCTAGTTTTGGCTCAATGTCAGAGGAAGAATTGGATGACCTTTTTGATAAATCGGAATATCTTGCCACAAAAACTGAAATTGACAAATATGAGAAACTTTCAAATCTTGAAGGCAAAAGAGAATATATGTTTGATTTCTGGAAAGCTAAAGATGAAAACGCAAACCTGAACAAAAATGAGTTTTACAGAAATTATATGCAGAGAGTGCAAATATGTAATGAGAGATATACTTCTATGGGTAAACAGGGATGGAAAACTGACAGGGGCAGAGTTTTTCTATTATATGGCGAACCCACAGAGATAGAAAGATATCCGAATCAATTAGAAACAAGACCTTATGAAATATGGCAATACACAGAAATTGAAGGTGGTGTTTATTTTGTTTTTGCTGATCTTACCGGATTTTCAGACTACACTATACTTCATTCTACCAAGCGGGGTGAATTAAGAGATGATAACTGGCAAAGACGCATTGTCGTCAGATAGTAATACTGAGTTTTTAAAGCCTCTTGATAAGGGGCTTTTTTGTTGAAATTCAATTGATTAATAAATCCTATCATTTCACTATTTTTACACATAAACTTAATGTGTAATGTGAAAAATATTATTGAATACATACTCTTTTTATTATTAAGCTTTCTTTGTCGAATTCTCGGGTTAAGATTATCCAGAAAATTTTCTTCTTTTATTGCCTTCTTTTTCTTTTATATTATTCCAATTCGCAAAGATGTTGTGTTTGACAATCTTAAACATGCTTTCCCAGATTTAACCTCCAAAGAGATTAAGAATATTGCTTATGGTAGTTATAAAAATTTTGCAGTTACTTTTGTTGAAATTTTATGTTTACCATGGACTACAATCAATCAATTAAAAAAAGAAGTACAGTTTAATAATTTGGAATTAGTTGAAAAGAAAGTGCAAGAGAATAATGGATTAATATTATTATCAGCACATTTTGGTAATTGGGAGTATATCGCAATTTCTGCAGGTCTGCAACTAAATAAAAAATTATCTGTAATAGTCAAATCACAACGCAATCCATATGTTAATGATTGGATGAATAGAGCCAGAACCCAATGGACAAATATTGTTGTTCCTTTAGGTGCATCAATTAGAAATATTTATTCCGAGCTACTTAACAAAGGGATAGTGGCGTTAGTTGCTGATCAAAGAGGTCCGGAAGATAGTATTAAGTTGGAATTTTTTGGGCGTAAGACATCTGTTTATACTGGGCCGGCGATTTTATCGCTTAAAATGAATTCACCAATAATATATGGAATATCAATAAGACAAGCTGATTATTCTTATAAAGCAGAAATCATTGAAATAAGCCGAGAAGACTTACCAGTTGAACAAGAGGAAAAAGTTAAAGTGTTATCAGAAAGAATGTTGAACTATCTTGAAAAAACAATTCGTGAACATCCTGAACAATGGTTCTGGATGCACAAAAGATGGAAGCATTGAATTGAATACTGAGAATATTTTATTTATTCAGACTGCGTTTCCCGGTGATGCAATTCTTACTTTGCCAGCATTAAAAAAACTTAAGGAATTTTTTCCTAACAGTTCTCTTGATGTATTATGCATTCCCGCAACCAAGGAAATATTTGAAGCATCACCATCTGTTGATAATACAATTGTGATTGATAAAAAAGACAAACACAAATCATTACTTCGTACTTATAAATTTGTAAAGCAATTAAAACAAAACAATTATACTAGAATTTACTCTGCACATCGATCATTACGAACCTCATTAATTGTTCTGTTACTTGAAGTGAGGGAGACCTTTGGTTTTGATAACTCAACTTTGTTTCACGTTTACAAAAATCTTGTATCATACGATTCGACTAAACATGAAGTACAGCGAAATTTTGATTTAGTTGGGTTCGTGTACAACGATGAAAACTGGAAAATTGTTCCTGAGATAAATTCGAGCGAGCGTTCAATTGAAAAAGTAAACGCTTTTATCAATCAAAATAAATTGATTGACGGATTTATTGCAATTGCGCCAGGAAGTGTCTGGAATACGAAGAAATATCCTTCAGAATATTTTGAAGTAATTTGTAAATATTTTGCTGATCGAAAAATTAGAGTTGTTTTAATCGGTGGTGAAAATGATAGAGTAACTTCTGAACATATAGTTTCTAAATTCTCTGGAAAAGTTATTGATTCAGCTGGAAAGTTTTCAATTGTGGAAAGTATTGAACTTTTAAAACATTCAATGTTGCTGCTATCAAATGACAGCGCCCCAACTCATATGGGTATGTGTGCTGATGTAAAGGTTTTGACCATTTACTGCTCAACCGTTCCAGAATTCGGTTTTTACCCTTATAACGACAAAAGCTCATCAATTGGATATAACGACTTAAAATGTAAACCATGCGGAATTCATGGTCACAATTTGTGTCCTATTAAAACATTTGATTGCGCAATGAACCTTTTGCCTGAACAAATTATTTTAAAAGCAGAGGAAATGTTAAGTGATTGAGAAAAAAAAATCTTTGTTAATTAATATTGATGAAAGATTTGAAGAGAGCATTAGTATCGCCAGTGAACTTTTTCTAAAAGGTTCAATTTTTATTTATCCAACTGATACCATTTATGGATTTGGAGGAAATCCGTTTAATGAAATGGCGATAAAAAAAATCAGTGAGGTTAAAGGAAAAATTAATTGGAGGCGATATATTTTTCTTATTTCTGATATCGAAATATTAAAAAATTATACTGATATAGATTCGGAAAGATATTTAGACTTCCTTTTGTCGATATGGCCAAATCCGGTTTCGGTAATTCTAAAACTTAATAAAAAGTATCAGGAATTATTGCAAGCTGAAACAGGGGCATTTAGAATTCCGAACCACAGATTTTGTTACAAATTAATAAGTGAACTAAAAATGCCATTAGTTTCTACAAGTGTAAACCGAACAGGAAACGAACCTATGAATGATTCCTCTATGATTATACAAGAATTCTCTAATGAAGTGGATGCTATTTTCTATTCAAATAAAAAGTCCTACTTTGAAGCCTCGACTCTAATTGATTTAAGTAAAGATGAACCGGCGCTTATTAGGGAGGGTAGAATTAAGTTTGTGGAATTAATGAAAAAGCTGAATTAGATTTAACCATTAAATGCAAAATAAATGTTGAAACTTAAAAAAATAAAAAATTTTTCTATTATTATTGTTCCAGAAGAAACATCAAGTGAACCGAGATCTATAAAAATATCATCATTTAAATTGGTGACATACGTTGGTATTTACAGTCTTATGGTCTTTCTGCTGGGGTTTTACATTATAAGTTTTACTCCACTTAGTGAAGTTCTTTTTCCGTACTCATTAAGATTAACAGATTCTGATAAGAAGAAAGTAGAAATACTTAATAATAAAGTAATCTTTCTTGCAAAGGAAATAGAATCATTAAAATCTGTTAATGAACGATTAAAATTTGCTATCTTTTTGGGTGATTCAACATTGATGAATAATCCTAGGGAATTAAAAGATACCCTAAATAAAAAATTACCGTTAGACGGGAATATTCTGAGTGTGTTTCTTACATTTCTTGACAAAATATTTTATAACCAGAATGAAGATCTCACATTTATAAAACCTGCGGAAGGATTTATTAGCAGAACATATAACCCTGAGCGTGGACATAATGGAACTGATTATGTAATGAAGGAAAATAACCCAATATTTGCATCGGCAAGCGGTTATGTGGTTTTTGCTGATTACACAACAAACTTTGGTTACACAATTATAATAAATCACTCAGAAAATTATTTAACTAAATATCTTCATTGTTCATCATTACTCAAGAAGGATGGAGACTTTGTGCGGCAAGGTGAGATGATTGCATTAAGCGGAAATTCAGGAACCGAATCCACGGGTCCGCATTTACATTTTGAAATTTGGAAAGATGGAAAACCGATTGATCCATCCAAAGTTATAATTAAATTTTAGGAGTTTTATTTTGAAAACTAAATCTAACGGGAGTTCTATGGAAGAAGTAACAATTATTAGTAGCGGCGTTGTTATAGAGGGAAAAGTTTCCAGTAATGGTAATGTGCGTGTTGATGGAACTGTTAAAGGAGATATTACTGCTCAAGGAAATCTTACTGTTGGTGAACATGGCAGCATTCAGGGACAACTTACCGGTGAAACTATATCAATAGGTGGTAAAGTTGAAGGTACTGTAAGTGCAAAAGAAAAACTTGTTCTTGAATCCAAAGCAGTTTTAAAAGGTGATTTACTTACAAAAATCCTTGTAGTTGAAGCCGGTGCTATGTTTGAAGGAAGGAGTTCAATGGGAAGTCAATCTTCGTTTAAGCCTGTAAGCAAAGGAGAATAAGATGGCTTTAAAACCGGAAGATGATTCCGGGATTGCCAAATCATTGAGAGATGTTGCTCCTTATCTAGGATTGGGTTTACAGCTCGCAGTAACTATTGTTGCTTTTGTTTTGATAGGGAGTTGGCTTGATAAAAAGTTCTCTCAGAATTATATCTTCACGTTAATAGCTGGCCTGTTTGGAATTGGAATAGCACTTTATAATCTGATAAGAACAGTTACCTATTTAGAGAAGAGAAGTAAATTAAAAAATGAAAAGAAATAGAAATATTTACTTTTTAGGTGTAATCCCACTCCTTTTTTGTGTATGGCTATTAATTACCTTTTATTCCAGTACTCTCGATCCGATTCAATTTTATAGCCTTTTTTTTGGCTTTATTTTTTCAACATTCAATTTCGCATTAGGCGTTTTGGCAATCCACTTTGGGTTTGAAAAAAGCGATAAAATCTTCTTGATTATTGTATTCGGAGGATTAGTTGTGCGCTTATTTTTGATGCTTATCCTCATTGTAATAGCCCTAGAATTCTTGTTTGTTAGGCTCAATTCTTTTATCTTTACAACCTTTATTTTCTATTTCTACTATCTCATAGTAGAAATTTTTATACTAAATCAGAAAAAGAATTTTATAATCAAGACTAAGCAATGATTGATTCTACTTCAACACAAGTTATTGTTGATAGCCTCATAACTACCAAACCTGCTACAAGCAGTGATTGGATTCTTCATCACGTAATGGATGGAGATTATCTTGATTTTTCGCCATTTTTTAAGGTTTATCTTCCACATTTTGAATTATTTGGGATAGATCTTTCAATTACAAGACATGTACTTTTTATGTGGCTTGGTTCAATTTTGCTCTTTATTGTAATGACAAGAGTTGCTAAAGCTTACAAATCATCGATGGTTCCTAAAGGTTTTACAAACTTCTGGGAGTTGTTTATAATTTTTGTTCGAGATGAAATTGCAAAACCTACAATTGGAAAGGGGTTTGAGAAATTTTTACCTTATCTCCTCACAGCCTTTTTCTTTATCCTTTTTGGAAATTTTTTAGGATTAATTCCTTTCTCTGCAACTTTTACAAGTAATATTGCTGTTACAGCTACTATGGCTATTTTTACATTTCTTGTCATTCAGTTTGGTGGAATGAGAAACAATGGTGCTTTTGGATATTTCAAAGGATTAATTCCACATGGAGTTCCTGTTTTCTTGTTACCAATCATGATAGTAGTTGAACTTTTAGGACTGCTTGCAAAACCATTTGCATTGGCTATTCGTCTTTTTGCTAATATGACTGCAGGTCATATAGTTATTTATGCTTTGATAAGTTTGATATTTGTTATGCAGAGTGTTGGTTGGGCAGGATTAGCAATTCCAATGGCTTTATTTATTTACGGACTTGAAGTTTTAGTAGCTTTATTACAAGCTTATATTTTTACAATGCTATCTTCCTTGTTTATTGGAATGGCAGTTCATCAGGATCATTAAGATAATTTATAACATTAAATCTAATTAAAGGAGAACGTTAATGGACTTTGCATATTTAGCTGCTGGATTAGGTGCTGGATTAACAATCTTTGGCGGTGCTTTAGGCATTGGCAAATTAGCTGCTGCTGCAATGGATGCAAGTGGAAGACAACCAGAAGCTGCTGGTGCAATCAGAACCTCAATGATCATCGCTGCTGCGTTGATTGAAGGTATCTCATTATTTGCATTGGTTATCTGCTTTATCTTAGCCGGTAAGTAATTAGTTAAATGGAGTGTGGATTACACTCCAGTTATTTTAAAATAAACTTAACAATAAGATTATGATCGCAAATAATACATTTGCTTTTATTGCTTTAGTTGTATCTGAGGCTGAAGGTGGCAGTGCCGGATTGCTTTCCGTTAATGGCGGATTAGCTTTTTGGACTACTCTTACTTTTATTCTGCTTCTAATTCTTCTTACAAAATTTGCCTGGAAGCCGATTCTCTCTGCTTTGAAGCAAAGAGAAGACGCTATTAAAGATTCTTTAGAGCAGGCAGAAAAAGCAAAAGATGAAGCAAAACAGATTCTTGCTCAAAATCAGAATAGCCTTGCTAAAGCTGAAGATGAATCTAAAAAGATAATTGAACAGAGCAGACTGTTTGCTGAAAATCTAAAAGAACAGATGATTAAGGATAGTAAAGCTCAGGCTAAAAAATTAATTGAAGACGCTTCAGCTGAAATTGATCGTAAGAAGAATGCTGCATTTGATGAACTAAAAAATCAGATTGCTGAAATTTCAGTTCAGGCTGCTGAAAAGATATTAAAAGAAAATCTTGATGCAGAAAAGAATAAAAAACTTGTAGATAAATACATAAGTGATATATCTAAAAATTAATTATGGCCTCATCAAAAGTTGCAAATAGATATTCTAAATCTTTTCTAGATACTTCTATCGAGAAAAATATTTTGGATAAAGTATCCAGTGATTTTGATTTGGTATATAGAAGTCTGATTAAAAGTCCTGAACTGCTAAGAGCATTTAAAAGTCCTGTAATAAAAACAGAAACCAAGCAATCAATACTTGCTGAAATTTTTGGAAAATTAATTGATAAAGACAGCCTGGATTTTTTAAATTTTGTTATCACAAAGGGTAGAGAAGATCTGTTTACTGAAATTTTAGAAAAGTTTGATAACTTAAAAGATGAACATATTGGATCTGTAAAGATAGATGTAACTACAGCTTTTATCTTTAATGACGAACAGAAAATTCAACTACAACAAAAATTTGAGTCTCATCTAAAAAAGAAAGCTCGTTTAACTTTTAAAGTTGATCAGAATATTATTGGTGGATTTGTAGCGAAGGTTGGAGATACGGTTTATAATGCTTCGATGATTCATCAGCTTGGTTTATTAAAAAAACAATTATTGCAAGACGGCATTACATTAAATTAATTCAAAGGAATTTAATAAAGGAAATTACAAATGGCAGAAGTTAGACCTGATGAAATATCTGCGATATTAAGAAAACAACTTTCCGGATTTGAAAGTGAAGTTGATATTTATGATGTAGGAACTGTGCTGCAAGTTGGTGACGGTATAGCGCGTGTTTATGGACTTTCTCAAGTTATGGCTAGTGAGTTAGTCGAATTTCCAAATGATGTTTTTGGAATGGTGCTTAACCTTGAAGAAGACAGCGTTGGATGCGTTCTATTTGGTGATACAACACTTGTTAAAGAAGGTGATACGGTTAAACGTACAAAACGAGTAGCTTCTATGCCGGTTGGTGAAGCGATGTTAGGACGTGTTATTACTCCACTTGGATTTCCTATCGATGGAAAAGGCCCAATCAATACAACTCAGTTTTTACCGATTGAAAGAAAAGCTCTTGGTGTTGTTCAAAGACAACCTGTAAAAGAGCCATTGCAAACAGGTATTGTTGCTGTTGATTCAATGATTCCAATTGGAAGAGGACAAAGAGAATTAATTATCGGTGACAGACAGACAGGTAAAACTGCAGTCGCAATTGACGCAATCATCAGCCAAAAATTTACCCATACTGAAGAAGCAAAAGCTTTAGGTATAAGCCCTGTTTATTGTGTTTATGTAGCTGTTGGACAAAAAGAATCTACAGTTGCTCAAGTAGTTGCCAAGCTTCAAGAAAATGGTGCAATGGAATATACAACTGTTATTTCTGCTGCTGCTTCCGAGCCAGCTCCATTACAATTTATCGCACCATATTCCGGTGCAACTTTAGGTGAATTTTTTAGAGACAATGGTAAGCACGCTCTTTGTATTTATGATGATCTTTCAAAACAAGCACAAGCATATCGAGAATTATCTTTATTGTTAAGAAGACCTCCTGGACGTGAAGCTTATCCTGGCGATGTTTTTTATCTTCATTCAAGACTTCTTGAGAGAGCTTCAAAACTTAGTGATGCTGAAGGCGGCGGCAGTTTAACTGCACTTCCAATTATAGAAACACAACAGGGAGACGTTTCAGCTTACATTCCTACGAACGTAATTTCCATTACAGATGGACAGATTTATCTTGAGTCCAATTTGTTTAATGCGGGTATAAGACCAGCTATTAACGTTGGTATTTCAGTTTCTCGTGTTGGCGGTAATGCTCAGATTAAAGCGATGAAAAAAGTTGCAGGAAGTTTGAAACTTGATCTTGCACAATTCAGAGAATTAGAATCATTTGCAAAATTTGGTTCTGATCTTGATAAATCAACACAAAGAACTTTGGCTAAAGGCGCAAGATTAGTTGAATTATTAAAACAAGGACAATACGCTCCTGTACCTGTTGAAAAACAAGTAGTAAGTATTTACTATGGTACAAAAGGTTTTATGGATGAGATTCCAGTAAAAGATGTAAAGCGATTTGAAAAAGAAGTTCTTGAATTTATTGAAGTTAAATACAAAAAGATTTTTGATTCGATTAAAAAAGATAAAGATGTTAGTAAAGAGACAGAAGAATTGCTGAAGAAGGCAGGTCAAGAATTTTTATCAACATTTAAATAGTATAGAATTTTTAGCTAGATAATAATGGCAACGTTAAGAGACATAAAACTTAGAATAAAAGGTGTTAAAAGCACTCAACAGATTACCAAAGCCATGAAAATGGTAGCAGCGGCAAAATTACGCCGCGCAACGGAATCTATTTTGAATGCTCGCCCTTACGCTAAGAAAATATCTGTTTTGCTATCACATCTTGTAAATGAAGATGATAAGCAATCCAATCCTTTGTTTGCCGATAGAGAAGTAAAGAATGTTGCGGTTATTGTTGTTACTGCTGATCGTGGCTTATGTGGAGCTTTTAATACCAATATTTTAAAAGAAGCAACACGATATGTTGAAGAAGAAATCAAACAAAAAGGTTTAGAACATCAGCTTTATTGTTTAGGTAAAAAAGGTTCAGATTATTTTAGTAGAAGAGATTACAATGTTGCCGCTTCTTATCCTGGAATATTTTCTCAGATAAACTATACAACAGCTCAAAAATTGGTTGATGAAATAATTCCAAAATATCTTGATGGAAGCATAGATAAAGTAATAATTATTTTTAATGAATTTAAATCCATTATCCAACAAAAAATTGTAGTTGAGCAGTTTTTACCAATTACATCTGGTGAAGAAAAAGCAAACGATAAACACGAAGTTGCAAATTATATTTATGAACCTGATCAAAAAGCAATATTCAATTATTTGATTCCAAAACATCTTAAAGGACAAATGTGGAGAGTTTTATTGGAATCTAATGCTTCTGAATTTGCAGCAAGAATGACAGCAATGGATAATGCAACTACGAACGCGAAAGAATTAATAAGAAGTCTTAGTCTTACTTATAATAGTAAACGACAAGCCGCAATAACCACAGAGATACTTGAGATTGTATCCGGTGCAAATGCTTTGAAAGAAAATTAGGATTGGTTTTAGTAAAGTTGATTTGTTGAAATTATGTTTGAAGAATTATCTCTAAAGTTAGAAACCGCACTTAAAAAAGTTACAGGTCAAGGAAAGCTTACCGAAGCTAATATTTCCGACACTTTGAGAGAGATAAGAAGAATTCTTCTTGATGCCGATGTAAACTACAAAGTCGCTAAAGACTTTATTGAGAATGTAAAAGTTAAGGCACTTGGTAAAGAAGTAATTGCTTCAATATCTCCAGGTCAGTTAATTACTAAATTTATTTATGATGAGTTAACTGAATTACTTGGCGGTGGTCATCAGGAATTGCAGATCAATCCATCGGGCATTACAACTATACTGGTTGTTGGTTTGCAAGGTTCGGGTAAAACGACTTTTTGCGGTAAGCTTGCAAAAAAATTAACTGAGCAAAAAAGAAAAGTTTTATTGGTAGCGGCAGATATTTATAGACCTGCAGCTATAGAACAATTAAAATTACTGGGGAAACAAATTGAAGTTGAGGTTTTTTCGATTGAAGAAAAAGATGCAAGAAAAGTTGCAACTGAATCTTTAATCTATGCAAAAGAAAAAAATTACAATACAGTAATATTTGATACTGCAGGAAGACTTCACGTTGATGAACAAATGATGCTTGAAGTATCAGATATTAAAAGTATTGTTAATCCAAATGAAAGTTTGTTTGTTGTTGATTCGATGACAGGGCAGGATGCAGTTAATTCTGCAAAGGCTTTTAACGAAACTGTAAATTTTAATGGTATTGTTCTTACTAAGTTGGACGGTGATTCAAGAGGTGGTGCGGCACTTTCAATCAGGTCTGTTGTTGGTAAACCGATCAAGTTTATCAGTAATGGTGAAAAATTAGAGAATTTAGAAATTTTTTACCCTGATAGGTTAGCATCCAGAATTTTGGGTAAAGGTGATGTTATATCCCTTGTAGAGAAGGCTCAAGCATCATTTGAAGACTTTGAAACTGAAGAATTAGAAGAAAAACTAAGAAAAAATAAATTTGATTTTGATGATTTTCTTAAGCAAATTAAAGTCATTAAGAAAATGGGTTCTTTATCTTCCTTGCTGGGTATGATTCCTGGACTTGGTGCTAAGATAAAAAATGCGCCAATTGATGATAATGCACTGGTAAAAGTTGAGGCAATTATCAACTCAATGACCAGCGAAGAAAGAAGTACACCCAAAGTTTTGAACGGCAATCGCCGTAAGAGAATAGCAAGAGGCAGCGGAACATCTATACAAGATGTAAACCGCTTAGTTAAACAGTTTAGTGAAATGCAAAGAATGATGAGTAGTTTTTCTAAAAAAGGATTACCAAGTTCAATGCGTAATTTTAAATTCAATTGATCATAGAGATAATATCCGGAGGATAATAATTTGGCTGTTAAGTTAAGATTGAGAAGAATGGGAAAAAAGAAACAACCCATTTACAAAGTTGTTGCTGCAGATGCACGCTCACCAAGAGATGGTAAATTTCTTGAAGCAGTTGGCATCTATAATCCACTTACAAATCCACATACAATAGATTTGAAAGAAGATAGAATAAATTACTGGTTAGATAATGGCGCACAGCCGACTGACACAGTAAAAAGTTTATTTAATCAAACAGGTATAAACCTTAAAAGAGATATTGCTAAACGTAAACTTCCTGCAGAAAAAGCAGAAGCATTGTTAAAAAATTGGCAAGATTCTAAGGAGGCATCTGCACAAAAAAAATCTGTAAAGAAAAAGAAAAAAGCTGATACACAGGAAGCTAAAACTGAGCAACCTGCTTAAATGTTTTTTGTTTTGAATTATGGAACGGAGGTACAGCAGAAGTTACGGGTTCCGCTTCTGAACTATACTTAATAAGTATTAAAATTTATTAAGACTGTATATAACAACTTATTGACCCGGGTTCATCATAGGAGGCTTCTATTATGAAAGAGTTCATTGAGTACATTGCAAAACAACTGGTTGATAATCCAGATGGTGTTGTGGTTGAGGAAAAACTAACTGAAGAGAAAAAGATAGTTTTATCATTAAAAGTTCAGGCTGATGATATCGGTAAAGTTATTGGCAAACAAGGGAAAACAGCCCAAGCTATGCGAACACTTTTAACCGCTGTTTCAGCTAAAGAAGGCAAGAGAGCAATTCTTGAAATCGAAGATTAATCATTCAAGACTTTAATTGAATGATTTTTATCTCATAGCAAAAATTCTTTCTGCTGGTAAAGACGGATTTGTAAAGGTTCGATTGGTTCCCGGATTAAATATTAATTTGGATTCAATTAAGTTTTTATTTGTTGATTTCTGGGAACAAAAAAAAGCTATTGAGCTTGAAGAAAGTTTTAATTTAAAACAATCTGTTTTTCTTAAATTCAAAAATTTTGATGATGATAGAGATATCTCAGTTTTTATTGGCAGAAATATTTTTGTTAGTACTAATGATTTTGAGAAAGTTGTTAGTGATGTCTTTATTAATCAAAACTTAATTGGGAGCAAAGTGTATAGAGGGCAGGATTTATTAGGAACTGTCACTGACTACTTTGAAACTCCAGCAAATCCAGTTATCGAAATAAGTGAAGAAGGTGGGACTAATTTTCTGATTCCATACGTTGATTCTGTTTTTGAAAAAATCGATGCTGAGAATAAAATACTGATTTTAAATTCTGACTTTGGAATTGATGATGATGAAGATTGATATTATTTCTGCGGTACCGGAGCTTCTCTCAAGTCCGCTAAATACAAGCATTCTAAAAAGAGCTCAGGATAAGAAAAAAGTTAAAATAGAAATTCATAATCTTCGTGATTATGCATTTAATAAACACAAGCAGATTGATGATAAACCGTTTGGCGGTGGTGCCGGAATGGTACTTAAACCTGAACCGTTCTTTGAATGTATTGAAAAGTTAAATAGTGAAAGCAAGTTTGATCACATAATTTTTACTACACCAAAAGGAAAATTATTTGATCAGAGATATGCAAATAGACTATCTCTTGCAAAAAATGTTTTGATAATTGCAGGACATTACAAGGAGATAGATGACAGAGTGAGAGAACATTTTGCAACTGATGAAATTTCAATTGGAAATTATGTTTTAACCGGAGGTGAACTTCCAGCACTTATTATTGCTGATGCGATAGTAAGATTAATTCCGGGAGTTCTAAATGATAGTGAAGCAGCTCTCGATGATTCGTTTCAGGATGGTGATGTTGTTGAAGCACCATATTATACAAGACCTGCAGAGTATAGGGGAATGAAAGTACCGGATGTGTTACTTTCTGGAAATGACAAAGAAATTAAAAAATGGAAACAAGAACAATCTAAAATCTTAACTGAAAAGTGGAGAAATTATAATAATTAGCGGAGTATGAAATGATTGATTTAAATAAAATAGCACCTGATCAGATTAAAACCGATATGCCTGTTTTTAATCCTGGTGATCACATTCGAGTTCAAGTTAGAGTTATTGAAGGCGATAAAGAAAGATTGCAATCTTTTGAAGGTGATGTAATAAGCATTCGAGGTGCCGGATTAAACAAAACATTTATGGTCAGAAAAATGTCCAGCGGTGTTGGTGTTGAAAGAATTTTCCCTTTTAACTCGCCTAAAATTGCCAAAGTAGAAGTACTTAAACAAGGTGATGTAAGAAGAGCAAAACTTTTCTACCTCAGAAATCTTTCTGGTAAAGCAGCAAGAATTAAGAGTAAAAAACCATAACTCAAATTATTTTTGGAAGCCGCTAAACTCAGCGGCTTTTTTATTCTATGAAAACAAAAATCTTACTTCCACAAAATGTTTTTTCCAAGATTCTGCTATCGGAGCTAAATCTGGATGATAGTATTGCTGTTGAATTTCAACCAGCGGCACTAATTGCAAAAAAATTGCTGAAGGAGGAATATTCTATTGGCCTAATCCCGACATTAGATTTACTCACTTCCAAAGATCTTTTTGTTTCATCAAAAATCGGGGTGTCTTTTAACGCACTTCTTTCAAATTCTTATATCCATTTTAAAGAAGGGCAGGAGACAATAGAACAAATTTTTCTAAAAGGGGATGTAACAACTAATGAAATCATTTTAAGTAAAATTCTATTTAAAGAATTTTATGATGTTAATGTTACTCCGACTTTAGTAAAGGATGAGTCTTCTCACATAAATGATAACACGCTAATTGTTGGGGATGAAAATTATGAGAAAGAATTATTTCTGAATGGATTAAGTTTTTCTGAAGAGATAATAGAATTACTTGATGCACCTTATGTTAATTATATCCTTGCTGGTTCATCTGAGAACGTACTCAAAGATTTTACAGATAAGTTCAGGGATAATTTACTCAATGGCCATACGGAAGATTATACTGATTTGTTAAAGGGATTTACGCAAACCTCTCTGGAATTTATTTCAGTAAACATTCAGCATATTGTTTTCGATCTTGAAGACCAGGATCTTGAAGGAATTAAATCACTAATGCAATTGCCTTACTTTCATGGGATTCTTAAGGATATGATAGATATTAAATTTATTTAGAATTGTCATCAAAATTAGAATTATTTGTTAACTGCCACCATCCTTAGGTGGAAGTTTTTTTGAAATTTATTTATTTAAATGATTGGTGTTATTTCATTAAGATCATTTTCTTAGTTTCATAATTATTTCCAGCTTGCAATCTGTAAAAGTACATTCCTGAACTTAATTCTAAATTCTTAATTCCAAATTCTACATTGTAATTCCCTGCAGGTCTATATTCATTAACAAGAGTTGCAATTTCATTTCCTAAGACATTATAAATTTTGAGAGTTTGCCAACTTTCAGTTAAAGTAGTCCAACTAATTTTTGTAGTTGGATTAAATGGATTTGGATAATTTTGATATAAGATGAAATTGTTCACTGTGGTTGAGTTATTACCTCCGATACCTGAAGCAGAATCCCAACCTGCAAGTTTTGCCCAAAGCCACCAGGCTGCATAGGCTTTTAAATTTCCATTTAGTGCCTGGCTATGAGCTGGTGAACAATCGTACCAATCAACATTTATGGTGTGAGAATTTTGCCAATCAATTGCCCAGTTTTTATCAAGCGAATTATTTCCATCGCTGTCATAATCACAATTATCATTTGCATCTTTATCTAAATAATAATTTCCATCCGGATCATAAGATTCAATATCATTAAAATCATATAATATCTTACCATTTGTTAAACAGTAATTTCTTATTTGTTCATTTCTTTGGTTTAGATTTCCGCTAACTCCACTTCCATCCAAATGGCCTGTCATATAAACAAATGTTACATTCGGATAATCACTTTCTAATCCATTCATTAGATTTAAATAAGTATTTATATCAGTTTCTGTTGCACTGCTCACTTGTCCGCACCAGGACCAAATAACAACATTAACATCACTATTAGCTGCATTATTTAAATAATTTCTTGTTGCTGTTGCCCAACTAATTCTATCCGGACTACCAAGATCCGAGGCGCCGGAAAATGCGTAATCATCAATATCTAATGCACCGTTTGTTCCACCTTCATTAAAAGCATATTGCGAACCTTTCCAATTTTCTAAACCATCCATTCCAGTTATTAACTGGCTTCCGTGGGATGTGTGCCCATATGCGATATGAAGATTTGCTTTTGCTGAATCGATCCATTCAACAGGGGTAAGGTTTAATTTTGCAATTGTATGATTTGCAATAATTGCATTTTGGGCAAGTGTGAAGGAAAGACTTATTACTAATATTATAAGAGTGTGGTAAAAAAATATTTTCATTTTAATTCTCAATTTTTTGAAAGGATTAAATAAGAATTCAAACAAAATGCCAGTCGAGTTCAACACAAATTGAATTTTAGGTTGGTGTGTTAGCGTAATTTGAAGATAAATTAATTGGCAAATCTTGTGCTTTGTTAAATATAATTATTAGGCACGTATTAATTACATAGAAGGAAAGTAGAATTATATTGACATTGTTGACGTGAAGTGAAACGATATTTTAATGAATATTTATGGATGTTAACGTGCTCGTTTTTAGATAATCTCGAAGTTGTTTTCTTACGGATATTACTTCATTATGAGTTAAATCTGTGTGAATGAATATTAATCTATTATCCGTTAGATCTTTCAGTTTTAGTTTACTTTCTTCAGTACTAAAGTATGGAATATTCCATCCATCAAAATCTTGCATTAAATTTTCTGTTTCATACTTGGTGCCGCCTTTATCCGTATAAATATTTATAAATCGACCCTTAAAATTTTCAATCCAATGAACATATTTTTCAGTCTGGCCATATAAAGCATCAAACAAAATAACATCGGAAATATTTTTTGTATAGCCACCGCGCATTAAGCAAAATGAAATAACACGATATGCGCCGCTGTGTCCGGCTAAAATTATGTTTCCAACTTTTGTGGATTTTAAATTTGTATTTTCACTTAAGTACTTTAACACATCATCAATCAAGTTTTTCAATCCATCTTTTTCTTCCAACTTCCCGCCAAAAGAATCAGGAGAATTTTTTGGTCCTTCCGGAAAAACAAAAATTGCATTCTTATTACTTTCATAAAATTGCTCGATAAGATCAAATTGGGCGCAGGCACTATCAATGTTATTATTCCATCCGTGGAAGTAAACCACAAAATCTATTTTTTCCGTTGTCTTAAATCCTTTGGGAATAAATATTGCAACACTGCTGTCACTATAATGTTCTTTGGCAGAATATGTATTACCATCATAATCGTGTCCATTTTTTCTTTCAGGATGTGGAAACGGTGCGGATGAGAACTGTGGAACAAACATCTGACCAAGATGTTTGTATCTTTCTGTAAGAGGTTGTGGAAATAAAAATCCAGTTAATAATAAAATATTTAAAACAAATAAATTAAAAAGTATTTTCATAATCCTAAATCATTAAGTGTTGAGAAATTTTACATTGTCACTATATATTTAAATCTTCGATAATTTATATCTCTGCTTGTAATTGTTAATAAGTGTCCTTTTCTTATTCATCAATCAGGTTCCCAATCTTTAAAATGATTCACCGAATCGCCCTTAATTGCAAAACTAAATCTCCACGTGACTAATACTAATTACATTAGCATTTTCACTTATCTGTTTTAGCATATCGGCGGTTGCAGCAGCTTGTAATTTCATTGTACAGCAAGCGGCAATTCCACCTTCAAAAATAATGTTTTCAATTTCCTCAATGTTAATGTTTCCGGCTCTTATAACATCAAGCACGGTTGCAAGAACACCTGGTTTATCATAATGCTTAACAACAAGTTGAAAGTTAGCATCTATAATTTTTGCTCTGTTAACCCAATGATCAATAACTCCGCTGTGAACAAATTTCTTGATTATGTTTAATGTTTCTTCAGCAACAGCATCCTGTGCCTGTTCTGTAGATGCACCAATGTGGTGTGTTACATAAATGTTTGGATTGTTCATCAACTTAGATGAAACTTCTCCTGCTTTTCCTTCAGGTTCACCTTTAAATACATCGCAGGCATAACGAATATTTTTTTCTTTTACTGCTTCAAGTAGATCGTCTTCGTTAATTACATCCTGGCGTGATGTATTTATAAGATACGCACCATCTTTCATATAACTGAACATTTGTTTGTTAAACAAACCTTTGGTTTGCGGTGTAGCAGGCAAATGAATTGAAACTACATCGCACAAAGGAAGTAGTTGATCCATTTCACTAAAATCTTTTATCTGAACTCCTTCAATGCGTGAAATATCTTTTCCATAAACATTCATCTCAAAAGCAAGTGCTCGTTTCGCAACTTCCTTACCAATGTTACCAACACCAATTAGTCCAAGTGTTTTACCTTTTAAACCTTTTCCTTTAGAATATTTGTCCTTATTCCAAACGCCTTTGTTAAAATCAGAAACGTTATCAGGAATAAAACGATCGAGTGCGATCATCAAACCAACTGCAAGTTCTGCAACTGCAACTGCATTCATACCAGGACAGTTTGTAACGTAAATCCCTTTTTTATTTGCTGCAGCTATGTTGATGTTATTAACTCCCGAACCTGCACGAATAATCAGGTTAAGTTTTTTTCCTTTGTTGATAGTTTCTTCATTAACTACAGTTGAACGTACAACAATTATATCAACATCTAAAGCTGCTTCAGGAAGATCTTTTTCTCCAAGCTTTGGGTTGTATATTACTTCAAGATCCAGATCTTTCATTTGCTGGATATATTTATCCGGAAATTTATCTGCTACTAATACTTTAAGTTTCATTTTAACCTCTTTAAATAATTTGATTTTTACTTTTCTTCGTGAACTTTGCAAAAACCTTTGAGTTCTTTGTGGTTAATTTTTTACCACAAAGGTCACAAAGTGAATTTACACGAAGAACACAAAGTTTTTTTAACTCTCTATGGCTCGCCTGGAAATGATTCTACAAATTTTATTTTTATATCTGGAAACGAATCGACTATTTTAATTTTAACATCGGGAAATGACTCAACGATCTGCCATTCACCGCAATCATCCGGAAATGAGTTTACAAGTTTAACTTTAAGATCAGGAAATGAATCAACTATTTGAACTTTAATATCCGGAAACGATTCTACAATTTTTACTTTACCGTAAAGCGGAAAACCGTTGAATGTACAATTTTCAAAATCAATTTTGTTATTGTCCTGCGCAATTAGAAAAGAGCTAACCGTAAGAGTTATAAGAATAAGTTCAAATATTTTTTTTAAATGTATTTTCATAACTACATTGTCATTCCCGCGAAAGCGGGAATCGATAATTTCTAAGTCAAAATGGATTCCCACTTTCGTGGGAATGACATAAATCAAATTTAAAATAAAAATAATTTACTTAATGAGAAACAGATTGCTTCGTTATAGAATTCCTCGCAAGGACAAGCTGAAAAAATTATTTCAACATTGGAATTTTAACATTCCATTTTTTTGCATTATCAATTGCTTGTTCATATCCGGCATCAGCATGGCGCATAACACCCATTCCTGGATCATAAGTTAGAACTCTTTCCAATCGCTCTTCTGCTTCTTTTGTACCATCCGCAACCACAACCATTCCAGCGTGAATTGATTTCCCAATTCCAACTCCACCTCCGTGATGGACTGAAACCCAGCTTGCACCGCCAATTGCATTCAGTAGAGCATTAAGTATTGGCCAATCAGCTATTGCATCACTGCCATCAATCATACCTTCAGTTTCTCTGTTTGGAGATGCAACAGAACCGCAATCAAGATGATCTCTTCCAATTACAATTGGAGCTTTAACTTTTCCATCAGCAACAAGTTTGTTAAAAATCTTTCCCATTTTTGCTCGTTCACCATAACCAAGCCAGCATATACGCGCAGGTAATCCCTGGAAGTGAACTTTCTTCTGTGCCATATCAATCCAGTTGAGCAGTTGTTTGTTTTCCGGGAAGGCATCTCGAATAGCTTGATCAGTTACATAAATGTCGTTTGGATCACCACTTAAAGCTGCCCATCTAAATGGACCTTTGCCATCACAGAAAAGTGGACGAATAAATTCAGGCACAAATCCCGGAATATCAAAAGCATTTGTTAATCCATTTTCTTTAGCTTCACCGCGAATGTTATTTCCGTAATCAAAAACTATTGAACCGAGTTTTTTAAATTCTAACATTGCTTCAACATGCTTAACACAAGTTTTGCGGGAAAGTGAAATATATTTTTCCGGATCTGATTTCCTAAGTTGAAGCGCATCTTCAAATTTCATTCCCATCGGTACATAACCATTTAACATATCGTGAGCAGATGTTTGATCTGTGACGATATCAGGAATAATTCCACGCTTAATAATTTCGTGATGAACTTCGCCGGCATTGCCAATCAATCCAACAGAAATCGCTTCACCTTTTTCTTTTGCCTCAAGAACGATCTTTAATGCTTCATCAAGTTCATCTGTAATTACATCAGTATAACCTGTATCGATTCTCTTTTGAATTCTAGAGCGATCAACATCAACACCAAGAAATGCAGCTCCATTAAATGTTGCGGCAAGAGGTTGAGCGCCACCCATTCCACCTAAACCTGCTGTTAAAACAAATTTCCCTTTAAGCGATCCGCCAAAATATTTTTTAGCTGCCTCTGCAAATGTTTCGTACGTGCCCTGAAGAATTCCTTGCGTTCCAATATAAATCCAGCTACCTGCGGTCATTTGTCCGTACATCGTTAAACCAAGTTGTTCAAGTCTTCGGAATTCATCCCAGGTTGCCCAATCCGGCACAAGCATAGAGTTTGAAATTATTACTCGTGGTGCATTAGTGTGTGTTTTAAAAATTCCAACAGGTTTGCCGGACTGAACTAACAGCGTTTCATCATTTTCTAAATTCTTTAATGAATTAATAATTGCCTCATAAGCGTCCCAATTGCGAGCAGCTTTTCCGCTTCCGCCGTATACAATTAATTCTGCCGGATTTTCTGCAACATCGGGATGAAGATTATTCATCAACATGCGCATTGCAGCTTCTTGTATCCAGCCTTTGCAAGAAAGTTCAGTACCGGTTGGAGTAATTATATTTTTATGTTCTGTTGACATTCTTAATCCTTAAAATACTTTTCCAATAAACTATCGTATTGTTTAAATAAAGATTTATAAATCCATTTTTTCAAGAACCAGCTTTTCTTCATTTCTTTTTTCATAAATTCAGAATTTTGTTTTAGCTGATGTGTTAATCTTATCTTTTCATCTTTAGTAAACTTAACAGAAGCTTCACCCTGATTTAATTTTTCAATAATAGAATTGAAAACTTTTTCTTCAGCAAAAAATCTGCTATCGCCGGATACTTGTTTTAGTGCTTGTTTGCAAAAATTGGTTAATAATTTTTTCTCATTCTTATCGAACTCAAAATTATAATTAGTGAATAGTTTTTTCATTTTCTCCTTTAGCATTATTAAACGATAATATTTTTTCTCTTATTTTCTGATAGCCCGGTTTAATTACATTATAGATATAATGCAGTCTTTCTTTGTAAGGAATGAATGCTGATTTCATTGAATTGATCGTAATCTTTTCAAAATCCTCAAAGTTTAAATTGAAATACTGGATTGCTGTTAAAAACTCTTTTGTCATTGTTGTGTCACTCATTAATCTGTCATCTGTATTAAGCGTAACACGGAATTTTTCTTTATACAAAATTCCGAATGGATGATTTTCTATTTTATCCACTGCACCCGTGTGCACATTTGATAGAAGACATATCTCTAAAGGTATTCTTTTATCCAATACATACTGAGCCAGCTCACCAAAACTGATGGCATTTCCACTTGAATCCATTACTATATCTTCGAGCAATCTTGTAGCATGTCCGATTCTGTGAGCCCCACACCATTGTATAGCCTGCCAGATAGAATCTTTACCAAATGCCTCGCCTGCATGAATTGTAATATTAAAATTTGCTCTTTGTATATATTGAAAAGCCTCAATATGTTTTTTAGGCGGATAACCGCCTTCTTCTCCTGCAAGATCAAAACCAACAACACCATCGTTTCTAAAATTTACTGCTAGCTCCGCTATATCAACTGTGTCTTTCATATTCCGCATCCCGCAAAGTATCAAACCAAAACCAACACCAAATTCTTTTTTGCCGCGTTCTAATCCGGCAAGAACTGCATTAACAGACTCTTCATAATACAAACCTTTCATTCGATGATAAACAGGGGCGAATCTTGTTTCAACATAAACAACGCCATCGTTGTACATATCTTCCATCATTTCATAAGCAACCCTTTCCAATCCTTCCTTAGTTTGCATAACTGCAGTGGTATGTTCAAATCCCTGTAAGTACTCAACAAGATTTCCTTTATTAGCACCTCGATGAAACCATTCGGCAAGTTCAATTGGATTTTTTGTGGGAAGTTTATCGTAACGAAGTTCTTCTGCAAGATCAATAATAGTTTGCGGTCTAAGCCCGCCATCTAAATGATCGTGAAGAAGTACTTTTGGTATTGTTTTGATAATTTGTTCAGTAGTCACAATAAACCTCTTTTTTGTTACCAAAAAATATCCTTTTAAGCAAGTAAAATCAATTTAAATAGGTTTAATTACACCCAAGAAATGGCTATATATTTTAAAAAATGTTTGTATCTTTGAAACAATAAAATTACAATTCTATAAATAAGGGAATTAATTTTTTACTTATAATCGGAGAAAAAATGAAACACTCAAAGTTGCTCGTAATTGCATTTCTTATGCTAAGTATGATTTTTGTGGGATATCAATGTGGTTCCACTGAAATTACCAGTGCTAAATTGTACATACAGCAAAAAAACTATGATAAAGCTATCGAAGTTTTACAAAAAGAAATTACAAAGAATCCAAAAAGTGATGAAGGTTACTATTTGTTAGGTTATGTTCAGGGAGAACAGGGAAATTTTGAGGGTATGGTTGATAGTTATAATAAATCACTAGCAATCAGCAAAGGTTTTGAAAAAAACATTAATGACTCAAGAAAATATTTTTGGGCACAAGCTTATAATCGTGGCGTAAGTTATTTTCAAAAAGGTAACGGTTTAGCACAAAGTTCGCCCGATAGTGCAAAAATTTATTATGATAAATCGATCTCTGATTTTAACTCTGCACTTAATATAGAGCCTGATTCCGTAGACACTTATAAAAATCTTGCATTTGTATATTTAAGTAAAGGTGATAATGAAGCTGCAGTGGCTCCGTTAAAACAATTAATTGATCGTGATAAATCACTTGATGGATACAAATTTTTAGGTGAAATTTATTACGTAAATGGAACGAACCTTAAAACTCAGGGTAAAAATGATGAAGCTAAAGCGGAGTTTAATAAAAGTATAGCAGTTCTGGAAGAAGGATTAAAAAATTATCCTGAAGATCCTGAAATGTTAGTAACTTTATCAACTGCTTATATTGGGGCAGATAGAGGAACAGAAGCTATTGATAAATACAAAAAACTTGTTGATGCTAAACCTGAAGATAAAAATATTAGATATAATTATGGAGTCCTTTTATTAGGTGCAGATGATTTTGCAGCTGCAGAAACTCAATTCAAAAAAGCTATTGAATTAGATCCGGCGTATGATAATGCTATTTATAATTTAGGTGTTACATATCTTAAATGGGGAACCTATCTCAACAAAAAATCAGATGAGGAAGGAAAAGTTTCTGATGAATATAAAACTAAGTACCAAGCAGCTTTACCATATTTAGAAAAAGCTGTTCAGATGAAGGATGCAAACTCTCAGACCTGGGAACTTTTAGGAAGGGTTTATTCAGTGCTCGGAATGCAGGATGATGCTAATAATGCTTTCAAAAAAGCTGATGAGATGAGATAATAAAAATTATGGATCAAAATAAACAACCACAGGGACAGCAACTTAATATCGAGCTTGGTGAAAAAGAAGCTGAAGGAATTTATTCCAATCTTGCTATTATTTCACATTCACCAGCAGAATTTATTATTGATTTTACTCGTATTGTTCCCGGTGTTCCTAAAGCTAAAGTTTACAGCAGAATTATTACTACTCCGCAGCATGCAAAAATGTTAATGAAGGCTTTGATGGATAACATTGATAAGTTTGAATCAAAATTTGGTGAAATTAAAATTGATTCAGCGCCAAATCAGATGTTTGGATTTGTTCCACCAAAGAGTAGTGAAAAAGTAAACTAATTTTGCTTCTCATATTTTAATTTAAGCCGGTTAATTTTAGCCGGCTTTTTTATTTTACTTACAATTTAAATTATTGTCTAGCTCGCCAAAGATTTATTGCAGCCGCAATCATAAATAAAAAGTTTGCTAACCATGCAGTTATTATTGGATTTAGTGATCCGTTTTTACCAAAGGCCTGGCTAACCTTCATAAAAACTAAATACAAAAAAGTTACAAGAATATTTAATCCAACTTGTGAAGCAATTCCACCTTTTCTTTTATTAGCAGAGATAGGCAAACCGAACAAAACTACAATAACACTTGTCATTGCAAAAGCAATTCTTGAATGAAATTCAATCAATGTTGAAGTCGGATCATTCCCTGCATTCTTTTGTGAGATCACAAGATCGTTTAGTTCAGAAAGATTCATTTCAGACGGGCGTGTTTGTTTTTGCAGCAGATCTGCAGGGGAGAAATTTAAGTTAGATATTTCTAATGATGTAAAGTAATCTGCTTTCTGCTGCCTTCCATAAAAATCTCTTTTTATTCCGTTATTTGCTACCCAGATGTGTTTTAATGTATCGTATGATAAGCTTGTAGCATCAATTCTAGATTGCATTTGTTTAAGATCACTTGCATTAAAATCCTGAATGCTAACCCGATTTGCTCGGTTTGAATTATTATCAAAAAAAGAAATACTTACAATTCTTTGTTTGGAATCCTGAAAATAAATGTTACTCCCTGAAAAAGTAATATTCTTTTTTAGAAATTCTTGTTCTATGTTTAATTTGGTTTTATTAGCCATTGGCACAACATAACCGCTAAAATAAATGGAGAAAAAACTTACAATAAAAGTTGTAATAAGAAATGGAAGCATAAATCTGAAAAGACTTACACCACTTGCTTTGATAGCAGTTAACTCACTTAAATTAGCAGCTTTGCCAGCAGTAAAAAGGGCTGCAAATAGCACTCCAACAGGCGTCATTAACCGAATTATTTCAGGGGAAAATACAATATAGTAATGAATAATTTTTAAAGCCGGCACACTTTGATCAATAAAATCATCCAGATTTTCCATTGCATCTATTACAATAAAGATAAATGTAAATCCTAGTAATCCAAATGCAATGGTCTGCAGAAATTGTTTAATTAAATATTTATCGATTATTTTCATCTGCAGCAATATCTTTTTGTCTGAATCTTTTAGGGATAAGTTTTTTAAAGAAGTTGAATGTAATTGTCTTTGCTTCTTTGTTTGTTTTGATAGTCAGAATAATTCCAACAGCCCCTAAGACTATATTAGCAGCCCACATACCAATAAATGGAGAAAAGAAACCACGCTCAGATAATTTCTCTCCGCCAATTAAAAATGCCCAGTAGATCAGAAAGAAAAACAAACTAATTCCAGCAGCTACGCCAAATCCGCCTTTACGTACCATAACTCCTAAAGGTGCACCAATGAGCATAAAAATAATACAAGCACCTGGTAAAGCATACTTCTTGTATATTTCAACTTCATATTTTTCCAGTTCACGTTTTGACCATTCGACTCTGTTAAAATTAGACATGACAATATTTTTTACTGTCCTTACTTTATCAATTGCACGCAGATAAACCAACTCAGGACTTTTACCCAAATTATTCTCAGGTTCATTTTTAACCTTTATACTATCTATAAACAAATGTCTATTCACTTCTTTTTTGAAGGAACTAATATTTCCATTTAAAACTGCCGTAATACTATCAGTAATTATTCTCATATCATAAACGCTTAATTCTCTTTCACCGCGGGAAGTTGGTCCAGATTGCTGAAATGAAAATTGATCACCATCCATCGTTATAATATGTTTTTCAAACTCCAATTTTCTATACATAGTAGTATTCTGAACATCTGATTCGTGAATTTCACCATGGTACAAATCCATCAATAGCTTTGATTGATCCTTTGAGAAAAATATTTTTCCGCTGTCAGCAGTTACAACATTAATCTTAGCACCGTTTGAATAATCATATATTGTAATCTGATATAACCAATTTGATTTTTGATCAATCGATCTGACTAAAATTGCGTAGTTATTCACTTCCTGCGAAAAAAAACCCGGTTCAAGTGAAAGTGTTGGTTTAGTTCGGGAAATATCACTCATTAATATTTTTGCCTGGTGATTTGCATCAGGAAGTACATCATTGTTAAACTGAAAAAGAAGAATTGCTACAACAATGCTTGCAATAAAAGGAGGGAACATCATTTTGTAAAGACTTATTCCTGAAGATTTCATGATTGTTACTTCATTATTCTGGCTGAGATTACCAAATGCCATTAACGTAGCAACCAGTGAAGCCATTGGAACTACGAGAACAACCATCCAGGAAAGATTATAAGCAATTAGTTTTGTTATAACCCAGCCGTCCAATCCTTTACCTACTAATCTATCAGCAAATTTCATTAAAAACTGAAGTAAAAAAATGCACATCAGAGTGATTAATGAAAATACAAATGGTATAAAATGAGCTTTTAATATGTATCGGAATAAAATCATTAATCAAAGATAGTTAACGCACAAAAGTTTAACAAGAAACTGATTATTGCCGTGTGATAGAAGGAATTTACTTATATTTAATACACATAATTTAATTGTTTCTTTTTTGATTTCTAAAAATGATCAGAGTATTAACATTACTATTTTTACTTTCTATTTGTGTCGTATCAAATGCACAGAATGAAAATATAAATTTACTTCCAGACTTTAACTATCCGCTTTGGTTAAAAACTGACCAATCAAGAACTGACCAAACTTCAGGAATTACATTTATTAAAAATGAATGTGATAAAAAATATTTTCTGCTTGCAGATGATATAGGGAGTATCAATCTTCTTATCTTAAATGGTGATTCTATTTTTAGCATAGAAAGAATATTATTTGCAAATAATTCTGATCAATTCTTTTCCGTGTTTCCTAAAAAAGATTTTGAAGAAATTGTTTATGATGAAAACACGGGGGATGTCTATCTATCAGTGGAAGGTAATGGAGTAAATTTTAATGATTTTGTTGGAATTTATAAATTGGTCTTTGAAAATAGGGACGTCTTATCTAAGCGAATTGTTTATGTGGAAAAAATTACTTACGAGCCGTCAAGTTTATTTTATAAACATACTGCGTGGAATATTGGTTATGAAGGGTTTGCTTTAGATGATAATTATTTTTATTTAGGATTAGAAGGATTTCAGAATAATTACCAGTTTGCAGATAGTGCATTAATTTTTATTGCCAACAAATCCGATTATAATATTGTAAAAGAGATAAGCACAAAAAGTCTTGGTATTCATACTATTTGCGGATTGTATTCTGATGAAGATTATTCGCTTTGGGGAATTGATAGAAACAACCGAACAATATTTCATATCCTTTTTGATGAAGAATTTAACATAATATCGTTTTCTAAGTTTGATGGAGCAACAGTTATTCCAGGCTATAACTACTTAAATTATCTACCTTCTTACGAAAGTATTACAATGGATGATGATGGTAATATCTATATTGTAGATGATCCGTGGAAAGAAGTTTTTGTTCCTAAGCAGGATATTTTAGATAAACTTGATGATCAAACAACTGGCAATTTTAAAGAGTATATCCCAACAATTTTTAAATATAAAGTAACAAATCCTTAAGGAGAAAAAAGTTGAAAGAAGTAATTAATTATATAGAAAATAATAAAAACAGATATGTTGATGAATTAAAAGAATTCTTAAAAATTCCCAGCATCAGTACATTGGCAGAAAATAAATCGGATATGCAAACTGCAGCAAATTTTGTTGCTGAAAAATTAAAAGATGCAGGACTTAATAAAATTGAGATTTTTCAAACTGAAGGTCATCCGTTAATTTATGGTGAATGGCTTGGGGCTCCTGGAAAACCAACCGTTTTAATTTATGGCCATTACGATGTTCAGCCAGTTGATCCAGTTGAACTCTGGTCATCACCGCCATTTGAACCAACAATTGTTGGAGATAATATTTTTGCCCGCGGTGCTACGGATGATAAAGGTCAAATGTATATGCACATCAAAAGTGTTGAGGCATATTTTAAAACGCACGGTAGTCTTCCGTTAAATGTTAAGTTTTTAATTGAGGGTGAGGAAGAAATTGGAAGTACAAATTTATCTGTGTTTTTAAAAAATAATGCTGAACTGTTGAAATGTGATTCAGTTCTAATTTCTGACACTGCATTATTTGCTCCGGGAGTTCCAACAATAACTTACGGATTGCGCGGATTGTGTTATATGGAAATTGAAGTAACGGGCCCATCAAGAGATCTTCATTCAGGTACATTCGGCGGTGGTGTTCCAAATCCAATAAATATACTAACAAAAATAATTTCTCAATTAGTTGATAAAGACGGTAAAATAAAAATTGCCGGATTTTATGATGACGTTTTAAAGTTATCCAAAAAAGAAAGAGAAAATTTTAAAGCCCTTAAGTTTTCTGAAAAAGAATGGGGAAAAGCAATTGGATTAAAACATCTTATTGGAGAAAAAGGATATACAACCCTGGAAAGAATTTGGGCAAGACCAACTTTAGATTGTAATGGTATTTGGGGCGGATTCACAGGTCAGGGTGCCAAAACAGTAATCCCTTCAAAAGCATCAGCAAAAATTAGTATGCGCCTCGTCCCTCATCAGGATCCCAAAAAGATTGAAAAACTTTTTACAAAATACGTTCAGAAAATCGCACCAAAGGAAGTTAGCGTAAAAGTAACAGGATTGCATGGCGGTTATCCCGTAATAACTCTTTTAGATGACAAAGCTACAATTGCAGGTGCAAAAGCTATGCAGTTAGCATTTGGGAAGAAAACGGTTTTTATGCGGGAAGGTGGTTCTATTCCAATCGTTGTTGAATTTGCAAACACACTTAAGGCCTCACCGGTTTTAATGGGACTGGGTTTGAACACAGAAAATCTTCATTCACCAAATGAACATTTTAATCTAAACCATTATCAGCTTGGAATAAAAAGTTCAGCTTATTTTCTAGATGAGTATTCCAAATAGTTGTTTTATTATAAGACTGATCTGATTTTTTTCTGCCTCAGAGTTTAATTAAATGAAATTCTGAGGCTTTTTTTTGTTTTTTGGGGGCATAAATATTGCATTATTTCTGCATCTATGTTAAAAAAAATCAAATTATCGTCACTTATTTATCCTATCATTCTTTTGATTTTGTTATTACTGCTCAGTTGTGAACATAAAACTAAAACAGAGGAAAACCGGATAAACTATAAAGAGCAAGCTGCTTTTGATCAAAGTAAAGATGCAGATATTCAGCGATACAATCTCGAGTTAAAAAAAAAAGACTCCAAGAACCGATTTCCCTGCGACACAATTGCAGTAATAGAACATATTTTTAATACTTATCCTGCCGGCACATATTTATTAGAATTGGATAGAACCACCACTTACGATATTCCCAAACCCGCATTAATTTATTTTACTGACAAAGATGGCAGTAAGTTTGTTTTTTCTGTTGTTGCTTCCTCAAGAGCTGGTGAAAGACTGATTGAACCCACAAATGTTATTGGATACGATCAAAGTTTTATTGATTTAGATAGCACAGAACTCGGTACTCCATTTTTGTATCTGGTTTTGTTTGAGTGCAATGGTGAGAACTTAATTAAACAATGGGAAGCACCAATTCCATCTCATGGTGGATTCAATAGTATTTCTCTAAAAAAATGGATTTACAACGGAACTTATTATCTCGAAAATAATTTTCATTATGCACAGGGTGTTGGCCATATAAACTATAACTACTTTTTAATCGATAATATCCGTAATTACCCTCATTTGCTGATGACCTATTCTGGCACCAGTTTTAGAAGAACATTGGCAAATGTTAACAACGATAAGTTTCCGGATTATTATGAACATATCTATTACAACCTTAATGATAGAGTCTATTCCAGGGATTCCGTTGCATTCAAATGGAGTGAAAAAGATACACTTTACATCAATACAAAGAACCAAAAACAAACTCGCCGTTATTAATTTTTTCCTTATCTTTAGCCTAGGAATTTTTCCTCTTTTTTATCCGAAAAACAATAGATATACAATGGAGTAATAATGTTCGAGTTGACTAATACAAATTCAGATATGTTATCCTTTTTTCTTTCACTTGGTGCCAAAACGGAGTTAATTAATGACGTAACACATATAAAAAATTATTCTTCTCTTGATAAAGAAGTATATAGTCTTAATAATGGAGTTGCGCTAAAGTTCATGAATACTTCATCTATTATTGAGTTGAAAGGAACAGATTCTCTGGATTTTCTTCACAGGATATCAACAAACTCAATGAAAAATCTTAATAAAGAAGAAGTTAAGAAAACAATTTTTACATCAGAAAAAGGAAGAATTATCGGCGTTTCTACTGTTATGAATTTTGAAAGCTACATACTCTTAATTACCGGAATATACAGCAAACAAAAAACCATGAGCTGGCTAAATAAATACATAATTGGCGATGATGTAAAGCTAAGTGATGCAAGTCATCGGTTTAATTTGTTAGAAATAGTTGGTCCGCAATCAGAATCATTTTTATCCTTATTTGTTGGTGATGCTGTAAATGCTGTGTCTGATAATTCGTTTAAAGTAGTAAGTGCAGATGGAGTATTATTTTTTCTTGCAAAGTTGATCGATGAAAATGGATTAAGAAAATATTGGATTCTTGCAGAGCAGGAAAATGCTAAAAAACTTATTACTAACATGGTTGAAAATAAAGGACCTTTTGATTTTAATCTTATAGGTGAAGATGCTTATAATGTTTATAAGATAGAAAACGGAATTGCGTCTGATCCTACAGAATTAAATGATTTTTATAATCCGCATGAAGCAAAGATTATTAATCTTGTTGATTTTAAAAAAGGATGCTATATAGGGCAAGAAGTTATAGCAAGATTGGACACCTATGATAAAGTTCAAAAGCACTTGGTTGGATTATGTTTTCCTGAAGTAGTTGAAACTAATGAAAAGTTTACACTGTTGGATGATGATAAAAATGAAGTGGGTGTAGTTACTTCAATGGCATATTCTCCTAAAATAAAAAAGAATATTGCTTTAGGTTATCTAAAAAGATCTTTAGCAGTTCAGGGAATGAAAGTAACCGCTAAAAATGATACTAAAACTATGGAAGTAATGGTTCACGAGCTTCCTTTTAAGAAGTAATACAAAGATGAAAATATATACTAAGACAGGTGATAAAGGTGAGACAGGATTATTCGGTGGCGAAAGAGTATCCAAAAATAATCTAAGACTAAATGCCTATGGCAGTATAGATGAATTAAATTCGTTTTTAGGTTTGGCTGTAATTGAAGTTACAAATAATGAAATAAAAAATGTACTTAAAGATTTGCAGAATAAATTATTTGTTTTGGGATCAGATCTTGCAACACCGGAAACAGAAAAAAATGCAAAATTAAAAATTACCCGATTACCAGATTCTTATATTACAGACACTGAGAAAACCATTGATAAGTTCGAAGCTCAATTGGATGAACTTAAAAACTTTATTTTGCCCGGTGGAAGTAAAGGTTCCGCAATTTTACATGTATGCCGCACAATTTCACGTCGTGCGGAAAGGGAAGTTGTGGCATTAAAAAATACCGAAAATATTGGTGAAAACATTGTTATATTTTTAAACAGATTATCTGATTTGTTTTTTGTTCTTTCACGTTTTGAGAATAAGTACTCAAACATTCCAGACACAAAATGGATTCCGTAATATAAGTTTGCTAATTGCTTACTGCTTATTGCATACTGTTTACGGGGGTGAATTTTGGTTTCGACGGGATTAACGAGACTTAGAACTGCATACCGTGTTCCCCGAATACACGTAAATGAATTGGGAAAAAACAATAAATGGCGAATCTAATTACGCCCTTGCTGCTTAATTAATAGTTAACAGCCGTTCAACTTATCCTCTTGTATCGGGCTGGGATTGAACGACGTTTAGATACAATAGCTGATTCTGTCTCTTGCGCGGGAAAGGCGAAATAACAGCAAGTAGGCTTTAAGTGATCTTTGTCTGCTTGGCAGCTTAAAGTCAAAAATGAAACAGACTATGTATGTAGATGTTCTTTGGATCATAATTTCGGACGCGGGTTCGACT
>JADJIH010000003.1 GCA_016707115.1 Ignavibacteriales bacterium | reverse complement strand
CCCGCCACCTCCACATATGTTTGAGTATCTATTTCTCAAAATCTGATTAGTTTATTTCAAATAAGATGATTCTCTTTTTCCTTTCATTCACCGATAAAAACCTACCACTCATCATCATGAAATTGATTTGGTTTTAATTATTAAGTAAGTTTTAACCAACAATTCAATCGATAAAGTTGATAAATAATAATAGCCAAATAAATTTACTAGCAATCAATAATCTTTACTCAAAGATTTTTGGATATATCCGTTTGATTGGACTTGAAGGATTTATCTGGATTGTCGCCTTATTTTATTTTGCTTTTTTTGTAAATCCATTTGAAACTCATTTTACAATATGTCCACTAGCCAATGCGGGATTTCAACATTGCCCGGGCTGCGGATTAGGTAATTCTATCACATTATTTTTTCATGGATATTTTATAGAGTCGTTTAACACTCATATTTTAGGAATTCCAGCACTCTTAATTATTATTCATAGAATTTATTCTATTATAAAATTCAATCTTACTAAAGAAAAAATCACCATATAAAAAAGGAGCGATCATGCCGAATATTTTCCAATTATTACCAAGTCTTGAGGGCGAAGAAATGTCTTACGTTCAAAGCCTGATTAATGATATGACTGATGCCCAAGCTCAGCAATTTGCAATGGCTTATAGCGCACGCAGAAAGGATCCAACTACAATATTAATTTTAGCTCTTGTAGGATTTGTGGGATTTGCAGGTTTACACAGATTTATGATAAACCAAATTGGCATGGGAATTTTATATTTTCTAACAGGTGGTTTATGTGTTATCGGTACTATCATAGATTTAGTTAACCACAGAAAACTTGCATTCGAATACAACTCAGTTGTTGCGCAGCAGGTTGCCTTGATGGTTAAACAACTCAAGTAAAATTTTTCCTTTAATTCCTGCAGATCGAAATATTTGCAGGAATTCTTATCCAGCCGTATTCCAAATCTTTTATAAATATCTGATATTTAACAATAATTTTTATTGAAAAGCATAAAGCATTAAACTAAATTAGCAGTTGAATGCAAAAGATTTTTTTCAAAAAGATGAGCGGTGCGGGTAATGATTTTATCATAGTTGATATGAATCAGAATCCTGGTCTAATCCTAACATCAGAAAAAATTAAAAGTCTTTGCAACCGAAGAAACGGAATTGGGGCAGATGGTTTGATTACGATTGAGGATCTGGCGGATTACAGTTATAAAATGATGTACTACAATGCCGATGGTTCAACAGGGAGTTTATGCGGCAACGGCGCAAGATGTTCAATCTGGTTTGCAGAAAAAACTTCGCGATTAAAAAACGGATTAGCAAAGTTTATATCCAATGATGCTGAGTACTCCGGCGAGGTTTTGGATGATGAGTTAATTAAGTTTAATCTTAATTCGCCAAAGCAGATCAAATACAATTTTAAGATCAAAGCATCCGGGCAGTTGATAACATCAAATTTTGCTGATACTGGATCACCACACGTTGTTATCAAAATTTCGGATATTCTTAAAGATGCTGTAAATCCTAAATCATATTTTCAGAATATTAAGGATTTTCCTGTTTTTGATCTTGGTAAAGAAATAAGATATTGCAATGATTTTAAACCTGGCGGAACTAACGTAAACTTTATTGATGTGATCGATAACGTAATTCATATCAGAACCTACGAACGTGGTGTTGAAGATGAAACACTTGCTTGCGGAACGGGTTCTGTTGCGGCCGCTTTAATTTGTTATGTTACTGATAATCTTAAACCACCAATTAAGCTAAAAACTTTCGGAGGAGATTATCTCACAGTTAATTTTGAAGTTGAAAATCAGAAAGTTAAAAAACTTTCTTTAACCGGACCTGCAAAAATTATCTTTGAAGGTTCAATAGATGAGAAATTATTTATTTAATTATTGGAGTAAAAATGTCAAAAGTGCTTTTCTCAATTCAGTATGAAATTGTTCCCGAAAAACGAGATGAATATTTAAAAGTTGTGAAGGAACTAAAAAATCTTCTTAAAGCAGAAGGTTTGGAATCTTACGTTGTCTACGAAGTTAAAGGTAAAGCAATCAGTTTTCAGGAACTTTATACCTTCACTACAATGGAAGCTTATGAAGCTTTTGATGATATGAACGATGAACGTATAAATATCCTTGTTGATAAAATAAGTGGAATGTCCGTTGATAAATCCACAAAATACAATACTCTTGTTCAACTTGCTGACGAATAAATTTAGCGGGTCTCTATCGAGACCCTTTTATTTTTTTATTGATGTCACTTTCCTCGAACGTAAATCACTTAATAACAATATCCTTTTATACAGATGAATAAGACAGTACATTTAATTTATGTGGGAACTTTCTTTGTTGTAGGAATACTGGTTTTAATACTTTTAGCATTTAATGGATATCAATACTATTCCTTACCAGTAGAAGAAAGATTTTTTAATGCTTCACACAGTGTTTTAAAACCTAGCGGAGTCTGGGGACACGGTTTTGGAATAATTGGTACATTAATGATGATTGTTGGTGTAGCGATTTATATGATTCGTAAACGATCAAGAAAATTATTTACTTTTGGATATCTAAAACATTGGTTGGAGTTGCATATTTTTTTATGCACTGTCGGTCCAATTTTAGTCCTTTATCATACAGCATTCAAATTTGGTGGAATTGTTTCTGTAAGTTTCTGGAGTATGGTGCTGGTTGTTTTAAGCGGAGTTGTAGGTAGATTTATTTACATACAAATTCCAAGAACAATACAGGGGAAAGAAATAGATATTAAAGATCTGATTTCTATGCGTGAAGAATTAGTTACTAAGATGAAAATGGAAATGCTTTTTGATGTTAGACTAATTACAGAGCTTGATGAATTAGCATCCACAGATAGATATAAAGGATTGGGGATATTAAATACTTTTATTTTTTACATTAAAGATTTTTTTAAGATCCGTTCATTTCAAACAAAACTAAAAAAGAATTTATTAATAGCTAATTTTTCTAAAATAAAAAGAAAAGAAATTACAAATAAAGCTCAAGCAGAAATTATTTTATCGCGCAGATTAGGAATGTTACACACAATGCAAAGTCTTTTTAGATACTGGCATATTGCACATTTACCATTTGCCATTGCTATGTTTGTTATTATGATAGTTCATGTAGTTGTTACTTTAACTTTTGGATATAAATGGATTTTTTAGGAGAAACAAAATGAAATTAAAACCAATTTATTTATATGGGTTAGTTGCTGCTATTGCAATAATTACTTTGATAATAGTATCGCAGACAACTGGTGATGAAAAAGTGGTTGGAGATATTTCCAATAAAGAAATGCCAATGGATGATGTTCATAAAAATCTTAACAAAGGGATGATGGATAATCCAACGGGAGCAAATGTTTCTGAAGAAGTAAAGCATAAACTTGATGTGATGAAAAAAGATGTTGATGCTAATCCAAACGATACTTTAAAAATTAGAGAATATGCTGATTTTCTTGCCGCTGCACATAAACCTGATGACGCAATAGTTTATTATCAAAAGATTTTAGATAAAGATAAAAACAGAAAAGATGTTTACTTCGCCTTAACTTTTGTTTATTACAATCAAAAAAATCTTGTAAAGGCTGAGGAAGTAACTCTCCAAATGTATAAGTTATTTCCAAACGACCCGATGGTTAATTATAATCTTGGTGCAATTGAAGCTACAAAAGGGAATAAAGATAAAGCACGAGAAATCTGGACAAAGCTTATTAAGGATTTTCCGACTGATAAAACCTCTGAATTAGCAAAAAGTTCGCTTAATAAACTTTAATTATTATTTCCCTTGGTTTTTAGGAATGATTTTTGAATAATTGCTAATCATCAATAAATAACAATAACTAATTTAAGAAAATTGGAACAATTTTTAGAAAATATTGCTGCATATATTCTTGTAATATTTCTTTTAGGTGGAATTTTTTACTTCTATTTAAGAAAAAATAAGCGTATTTCCCTTCAAACAATTTCAAAATTAGAAAAAGCAAAAGCCTACGGATTTCACGAACCGGTATCACTTCATCCTGTAATTAATCCTGATATTTGTATAGGAAGTGGAGCTTGCATAAAAGCCTGTCCTGAACATGATATTCTTGGAATTCAAAATGGTAAAGCACAAACTATAAATGCTTCGCGATGTGTGGGTCACGGTGCCTGTTTCCACGCTTGTCCTGTTGAAGCAATTATGCTTTGCATTGGAACTGAAAAACGTGGTGTTGAATTACCACACATATCTCAGGAGTTTGAAACCAACATTCCGGGAATTTTTATTGCTGGTGAACTTGGCGGAATGGGTCTAATTAAAAATGCTGTTGAGCAAGGCAAACAAGCAGTTGAGTATTTTCTAAAAAAATCTTCATCTAAAATTAATGCAAAATATGATCTGATTATTGTTGGTGCAGGACCGGCAGGAATTTCAGCATCGTTAACTGCAGCAAAAAACAATTTAAAGTTTATTACTCTGGAACAGGATTCTCTTGGTGGAACTGTTTTTAATTTTCCAAGAGCAAAAGTTGTGATGACTGCTCCAATGGATTTACCACTTTGGGGAAAAGTTAAGTTGATCGAAACAAGTAAATCTGAACTTTTGGATCTCTGGAAAAATGTACTGGCAAAAAATAATATCAGTATAAACGAACAAGAAAAAGTTACTGAGATAATTAAACAGGATAATTTATTTATCGTAAAAACTAATCATGATCATTATACAAGTAAAGGAATTATCCTGGCAATTGGAAGACGAGGTTCACCCAGAAAACTTGGCGTACCTGGTGAAGAAAGAGAAAATGTATATTATAGATTGATTGAACCTGAAGTTATACACGAAAAAAATATTCTTGTTGTTGGAGGAGGAGATTCAGCAGTTGAATCTGCTATGCTGCTTGCTGATGAAAGGAACAGAGTAACACTTTCATATAGGAGTGAAAATTTTTCAAGACTTAAACAAAAAAATCTTGAAAGAATAAATGATTACATCAAGAAGAAAAAAATAAAAACAGTCTTCAACTCAAATGTAAAAGAGATATTAGCTGAAAGTGTGATATTAACTTTTAATGATATGCCAGATGAACTTAAAATTAAAAATGATATGACTTACATTTTTGCCGGTGGAATTTTACCGACAAGTTTTCTTGAAGGAATTGGAATTACGATTACAAAAAAATTCGGAGATGCGATTTTAAAGCATAGATAATTCTTGAAATATATCTTCATCATATTGCTTTTTTCATCCCAGATTTTCGCACAGATTTCGCCGGGTGATTTAACAAATGCTCATTCTAATCTTGAAGGAATAAGTAATTGTACAAAATGTCATGAAATAGGAGAGAAAGTTCTAAACTCTAAGTGCCTGGATTGTCATAAAGAAATTAAAACACTAATTAATGCTGTAAGAGGTTATCATTCAAGTTCTGATGTTAAGAAAAAAGCCTGTGCATCCTGCCATAATGAACATCACGGAAGAAATTTTAGAATTATAAATTTTAAAACTGATGGATTTGATCATAATAAAACCGGTTTTAAACTAACCGGTGCACACGCAAAAAAGGAATGTAAAGATTGTCATCAATCAAAATATATTTCTGATAGTAAATACAAAAAGAAAAGTAAAACACATCTTGGTCTGGATCAACAATGCGTTTCCTGTCATGAAGATTTTCATCAAGGCACTTTAGAAAAAGAATGCAGCGGTTGTCATTCAACAGAAAAGTTTAAACCCGCAACAAGTTTTGATCATAACAAAGCTGCGTTCAAATTAACAGGAGCTCACGAAAAAGTTGAATGTGCAAAATGTCATCCAAAAGAAATAAGGAATGGGAAGGAATTTGAAAAACTTAAGGGATTAAGTTTTGGTAATTGTTCTTCATGCCATACTGATGATCACAAAGGTGCGTTTGGTGCTGATTGCAAATCGTGTCATTCCACAACCGGATTCAATGTAATCAATCAAAAGAATTTTGATCATAATAGAACAAAATTTCCATTGATAGGAAAGCATCAAAAAGTAAAATGTAACGATTGCCACAAAGGGGTTTACAAAGACAAACCATTATTTGCCAATTGTACAGATTGCCATTCAGATTATCATAAAGGTGATTTTACTATTAATGGTTTAGTAAAAGATTGTAAAAACTGTCATACAGAAACTGGTTTTTCTACTGCATTTTTCTCAATCGATGATCATAACAAAACTGAATTTAAAATTGATGGAAGTCATTTTGCTGTAGCATGTAAGCAATGCCATTTTAAGGATGAGCAATGGAAGTTTAGAAATATCGGAACAAAGTGTCAGGATTGTCATAAGAATATTCATGAAAATGAAATCACTGAGAAATATTTACCTGAAAATAAGTGCGAGTCGTGTCACCAAACTTCAAATTGGAAAACTATTTCATTCGATCATAATCGCACGGAATTTGTACTCTTAGGAAAACATCAATCAGTTAAGTGTAGCAACTGTCATTACCCTGAAGTAAACGGGCAAAAAGTTTTTAGATTCGTATCTTTAAATTCCGATTGCGAACAGTGTCACAAGGATATTCACTTTGGTCAGTTCAGAGAAAACAAAGTAACTGATTGCTCAAGATGTCACGGATTCAATAATTGGAAAGCAGAAAAATTTGATCACGCAACTGCAAAGTTTAAAAGCGATGGTGCACATAAAAAATTAGAATGCGCAAAGTGCCACAAAACTGTTACTGAAAATGTAACACCATTTATCTTGTATAAAATAAAAGATTATAAATGCTCAGATTGTCATTCCAAATAATTTTTGTACTGCTTAGTATAAATCTATATGCCCAATCACCTCACGGAGATGATTTTGATTTAGATTGTTCAGAGTGTCATAATTCTGAAAACTGGAATGTTGATTTGACTAAAGTTGAATTTGATCATTCGCAAACTAAATTTTCATTGGTAGGTCAACACCAAAATGTTGATTGTAAATCATGTCACACATCATTGGTTTTTTCTTCTGCAAAAACTGATTGCATTTCCTGTCATACTGATATTCATCAAGGAACAGTGGGATTTGAATGTGCTAACTGCCATACGCCAACAACATGGATTGTTAAAAACATAATTGGGGTGCATCAAACAAGTAGATTTCCATTAGTTGGAGCACACAAGCAAGCTGATTGTGCTCAATGTCATTCTGGTTATACTGAATTAAGATTTGATGTTGAAAATATTGATTGTTATGCTTGTCATATTCAGGATTATAATTCAGCTCGTTCTCCAGATCATATTGCTGCAAAGTTTTCTACAGATTGCGAAGAGTGTCATCGTGTAAATTCACTTACATGGAACACATCAAATGTAAATCATAGTTTTTTTCCGCTCACAGGCGGGCATTCATTACCAAGCTGTTATTCATGCCATCAACAAGATACTTTTTCTGGACTATCGCCTGAATGTTATTCATGTCATCAACAAAATTATCAAGCTACAACAAATCCAAATCATATTTCTGCGGGAATTCCAACAACCTGTGAAGTTTGTCATTCGATAAATAGTTGGTCTCCAGCACAGTTCAATCATAATTTAACAGAATTTCCTCTTACAGGAAAACATATTAATACTCAATGTTCTGATTGTCATTCAACTGGATATTCAGGAACACCTTCAGATTGTTTTTCTTGTCATCAACAAGATTATCAAAATACAAATGATCCAAATCATGTTAGTTCACAATTTCCAACTGATTGTACTTTGTGTCATAATACTTCTGGTTGGGAAAATGCAACATTTGATCATAATACAAGTAGTTTTCCGTTAACCGGAAGTCACGTATCAGTAGCTTGCGCAACTTGTCATACAAATGGTTACACAGGTACCCCAACAGAGTGTTATGCTTGTCATCAACAAGACTATCAATCAACAACAGATCCAAATCACGTAACAGAAAATTATCCGCAAGATTGTACAGTCTGCCACAATACAACAAATTGGGATGATGCAAACTTTGATCATAATTTATCACAGTTTCCGTTAACCGGAAGCCACGTATCAGTAGCTTGCGCAACTTGTCATACAAATGGTTACACAGGTACCCCAACAGAGTGTTATGCTTGTCATCAACAAGACTATCAATCAACAACAGATCCAAATCACGTAACAGAAAATTATCCGCAAGATTGTACTGTATGCCATAACACAACAAATTGGGGTGATGCAAACTTTGATCATAATTTATCACAGTTTCCGTTAACCGGAAGCCACGTATCAGTAGCTTGCGCAACTTGTCATACAAATGGTTACACAGGTACCCCAACAGAGTGTTATGCTTGTCATCAACAAGACTATCAATCAACAACAGATCCAAATCATGTAACAGAAAATTATCCGCAAGATTGTACTGTATGCCACAATACAACAAATTGGGATGATGCAAACTTTGATCATAATTTATCACAGTTTCCATTAACTGGCGCTCATGTTTCAGTGGCTTGTGCAACTTGTCATACAAATGGATATACTGGAACGCCAACAGATTGTGTAGCCTGTCATCAAACTGATTATAACAACACAACAAATCCAAATCATCAAGCAGCAGGATTTCCAACAACTTGTGTAGATTGTCATTCAACTACAGCCTGGGAGCCAGCAACTTTTGATCATGATAATCAATACTTTCCTATTTATTCAGGTGAACATAACGGAGAATGGAATTTATGTTCTGACTGTCATACAGTTCCAAATAATTTTTCTGTATTCTCTTGTATCGATTGCCATGAACATAATCAAAATGATATGGATAATGAACATCAAGGTGTTCAAGGATATAATTACAACAGTGCAGATTGTTTTGCCTGCCATCCTCAAGGAAGATCAGAAGGAGCATTCAATCATGCAACTTCAAATTTTATTTTAGTCGGCGAGCATTTAACAACTGATTGTATTCAATGTCATCAAAACGGATATAACAATACATCTACACTTTGTTCGGATTGTCATTTACCAGTTTATAATTCTGCTATTAATCCTAATCACCAGGCTTTAGGATTAAGTACAGATTGTTCAACCTGTCACACACCAACTGCAGATTGGCAACCAGCATTATTCCCGCAGCATAGCCAGGTTTACCAATTACTCGGAAGACATGCAGAGATTGCAAATAATTGTGCAAGCTGTCATAATGGAAATTACTCAACAACTCCGGATCAATGTGTAGGTTGTCATCAAACAGCTTTTAACAATGCAGTTAATCCAAATCATACTGCTGCTGGTATCCCAACAACTTGTGAAGAATGTCATACACCAACAAATTGGGTTCCATCAACATTTAATCATACAATAACAGGATTTGAATTGCTTGGTTCTCATCAACCATTGCAATGCTCTTCTTGTCATGCAGGAACATTAACTGGATTAAATAATTTGTGTGTTACCTGTCATCAACCAGATTATAATGCAGCTCCAAATCATACAGCACAATCATATCCAACAAACTGTGAATTGTGCCATAACTCGGTTTTGTGGAATCAAACTAATTTTGATCATCAAAATACTAATTTTCCATTAACAGGCTCGCACACAACGTTAACTTGCCAGCAATGCCATACAAACGGATATACAGGAACATCAACTGATTGTTATTCATGTCATCAAACAGCTTTTAATAATGCAGTAAATCCGAATCATACTGCATCTGGAATTCCAACAACTTGCGAAAGTTGTCACAATACAACTGCGTGGATTCCTTCAACGTTTAATCATACTACAACTGGATTTGAGTTATTAGGTTCGCATCAACCATTGCAGTGTTCTTCTTGCCATGTTGGAACAGTAACTGGCTTAAATAATCAATGTATTGCTTGTCATCAACCAGATTTTAATTCTGCACCAAATCATGTTTCTCAGTCGTATCCAACAACTTGTGAACTTTGCCATAATTCTGTTGCATGGGATCAAACAAGTTTTGATCACCAAACAACTCAGTTTCCACTTACTGGTGCGCATACAACTGCAACTTGTCAGCAATGTCATTCTGGTGGATATACCGGTACTTCAACATTGTGTTATACTTGTCATCAAAATGATTATCAGCAATCAGCGAATCCAAATCATACAACTTTAGCGTTAGCTACGACTTGTGAAAATTGCCATACAACAAATCCTGGTTGGGCTCCTGCAACATTTCCGGTTCACAACAATTTCTATCAATTGTTAGGTGCACATTTACAAGTAAATAACTGTGCAGATTGTCATCAAGGAAATTATAATACTACACCAAATACTTGTATTGGTTGTCATGATAATGATTTTAATGGGACAACAGATCCACCGCATAACACGTTAAATTTTTCTGAAGACTGTTTAACTTGCCATACAATGAATGGTTGGACTCCAGCTAATTTCAATCATAGTTTCTTCCCAATTGGAAATCACCATAATAATGTTGATTGCAACGAATGTCACTCTGAAACAAACTATCAACCGCAGTGTTTAAGCTGTCATATGGATGATTTTCTTGATGAACACAATTTAGGTGATAGAACAGATTGCTGGAATTGTCATGGAACCAATGATTGGGATAATAATTTAATAAGTCCAGGTATTAAAGGATTGAAAGTGGACTGATGAATAGAACTATGTACTACATAAACGTTTTGATCCTATTTAGTGTTTCTATGTATGCACAAACAAGCTGGAAAGAAGGCAAGGTTGGATATATTTCTTCGCAATTGGTTTATGTAAGTTTTAATAGTACTACAGGTTTAAGTGAATCAGATACCTTATTTATTAAAAGTAAAAACAAAAATATTCCAGCACTAAGAATAAAATACCTTTCATCTTCATCAGCGGCTTGCGAAAGAATAATTAATGATGAATTTAAATCTGATATGATTGTTTATGCACTGGATAAAACTGAAAATCAAGTTGTTACAACTCCTGTTGATATACCGGTTGAACAAAATGAAATAAAACCTGTTGAGAAAAAAGAAGAAATTAATACTAAATCAGAAAATAATGTTGAATCAAAAGTTTCTGGCAGATATTCAATTCAATCATATTCAAATTTTAATAATATTTATGATCGAGGAGATTATCAGCGCTGGAGACATTCATTTAGATTTGGTGCGCAAAACATTGCTGGTTCAGATTTATCTTTTTCTACTTATGCAATATTTGCTTATAAGGCTGATGATTGGAAAACAGTTTCATCTAATCTTGGCAGAGCATTAAAAGTATATGATTTAAATTTAAATTATCGATTTAATGAATCCACACAGCTTTGGTTTGGGAGATACTTAAACAGAAAAATATCCAACATTAGCATTGTAGATGGATTGCAATTTGAGAAGGCATTTTCATTTCTCACAGCAGGTGTTGTTCTTGGCTCACGCCCTAACTATACAGATTTCGGATTAAACTCTAAGTTATTTGAGTATGGAATTTATTTGAATCGATTGGATACTATAGGAAAAGGAATGATGGAAAATACCTTTTCATTATTTCAGCAAACAAATAATTTTATAACTGATAGAAGATTTGCTTACTTGCAGCATAATAACAACATTATTACTAATACTAATTTATTTGCTTCAGTTGAAGTTGATCTATACAAAAAAGAGCTTGGCGTTGCTAAAAATGATTTTAGTTTAACCTCACTTTATCTTTCAGTAAGATATGCTCCTGTAAAAGAGTTTTCGCTAAATCTTTCTTACGATGCAAGAAAGAATGTTTACTACTATGAAACTTTTAAATCATTGTCCGACAGTGTTCTAGAAAATGAAACACGACAAGGATTTAGAGTAAGATCAGTAATAAGACCTTTTAGCAGTTTAAGTATTGGATTGCAATATGGTTATCGACATAGTAAATCAGATATTAAACCAAGTGAAAATTATGGCGGAAACATTTCTTATTCTATGATTCCAATAATTCAATCATCATTTGGAGTTAATTTTAATAGACTATTAAGCAATTATGTTGATGGTTATGTTTACTCAGTAACATTAAATAAATCACTTTCAGAAATTCGTTCAGATATTTCAGTAAGTTTTAGAAAAACTGATTATACTTTTTCTTCTGGCACTTCAAAGTTTGATGAAAAAGCTTTGATACTCGATTTTTCCACAAGTGCATTTAATCCATTTTCATTTTCCATAAGTTATGAAGGAGCTTTTGAATCTACTCGAACTTATGGCAGAATTCTTTTTGATATCACTACAAGATTTTAAAATCCCCTAGTAAAATCTTCCTTTCCAAATAAACTATTTATATCTATTTTTGTCTCAAACAAGAGATGAAGAAAATGTTCGAATACGTTGGCTCTATACATATGCATTCCACTTTCTCTGATGGAACCGGAGAAATCCTGGATATTGCAAGGTTTGCTGATGAAGTTGGATTAGATTTTATCATGCTTACAGATCATAACACTTTGCGTGCATTGCAGGAAGGTTTTGAAAAGTGGTATGGAAATACTTTGCTTTTAGTAGGTTGTGAAATAAATGATAAAGAGAATAGAAATCATTATTTAGCTTTTGGAATTGATGAAGCATTCTCTACTCGCACTCCTGCAAAAAAATATGTTGCAAAAGTTAAGGAGCTTGGCGGCATAGGATTTTTAGCTCATCCGCACGAAAAAAGAAAACACAAAGAACATCCTGCATATCCGTGGGTTGAATGGGACACGGAAGATTTTACAGGGATTGAAATCTGGAATCATATGTCCGAGTGGGTTGAAAATCTTACAGAGGATAATAAATACAGATCTTTTCTTCATCCGTTAAGAACAATTATAGCTCCACCAAAAGAAACATTAAAAGTTTGGGATGAATTAAGTTTAAAAAGAAAAGTTGTTGGCATTGGTGGAATAGACGCGCATGCACATAAATACAATCTTGTTGGATTTTTAGAAGTTGAGATATTCCCATACAAAGTTTTGTTTAAATCAATTCGAACACACATCCTGATTAACGAAGCAATCAAAAAAGGCAAGAGTATAAAAGATATTGAAACAGCTAAATGGCAAATCTATAATTCGCTTAAAGAAGGAAGATGCTTTGTAGCAAATGATTATGTCGCAGAATCAAAAGGGTTTAGATTCTATGCAGAATTTGAAAATAATAAATATCAGATGGGTGATACAGTCCCTGATCATAAAAATATAAAGTTAAAAATTTTTTTACCAGGGATTAGTGCGGAAATAAGATTGCTTCGCAACGGTCATATTTTAGAAACCAATAATGGAATTGATGCAGAATTCATTGTAAATAAAAAGGGTGCTTATCGTATTGAAGTTTATAATGAGCAGCGGGCCTGGATTTTCTCAAATCATATAAGAGTTAATATATAGATCGTAACACTTTCCTTAGTCTCAGAATTCCTGATTGAATCTTTTTTATTTCTTCTGAATCATATAGACAACAAAAAATAAAAAGGACTTACAAAATGTTAAAAACAAATCTTACGCACGTAATCTCAGAAAAAGATCACTCTGATCTATTAACCAGTAATGAAAATGTAATGATATGCTGCGGCAGAATGGGGCCGATGTGTATCCCTGTATATGAGGTTATGGAAGAACTTGAAGGCGAATATAAGAACATAAAATTTGCAGATATGGAATTTGACTCTCCGGATGCTAAGATTATAAGAAATTTACCAGAGTGCAGAAGTTTTCAGGGATTGCCTTTTGTTGTTTATTATAAAAACGGCCAAGTAGTTAAAGCAACAAGCAGTATTCAATCAAGAGATCAGATTACGTCAATTCTTGATGAACAATTTAGTAAGTAAATATTTTGTCAAGTATAAGATGACATTTAGGGATAGATGTCATCTTTATCATTAATAATCGAGAAAATTATGGATAATCATTTTGATGTAATAGTTATTGGCGCTGGTGCCGCAGGTTTAACAGCAGGGATTTATCTATCACGAGCAAAAGTTAAAACTTTTATTCTTAACGAAGGTGCAGTTGGCGGACAAATGGTTTTAACTCACGAGATTGCAAACTATCCAGGTGTAGAAAATATAAGCGGATATGAACTAGCACGCATAATGAAAACTCAGGCACAAAAGTTTGGGTGTATAATTAAATCTAATATTAAGATTACATCTTTAGATCTTAATGATGAAGTGAAAAAAATTATTGTAAACAATAAAGATGTTTATACATCAAATGCTATAATCATTTCAACTGGTGGAAAATCCAGAATGATTGGGGCAATTGGTGAAAATGAATTTAAAGGTAAAGGTATTTCTTACTGCGCAACTTGTGACGGCGATTTTTTTCAGGATAAAGAAATAATAGTTGTTGGTGGTGGTAACTCAGCTCTGGAAGAAGCAGTATCATTAACTAAATATGCTTCCAAAGTTACTATTATTCACCAGTTTGATCATTTTCAAGCTTTGGAACATTATGTTGATGAAGCAAAGAATAATGAAAAGATAAATTTTATTATGGAATCCAAAATAATTGAGTTTGTTGGTAATGAAAAACTTCAATCAGTAAAAGTACAACATCAATCAACAAATGAAATAACTGAAATGAAAATTGATGGTGTTTTTATTTTTATTGGATATGTTCCAAATACAGAATCACTTGAAGGATTGATTGAACTAAATCAATGGAAAGAAATTGTTGTAGATAAGGATATGAAAACTAATATTGCAGGAGTTTTTGCTGCTGGTGATTCAATTCAAAAAAAATACAGACAGGTAACCACTGCGGTTGCTGATGGAACTATCGCCGGATTAAGTGCAGCTGATTATATAAATAATTTGAAAAAAGTTGAAGCTGAACAACTTAACTGATTATAAAAAATGCAAAATAAAAATCATTGGTATGATGGCTGGTTCTACGATAATCTGATTGCACCTAATCAGGATAGAATGTTTGGTGAGATTAAAAATCTTATTGAACCAAACTCGAGCGTAATTGATGTTGGCTGTGGTACTGGAAGATTTTCATTTTCAATCGCTGATAGAACAAATATGGTTGTTGGGGTTGATTTATCAAGTAAGAATATAACCACAGCTAATCAAACACTCCAAAGATATCCAAATAATAAAATTTCATTTCTTCATACAAATCTTGCAAATCTTGTATCGCAAAATCATCATTTTGATTACGCTGTGATGACTTATGTAATTCACGAAGTAAATTCTGAAGACAGAATTCCTTTGATGAATGAGATGGCAAAAATTGCAGACAAAATTATTATTGGTGATTATCTTGTTCCTACTACTAAAGGTTTTTGGAATATTTTAAACAATATTGTAGAATTCTTAGCTGGGAATGAACATTTTTCAAACTTTAAGAATTTTGTTACTAACAAAGGTTTGCATGGCCTTGCAGAGAAAACTGAATTAAAAATAATTCAGGAAATAAAAAACAAACCTAAAACTAGCCAGATTCTTGTATTAACGAAATAAAATTTTTCTCTCTCTTTCAACCTCAGATAGTCTTTTACTAAAGAAAATAAATTATTGCAGTTATTATTTTAAATGCATTTAACATGTAGATTCCTAATCAGTTATTATTAAACTTTTAATTGATTTTAGAAACCTTTGGAAGATTGGGCACTTTAGTGTTAAATTTGCCCCAGTTTTTTTTATGAATCACACAGGAAAAAGTAATGTTAACAAAACAGAAGAAGCTTTCAAGAAAAGAGATAAAAGAAGATAAACTCGTAGAATTTTACTACAAATCAATATCTTTCTTCGAAGAAAATAAAAATAGGATTTTTACTTATTTAGGAGCAATTGCATTAGTTGTTGTTGCTGTAATTCTTTTTATGAATTACCGAAGCGGACAAAATGAAGAAGCTGCCGGCCATTTATCTAAAGCTATGGATATGTATGATATGGGTGATTTTCTAGGTGCAGTTGAAGGTAAGAAGGATGTTAAATTATTGGGATTGAAGGAAATCGTAGCACAATATGGTAGTACAGAAAATGGAGAAACGGCTAAAATTTACCTTGCAAACAGTTATGCTAATCTAGGCAAAATAGATGAAGCACTTAAATACTATGAGGATTACAGCGGAGATATTGATATTTATGTTGCTGCATCTTTAGCTGGACAGGCTGGCTACTATGCTGCTAAGAACGAATTTGAGAAGGCTGCAGATCTATATATGAAAGCATCCAAAGTCTCTAAAGCAGATGTAATGAATTCTGATTATATTTTTCAGGCAGCTGTAAACTATTTTGAAGCAGGGAACAATGAGCAGGCTAAGAATCTTCTTCAAACTATTAAAGATGATTATAAAACCTCAGCAGTTTACTCGCAGGTTGATAGATATCTCACTCAACTAAATTAAGTGATTTTGGTAGATTTTTTATTAAAACCGTGAAGAAATTCACGGTTTTTTGTCAATAATCGTTAAAAAGCTTTTCTTGACTTTACAAACTTCTATCTCTATTTTTTTCAAGTCAATTATCAATAATTAATTAGAAACACTATGGCAGACACCTCAGATTTCAGAAATGGTCTTATTATCAGATATAAAAACGACCCTTATGTTATAACAGAATTTCAACACGTTAAACCGGGTAAAGGCGGAGCTTTTGTTCGCAGCACGTTAAAAAATCTTAAAACAGGAAAAGTTTTAGATAACACCTTCAGATCAGGCGAATCTATCGAAATTATCAGAGTTGAGCGCAAAAAATTTCAATATCTTTTTCGTGAAGCTGAGTTTCTTGTTCTTATGGATAATGAAACTTACGAACAAATAAATGTACCTGTTATATTATTCGGAGATTCTGTTGATTATTTAAAAGGCAGTGAAGAGATTGAAATACTTTTTAATGGCGATGATATCATAACTGTTGAACCTCCTATTTTTGCTTACCTTAAGGTTTCAGAGACAGAACCTGGATTTCGTGGAAATACAGCTACCAATGCATTTAAACCAGCAAAACTAGAATCAGGTGCAACAGTTAACGTTCCTCTATTTGTAAATGTTGATGATCTATTAAAAGTAGATACACGTACTGGGGAATATGTTGAACGAGTAAAATCCTAAATAAAGGTAAAACAATGGATCTAAATCTTATAAAAAAACTCATTAAAATTCTTGAATCAAGTGATGTAACTGACCTTGAAATAGAAGAGAATGGTACTAGGGTTAAGCTTGCTAAGAAAGTTCGCGTTAATCAGACTGTATCGTATGGACAGCCTCAAATGGCTGCTCCTATAAATCAGCAGACTTCAGTATCAGTTTTAAAAACTGAAGATAAAAAAGCTGTTGACGAAAATGCTGGATTACACGAAATCAAATCTCCCATAGTTGGTACCTTTTACAGAGCACCTGCCCCAGATGCAGATTCGTATGCTCAGGTTGGGGATGTTATATCGGTTGGATCAGTTCTTTGCATTGTAGAAGCTATGAAACTGATGAATGAAATAGAATCTGATGCAAACGGAAAGATTGTCAAAATATTGGTTGAAAACGGTAAGCCGGTTGAATATAATCAGCCATTATTCTTAATTCAGGTAAGTTAATCCAATAAGAATTGAGATATTGTGTTTAATAAAATTTTAATCGCCAATCGTGGTGAAATAGCATTACGAATTATAAGAACTTGTAAAGAGCTTGGAATTAAAACTGTTGCAGTATATTCTGAAGCTGATAGAGAATCACTGCACGTAACTTTTGCTGATGAAGCAGTTTGTATAGGTCCGGCTTTAGGCAAAGAAAGTTATCTTAAAATCCCATCAATTATTTCTGCTGCACAAATTACTGGTGCAGATGCTATTCATCCAGGTTATGGATTTTTAGCTGAGAATGCTGACTTCTCGGAAATTTGTAAAGAATCTGGTCTAACATTCATCGGACCTTCTCCGGAAATGATTAGAGCAATGGGAGACAAATCTTTTGCTAAAAATACCATGAGAAAAAATGGTGTTCCTGTTATTCCAGGCAGTGATGGAGTTGTTAAGGAAGTTAGCGAAGCAATTAGAATTGCGCACGAAGTTGGATTTCCGGTTATTGTAAAAGCATCTGCTGGCGGTGGCGGTAAAGGCATGCGTATCGTTTGGGAAGAAAAAGATTTTGAGAAAGCTTTTCAAACTGCGCAGGCAGAAGCTGAGGCTGCTTTTAGTAATTCAGATGTGTACATAGAAAAATTCTTGGAAAATCCTCGTCACGTTGAGTTCCAGATTATGGGTGATAGTTTTGGAAACGTATTTCATTATGGAGAACGTGACTGTTCAGTTCAGCGAAGGCATCAAAAATTGATTGAAGAATCACCTTCACCGGCACTTGACGATGAACTAAGAACTAAAATGGGTAATGTTGCTGTACTTGGAGGAAAATCTGTGAACTATCTTGGTGCAGGTACAATTGAATTCTTATTAGATAAACATAAGAATTTTTATTTTATGGAAATGAATACAAGAATTCAAGTTGAGCATCCGGTTACAGAAACGGTTTACAGTGTAGATTTAGTAAGACAACAAATATTAGTAGCCGCAGGTCAAAAAGCTGATACACCACCTCAAACACCTTTTGGGCATAGTATAGAATTCCGAATTAATGCAGAAGATCCTGATCATAATTTCAGGCCGTCACCAGGGAAAATAACATCTCTGAACTTACCGGGTGGATTTGGAGTTAGAGTTGATTCACATATTTATCAATCTTATTCGATTCCTCCGTATTATGACTCCTTAGTTGCTAAATTAATTGTTTGGGGAAGAACAAGAGAAAGAGCTATTGCACGCGGTAAAAGAGCTCTTGATGAATTTGTTATAGAAGGTATAAAAACAACTATACCATTTCATTTAAAAGTTCTTAATGATCCTCGTTTTATTAGCGGACATTTTGATACTGGTTTTCTTGATAAGTTTAATGCAGATAAATAATTGTTTATTAAGATAAATTTTAAGAGGATAAAATGAGCATTCCAAATAATTTAAAATATACAAAAGAACACGAATGGGTTCTTGTTGAAGGCAATATAGGCACAATTGGTGTTACCGATTATGCCCAAGGTGAACTGGGCGATGTAGTTTACGTGGATATCGATCCGGCAATTAGTGAAATTAAAAAAGGTGAATCAATCGGAACAATTGAAGCCGTAAAAACTGTGAGTGATATTTTCGCTCCTTACACAGGCAAAGTTGTTGAGATAAATGAAGCGCTAAAAGATAGCCCTGAAGTTGTGAATTCTGATCCTTATGGAAAAGGCTGGATGATTAAAGTTGAAATCAATGATGCAGCAGAACTTACAGATCTGCTTGATTCTGGTGCTTATCAGGCGTTAATCGGTCAATAATAATTTTCTTTGAAAACTTTAAAAACAAAATTCGGTTTACCGGATTTTGTTTTTTTTATTTTAAATTAAAGAGATTTGATGAAACAAAAAGAAAAAATACTAATAATAGATTTTGGTTCTCAGTTTACACAACTAATTACTAGGAGAGTTAGAGAAGCCAATGTTTATTCCGAAATTCATTCCCACAAAATTACTTTTGAAGAAATAAAACAATTCAATCCAACCGGTATTATTCTTTCCGGCGGACCGATGAGTGTTTATGATACAGATGCACCTGATCTGGATGAACGAATCTTAAAAATAAATGTTCCAATTCTGGGTATTTGTTACGGTCTTCAGCTAATCAGTAAAAAACTTGGCGGTAAAGTTGAACCTGCAAAAGATAGAGAATACGGCAAAGCAATCTTAAACGTTGTGAAGACTTCCCCACTTTTTCAAGATGTAAGTTTAGAATCAAAAGTCTGGATGAGTCATGGGGATTATCTAACCGAACTACCAAATGGGTTTGATATTATTGCAAAATCTGATCACTCGCCGATTGGCGCTGTGGCAAACGAATCTGTAAAAATTTATGGTGTACAGTTTCATCCGGAAGTTGTTCATACAGATGAAGGTAGAAAAATAATTCATAACTTTTTATTTGATATTTGTAAATGCTGCGGCAACTGGACTTCACATAATTTTATAGAAAACAGTATTGCGGAAATAAAAGAAAAAGTTGGTGACGCAAAAGTTATTTGTGCTCTCAGCGGTGGTGTTGATTCAACAGTAGCCGCAGTTCTTGTTAAGCAAGCGATTGGTGAAAATTTAATTTGCATTCATATCGACACAGGTTTGATGCGTAAGAATGAAAGTTATGAAATAGGAAAAATTTTTAATGAAAAATTGAATTTGAATCACATTCATATAGATGCCTCAGAAAAATTTATAAGTAAATTACAAGGTATTTCGGATCCTGAGCAAAAAAGAAGAATTATCGGCAACACTTTTATTGAAGTTTTTGAAGAAGAAGCAAAAAGATTGATGGCGCTGCGTTTCTAGTTCAGGGAACTTTATACCCTGATGTAATTGAATCAGTTTCAGTGAAGGGCGCTTCAGTTACAATTAAAACACATCATAACGTTGGTGGATTGCCGGAAAAGATGAACCTTAAATTAATTGAACCTTTTCGTGCATTATTTAAGGATGAAGTAAGAAATGTTGGAAGGGAATTAAATATTCCTGAAGAATTCATTGAAAGACATCCATTTCCAGGTCCGGGATTAGCTGTTAGAATTCTTGGTCCTGTAGATCAAGAAAAACTTGATATTTTAAAAGAAGCAGATGATATTTACATTAGCGCAATAAAAAGTGCTGGAATATATAATGAAATCTGGCAGGCATTTGCCGTCCTTCTGCCTGTTCAATCTGTAGGAGTTATGGGTGATGCGAGAACTTATGAATTTGTACTTGCGCTACGTGCTGTAACATCTGTGGATGGAATGACTGCTGATTGGTATAATTTCGAACACGATTTTTTGTCTGATGTGTCAAATAAAATCATTAATAAAGTTCGTGGTGTAAACCGAGTAGTTTATGATATAAGTTCTAAACCTCCTGCAACTATTGAATGGGAATAATTGGACGACGAAAGAATAAAATTTAAACTCAAACTGGCTTCAGCTTTTATTTCTGAAGGTAAGAATCTTCACGCTGTTCAGGTATATCTAAATCTTATAGAAGAAACAGAAAGAGAGGAAATTTACTTTCACCTTGCAGAATTATATGAGGATATGGGGTTTATTGATTCTGGAAAAAACATTCTATCAAATCTAGTTAGATTAAAAAATAATAATGATGCCACTTTATACTTTGGTCAGTATCTTCTTAGAAATTCCAGGTGGATTGAAGCAATTGAAATATTAAATAGTATTTCTGAAACTACACCTGCTGCATTATTTTTAATTGCATATTCTTATATGATGCTTAATGAGTTTGAACTTGCGAAGGAATATTTTGCAGACTTTATAACTTTTGATGAGAAAAATGATCTTAAGCAGGAAGCAAATCTTTATCTTGCAAAAATTGAATATGAACTGCGTAATTATAATTCAGCTTTAAATTATGCAACAAATGCACAATACCTTTACTCTGATTTTTGGGAGTTGAATTTGATCCTTGCAAAAGTTTATTACAGTCTTGATATGTTTACTCACGCAGTTAATCCAATCCAAAAAGCCCTTAAACTTAATCCCAAAGATGCATCTGTTCAGGAGTTTGCAGGAAAGATTTATTATCAACTGCAGGATTTTAAAAAAGCAGAAAAGTATTTCTCTGAATTCATAGATTTAAGTTCTGAGGTTTCTGCAGAAATATATACATTGTTGGCAAAGTCTTTTCTTAAGCAAAGAAAAATGGAAGAAGCAAATTTATTCTTTGAACTTGCGTTACAGACTGACCCCGCATATCAACCAGCGATTGCAGGAAAAGGTGCTCTTAATAAATAAAACATTGCTATGAAAAGATTACTATTAATTTTAATTATCGCTATTTCAGCTTTATATCCTCAGAACATAACTGTTGATAACAATAAGGATTTTGATAAAGCACTTAGTTTATATAATTCCAAAAAATACAGTGATGCACTTGATCTCTTTAAAAAGATTGAAAGCAGAACAGACAACAATACAAAAAATAGTGTGTCTGGTTTTTTTGTATCAAAAATTTTAATTGAGCAAAAAAAATATACTGAAGCTGAAAAGTCCGCTAATAATTTTTTGTTGAAATATCCCAACAGTAAATATGCTGATGAGGTTAAAAATTTATTAATAAAAAATTATGTTGAGCAATCGGATTATAATAAAGCATTTGAATCCTGCATTAACTTTCTCGAATCTTCAAATTCAATTGTTTTTAAGAAAGAGACAAAATCTATTGCAGAAAAAATTGCTTTAAATAATTTGAAGAGTTCTGAAGTCGAAAAACTAGTTGACAAAAATCCAGCACTGACTTCGTTTCTGCTCCTATTAACAGGCAAATTATATTTAGCTGAAGGTGATAATGCTGATGCCCTGAAGAAATTCAGCGAAATTACATCAAAGCATATTAGTTCAGATGAATATGTTGAAGCACTTAATCTTAAAAAAAATTATAGTTCTTTGCAGAGTAACTCTACTTATCCAATTGTGGGAGTTTTACTATCATTGACAGATGAGAATGGAAGAGAGATAGATGCGGCAAAAGAAATCCTGGAAGGCATAAAATATGCTTTTCATGAGTATAATTCAGATCATAGTGAAAAAATTGGAATAGTGATTAGTGATATTCAAAGGGATAAAACAAAAATAATTGAAGCCGCAAATAATTTTATTGAAAACAATGATGTTCGGTGTATAATTGGCCCTGTTTTTAGTGATGATGTTAGAAATGCTCTTAAAGAAATTGATCGATCTAATCTTTGCCTAATTTCACCCACGGCAACAGATGATGATTTAGTTTCATTAAGTGAAAAATTTTATCAGGCAAATCCATCTTTAACTGATCGTGGAAAAATATTTGCACAGTACCTATACTACGTTGAAAATAAAAGAAGTTTAGCTGTGCTAAATTCTATTGAAGGATATTCCCCATTACTTGCAGCAAGTTTCTCTCAAGAGTTTGAACGGCTGGGTGGAAAAATTGCAGCCAAAGAAACTTATAAGAGCAAAAGTTTTTCACTCGCCGAGCAGATGACCAGGATCACATCAATTTCAAGTTCAATTGGTGGAATTTACGCACCTATATCTGATGGGAGTGATGCAAAAGCTATTCTTTCGCAGATGGTTCAGAGTGGATTAAATATTGATATTTATGGAAATCAAGATTGGTTTCTAGGGAAAGGTTTCGAATCATCACCTGAAATCAGCAATAAACTTACTTTTGACTCGGATTATTTTATAGATTTTAATGATAACGAGTTTATGCAATTTTCATCATTGTTTAAAAAAATTTCCGGAATGGAAATCAATAGAAATGTTTTATATGGCTACGATACTGCAAAATACATATTAACAGTTCTCAGGAATATTGATCCGACAAGGAAAAATATTAAGTATAAAATGGAATCTGGAATAAGTGTAACTGGTTTTCACAACAACATTTCATTTGATCTGGACAGAAGCAATAAGTTCATAAATATTGTAAGGTTTAACGACGGAGTTTTTGAACTGGTTGATAAATTCCGATCAGGATACTAGCTGAAAGGGGAGTTATGTCTAAAGTAAAAGACCTACCTATAGATGACAGACCTCGCGAAAAATTATTGCTGCGTGGGCCGCAAAATTTAACTGATGCAGAATTAATAGCAATTCTTCTAAGGACAGGCACAAAGGGCAAATCTGTTATTGCTATGTCGCAGGAAATAATTGCAAAAGAAAGTAATCTTGCACAGCTTGCCTCAAAATCATCTGCGGAGCTTATAAAAACATCTGGAATAGGCAAAGACAAAGCTGCAACATTATTAGCAGCGTTTGAAATAAGCAGAAGAATTTTATCACAAGCGAAATGGTTTTCTCAGAAAAAAATCACTTCGCCTGCTGATGTTGCTGATATATTCATTCCACTCTTAAGAGATGAATTAAAAGAACAGTTTATAGTTGTTTGTCTTAGCTCTGCAAATAAAATAATTAGATATGAAAAAATTTCGTTAGGCAACCTTAACTCAAGTGTTGTTCATCCACGTGAAATTTTCAAAACAGCTATTGAGAATAATTCTGCAAGTATAATCCTTATACATAATCATCCTAGTGAGAACCCTGAACCGAGTAATGAAGATATTTCCATAACTAGAAAAATTGTAGAAGCAGGTAAAATGATGGATATCCCGGTTTTTGATCATATAATAATTGCTGGAAGTTCTTATACAAGTTTTGTTGAAAGACGGTTGATCTGAATATTATCAAAGGGTGAGTTTTATTCACTCCAAAGATGTAGCTCTTTTTTCATCCCTTTGCTTGATTGAATTATTTTCTTTGCGTGCATAACTTAGTTTATCAGGGAAATCTAAATGAATACATTGTGTTTTTTAGTATTGTTTTAAGGCGACTTTTCTGTCCTAAAAAAATAACATAATTGTTGATCACAAGGTTTCTTTAATTCATTTTTTTATATAAATTGCATTAAGACAATATGTGTTCTTTACGAAAAAAAACTATTTTACTAATATTTAATCACTAACCATATATATTCGGAGGTATCGAATGAACATAACAAAATCATTGAGAACTGCCGTTTTTTTCGGCAGTATCGCACTTACTACTGCCTTCTTTAGCGGATGCGGCGGATTAAGTGATGCTCAAATAAAAGAATTGAGCGATCTTAAAAGCCTAACTACTTCTCTTGAAGCAGAAGCAAATTCATTAAAAGATGAAAGAGCTAAACTTGAAGCTCAAATAGAAGAAACAAACAGAAAACTTGCTGAATGCGAAAAGCAAAAGGAAGAAGCAAGAGCTAACTTGCAAAAATTGCCTAAATAACAATTAATAAATGATTTTTAAATATATTAAGAGGAAATAATAATGAATTTTAGAGTAAAATTATTAGGAATAGTTTCCTTGCTTCTTCTATTCACTGCTGTAAATTTTGCACAGGAAAAAATGACTGAAGAGCAATGGGAATCTGAAATGGCTACTTATAAAGATAAAAAAGTAGCTCTCGAAAATGAAATCGCTGCTTTAAAGAGCGATATCGACAATCTTAAAGCTATGGATCTTCAGGATCCTGAAGAATGCATCGACGAATTATATCAAATAGTTGGTGCTACACGTAATGATGTTAACAACTACAGAAAAGCTGTTAATGAATTAGATGGTAAGATCAAAAGAAAAGAAGGTCCAAAAACTGACAGACAAACTGATCTTAACACACTTAAAATGAATAAAATTTCTGCATTACCAGAATTCTACAACAAAGTTCACAATCAAATGCAAAAAGACCTAGACAATTGGGTTGAGGCTCCAACAGATATCAGCTACTCAGTAGTAAAAGGTGATTGTCTTTGGAATATAGCAAAGAAAAAAGAACATTATGGTAATGGATTTGCTTGGCCAGTAATTTATCAAGCAAACAGAGACCAGATTAAGAATCCAGATTTGATTTTCCCAAATCAAACTTTTAAGATCCCTAATCTAACTGAAGAAGAAAAATCAAAATATGAGAAACTAAGAGTAAATTATAAACCAGCTCCTGTTCAATAATTGATTTCTTGTTCTCTTAAATTTATTGTAAGCCCTTATCTTTATTGATGAGGGCTTTTTATATTTAAATCTGAAAATGACTACAGCAGAAAAAAAAATAACACTTAACGGAATTGATATGCTCACACTTCTTGGAGTGAACGACGCAAATCTTAATATTCTAGAGGACCGCTTTAATTCAACTATAAGTGTACGTGGTGATATTGTGAATATTAAAGGTGTTCTTGAGGAAGTTGAGCTGGTAGAAAAAGTTATAAAAGAAATGGCTTACGTTCTCAATACAAGTGGCAGATTAAATAGAAATGATGTCGAAACCATCTTAAATCTCACCGTTGAAGGAAAAGAAATAATCAACGAAGAAGAATTTGATTCGATAGTTCTGTACACTAAAAACGATGTTGTAAAAGCCAAAACGCCTGGACAAAAACAATATTTTCAGACTGCCAATAAAAATGATATTTGTTTTGCTATAGGACCTGCAGGCACGGGCAAAACTTATCTGGCTGTAGCTTTAGCGGTTTCTGCTCTCAAAAGAGGTATCGTAAAAAGAATAGTACTTGCTCGGCCAGCCGTTGAGGCTGGTGAGAGTCTAGGGTTTTTACCTGGTGATTTTCAGGATAAGATAGATCCATATCTTCGCCCATTATATGATGCACTGGATGATATGATGCCTTCAGAGAAATTAAAAGGTTATATAGAAAAAAATATTGTAGAAATTGTACCATTGGCTTATATGCGGGGTAGAACCCTGAACAATGCTTTTGTAATCCTAGATGAAGCACAGAATGCGACCGATGTTCAGATGAAAATGTTTTTAACTCGTCTAGGTGCAAATTCTAAAGCCATAATTACCGGCGATATTACTCAGATTGATTTACCTTCTAAATCAAAAAGCGGTTTGATTCAAGCTAAAGAAATATTAAGCGGAATAACCGGTGTAGGCTTTGTTTATTTTGACAGAGACGATGTAGTAAGGCACAAATTAGTAAAAGATATTATTGATGCTTACGATAAATTTAATGGTAATGGTAAAAGTTAATCAAAACCATTCAGTTTCTTACTTTCATTCCAAAATTTATCCATCTCCTCAAGATTTGATTCATTTATTGCTTTGCCTGTTTCTCTCACTTTTTGCTGCACATAATTAAATCTTTTAATAAATTTTTCATTAGTAAGTCTTAAAGCATCCTCAGGATTTATACCAAGAAATCTTGCATAATTAACCAACGCAAAAAAAACATCACCAACTTCTTTTTCTAATTTCAGGTTTAATTCTTTTAAGTCTTTTTTAACTGAGGTTTGAGACTTTATATTTTCAATCTCATGCATTTCTTCAATCTCTTCTATAACTTTTTTCCAAACATCTTCCTTCTTTTCCCAATCAAATCCAACTTTAGCAGCTTTTTCCTGTAATCGATGAGCCCTTTGCAAGGCCGGTAATTTATGGGGAACTCCATCAAGAACAGATTCACGTCCTTCGCTAAGTTTAATTTCTTCCCAGTTCTTTTTTACTTCGTTGGAATCTGCAACTTTAGTTTCACCAAAAACATGCGGATGTCTTCTAATCAACTTTTCCTGAATGGAATCAATAACATCATTTATTGTAAAATGATTTTCCTCTTCGGCTATCTGAGTATGGAAAACCACGTGAAGTAATAGATCACCTAACTCTTTTTTCAATTCTCCAAAATCCTTATTATCAATAGCTTCAACAACTTCGTAAGCCTCTTCAATAGTGTTTGCTTTAATGGAATCATTTGTTTGTTCTCTATCCCAAGGACATTCTTTTCTTAATCTTTTAACAATCTCTACAAATTCTGTAAATTTACTTTCAGTCATTAGGTTTCCTTTTAATAATTAGGTTCTAAACAAATTTAAAGAAAAATTATTTAGACATAAGGAGTTATTATGATAGAAGAAAAAATAAAAGAGCTTGGTTTTGAGCTTCCAGCGGTTGCAAAACCGTTAGCTGCGTATATCCCAGCTAAGCAAGTCGGTAATTTAGTTATGACTTCCGGGCAGGTGCCTTTAGTTAACGGAGTTATTAATTATACAGGAAAAGTAGGATCTGATCTTTCAGAAGAAGAAGGACAAAAAGCTGCACAAATTTGTGCGCTAAACTGTTTGGCAGCTGTTAAAGACGTAATTGGTAATCTTGATAAAATAATTGAAGTTGTGAAACTAACGGTTTTTGTTGCAAGCACTGCAGATTTTACAGCGCAGCCTAAAGTTGCAAATGGTGCTTCAGAATTAATTGGAAAAATATTTGGTGAAACAGGAAAGCATGTTCGCAGTGCTGTAGGAGTTACTGCTCTTCCGCTTAACGCTTCTGTTGAAATTGAAATGATAGTTAGAGTTGAATAAATAGTTGTGTTTTTTTAAGATTGTAACCAGTTATTTATTATATCATCTCCAAATTCGGTTAGTATCGATTCAGGATGAAATTGAATTCCTTGAATTGGTAAGGACTTGTGACGGAGTCCCATAATTATTCCATCATCAGATTGTGCAGTAACTTCTAGGTCGTTTGGGAATGATTCTTTTTCAACAATTAAAGAGTGATATCTCATTACATTAATATTTTGTTGAATTCCTTTAAAGATAAACTTACTGTCGTGAGCAACTTTTGAAGTTATTCCATGTACAGGTTTTGTGGCTTTTATTACTTTTCCACCAAAGCATATAGCTATTGCTTGATGACCAAGACAGACTCCAAGAATTGGTATTGATGAACCTAATAGTCTGATAACTTCTAATGAGATTGCAGCTACTTCAGGCCGTTTTGGACCTGGTGAGATAAGAATTTTATCCGGTTTAATTTTAATAATATCGCTTACTGAAACTGCGTCGTTACGTTTTACAATCACTTTACAACTAAATTTACCAAGTTGCTGAACCAGATTAAATGTAAACGAGTCGTAATTGTCTATGACTAAAATTTTCATGTATCAAAATAAATAAAAAAAATTGTAGAAATAATCATCAACTTAATGGAAAAATGGGTTTTGCTGCGTCTAAAGTATATTAACATTCATTGACATTAAGTAAGTATTTGTATAAAATCGAAGTGGAAATTTTGAGAAAATTATGAAAAAGCATTTATTTATACTATCTGTGTTATTATCAGTTTCTATCAACGCTCAGTTTAAAGATCCGGTTTTTGAGACTGAGAAACCAAAAGATGGAATAATGAATAATTCATCCAATTCATTATTTGGATTTATCAATCCAGATAATTTTAGTATGCATCATTCTATTGGATTATCATATTCTACAATTGGTGATTACGGAACAAGTTTAGCAACTTATACAAACAGTATGATGTATAAATTCTCAGATAATATGAATATTCAGCTGGATGCTAGTTTTGTAACAAGTCCTTACAGTTCATTAGGTAAGGATTTTCAAAATTCTATCCAGGGAATTTATGTCAGCCGTGCTGCATTTAATTATCGCCCTTGGGAAGATGTATCAATTTCAATTCAGTACCGAAATGTACCAAATTACTTTTACGATCCATTCAACAGATATAATGGTTTCAATAGTAATTCGTTTAATGATAGATTTTTCGGTGCGGGTTACAATTCCTTTATGTATTAATTGTCGGAAAGTATTGTGAAGGATAAAGAAGTTCAGAAAGAAAACTTTTCGATAAATCCTAACTCAGAAAAAAATACAAACCTTTTCTTTATTATTGCCTCAGTAATTTTATCTTTGTTTGCAGTGTTTTTACTTTACTCAATTTTAGATAAAACAGGGATAATAAATTCAAACGATGATAAAAATACTAAACCGCAGAATGTTCAACAATTAATACAGGTAGAAGTATTAAACGGTTGTGGTGTTGCTGGTATTGGAGACGGTTTGACCGATGTTCTTAGATCAAAGGGTATTGATGTTGTTAAGACAGGAAATTATCGTTCGTTTGATATTGATAATACATTTATAATTGATCGACTTGGAAAAATTGAAACTGCAAACCGGGTTGCTGATTCATTAAATCTTGACAAAAGATTTATCATTACTGAAAAAAATAAAAGCTACTTTTTAGACCTTACTATTGTTATTGGAAAAGACTATAAAAATTATTTTCAAAAAAGCGGGAGTTAATATTGGATTCAAAATTATTTGCTGAAAAAATTGCTGATCTTATTTTTAATAAAAAAGGATATGATGTTCGTATTATCGATTTACGCAGCCTTACAACATTCTCAGATTTTTTTGTGATTTGTTCTGCTGATTCTGACACACAAGTTAAAGCTATTGCTGATGAAGTTGATAAAAGTTTAAGGGACGAAGGAATTAAATGCTGGCACAAAGAGGGATATACAGCTCTTAGTTGGGTTTTATTGGATTATGTGGATGTTGTTGTGCATGTATTTAAGAAGGAAGCACGTGAGTTTTACAATATCGAAAAACTCTGGGGTGATGCACCATCCATAGAAGTAATAGATCCTGAATTAAGAAAAAAAGAAGTGAAACCAAAGTCTAAAACTGCAACTAAAACAACTAAGACGGTTGCAAAAACTACTAGAAAAAAAACTACTAAATAAATTATCATCAAACATAAATTGATATCATTTGAAAGAATACCTATACTCCGCATTCAAAGAAGCTGAAAGTAAAATACCTCAACTAAAAGAAATCCCTATATCTTTTGATATTCCTAAATCAATAGAGCATGGTGATCTATCCAGCAATGCTGCTATGCTTCTTACAAAAATTCTTAAGAAAAATCCCAAAGCTATAGCACAAGAAATTATTGATTCATTAAATCTTGATAGTTCAGTTATTGTAAAGACTGAAATTGCAGGACCAGGATTTATTAATTTTTTCTTTTCTTCAGAATACACTTCAAAAATCATTAAAGAAATTCTTGATAAAAAAGAAAATTTTGGAAAATCTGACAAGTATTTAGGCAAACGTGCAAACGTTGAATTTGTTTCTGCAAATCCAACAGGACCTTTAACAGTTGGGCATGGAAGAAATGCCGTTGTTGGCGATACGGTTGCAAATTTACTTGAATGGATTGGTTATGAAGTTGAGCGTGAATATTATTTCAATAATGCCGGAAGGCAGATGCGTGTACTTGGTGATTCTGTAAAATTGCGATATCTTGAAACATTAGGTGAAAAGATTACTTTTCCTGAAGATTATTATCAAGGTGATTATATTAAAGAAATTGCAATGCAATTATTTATAAAGCATGGCGATGAACTTCGTAATGAAGATCCAGAATCTATATTTAAAGACACTGCGGAACAGGAAATATTTTTCGATATAAAAAAATCTCTAAAAAATCTTGGTATAAATCATAAAATATTTTTTAATGAAAACACACTTTATGAAGAAGGAAAGATTGAAGAACTCTTAAAGATTTTTAAAGAAAAAAATCTTTCTTATGAAAAAGATGGAGCAATTTGGTTAAAACTTTCTGAACTTGGACAAACGGAAGATAAAGTAATTGTTAAGAATACAGGCGAACCCACTTATCGCCTTCCGGATATTGCATATCATGCCGTTAAACTGGATCGTGGATATGATTTGTTAATTGATCTTTTTGGTTCTGATCACAACGCTACTTATCCCGATGTAATGGCTGGATTGAAAGCAATCGGTTACGATTCTTCAAAAGTAAAAGTTTTGATACATCAATTTGTTACAATTATGGATGGCGGCGAAGTAGTTAAAATGTCTACTAGAAAAGCTAATTATATTACAATTGATGAATTGAATGAAGAAGTTGGAATAGATGTTGTGCGTTACTTCTTTAATATGCGAAACGTTAATTCTCATATGATTTTTGATCTTGCCGTTGCAAAAAAACAATCTGATGAAAATCCTGTTTTCTATCTTCAGTATGCTCACGCCCGTATTAGTTCAATTCTTAGAAGAGTCCAAGAGGAACAACTAGAAGTTTCAATTAATCATTTGGATTTATTAACTCATGAAGATGAGCAAGCTTTACTGAAAGTTCTTCACAACTTTAAAGAAGAAGTATTAAATAGTGCAGAGAATTTAGAATCGCATAAATTGTGTACTTACCTTTATGATTTAGCAAGTTCCTATCACAGATTTAACAGATCTTGCAGAATACTGGGAACAGAAAGACATCTTGCAGAAGCAAGATTGGCATTAGCCTTTGCAACAATGGTTGTCATTAAGAATGGGTTAAGTATTCTTGGTGTAACTGCTCCAGAACAAATGTAAATTAGTCGGCAATTGCTATTGAAGCTGCGTAAACTTTAGAAGCTCCGGCTTCTAAAAGAATTTTGCCACACTCAGAAATTGTTGCGCCTGTTGTTATAACGTCATCCAGCAACAAAATATTTTTTCCGCGGACTTGAGTATTCCATTTTACTTTAAATGCTCCAGAAATATTTTCTTCACGTTCATTTAAATTCATTGTTGTTTGGGATTCTGTGTACTTAATTCTCTTTACGCTTCGGTCTGATACTTTTACTTTAAATATTTTTCCAACACCTTTAGCGATATAGTAAGCCTGATTGTATCCACGTTCTGCTTTTTTTAGTTGATGAAGGGGAATTGGGATGATTAAGTCAAATTTCCAATTAGTTTTAGAACTCTTTATTTCGGCAGCAAGAACTTTTCCTAGAAAAATTCCAACAGGAAATTTCTTGTCATACTTTAATGCGTGAATGGCGTGCTGAAGTTCTTTATCTTTTTCAAAAACAAATGGTGAATAAAATTCAGAAATAATTTTATTATTAAAGAATTTTCTTTCAAACTCTCGTTTAAGTCTTGATGAGTTCGATCTTTGAATTTTAGATAAGCAATCAACACACATTGTATCCTGATTAACTGAAAGTTTTGTCTTACATGAGCAGCAAAATCTGGGAAGTATAAAATCGAAAAGATTATTTGCAAAATATTTTGGTTCCCCCAAATACATCATAACATTCCAGTTCTTTTACGAATGAACCATTCGGATGCAAAAAGAAGAATCACGATTATTAATAACCACTCATCAGACCAAAGTCTGATTTCTGATGTGATTAGTTTTTCTTTGGTTGAATTAGCATTTGATTTTTTAAGATAATCTAAAAGCATCTCGTATTTATCTGGATCGAAGTACTTTCCATTGGTTTGGGAAGCTAATAAATTTAAAAATTCATAATTCATTCTTGAATCTATCATTTCTATTTCAACATCACCAACATTAAAGGAACCTTTGTCTTCCCCAAGATATTTGCCATTAAAAGTTGCGGTTCCTTTGAAAAGATAATCTCCGTTTTTTATCGTCGAAAAACTTCCTTCATATAAGCCATCGCCCACTGATGTTAAATTCAGTTCTTCTTTATAATCTCCTGTTTTGATGTTAAGATTAATTATGGCCTCATTAACAGGGTTGAAAGATTCATCATATACTTGTGCAGAAAACTCCACTAACTCACCGGACGAATAAATCTTTTTTGATGCTTTGATTTTTACCTTTTTCTGATCATCAGGAGCATTTAACCAGCGAGCAGAACTAAAAATAAAATTATCAAATAATGTTAAGTCTTTTGTTGCTGTTTGAAGTTTCCATTTCCAAATATCTTTTCCAATAACAGCTATCGATCTTTTTGATCCAAAACTTCTGCTAACAATTAATGGATTATTCCTCGGCTGGTTGTTAATTCTTACTTTAGCAAGAAGTTTACTTTCAGGTTTAAGTGTCAGTGAAACAATCGGTTGAGAAATAGGTGGCAGATTATTCCAATCGTTTAATAAATTATTCTGTAAAACCGGATTGGATAATTCGCTGAGCTGAATATCTGGTTGAACCTGCAAATAATTCTTATCAATAATCTGAATGGTAAATGGTAATAAACTGCTGATGCGATTTAATTTCTTTATATCCACTTCGCCCGAAAGCATTAGAAAAAACGGAGTATTACTATTTTCGAGTTTGTTGCTCAATCTTGTAATAAAATCTTCACTTGTTGAATTTGTTGGGAACTCAATCAGATAAATAATATCTGCACTATCTAGTTTTGTTTGAGGATTCTGTTCCAGAAAAGTTCCGGCAGTAATTTGAGTTAGTGTATTAACTTTCAGGTTTTGATCAGAGGAAAGTGAATTTTTTATAAACGTTAAATCCGGAGAAGGGCTGCCGGCAAGAAGCAAAACATTAATTTTATTATTTAAAACATTTATGTAAAAAACTTTTTGATTATTTAAAAAAGTTGATTCACCATTCTGATTACTAATTCTTAAAGTAAGTTTCTTTTCACCGCTCTGAATAGGTGTGTAATTAAATGAAATTGAGTTTACTCCGCTTGCATCCAGAACTAAACTTTTTTGTTCAATCAATTGTAAATTATCGTAAAGAGATATTTGTGAAATTTTTCCCGAAAATCCTTTGTTTAACACAGTTGCTAAAATAGTGGTTGGAGTTTCTGCATAAATGAATTCGTTGTTTATAACATTCTTTATTTCAACATCATTCTTTTTAGTGCTATCCCCAATTCCTACAGTAAAAACTGGAATCCCAAGTTTTTCAGCTCTGTATATAGGAGTAGAGCCTTCGGTGATAACGCCATCAGAAATGATTGTTATTGAGGCAATATTGTTCTCTGTCTGATTAATATTTGAAAAAATCTCTGCAAAATCAGTTACCGATTCAGAAAAATTAATCAAAGTAAGACTATCCTCATCAATCAAACTAATTGACGAGCCAAATGAAAGAAATTCTTTTTTTCCATTTATTGAATTTGACTTAGTTTGTTCAAATAATCTCTTTAATGTTTGTATCCGATTTGTACCATCTTCAATTGTTATCGATTTACTGTTATCAAAAAAGAAAAGGTTTATTGGTGTTAGAATATTTTTCTTTGTCAATGTTAAAACAGGTTCGAAAAAAATAAATAATAGAATAATCAGAGCAATTGATCTGAGTAATGTTAGTGTAAATCTTTTAGTTTTTGAAACCGGAGGAAGGGTAAATCTATAAGCATAGACTGAATAAGCCGCTAATAATATCAGACCTATAAAAAAGAAAATCGCACTAAATGAAAAACTTAAGTCTATCTTTTCAAATCCAAACATCAAAAATTTAACTTTCCTTTTAACACTGTAATTGCATTACCTGCTATTATCAATTCGTTTATAGTGCTCTTGAATTTAACTTCAACTCTTCCTTTTCGATTGAGCATATCACCCTGTTCAATTTTAATGAATGAATCATCCAAATAATTATTAATCAATCCTAACTTAATCAAGACAAGCAGCAAAGGTCCGCAAGCAGAACCTGTGACCGGATCTTCATCAATACCATGATACGGTGCAAAAAATCTTACATGTGCAGATGCATCATTATCAACAGTTTCAGTAGTAAAAACAGCAATATCAAAAAACTCTTTTTTGATGGCACTTAATTCATACAGTCTTTTAAAGTCGGGTTTGATTTTCCAAAGAGCTTGTAATGTATTAATGCCGATGAAAAGATAACCGTTATCAAGCAGAATAAAAGGTAAATCGGAAACATCAACTCTTTCTATACCAAGAGCTTCTAATATTTCTTCCTTGCAACCCTCAAACTCATTTAATAGCGGACTAGGAATTTGCATAAAGAACTTTCCACTTTTACTGGCACAACTAATTATTCCAGAAAGGGTTTCAAAATCAATGATTTGGTTATCTGATACAATTCCTTTTTCAAAAAGATAATGAAGCGAGGCGATAGTTGCATGCCCACATAAATTTACTTCTTTAGATGGAGTGAACCATTGTAGTTTATAATCAGCTATTTGGGATTCACTTATAAAAGCAGTTTCTGAAAGATTCATTTCTTTTGCAATTAACTGCTTTTCAGCCTCTGTAAGATTGTTGCAAAATGTTACTCCAGCAGGATTCCCTCGAAAAACTTCCGAAGTAAAAGCATCTATTTGAAAAATTTCAATCTCTTTTACCATTAAGCAGATTCTCAATATTCCATTCTTTCATCTTATCATAAGTCTGATAATCTGAAAGATCAAAATGAATTGGTGAAACCGAAACATAATTATTTTTTATAGCTGCCTGGTCAAGATCTATTGATTGATCAACATCCATTAAATTTCCTGTAAGCCAATAATAATTTCTTCCATAAGGATCAATACGCATTTCATATATATCATCCCACTTGGATTTTCCTTGTTTTGTAACAACCATCCCGACTATTTGATCGGCAGGTAAGTTTGGAACGTTGACATTTAACATTGTTCCTATTGGCAGGCCTCGCTTATAAACTTCCTGTGAAAGAAGTTTAGCAACATTGGAAGCGAATGAAAAATCTAAAACCTGATGACTTGCAACTGAAATTGCAATTGAAGGAACATCCATAATTGCTGCTTCTCTCGCTGCCGAGACAGTTCCTGAATAAATAATGTTGATTGCTGTATTTGAGCCGTGATTTATTCCTGATACAACTAAATCGGGCGGACTGGGCATTAGATTACGCATACCGATTTTAACGCAATCAGCTGGTGTGCCATCAATTGCATATCCAAAAAATTTACCATTTTTTTGATACTCAAAAACTCTAAGAGGTGTCTGCATGGTTATAGCATGCCCAACTGCGCTCTGTTCTTTATGTGGTGCAACAACTGTTACTTCAGCAATTTCTTTTAACGCTTCGACTAAAGAATAAATTCCTGCAGAATCAATTCCATCATCATTTGAAACTAAAATTCTCAATGTTTTTCCTAATTATTTTTTTTACTGAAGCAATATAGCACTAAGCATAAATAGTCTCAATTTGCAATTTCAATTCACCCCCAAATGATAACTAAACTTTGCGTAAATTTGTCTTCAAAAAATGTACATACTTAAGCCTTACATATTTAATAATTACCCCGAAATCCTATTTGGGTTCAGTACAAAAATATCCTCAGAGTCCATATCTCCATATTATTTTAATCTCTCCTATTCGGTTGGGGATGAGAAGAATCTGGTTGATAAAAACAGAAAAGAATTTTTTGAAGCAATAGGATTAACAATAGAGACTGTTGGTTATCAAAGACAAATTCATTCAGATATTGTTCAGGTTATTGGATGCGGTGGCGACAATGGTGCTAGTGATGCTCTCATAACAAGTAAAAAGAATCTTGGTTTGGCAATAGCTGTGGCGGATTGTACTCCTATTTTTATTTATGATAAAAAAAATAAAGTTATTGCAGCAGTTCATTCAGGCTGGCAGGGAACCGAAAGCAAAATTCTTCTAAAAACTTTAATTAAACTTCAAAAGGAATTCTCTTCAAAACCAGGAAATATGATAGTATATATTGGTCCATCAATTTCCCAAATTAACTATGAAGTTGGAAAAGAAGTTGCTGAGAAGTTTGATCAGACTTTTGTTAAGCCAAAGGGTGATAAATACTTATTAAATGTTAGCGGGATTAATTATCAAATATTACTGGATTTTGGGATTCCCAAAAATCAAATCCAAAAATCTGAGTTGTGCTCTTATGAGTTTAGTACTTTGCTTCATTCATATCGCAGGGATGGAAATTCATCAGGAAGATCACTTGGAGTTATTGCGATAAAAGAATAAAATGAAATCGACAACTTTTAAAATATTATTTGCATACATATTACTTTGCCTTCTTTGGGGTTCCACTTGGATGGTGATACGTGCAAGTTTAGAATCACTAACTCCATTTATTTCTAGTGGCGCAAGATTCGTAACCGCCTCTTTTTTTATTCTGATATTAATGAAAGTTAGAGGTGTTTCGTTACAGCTGGATAAAGAATCTATCAGGCTCTATATATTAATGGGGATACTATCGTTTGTAATTCCTTTTGGCTTGGTTTATTGGGCCGAGCAATTTGTACCTTCTGGATTAGCCTCAGTTTTATTCGGAGTTTATCCATTTTTTGTTGCAATATTTTCTTTTTTCAGAATTCCGAGTGAATCAATTGGAAAAATAAAGATAATAGGAATGAGTCTTGGATTTATTGGAATAGTTGTAATCTTTTCTGACTCCTTCACTACAGATTTATCAACTCTATTTATAGGTATGGTTGCAGTTGCATTAAGTGGTGTAATTCAAGCCTGGATGGCTGTAACGATAAAGAAATCCGGAAAACATTTAAACCCATTGTCTATGAATTTAATCCCAATGTTTATTGCGGGCATTGCCGGTTTGATCATTGGTTTTATGTTTGAAGATTTATCGAATATAAAAATAGATAACACTGCAATTATTTCAGTGCTATACTTAGCTTTCTTTGGAAGCGTAGTTACTTTTACTTCATTTTATTGGTTGATGAAAAAAATAAATGTTGTATTACTTTCACTTATTGCATTTATAACTCCCATTGTTGCCCTTTTGCTTGGCTGGATATTTTACAAAGAAACACTTACAACACAACATTTAATTGGTAGTTCTCTTGTACTTGTAGGATTATTGTTTGCAAATCTTGAATCAGTGTTTAAGCAGAAAACAGTATCTGTAAAATCGGTGTGATTAATTATTTAATACTTAAATTTGGGAAGATGAAAAAAGGTCTGAAGCATGCAAAATATCATTAGAATTAAACGCGCAACATTTTATGGTTATCATGGAGTAATGAGTGAAGAGCAAAGTGTCGGCGGTAAATTTGAAGCTGATGTAGATATGTATACGAACTTTGCTGAAGCTGCAAAAAAAGATTCATTGCATGAAACAATAGATTACCATAAAGTTTATAAAGTTCTATATCGACTTGCTTTGGAACAAAAAAATTATCTGATTGAATCTGTTGCTACAAAAATTGCAGATGAGCTTTTAACCAATTTTTCTTCTATTGAAAAAATTGCGGTAAGAGTAAGAAAAAATAATCCTCCTTTAGGCGGTGTGGTTGATTGTGTTGAGGTTGAAGTGGTTAAAGAAAGAAAAGATTTATAAGTTTTGAAGGATGTTAATATAAATATCGCATATATTGGTATCGGATCAAATGAAGGAAACAAGAGAACTAATATTAAATCGGCAATTGATTTAATAAATGAGATTGCTGATTGTAATATTGAAAAAATTTCATCTGTATATGAAACTCTGCCATTTGGAGATATTGAACAGAATAATTTTTTTAATGCAGTAATTAAAATATCAACAAAGCTGAATCCGCAAGAATTATTTATTGAGTTAAAAAAAATTGAACAAAGACTTGGCAGAATAATTCGTGAAAAATGGGGTCCACGAGAGATTGATCTGGATGTTTTGCTCTTTAACGATTTAATTTTTTCAGATGAAATTATTACTTTACCGCATAAAGGTATAATTTATAGGGATTTTGTACTCGTTCCGTTGATTGAAATTGAACCAGAGCTGATTCATCCGATTTTTAATAAAAAAATTGTTGATTTTGTTTTAGATCTAAAAACAAAAAATATTATTAATAAATTATCTGAACCATTATTTACGGAAGAAGATTAACTTGGCATCAAATGACGAAATAAAGTTTATTGCCGTTGAAGGTGTAATTGGAGCAGGGAAAACAGCTTTAGCAAAAAAGTTAAAGTCCAGATTAGAATCAAAACTTATACTGGAACAGTTTGAGGCAAATCCGTTTCTTGAAAATTTCTACAATGACAGAAAAAGATTTGCATTTCAAACTCAGATGTTTTTTCTGATAAACAGGTTTAAGCAGCAGGAAGAACTGAATCAGGATGATCTTTTTACAAATTTTATTGTATGCGATTATATTTTCGATAAAGATAAGATTTTTGCTTATCTAAATCTTTCAGCTGAAGAATTAAAATTATACGAGAATGTTTTTCCACTGCTTTCAAGAAACTTAAGAAAACCTGATTTAGTAATTTACCTTCAGTCCAGTCTCGATCGTTTGATGTTTAATATTAAAAAGCGCGGCAGATCCATTGAGAGAAATCTTACAAGAAGTTATATTGAGGAGTTAAGTGATGCTTACAACCATTTTTTCTTTAGATATAATTCGACTCCACTTCTAATTGTTAATTCAACAGATATAGATTTTGTAAATAACGACGAAGACTTTGACGAATTATTTCGACAGATTTTTAGAGAAGATCGTGGTGTAACAGAATATTTTAAACCGGAAGCGAGAAGTATAGGTTAATGGGTATATTAAAATTTATTCTATATTTTGTAATATTTTTGATTCTCTTTCGTATAGTGAGAGCATTTCTTTCAACATTTTTTAAGAGTAAAAACGAATCTACCATAAATAACCAATCCCAAAAGAAAAAATCTAAGTTTGAAGATGTAGAGGATGCAAAATACATCGAGATAAAACCTGAAGATGAAAAAAAGAACTGATGTAAAATGTCAGGTAAATCATTCTCATCTAATATTCTAAATTTTATCCTAAAAAAAATATTTGCTATAACCGAGAACCTTGATAAAGATCTTGGGGATGTAAATAAAATTCTGATCATTCGTCAGCATAACCAGCTTGGTGATATGCTTGCGGGTGTTTCGCTACTAAGGGCTCTTAGAGAAAAATACCCGGAGTCAAAAATTCATATTGTTGTTAGCCCAAATAATAGGGCAGCTGTTATCAAAAATAAATTTGTTGATAGCTACTTTGTTTTTGATAAACCTGGAATATTTTATCCGTTTAGATTTTTAAAATTTTTAAAATACTTACGTCAGGATTTTGATGTAGTAATAGTTCCGGTTACAGTTTCCATTTCATTTACAAGTAATTTAATTGCTCGAATATCAAAGAGTAGAACCAGAATTGGAGCAAATTCTTTAGATGGAAAACCAAATGATGTTGCTTTTTTCTTTGATAGAAAGATTGACATCGATTGGAGACGTCATCCTGATTCGAATGCTGCTGATATTATACTTGATATGGTTAGACCATTTGGGATCGATACAAATGATTATAGCTCAGAAATAACCTGTGATAATTTTGATTTTAATGTTGCAGACAATTTTCTAAAAGATATTAACTATAATTCTGAATTAAAATTAATCGGGATACATGTTGGTGCAGGTAAACCTCAAAACAGGTGGTCGCTGCAAAAATATGTTGATTTAATTTCAAAACTTAATGATAACTATACTTGCTGCTTATATTTAACTGGTTGGAAGTATGATTCAGATGAATTGGATTACATAATTAAACATTCAAAAGTAAAAATTAACCAGTATCTTCATCATAGCATTTCGGAAGTGGCTGCGCTCATTTCAAAATCAAATCTCTTTATAACCAATGACACTGGAATAATGCATGTTGCAGGGACAACCTTAACTTCTCAGGTTTCATTATTCGGGCCTACTAACCCATTTAATTGGGCTCCTTGCGGGAAGAACAAAATATTTTTACGTAAATCAGATTTAATTGATGATATTGAAGTTGAAGAAGTTTTTGATGTTTGTAAAGTACTTCTTGAAAACAAATGATCTTACACGGAAAAAAAAGAATTGCAGCTATTGATATCGGAACTAATTCATTCCATCTTATTATTGCAGAAGTTAATGAAGACGGCGAATTAAAACTTTTAGACAGACAACGAGAATTCTTAAGATTAGGCTCAGAGTTTGGAGAAGATTTAAGTTTTATTTCGGATAATGAAAAAGCAAAAGCAATTTCAGTCTTAAAAAATTTTTCAACTCTCGCTAAATATCATAAAGCAAATATCAGAGCTGTTTCCACCAGTGCTGTTAGAGAAGCAAATAATAAAACTGAGTTTATCGAAGCAGTTTTTAAGGAAACAGGAATTAAGGTTGAAACTATTGAGGGAACTGAAGAAGCAAATCTAATTTTTCTTGGGATGAAAAATGCTCTGCCGATAAATGATAAATCTGTTTTGGGAATTGATATTGGCGGCGGAAGCACTGAATTTATATATGGTGTAAATGGTTCCCCGGTTTTTGCAGAAAGTGTAAAAGTGGGAGCTGTTAGATTATCGAAAAAATTCTTTCCTCATTTTGTTATTACTGAATCCTTAATTAAAGATTGCACTGAATATGTTGAACAGCAAATTCAATTGAATGACAAAATCCAAACAAATCTCAATCTGGATTTTGCAGTCGGTTCATCGGGTACTGTAGATACAATATGTTTGATAAAGCAATTTCAGAATAAAGATGAGATCAAGCCCAGGTTAAATGGATATACATTTGATAAATCAGAGTTTGATGACATCTATTCTTTTGTAATGAGCTTAAAAAATCCCTCTGAAAGAATGAGTGTGCCGGGAATTGAGGCTAAACGTGCGGATATTATTCCAGCTGGATTTATAATCCTCAAGAAGGCTTTCGAACTTTTTAATATCAAAAAAATGGTTTTATCAGAGTATGCACTTCGTGAGGGCGTTGTGTTTGATTTGATTAACAAGGGTAATAGAGCTATTTGATCTATGTTTTTCCATCACAAGACTAATCTTTTTTAATACTTACTACCTGACTATATTTGCACACAAATTATTAAGAGAATATGAATAACATTAGAAATTTTTGCATAATTGCACACATTGATCACGGTAAATCAACTATTGCGGATTGTCTATTAGAAACCACGGGAGTTGTATCAGCGCGCGAGGCTAAAGATCAGATTTTAGACGATCTTGAACTTGAGCGTGAACGGGGTATAACTATAAAATCTCATGCAATTCAAATGCACTATCGTGCAAAAGATAAACAAGAATATGTACTCAATTTAATTGATACTCCGGGCCACGTTGATTTTACTTATGAAGTTTCTCGGTCTCTTGCTGCCTGTGAAGGTGCAATTCTTGTTGTTGATGCTGCTCAGGGAGTTGAAGCTCAGACTATTAGTAATCTTTATCTTGCAACGGATGCTGGTTTAGAGATTATTCCGGTGATTAATAAAATTGATTTACCAAGTGCCGAAATTGATAAAGTATCGCATCAGATTATAGATCTCATAGGCTGCAATAAAGAAGATATAATTCTAGTTAGTGCCAAATCTAAAATTGGAATTGTAGATCTTCTAGAAACTGTGATTGAGAAAATTCCATCTCCAAAAGGTGATCCAAACGCACCATTGCAAGCATTGATTTTTGATTCTGTTTTTGATGCATATCGTGGTGCAATAGCTTATGTTAGAATTTTTCAAGGCACTCTAAAAACAAATGATAAACTTAGATTCTTTAAAGTTCACAAGGAATCTTTGGCTGAAGAAATCGGTACACTTGGATTAAAAAAAATTAAATCCGATGAATTATCCGCTGGTGATGTTGGATATCTTATTGCTGGAATTAAAGATGTTCGTGATACAAAAGTTGGTGATACAATTACACATGTCAGAAATGGTGCAAACGCTCCATTACCCGGTTATAAAGATGTTAAGCCAATGGTTTACAGTGGTTTGTATCCTACAGATTCTGATGACTTTGAAGATTTACGAGATGCTTTAGAAAAATTTTGTTTGAATGATTCAGCTTTGATTTATCAACCAGAAACTTCTGCGGCACTTGGATTTGGTTTTAGATGTGGATTTCTCGGGTTGCTGCATATGGAAATTGTGCAGGAAAGACTTTTAAGAGAGCACGGCCAATCGATAATTACTACGCTGCCAAACGTGGAATATATTGTTTTCACTAAAAAGGGTGAAAAGATTACGGTTGATAATCCAGCAGAGATGCCGGCCGTTGGAAATATTGATAGAGTTGAAGAACCTTATATGAAAGCCCAGATTGTTACTCCGAGTGAATACGTCGGCAACATTATGAAAATCGCAATGGATAAACGTGGAACTTATATTAACACTACTTATTTAGATCCCACTCGTGCAGATTTACAATTTGAATTTCCATTGGCAGAAATAATTTTTGATTTTTATGACAAATTAAAATCTTCCACTCGCGGATACGCTTCATTTGATTATGAGTACCTTGGTTATCGCGAATCAGATTTGGTGAAGTTAGATATTCTTTTAAATGGCGAACCTGTGGATGCACTCTCGATGATAGTACACAGAAGTAAATCATTTGAATGGGGAAAAAAAGTTAGTTCAAAGTTAAAAGACTTAATACCTCGCCAGATGTTTGAAATTAATATTCAGGCTGCAATTGGTACTAAGGTTATTTCAAAATCAGTTGTTAAAGCTTTACGAAAAAATGTACTTGCAAAGTGTTACGGTGGCGATATTTCCAGAAAGAGAAAACTTTTGGAAAAACAAAAAGAAGGTAAGAAGAGAATGAAACAAGTTGGCAATGTTGAAATTCCGCAAGAAGCATTTTTAGCAGTATTACAAATTGATGAATAATATAAAATTCTAGTGAATTTAGTAAATGAAACGTTTATTAAAGATTCTTGTTTTGGTTTTAATTCTCGCATTGATATTAAAAGCATTTATTGTGGATGCTTTTCAAATTCCAACAGGCTCTATGAAAAACACGCTGTTAGAAGGCGATTTTTTACTTGTTAATAAATCAGCTTATTCAATTTCCACTCCACATCAAATTCCTTTTCTTGGCAAAAGATTATCTAGAACTGAATTGATTTCAACAGGTAAACCAGAGTTTAATGATGTTGTAGCATTTGAGATTCCTGCAGACTATTATGACCCGGATTCTGAAGAATATTCTATTTTGATAAAGCGAATTATAGGACTGCCTGGCGATACGATTGAAATCAAAGATCAGATATTATACATCAATCATAAAAAATATCGCACACCATCTTATATCAAAATAAATCTTAATGAAACACCTATAGAGAATATTAACAAAGAACTTTTTCCCTACAACAATAAATGGTCATTAGAAAATTATGGACCGATCATAGTCCCCAAAAAAGGAATGAAAGTAGAACTTAATCCTAAAAACATTCTTCAGTGGCAAAATGCAATAAATACTGATTACGAAAAAAAAGTTATTAGTGTTGAGGGAACAGTTATAAATCTTAACAACAAAGCAATAAGGGAATATGTATTTGAAAAAGATTATTACTTTGTTTTAGGGGATAACAGAAAAAACAGTATTGATAGCCGTTACTTTGGATACATCCCCGAAGAATGGATAATTGGCAAAGCATTTATGATTTACTGGTCGAAGATACCAGTCCAATCATCGGGTATTTCTGACTATTTCAGTTCGATTAGATTCAGCCGATTGATGCAATCGATAGATTAAAAAAAAGTAAACGGATAAATTTTTAAGCTTGATATTGTTCTTCCAATTCGTAGTTTTACGAAAAAAAAGTCTATGAAACACACACTAATATTTTTAATGTTTTTATCGTCGCTTGTTTTTCCACAGGAAAAGTACTTTATTTATTTTACTGATAAGGGGATTGAAAACTCAAATTCGTTAAACAAAAATAGTGAAGCCTATATTCAAGCTGTTGAGGAACTTTCGCCAAAAGCAATTGAGCGTAGAATTAAAAATATGGGAAACGATTTTATTACCTACGATGATCTTCCAATCGATAAAAATTATATTTATGAATTAGAAAATTTAGGGGTTCAAATAATCCGTAAACTAAGTTGGTTTAATTCAGTATCTGCCAACTTAACTGCTGATCAAATTGAAATAGTTAAAACACTTCCATTCGTAAATTCTGTTGAACCAGTTAAGAAGCTTTATTTCCAAAATGATCCCATAATTAATCCAGATTTGCTTTTGGAAAGCAATGCAGACACAAGCTACGGTTATGGTGTGTCGTTAAAACAAATGAATTTATCTGATGTCCCAATTGTGCATTCAAAAAATATTAATGGAGAAAATGTTTTAATTGGAATACTCGATTCTGGTTTTGATTGGAAATTGCATAATTCTTTAAAAGATAGAAGTGTTATTGCTGAATATGATTTCATTTTTGATGATTCAGTGACTGCAAATCAAACCGGCGATGCTCCTACTCAAGATAGTCATGGAACTTATGTGTTTTCAATTCTTGCAGGATTTGTTGATAGCGTATTAATCGGACCAGCATTCAATTCATCTTTTATACTCGCAAAAACAGAAGATATTAGAAGTGAAACTCATATTGAAGAAGATAATTATGCGGCGGCATTAATCTGGATGGAATCTTTCGGTGTAGATATTACGACTAGTTCGCTTGGGTATAACATATTTGATTCAGGTTATTCATATACCTATTCAGATATGGATGGCAGGACAACAATTGTAACTAAAGCAGCTGAGTATGCTTTTCAGAGAGGCGTTTCAACTTTTACCTCCGCAGGTAATGAAGGAAATAATTCCTGGAAATACATAATTGCACCAGCAGATGGTTACAATATTATTTCAGTTGGGGCAGTGGATGAGTTTAGTAATCTTGCAGGTTTCAGCAGTCGTGGTCCAACTTACGATGGTAGAATAAAACCAGAAGTTGTTGCTTTTGGTGTTAATACTTACGGCGCTGTTGCAGGAACGAATAATGGTTATAGATTTGCCAGTGGAACTTCAGCTGCAGCACCAATTGCAAGCGGAGTTGCAGCATTATTGTTATCTGCGCACCCGCATTTAAAGAATACTCAGATGAGGAGTATTATACTTGAGTCGGCTTCAAATTCTTCTAATTCAGATAATCAAATCGGATACGGAATCATCTCTGCAAAGAATGCTATTGAATTTCCTAATCTTGAAAATATTAATGGACAGTATATTCTTCATAAAACTATTTTTGATGAAAATATAAATGCAAATTCTGTGAACATTGTTTTTCAGATTGCTGATGATTTACTTGAAGCAATTCCAATGACCAAGTCCGGCGATTATGATTTTACTTATACATTCCCTATAAAAAGTAATGGTGAACTAGTTGAGTTTACCATCATGTTTAGTGATAGTCAGAATAATAATTATACCTTACCGCAAGTCGGAAAATATAAATTCAACTATGGTTCTGATATAATTTCATTAAATCTTGATGCTCCATCATTGCCAAATTACGATGGTGTGAGTGATTTTTTTCCGAATCCTTTTGTTCCAGCAAATCACAAATATGTAAGCTTTCACTATTACACAAAAGGTAATGAAATACTCAATGTTGCAATCATTGATGGATCCGGACAAAAAGTAAAAGAATTCAAAATCACTACATCTGCATTTGCTGGTTATTATCCATTTGAATGGGATGGTATGGCAGAGCGTGGTTATCTTTGTGCTAGCGGAGTTTATTATGCTTTGATTCAACTTGGTGGAAAAGAGTACGGTAAAAAATTAGTTCTTCTTAAGTAACATTTTTTAATTATAGATTTTAATCCAAGAGTAAAGAAAATGGCACAGATATTTTTTCCTGCACAAAAAAAATATTTAGAATCCTTTAGAAAAAAAGGAGACGATCTTATAGTTGAAATGGAACAATATGCTACTGAACATAAAGTTCCGATCCTGGATTGGCACTCAGCAGATTTTATTGAGAAACTGATTTTAATTAACAAACCCGAAAGAGTTTTGGAAATAGGAACTGCTATTGCATACACTACAATTAGAATTGCAAAATGTTTGCATAAAGGTTCTGTCGTTCATTCAATAGAAAAAAGTGCTGATAACATTAAAATAGCACTGGAGAATATTGAAAAATCAGGAATAAGTAAAAAAATAAAATTGATTCAGGGTGATGCTTTAAGTGTGATGCCGCAGCTTAAAAAAAAGTACGATTTTATTTTTCTTGATGCAGATAAAGAGGATTATAAAAGATTATTTGATTATTCGATGATACTTCTTAGAAAGGGAGGAATTATTGTTGTAGATAATCTTCTATGGCATGGATATGCCGCTGCAAATCGTGTTCCTTCTAAGTACAGTAAATCCACACAACACATTAAAGACTTTAATAAATTATTTATACTCCAGCAAAACCTTGATTCAATGATAATTCCAATTGGTGATGGAATTGGATTAGGGATCAAAAAGTAGAAATGAACAAACTCCCCAAAAATTTTCTTGATGATGTTGAAAAGTTTTCCGGCAAATCATTAAATAAAAAAGATGATCTTATGCTTGTTCTTGAAGCCTGCAATTCAAATGAAAAGTTTAAAGAATTTGAAGACTTATCTTTTACCGGAAAGTATGTTAATGGGTTATTCAGAGTTTTGCAGAACAGTGTTAAAATTCCGGAAGTAGAAAACATTGATCAAATAAAAAAAGATTTGTCTGAAAATATGGAAAAAATAATTTCGCAGTTAAAAGAAATTACTTCTTATATGAATGAAAAGAATAAAATGTTATTTGAAGATAATTATTTACAACTATCTCAAAGTTCCCTGCAAAATCTTCAGCAATTAGTGGAAGATCTAGATAGCATCAAAAAATATTTAAATTTTCTAAAACGAAAATAGAAACATTGTTCAAAAGAGAATATCGATATTAAGCGTGTTCAATTAATTACTACTGGAGACAACTAAACTAGTTATAATTGCTGTACACAACAGCACAACATACAAAGCAGTGTTATTAGCTGCGTTACTAGTATTGCTCACAATATCTTCCATCATTAATCTTTCATCTGGAAGTTGAACCAATTTATATCCTTTAATTTCAGACTTAATATATTTTTGTGAAGTTCCATTAATTGCAACTAAAAGAAAAGTATCATTATCATCTAGAAGCCTACCAGTAATATTAAGATCATTTGAAACATTTATAATAGCATATGGGACTAAATTATTACCTTCAAAAGATTTTGTAGTCCCACACCCGATTAATGAAATTATTAGTAAAAAGGAAAGAATTTTTTTCATTCAATATCCCAAATAAAATTTTTGCCAAACTAATTATTATAAAGATGCTGAAGCAAGGTGCTTCAGCATACTGAATATTAAGTCTTAGCTATCCACTTTTCTAAAGCTGACAATAGATGCGTCATCGCAGTAATTAACGGCTGATGCTGCTCTACTTCAATATCCTCAAGAATTTCTTTGTGAATTTCTATGTAGGCTTTATTTAATTGTTGTACTAAAAGCTGACCTTTTCGTGATAACGAAACGCGCATGTTTCTTCTATCATTAGGATCAATTTCTCTGATGATATACTCTTTTTGTACAAGCCCATCAATGATTCTTGTTAATCTGCTAGGGCTCAGATTCATTCTTTCAGCAATTGCTTTATTATTTATGCTCTCATCAGAACCAAATAATCTTAAGCATCTGAATTCTGCTTGGGTTAAACTATGAACTTCAGCAAGACGTACTTCTTTTTCCTGACAGTTTGCAAGCAAACTAAAAGTTAAGTTTGCTAATCTTTCAGCATTATGATTTAATTCCATAAAAGTTCCGGGTTAGTTATAGATGAATTATTGTCTATGACAAATATCGATAATAAAAATAATTATATCAAGTGCAGATTATAGATTTTTTTATTAAAAATATTTGTATTCCGGCAAGGCTTTAATCAAGATTTGTCCATTGGTAAGATTTGATAACTCAATATTTATCTTTTCAAAATCATTTGGTTTTATGAAACAATTAAACTTTGCAATGTTGGAGTATTCTGAATTAGCAATGATTGCAGAGTAATGATTAATGATACGATGCACATGACTTACAAAATTGAAATCCACTTCAATAAGTATGTTATGAAATAGCATTTTGGTTAGTATTTCAGAAGTGTTCAAAACCTCAATAGATGCGTTGTAATAAGCTTTCCCCAGCGGACCAACACCAAGCTTGGTTCCGCCAAAATATCGCACTACAACAAGCAATACATCGCTTAAATCAAAATGCTGAATTGCATTTAGGATTCTGATTCCTGCGGTGCCTTTTGGTTCACCATCATCAGAATATTTTTCTTCGCCGCTTTTAAGTTTGTAAGCGTAGCAATGATGAGATGCATCAAAATATTTCTTACGGATTTCATTTAATTGATTTAATGCAGTTTCCTCATTATCAACAGGATAAACTATTGCTATAAATTCCGATGACTTTTCTTTGAACGAAAAATCTCGAAAATCTTTTATTGTTTTTATTTGTTCAGGCAGCATTGATGTGCGATTGAATAATCCATACTAAAAATATTTGTTTATCAATATCACTATTCCTAAAATAAGTGTTTGAAAATTTAAATCTAATTTAATTTGATACAACAGAACTTTGGAAAAAGAAACAATAATTATTAAAGGTGCACGCGAGCACAATTTAAAAAACATTGATGTTGAAATCCCGCGGGATTCCTTCACTGTAATTACAGGTTTATCAGGATCAGGAAAATCTTCTCTTGCGTTTGATACAATTTACGCAGAAGGTCAACGAAGATACATCGAATCACTTTCTGCTTACGCACGCCAATTTTTGGATATGCTTGAAAAACCTGAAGTTGATTTGATTGAAGGATTAAGTCCTGCAATTTCTATCGAGCAAAAATCTACATCAGGAAATCCGCGCTCTACAGTTGGAACTGTAACAGAAATTTATGATTATCTAAGATTGTTGTATGCACGAATTGGAATTCCGCATTGCTACAATTGCGGCAAGCCTGTAACCAAACAAACCTCAGCACAAATAATTGATACAATAATTCAAAATCAATCCGGTAAAAAAGTTTCTGTACTCGCTCCGGTTATTCGTGGAAGAAAAGGACACTACCGCGAACTTTTTGAAGAGATTATTTCGGATGGATTTTTAAAAGTTAGAGTTGATGGTGAATATTTTGAAATTGAAAAAGGATTTCATGTTGATCGTTATAAAATTCACAACATAGAAATTGCTATTGATAAAGTTAGCGCAAGTGAAAGATCACGTGGAAGATTAACTGAATCTGTAGAGGTTGCAATTAATTATGGAAATGGAATTGTAATTATTGAAGAAGATGGAAATGATAAAATTTACAGTCGCCATCTTGCATGTTTGGATTGCGGAATTTCATATCGTGAACTTGCACCAAATTCTTTTTCATTCAACTCACCTTATGGTTCCTGCAGTGATTGCGAAGGTCTTGGAGAAATAAAACAGTTAGATATTGATTTGATAATTCCAGATTGGGATAAATCAATTAATGAAGAAGGAATTGCAGCACTTGGTAAACCGAGATCAATCTGGTTCTTCAATCAATTAGAAGCTGTTGGGCAAAAATTTGGATTTGATTTTGATACTCCGCTTAAAGATTTGAACGATGAACAAAAAAATTTATTGCTTAATGGAAGTTCTGAAAAAATTTCTTTCACTTATAATTACGGCAAAGGTAAACCTGTAACTTATCTGCATAGGTTTGCGGGAGTTATGAGTTATCTAAAAAATTTCTATTCAACAACAACTTCAAATCATATACGCGAATGGGTTGAAGCTTATATGAATTCTGCAACCTGCCAGACCTGCGGCGGTGGAAGGTTGAAGAAAGAATCTTTATCTGTAAAATTTCAAGATAAAAATATTAGTGAAGTAACAAAGCTTTCTATCAATCGTGCAGTAGAATTTTTTGGAGATTTAAAGTTAAAAGGAAAAGATGCAATAATTGCAAAACCAATTTTAAAAGAAATAAATGAACGATTGAGTTTTCTTTTAAATGTTGGATTGGATTATTTAACACTTGATAGATCAGCAAGAACTTTATCCGGTGGAGAAACACAGCGAATAAGATTAGCAACACAAATAGGTTCTCAGCTTGCCGGTGTTTTGTATGTTTTAGATGAACCATCAATCGGTTTACATCAAAGCGATAATATTAAACTTATTAACTCATTAAAAAATCTTCGCGATTTGGGAAACACAGTTATTGTTGTTGAACATGATAGAGAAACGATTGAAAGTTCAGATTACATTATTGATCTTGGTCCAGCAGCCGGCATTCACGGCGGAGAAGTTTGTATTGCTGGTGAAACATCCGAATTACTTAATTCTAAAAATGGATTTGAATCTTTAACGCTTTCTTACCTTAATGATAAAAAGCGAATTGAAATTCCCGAAAAACAAAGAGAGGGAATTGGTAAATCATTAATCTTAAAAGGTGCAAGTGGTAACAATCTTAAAAATGTTGATCTGGAAATTCCTCTTGGAACTTTTACTGTTATAACCGGAGTCAGCGGTTCTGGTAAATCAACACTGATCAACGAAACGCTTGTTAAGATTTTGATGAAGAAGATTTATTCTTCTAAACTTGTTCCGCTTCCATTTAAATCTGTTGAAGGTTTAGAACACATTGATAAAGTAATTGAAATTGATCAATCGCCAATTGGCAGAACACCAAGATCAAATCCTGCAACTTATACGGGATTGTTTACACACATTCGTGATTTGTTTGCACAGCTTCCTGAATCTAAAATGCGTGGATATGCAACAGGAAGATTCAGTTTTAATGTTGAAGGCGGAAGATGTGAAGAATGCGGCGGCGATGGTTTAAAGAAAATTGAAATGAATTTTCTTCCTGATGTTTATGTGCTTTGCGATGTTTGCCAGGGAAAAAGATATAACCGAGAAACTTTACAAGTTCTATATAAAACAAAATCTATTTCTGATGTTCTGGAAATGCGTGTTGATGAAGCGTTAGAATTTTTTGAAGACTTGCCAAGAATAAACAGAAAAATAAAAGCAATTCACGATGTTGGACTTGGTTACATTAAACTTGGTCAGCAGGCAACAACACTTTCAGGTGGAGAAGCACAGCGTGTTAAACTTGCAACAGAACTTAGTAAAGTAAGTACAGGCAAAACAATTTACATTCTTGATGAACCAACAACAGGTTTACATTTTGAAGATGTTAGAATTCTTTTGGGAGTTTTAAATAAACTTGTTGATAAAGGAAATACTGTTGTAGTTGTTGAACACAATCTTGATGTAATAAAAACTGCAGATTGGATAATTGATCTTGGTCCCGGCGGCGGTGAGTTTGGCGGAAAAATTGTTGCCGAAGGAACTCCCGAACAAATAATTAAAAACAAAAAAAGTTTAACTGGTAAGTTTTTGGTTAAAGAATTGAGGAAGCACTAGTAAGTCATTGCGAATCCCTACTTGTCGGGATGAAGCAATCTGCAAATTCTTAATTGGAGATAAATTATTTATTGCCACGACCTTTAGGTCGTGGAAACATATAAAAAGAAAATCTGGGCTTTAGCCCAAACTTAATTTTAATATTTTGGCTAAAGCCAAGAAATTAATTTCCATTCTACACCACGACCTAAAGGTCGTGGCAATTTAATTCTAAAAAACTACTCAACGTTAAATACAAATTTTTATTGCTTCTTTATACTTCTCAACTTAATTTTGAATTGAGTTTATATATTATATTTCAATTTTTATGAAGTAAGTTGAAATTTTTACTCAGATTTTATAAAGGATCCAATCAGGAAAATCAAGGTGATGATATTTATAATAGTTGGGATTATACGAGAATATTATTGAGTTTTGAAAAAATAATTCTTTAACATTTTTTTCAGGGGAACTTTGTATGAATAAGCTAGTTCGGACAGGATTTTTTTTAGGACTTTCCATTCTTTTAGGTCTAATATCAAGTTGTGATTACACTCCAACAGAAACAAATTTCAAGGAAATTGCACCACCTACTAGCGATATTGAAATTACTGTATTAGATACTAATACTGTAAACCAACTAAGAGGACGAGTAACCATACCGGTTCAAACAAAATTAAATGGGCATACTGTTAAATATGTTCTTGGATATATAGATAATCAGGAAGTTTCACTTTCTATGTCAGATCCTTCACATATAGTATTCAATACGGAATATTATCAAGACGGGGAATATACTTTTACAATTGTTCTTATTGCTTCCTCAAATTCAGGTAGTTTAGCAGATCTTGTTGGTGCAGAAGTGTTATATTCTGCAGTAGATTATCAAATTACAATTTTTAACGCACCTATAAATGTTCCACAATTAAATGACATATCAATTGAAAATGGAACCTTAAAAATTACTTGGGAAAAGTATAACCAATATTGCTTTAAACAGTATATCCTAAAAAGAAATGGAAGTATTGTTGTAAGTTTTTCTGATGTAAATCAGACTAGTTATTTTGATACAACATATTTTGCTGACAATGCACGCTATACTCTAACAACAAAGGTTCTAAATTTTTCTTCCGAAAGCCAAACAAAATATTTTGCTGGGATAAGTCCAACATTTGTTTCTGCAACGAAATTGCAAGATGATAAAATGCTCATCACTTGGAATAAATATCCATTTACACATTCATTTGGAAAATATGTCATTGGTGGTCTAGAAGACAGCACTGCATTTACATCTGTTAATGATACAACGGTAATTGATAATAACCCACCACTCGGTACCGGTGGAACCTATACACTAAGCGTTTACTCAGAAACAGGGGAAAAGGCTCCAACAACTGCTTACATCCAGGGAACCAGTTGGAACTCATTTGATTTGATGACCCTGTTTGTTAAAATATATTCCTGAAAAGATTTATTAATTAAATTTTTCTACTCATACACACATATCATTATACATGTCTTATTACGATGGAAGCTCAATGAATTTATTGAAATCAAAAGTTATGGATACTGATTTTATGTTACTGGATTAGGTATTAGTGACAATGGAGATTACATATATTATCCTGCAGGAAATAAGGTATATAAACTTAATAGCACAACTTTACTTAAAGAAGATGAAATTGATTTATTTAGTTTAATGCCTACAAGTAATTATAATTATATTCAAACTATAAAAGTTAATAATAATAACCAGCTTTTTGCAGTTATCATCGATCATAATCGTAAATGGCGTCCCTCGTTTTTTGATATGAATACAAAACGATTATTAAAAACATATAAATTGAATATGGAAGTGACTTACTGATTGAAGGTTTCGGACGATTTTAGCATCTTTTTTTAAAGGTTTTAAATATGATGGAAATAATCTTACTGAAGTGGTACTTTCTCAAAGAATATGTTGAGTTTAGTAAAGACTATTCATCACTGATTGTTTGGCTATTTGATCGAGTACAAATTGTTAATCCAGATAACATTCAAATAATTCGAGAAATACCTGGTATATTTTATCATGAACCTTGTGTTGATTCTAAAACTGGATTGATTGGAGTTGACGGTAATATCTATGATGCAAATTCTGGAATAAAACGAGGTGGTATTAGAGTCTGGGGATTGAAACAATTTTATCTTAATGGACTTTATTTTGCAAATGGTTTTTATAGGTATGTTCCATTAAGTAAATAATATTAAGAGTAAGTAATGATTTTTAAATTATCCAATATATTTTGTCTTGTAATATTCTTAAACTTAATTTCTTTCAGCCAATCCCATGTTAAATTTTTCACAATAATCAGTTATAATAATTATTCAATGGATGGATTGAAGCAACAACAGAATGAATTATTAAACGGTATTTTACAACAGAATATACCAGCAAAAATTACTGAATCATATCCAGCATATTATGGTTTTAAAATAGGATTCTTAATTCCTTTAAAGGATGATATAAAAAGTACCTTTTCAATCGGTTCATCAATTCAGCACGGATCTACTGCTGGACGTATTCATTATCAGGATTATTCTGGGGAGTTGAGCATAGATCAATTAGTAAACTATACAGGCATAGGTGCAATGCTTCAATATGAATCGCATTATAGTTCAGATTTTAATCTCGGATATAATCTTTCAATAAATTATATGCTTTCAAGTTTATCGAACGAACTTCACTTTCAAGTTGGGAACGAAATTCAGAACGAAATATTGGATTTCAGTTCTTCTTCATTTGGAATAGAGCCTGAAATTATTCCATCTTATCGATTAGGACTATTACAAATTGGAGCCTCACTGTCATACTTATTATATTTTCCAAGTGATCTTGAATATGATGATATTTCAGATGCATTTCTGGTAAATGAAAATGGAGCCAGAGTAGACATAAACTGGAGCGGATTTAGAATCGGGGCTTTTGTTAGTATCTCTTTATGATACTTTTAAATGGATAATAAAATCAATGGCGCTGTTATTTAATTTAAGCTTGCTCGATCAAAGAAAAAATAATTAAAACTTGTATCCAATAATTTAGACTTTAAAATCAATCAATCTTAGTCGGATCCCACGAACATCTAAATCCTTCATCAAGATCATCCAAAATTTTCATATCAGATTTATCCAGAGAAAAATTAAAAATATCTGCATTCTCAATTATTCTTTTCTTGCGTGCAGATTTTGGAATTACAACTAAGTCGTGTTCAATTGCCCAGCGAATTAAAACTTGTGCATTAGTTTTATTATGCTTTTCTGCTATTGGTAAAACTCTTGGATCATCAAGTTTTTTCATTCTTGTAAGAGGAGAGTAAGCTTCAAGAATGATTTTATTTTTATTACAAAGATCAAGCAAATCTTTCTGGTAATTGTATGGACTAAATTCAACCTGGTTCATAACAGGAATTATGTTAGCATAGGTAAATAACTCTTCAAGATGAATGATCATATAATTACTAACACCGATTGATTTACAGTAACCCGATTCATAAATCTTCTCAAGAGCTTTCCAGCTGTCTTTTCTTTTTTCTTTAACAGGCCAGTGAATTAAATAACAATCAATGTAATCAACATTTAAAGTTTTTAGACTTTTATCAAAAGCTTTTAGTGCAGATTCATAACCATGATCATCATTCCAAAGTTTTGTTGTTATAAAAACCTCTTCGCGCTTAATCCCAAAATTTCTTACTGCTTCACCAACTTCTTTTTCATTGCCATAAATTCTTGCAGTATCAATATGTCTGTATCCAGATTCCAAAGCCCACGTAACAGCGTTAATACATTCAGTTCCGGATTTGGTAAGATAAACACCTAATCCAAATTGTGGAATTTCAACTCCATTATTCATTTTTATTTTGTGATTGATATCTCTGCTCATATTTCCTCTAGAAAAGATTTAAAAGTTTTAGTGACATAATTAGAATTGCAATTATCAAAACTGATTTAATAAGTTTTTCACCTTTCTTAACTGAGAGTTTTGCACCCCACCAACCGCCAAACGCGTTTCCTGCTGAAAGAGTTAAACCATAATACCAGTTAATATTGTCTGTTAAAATAAAAATTATTAACGCAGGGATTGTAAAAACAAACACGACAAAAACTTTGTGCATATTAACTCTAATCAAATCAAGATTCATCAAATATTGAAACGAAGCCATCAGCAAGAATCCAACGCCAACTTGTAGGAAAGCTCCATAAAATCCAACAACGATCATTGCAATTACAATTTTCCAATCGATCGTAAAATCAGTAACTGTTTTATCAGATTTCTTTTTTGGCAGAAGCATAGTGATGATGATAAAAATCATTATCACACCCAGAATTTTCTCAAACAATTCATCACTTATCTGAACAGCAGTTATTGCCCCGATAATTGCTCCGGGTAAAGTAAGTGCGGAAAGTATTAAACTGTTTTTAAGTTCGTAAAACTTTTCTTTTTTGAAAGAATAAACTGCAGAAACATTCTGAAATAGGATAGCAACACGGTTAGTTCCGTTTGCAACAGATGGATCTAATCCAAGGAATATTAAAACAGGTAAGGTAAGTGAAGATCCGCCACCAGCATTAACGTTTATAAATGCGGCAATTGCACCTACAACAAATAAAATTATAATTCCAGCTATATCCGGCAAACCATTCCTGTAAATTCTTTTTTAACTAAAACAAAAATAAAGTATTTTATTCATGAAAAGAATTTTAGTTAAATCTAATATTGTTCTAATTGTCATTTCGACCAGAGGGAGAAATCTGAAAAATATTCATATCAGATTTCTCTCTGTCGAAGACTGACATTTGCAGACGGCTAAGAATATTTATTAAAAAAATTTTAGGATTTATGAAATCCAAAATAGTTAATTACTTTTTATAATAATATTTTATTTCAATTACCCAATGCACTCAATCTCAACAGTCTTATGTAAAAGAAAATTATGATAAAAAAGAATATATGATTGAAATGCGTGATGGAGTTAAACTTTTTACTGCTGTTTATTCACCAAAAGATAAATCAAAAGAATATCCAATCTTAATGATCCGAACTCCATATTCTGTTGCTCCTTATGGTGAAGATAAGTTCGCCGGATTTCTTGGAGCTTCAATAGAGTTTGCAAAGGAAGGTTTTATTTTTGTGCTGCAGGATGTTCGGGGCAGATATATGTCTGAAGGTGAATTTGATAATATGCGACCTCATAATCCAAATAAGAAAACTAAAAACGATATTGATGAAAGCAGTGATACTTACGATACGATTGAATGGTTGATAAATAATATCGATAACAATAATAAAAAAGTTGGGATCTGGGGAAATTCTTATCCGGGTTTTTATGCGCTTATGGGTTGTATTGATGCTCATCCGAATCTTGTTTGCGCTTCTCCGCAAGCTCCGATATCAGATTGGTTCGTTGGAGATGATATGCATCATAACGGTGCTTTTTCAGTTTTGATGTCTTTTAATTTCTTTAAAGGATTTGGAAAACCAAGACCTGAACCATTGACAAAATATCCACCTGCTGCTGAGTATGATTCACCTGATGCATATAATTTTTTCTTAGATCATACTCCATTAAAAAAATTGAATGAGAAAATTCTGAAAAATGAAATTCCATTTTGGGATTCAATTATGGCTCACGGTAACTATGATTACTTTTGGAAATCTAGAAGTAACTTACAGCACTTAAAGAATATGAAGCCAGCAATCTTGTTAGTAGGAGGCTGGTATGATGCTGAAGATATGTATGGTCCGTTGCATATTTACAAAACCATTGAGCAAAATGATAAACCAAATAACACAAGATTAGTTATGGGGCCCTGGACTCACGGCTCGTGGGTTTGGACAAAAGGTGATTCTCTTGGTGATTTCTATTTTGGCGGCAACACTGCTGATTATTATCGTAAAGAAATATTACTTCCATTCTTTAAATATCATTTAAAGGGTGAAGGAAAATTAAATTTAAATGATACTTATGTTTTTGATACAGGGAAAAATGAATGGAGTAATTATCCAACCTGGCCATCAAAAAATATTAGTGAAGTAAAATATTATTTTCAACCAGACGAAAAATTAAATAAGCAAGTTGCCATTATTAAAAATTCTTTTTCAGAATACTTGAATGATCCTTCTAACCCTATACCCTATACCGCCAAGTTTGAGGATTCAAAATCTTTTTATAATGAAGTTCATTTGATTGAAGATCAAAGATATATTTCTTCTCGACCTGATGTGTTAACATTTGAATCTGAAGTGTTAACTCAGGATGTTACAATTGCTGGACCAATCATTGCAGACTTATTTGTCTCAACAACTGGAACAGATGCAGATTTTGTTGTTAAGATAATTGATGTTTATCCGGATAACGAAAATGATCCTGATCCGAATCCGGCTCAGGTGGAAATGGGTGGATATGAAAGATTAGTTCGTACAGAAATTATGCGGGGAAAATTTAGAAACAGTTATGAGTTTCCAGAACCATTTGAACCAAATAAAATTACAGAAGTAAAAATAAATCTGAACGATGCTTTTCATACATTCAAAAGTGGACATAAAATTCTGGTACAGGTTTCATCATCATATTTCCCATTCTTTGATGTAAATCCAAATACATTTTGTGATATTTACTCAGCAGATAAAGATAAATTTGTTAAAGCGATGATTAAAATTTATCATTCAAAAGAATATCCAAGTTGTGTTTTGTTTAAGATTAAAAAGTAATAGTTTATATAAAAATATTTATCTGGTTTGGGTCACACTTCGTCTTCGCTCAGTGTGACTTAGGTTTTTGAATTATTTATAATGTCATCCTGAGCGGAGTCGAAGGATGACCTCGTTTTAAATTTAAGAGGTAGCTAATGAAAAATTTAATAATCCTTATTTGTTTGTTCTTTGCTTTCTTACCTATTCAATTGTTTCCCCAAACTTTTTTTGGAAATGAACCACTCGCTCACACATTTTCCATTGTTGCCAGAGATCCTCAAACCGGAGAAATGGGCGTAGCTGTTCAATCACACTGGTTTTCTGTTGGATCAATCGTTGCGTGGGGTGAAGCCGGAGTTGGTGTTGTTGCTACACAATCATTTGTTAATCCGTCTTTTGGGCAACGAGGACTTGAACTTCTTAAAACAGGAAAGACAGCACAAGAAGTTGTTGATGAGTTAATTGCTTCAGATGAAGGAAGAGATGTAAGACAGTTAGCGATCGTGGATTCTAAAGGAAATTCTGCGGGTTACACAGGAGCAAAATGTATTTCTGAAGCTGGACATTTCGTTGGCAATGGTTATTCTGTTCAAGCTAATATGATGTTGAATAATACAGTCTGGAAGCAATGTCTAAAGCATTTGAAAATTCAAAAGGACCGCTAGCTGAAAGACTTGTTGCTGCACTGGAATCAGCCCAAAATGTTGGTGGTGATATTCGGGGTAAACAATCTGCATGCTTACTTGTTGTTAAAGGTCAGGCATCAGGCAATCTTTGGGAAGATAGACTAATTGATTTACGAGTTGAAGATAATCCAAATCCTGTTGATGAAATAAAAAGACTGTTAAGTGTTTATCGTGCCTACGAACATATGAATAAAGGTGATCTTGCTGTAGAAAAAAATGATATGAAACTTGCAATGGATGAATACAACGCTGCAATGAAAATGTTTCCTGAAAATCTTGAAATGAAATACTGGACTGCGGTTACTCTAGCAAATACTGGAGAGATTGAAAAATCTTTACCAATGTTTAAGGAAATATTTACTGCAGATAAAAACTGGAAGGAATTAACTGAAAGATTACCTTCGGTTGGGTTATTAAATGTTAGTAATGAAATTCTTAATAAAATACTCGCTCAGTAATATTAAATTTAACTTTAATCAGTTGGATCAGCCGTTCATCAATTAAAAATATTTTTAATATAATTTTGCTTTTATTTTCTCTCATTCATTTCAAAAAAAGAGAGGTATGGTATGGCTAAAATCTCAACACTAATTGTTTTTTTATTATTCGTTATCTCAATTTCTGCTCAGCAAAATCTAACAACTCCACAGGCGAGTCAGAAAGCATCAATTTCACAAAGAATCGGACTTACAGACATCGAAGTTATATATCATAGACCTACTGTGAATAATAGAGTAGTTTGGGGCGGCATTGTTCCATACGACCAAGTGTGGCGAGCAGGTGCAAATGAAAATACAACAATTTCTTTTTCAACTGATGTGATGGTTGAGAATAAAAAAGTTGTCGCCGGAATTTATGGTTTACACATGATTCCAACAAAAAATACTTGGACTATAATATTAAGTAAAGATAATGCAGCTTGGGGAAGTTTTTTTTATAATGAAAAAAATGATGCGGTTAGATTTACGGTAACTCCAGCTACAAATGATTTTCAGGAATGGTTATCATATTCATTCGATCAACTCAGCGCAAAAGCAACTACACTTACTTTAAAATGGGAAAAACTTTCTGTTCCGATTAAGGTTGAAGTTGATGTTAATGAAACTGTGATTGCAAGTATGGAGAAAGAGCTTACAGGAATTCCTGGATTTTTTTGGCAGGGCTGGAATCAGATTGCACTTTATGCATTAACTAATAATTACAATTTAGAAAAAGCATCAGCCTGGGTTGAAAGATCAATCGGTATTAATAAAAATCTTACAAACTTAATGACTAAATCTTTAATTCTTGAGAGTATGGGAAAATCTCAGGAGGCAGAAAAATTTAAGAAAGAAGCATTTGCATTACCCGGAATAGACGAAGCTCAGGTTAATGCATTGGGATATCAGTTAATGGGAATTGGAAAAACAGAAGAAGCACTAAAAGTTTTTGAGAAAAATACTGTTGATCATCCTGATTCCTGGAACGCATGGGATAGTTTGGCTGAAGGTTTGTTGACCAAAGGCGATAGAGTAAAATCAAAACAGCTTTATGAAAAGGCTTTGGGAATGGCACCTGATAATCAGAAAGATAGAATTAAGGGAATATTAGCTAATATTAAATAGTAATGATTTAAGCCGGATTTTTATCCGGCTTTTTTCTGTGATCTAATAACTTTCTTAAGAGCATTTATAATTTTATTTTTACACATCAATTGAACTTCTGAAATTTTAATAATTGCAAAATCCAAAAGAATTTTTTCGAAAACTTATTATTCCATTAACATTTCCAATTTTGTTGTGGGTAATTTATTTAGTCACTTACTTATTTGATATTTATCCTTACAAACTTGGAATTCTTCCCAGAAACTTCAGCGGACTTGTAGGAATTTTCACATCACCTTTAATTCATGGTGGATTTTCACATTTAATCTCCAACACTGCTCCATTAGTTTTTATGGGACTTGGGATTTTTTATTTCTATCCTAAAGTTGCATACAGGGTTTTTACAATAATCTATTTAGGAACTGGAATTTTAGTCTGGATATTTGGAAGGGAAGTATATCACATTGGTGCAAGTGGTATTATTTACGGATTTGTTTCGTTCTTATTTTTCAGTGGTATTTTTAGAAAAGATAATCGTTCAATTGCATTAGCACTTATTGTAATATTCCTTTATGGTGGATTGATTTGGGGTGTTCTTCCAGTTGAAAAAGGTGTTTCATGGGAATCTCATTTATTTGGAGCAATTGTTGGTTTGATATCATCTTTTATTTTTAGAAAAGTTGATCCACCAAAAAAATATGATTGGGAAGATGAAGAATCAGGTACGCCAGCAAATAAGTTAGAAGTATCTTATGATGCAGATAAAAATGATTTTGAAATTTAAAGGTATACAAAATGAAAAAAAACACAACTGAAACTCGTTCATACCGCACAGAAATGAACGATAAAATTTTAAACTCAGGTTTTAGAGACTTTAACAAATTTTTTGCACTGGATAACAAAGCCTATATTGATGGAGCTTTGAATTCAAAGACAAAGGAGTTAATGGGATTGTCTGCGTCGATGGTTTTAAGATGCAACGATTGCATTTTTTATCATATTGATCGCTCAATTCAAGAAGGTGCAACAAGAGAAGAATTAATGGAAACATTTAATGTTGCTTTGATTGTCGGCGGTTCAATCGTTATTCCACATTTAAGATATGCATTTGAAATGATGGATAATATATTTGAAGAAAAAGGGAAAACAGAATAATGATTATCGTACCAAAAAATATTGTAACAGTTGATGGTAAAGATAGAATTCTAAAAAATCACTTTGTGGAAATTGAAAATGGTAAAATTATTTCTATCAAACAAAATGATGAAAAATATTTTTCCAAAAATAAACAAAGAGTTTTTCGATTTGATGATCTAACTTTAATCCCCGGATTTGTACAAACACATATTCACCTTTGCCAAACTTTGTTTCGTGGTTTAGCTGATGATCTAGAACTGCTTGATTGGCTGCAACTAAGAATCTTTCCTTATGAAAACGCACATAATAAAAATTCTCTTTTAAGTTCTGTTAGATTGGGAATAAATGAATTGCTGTTAAGTGGAACAACAACTTTGCTTGATATGGGAACTCTGAGGCATCAAGAAGTTATTTTTGAAGAATTGCAAAGTTCTGGAATACGTGCAATAGCTGGTAAATGTTTAATTGATGAAAACAATTTATTTCCTGCATTTAAATCGGATACAGAATCAGAAATTGATGAGATTTATCAATTAGCCAGAACATATCACAACACATCAAACGGAAAAATTAAATACGGTTTTGCGCCACGATTTGTTTTATCATCTTCAGAAAAACTTCTTAAAGAATCTTTTGAAATGAAAAAAGATTTTGAAGGAAGTTTATACCACACACATTCTTCAGAAAATAAAGATGAAATCGCTGAAGTTAAAAGAAGACATAAAAAAGAAAATATCGAGTACTTTGATTCGATTGGTGTGATTGATGATCATTCAGTTTTTGCACATTGCATTCACGTTAATGATAAAGAAACCAACTTGCTCAAGAAAAATAATGTTCGTGTTTCTCATTGTCCTTCTTCAAATCTTAAACTTGGTTCTGGAATTGCGAACATTCCAAAATATCTGCAAAAAGGAATTTCAGTTTCTCTTGGTGCCGATGGTGCTCCATGTAATAACAATTTAAGTGTTTTTAATGAGATGAGATTAGCAGCATTGATTCAAAAACCAGTTCACGGTCCATTAGCAATGGATGCGAAAACAGTTTTTAAACTTGCTACGATTGAAGGAGCAAAAGCTCTGCATCTGCATAATGAAATCGGAAGTATAGAGGTTGGAAAGAAAGCTGATTTAGTTTTGTTGGATTTAAATACAAATATGCATTCAATGTCTGAAAATGATGAAACAATTTATTCAGATATTGTTTATACATCATCAAGTGATTCAGTTAATTCGGTTATGATTGAAGGTGAGTGGAAGATATTAAATAAAAAATCACTTTTGTATGATCAAAAAGAATTAAATCAAACTTCTAAAGATGAATTAAAAAAACTATTGAAGAGAGTTAAAAATTAATTAGTGGCACTTGGTGTTTTTGTGGCGGATTGTTTTTTGCCACCAAAACTCTAAATCAATAAATAACACAAAGAGAGAAATGTAGATTGAAGAAAATATTACTAGCCACTACAAATAAAGGTAAGTTTAATGACGTTAAAGAAATCCTGAAGGATTTAGATGTAGAAATTTTATCCTTTCTGGATTTTGATGATTATCCTAATGTTGAAGAAACAGGATCGACATTTTTAGAAAATGCTGAACTAAAATGCAAAGTTGCATTTGAAAAATATGGCATTCCAAGTTTTGGTGATGATTCTGGTTTGGAAGCTTTCCAGTTGAATGGTGAACCTGGAATTTATTCCGCAAGATATGCTGGAGAAAATGCTGATGATGAATCAAATAATTTGAAACTGATAGCCAAGCTTTCTAAACTCCCCGAGCCGCATCCTGGAAGATTTGTCTGTGCGGCGGTTTATTATGATGGTAATGAATTTAAATCAGCAATTGGAGAAGTGAGAGGAAATATTATTAAATCTCCACGCGGAAATAACGGATTTGGATATGATCCATTATTTATTCCAAATGGATTTAATATTACCACAGCTGAAATGTCACACAAGGAGAAAAATAAAATCAGTCATAGATTAAATGCATTTAAAGAATTGAAAAAGTTTTTATGAAAAAAAGTTTATTACTGTTACTATTTACACTAATGGTTGCTGTTGGCTGCAAAGAATCTACAACTGAACCACCACCTCCTGAACCGCCGCCTAATGAAAATTCAGAAGATTATTTTCCAAACTCAGATGGAAATTATTATTACTACAATATTTTTGTCAGCGATAGTTTAGGATCTCAATCCGGAACAAAAACAACTTATTATTATGGTGACACCACTTTACAGCAAACGCCATATCAAATAGAAGTCGATACATTTAATGTAAATGGAATTCAATCTGTCAGTAAATCTTTTTTTAGAAAAAGTATTACTGGAGTATTTTATTATGTTGATATCGACACTAATGCATTTAATTCAATTATTCCAGATTCACTACGCGGAGCTATTTCTTTTGACCAGGAATATCGTTTGCTTTATCAACCTTTTGAATTGTATCAAACATGGCCAGTCTATAATGTTTCCGTGAATTACTTGTCAGTTCAATTTGATGTGCTTAAAATAGATGCAAAGGTTATCAATAAAAACACAGTGGATTTAACCTTGAATGATTCTACATTTACGAAAGAAGTTTTTACAATTAGATATACAGCCTATTTAACTTCAGAATTGAATCAACCACCGGTGATATATGGAGCAAATGGTTTTATTGTTGAAGGTATTGGATTTATTATGTGGGATGGACATTCGGAAATGATAAATTTTCTCTCAGGTAGAAATATTTATTTACCAAATTCATATGTAAATGAAAAATTATATTCGTACAAAATACAATAACTATTTTTGTGCAATCAAAACTTGCACAGTCTCAAAAGTAAAATTATATTTTTTTATTTCTTTAAATCCTGAATTGGTTAAAAGTGTTTCTAAGTTAATTTTCGCATCAAACTCTTGAACAGAATCCGGCAGGTAAGTATAAGCTGCTTTATCTCCGGAAATTATTCCTCCTAAAACAGGTAAGATGTTTTTAAAATAAAATTTGTAGATGCTTTTGATAATTTTATTTGAAGGCATTCTAAATTCGATGACAGTAGCTTTTCCATTTGGTTTTAGGATCCGATAGAACGAGTTAAATCCTTCCTGAATATCATAAAAATTTCTGACGCCAAAAGCTACTGTTATGTTGGTAACAGATTCATTTTTGAACGGAATTTTCTCAGCAACCATTTGTACAAGTTTTCCATCAACCCATTTAGATTTTTTATCAAACAACTTTAGCATGTTGTGTGAAAAATCAGCACCATAGATTCTTTGAACTCCCATTCTCTTTGCCTGAATAGCAACATCTCCAGTGCCGCAAGCAACATCAAGTAAAATTGAGTGTGAATTTAATTCCGTAAGTTTAAGGGCTTTCTTTCTCCAATAAAAATCCAAACCAAAGCTTAAAAAGTGATTTAAAAAATCATATCTACCGGCAATGTTATCAAACATTAATTTTACTTGTTTCTTCTTTTCGCTCATATTAGCTAATGCTTTTCAAATTCAAAAAGTTCTTTACCGATTTTTTTTCTCCACCAGTTAAAAAATAATTTTCCGCTCCACATAGAAAAGATCATAAATAATAATCCGCCTATTAAATCGATAACATAATGATACCATAGATAGACTGTTGAGAAAATCAATAACGATCCAATCGGAATAAAAAAATACCTGCTGCGACTTCTTAATCTTACAGATAGGTACATTACGATTAATGTTATCATCGTGTGACCGCTGGGAAAAACATCCCGCTGCACAATATCGGCCGGATTTAAAGTCCCAAAAGGAATTCCTTCTCCAGTATTTGTCATTTCTCTTAAGTGATTTGTAAGATACAAACCTGGCAGCATTTCATTGATTGTATTAAAATCATGTAATGTAAATCTAGGACCAATTCCTGGCAGGGAAAAATATCCAAGGTAAGAAAGAAAAAATCCATAAATAACTGAGAAAAGAGCGAAATCTAAAGCAACAAATCTATCTTTCTTTAATAACGACAAACATAGAATAATAGGTAGCAAATAGAACATTCCATATACTACTTGCAGTATTTCTGTTAAAACTGGATTAGAAAACTGATAAAGAAAGTGTGTGGGATCGGTTCCAAACATCCAGCGGTCAATCGCAATAAACCAATCATCATAATCATAAACACGAATTGGTTTAACCATAAAAAATAGTTGTCTAAACGTTAGTAAGATTATTGGAGCAATGTACCAATAATGAATAATGCGCCAGACTTTCTGATCATTTAATGCTTCTAAATACGAGATGCCAAATGCCATACTTATCACAACAAGATTAATGAAAATCCAGGTAAGTGAATTTTCAATCTTACTATGGAAAATTATGTGAAGCAATATTAAAAAGATTGAAAAACTAATGACAACAACATCAAAAGCTTTTAATTTTTTTATTAGAGTTTTTATTCTTTTCATTAATCAGATTTAAATGAAACAATCGGATTCAGTTTAGTGATAGCAAATTGAGCGAGTTTAATGAAGTCATCAACATTAAGCTGTTCAGCGCGTAATGAAAGATCAATATCGCAATCGCCAAAATTTACATCGGCAAATATACCATTGCTCAGTGAATTTTTCAGCGTCTTTCGTCTATTTCCAAATGAAGATTTAACGATTGACCTTAACATTAAATTGAATTCAGAATTATTTCTCGTATCATTAAAATTAATATGTACAACGGCAGAATGAACATTTGGTTTTGGATAGAAAACATTCGGTGAAACTTTAAAAACTAGTTTAGTATTTCCAAAATATTCAAGTAAAACAGATAATATTCCATAATCTTTCGATCCCATTTTTGCAGTCATTCGTTTTGCAACTTCGTATTGAACCATAAAAACTGCATCTTGAACAATCGTATTATTTTCAAAAAGTTTAAATAAAATTGGGGAAGTAATGTTATAAGGGATGTTTCCAACAACTCTTAATTTATGCTCTGATGAGCTAGTAAACCTATTTAAGTCTAATTTAAGAAAATCGGATTGCAATAACTTTAAATTAGTATACCGACCCTGCAGATCATCAATAACGCGTTTATCAATTTCAATTGCTGTTAGATTTGCTTTACTTTGGAGAAGTAATGCAGTAATTGCACCTTGTCCGGGTCCAATTTCAATTACAATTTCATTTTCTTTAGGATCAATTTCAGTAATTATCTTTCTGATTATATTCTGATCCTGCAGAAAATTCTGCCCAAATCTTTTTAAAGGTAAAATTTTATTCATAATACTTTGCAAAAACTGCAACAAGATAGCAATTTTCTACGGTAAAATTTTAATTCAATTTGTATTAGAAAAAAATATCTCATAGTTTTCCAATGTAAACTTCCAATCCAAAATCCAAGGAGAAAACAGTGCAAGAAAAATATATTGTTAGTGTTGATATGGGTGGAACAAAAATCCTTGCCTCTGTACTCAATTCAAAAAGAGGAATAATTGCTCGGCAAAAAAAACCAACTAATATAACAAGCGGAACGAAAATTTATGTTAAAGACATTGCTGAAATTGTTAAGAAAGTTGTTGCTGCATCAAAGCTTAAAAGGGAAAATATAGCTGCCGTTTGTCTTGGCGTTCCAGGTTCAGTTAATCCTGTTACCGGAATAATTGGGCATGCACCAAATCTTGGAATCAGGAATTATAAAATGAAATCAGAGCTTGAAAAATTAATTCCTTATCCGGTGCTTTTAGAAAACGATGTTAATTTAGGTGCACTTGGAGTTAAGAGTTATGGTGTTGGTAAAAAATCAGTAAATATGCTTGCAGTATTTGTAGGTACCGGAATTGGTGGCGGAATAATTATAAACGGGAAAATATATCGCGGATTTAATTTTGTCGCTGGTGAAATTGGACATATGCTGGTACAAAAAAATGGACCTAAATGCGGATGCGGAAAAAAGGGTTGTTTTGAAGCACTTGCAAGTAGAACTGCAATAGTAAATAACATAATTTATGATGTGAAGAAGTTAAAGAAAAAAAGTGTTCTTGCTGATTTAATAAAATCTAATCAGAGAATAAAAAGTGGTTCATTAAAAAACGCAATTGATAAAAAAGACAAAGTGGTTATTAGCAGAATTACAGAAGCTTGTGAAACCATTGGCGATGTTCTTGGAAGTGTTTGCAACCTGATGAATTTTGATATGATTGTACTTGGTGGCGGAGTTATTGAAGCGCTGGGTGATTTTATAATGCCAATTATCAAAGAAGAATTCCATAATCATGTTTTTGATGCTGCGGAAAAAGGAGTGAAAATTGTTGCATCAAAACTCGGAGATGATGCTGCTATTTATGGTGGTTTGGCCTTAGCAGAAGAGTTTTTAGGTGTTAAAATTTAGAAGAGTGTCCAAATAAATCATCCCGGACTATTTCAAAGTTTATGTAAATATATTGGCTCTTATCAGATAAGTTGATATAAAACTTATTCAGCAAAAGACTATTATAAATTAAACTGTGATTCGATTTCTAAAAGTTTTTCAGTCAGTTCTTCCCATTTTTTATTTGCTAGTTCAAGTTCAGATTTAGTTTTGTTAAACCTGTTTGTTATATCCTTTGCGGCTTCTCCATCACTGTATATGCTTGGATCCGCTAATTTACGTTCAAGATCTTTAATAAGATTTTCATACGAGCTTACTTTTATTTCCCAACTTGAAATTTCTTTTACTAAGTTTTTTGTTGCGTTATGTCTTTGCTGGCGTAATTCTGCTTCAAGTCTTTTTTGATCTTTACGATTAATAGTTTCTACTTTTTCTTTTTTTTCAACTACCGTAGTGTCTCTTTCCAGTGATGATAGATCACGTTTTGAGAGAAAATAATCAATATCACCAAGATATGTTTTTAATTTTCCTTTTCTGATATCAATTATTTTTGAAGCGATCGGTCGTAAGAAGTCAACATCATGAGAAACAAGAATAAGGGAGCCGTTAAAATCTACCAATGCCTTTTGTAATATTAATTTTGAAGTATAATCAAGATGGTTAGTAGGTTCATCAAGAATTATAAAATTAGCTTTTGTAAGTAATATTTTACAAAGTGCAATCCTGCTTTTTTCTCCACCCGAAAGTACACCAACTTTTTTAAATACATCATCACCGGAAAAAAGAAACGAACCAAGTAAAGAACGCAATTGCCCAACAGTTTTATCTTCTGCAATACCGTCAACAGTTTCAATTATATCTAAGGAAGGATTAAGATTATCGGCAACATCCTGAGCGTAGTAAGAAACTATGGTGTTATATCCTAAAATTCTATTACCGGCATTAAAATCAACTACTCCGGCAATAATTTTAGCAAGCGTAGATTTACCAGCTCCATTTGGGCCAACAAAGGCAATCTTTTCACCTTTTTCTATTTCAAAATCAATTCCTTCAAAAACTTTCTTATCTCCATAAGATTTGAAAATTGATGTAAGTTTTATCGGTGTTCTTCCGCTTTGAGGTGGTTCACTAAATTTGATATTAATTTCACTTTTGTCTTCTGGTAATTCGATGATGTCAACCTTATCAAGCTGTTTTATTCTGCTTTGAACTTGTCTTGACTTTGTTGCTTTATATCTAAAACGCTCTATAAATTTTTGTGTTTCCTTTATCTTTTTCTGCTGTTGCTCAAACTGATGAACAGTTAGTTCATCACGTTCAGTTTTATATTTAATATAAGAATCATAATCACCTTTAAATGTAAAAAACTTACCGAGAAAAATTTCGAGTGTGCGATTTGTGACCTGGTTAATAAAATTGATATCGTGCGATACAATCAATAAACCACCGCTGTAAGCTTTTAGAAAATCAATGAGCCATTCAAGTGAATCAATATCAAGATGGTTTGTAGGTTCATCCAAAAGCAAAATATCGTTTTGTGAGATAAGAATTTTTGCAAGTGCAATACGCATTTGCCATCCGCCTGAAAATTGATCCGTAAGTCTTGAAAAATCTTCCTCTGCGAATCCAAGTCCTATTAAAATTTTTTCAACTTTAGATTCAGCTGAATAAGAATCCAATCCATCCAGTTTATGATGAACTTCACCCAACTGATGCGCGAGATCCATCTGTTCTTCTTCAGTTAGATTTGGGTTTGCTAAAGCTTCTGATAATGATATTTCTTTATTCTGAAGTTCAATAATATCTGTTAATGCAGATGATGCTTCCTCTAATAATGTTTTGCCAATATGCGTAACATGATCCTGAGGAAGATATCCAATTGTAATACGTTTTTGTTTTAATACTTCGCCAGATTCAGGTTGAAGTAATCCAGCAATAATTTTGAGAATGGAAGATTTCCCGGTACCATTCGCTCCAACTAAAGAAATTTTATCACCGGAAGAAATTTTATAGTTAACATCCTTAAAAAGATATTTACCACCAAACTGAAGTGAAATATTCGAAAGATCTATCATAAAAAACTATTCTCTCAACACGGCAATTTTACCTGTTTCAACACTGTTACCTTCTTGATCAAATGCAATAATTATATAAACCCCGCTGCTTACTAGATTACCATCATCATCACGTCCATCCCAAAATGCTGTTCGTCCGCCGGGAGAAGAAAATTCTCGAATTAACTTACCGGAAACAGTTACAATTTTAATATCTGTATTTCTAATAAGTCCATCTATTGTTACAAGTTTGTTTCCGTCAGATATAACAAGTGGATTTGGGTAGATATTTAATCCGTTAAATGTTTCAACAGGAAGTATTGATGGTGTATCGAAAGATGTTAAGCCTGACGCAGTACCGACATATACTGTTCCGGTCTCTTCATCAATTGCTAAACTTTCTATCTGATCTGAAAGCAGTGGACTATTTTTAGTATCAAGCGTTGCAAGCAATTGAGCTCCATCAGTGCTTAATAAAAACAATCCCTGATTTGTGCCAAGCCATTTCTGATTTAGCGGATCAACGACAAGTGCATTGATCGTTTGTTGCCGTACAGAAAACGCAGATGTTATTTTTATTTGTGGATTTGAAGAAGTTAAAACTGTATTAAGATTGGTTATAATATTTACGCCTAAACTTGTTCCCACCCATAAATCACCTCTGCGATCAATTGCTAAACTATATATCGCATTACTCGTTAGACCTTTGTTTGTTGTGATGTATCCATATACATCATCAGTTGGATCTTCGTACGTGCCTTTTTCATTAAAGTAAAACAGTCCTAAACTGCCTTCATTACCCATTGTATACCATTTGGTGCCATACTGATCAATAACCAAATTCTCAACCTCAGTGAATCCGGAATGCTGTTCGAGTGGATTTCTAAATGAATACATACTATCGGAGGTAAAAACATATAAGGATTTGCTATCGGCTGCATTTAAATTCAATACCCATATATTACCTTTTGAATCTTCTGCAAAGCCCGTTATTACAATAAAATCAAGGTTATTTGGAATTCCTATCATACCAGTATTTCCGGAATGAAATCTTGTAATTCCATTATTAGTTATTTTTGAAAATCCCTGTCCCCAACTCCCTGCGTAGATGGAATTATCTGAACTTGAAAAAATGGAGTAATAGGCATTAGTAAATAGTTCAGGATAATGTTGAACATCATAAATTTCCCATTCAGATCTATTGTATTTATAAACTCCTACACCTGTAACATCTTTACCACTGGCAGACCATAAGTTACCTTCTCTATCAACAGTCATATTCGGAAATTGATTTGCAGCCGGACCATTTGGATATATGAAATTATCATTAACATAAATTCCCAACTTTGTTGCAACAATCAATCCGGCACTTTGATGATAACTAAGTTTAGCTGGCTGTGAACTAGTTGTCCAAACTTCACTTAAATTAGTGCCATCATAGGAATAGATTTTACTTGGCGATAGAATATATAAAGTGTTCCCGATGGATAATAGATCTATAATCTTAATACCTGTTAAATTTAAATATTGCTGCCAGGTGCTGCCATTAAAACTATATAACCCAGAATTTGTACCGGCAATTAATGTGCTACTATAAAAACCAATAACATTACTGCCACCTGTTGGCAACCCGCTAGCTTGATCAAAAACATTCCAAGATTCGGGAGCAGATAAATTTGTTGCTTCAGCCTTTTGTATTACAACACCAGATTCTGTAGATGCATAAATTAAATTTGTAAATAAAATATTATTTACTTTTATGTTAGATGTAAAACTTCCGAATTTAAAGTAAGTGTCATAAAACAGATAACTTTTAGAATCGATTAAAGAAATGCCAAAATCTGTTGCAACATAAATAGTATCTCCGGATATGGTAATATCATTTATTTTTTTACTTGTTTTATCTGAATTATAAATATCAAGAATTGATCGAAATGAGTTAGCTTGGGGATCGTAAACATCTATAAGACCACTTGCACTTCCAAACCAAATCTTATTATAATTATCTATTCCAATTGCGGTAAGTTCAGTGCCATTTAATCCGTCAGATTTACTATAAGTATTAAATATGCTATCCGAAGTATTATAAAAATATGCACCGCCTTGAGCAGCAGACCAGATACCGGTTGATGTTGCAGCAATATCTTTTACTGATTTCATATCAGCATAATTTTGCCAATTGGATTGTTGCTGTGGAAATGAGGATACGGAAATAATTAATGCAACACTGAGTGATATGATATTTTTCATTTGAAATCCTAAATAATTAAAAGCGGTAAATGTTATATCGATATCTTCTCAATTGTTCGCATAAAAATAGAATAATTTATTAATATAAAAAGTAGAAAAAATTTGCCTAAATCAATTTGAATAAATCTGCCATTTCAAGCGCCGCTAGTGCAGAGTCCCAGCCTTTATTTCCTGCTTTAGTTCCGGCTCTTTCAATTGCCTGCTCAATCGTATCCGTTGTAAGTACTCCAAAAATAACCGGTAAAGAATATTTTTGAGAAACTTGTGATATACCGCTGCTGACAGCTGATGATACATATTCAAAATGCGGTGTTGCACCTCTGATGATTACACCAAGACAGATTATTGAATCATATTTTTTCTTGGAGGCTAACCTATCGGCAGTTAGAGGAATTTCAAATGCGCCAGGAACTTTAATTATATCGATACTATTTTCATTAACACCATGTTTAAGTAAACAATCATTGGCAGCTTTAAGTAAACCATCACCAATAAATTCATTAAATCTGCTTTGTATAATAGCAAATTTCTTTCCGTTCCCTATAAGTTTTCCTTCGATTACTTTCATAGTTATGCTGTATTCCTTAAAATTTGTTTTCTCATTGCTTCAATTTTAGAATATGATATTGAATACTTACCTAAGTTAGAATAATCATTTCTTTCACCGCCATGAAAATCAGAACCACCGCTTTCAAGAAGAAAATATTCATTTACAATTCCCCTGTAGTGTTTTACCTGATGCGGTAAATGTGAAGGATGCACAACCTCAATTCCATCTAACCCGGCTTCAATCAACTCGACCATAATTACGTCTGGTAAATTTCCAGGATGTGCAATAAATGATAATCCGCCAGCATCACTAATTATTTTAAATGCACTTCTTGGAGATACATGCACTTTCCTTTCATAAGCAGGACATCCATTTCCAATATACTTACTAAATGCTTCAAAATAATTTGAGACTAATCCTTTTCTTACTAAAGCTTTGGCGATGTGTGGCCTGCCAACTGCTGAATTTCTAGCAATCTCCATAACATCATCTAATTGAATAACTAATCCTAACTCCTTAAGTTTTTCAATTATAATTATAGCTCGCTTAATTCTTTCTGCTCTAAAAAACTTTAAATATTCTTCTAATTCTTTATTAACAGGGTTAAAAAAATATGCCAGTAAATGTACTTCCCGATCTCTGATGTCAGAACTTATCTCCAAGCCTGGTATTACCTCAACTCCATATTTTTTACCGGCTTCTACAGCTTCAGCAATTCCATCCACGGTATCGTGATCAGAAATGGCAATAATATCAATCCCGGCTTCCTTAGCTTTTATAACAAGTTCTTCAGGTGAGTGTTGTCCGTCCGAAAAATATGTATGCGTATGTAGATCAATTTTTCCACCCATAAATTAATTAAACATTTCTTTAAATTTTTCGTAATCAATTATTCTAAGTTTAGAACCATCTAGCTCAACTAAACCCTTTTTTGCAAACGAATGCAGAGTTCTTGATATTGTTTCTCTTGAAGTACCAGCCATATTTGCCAATTCCTGTTGAAATGGCAGATGATCTATTTCAACCACACCCTGCCTAATTTTTCCCACATCATCGGCAAGTTGAAGTAAAACAGTTGCAACCTTGCCTTCAGCATCTTTAAGTGATAATGCTTTAATTTTCATTGTAGCGCTTCTAAGTCTTTTTGTTAACTCAGTAAGTAGTGCAACAGAAACATCAGGGAATTTTGTTAGCAGATCTAAAAATTCTGCTCTTTGAATGATAAATAATTTTGAATCCTCAACAGCTGTTACCGTTGCGGATCGTGCCATTCCATCAAGTAAAGACATCTCACCAAAAAAATCAGACTCATTTAAAATTGCAAGTATAACTTCTTTTTCATCATTGCTGGATCTGGATATTTTTACTTTACCTTCAGCAATTACAAATAGTGCAGAACCCGTATCTTCTTCAGATAATATTACACTGTTCTTTTTATATGATTGAAGTACACCTGACTTAGCTATTTTTTGTAATGTTTCAGCGTCCAATTCAGAAAAAATTGGAACGTTTGAAAGAAACTCTGTATTGTTAAACAAAATATTACCTCTCTTTTAAAATAAAATCATCAAAAAATACCCTTGATGCGTCTCAAAGTCAACTTTATTGATTGTATTGTTTTCGGACATGCTCCTTAAATAACTTTAAAGCCTTTGTTTGATGATTAATACGCAGTTTTTTAATTGTTTTTTAGAAGTGATGTCTCTATTTTAAGCGGCTTAAATTTTCAAAGTTAAATAATACGGAGATATAGATATTATGGCTATGATGGCCAAAATGAGGAGTTTAGCTCCTGCTTTTATTCTAACAGTTGGCGGATTATTCGTCCTGTTTATGGTAATTTCTGATTCAAATGTTTTGGAAGCCCTCGGTGGAGGTGGCAGATCAAACAATGTTGGATCTGTTAATGGCGAGGATATTACTTACCAGGAATTTCAAACTGCTTTGGATCAGCAAATTGAAAATCAAAAAAGACAAACCGGCAAAGATCCTGAAGAAACCCAAATTGATCAGATAAGAGAGCAAGTTTGGGATGCAGTTGTAACTCAAAAAATATTTGCACAGTTGATAAAAAAATATGGAATTTCAGTTACAGACCAGGAAGTTAAGGACGTAATCCTGGGTGATAATCCTCCTGATTTTCTAAAACAGAATTTCATTGATTCACTTGGAAACTTTAATAAGCAGCTTTACGAGCAGGCGATCTTTGATCCTCAGAATAAAGCCGCTTTAATTCAAGCTGAAGATCTTGTGAGACAATCAAGACTGACACAAAAACTTCAGAGTATGATTTTAGCTTCTGTTAATGTGGGTGAAGATGAAGTTAAGAGAAAATTTATCGAACAAAATATGAACATCGAAGCTGATTATACTTTAGTGGATATTAATCTTGTAAAAGATGCAGAAGTAAAAGTTACAGATGATGATTTAAAAGATTTTTATGATAAGAACATAAATACTTATAAAATTCCACCACAAAGAAAACTTAAATTTGTAATGTTTTCAAATGTTGCTTCTTCAGAAGATTCACAAATGGTTTATAACAATTTGATGAATGTTAAAAAAACTTTATCAAGTGATACATTAGGTTTTACACAACTTGTTGGGATCTATTCTGAAACACCGTACTCAAAAGATACTGTTACAGTATCCACATTAACCGGTGAAGTTGTGTCTGCTTTGAATAAAGCTTCTGTTGGGGATGTTGTTGGTCCTTTCGCTACTCAGCAAGGGTATACACTTTTTAGATATAGTGGGTCGGTACAATCCACTGAAGTGTTTTCAAAAGCTTCACATATCTTAATTAATCAGTATGGAAATGATGAAAAGAATTTAGCTGAAGCAAATAAACTTTACGATAGGTTAGTTGCAGGCGCAGATTTTGCAGCATTGGCAAAAGAGTTTTCTAAGGACCCAGGCAGCGGCAGTAAAGGCGGCGATCTTGGATATTTTGGAAAAGGAATGATGGTTAAAGAATTTGAGGATGCTTGCTTTAATGGAAAAGTTGGAGAAATCCAGAAACCTGTAAAAACTAATTATGGTTACCATATAATTAAAGTTACAGATAGATCAGACAAAAAATATATTGTGGAAAAAATCGTAAACCAGGTTAAACAATCAGCCTCAAGTAGAGATAGAAATTTTACTGCAGCTAGTGATTTTTCATTCCTAGCAAAGAAAAATGATTTTGATTCAGAAGCAAAATTAGGAAACTATAATGTTCAGGAAACACCTCAGTTCTCTGAGTTATCGGGTTCAGTTCCTTCAATAGGACAAAATAAAAGATTAGTAAAATTTTCTTTTGAGAATAGTGTTAATACAGTTAGTGATCCCTTTAAAGTTCCATCAGGTTATGTGGTAGTTAAGATTACAGAAGCAGCTACCGAAAAGTTCAGACCGTTTGAGGAACTGAAAGAACAACTGAAACCAGCTGTTATTAGAGAAAAGAAATTTGAAAAAATAAAATCGATTGCAGAAAATCTTTACAAAAATATTAATGGAGATTTAAGTAAAGCATATTCAATCGATACTAATTTTACTGTTAAACAAACAGGCAGTTTTGTTCCGCAAGGTTCAATACCCAATATTGGTAAAGATTATGGCTTCCTTAATTCAGCAATGAAATCAGAACTTAATAAAGTATCAGCCCCGGTAAAGGGGTTAAGAGGTTACTACATCATTAAAGTTACAAAAAGAACTCCATTTGATCAGAAACTCTATTCTACTCAAAGTTCAACTTTGCGCAGTACAATGCTTCAGGAAAAAAGAAGCCGATTCTTAAATCAGTGGGTAACTGAGATAAAGGAAAACGCTGAAATTGTAGATAATAGACATTTGTTTTTTGGTCAGTAAGTCTTTTAACAGATAATTTCACACCCCCATTTACGTCTTTATGATTGTATTTGGGGGTTTTTTATTTAACAACATACATTTCTTTTTTTAATAAGTCAATTTCTTAAATTAACCTATATCTATTTATTTAGTCTTTAACATGAATAAAAAAATAGTGTATTTAACAGGTTTTATGGCATCGGGTAAAAGTACTATAGGGCCTATCCTTGCCAATACTTTGGGCTGGAATTTTTTTGATCTCGATCGATTAATTGAGGAAGCGGCTGGTTTATCTGTTAGAATGATTTTTGAAGAAAATGGAGAAGATTATTTTAGAGAGTTAGAAACAGAAACTCTTAAAAAAACTAGTGGATTAGAAAATTATATTATTGCATTGGGCGGTGGTACTGTGGCAAATCAAACAAATCTTGAAATAATTAAATCATCTGGATTTCTAATCTATCTTGAATCATCCCCCGAAGAAACATATAAAAGATTAAGATTTAAAAGAGATAGACCGGCTCTGCTTTTTGATGGAGATGAGGAGCCTAGTAAAACAGAATTTATGGAAAAAATTAATGCTCTTTTACAAAAAAGAATTAAATATTATAATCAGGCAGATCTTAAAATAAACACAGATAATTGTCAGGTTGGTAGAACTGTTGATAAATTATCTCACATAATAAAAAAAGAATATTATGGCGAAAGTAATAAACGTTAACTTATCAGATAAATGTTATCCAATAATAATTGGTAATGATTCTTTATCTAAGACCGTTCAGAAAATAAATGACTTATCAGTTTCAAAATGTCTGCTAATAGTTGATCAAAACTTAATAAAATATCATTCTCTGCTGATAAGAAAAACATTTGCACTGCTTAATTGCAAAGTTTATAGTTTTCCTCTCATTGCAATTGAGAAAAATAAAAGTCTAACCCAGACGGAAAAGATTTATAAATTCTTAAGTGATAATTCATTCGATAGAAATTCTATAATAGTTGCTTTAGGTGGTGGAGTTACTGGTGATATTGCGGGTTATGTTGCAAGTACTTATATGCGTGGAATAAGGGTTATTCAGATACCAACAACTTTACTTTCTATGGTGGATAGTTCTGTTGGAGGTAAAACAGGAGTAAATTTTAATGATCAAAAGAATATGATTGGTACTTTTTATCAACCGGAATTTGTTTCAATATATCCGGAATTTCTGGCAACACTTTCTAAAAGGGAATTACTATCTGGTGCCGGTGAAATATTTAAGTATTCTTTTTTAGCTGATAATAGAAACTATAATTTATTGAAGAATAATCTATTAAAATTATTTAGTTCTCAATCATTTGCTATCGAGAAAACAATTAATGCTTGTTTAGTAATAAAGTCAAACATTGTAGAGAATGATGAAAAGGAAATTACAGGACTTCGGAAAATTCTCAATTTCGGTCATACTTTTGCTCATGCTTTTGAAGTAGAATCAAACTACAAATTAAAACATGGTGAAGCAGTTATTGGTGGTATTTATTGTGCTTTGTTTCTTTCTGAAATTTTAGGATATATTACTTCTGACAAACTGAATAGCATTCTTAATGATTATAAATTTATCCGACCAAATAAAAAATTGGCGTCTTTAAATATGGATAATATTTTTAATTCAATGGGGAGCGATAAAAAAAATTCTAATGGTAAAAAAAGATTTGTTTTAGTTGAAGATATTGGCAAAATTGTCGTTGATGTTGTTTCTGAGAAGTCAATGATTTTGAGATCCATTGAAAAAATGAACAACCTGATTTGGAATTCAAAAACGGTTTAAAAGAGGAAAACTGTCAGGTTTTGAGGGCGAAACCTGACAGTTTGTGTGTCATTTTTGGAGGGATGCTATGCTTAAACTATTTCGGATAATACTTAACAATTACGGTGCCATTTAGTTTTTTAATAAAAAGACATCATTGACTACATTTTTGTCGGTAAAAAGTGCAGTTTTGTAATAATTACATTCGGTAATATTTTTTATAGATGGAGAATATTGTGCAAAGTAATAATATTAGTAACCAACTTGATTTAAAAGCAGAGATCCAGAGGCTTAAAAGAGAATTAAATGCAATAATATTAGCTCATTATTATCAGGAATCTGAAATACAAGATATTGCAGATTTTGTTGGGGACAGTCTGGAGTTAGCTAAAAAGGCGAAATCAACCTCAGCAGATGTCATTGTGTTTGCTGGAGTGCATTTTATGGCAGAAACGGCTAAAATTTTGAATCCTGAAAAATTAGTATTACTTCCTGATTTAGAGGCAAGTTGCTCACTGGCAGAAGGATGCCCAGTAAATGAGTTTAAAACATTTCGTGAAAATCATCCTGATCATATAGCCATTACTTATATTAATTGTTCTGCTGATGTTAAAGCGTTAAGTGATATTATTTGTACTTCGAGTAGTGCCGAAAAAATTATCAGTCAGATACCACTTGACCAACCAATTCTTTTTTCTCCCGATAGAAATCTTGGGAAATATCTTATAAAAAAGACCGGCAGAAAAATGTTGTTGTGGGACGGAAGCTGCATAGTTCATGAGACTTTTAGCGAAAGAAAAATTATCGATCTTAAAATAAAATATCCTGAGGCTAAATTAATTTCACATCCTGAATGCGAAGAGCCGATTTTAATGCATTCTGATTTTATAGGATCAACGAGCAGATTGTTAAGTTTTATACAGGAGGATTTTTCAACACAATACATTGTTGCAACAGAAACCGGAATCATTCATCAGATGAAAAAAGCAGCACCCCAAAAAGAATACATTCCGGCTCCACCAGAGGATGATTCTTGTTCTTGCAATGAATGTCCGTACATGAGATTGAATACTCTAGAGAAATTATATTTGTGTATGAAGAATAAATATCCTGAAATCTCTTTGGAAGAAGAAACCAGAAAAAAAGCATTGTTGTCAATAGAAAGAATGTTAGCAATGAGCTAACATTTTTTTAAGAGTATTTTAAAAGTAGTACCTTCTCCAGGAGCCGAACTCTTTACAAATATTTTTCCACCATGATAACCTTCGACTATTCTCTTAGAAAGACTTAAACCCAAACCCCAGCCTCGTTTTTTAGTACTGTATCCGGGTCTAAAAACATCTTTACGTCTTCGTAAATCAATTCCTTTCCCGTTATCAGAAACTTCAATCTCAATATTTTTTTTACTTTCCAGTATATCAATATTTATCTTTCCATTTTTGCTTTCCATAGCATCTAAAGCATTTTTAATAAGATTTTCTAAAACCCATTCAAACAATTCACCATTCATTTGTGCGCAGCAGGTTTGGTTGCCGCTAACAGTAAGCTCAACAGTTTTTCCGGTTTGAGGAAGTCTGCGATTAAAATACTCGGTAACCTTTTTAACTTCTTCAAACACAATTTGATTTTTTATCTCTGGTTTAGAGCCAATTTTGGAAAATCTATATGTAATCTTGTTAAGCTTATCAACATCGCTCGATATTTCTTCAGTTATATCAAGAACAGCATCAGGTTTTTGATAATTCATTTTCATCATTTCAATCCAGCCCATTAAGCTGGAAATTGGAGTTCCGAATTGATGCGCTGTTTCTTTAGCCATTCCAACCCAAATATTACTTTGCTCACTTCTTTTTATCTGGCTAAATCCGATATATCCTATAATTATAAAAAGTGCGGCAATTATGATTTGCAGATAAGGATAAAATTTTAATTGTTTGATTAATTCAGAGTCACCGTAATGAATTCTTTGCAGAATAATTGTATCAGCATAAGTAACATTAATTGGTTGATGGATTTGATCAATTTCTTTAACAAAATTTTGTAAAAATGATTTTAATTCACTTTTTGAGAGAGTCGAATCAAATTTCACATTTTTTATATCTGATTTACTTTCCAAACTAACATTATCATCTATATCAGTAAGAATAATTGGAAAGTCAATAGGTTTAATAATATTGTCAAAAAGGAATGTAAGGTCGGCATCTGCAGAACTAGAATTAGCAACATATTCGATACCCTTTGCATAAAGTTCTACAATGTTGCGCTCTCGTTCTTGTAATTTCTTAACGAGATTTTGAGTATAGAATAGGGTTCCGCCGGCAATTACTAATGCAATCAACAGCAGCAGAATTTTAAAATTAACCGAAGCAGGACCACCGGACATTTTCATATTCTAATCAATTAAATGTTATTGATAAGCAAAAATGGTATTATCGGGAAGCAAAATCCAGCTTAAAATAAATCTCTTATTTGTTTATTATTCTACGTAAAAAGTTTGTTTACGTTTTGGACCAACTGATACTATATCTATCTTAATTCCTGATTGTCTTGAAATAAAATCTAAATAATCTCTGGTTTTAGATGGAAGATCATCATAATTCTCGCAACTAGTAATGTCTGTGTTCCAACCATCAAGTGTTTCATAAACCGGAGTGACAAGGTTTAACTGATCAACATTTGTTGGAAAAGTTTTTAATTTTTTACCATTCAATTCATATCCAACACAAACTTTTATTTTTTCAAATCCGCTTAAAACATCAAGTTTGGTTAAGGCCACAGAGGTAATTCCATTTATCATTTTTGAATAAGCAACCAGGAAAGCATCATACCATCCGCATCGTCTTGGTCTTCCAGTTGTAGCTCCAAATTCAACACCAATTTTTCTAAGTTTTTCGCCATCTTCGTCAAGTAATTCTGTTGGAAAAGGACCATTCCCAACTCTAGTAGTATAGGCTTTCACTATCCCAATTACACTATCAATTCTTGTTGGCGGGATTCCGCTGCCAGTACAAGCTCCACCAGATGTCGGGCTGCTTGATGTTACATAAGGATAAGTCCCATGATCAATATCTAAAAAAGTACCTTGCGCCCCTTCAAGTAAAACTGATTTGCCTTCATCCATTGCGCGATTTAAATAAGCAGGAGCATCTTTAATGTACTTATCGATTGTAAGATCAAACTCAAGATATTCTTTTACAATTGCATCTACATCAAGACCTTCGTGGCTATGAATTTTTTGAAGTATTTCATTTTTCTCTTTTAGATTAGCTCTAATCTTTTTTTCTAATTCAGTTCTATTTAAAAGATCAACAATTCTGATTCCTTTTCTGCCATATTTATCAATGTAGCAAGGTCCGATTCCTCTTCCAGTTGTTCCAATTTTATTATTACCGCTTTCATTTATTGAATCCAATAGCTTATGATAAGGCATTATCAGGTGTGCATTATGGCTTATAAATAGTCTGCCTTCAACACTAATGTTATTTTGCTTTAGAAGTTCAATTTCTTCAAGAAGGGCAGTCGGATCTATTACAACACCGTTACCGATTACGCAAATAACATTATCTCGCAATATACCGGAAGGAATAAGATGAAGGACATACTTTTTATCACCAATTTCAACTGTATGGCCGGCATTTGCACCACCCTGGTATCTTACAACGATTTCAAACCCTTTGCTGATAAGATCAACAATTTTACCTTTTCCTTCATCACCCCACTGAGAACCAACAAGTACAGTCGCGCCCATCTGGTCTTCCTGAATTTAATTGTTATAAATTAAGCAAAATAAAACTCCGCATTATAAAATAATACGGAGTTAAAAAATGCTAGTTAAAAATATTTATTAATCGAAACTTTTTACGGCTTCATCTACAGTATCATAAGATTCAAAAATTGTAATAAGTTTGGTAATTATGAGCAAACTTTCAATTTTTTCAGTTACATGTGCAAGCTTCAGACTTCCGTTTTCTCTTTTCATTGTGGTCAAACCACTGATCAACATACCGAGGCCGGAACTATTCATAAATTTAACTTCAGAAAGATCCACAATTACGTTTTTCTTTCCTTCATCAATAAGTTTATGCAAAAGTTCATTAAACTCTTTAGTATCTTCACCACCCATTACATTGCCTTTGAGCTCAACAATTACGGCATTGTACTTTTCTAATAGTTTTGTTTTCATTAAAAATCTCCAAAAATTTTCTCGGTCAATTTAAGTAAGCTTAATTACTCATGCAAGCATGATTTTACACGATATAATCTCTTTTTACCGGTTATCAATTTTGGGGTTTGGACTAATAAATTATTAATTATTTTAGGAACCAAAACTAGAGAATGGCGTCTAAACAATGGATTACGAACAAAACGAGAATATGCAGCAACCAAAAATCTTAAGTCTTGATGATGATTTTTCACTGATTAAGCAATTTATTGACGGTGACGAATCAGTTTTTAGTGAACTACTTAAGCGTCATAAAGAAAAAGTTAGAAATATAATTTATCTGACTTTATCAAATAGTGATGGAGTTGATGATATTGCCCAGGAAGTATTTATTACGGTCTATAGGCACTTAAAGAGTTTTAGGTTTGAATCTCAGTTTACAACCTGGCTTTACAGAATTACAATTAATAAATGTAAGGACCATTTAAGAAAAAAGAATATTAGAAGCATATTTTTACCTTTGAAGGATGAAGAACCAGTTTTTGAATCCATAAATGAAGACACAGATATTAAACATATTGTGCGTAATGCTATTGCAACTTTACCGGATAAACTTAGAATTCCGCTTGTCCTAAAAGATCTGGAAGGATTTAGCTATCAGGAAATTGCTGATACTATGGAATGTGAAATTGGAACTGTTAAATCAAGAATATTCAGAGCAAGAGAGGCTCTAAAAAAAATACTTAAACCTCTTGAAAAAGAGCTAATGTTATGAAGAAAAATAATACAGATATCGAATTACTTTCTGCTTATGTGGATGGAGAACTTTCCACCGCAGAAAAAAAATATATTGAAGAGAAGATTAAATCTTCTTTAGAATTACAAAAAGAATTATCTGATTTAAAGAAACTTAAGGAACTCACTTCTACATCTGTTGATCGGATTTCTGAATCACCATTTTTTGAAACAAGGTTGTATGCAAGTATAAATGAACAAAATTCTTCTAAATTTAATATTAAAAAATGGATCCCAATTTCGGCACTTACTCTGTTTACATTAGCACTAATGGCTGTGTTAAAGTTTAATCCTAATCTTTTAGAAGACATTATCAAGCAGCAGGAATCCAATATTATAGGATTCTACAAAGAAAATTTACAACCATTACTTTACGCTGCTAATCTTACCAACGAAGACATTTTTAACTTTGCTGTATATCAGGAACTTCCTTTAGACAATACAAATAATCAAATACTAAAACTGGGTTATGACGTTAAAGGTACTGAGTATTTTGAAATCAAAAAATCTGATGATATTTCTCAGAATAATAATTTGCAGAAATTTGTTACTGCTCTAGATTTTGATGATGAAGAGATTAAAAAGATCGATTCTATTATCGGATCTTACTCTGAGCAGATATCAGCTTTAGTTTTGGTGAATAATCAGAATGCTGTGGCAATAAATCCTAATATCTGGAATACAAGAAAACTTATATTAGCTGACATACTTGCATTTGCAGAAAAGCATGCCGCCTCCAATTTTAATAAAATGATCCCCGAGCAGGTAATGCAGTTTGATAATCATTCCATTGCCAAATGGGTTAATGAGGCTAAGTCTCTGAAAGATGATCAATACATCTTCTGTACTCCCGATTCCATTTTTAAAGAAGATTTTGTTTTTGATATGACTGAATTCGAAAAAAATATGGAAAAAATGACTGAGGACTTGGCTGAATTAAGTGAGCAAAAAGCAGTTTTACGAGAATACCATTTTAAAGTTGATTCATCCATTAGTAAACAAAAAAACAATTCTGATTGGACAAAACAATTTAAGGTTTTTGTTGATTCAGATCTTATTAAAGTAAGTATTCAAAATGTTGCAATTGATATTCCAGAAATAGACTTACCTAATTTTGATAGCATCGCAATTGTAATTCACGAAGCCACACAAAACGTTAGATCCGTTCGCCCACCGGCACCACCAATGACTGTTGGAAATAAGGGTTATAATTATGAATACAATACTGTTACTCCTAAGAAAAAGGGCAGGACAGATGTTAATCTTGATTCTTTAATGCATATAAAAAATATGCAGAATGATAAAAATCGTATCGAACAAAAAGAAAGAATGAAAAGTAATTCTAAGGAAAACAGTATCCAGTTTTTTTATAATGATAGCTTAATACTTATGCAGAATCAAGAGTTGAAAAATGAGATGGATAAACTGAGAAGAGAACTGCAGCAGTTTAGATATGATTTAACAAAACCTGGTGAAATTGATTCGGGACAAAGTAAAAAAAGCAGACAACAAGTAAAGCCAGTTGATCTTGATGAGATAGAAATTTAATTCTATGTAGGATATTCACCACAGAACCTCAGATATCTAAAAATATTCAATGCCGCTAATCCATCCATTTTACCACAATTCAAACCATTTTCCACTCATAATTCTTTTCTTTAAATGATGTAAAATTTGATTTATTTTACAATGTAGAAGTAGCACATTTAACATAAATCGGATTAACTTGAACCTTAGCAGCATAAAAATAAGCGCTAACTTTGTCCTCTGGATTATTGCGTCTTTGGTGACTGCAATATTTATTTATCGGTTGCTCTTTTTTTCCAGTGATTCTTTTGTCTTCTTTTTAATTAATGATTCATTATCAATTCTGCTTCTTCTTGTCCTAACAGCATATCTTATAAAAACACTGGCACAAAAAAAACCACATCCTTCTGCACTCGTTTTAAATATTGGGATTATTTGTGCGTTTATATTTTTAGTGATAATGTTTGCAGAAAATATTCTGAATATTCAATTCCAAAACATTAGTGCCAAATTAGTACAGCAGGGTATGTTTGAAAATCTTTTAAATACTTTTTATGGATTAATGTTCCTAGGAATATCCAGTTACTGGTTCGCATCTTTAAAGGAATTATATTTTTATAAACAATATCGTAGAAAGAATACATACTTTATTACCATGTCTGTATTCATCGCCTTATCTTCAATTTCAAATTTACTTTTCAGTGCAACGGAATATGAGTTTATATACAATACCTTTTTAATAATTTCAATAATTCTGATATCATTTAACGCATTAAAAATTTCCTGGATTGCATTCATATCAAAGAAAGAAAAAATTTCATTACTTATTCTTTCGATAATTATATCAGCACTCTTTATCTTAAATCTTATTAACAATGGCAAAACAGATTTTAATGGTACTATTTTGATGAACTATTCTCCAACAATTTATCAGTTCTTTAATCTTATTCTGCTTTATGGTGGAATATATTTTGTAGTTCTATTTTTTACCACGCTATTCCATATTCCAACAGCAGAAGCTTATGATAGAAAAGCTAATGAAGTTTCATCATTGCAATATTTCAGCAAACTTATTACACAAGTTTTAGATATTGAAGAGCTTTCTGAAACAATCACTGATATTACAACAAAAGTTAGCAGCGCAGATGCAGCCTGGATAGTCATCAAAGAAAATGGCGATAGAAAAATTCTTGCAAATAGAAATATTGCATTAGTTGATGCTGATTTAATAAATCGGTTTTTACTTGAAAGCGGAATTTGTGAGAATATAACCGAAACTAAAATTTGCAGTCTTCAAAAGTTTGGTAACAAATCTCAGCTTTCAGAAAAATTCGGAAGCATAGCTATTTCTCCGCTAAGAAGTTATAATGAAATTAAAGGTTATTTAATTGCTGCCAGAAAAAACGAGCTGATATTTTATGATGAAGATAAAACAGCCATAAATACTTTTTCTGATTACGCCTCAGTTGCGATTGAAAATTCTTTGTTACTTGAGCAATCGATTGAAAAGGAACGTCTCGAAAAAGAATTAGATGTTGCAAGGGAAATCCAAAAGAAAATCTTGCCTGCTAAGGATCCTGAATTTGAACATCTTTCAATTACATCTGTATTCATTCCGGCTTTTGAAGTTGGCGGTGATTACTATGACTTTTTTGAAATATCAAATAACAAGTTTGGATTTATTATTGCAGATGTTTCAGGTAAGGGAATTTCAGCGGCTTTTATTATGGCTGAAGTGAAAGGAATATTTAGCTCCTTATCACGAATGATAGAAAGCCCAAGGGATATATTAATTAAAGCCAATGAAATCTTACAACAAACATTAAATAAAAAAAATTTTGTAAGCGCTTTGTATGGAATTATTGATTTCGAAAATGAAATCGTTCGCTTTGCAAGAGCAGGGCACTGTCCCGCACTTTTAGTCAGAGGTAACTCAGTAGAAACATTTAAACCGTCAGGTATTGGACTTGGATTAACCAATCAGGATTTATTCAGTAATCATCTTGAAGAAATTAAAATTGATCTTAAACAAAATGACACTTTAGTTTTTTATACCGATGGAATTACCGAAGCTAAAAATAAGGAATTTGAAGATTTTGGTGAACGAAGATTTGCTGAAATTTTAATTGAATATTCTAATGAATCAGTAAATAAAATTGCTAACGAAGTAATAAAAGATGTTACATTATTTTCCAGAAACCACTCTCAGTATGATGATATAACTTTAGTTATATTAAAGTGGCATAAAAAAAATAACATAGATGGAGTTAAAGAATGGCAGAATTCAACACCTCAATTAAAAACCAAGGTGCTGTAAGTATAATAAACCTTAAAGGATATCTTGATGCACATACTGCACCAATCCTTGAGAACAATTTTGTAGATCTTATTGAAAAGAGTTGTTACCAGATTGTTGTTGACTTTAAAGATTTGGCCTACATAAGCAGTGCAGGTTTGGGAGTATTTATGGCATATATAGAAAAAATTAGAGACAGCAAGGGAGACATTAAACTTTCGGGAATGAGTGATAAAGTTTATAACATTTTTGATCTGTTAGGATTTCCTTTGCTTTATGAAATTTTCAAATCGGAAGACGAAGCAGTAAAGAAATTTACAGAGATAAAATAAAGTGAAGACAAAAAAACTTAAAGTAAAAAGCAAAACTGAAAATCTTTCTACTATCAGAGATTTTATAAGCTCTTCTGCTGCTGATGCGGGGGTGGCGGCTGATGCTGTGGAAAATATCATTCTTGCTGTGGATGAAGCTTGCACTAATATTATTAAGCACGCTTATAAATCTTTTCCTGACGGGGAACTGATTATCAAAACAAAATCTACACTTTCTCGTTTTGAAGTTAGTATTACTGACTATGGAAAATCTTTTGAACCAGAAATGATTCCAGAGCCTGATTTACAAAAATATTATAGGCAAAGAAGAGTCGGTGGTTTAGGAATGTACTTAATGAAAACACTTATGGATGATGTTAAATATGTTACCGTTCCCGGAAAATATAATGAAGTGCTGCTATCAAAAAACATAAAAGTAGCGCAGAGCAATGCAGGATAATGATAATTTAAAAGCTAAACGTAATCTTACAGCGCTGGTTGAATTCAGCCGAGTAATTAATTCCAGCCTCGATCTTAATTTTATTCTGAATAATGTACTGCTAACTTGTCTTGGAAAGTTTTTAGCTACAAGAGGGATTATTGCCTTAAACATAAATGGAAAATTGCAGATTAAATCCTATAAAGGAATTAGTGAAGATAAAATTTTACTTTTCCCTGATATTGATGCAAACGAAGATTGTACTGAAAATGATGATTTTACTAAATTCTTTACTGAAAATAATCTTTTAGCTTCCGAAAAAATTAGTTCATCAAATGAGTGTGTTGGTATTGTATGCCTGGGTGAAAAACTTAACAAGCAGGATTATTTAAAGGATGATCTAGATTTTCTAAAAACAATTTTAAATATCGCTGCTTCAGCTATTCAGAACTCACTAATAGTTGAAGAATTAAAATTAGTTAATCGTGAGCTTGATTCAAGAATACAACGACTAAGTTCACTATTTGAACTAAGTAAAGAGTTTGGTTTATTTTCTGAATCTACCAAAGTTACACGATTACTAATCTTTGCATTGATTGGACAATTTCTTGTGCAGAAATATGCTCTGTTTAGATTTGAAGGAAATGATATTGAGGTTATTGAACCAAAACTGCCGGTTGAAGAACTCCTTAAAAATTTACGTAAAATCGATTATCATAGAATTGATACTTCACTAAACAAAGAACAAGTTGCTTTGTTATTTCCTTCATTATATGGAATGGGAATAGAAGTAATTGTTCCGATGCAGATACAGGGAAAGACAAAAGGACTGATTATTTTAGGTAGAAGAATAAATAATTTTGATTACACTGATGCTGATATAGAATTTATTTTTTCTGTTGGAAGTCTTGCAATCATTTCAATGGAAAACAGAAGACTTTTTAGGGAAGCATTAGAAAAACAAAAGATGGAAGAAGAATTAGATCTTGCAAGGGAGATCCAAAGAAATCTACTTCCACAAAAAATTCCTGTATACAAAAATTTTGATATAGCTGCTGTAAATGTATCCTCAAAACAAGTTGGTGGTGATTATTATGACATAATTGAACTTGATAAAGATGATTGTGTTGTTGCAATTGCGGATGTATCGGGCAAAGGCGTTCCCGCATCATTGCTTATGGCTAATATGCAGGCATTTTTGCAAGTTATATGCAGACAGAATGTTCCTTTGGATGAGGCAACCGGATTAATAAATGATCTTATCTCAAAAAATACTGCTGATGGAAAATTCATTACATTTTTCTGGGGAATACTAAATAATATCGATATGACTTTTGAGTATGTAAATGCTGGTCATAATCCACCTTTGCTTATAAGAGACGGGAAAATCATAAAACTTGAAATCGGTGGAATGATTCTTGGCGTGATGAAAACCATTTTGCCTTATCGATCTGAAAAGATACAATTAATGAAAGATGATGTACTTGTAATGTTTACAGATGGTATTTCTGAAGCTATGAATAAAAAAAGCGAGGAATTTTCCGACGAAGCTTTAGAAAAATTATCTCTTAGAAATGGCAGGCGCTTCAGCCGAAACTATTTTAAAGGAAATACAAAGTGAAGTGCAAAGATTTACTAATGGCGCACATCAATCTGATGATATAACTTTAGTTGTTCTAAAAGTAAAATGATCAAAAAAGAATTAGTTTAATACGATGAATAACCTTAAAAGATTTTTTCTTAAATATAGGTTAAACATAGCCTCAGGATTAACTTTAATCCTTGCTTTTACTGCTGTGCTCTCTATTTATTTTTCACTTGAAATAAGAGTCACTTCAAATGATGAATGTATCTGGGACCCAATAAAGGTAACTCAAGATTCTATGAAAATGGTATTTAAAAATGTTAAGATTGAAGGTGTCACATATAATGCAGGAATAAGAGACGGAGATTTACTTCTACAGATTGATAATAAAAACCTTAAAACTACTTTTGAGGCGCAAAGAATCCTTAATGAATTCAAATCTGGTGAATATGCTGATTATACGATCCAAAAACCTGATGGTAAAATTGTTCACACAAAAGTTTACGTTAAAAAACTAATTCAATTTGGTGCATTAGCGCAGTCTATAAGCGCACTGTTATATTTATTGATTGGTTTTTAGTTTATAGTGCAAAACCGGATGGACTTGCTCAAAAATTATTTTTTGCAATTGGCGTATTTTATGTTTTAGCTGTCTGCAAATGTTCTATTTCCATTTGATGATATTTATTTCAGATCTTCCTTAACAGATCCATTAAGTGGCATTTTTTGCAGGTGCATTGTAATGATCAGCCAGGTTTTGGTGCCATTATTTTTATTTCTTTACTTTGTTTGGTCTTTTCCGGTTCAATTTAAATTCTCAAAGAAAAAAATCTGTTAAAATAATAATTATAACTATCTGTTGTAATTTTTAGTCTGTCGGAATTTCTCTTGCGATTTCTCTTGGTTTTACAAATTTTTAAATCTCAAAAATGGTTTAATCTTTGGCAAACAATTTACGAATTGCATTTTTAATTTATCTTGCTTTCCTTGGTTTCATTGATTATTCAATACATAAAAAAAAAAATCCTGATAATAAAAAACCATTATTATTATTTGTGATAGCGTTTACTTTCGGCATGCTCATCCAATTGTACGTTGGCACAATAGCTCCAGCTATATCGGATACAGTTTTTAATTCTCCTGAATATTATATGCCGATAGTATTAATTGTATTTGTTCCAATCATATTTGCTTATGCGATATTTAAATATCATCTGCTTGATGTTAGCATTGTGGTTAGAAATACAATTATTTATGGTGCAGCAATGGCCACAGTTGCTGGAATTTATTTTGTAATTATTTATTTACTTGGGCAGGGAATAGGAAGTTTTGTTGGTGCAGAAAATCAAGGATTTGTTGCTGGTATTTTCTTTCTGATTTTTGCATTTGTTTTTCAATCAACTAAAGATCGATTTCAGGATTTCCTTACAAGAAAATTTTATCCGGAACAGTTCGCATATCAAAAAGTACTTATTCAATTCAGCAATGATGTATCAACCGTAGTTGGAACTGATAAGATAATCGATCTTACATGTTCAACTTTTATTGATGCACTTAAGATTAATAAATTTGGAATTCTATTACGAGATTATTCAAAAGATATATTAACATTATCCCGTGGTATAGGATTTTCAAATCCAAACTGTATAATTGAAAAATCTAATCTCATTGCCGTCTTTAATGAAAAAGCGTTAGTATCAAATACTCCTGTAATCGAACAACAGGACTTCATTAGAGTTTTTCCCGATAAAGCCGATAGATTAATTGAAGAAGGTGTTTATTCAATAATACCGATGATTGTAAAATCTAAAGTTGTTGGTGCACTTTTGTTTGGTCTAAAGTATTCGGGATCCAAATTTGGCGGTAAAGATGTTGAACTTTTAAATGCCGCAGCAAATCAAATAGCTATTTCATTGGAAAATGCAAGACTCTATCAATCTGAATCGGAAAAAATAAAAATTGAAAGGGATCTTGATCTTGCAAGAAAAATACAGCAAGGATTATTACCCAAATGTGTTCCTAATCTTAATGGCTTAGATATATGTGGTGAGATGATTCCTGCAATGCAAGTTGGTGGTGATTATTATGATCTTATTCAACTTTCAGATACAAAATTATTTGTTGCTGTTGGAGATGTTTCCGGTAAAGGATTATCTGCATCATTATACATGACAAAACTGCAAACGATGGTTCAGATAGCAACAAAAATAAGTACTAGTCCAAAAGAAATTCTGATTGAAATTAATAAACGGTTATATGAATCTATTGAGAGAAGCTGGTTTATAACTATGACACTTGCTTTATTTGATACTGAGACTAAAACCGTTAGATTCTGCCGTGCCGGTCATATGCCGCTACTCACTGCTAATAATGGAACTGTTGAATCGATTAAGACCGAAGGCATTGGTTTAGGACTTGAAAAAGGTGAAGTGTTTGATAGAACTTTACAGGAAGTTGAAATAAAAACAAAATCAAATCAGATATTTGCATTCTTTTCAGATGGAATTACTGAAGCAATGAATGAAAAGGATGAAATGTTTGGTGAAGAAAAACTTACCGAAATTTTAAAAGGTAAAGCAAACACTCGCTCAACAGAAGTAATGAATAAAGTATGGAGTGAAGTAAAATACTTTAGAGGTTCAGCTCTGCCTAATGATGATATGACTATGGTCATTGTAAAAGTTAACTGAAAAATTTTACTTCAGAATTAGTGGGAATTTATATTCATGAAAAATTTTATCATTTTACTCTGCCTACTTTTTACAATATCAAATGCCCAAAAAAAAATTGATGAGAAAATTGTATTTCCAGGAGTTGTTCATAAAACAATAATCAACTCCACTGATACTCTTATGATTAATGTATTGAAAGTTAATTTATCGCAGGGCCGTTATTATTTAAGTTCTGTTAAAGCTAAAAACCTTTTGAATGAAAGAGAAAAGACAAGTGATATATCAAAAGCACTTTCAGATTCAGGATATCAAGTTATAGCAGCATTAAATGCGGATTTTTTCGAACAGGATGGTGAAGTAATTAACAATATGATTTCTGAAGGTAAGTTTGTTAAAGCTGTTAAATTCACAGACTCGCCATTTAATACATTTGTAAATTCTCAGCTTGCCATAACTTACGATAACAAACTATTACTAGAACAATTCGTCTTTTCAGGAAACGTATTTTTTCCTGATGGAACAATTGAAGAGATCAGACGGATCAATTCTAAAGCGGATAGCAATTCAATTACAATCTATAATTCATTTCAAGGAAATTACACACCTGTTGTTCCCGAAACATGGGCAGTAAGCGAAGTGTTATTAATTCCAGCCGGACAATCAGCTGATACCACTTTTTTTACAATTGGTGATTCACTTAAGCAGGCAGGGCATACAGAGATTCCTAACGATGGATTTATAATTTCAGCAAATAATAAATATGCATACTATCTCTCGAGAGAATTTGAAATTGGTGATACGATTAAACTTCTTCTTAAGTTAAATCCAAACTTTACTAATATTCGAAGTCTTACTGGCGGTTGGCCTCAACTTGTTAAAGATGGGAAAAGTCTTATTAAATCTAATCTAAATATTGAAGGTGTAATTCAGAGATTTTCTGAAAACAGACATCCAAGAACAGGAGTTGGTTTTTCTAAAGACAGCACAACCGTTTACTTTATCACCGTTGATGGAAGACAACAAATGAGTCGTGGAATGAGTCTTTTGGAGTTTGCTGACTTAATGATTGATGAAGGAATATATCAAGGATTAAATCTAGATGGCGGCGGATCAACTACCATGATTATAAATAATAAAGTGGTTAATAGTCCATCTGATAATACTGGTGAAAGAGCCGTTGGAAATTGCCTGGTCTTAATTAGAGAAGAGTAAAGATAAATTAGACTTATAATCTTGAATTATAAAAAAAAGCCGATGAACAATCATCGGCTTTTTTTGAGATAATGTAATTCTTAAGAAAATTGAACTTTCTTCTTTGTCTTTTCAGCATACTCAAGTACAAATGCACTTGCTACGAAGATTGAAGAGTAAGTTCCGATTATTATACCGAAGAAAAGAGTAAAAGCGAATGCTCTTAATACGTCTCCGCCTAGAAGTAAAAGAACGAATACAGATATTAAAGTTGTGAAGGCAGTAATAATTGTTCTGCTCATCGTTTGATTAATGCTTTTATTTATAATTTCCATCAAAGGTAGAGTTTTGTGGATTTTCATATTCTCTCGAACACGATCAAAAACTATAACAGTATCATTGATTGAGTAACCAACAAGTGTAAGGAACGCAGCAACCACAGAAAGATCAATGTCTAAGTTTAAGCCTGGTATAACGCCATACAATGCTGCATAAAGTCCAAGAGTAATCAATACATCGTGGAAGAGTGCTGCAACCGCACCGATAGCAAAGACAAACTTAAATCTAAATCCCAAGTAAATAAGAATTACAAGTAATGATAAGAAGACAGCAATCACAGCATCTCTTTTTAATTCATCACCTACTTTTGGTCCTACTCGATCTTCTTTAATTACTCTAAAAGAGTTTCCGGTTATTTTTTCTCTAAGATTTTCTTTTATCCATTCAGAAATACCAACACTTACATCAATTTGCGTGTTATCAGGTTCTTCAGAAACTTTACCCGACTGAAATCCTGCAGCTAAAAGTCTTTCCGAAACTAAATTTGTTGTATCAGGATTAGGGAAAGAATAAGTTATTGAGGTTGAAGTTTTTTCAACAACATTAAAAGCCACATTTGGTATTATGCTTTTAATTTCATCCTCCACATTTTTAACAACTCTTGGGTAAACATCTTTTGGTAATTCCTGAAGTTCTGTTCTTATAAGAGCACCGGTTTCTCCGCCAAATGTTCTTACTTCAACATTGCCAAGTCCGATATTTTCAATATTGCCTCTAACCTGGGTAATATCTATTTGCTTTTCAAACTGAAGAACAATTTCGGAGCCGCCTTTAAAATCAATGCCGAAACTTAATCCTCTGAATACAACATTTAGCAATCCGATTAAGAATAAAGCAAGAGAAAACATATAGAAAAACTTTCTCTTACCTAAAAAATCTACATTTAAATTATGAAATACTCGCATTTATAAATTAACTCCTTAATAAAAATTTTAACCTACGCTGATTTTAACGCCTCTTGAAACGAGGACATCTAACACAAGTCTTGAAATAACAAGGGCACCAAAAAGTGTTGCTGCAATACCAATCATAAGTGTTAGAGCAAATCCCTGAATAGGACCGGTACCAAATTGGTAAAGAATAATACCTGTAAAAAATGTTGTAATGTTTGAATCGATAATAGCTGAATAAGCTCTTGAAAAACCGCTATCAATAGAAGCTTTCATTGTTTTGCCGGTAGCCATTTCTTCTCTTATTCTTTCGAAGATCAGCACGTTGGCATCCACCGCCATACCAATTGTAAGTACGATACCTGCTATACCTGGTAATGTTAGAGTTGCACCAAATCCAGCCAGAATGCCAAGAATAAAAAGTATAACAAGAACAAGTGTAAGTGCAGAAATTGTTCCAGCTTGTCTGTAATATATAATCATAAACAAACCCACGAGAATGTAACCTATCATAGCAGAACTAAATCCGCTTGAGATAGAATCCTGACCTAAAGATGGTCCAACAATTCTTTCTTCAATTACATCAACAGGAGCTGGAAGTGCACCGGCCTTTAGTACGATCTCTAGCAGTTTTGCTTCTTCCATACTTTCTGAACCTTCAATCTGTGAACGACCGCCAGGAATTTTACCTTTTACATTTGGTGCAGTAAACACAACACCATCGAGCATAATAGCAATTCTTTTTCCAACGTTTGCTCCGGTTATTCTAGCCCAATCAGTTGCACCTTCGGAATTCATTTCCATATTTACAATTGGAGTTGAAGTTGTTTGGTCTATGGTGGCTTGTGCATCTGTAACAACCCCACCTGTTAGTTCAGGTGTTTTATTAACCATATACATAACAAAAATTTGTTTGCCATCTTCAGAGGTAAATGGTTTTGCTGAAAATACAAACTCAACGTTATCGGGGATTACTTTTTGTACTTCAGGTAAGCCTAACCAATATTCAATTTTATTTCTATCATCTTTGCTAACATAAGCGTCAGCGAAAGGACTTTGAGGATTTAAAACTGCTGCAGTAAAGAACGGATGCTCAACTTGAAATTTCGCTCTTTGTTCATCCTCTGAAAGCTGTGAAGTTGAATCCGTAAGAGAAGTAGTATCAGTTTTCTTTGTCGTAGTATCCAATGAAGCAACATCATTACCTAATGAATCTTTAACACCTGATTCAGTTCTCTTTGCAAGAACATCATCAATTCTTTGCATGATAGGATAAGTTAATTCAGCATCTTTAACCAACCTGAATTCCAATAAAGCAGTGCCCTGTAAAAGCTGTTTTGCTTCTTCTTCTTTTGCAACCCCAGGAAGTTCAACAATAATTCTTCTGCTTCCTTGTCTTGAAATAGATGGCTCAGAAACACCGTATTGATCAACTCTGTTTCTAATAATTTCCATTGCGCGATTAACAGCATCTTCGGATGATTTTGTTAATTCATCCATAATTTCAGCATCATCTTGTCTAATAGTTCCGTAATATCTGCTTAATCTTATATTCCTTTCCAGAAATTTTCTGCCAAGTATATCAACAACTGATTCATCAGTTTTTAAAGCTTCTTTTTGAGCTTCTGCTAATACCTTTTTGAAAACATCATCTGGATTGTTAGCAATTTTTTCTAATAATTTGCCGGTATTAACTTCCAGAACAACCCTCATACCGCCCTGAAGATCCAAGCCGAGTTTAACTCGTTTTTTTCTTGCATCAAGGATTGAAGGATCAGCAATTTTGATGCTGTCTTCTACGAGAGTAACCAGCTTTTCTACCTGATCTTTTGATAAATCCGGGTTTAGCTTTTGTACCTTGTCTCTGGTGGCTTCAAGAGTTGCAGTTAATGATTTGTTGTTCTGATAATCCTGAAAAGTAGGATATAGCAAATAAATGCTTAATGCAGTAAATGCTAGGATGAGAATGATCTTAAATCTGTATTCTTTCATGCTTTAATAAATTTTAGTGACTAAAAGGGTCTTTAAAAAAATAGCTGTCAAACTTACGGGTAAAGGCTAAGAAAGTCAATAAAATTTAAGGGGTTAGGAGGATAAACAACTTTAATATATAATGATTTTGACCGGAAATCGAAATAAGTGCGGTAACATTTAGAAAGATTTAAGTGATTTAATACTATTAACTAGTCTTTGGATAGTTCGATTATAATTAAGTGAGGTTATTTAATAATTTTTAACAATGTAGCTGATTTGTGAAATCTCAGAAGAAAAAAATATTAGTAATTGAAGATGATGAAATTATTAGTGATAATTTGAAAAATCTTCTTGAATTACAAAATTATGAAGTTTGGGTTGCAGAAAACGGCAAAGAAGGAATTGATAAAGCATATATTTTTAAACCTGATTTAGTAATCTGTGATATTATGATGCCAGACATAACTGGATTTGAAGTTATTGAAATTCTTTCCCGGGAAAATGATCTTAAACAATTGCCCTTTTTATACCTTACAGCATTAATAGACATAACAAATTTTAGAAAAGGAATGAATCTTGGGGCAGATGACTATATCTTCAAGCCATACGACTCAGAGAATCTTTTATTAGTTATAAAGAACAGGTTGGAAAAATTTGAACTGATCAGATCACTTACTCTTGCACAAAAATCAGATAAAGATTATCAAAATGAATCTGAGAAAATTATAATCAAACTTGGTAACAAATCTTATCCGCTTAATTATAATGAGATAATTTACCTGATGGCAGAAAGACAGTATTCAAATATTTATACAACCGGCAAAAAGAAGTTTATCATTAAAAAATCCTTAAAAAACTGGGAAATGATTTTACCGACCAGCTCATTTATAAGGATTCACCGCTCATGTATAATTAATATTAACCAGGTTAATAAAATTGAAAAGAATTCATTAAACCAATATTCAGTTCACTTAAATAACTCTAATAATGCAATCCAGGTAAGCAGAAGATTTTATAAGAATCTTAAAAAGTTAAGTGTCTGATCATCCTATCCTAAAATTAATTACCGCTTATTTCCTAATATCAACCGCTTGAAACCAAAGAGCGTTTCTAAAAGCATTTTCATCGATCATACTATTAAAGAATTGGAAAATTCTGCTAATGCAGTACCTTTTCTAAATAAATCTTAAACATAATTTTTTAGGATATAAAATGGACATTCAGGAAAAAACTAAAACAGAACAACAGGAGCTACTACAGTTAGTAAGTTTTAAAATTGGTGAGGAAGAATTTGGTGTTGATATTAATATTGTTCAAGAAATTAATAGAATGCTACAGATAACTAAAGTTCCTAATACTCCGGATTTTATTGAAGGAGTTGTAAATCTAAGAGGTAGAATCATTCCGGTTATTGATTTAAGAGTAAAGCTTGGATTGATAAAGCTTGAACACGGAAAAAATACACGTATAGTAGTTATAGAGCTAAAGGAACAAACCATAGGATTTATTGTTGATGAAGTAAACGAAGTTCTAAGAATACCTAAAAGTATCACAGAAACTCCACCTGAATTAATTGGCGGTGTAAACAATGAATTTATAACAGCTATAGGAAAACTTGAAGATAGACTCCTGATTTTGCTTGATCTGGAAAAAATATTTTCAATCGCTGAATTTAGTTTAATGGAATCTTCAAATTAAAGTACATAATATTTATTAATGAATAAGGAGAATAAAATGAATTGGTATTACAACTTAAAAGTAAGCTACAAGCTTTTATTGGGATTTATAACGGTTTCAATGATTACCCTTTCAGTAGGGTATTTGGGTTACAGCGGAATTGTTCAGGTATCTGATAATCAAAATACATTATATCTGGATCGACTTATTCCCATTCAAGATCTTGGTTATGCTAATGCTGCGTTATTAATTTCAAGAGGTGATGTTGTGGCAATGTTGGGCACTGATAATCTTGAAAAAAGAAATGACTATGCTGAGTCAATAAATAAACAAACTGAAATTTTGGATGAACTAATTGATAAATATTCAAAAACATATTTAGTAAAGGCTGAAGAAGAAACACTTCCAAAGTTTTTAAATGAATGGAATGTATATAAAAGACAGCGTGATTTAGCAGTTGAACATTTATTAAAAATGAATGATGATGAAGCAAATAAAATTATCTATGGTGCTTCATTAACTCATCAATTAGAAGCAAGAAAATATTTAAAAGAATTAATTGATATTAATATTGAAGTTGCGGAAGAACTGGATAGATCAACAGATGCAAGTGTAAATTCTGCTACTACAATTTTACTTGTTCTTGTAATTGGCGGCGGAATATTTTCTGTTCTGCTGGGATTATTTATTTCCCGGATAATTGCAAAACCTGTAAATACTCTTTTAAGCGCGGCTAATAGCATTGCTGTTGGAAATATTAACGTTTCGGTTGATGCAAAAACTAAAGATGAACTAGGAAATCTTGAACGCTCTTTTCAGTTAATGATAGAAAATATTAAAGCTCAGGCATCGGTTGCAGAAAATATTTCTGATGGAAATCTTGATGTTGAAGTAAAAATAAAATCTGAAGAAGATGTTCTTAATAAAAGTTTTATTAAAGTTATTAAGACTTTAAAAAGCCTGGTTAATGAAACAACATTACTTTCAAAAGCTGGAATTGAAGGTAAACTATCTTCACGCGGCAACGCAGAAAAATTTAGCGGCGGTTATAAAGATATAGTTAAAGGTGTTAATGAAACTCTAGATGCTATCGTAAAACCAGTTGCAGAAGGTTCTAAAGTTTTGGGAACAATGGCATTAGGCGATTTGACGCCAAGAGTTACTGGAAATTATCAAGGCGATCATCAAATACTTAAAAACAGTATAAACAAAATGGGTGAATCTGTAAGTAAAATATTGAACCAGGTTAAAGAAGCTGTTCAAGCAACTGCAAGTGCAGCAAATGAAATTTCATCATCCACCGAACAGATGGCTGCAGGTGCACAGGAGCAATCAGCACAAGCTACTGAAGTTGCCGGTGCCGTTGAAGAAATGACAAAAACGATTTTTGAAACTACTAAGAATACCGAACAGGCAACTCAGGCAAGTAAAAATGCGGGCAAAGTTGCAAAAGAAGGCGGACACGTTGTAGAAGAAACTATAATTGGTATGAATCGCATTGCAGAAGTCGTTAGAAAAAGTGCAGAGACCGTTGAAGATCTTGGCAAAAGCAGCGATCAGATCGGCGAGATAGTACAGGTTATAGATGATATTGCAGATCAAACAAATTTATTAGCATTAAATGCGGCAATAGAAGCAGCTCGCGCAGGCGAACAGGGCAGAGGTTTTGCAGTTGTAGCTGACGAAGTAAGAAAACTTGCTGAACGTACAACTAAAGCCACAAAAGAAATTGCAACAATGATAAAACAAATTCAGAAGGATACAAGTGGAGCGGTTGAATCAATGAAACAGGGAACAAAAGAAGTTGAGGTAGGAAAGAGGCTTGCCGAAAAAGCTGGTTCATCGCTTCACGAAATTATTCAGGGTGCTGAGCAGGTTGTTGATATAGTTAGCATGGTTGCCGCAGCAAGTGAACAGCAATCCACCGCTTCGGAACAGATAAGTAAAAATATTGAATCTATAAGCAGTGTTACTCAACAAAGTGCTTCAGGAATTCAGCAAATTGCACATGCATCGGAAGATTTAAATAGACTTACTCTAAATCTTCAGGAAATTGTAGCTCAGTTTAAGATTGATGATATTGAAAGTAAATTTGCCATAAAAGAAAATGGCGAGTTGATTCACATCTAATAATAGAAGACGGAGAGACAGCAGCCTCTCCGTCTTTTTTTTTGATCTAAAGATCATTATTGATTTAAAAATCAAACAGCTTTTATAATTGCTTTAACCAATCTTGCAAAAATGTTTTTAACTCTGTCCGCTGTTTCTGTTACTTCGCTGTGTGAAAGTTTTTGATCTGAAATGCCTGAAGCAAAATTTGTGATACAGGAAATTGCAGCTGTTTTCATTCCAAGGTAAGATGAATAAACTGCTTCGTGAACTGTTGACATCCCAACTGCATCTGCACCGTACTTTGCAAAAAACTTAATCTCAGCAGGAGTTTCGTAGGTTGGTCCTTTTGTAAACCAGTAAACACCTTGCTTAAGATTTATGTTTTCTGATTTGGCAGTAGTTTTAATAAGGTTATTAAATTCAGGATCAGGTAGATTTATAAAATTATCTTTACCTGCAAGATTTGTTAAACCAATCAGATCTGTAAGTTCTTTCTTAATTAATATTCCATTTAATGAAGTTGCAAGCATTAAATCGCCGGGAGTAAAATTTTTATTTATTCCGCCTGCAGCATTTGTAAGTAAAAGATTTTTAACGCCAAGTTTATGAGATATAAAAACAGGAATTATACATTCATTAATATTATAGCCTTCATAAAAATGAACTCTTCCCTGAAACAGAATTAACTTTTTATTTTCGTACTCGGCAAAATGTATTTTACCTTTATGTCCTACAACTGTAGAAACAGGGTAACCGGGAATATCAGATGTGGAAATTGATTTATGAATTTGAAGTTGCTCTGCAAAATCTCCAAGTCCGCTGCCAAGAATAATTGATAATTCGGGTTTGAAAGGAGTCTCGGATTTTAGAAACTCGATAAGAGATTTATATTTAAAATTTAAATCAACCATTAGAAAGCAAAAAATAATCCAGCTAAAGTTGCAGTTAATAATGTTGTAAGCACGCCGCCAATAACCGCTTTAATTCCAAGTGCGGCAATATCTGATTTTCTGTTTGGTGCAAGCGGACCAAGTCCGCCAATTTGAATTGCGATAGAAGAAAAGTTTGCAAATCCACATAAAGCGTAAGTTGCCATAAGAATAGATTTTTCATTAACGAGTTTACCAGTTTGTACAAGATTACCCATATCGGAATAAGCAACAAATTCATTTAACACTACTTTGGTACCGAGTAAACTTCCGAAAGTAAGTGCATCGTGCCAGGGGACACCAATTCCGTATGCAACAAACTGTAATACCAATCCAATCATAAGTTGAAAACTTAGCGGCTGACCAAAATTTGTTATCAAATAGGAATTTAATCCAACCAGATCTCCAAATCCATTTAGGAGAAAATTTATTAATGCGATAAGAGCAATAAATGCAAGTAACATAGCACCAACATTTAAAGCTAATTGCAATCCATCGCTTGCACCATTTGCTGCGGCTTCAATTACATTGCTTGAATTTTTTTCGATTGAGACTTTTACAGATCCTTTAGTTTCTGATTCAGCAGTTTCAGGAATTAAAATTTTCCCAATCATCATTGCACCGGGAGCAGCCATAACACTTGCACCAAGTAATTGTGTTGCAAACATTTGCTGTGCTTCAACTAACGGAATTCCATGTGCGGCTGCATAAGCACTGCCAAGCATTTGAATATATGCTGCCATAACTCCGCCGGCAATTGTAGCCATTCCGCCAATCATAATCGTAAGAAGTTCACTTTGGGTCATTCCTTTTATAAATGGTTTTATCATTAATGGCGCTTCAGTTTGTCCAACAAAAATATTTGCTGTGCAGGATAAAGATTCAGCACCGCTTGTACCCATAACTTTTGCCATCACCCAAGCCATCCCCTGAACAATTTTTTGCATTATTCCAAGGTAATAAAAAACTGACATCAGGCTTGCAAAGAAAATTATAGTAGGAAGCACCTGGAATGCAAAAAAGAAACCGAGATTCCCTTCATTGCCGGGAGCGAGTGCAAGATTTCCAAAAACAAATTTTGCACCTTCGGTTGTAAAGTTTAATATCAAAACAAAAACATAACTAACTGAATTAAAAAAATCTTTGGGCCACCCGAAAGGAACGAAGAACGAACGAAGTGAATCACCACGGAGAATAAGAATTGCAAATATTATTTGAAGAACGAATCCTGAACCAACTAATCGCCAATTTATTTTTCTCTTATTGTTGGATATAAGAAATGCAATTCCGATTAATAATGCTAAACCAAAAATGCCACGAATGAATGATTCAAAATTCATTAATGTTTCTCTTCGGTTGGAATGTAATGGCATTTGCGGCAGCGTGCTTCATAAACATCCGCTGCACCAACAACAACTCTTTCTGCAGAAGCAGTTTTTCGCTGAGTCCTGTCTGCCGGATTTCCGCATTCAACACAAATTGCTAAAGGTTTTGTTATATACTCTGCAACAGAAAGTATTTGCGGCATCGGCTCAAAAGGAACGCCGCGATAATCCATATCCAAACCTGCAACGATAACTCGTTTACCATCATCTGCAAGCTGGTTACAAACGTTAACCAGATCGCTTGAAAAAAATTGTGCTTCATCAATTCCAATTACCTGGGCATCTTCAACCAAATCCAGAATTTCTTTTACATCTTTAATAAGTATTGAAGGAAGAGATTGCTCGCTGTGAGATACAATTGAATTTGTAGAATATCTTGTATCAATATTTGGTTTAAAGATTACAACTTTTTGTTTTGCAATTTTGGCTCTGCGTAAACGGCGGATAAGTTCTTCTGTCTTTCCGCTGAACATACAGCCGGCAATAACTTCAATCCAGCCTGTTTCTCTTGGTACTGCGTGTGGAGTTGGTTCCATAATTATTTGTTTAAATCCTTATCCCCAAAAGCGAATGGTAATAATTCTGATGTTTTAAAAACTTTGTATTCTTCTTTTCCGTTTGTACAGATAATATCAATCTCGCCGCAGTGATCAAAAATAATTTGTCTGCATGCACCGCAGGGAGTAATATAATCCGGTGAATCACTTGCGATTGCAATTGCTTTAAATTTTCTTTCACCTTCAGAAATGGCTTTGAAAATTGCTGTACGTTCTGCGCAGAGTGTTAATCCAAATGTGCTGTTTTCAACATTGCATCCGGTGTAAACTTTTTCATCTGTTGTTAAAAGTGCTGCACCAACGTGAAAGTTGGAGTAGGGAGGAAGCGCGTTTGCTTTTGCTTCAACAGCTTTATGTGCGAGTGTTTTATAATCCATAATTTTATTTGGAAAAATATTCTTTAAATGTTTTAGTTCAAATTATAATTATTTGTTATTTCGGCTCAAGGGAGAAATCTGAAACAAAAAATATATACAGATTTCTCAGTCAGGCAGGAACCTTCCTTCGAAATGACTTCAAGTTTTCTTAAATACAAAATAAAAAGTTGGTGTAAAGTATTTATTTATTAATCCAATTTTATCATTTGCAAGTTTAATCAATAGCCAATCAAGTTTAATTAGTTTGCAAAATGCGATTAACTTTAGATGAAAATCACTCCAGACAATTCCTTTATTGCCGTTAAATAATTCCTGAACAGAAAATTTTGTGTAAAGTTTAATCTCAAAATCATTTTTGAAAAGATTGATTAATCCATTTAAAGATAAAAGCTGCGCAATATCTGTTCGGTTATAATCATCTTTACGAAATTGTTTTAGAAAATATTTTTTTATTGATTCCCGTTTTAACAATGATAAAACAGGTAATCCAAAATGAGGATCGTTTAGGATATTAAAGATTGATAATTTATTTGGTGTACTTAAATAAATATATCCATTCGTTTTTAGGATTCTTTTTACTTCAGAATAAAAGGCGGCAGTGTTTGTAAGATGTTCGATCACATCCTGGATAATAATAAGATCAAAAGAATGATTTGAAAAGGGAAGTTGTAATGCGCTTCCGTTTACTAATTCTGGTTTTGTCATTTCGAACGAAGAGAGAAATCTGGTTTTATTATTAGTTGAAGATTTCTCAGTCGGGTAGAAACCCTCCTTCGAAATGACAGAGCTGATTTGTCTTTGCAGGCGAATTAAACTCAAATCAAAGCTAACAATAAAATTATTTTCTGAAAAAACTTTAGATGTTCCGCCTTCACCTGAGCCTAAATCTAAAACAGATAGATCCTTTGTATCCAACTGTTGGTTGATAATTGAAGAGACAAATTTTCCGCGCTCTACTGAAACTTCCCTTGCGCGTTTCCACCTATTAAAGTTTGGATGAGATTCATCAAGCCAGGCAGCATTTATTTCTTTTACTTCCACTTAACATTGCCTGAAATTGAATTGAAGAAATTAACAACAATAAAAATCTCGAATAAAATTTGCAGGTAAATAATCTCATAAAATCTAAAAGAATAACCTAACTGATGCTGATATTTTGTAACAATAAAAAAATCATAAATAAGTTTAACAACAAACGGCAAAGCAAATATTGGTGTAATAAATACAAGCAGAATTGAAAAAAATGAAAAAAGATTAATTAAATGCCAAAAGCCTAAAAACATTTTTTGTTTTAACAAATAATGAAATGAAGTTTGTAAATGCCTTTTCTTCTGCTGAAAATACTCATTAAAACTTTTTGGTGCGGCAGAAAATACAAAAGCATCTGGCTCGATAACAGTTCCAATTAACATTTTATTTTTTACAGCCTCACGAAGTAACAAATCATCATCACCGGAAAGAGTTTCTGTAGTTTTCCCATATCCTCCGACTCTTTCAAATGATGTTTTTCTAAATGCAAAACTTCTTGCTGTGGCAGAATAGGGAACATTTGATCCAACAGCCGCAATTGTTAAAAATGTATTATGGAGATTTTCAAATGCAGATAATTTTTCAACAAGATTTTTCCCTTTAATTATTGGTGCTACACCAAAAACAATATCATACCCATAATCCAAAGCTGCGGCCATTTCATTTAGCCAATTATTCTCAGGCTGGCAATCGGCATCCGTTATAACGATGAAATTATTTTTTGCACTCTCAACACCAATCTTTAAAGCGCCTTTTTTACCTGCTATTGTTTTGTTATCAGCTGTAATTAATGTGTAATTATTTTTATTTGATATTCTTGATTGGATTAACTCAGCAGTTTTATCAGTTGAATTATCATCAACAATTATTACTTCAAAGTTCTCATTTGGATAATTTAATTTTTCAAGTGAATCAATAAGGGAATAAATGTTTTGTTCCTCATTCTTTGCTGCAATTATAAGCGACAATTTTGGCTTAAAAGTTGTCATTCTTTTTCGTTCTAATTGATATGCAAATGCTTTATATACATTGACAGCAGCAAGTAGAAATAAAATTAGTATTATGTATGTCAGATATAACGGTTCCAAATAGCTAAATATTATTTATAAAAAAATAAAATTATTTTTAGTTAGATATAGTAAATTAAATTATTTTCACATAAGTTAACCCGAAATAATTACTAATCTTTTTACATGTTGAGTTTTTTGCAGATTATTCTTGTGTGGTTTCAATTCGAATTGTCACACGGTTTACTCTTCAATATTTATCTATTAAAAAACTAATCTATGAATTGTTTTAAAATTGATATTTCAGAATATTTTATTTCCTTTCTAACTAATCATTCTCATTCAACCAAAATGGAGTCACTATGAAAAAAGCGTTCCTGTTTTTACTCGCTATGACTTTTATTTTTGGCATTCTTTCAACATCAATAAATGCGCAAGGCACAGTTGATTTAGATAAGAAGTGGTCAAGAATAAGTTCAGATAATAGCGGTGCCTTAAATATTCGTTCAGATTATAGTTACATACCGGGTCCTCCTGTATTTCAAAAATTTGATTTAGGAGAAACCGATGTATTAGTAATGCCTAATTATAGAATTTTTGGGGCAACGAATACAACTCAATCTGAATTATCTATAGATATTCATCCATCAAACCCAAATATTTTGTTTGCAAGTGCAAATGCCACAAACTGGCCATTTTCTACAATTTGGGGTACAGGCGTTTACTGGACAACAAATGCAGGTACCAACTGGACAGGATTTAATAACCCTCCTTTTGGAGTAAACTATGGTGATCCTTCTTCAGCAATTGGAACCAATGGTTATTTTTATGAAGGATATATAACCAACGCTGGGGGTATGGGTGTATCAACTTCTACAAATAATGGAGCTACCTGGACAACCTCTACTGTAAGCTCAGCAACAAGCGATGATAAAAATCATCTAATGGTTGATAAAAAAGTTGGTAGCCCTTATGAAAACAGAGTGTATAATACATGGACTGATTTCAACGGTGGTGCAAATGAAAATCAGGTAGTTTTAAGTATTCAACAAATTTTGGTACTTCCTGGAGTGCATTAGTTGATTTGAGTAGTACTTTGACACCGGGCAGTCATGCTCAGGGATGTAATGTTCAGACAGGACCAAATGGTGAAGTTTATGTTACTTTTGCTATTTATGATGCTTCCTGGACTGATGGTGAAGATGCAATTGGTTTTGCAAAATCAACTGATGGCGGAACAACATGGACAAAAACTAGAGTTTATAATGCAGTTAATTTTGGTATCAGAGGAAACATAAAGCCGACAAATATAAGAGTTAATTCATTCCCTTCAATGTCAGTTGATCGTTCTGGAGGTGTACATGATGGTAATATTTATATTACCTGGATAAATAACGATGCACTTAGCAATGGTAAAGAACAATATTACCCTTGGTGTACGGTTGATCAAACTTCCGGTCAGCTTAATGTTGTTTGGTATGATAACCGTAATACAACAAGTGATAGCACAGGCGTATTTATGGCTAGATCAGTTGATGGCGGTTTAACATTTGAAAACTTCCAGGTAAGTGATGCTAACTTCAGACCAAAACCAATATCAGGTTTAGCATCAGGTTATCAAGGAGATTATATCGGTATTGCTGCTGCTAATAATAAAGCTTATCCTTTCTGGGCAGATGATAGAACAGGAAATTATCAAGCATGGATTACCGAAGTTACTTTCGGCCCTTCAATTGATCATACTCCACTTACAAATACAGAAAATTTAGCTGGTCCTTATGTAATTAATGCGGTTGTTTCATCAGTAAATCCTCTTGTTGCAGGAAGTATAAAATTATACTGGGGCAGAGGTGTTGGTGCTTTAACTGATAGTGTTGTTATGACAAACACAAGTGGTAATAATTATACAGCAAACATTCCAGGTAATGGATTGAATGCAGTATATAACTATTATTTAGCTGCAGAAGATAATCAGGGATTCCGTTCCACTTTACCTGGCGGTGCACCTGCAAATTATTTTACATTCTCAGCTGCAACAGATGTAATTGCTCCAACAATTACACATACTGCAATTGGTAATACTGCACAATTAAGATGGCCAATTGATGTTAGTGCTGATGTTACAGATAATATTGGTGTTGGAACAGTTCAATGTGAATTTAGAATTAATGGTGGAACAATAAATACTTTCCCAATGCCGTTAGTTTCCGGAAGTACTTATGAAGGTACGTTTACTGGAACTGCTGCAATTGGCGATTTGGTAGAATACAGAATTAAAGCAACAGATAATTCCACACAAAGTAATGTTGGATATAGCCCGGCTTCCGGATATAATGCATTTAGTATTATTGATGTTTTAGGTTTAGTTCTTGTAGTTGATAATGATGTTTCATTAGAAGACAGAATTTCTTCTGAAAAAGAAATTCACCAGGTTGATGCTACAATTCCACTTGGTGCTTCTGCAACACTATTTAACACAACACTTACTGCTGCTGGTTATTTAGTTGAAGAAGTTACCTGGGCAACTTTTAATCCTGCAAATCTTAATAATTACGATTTAGTAGTTCTTGCTGCAGGGTTAAATGAATCTACAATGTTTGCAGATCAAACAAAGAGAACCGCAATAATCAACTGGACTTTAGCAGGTGGAAAAACACTTGTTGAAGGCGGTGAAGTTGGATATATATATCGTTCAAGTGGAACTGTAGATGCAGAGTTTAGAAGAAATGTATTAAATGACAGTTCATGGCAAAGTGATAGAAGTAATGATAATCTTGTTCTATCAACTCCTACACATCCTATTTTTACAACCCCTAATACCATTACCGGTCCAATTAACGTAAATAATGGCGGTGCTAGCGGATATGGTGCCAGAGATGAAGTTACGTTATTAAATAAATTAGGTGTTATAAGAATTGCAAACTGGGCTGCCGGCAGTGCTGCAAATCCTGGAATTGTTGTTTATAATCCAAACAATAATGCAGATGTTTGCAGAAACATATTCTTCCCATTTGCAGTTTCTGTTCTGGCAAATCAATCAGTTGCTGCAGATCTTATTGAAAACGCAGTAGCTTATTTATTCAGAGATATTATTCCTGTTGAGCTTACAGCATTTACAGCTAATGTTAGCGGTAATAGTGTAAACTTAAACTGGAGTACTGCTACTGAACTAAATAACAGCGGTTTTGAAATCCAGAGAAAATCTGTAAACACCCAGTTTGAAAAAGTTGGTTATGTAGCAGGTTTTGGAACAACCACTGAACCTAAAGCATACTCATTTACACAAAATGATTTAGCTGTTGGTAAATATACTTTCAGATTAAAACAAGTTGATTTTGACGGTTCATTCGAATACTCAAATGAAATCAATGTTGATGTAAATGCTCCTGCTCAGTACAGTTTAGATCAAAACTATCCAAATCCATTTAACCCTAGTACTTTAATAAAGTACTCAGTTGCACAAGATGGATTTGTTAATGTTTCAATATTCAACTTACTTGGTGAAAAAGTTGCAACACTTGTTAACAGTAATATGAAAGCAGGAAGTTATGAACTTAACTTCAACGCTTCTCAGTTATCAAGCGGTGTTTACTTCTACTCAATAGAAGCAGGCGACTTTAAAGCTGTTCGTAAGATGATGTTGATGAAATAATCGCGCTAGAAGTTAAAAACTAGAAGCGAGAATTTATTTAAGGCGAGTCTTATGACTCGCCTTTTTTATTATATTTTATTAAGTTTCAGTACACATTTTCAAGGGGTGCTGGTTATGAAAAAATTATCATTAGTTTTTTTGTTGCTTCTTCAGTTTGTAATCCTGCCGCAAAATAGTTTTGTAAGACAAATCACCAGTGGTGATTTTGACGCAAGAAATCCGTTTATCTATAAAGATGAATTTGGATCATATCCGCCGATATTCTTTGAACTGCACAAAAATAATTTTTCTAATATCTACCAGGTTAATTATAATTCAGATGAACAAAGTTTTAGTGATACAATCGCAATTACTACTGGTAATCATTTAGATATTAATCCCGCTTTTGAGAGAGAATTAGGTTTAATTTTTCAAACTAATAGAAATGGTAATTGGGATATAGCTGTTTTACCTGATAGCAATGGATACTGGAGCGAGATTGAGTACATTGCAAATACCAATTTAGATGAAGAGCAGCCTAAAATTATTCAATCCATTTTTGGATTTCAGGATTCTATTAATATTCTTTTCAAAAGAGAAGATGAAATAGTTTTTGCTACTTATGGAACTGATAACAACAATGAAAAAGTTTTATTCAATGATAATTCTGAATACCATTATACTGATTTTGCAGGAATTCTAATTGAATACACGGGTTCACAAGATGGAGTTTATGCCTTTGCAACTAAAGTTAATTCATCAAACTTTAAAAGCATTGTTGGTAAGTTCAAACCCATTGGTGGTGATTGGCAGGAGGAAACAACATTACTTGATGTTTGTGACTGTACTAATCTTTCATCACAGGTTTTGGGATATTCATTTTGGAGTATTACGTATGAAGATACTTTAAACGGAAATAGAAGAATTTTTGGAATGGACAATTGGACGAATCCTCCAACTATTTCTGAAATCCCAATACAACAGGAAGGAAATCTTTCTTCATTTGATCTTTATGCTTTATTAATTGTAGGTAAGGAAAAGCATCAAAAATTATCAGATCCTGATTTATACTTTCCTCATACCTATTTAGTAGAAAACGAAGGGATAACTAAAGTTAGATTCGATCCTTCTGATATTGGCGTTTGGTGGGAAGATAGTCTTTTGCAAGTTTCAATTCCCAATTCTCAACTTGCTGTTGGCCCAATTGGCATGGATCCCTTGGGAATCGTATCCTATACTGTTTGGGAAGATAGTATTGATGGACATATACAATTATTTGGAATTCCACAGCACCTGGCTTATGGTTCTGTTGAAGATGAATCAATTGCCAGTGATTTTATACTTTATCAAAACTATCCCAATCCATTTAATCCAGAAACAAACATTGAATACAAATTATTGCAGGCTTCAGATGTTAAGTTTAATGTTTTTAATGTTCTTGGAGAAAAAGTATTTGAGCAAAATTTTGGTTATCAAACAGCCGGCAGTTATAAAGTAAATTTTGATGGAACAGCTTTGCCAAGCGGAGTTTATGTATATTCCATTTATACAGATGAAAATAGACTTAGTAGAAAAATGCTTCTAATGAAGTGATATTTCACTTCATTATGAATGTTGATGAAATAAGATTCGTAGCTCTCGTTTCTAAACCTGAGTTATTAGTAAATAACTTGTTTTAATTAATAAGAGTAAATGATTTCTAATAAAAAACTGATTCAAGATGCTTATTCAGTTCAAAACTTCTCCACTTATTTTAATATTTATACAAAAGTTTTAACTGTTATAGGTATTGCATTATTTATTGTAAGAGGTGCAATGTGGAGGATCGGTGGATTTTTTAATGATATGTTATTCCCTTATGTAAGAATAATATTATTGATAGTTACATTAACAGCAATTGTAGTAGTTCCTTACACTTTGTGGATTTTAATTAAAGAAAAGAAACATGGTTGGATTATTGGTTTAGTTTTAGCAGTTGTTATCCCGCTCGGATTTCTATTGATAGTGTTTCAAGCAAAAATGCTTTATAATCATTCTTTATTCTTACCAATACTTTTTTATTCAATATTTTGTTATATGCTTAATTCTGAGGTGAAAGATTGGTTAAGTGAATACTATTCTCATCAAAATCGATTAGAACAGAAAAGATTAAAAGAAGAACGCATTAAAAATGGGTTGTTTGATTGAGGGATAAACTAATGGAAAAAAATTCTAAACTAATTAAGGATGTATTTGCCGTTCAGAGGTTTAGAAATATTTTATTTTATGAATTAAGATTTCTTGATGGAGTTGGTTTATTTGGATTATATTTTTTCTTTGGCTCCATCAATTTTACTTTATCAATAATAGGATTAAACATAAGTTCAATTGAACTAGCAATAATCTTAATAACGACTGCGGCTATCCTGTTTTCTCCCTATATTCTGTACGTCTTAATTATTGAAAAGAAGATTGGTTGGATTATATTTTTTTTCTCGATGACGATCTTTCCACTGGTTTTTATTCATATTTTTTTTCGTGAAGCTTTATTTTACGATGCCCTAATTCTAATTCCACTTTTGCTTTTTTATTTCTACTGTTATCTGATCAAATTTGAAGTTGATAAATGGCTTGCAGATTTTAGCTGGCATCAAGAAAGATTGCAGCAGAAAAAAGAAACCGAAGATAGAATAAAGAGTGAAATGATTCTTTAATCAAAAGTATTATAATGATTCCGAATTATTGAGAGAAATGATTTTTTGGATAGATTGCTTCGCTCGATGACTCGCTCGCAATGACGTTCCTGTGCTAAAAATCTTCTTCTAAAAGCCAGCCTTCAGCTAAATCGGGAGTAATATCTGAAATGAATCGTGATGGTTTTGATAATGTTATTCCTGCTTCACGATCATAAAGATTCATCGGGTAAGTAATAAACAAATTGTTTTTTGCACGAGTTGAAGCAACGTACATCAATCTTCTTTCCTCTTCCAGAGTTTCTAAACTTTCAATTGATCTTGCAGAAGGGAAGTAACCTTCAACCGCGTGAATGATAAAAACCGAATGCCACTCCAATCCTTTTGCGGAATGAATTGTAGAAAGTGTTACGTACTCTTCTTCTTTATCAGTTGCATCAACATCAACAACACTTTCTATAATCGGCTCGATTGCCATATCAGAAAGCAAAGTATCAACAGAAGTATAATTCTCAACAATGTTCTGAAAAATTTCTAAATCTTTTTTGCGTTTATTCCAGTCATCATAATTAGCTTTAAATAAATCCCAATAGTAATGATAAACCTTTTGCACCATTTCTGATGGAAGCAATTTCTTTTTCTGAAGTTCATATAAAAGATAAAACAATGGGCTAAGCTTGTGATGCTTAAACTCTGGCTGCTGATCAGGTTCAGCCTTAATTGTAATTCTGGAAGTTGCAAGTTCATCTAAAATGCGTTGAGCAGTCTTTGGTCCAATACCTTCGTGTAAAAGTAAAACGCGGTACCAGCTAATAACATCTTTAGGATTTATAGCAATACGAAGAAATGCCATTATATCTTTTACGTGTGCATTTTCTACAAACTTCATTCCACCAAATTTTTGGAAAGGAACATTCGCTTTTGCAAGTTCAAGCTCAAGATCAAACGAAAAGAAAGATGAACGAAACAACACAGCAATATCTTTTAACGGAACACCTTCTTCTCTAAGATCAAGAATTTTTTCAACAATAAATTTTGATTGAAGATTTTCCGTTGATGCTGCAACAATATTTGGCAACGTTCCACTCCCACGTCTTGAGTAAAGATCTTTTTTGTATTTCTCAATTGCGGCATCATTAATTCTATTTGCAAAATCTAAAATCGATTGATGGCTTCTGTAATTTTCTTCAAGCTTAATGATCTTTACATCATCAAATAGTTTTGGGAATTGCATTATGTTATGGAAATCCGCACCGCGAAATGAATAAATTGCCTGTGAATCATCACCAACAACCATAACGTTTTTACTGTACTGCGATAATCCTTTTACAATTTCTGATTGGAGATGATTTGTATCCTGGTATTCATCAACCATAACAAATTTTATTTCTGCAAGAAGTGCTTTTACAGCCGGTCCGCCTTTATTAAGAAACTCGCGCAAGTAAACAAGTAAATCATCGTAATCAAGAAGATTATTTCTTCGTTTGTACTCAGTAAATATTTTATTGATTTCTAAAATTTTATCAAGTAGTGGAATAAAATGCGGATAATCATTTTCAATTATCTCTTCAACCTTCTTTCCTGTATTAACACTTAAACTAAAAACTTTATTAAGAGTCTGTTTATTAGGAAATCTTTTTTCTTTTGTGATAAATCCATCCTGCGAGCGAATAAGATTTATTACATCAGCACTATCACCTTGATCGAGAATAGTAAATGAAGAATCAAGTCCGATTACTTTAGCATATTTTCTAAGTGTAAGATTTGCAAACGAATGAAAAGTTCCGCCGCGTATTTTTGAACATCTGTCATCAAGCAGCATAGATGCACGTTTCATCATTTCATTGGCAGCTTTGCGAGTAAATGTTAAAAGAAGGATTGAGTTTGGATCGTGACCAAGTTCAATTAATCTTGCAACTCGATAAACTAACGTTCTTGTTTTACCGGTTCCTGCACCAGCTATAATTAAGAAACAACCATTAACGGCTGAAGCAGCCTCAAACTGTGAAGGATTTAATTCTTCCTGATAATTAATTGTAAAACGGGCTTCGTCCGTTTGTTGAACTAAGCCCGTTTGTCCAAGTCTTTTTAACGTATATTTTTTCTGATTCATCTACGCAGTGCTTTAGGCTTTCCTAAAATTTCTGAAAATAAAATATACTCTCTAACAGTTGAAGGATTTTTTAATTTACGATTGAACTCGCTTACAGCAGCTCGTTGCTTTTTAGGTCCTGCTAAAACTCGTTCAAACTCCTTAGCACTAGCTTCGATATTTGGGTCAATTTTAGATTTTTGTCTTGTCCATCTAGTCTGTTCAACAGTTCCTTTGGGTTCTATATAATTTCTTTCTTCAACAGATTGCTTATACTCAACAGAAGGATTTTGATCAATATTTCTTAAAGTTCTTCTATCTGTAATAATCTCAAGATTTTTATCTTCAATTTTATGATCAGCGTATTCTTCATACTGAGTTTGTTTTGGCGGGTGCTGTTTAGGAAGATTAACCTCACCTTTGAATAGACTTTCAAGCTCCCTCAAAATATCATACTCATCATTCTTTTGAGCAATGATATCCGGTTCTACCTTAGCACTTCTTTGCTGATAAGAAATAGATTCCGGTTTCTGAGCAGGTTTCTGCGGTGTTTGCTTCGGAGGCTCTTTCTTTTTAAAGAAAGAGCTTAAGAAGCTAAAAATTAGAATACCATAAATGAGGTATTGAAATAAATCATCCATCAGATTTCTTCTTCTCTTCTGGCTGTGCTATTGATGTTCTCATATCAGTATCAGCTTGAATATTTTTTAAATTATAATAATCCATAACACCAAGCTTACCATTTCTAAATGCATCAGCAATTGCTCTCGGAACTTCAGCTTCAGCTTCAACAACTTTTGCACGCTGTTTAGAAACTTCAGCAATGTTTTCCTGTTCTGTTGCAACCGCAGCAGCACGTCTCTCTTCAGCTTTTGCACGCGCAACTTTAAGATCTGCCTCTGCCTGATCAGTTTGTAAAATAGCGCCGATGTTTTGACCAATATCAACGTCAGCAATATCGATTGAAAGAATTTCAAATGCAGTTCCGCTATCTAATCCTTTTGATAAAACTGATTTTGAAATTTTATCAGGATTTTCTAAAACTTCTTTATGAGATTCACTGGAACCAATAGTTGAAACAATTCCTTCACCAACTCTGGCTAAAATTGTTGCTTCGCCGGCACCACCCACTAATCTTTCAATGTTAGCACGAACGGTTACTCTTGCCATGGCTTTTAACTGGATGCCATCTTTTGCAACAGCAGATACCATTGGTGTTTCAATCACTTTTGGCACAACAGACATCTTAACAGCTTCAAGAACATCTCTTCCTGCAAGATCAATTGCAGTGGCACGTTCAAAAGTTAATCCAAGATTAGCTTTATCTGCAGAGATAAGTGCGTTTATTACTTTTGTAATATTGCCTCCTGCAAGATAATGTGCTTCAAGTTTTGCCTGATCAATTGTTAATCCAGCTTTTGTTGCAGTAATCATATTTCTGACAACTAAAACCGGAGGAACTTTTCTTAATCTCATTCCAATTAGATCTCTAACAATCTTTACCTTAACTCCCGAAAAGTATGCGGTAATAAATAATCCAAGCGGAACGAAATAAAGAAATAGAAATAAGAATAGCACAACCGCAATAATTATTACGATTGACAATCCTGTTAATGCTTCCATCTATACTCCATAATTAATTTAAAGGGTAATTAATATATTTATGAGTTGTTCTTTCTATTAAATTATCTGCCATAAAATACGCCCTAATGACCAATAATAGGATTTTATGACAAGATTTTTATCAATATTGCAGAACAATTTTTCTTTCTGATCTGAAATTATAGAAAATTTTAACCAAACTGTACTGGCATTTTAATTGCCTTAATTAAAGTTCAGTTTCGGATGATATTTAGCATATCCAGACCATTCATTTAGTGTTGGCTTGATAAGGGACTGCACTTATTATTATATTTCAACTGTGAAACGAATTTAGAGAAAGATTTGTTTTACTTTTAATCAAATTAAGGAGTTATATGGACGGAAATTTCTCGGATAGATTGCAGGATGTAATTAGACTTAGCAGGGAAGAGGCTCTCAGGCTTGGACATGATTATATTGGAACGGAACATCTGCTTCTTGGAATCATTCGTGAAGGCCAGGGAGTTGCTGTAAGAATTTTAAGAAATCTTGATAGCGATTTAGTTAAACTAAAAAAAGCAATTGAGGATACGGTTAGAACTTCAGGTGGAACTTTAACTATTGGAAATATTCCACTTACAAAACAGGCAGAAAAAGTTTTAAAAATTACTCAGATAGAATCTAAGATTTACAAAGCTGATGTTATTGGAACAGAACATCTTCTGTTATCCTTATTAAGAGATGAAGATAACATTGCTACACAGATTTTACATCAGTTTAACGTTACTTATGATTCTGCGCGATCAGAACTTAACTCGATGTTAAGTGCAAAGAATCCTAAAGATGTTAATCAAAAAGTTCCACCTACGATGGATAAGAAAATAGATAAAACCAAAACACCCGTGCTGGATAATTTTGGTCGTGATCTTACAAAACTTGGTCTTGAAGACAAACTTGATCCAGTTGTTGGCAGAGAAAAAGAAATTGAACGCGTTGCTCAAATTTTAAGTAGAAGAAAAAAGAATAATCCTGTTTTAATTGGTGAACCTGGTGTTGGTAAAACTGCAATCGCTGAAGGATTAGCGTTAAGAATCATTCAGAAAAAAGTTCCAAGAACTTTGCAGGATAAACGTGTTGTTACATTGGATCTTGCAGGACTTGTTGCCGGAACAAAATACCGCGGACAGTTTGAAGAGAGAATGAAAGCTTTGATGAATGAACTTGAAAAGGCTGAAGATGTAATTCTTTTTATAGATGAACTTCACACAATAGTTGGCGCCGGCGGCGCAAGTGGTTCACTTGATGCATCAAATATGTTTAAACCTGCGTTAGCGCGTGGCGATATACAGTGTATTGGTGCAACAACTCTGGATGAGTATAGAAAGTTTATCGAAACAGACGGAGCACTTGATCGTAGATTCCAAAAAGTTATGGTTGATCCTCCAACATATGATGAAACACTTCAGATTCTTGAAAACATAAAATTCAAATATGAAGAACATCATCGAGTTAGATATTCTAAAGAAGCAATTCAAACAGCAGTTAAACTTAGCAATCGTTACATAACAGATCGCCATCTTCCTGATAAAGCGATTGATGTAATTGATGAAGCTGGTTCAAGGGTCCATATGGGCAATTTTGAAGTGCCTCAGGATATTCTTGATCTTGAAGAAGAGATTGAAGGTGTAAAAAAAGATAAAGCACGTGTTGTTAAGATGCAGGATTATGAAGAAGCTGCACGTTTGCGTGATAAAGAACGTAATCTTCTTTCTGATCTAGATACAGCAAAACGTGAATGGGATACCAGAACAAAAGATATCGTTCACGACGTTACTGAAGATGATATTGCTACAGTTGTTGCTATGATGACGGGAATTCCAGTTAACCGTATCGCTCAGACCGAATCAGAAAAATTATTAAAGATGGGTGATGCATTAAAGCAATCTATTGTTGGTCAGGATGAAGCTGTAGAAAAATTAACAAAAGCAATCCGCAGAACACGAGCAGGATTAAAAAGCCCAAATCGTCCAATCGGAAGTTTTATTTTCTTAGGACCAACAGGAGTTGGTAAAACAGAATTGTGTAAAGTGCTTGCAAAATATTTATTCGATAGTGAAGATGCGCTAGTTAGAATTGATATGAGCGAATATATGGAGAAGTTTTCTGTTTCAAGATTGGTTGGAGCGCCTCCCGGTTATGTTGGATATGAAGAAGGCGGACAGTTAACTGAAAAAGTTAGACGCAAACCATATTCAGTTGTTCTGTTTGATGAAATTGAAAAAGCACATCCTGATATTTTTAGCTTGTTGCTCCAGGTTCTTGATGATGGAACATTAACTGATTCTCTCGGAAGAAAAGTTGATTTCAAAAATACGATTATCATTATGACATCAAATGTTGGAACCAAAGATATTAAGAACATTAGCAAATTTGGTTTTGGCGGTGATGATAAAGCTGATAAGTATTCAAGCTTAAAAGATACTGTTGAAGAAGCGATGAAGAGATTGTTCAATCCTGAATTCTTGAACAGAATTGATGACACAATCGTATTCAGAAATCTTGATAAAAAAGATATTCACGATATCATTGATATAGAGATCAAAGATTTGTTAGCGAACATTCGGGAAAACAAATTAACTCTTGTATTAGATGAATCAGCAAAAGAGTTTTTAGTTAACAAAGGCTTTGATGAAAAATTTGGTGCTCGTCCGCTGCGCAGAGCATTACAAAAATATGTTGAAGATCCGTTAGCTGAAGAAATATTACGCGGCTCATTTAAAGAAGGAACAACAATTGTAGCTAAGCACGTTGAAAATACTGAAGACTTAGTTTACTTTGATGAATCATTAGAACATCCCGATCCAAATGTTGAACCGGAAAAATCTGATACCAGCGGAATTTAGTTCATCATTTTATTAGACCATTTATAAGCGCATTCTTTAGGATGCGCTTTTTTTTGTTTATTTTTACAATGTAATCATTAAAACTTCAGGTGAACGATGAGTAAATTAAATCAAGATCAAATCAGTTCTAATCTTTTAAAACTATGCGGTTGGAGTTATGAAAATGGGGCAATTTCAAAACAATTTCAGTTTAAAGATTTTATAGAAGCATTGTCTTTTGTAAATGCGATTGGTTTAGAATCTGAAAAGATGGATCATCATCCTGATATTTTAATGTTTGCATGGAATAAAGTTAAAATTACAATTTCAACTCACGATGCAGGTGGAGTAACGGAAAAAGATTTTTCACTTGCACAAAAAATAGAGGAAAGATTAAAATGAGTACGCGGCTCGATGAACTCTTTGATAAATATGATGAAAATCCGTTAGACCCGGATATAATTTACGGTATTGTAAAAGAGTACTTGAAAAATAATGAGGATGAAGATGCTGAAGTATATTTAAAGGATCTTATAAAGAAAGATCCAAAATATGTTCAGGCTTACATTACTTACGGCAATCTTAAAGAAAATAATAATGAGATTGAAGATGCTGAATTTTATTACCGCACAGGTTTAAGAATAGCAAAAGAATTAAACGACACAAAAGCAATTAGAGCTTTGGAGGATTATCTTGATGAACTTGAATAATGAAGATGTTATAAAAATATTTAAAGGTACCGAAGCCTTGTTGGAAGGACATTTTCTTTTAACATCGGGCAGACATAGTAACCAATATTTTCAGTGTGCAAAAGTATTACAGTATCCAGAATACACTTCACAAATTTGCTCTTTGATTGCTAGCCACTTTAAAAATCACGAAATAGATACAGTAATTGCTCCTGCTATGGGCGGGATGATAGTTGGTTATGAAGTTGCAAGACAGCTAAATAAGCGTTCAATCTTCACTGAAAGAGAAAATAAAGAAATGACATTACGACGCGGATTTTCTCTTTCTAAAGGCGAAAAAGTTTTGGTTTGTGAAGATGTTGTTACAACCGGAGGCTCTGTTTTTGAAGTAGTTGAAATAGTTAAAAAGTTTGGCGCAGATATAGTTGGAGTAGGAAGTATTGTTGATCGCAGTAACGGCAAAGTTGATTTTGGTTATGAGTTTTTCCCCTCACTCAGATTAAATGCTGTTTCCTATTCTCCGGAAGATTGTGCTATTTGTAAAGAAGGGAAATTAGAACTAGTTAAACCCGGCTCAAGAAAAGTTTTTTAATCACTACCAATAGAACCAAATGAAAAAATATTTATTATTATTTACACTCATACCTTTAATATCATTTCCACAAATAAATTTTGATCAATACTTTACAGATAAAACTTTAAGGTTGGATTATTATCATACAGGAAATGCAGCGGAAGATTCATACTCGGTTGATGAAATGATCGAAGAACCTTACTGGGGTGGATCAAAAACAAATTTGCTTGATAAGTTTGATTACGGCAAGTATAAAGTTATAGTTAAAGATTTCCCTTCAGGGATTGAAATATATTCGCATACTTACGCAACACTTTTCAGTGAATGGCAGACAACAGATGAAGCAAAACAAACAACAAAGAGTTTTAGTGAAACAGTTGTGTTTCCGTATCCTAAAAACGATATAACGGTAGAATTCTATTCAAGAGATAAAAAAAATACTCTGCATAAAAAGTTTGAATATGTTGTAAATCCAAATAGCTATTTTGTTAAAACAGAACGAACTTTGGATTATAAAAATTTTGAAGTATTAAATAGTGATGACTCTGATGAAGCTGTGGATATAGTAATCATTCCGGATGGATACACAAAAGATGAAATGGATAAGTTTAAAAAAGACTGCGAAAAGTTTGCAGGATATTTATTCAACGCATCACCTTATAAAGAGAATAAAGATAAATTTAACATTTGGGGAATTGAAGCTCCATCTAAAGAATCAGGCACAGATATTCCTGCTGAAGATATTTGGAAGAATACAATTGTAAATTCTCAGTTCTATATGTTTGATCTTGATCGTTATTTAATGACAAGTGATAACAAAACTTTACGCCATATTGCTTCTAATGCGCCATACGATCAAATATTTATTTTAGTAAATACGAACAAATATGGCGGTGGTGCCATTTATAATCACTATTCAGTTTGTGTAAGTGACAACAATTTTGGTGAATATATTTTTACACACGAATTTGGACATGGTTTTGCAGGACTTGGAGATGAATACTATACTTCTGACGTGGCCTATAATGAATTTTATCCGCTTGATGTTGAACCTCTTGATCCAAATTTAACTACACTAGTTAATTTTGATTCAAAGTGGAAAAATATGATTGATGAAAAAACTCCTGTTCCAACTCCTGGAACTAAAGAATTTAGAGAAACTTTAGGTGTTTTTGAAGGCGGCGGCTATGTAGCTAAAGGTGTTTACAGACCAATGCAGGATTGTTCAATGAAATCAATTTCGGTTGATAATTTTTGTCCGGTATGCAAGCACGCCATAAAACAAATGATAGATTTTTACAGTGAATAATTAGTTAGGAATATTTTGGATCAAAAAAAATTACATAAAACTGTAGAAACAATAGCTTCACAAAAATTTGCTACCGATGAAGAAATGTTGCAAACAGTTGTAAATGAAATCGTTCATGATCAATCAACTGGATTCACAGGTGGAAGAATCTGGAAACTTTATCCGGAGATTGAAGGTTACAGACTTCTTTATCAAACTGGAAAAATGGAGAAGATTGAAAAGAACTTTGTTATTAGAGCTCTTGAATATCCTGTGTTCGAACAGCTTGCACAATCCAGAACAATTCTTGGTCATGAAACCATTGAAGCATTAAGGAAAAAAGGAATTTTTAAATATTCGGCTTCGGGTGTTGGACATAAAACAAAAATTCAAGGGAAGCCTTTTTATGAATATGTTCTTGCCTTAAACTCAAAGAATATTGATGAGGAGTTACGGGTAAATTTAAGCATCATTGCAACTGCTTTAACATCTCAGATAAAACAAAGGAAAATTTCTCATAGTGCAAATCAGCTTAAAGCTGATATTGATAAAGCACGCCAGTTACAAAAAAGTATTTTGCCCGAACACGAATTTAAATTCCACCATTTTGATATTTATGGTATTACCGATCCCGCTGAAATTGTTGGTGGTGATTTTTTTGATTATCTGGATATTGGTGATAACAATGACAGAGTCGGAGTTGCAATAGGAGATGCCGCAAGTAAAGGAATAGCTGCTGCTGCTGAGGCTATGTATGTTTCCGGTGCCTTAAGAATGGCAACCACCTTTGAGATTAAGATTTCACTTATTCTAAAAAGAATGAATGAACTTGTTAATAAGATTTTTGAAGATGATAAATTTACTTCATTGTTTTATGGAGAGCTCTCTACTTATAAAAACGGATTATTTCTTTATGCAAACGCCGGTCATAATCCGCCAATATTTTATAGGAGTGCAAAAAACAAGTTTGAACTATTAAATCCAACCGGACCAGTATTAGGGCCTGCACCTCAATCTAAATATTATGTTGAAAACATAAATATCTATTTAAATGACATTCTTGTATTGTATTCAGATGGTGTAACTGAAGCTGCTAACACTAAATTTAATTTTTATGGAGAACAAAAATTATATTCAATGATTAGAAAACTTAAGGACAAAACTCCGAAAGAAATTGCACTTGGTATTTTAGAAGATGTTATTAAGTTTTCTACAAACGGTTCTTATACTGATGACAAAACTCTCGTTGTAATTAAAAGAACATCTTAAAATTAAATATTAAAAATTATGTTATCTTCAATTAATCCAGCAAATAATATTCTAATAAAAAACTATGATGAAATGACAAGTCCGGAATCTGCAGATATCATTTCCCTAGCTGATAAAGCATTTAAAAATTGGAAAGAAACATCTTTTATTCATCGATCTGAATTGATGAAGAATGCGGCAAAAGTTCTAAGAGATAACTCTGAGGAATATTCGGTTCTGATGACGATTGAAATGGGAAAGCCAATTGTTCAATCAAGAACGGAAGTTGAAAAGTGCGCATGGGTTTGTGATTATTATGCTGATAATGCCGAAAAAATTTTAGCAGATGAAATTATAAAAACTGAAGCCACAAAAAGTTTTGTTTCCTATCAACCGCTTGGAGTTATTCTTGCTGTTATGCCATGGAATTTTCCATTCTGGCAAGTTTTTAGATTTGCAGCCCCAAATCTTATGGCAGGTAACGCAGGACTTTTAAAACATGCATCTAATGTTTCAGGTTGTGCATTAGCCATTGAGGATGTCTTTAGAAAAGCAGGATTTCCGGAAAATCTTTTTAGAACTTTATTGGTAAAATCAAAAAATGTAAAAGATATAATTTCAAATACAAAAGTGCAGGCAGTCACTTTAACAGGAAGCGTACCTGCAGGTAAATCAGTTGCCGCACTTGCTGGTAGTTTGATTAAAAAGACAGTTTTAGAATTAGGCGGTAGTGATCCTTATGTTGTCTTAGAGGATGCTGATTTACATCAGGCGGCAATGTCTTGTGTAACTTCCAGTTTAATCAATGCAGGACAAAGTTGTATTGCCGCAAAAAGATTTATTATCGTTGAAAGTGTATATGATGAGTTTGAAAAATTATATCTGGAAATTATGTCCAAGAAAAGAATGGGTGACCCATTAGATGAAAATAATGATCTTGGTCCACAAGCAAGTTTACAGTTAAGAGATGAATTACACGATCAGGTTTTGAGAAGTATAAAGCAAGGCGCAGAACTTATTCTTGGCGGGACTGTTCCAGAAATAGATGGAGCGTACTATCCACCAACAATTTTAAGAAATGTTAAACCCGGAATGCCAGCATTTGATGAAGAACTTTTTGGTCCGGTTGCCGCTTTAATTAAAGCTGCAGATGAAAATGATGCAATTAATCTTGCAAACAAAAGTATTTTTGGATTAGGTGCATCAGTTTTTACAAAGGATATAAAAAGGGGTGAGCAAATTGCAAAGGAAAAGTTAAATGCTGGATGCTGTTTTGTAAATGATTTTGTAAAATCTGATCCAAGACTGCCATTTGGTGGAATTAAAGAATCTGGTTACGGAAGAGAACTTTCCCCATTTGGGATAAAAGAATTTATGAACATCAAAACTGTTTATATAAAGTAATTACAATATATTTTTTATTATTCTTGTAATTCCATCAAAATTATTATTTTCATCAAAAGAGGCAGTAATTTCTAGTTCAACCTGAACTTTCTCACCATTTATTTTAAAGAATTCGCTCCATCTTGAAGTAATATTTTTCAAATCTACCAGTTCCTCAACTAATATTTTAGTTTCGTTTTCATGAATATTCATCGGAGTTATTGATTTAATAGTCATTCTTTTCAAATCAAAAATAGAGTAACCCAATAAATCTATAAACTGTTTATTAGCATCAATTATTTTTCCTTCTACATCAGTAAGAAACATTGGTTTTGTGATTTTAGGAATGAGACTCTTATACTGATTAACAATTTTTCGCTGGTTTCTTCTGTCCATTTCTAGTTCAAATATTTTTTCCTTCAAGTTTACGATCTCTCTAAGCAATTCTTTTTCAGTAATAACAACATCATTATGAAGATAGTGACTCATACTTATCCCCTAAAAAGTGGGTGAATTTATTTTTTATATGTATCTAACTAATACTAATTAACACGAAAAGTAAATAGTTAGTTTACACTATTTTTAAAATAAATATTGAGTTTTTAGGCCAAAATAATTCTACTCAACAAAACAGTTGCTAAAAGAGAATAGTTTTAAGCAATTTAAGTAAATCCTTTTTCATAAAAGGTTTTGACAGATAATGAGTACAACCCATTTTTAAAAACTCTTCTTTTTCACCGGAAAGGGCAAATGCAGTTAAAGCGACAATGGGAGTTGATTTATAATTACTGATTTTTTTGATTCGCTGTGTTGTTTCAATTCCAGATAATCCTTTACCAAGATTTATATCCATTAAAATTAATTTATAAGACTTTTTCTTTACAAGTTTGATTGCATCCTCGCCTGTTTCAGCAAAATCAACTTTACTTATATCCTTTAGGAACAATCTTGTAATTTCTCTGCTTGCTTCATCATTATCTACCATCAGAATATCAGGTAATTCAGTAAGTTCAAATTCTAATTCAGTATCATCGCTTTCGAATTCTGAATCAAGATTAGAAATATTATTATGAAAAGAATCAATGAAATGATGTAATGGAAATATAACTTCAAAAGAGGTTCCTTTTCCAAATTCACTTTTAACTCTTATTTGTCCAAGCATTAATTCAACAAATCGTTTTGTGATTGTCAAGCCAAGGCCTGTTCCTTCAAATTGTCTGCTTAGTCCTTCACTAACCTGTCTAAACTCTTCAAATATCTGTTTAATATTTTCCTCTTTGATTCCAATTCCGGTATCGATAACAGAAATTGAAGCGAAATTTTTATTGTTTTCATTAATAGTTTTTACTTCAACAGAAACTGACCCTTTTTCAGTGTATTTAATTGCGTTACCAATTAGATTATTAAGTATCTGAAAAAGTAATTGTTCATCAACTAATACATATACTTTTTCCTCAGACTTTTTAACTATTACAGATAATCCTTTTTTAGCGCCAATAGATTGAAAGAGCTTTATGTTTTCATCTATAAAAATATTTAAGTTTACTTCTACGAACTTTATTTCAAGTTTATCCGCTTCAATTCTTGAAAGATCCAGAACTGAATTAAGTGTATCCATCAGACGTTTACCGCTGTTAAAAATCATCTCAGCCATATCAGAATGTTCTGATTGTTTTATCTCATCTTTTAGAATCTCAGCAAATCCTAAAATTCCAACCAAAGGAGTTCTAAGTTCATGACTGATGTTTGTAAAAAAATGACTTTTTAATCTGGTAGCTTGATCAGCTTTTTCTCTTGCCTCTTTTAATTCTAATTCATGCCTTTTTGAATCTGAGATATCAAGTGAAACCCCTGCAAGAGCAATTGGTTTTCCGGCATCATCCGTAATTAAAGAAGTAGAAAGATGCACAGGAAACTCTTCGCCATTTTTCCTTTTATTAATTAGTTCACCAGTCCAGCCGCCACCAAGAGTTTCTGGTAATATTCTTTTTACAATTGCTGGATCGTTATTTAATGATCTAACAAAAGTAATCGGCTTTCCAACTAATTCTGAAAGTGAATATCCGTAAACACGACTGAATGATTTATTTACAAAAATAATATTATCCCGCATATTGGTAATGCATACACATTCGGATACACTTTTTAATGCGTGTGCAAGAATATTTATCTTTTCTTCTGCAATTTTTCTTTCTGTTATATCTGTAACAAATCCTTCCAGACAAATAACGTCACCTCTATCATTATAAATTGCGCAGCCTTTTTCCCACACCCATTTCTGACGCCCTTGCCATGTGTTTATTCTGTACAACACTGTAAATTGTTCATGATTATTTACAGCATTTTGAACTGTTTCATATACAAGTAACTGGTCATCTTTGTGAATAAGATTTGCATAGCTCATCACTCGATCGTTTATTAAATCATCTTTTTTGTAGCCTGTTAATTGAAAACAACCTTCACTCACAAATTCCATAGTCCAGTTGATATTATTTGCACATCTATATGCCATGCCTGGCAGATTACTCATAAGAGTAGAGAGTTCACGTTTCTGTTCAGAAATAATCCTTTCAGATTTTTTTCTATCTGTTATATCTCTAACAATAGCCTGTAAAAAAAAATCGTGCTCAAATTCAATTCGTTTTAAACTTACTTCTGCATCAAATTGAGTTCCGTCTGATCTTAAATGTTTCCATTCAAAAAACTGCGGAATATCTTTCAGAGCCTGAGCTATTTTTTCTTTTGCTTTAGATTTTGAATCTTGTCCATCTGGCTGAAAATCGGGAGAAAACAGATAAGGATTTTTACCAATAATTTTATCTTTCTCAGTCCTGAATATCTCAACGGTCTTTTCGTTGCAGTCAATAAAAACATCATTTCTCATAAGAAAGATGGCATCATTAGCGGATTCAAAAAGAGCTTTATACTTTAGTTCGTTTCGTTTCAGTGAATTAAGTGCGTTTTGTTTTTCAGTTATATCAGTAAAAAAAACCGCGATTGTACTGTCCGATAATTTCATAACTGAAAATTCATAAATACCATTAAAGTGAATATCCTCATAATATAAGTTCTGATTCAACAGAGGTTGACCCGTACTCAGTACTCCAAAAAACTTGTTAATTATATTATTATTTAATAAAGATGGAAAAATATCCTGAATCTTTTTTGAAATTAATGCATAAACATCTATTTGCAGTATATTAACTGCCGACTGATTTGTGCTTATAAGGATCAGATCTCCATTTTCATCTAATCTATAAACTAGCACACCAAGCGGTGATGCATCAAGCATATTCTGTAAACTTTGTGCAAGACTTTTTGCATTTGCTTCAGCATTTTTTTGATAGGTGATGTTATCAAATACAAAAAATACTTCATTAATTAAAGAATCATCTTTTGCTGTATAAATAGTTTCTCGTACCCAGAATTCCTGCTTGTTCTTCCTCAGCATTTTCATCTCGTGTGATGACTGTTTTGCCGGGTTAAGCAGTACATACTGAATTTGTTTTTCAATTCGAACAGCATCTTGGGGGATAAACAAATTAGAAATATCTGAATTAATTAACTCATTAACCTCATAACCTATCTCAAGCGCGCCGCTTTCATTTACAGATTTGATTTTTCCATCTAGATCAATCGTAATATGTATTAAAGGGTGGTTTTCGTAAAGCGAACGATACTTATCATATTTTTCTTTAGGCATTTTATTTTTTGCGCTTTTCGTATTTACGGATGATTTAGATGAAGGTTTCATAAGGTTTTAATTAATCCATTAAAAAATAGAATTAAATAAAGATAAAAACTTATGTAATAAGATAATCAGATTATTATTTAATGTTTAGTGAAAATATAAGATTATTAAGTTATCTATTCACTGTCTATAAAGAAGAATTGATGACATTTTATTGATTGTTATAATTTAACTTGAAGGTTATCTTTACAATATAAAATAACAATTTCAAGATTTCTGCATTTGAAAAACTATAAACTAATTGTCCAGTATGATGGTACAAACTACTCCGGATGGCAAATCCAAAAAAATTCGAAGTCTATCCAGCAAAAAATAACTGAAGCAATTGAGGTTTTGTTAAAAGATAAGATTAATCTTATTGGATCCGGTAGAACGGATTCGGGTGTCCACGCACTTGGGCAAGCAGCAAATTTTAGAACAGAGACAGAAATAGATATATACAGATTCAAACATTCACTTAATTCAATTTTACCATCTGATATAGTAGTTTCTGCGATGGAAGAAGTTGGTCTCGAATTTCATGCAAGGTTTGATGCTAAAAAAAGAACTTATTTGTACTTAATAACGCAAACAAAATCACCATTCTATAAAAATTATTCATATTTTTATCCACGTAAAATTGATTTAGAAAAACTCACTTTCCTTAGTAACTCATTTTTGGGTGAAAAAGATTTTACATCTTTTAGTAAAAAGAATGATGAAATTGAAAATAAAGATTGTACTGTGTATAAAACAATTTGGCGTAAGAGAGGCGAAGTAATTTTGTTCTCTATCCAGGCAAGCAGATATTTGCATGGAATGGTAAGAACGATTGTTGGAACTTTGTTAAATGCTCAGGATCAACCTGAACCTGAGAGATTTATTAAGGAAATATTTAATTCACAAAACCGGGAAGAAGCTTTTGAATCTGTTCCGGCTAAAGGACTATTTTTATATAAAGTGGAGTATTAAAAATGTTCAATTTAAATGCTAAAAAAGTTTTAATTACTGGTGGATCAAGGGGAATTGGAGCTGCCTGTGTTAAATATTTTTGTATGGCTGGTGCTTCTGTTGCTTTTACTTATAATTCCAATCCGGCACTAGCTGCCAAATTGGAGAAGCGGTTTTCAAAGATTTCGAAATGCAAAGCATATAAAGTTGATATTAATAATGAGGCAGAGATTAAAAATACAGTTCAAACTGTAGTAAAAGATTTTGGAAGAATAGATGTCTTAGTAAATAATGCAGGAATCTGGAAAGAAGGTAAAATAAGTAGCATGAAACTTTCTGCCTGGGAAGAAACTTTAAAAACAAATCTTACCTCTACATTTTTATTTACTCAGCAAGTAATCCATTTTATGAAGTTAAAAAGATATGGCAAGATAATTAATATATCATCTACAGCGGGACAAAGGGGAGAAGCACATTACTCACATTACGCAGCTTCAAAAGGCGGAATGATCTCATTTACAAAATCACTTGCTTCAGAACTCGGCCCTTTTAATATAAACATAAACAGTGTTGCACCGGGATGGGTTTTAACTGATATGTCTAAAAGCGTTTTATCCAATAAAAAAAGTTTAGATGAAGAGTTAAAAAAAATTCCTATAGGAAGGATAGCAACCGCAGATGATATAGCTGGTCCTGTATTATTTCTTGCCTCCGATCTGTCCAGACATATTAATGGTGAAGTGCTTAACGTTAATGGCGGTTCAGTTTTAGTCGGATAAAAAAGCAAATGGAATTTTTAGCAAGTATACATTCAAAAGTTATTCATTTTCCGATAGCATTTTTAATGCTTTATCCATTTTTGGAGTTATCTTTTTTAATTACAAGAAAAGACTTCTTTTCAAAATCTGCAATGCTGTTTCTTGCAATAGGAGTAATAGGATCTTTCTTCGCTGTTCTTTCAGGTAATCAGGCTTTTGAATTTATAAAAAATTGGACTAATTCTGGAAAAGAAATATTTAATACGCATCAAACATTTGCAAATTTAACCGTATGGTACTTTTCTTTTTTACTGGTGTTAAGATATTTTTTGTTCATTAAGAAAAAACTTAACGCAATAATTATTAGTGTTATCTTTGTATTGTCTTTAATTGGTGGATATTTTGTTTTTCAAGCAGGATATTATGGCGGAAAATTGGCTGATCAGGTTATAATATCGTCAGCATCATCTGTTGAAACCCAAAAGTAAATAATGATTATTACTATTTAATTAATTTTTTATAAGATGATTAATTCAATCAAATATTTGTTTATAACACTTCTCATTTTTTCTACAATCGGTTTTGCAGAAAAACCACCCTCGAACAGAGCTACAGGCTTTTTTGTAGCTTTTGGAGTGGGACCTAGGATGCCGCTTGGAGATTTTTCAAACACAACAGATATTGGTTATGGACTGAACGTAGAATTTTCGTACACTGATAATGAATTTCTTCCTGTATTTCTTTTTGCCAATTTAGGATATGAGCAGTATCCTGGTTCGCAAAATTATTTTCAAGAAACTGAATATTCAAATTTTCATACTAATGCACTTCCAGTAAATATAGGTGCTCGATATTACTTTGCTCCGTTGTTAGAAAATATCGTTCTGCTTATGCCGATTATACAGGCATCAGCATCATATACATATTATCAAACTTTGCATGAGTTTGATCAGAATTCAGGTAAAAATAATTTTCTAGATGATGAAAGTAAGTTTGGATTCAGTGCCGGTGCTGGAATTTCAATGTTTATGATGGAATTATTAGCATCATACAATTATATGCCTTCAAACCAATTTGTTTCTGTTGATTTAAAAGTAAGAATTCCTCTATATATAAATTTTTAAAGGAGATTTATGAATTATAAAAATCTGCTTCTAGATATTAATGAGCACGTTGCATTGCTTACATTAAATCGTCCGGATAAATTAAACGCTCTAAACCACGACACTTTAATAGAACTTCAGCATGCATTTGAGTCAATAAAAGATGATGAAAATGTTTTTGTTGTAATAATAACCGGAAGCGGTGAAAAAGCATTTGTTGCGGGAGCAGATATATCCGAGATAAACAAATTAAATATGCTGGATGGTAAAAAGTTTGCCGAGTTTGGTCAATCAGTTTTTTCTATGATAGAAAAATTTGATAAACCTGTAATAGCTGCAGTAAACGGATTTGCACTTGGCGGTGGCTGTGAACTTGCACTATCTTGTCATTTAAGATTAGCAAGTGAAAACGCTAAGTTTGGGCAGCCTGAAGTTAACCTCGGAATTATTCCTGGTTACGGCGGAACACAGAGGTTGACTAGATTAATTAATTCCGGCAGAGCAGCTGAAATGATTTTAACTGCTGATCTGATTGATTCTTCTGAAGCTCTTAGGATAGGGTTAGTCAATAAGGTTTTTCCGTCAAGTGAGTTACAAAGTAAAGCTTTTGAAATGGCTTTAAAAATTACAAGTAAAGGTCAGCAAGCTATTCGCTTGGCATTAAAAGCAATTAAAGTTGTAGATGAAGTTTCATTAAATGAAGGACAAAATTTTGAGGCTACATTGTTTGCCTTGTGTTGCGGAACCGAAGACTTTAAAGAAGGCACACAAGCATTTCTAGAAAAAAGAAAAGCTTCATTCACAAATAAATAAACAGTTTTTTTTAGATGGTTAGATTTAGGAACATAATTTAACCTAGTGGTTGATGCAATTAAACTTGAACATGAAATTTGATCTTAAACTTATATGTTGAATTCTTCACTTTATAAAAATGTTGCATTAGTCTTGTTCGGAGTTGTGGTATTACTCCTGATCAGCAACATTATTATAACAAAGTATGTAAATAAAGATGAACAACCTAAGGACAGGGAAGTACTTAGTGGAATTGAGATTGATAAATCATTTCACTCTGCACTAAAAAACTATGGATTTTCAAATACCTGGATTTCTAAGAAAAAATTAAAAAACATTTCTGGAGATTCACTATTTGCAACCTATTCTGTTAAAGTTCCAAAAGATGTTCCCATTCACTTACTAATTCTTGAATTGAAAAATATATTTTGGGAAAATGAAGTTAGTATTGAAGCAGAAGAAATTGTCTCTACAAAGAGAACCATTTTAAAGTTATCATCCGAAAAGAAAGTAAAAATTGCTGTAGAGTTCTATTATGCTGAAAATATAATACGAGAATATGGAACTGTTTCATTTCTTGTTACGGATCTTCCATTACAAGATGAAGAGATGCTGAATGATTTTTTGAAGATCCCAGAATTATTCTATTGTGTTCTAGTTCCCAATGATGAATCAAAAAAACAGTTATCGTTATTATCTAAATCAGGTAAAAGATTTGCTTTGTTGCTTAATGATGATATTACTGAACTAGATTATAAACTATCCGGCAATTATTCAGATGATAGATTATCAAGATCAATTAAAGAAATTGTTGGAACGTTTTATTCAGCGGCATTTTTCATTGTTGATGAAAAATCTGATCTTTATGAATCTAAGAAATATGCATTTATAGAAGAGCAGCTTAAAAAAAGGGGAATAGTTTTAGTTACGAAAGGAAGATTTGAATCAATAAACTCCAATGCTATGAATTTAGAAGATAATTTTCAGGATTTCATGTTATCAGTTAAGAAAGATGATGAGAAAGTTTTAATGGTTAGCGCTGAAAATTATTTAACCATCTCAACCTTGATCCCTTCCTACAGAAAAATTGGTTATAAGTTTATATACCCCGGTGATATAATAATTAAAAGATAATTGCATTCACGTTTAGACTAAGCTAGGTGTGATCACTGCGTTTTAATTAATAACTCAGATCTTTTCGCCAAACAAATCAACTTCTACAATCTCGATAGGTAATTCACCAAGTTTTTCCATTAATAAATTTTTATCACCCACGAGTACAATCGAAAGTTTATCATTCATTATAAATTCTCTAGCAGCCTTATCCACGTCATCTTTTGAAACCGAATTTATATTATGGATATAAGTATCAAAATAATTATCAGGTAAATTGTAAAGTATTTTTCCCGCAACTCCTGAAGCAATCTGACGGTACGTCTCGAAGTTAAGTGGAAACTTTTTTGTTATTGAAGATTTAGCGAATTCTAATTCTTTTTCTGAAACTCCGCTATGAATGTTGTCAAGTTCAAAAAGAATTTCTTTTAAAGCATTTGCAGTATTTTCAATTCCGACTGAAGTTGACACTTCGAAAAAAGCCGTATCCTTAAAATATTGAAATCTTGAAGTAGCACCATAAGTATAACCGTTTCGTTCACGCAAATTAAGATTGATTCTGCTTGTAAACTGTCCACCCAAAATTGTATTAAGTAAATATCTTTGGAAAAAATCTTTTTGATTTCTTTTAGATGTTATGTGTCCAACTCGTATTTCAGTTTGTACAGAGTCTGATTTGTGATGCAGATAAATCTTGTTGCTTGGTTCAGCTGATGAAAGCAAAATTGTATTATTATTCTGAACATTTGTCCAACTTAAAAAATATTTGTTTAATAACTTTATAAGTTCATATTGATCTAAATCCCCAACAACAATTAAAGACGAATTTGAAGGTGAGAAAAATCTTGCATAATGTAATTTTACTTCATTAACTGAAATTGATTCAACCGTTTCTTCATATCCGGAAACAGGGGAGGAATAACTGTTGGATTTGCCTAAAATAACTCTATCAAAAATTTGGTCAGCCAAATAGTCAGGTTCATCTTTACTTTGCATTATCCTTGTTATCAGTTTCTTTTTCTCTCTGTTAAAGTCATCATCGTTAAAACTTGGTTTAAGCAAAACTTTGCTGAACAACTCTAATGATCTATCAAAATTTTCAGAGAGAGTTTGTAAACTTAAATTTACAAGATCATTATCCGTAGAAATATTAAAGCTTGAACCAAGCATATCAAACTCATCACTTAACTGCAGTGCATTCATTCCATCAGCGCCTTCATCTAAAACGAGAGAAGTTAGGTAGGATAACCCACTTTTATTTTCAGGATCATATTTACTTCCGGCATTTAACATTAGATTAAATCTTACTAACGGAAGTTTATCTTTATGAATAAATATTACTCTTAGTCCGTTTTCCAATAAAAAATCATTCAGTTTTGGAAGATTAAAACTAATTTCTGATTTTACTTCGGGTTTGATTTTTCTATCAATCATCATAATGTTTCCTTTGGAGTGATGCGAAGTTCCACAAATGGCTTGGTTAGATAATTTTGAACTGCACTTTTTAATGAAATTTTATTCACTTCATTGTACCGCTCAAGATCACGCTCAAAGGAATTTGGTTCATTCAAATGATAATTATAGTGATTAAGATAATCCGCGACAGTATCAAGATTCTGCATTGCAAATACAAACTGTGCTTTTATTCCGTTTTTAGATTTTTCTAATTCTTTATCACTAACATCTGCAGTTGCTATTGTATTTACCTCTTCCAGAATTATTTTCTTCAATTCATCAAGATTTGTTCCGGGGCGAGCAGTTGAGATTATCATAAACTGTCCGCCAAACTTTCCAGAATATTGAAATGCTGTAACATCCTGTGCAATCTGTAAATCAAAAACCAATTTCTTGTAAAGCCTGGAATTCTTTGATCCGGTCAAGATATCTGCGGCAACTTCAAGTGATGAATCATCTTTGCCAAAAATAAAATCTGAATGCCATGCGAGATAAATTCTATCAAGCTGTACATTATCTTTATGCTCAACTAAGATATTTTTATTAAGCGTAAGTTTAATTGATTCGGGTTTATGATTTGATTCAAATGGTTCAATAAATCCAAAATACTTTTCTATTAATTGAACAGCATCTTCTTTTTCAAAATCTCCTGCTATAACAAGACAGGCATTATTTGGAGAATAATATTTTTTGAAAAAGTTTTTCACATCATCAAAAGTATAACTTTCTATATCCTTTAAGAATCCTATTGTTGACCAGCTATAGGGATGACCTTCCGGATAAAGATTTGTATTAATAAGTTCCCAGGCTAATCCATAAGGCTGATTATCGTATCGCTCTAATCTTTCATTCTTAACAACATCTTTTTGATTATCAAGTTTTTCCTGAGTAAGAGCAGGTAAAAAATATCCCATTCTATCTGATTCAAGCCAGAGAGCAAGTTCTAAATAGTTAGATGGAAGTTTTTCATAATAATTTGTTTTATCTGTTGATGTAGAGCCGTTTAAGGTTCCGCCTGCTTCTTGTATGTATCGAAAGTGCATTTCTTTAGGAACATTTTCTGACCCCTGGAACATCATATGTTCAAATAAATGTGCCAGACCTGTTTTACCTTTTGTTTCATAAGCAGAACCAACTTTATACCAAATGTTTACCGAAACAAGTGGAATAGATTTGTCTTCATATAAGATGTATTCAAGTCCGTTTTTTAATTTGCCTTTTGTGCAATTAAGATTAAGATGATTCAAATTTTTTCTTTCTGTTTTTTTTGTTTGGAAAGATACGAAGTATTTTTGCAAGTAATGGATAAATATCAATGTTGTTCAATGTACCGCAAGTATAGCCTGATTTAAAATCCGGACCAATTGCGTAGAATATTCCATGCATATCAATATTTGATGGATCATATCCGTGATTACCTAAGGGAAATTTCTTTGAATAATTTTCCAGGTCTTTTCCATCAAACAAACTGTATCCTAATTCTGCAATCAATACAATATCTGCAACAAATGGATTGTCTTTGTAGTGAAGATAATCCGGCAGATCTTTTTTCCAGTAAGTTTTATAGTTTTTTTCAGAATCTTTAAGTCTTTGATAAATAATATTTTTCTCTGCTTCATCTGGATAAATAAACATCATTGTTCCTTTATCTGAAGATTTAAACTGAAAACCTGCTAGTAATTTATCAATATTAATTACTCTATCTGGACTCAACTCTGTCATTCCATGATCAGATAACACAATTACATTGGTACTGTCTGTCAGATTTAGTTCCTTCAGACCCGAGAATAGTTTACCGATTAAGCTATCCTGCATCGCAATAGATTGGTTTACTTCAATCGAATTTGGCCCATAATGATGACCCGAAGTATCTGTAGCATCAAAATAAACCATAATTAAATTGGGACGATCATCATAAGGAAGCTGTAACCATTCTAAAACACCATTTATTCTATCATCATAAGGCGTGGTGTAAATAAATTTTTTAGAATAGTCTGGCCTACGGTAATTTATATTTAATTCTGAGCCAGGCCAAAAATAACTTGCTGAAATAACACCCTGTCTTTTTGCTGTCTCCCAAATCGCCTCACCTTTGTACCATATTGCATTATCCTTAGCGGTGGAATCGTATAAAGAATATTTTAGATTGTTAAAGGGATTAGTAAAACTATTTGCAATAATTCCATGGTTCTCAGGATACATACCCGTTGCAATTGAATAGTGGTTAGGAAATGTTTTTGATGGAAAACATGGTTGCAGTGATAGGGCGTGAACTCCATTTTCTTTAATAAAATCAAGATTTGGAGTTAATCCACGGTCTGGATAATCCCATCGAAAAGCATCAAATGAAATAAGTATTGTATAGTTTCGTTGCTGTCCAATTAGCTGGATAGAGAGCAGGAATAAAACCAGACTTAAAATTTTAATTTTAGATAATTTTTTCATAATAACTTTTGTTTTTTCATTGTAAAAATGAACAAATAACAGCTAAAAACCTTTCAAATGGTACTAAAAATAAAATAAAATTTAAAAGCAAGTATTTATGTAAGATTAACAAAATATTAATTTTTAAAAAAGTCCAAAGTATGCTTGCATAAAAAATTGTTTAACCTGATATTTCTTATACATTTTATTGATTCTTTGCTATGCAGAAAAATTTTACTATTAAACTTATCTTAAATGCACTATCCCTTAATTATCTCAAGGAGAAACAATGATTAATCGTTACACATTGCTATCGTTTTTCATGTTGCTACTTGTAACCTTTACGCTAATGCAGTCTAATGTATTTGCTCAGGGTGTTACAACTGCAGCTATGAATGGTATAGTAGTTGATTCGAAAGGTGACCCATTACCGGGCGCTAACATATTGGCAGTTCATACGCCATCAGGAACACAATATGGAACTACCTCACGCGTTGATGGAAAATATAATTTAAATGGTTTAAGAACCGGTGGTCCATATAAAGTAACAGTATCTTTTGTTGGATATAAACCACAAGTTTTTGAAGGACAAAATCTGCAACTAGGACAAAATGCTAAGTTAGATTACACTCTCTATGAAGAAGCTGTAGAACTTGGTGATATTACTGTTGTTGGTGACAAGAATGCAGTTATATCCAGCAATAGAACTGGTGCGGGACAAAACGTTACTGCAAAAGATATAGAACTATTACCAACTATTAATAGAAGTTTTCAGGATTTTGCTAAACTATCTCCACAGTCTTCTGGTAACTCAAGTTCATTTGCAAGCAGAAATAACCGTTACAACAATATTCAAATTGACGGTACACAGTACAATGACATTTTTGGACTTGGTGCTTCCGGTACACCCGGTGGCCAATCAGGAACTACACCTATTAGCTTGGATGCTATCGATCAATTTCAAGTTGTAGTAGCTCCTTACGATGTTAAATACGGCGGATTTACAGGCGGTGGTATAAATGCTATCACAAGAAGTGGAACTAACAAATTTAAAGGTTCACTATACGGATTCGGCAGAAATGAATCCCTAATTGGCGATGGAACTTATATTACAGATAATCCAGCGACATCAAATAATGAACAAAAATACCCTGAGTTTAAAGAATATCAATATGGTTTTAGACTTGGCGGACCTATTGTTAAAGATAAATTATTCTTCTTTGTTAGCGGTGAAATCGCGGCTCGTGATTTACCATTGAGTAATATTTCTCTTTCAACCGGTGCTGATACATTAAAAACATTAGCTTCTAGATTTGAACAAATCTTAAAAGATCAAGGAATGGACCCTGGCACTCAGGACGCATTCACAACTGAGCAACCAAGTAATAAATTCTTTATCAGATTGGATCTTAACCAATCAGAAAATCATAAAATTACATTACGCCACAATTATGTTGGTGCTTATCGTGATATATTAGATGGAAGAAATTCTAATAATACTTTATCATTTTCAACATTAGCATATAGAATCAGAAATGTTACTAACTCTACAGTGCTTCAGATTAACAGTACCAACAATGAAAACATTTCCAATGAATTCATTCTTGGATTTACATCAATCAGAGACAGACGTGCTGGAATTACTGAAGCTAGACCTGAGATCAGAGTATTTGAATCTGCAGGAACTTTAATAGCCGGGCCGGATAGATTCTCCTCAGCAAACGAACTTGATCAGGACATATTAGAATTAACAGATAACTTATCATTTTTTGCTGGTGATCATGTTATAACCGTCGGTACACATAACGAGTTTTTCTCGTTCAGAAATTTGTTTATGAGATCAGTTTACGGATATTATGAATTTGCTAATCTTACTGCACTTGAGAATGGAACACCTAGAAAAACAAGTACTGGATATGAAAGGTCAATTTCAAAAATTCCAGGTGTTGATTTACCAGCAGCTCAATTCAGTGTTAACCAGTTAGGTTTTTATCTTCAGGATGAATGGACCATTATACCAACTTTAAAAGCCACATTTGGAGTTAGAGTTGATATTCCATTCTTACCAACAGAACCGGGAGTTAATGATTCTGTATCTAAGTACTTTGATGGTTATTCAACCGGTGATGTACCTAGTGGCAACCTAATGGTTTCACCAAGATTTGGTTTTAACTGGGATCTTTTTGGCGACAGAACTACTCAGATTCGTGGAGGCGTTGGTATCTTTACAGGTAGAGTCCCTTATGTATGGATGTCAAACAATTATGGTAACACAGGTCTTTTACTTGCACAGATTGGTCAAAACACATCAAATAGTGCACCATATGTAAATTATAATCTTGATCCATACAATCAACCGGGACCCGATAATGATCCTACAGGTACTACAGCAGCAACAAGATCAGAAATAAATATGGTTGATCCAGATTTTAAATTCCCACAAATCTTAAGAGCTAATATTGGTGTTGATCAGGAACTACCTTGGGGAATGATTGGAACCCTTGAATTAATGTACTCTCAATCTATAAATGATCTTGTTTATGAAAAATTAAACATAGGATCATATTCAAGTCCAACTAATGTAACAGGTGAGGATAGACCAAGATATGGTGGTACTCTTAATTACAATAACAACTTTAATGATGTCCTCTTATTAAAGAATACAGATGAAGGATACTCGTATAACCTTACAGCTCAGTTACAAAGAAATGTTGATTTAGGTTTATCTTTCAATACAGCTTATACTTATGGCGTATCACAAGATGTAAATAGCGTACTTTCATCTCAGGCTCAATCACAGATCAGATTTAATCCGATTTCAGTTGATCCTAATAAGCCATCGTTAACAACATCAAGTTTCGATTTAGGACACAGACTTTTTGCTTCTGTTTCTTACAGTCACGAATTCTTTACAAATTCACCAACGACTATATCATTCTATTATAACTATCAATCAGGTCGGCCATACTCATTTACTGTAAGTGGTGATGTGAATAATGATGGATTTAACGGAAATGATTTATTCTACATTCCTGAAAATCAAAGTGATATTCTATTAGGTACAGCTACAACTACTAGTGGAGTGACAACTTATACTCCTGCCGCTCAATCGATGTATGATGATCTATTTGCATTTATTGACAATAACGAGTACTTAGCTGAAAATAAAGGTAAAATGACTGAAAGAAATGCAACTCGTAACCCATGGACAGATGTTCTTGATGTAAGGGTTGCTCAGGCATTCTCAACACCAATAGGAAATTTCCAGGTTTCATTGGATATATTGAATTTTATGAACCTATTGAGCAGTGAATGGGGCTTGTTACAAACAACACCTCAGGATACTTACAACATGGTCACGCTTCAAGGAATTGAAACTGCTACTGGTAAAGCTATTTATAGGTTTACTAAACCAGCTAACAATACTCCGTGGTCACCATCAGACCTGGCTTCACGCTGGCAGATGCAATTAGGATTGAGATATTCATTCTAATTAGCACACATTGTTCCTAAATTAAAAGGCGATCTTCGGATCGCCTTTTTTTATTACTTAACATAAATGATTTTATCTCGATAATATTAATAAAGAATTTATTTGCTTTACAATTATTGTTGGAGAATAAAATGAAATCATTTGAATCAGTAATACATAAAGGGAAAAGAATTTGTATTGTTGATATATCAAACTCACAACCGCAGGATGCTCTTACAGTTCTTAACGAAAGTCAAAATCAAATAAGTAAACTTATTTCTAAGACCGCACTAATTATTACTGATGTTTCAAACACAGTTTATAATAAAGATAGTGCTGCAGCCTTTAAAAAATTTGCAGTACGCAATACTCATTATATTAAGGCTTCGGCAGTTGTGGGTGCTGATAGTATCCGAGCATTTTTATTAAAAATGGTTGCAGCTTTAACTGGTCGGAATATCAAATCATTTAAAACTAGAGACGAAGCTTTAGATTGGTTAGCAACAAAGTAATTTGAAATAGTTGGTTTTTGAGTTAAATATTTTCGTTTTATACTTTAAATCAACTAGAGGCTGTGTCATAAGTCGAGCTTTGAGTGTCATTCCCGTGAAAACGGGAATCTAAAACCACTTATACAAAATGGATTCCCACTCCTGCCTACCGCAGGCAGGTTCGTGGGAATGACAAACGTGTGTATTTGACTAGAGGAGGAGTATCTAGTCTAATGTAAAAGTTTTAAAACTCTATCAGGTCTTATTGAACCTAATAGTTTAAACAATTCTGAAAATGGAATATCTCTATCCCATGAAAAAAGAGTAATAAATGCTTCACCAACAACAGCATCACGAGGAACTAATCCCCAAAAGCGGCTGTCCATACTATCATCTCTGTTATCACCCATCATAAAGTAATAATCTTTTTTAAATGTGTATGATGAAACAGGAATTCCATTAACAACTACCGCATTACCATTTAGTTCAACAACCCGTTTTCCATACTCTCTATCTATAATTGTTCTCCATTGTTCAACATTATATAAGTTTAATGGAATTTTCATACCTTTTTTAGGGATAACCAAGGGACCATAATTATCTTCATTCCATGCCATACCTTTAGGAAAAATTCTTGGTTCAACATAACCTTTTGGTGCGGGTCGCAGATAACTGCCGTACTGCCCTCGATAATATTTTATAAAAGGCGGTTTCCAGAATTCTTTTCCGTTTACAAACACTACTTTATCAACTATTTCTACTGTATCGCCAGGAGTACCAATACACCTTTTAACATAATTAATATTTTTTTCTGTCGGCTCAAGCTGGTCGCGATCACCTGGATATTCAAATACAACAATGTCTTTAGCTTTAGGTTCTTTAAAAGCCGGAAGCGTAAAGAAGGGAAGAGCAACTTCTGTGAATGGAATATAACGAGGTGAGCTTGAACCATATATAAATTTATTTACAAGAACAAAATCACCAACAAGAATTGTGTCTTCCATAGATCCAGTTGGTATGCGTGTATTTTGTATAATAAAGGTTATTATTAATAAAGCTGCAATTCCTGCAAAAGCTAACTGTTTAAAGAACTCTGCAATTTTACCGACGATTGTTGTTGGTTTATGTTTTTCTTTTTTATTAAAAAAGTTTTTCAGTTTTTCCTGAAATGACAATGGACTCTCCTACGTTAATTATTTTTGTAGCACAGACTTTAGTCTGTGTATTTTCTTTCATTTTTACAATCACAGACTGAAGTCTGTGCTACCTTGATAGTTTATTTCTTAAAATCTCATTAACAAGCTTTGGATTAGCTTTACCTTTAGATTCTTTCATCACCTGTCCAACAAAAAATCCAAAAACTTTTTCTTTACCTGAACGATACTCTTCAACTTGTCCTGCATTCGCATCAATAATCTTTTGAATTATTGCTTCAATTTCTGATGTATCTGAAATCTGAACAAGATTTTTTTCTTTTACTATTTGTTCAGGATCAGAATTATTTTCCAACATTATAGGAAATATTTCTTTAGCAATTTTTCCGCTTATCGTTCCATCATTAATAAGATTAATAAGCTTACCCAAATTTAAGGGTGATACAGGGAAATCCGAAATATCAATCTTTTTGTCATTAATAACTGCAAGTACATCACCTATAACCCAGTTACTTGCAATTTTATATTCATTAGTAACTGAAATCAATTCTTCATAATACTTTGCCAGCGATTTAGTTTGCGTGAGGATTTCGGAATCATAAACAGGAAGTGAATATTCATTAACAAATCGCTGTAATTTAGCATCTGGCAGCTCAGGTAGAGATTTACTTATTACATTTTTCCATTCTTTATCAACAATTACCGGCAGCAGATCAGGATCAGGAAAATATCTATAATCGTGGGCTTCCTCTTTACTTCTCATTGGATAGGCTTCGTTTGCATCTGCATCCCACAGCAATGTTTGCTGTATAATTCTTTCACCATCTTCTATCAATTCAATTTGTCTTTTTACTTCATAATCTATTGCACGTTCAACATTTCTGAACGAATTCATATTTTTTATTTCAGTTTTTACACCAAGTTCACTTTCACCTTTTAATCGAACAGAAATATTTGCATCACATCTTAAAGAACCTTCTTCCATATTACCATCACAAATACCAAGATATTGCACAATCTGTTTAACCTTACTTAAATATAGATAAGCTTCTTCAGCAGTGCGGATATCAGGTTCGCTTACAATTTCCATAAGCGGAACTCCGCATCTGTTCACATCCACAAGTGTATCAGAAGATTGATCGTGAATCGATTTGCCAGCATCTTCTTCCATGTGGATTCTTGTAATCCCAATCTTTTTTGATGAACCATCTTTAGGATTAATTTCGATAAATCCATTCTCACAGATTGGTTCTTCGTATTGAGAGATTTGATATCCTTTGGGAAGATCTGGATAGAAATAATTTTTTCTTGCAAAGATTGAATGTTCGTTTATACTGCAATTAGTCGCTAATCCCATTAGAGCTGTATACTCCACAACTTTTTTGTTAAGTACGGGTAAAACTCCGGGATGCCCTAAACAAACAGGACATGTATTGCTGTTGGGATCATTACCAAACTTAGTTGAACATCCGCAAAAAATTTTTGAGTCTGTTAAAAGCTGGGCGTGAACTTCTAAACCAATTACTGCTTCGTATTTTGTATTCATAAAATGTGATTGTTTCCGCGGGCAAATATATAGATGATATTCTTTATATAGAAAGATGAAAATAAATCTATTATGATAGCCGGATTAAATGTTTGCTCTGCGGTTTTATCTTTCTTTAGATGTAACTGTTTTTTTATTACTGTTAGTCTGTACACATAATCAAATAATTTCTTTAATTTTAACTACCAACTATTATCGTCATACTTCGACTTCGCTCAGTATGACGCTTGAGAATTTAAGATAAATCTTAGTCACTCTGAGCGGAGTCGAAGAGTGATTTACATAAATCTGCCTGCGTTAAAACACTGGTTGCGCAAGCTGATTATTTGATTAACTAAACAATTTTATATGCAGAGAATACAAAAAATAGGTTTTGTTGTTGGGCTGATATCCTTTCTGATAATTCTGATTTTTTTTAATCCTGATCCCGAAAACCCGAATGTTGGTAAAGTTGCTGCAGTTGCTGTTCTTATGGCAATCTGGTGGATTACAGAGGCTTTGCCAATGGCTGCAACATCTTTAGTTCCATTAGTTTTTTTTCCGCTTCTCGGTGTTTTATCCGGTTCTGAAATTTCAGGTTCGTACATAAACTCTGTAATCTTTCTATTTATTGGCGGATTTATGCTTGCTATTGCAATGGAAAATTGGGGATTGCATAAACGAATTGCTCTTAAAATTATTTCAATATTTGGAGGAACAGCAAATTCAATTTTATTTGGGTTTATGTTTTCGGCTACATTCCTCTCTATGTGGATTTCAAACACAGCAACTGCAGTTATGATGTTGCCAATAGCATTAGCAGTCATTACAAAAATTGAAAATGAATTTGGAAAAGAGGAAACTAAAAATTTTTCAAAATCAGTATTGTTGGGAATTGCATATTCCTGTTCAATTGGAGGAATTGCTACTTTAATTGGTACTCCACCAAATTTAGCATTGGTTAGAATACATAAAATTGCTTTTCCAAGTGCACCGCAAATATCTTTTGGTGATTGGATGTTGCTCGCATTTCCAATAACAGTTCTTCTTTTAATTCTTACAGCAATTCTCTTATCCAAAATATTTTTCAAATCAAATAAGAGCATAAGAATTGGTAAAGACTTCATTAAAAATGAATACAATTCACTTGGCAGTTTTTCTTTTCCTGAAAAAGTAATAGCAGTAATTTTTAGTATAACTTCTTTTCTGTGGATATTTAGAACGGATTTAAATCTTGGGTTTATAAAAATCACAGGATGGTCATCATTTTTTTCAGTTCCGGATTTTATAGATGACGGAACGATTGCAATTACAATGGCTTTTTTACTTTTTCTGTTTCCATCAAAAAATGAAAAACAAAAAACTATACTTGCGGCAAATGTTTTTGAGCAAATTCCCTGGGGAATAATTCTCCTATTTGGCGGCGGATTTGCATTGGCAACTGCGTTCAGTTCAAGTGGGTTATCACAATTTATTGGAAACAATTTACGTGGTCTATCACATATTCCGGTTTTTGTACTGGTTCTAATAATTTGCACGATTATTAATTTTCTGACTGAACTCACATCCAACACTGCCACAACTCAAATGATTCTCCCTATCCTTGCATCAGTTTCAGTTGCTATTGGAATAAATCCATTGCTGCTTATGATTGCGGCGACATTATCAGCCTCTATGGCATTTATGATGCCTGTTGGAACGCCACCTAACACAATTGTTTTTGCAAGTAAGAGATTGAAAATATCAGATATGGCAAAAACGGGATTTGCACTCAATCTCATTAGTGTAATTGTTATTGCACTGCTGGTCTACTTTATAGGTTCAATCATTTTTGATTTGAATACATTTCCTGAATGGGCTAAAATTCCTCAATAGAAGGTAGCTGTAATATCCTTTTAGTCGCAGAAATGCTCATTTCTAATAATCATTCTGATTTTTAGTATATAATTATTGATAGTTAATTATATGCAATAAAAAATTAGTTTTCTTATATTAGTACCCGATTAATAAACACTTGGAAAAAATGAATTTTAGAATATCTGTAATTTTATTTTTATTTATTTGTCAGTCGATTTTAGCTCAAACAGCCTCAACATATTTTCCATCTCAAACAGGTTATAAATGGAATTATGAATCAGTACCACTTGATTCTCTCAATAATCCGGTAAACGAGCAGAAATTTTTCTCAATAGATTCATTTGCCGTTACCTCCCAATATAATGGAAAGAATGCAAATGTAGTTTTAAGTAAAACGGGTCCTCAAAGCACTATTAACTTTCAACCATATACTGATTCAATATATTACAATTTTGAATCATCAAATGGATTTGAATATTTTGACCCGGAATTATTATCCGGATTACTTGGGAATGTTGATACGACTTTAGGAATTAATTTTGTAACGTTTTTTACTTCATTAAAAGGCTGGTATTCTTATTACCGGTTTTCATCAGGAAACAACATAGAATATCAGATATTCAAAAAAGACACTGCTATTACCGTCAATACAATTTCAGCTACTATAAGATTTGAATTAATAGGTAAGAAATTGCAGGATGAATCTTTAAACACAGCAATCGGCATCTTTGACTGCAAAAAGTTTTTATTGGAAGTTAGAATAAGTTATTTATTATTAAATATCATTCCAGTAAAAATGTTTGGTGTTGAAAACACTGTTTGGTTAGCCCCAGACAATTGGAAAGTTAAAAGTTATATTCCAACAACTAATGTTGATCTGTCATATTTAGGATTTCCGGCATTTAAGATTCCTGGATTAGAATCAAACATAACTACACCAATTTCTGGTTTGGAAGAAAACAATTTTGAATTAGTAAATAATTTTAAGCTTTATCAGAATTATCCAAATCCATTTAATCCTAGCACAAAAATTAGTTGGCAGTTACCAGTTGGCTCAAATGTTACATTAAAATTATATAACTCTCTTGGGGAAGAATTAGAAACTATTGTAAATGAGTATTTGAGTGAAGGTATTCATTCTAAGCTCGTAACCCTTAATTCTAAATTCCCTAGCGGAGTATATTTCTATCAACTAAAAGTTGGTAATCAAGTTCAATCAAAAAAAATGATTTTAATCAAATGATTACTTTGTACTCAGATCGAAAAGTAGAATTAATTAATTTTCCATATACTATTTGGGGATATGAATGTTCAACCACAATTTAATTACAAGAATATACAATCCAGACACTCATACAATCGAAGTACCTACCCGAGAGGAAATAGAGGAGCAATACAAATGGAATTTAACAGATATTTACAGTTCCGATGAGGAATGGGAAATAGATTTTAAGTTCGTTGAGGAAAGTATTATAGGCTATGCCCAATTTGAAGGAAGAATTACAGATTCATCCGTAACTTTATTAGCCTGTCTTAAGTTTGATGAAGAAATAGGCATGAAATTAGAAAGATTATATCTTTATTGTATGCTTGCCAAAGACAGTGATATGCGGAACACAAAATATCAGGGTATGGATGACAGAATAAAGCAAATTTACTCTAAAGTGCTTACAGCAAGTTCATTCATCAAGCCTGAACTTCTTAAAACAGATGAAGAAAAATTAATTGGTTTAATTAATTCAAATCCCGATCTAAAAATTTACAAGCAATCATTTGATGATCTTTTAAGATTTAGAAAACACACACTTGAAAGGGAACAGGAAGAGCTACTTGCGATGGCAAGTGAAGTTACACAGGTTCCTTACAATACATATTCACTATTTACAAATGCCGATTTAAAATTTCCAAAAGTTAAAGATGAGCAGGGTAACGAATTGGAGATGTCGCATTCACGATTTTATTCTGCTCTCTATTCTAAAGACAGAAGTTATCGCGAACGCGCTTTCAAATCATATTTAAAACCATTTATGGAAAATGTTAATTCTTTTAGTTCTTTGTTTAATGGAAATTTGAAATCAAATATTTTTTATGCTAAAGCAAGGAAATATAATTCAGCTAGAGAAGCTGCACTATTTAAAAATAACATTCCAATTTCTGTTTATGATAATCTTGTTGAAGCAGTAAATAAAAATATTGCACCAATGTATAGATGGGCTTCATTAAAGAAAAAGCTTCTTAAAATTGATGAGCTTCATCCTTATGATGTTTATGTTACTTTGTTCGATCAGAAACTTGAGAAAAAATATTCTTATGAAGAATCAAAGCAGATTGTAAATGATTCATTGAAAATTATGGGTGAAGATTATTTAACTTCGTTAAATAAGGCGTTTGACAACAGATGGGTTGATGTTTACGAAACAAAAGCAAAACGGAGCGGCGCTTATTCTTCGGGTACAACATTTGGAGTGCATCCTTATGTTTTGTTGAACTGGACAGATTTGTTAAACGATGTTTTTACTCTTGCGCACGAAATGGGACACAATATGCATTCATATTATACGGGGCTGCATCAACCATATACTTATGCTAATTACTCAATCTTTCTTGCTGAAGTTGCATCCACGTTTAATGAAAATCTTTTGCTTGATCATTTGATCAAAATTTCTGAATCAAAAGAAGAAAAGCTTTTCTTGTTAGAAAAATATCTTAATAACATTACAACCACTGTTTACAGACAAGTAATGTTTGCTGAGTTTGAATCACTTACACATTACAAAGCTGAAAGTGGAGAAGCGTTGACTCCTGATGTTTTATGCAAACTCTATAAAGATGTTTATCAAAAATATTGGGGACCCGAAATGAAAATTGATGAAGAAGAAAGTTATACCTGGGCAAGAGTGCCGCATTTTTATTATAACTTTTATGTATATCAATATGCTACTGGTTTTGCGGCATCAGAAGCGCTTGCATTAAAAGTAAAATCTGATGGTGAGCCTGCTGTACAAAAATACTTGGATTTTCTAAAAGCCGGCAGTTCTGATTATCCAATTAATATTTTGGATAAAGCCGGAGTTAATATGAATTCGCAAGAACCGATCTTAGCGGTAACAACAAAGATGAATCAAATAATTGATGAAATAGAAAACTTAATTTGAACAAATACAGGATATAAATGAAAGTCTACACTAAAGTTGAATTAAATGAGTTCAATCAATCTTTAACTTATGATGATATCAGTCTAATACCTACAGAGGTATCCAGAATAAAATCAAGAAGTGAAGCATCTACTAATTGCTCTTTTCTTGGATTGAAACTTAATGTGCCTGTAATTTCAAGTCCAATGGATTCTGTAACCGGAATTGAAATGGCAAAGGAATTATCAAATCTTGGCAGTCTTGGAATTTTAAATCGATTTGATTCTTCTCTTGATGCAGTATTAAATTCGAAAAATGGAAAAGGAATAAAAGCAGTATCCATAGCATTGAATTCCAATTTAAAGACTATTGAAAAAATAGCTGAGAAAAATTATTTGATTTGTATTGATACAGCTAATGCAAATAACAAAGAAGTTTTAAAAAAGACTGAGATGATTAAAAAGAAGTTTAATGTTCAAGTTATTATCGGCAACATTGCTCACGGAGGCAGTCTTGAACAACTTGAAAATGCTGGTGCAGATGCAGTGCGTGTTGGAATCGGCAGCGGAAGTGTCTGCACAACATCAATACAAACCGGAATTGGAATTGGACAAGTATCATCATTGTTAAATATTTTATTTGCCAGAAAAAATAAAAAACTTAAAATAAAAATTATTGCGGATGGCGGAGTTAAAAGTCCTGGCGATGTAGCAAAAGCAATTGCATTAGGGGCTGATGTTGTAATGTTAGGAAGAATGTTATCAGGAACTAGAGAAACACCAGGTGAGGTAATAAAATATAACGGACAACTCTGGAAAAAATATCGTGGTTCTGCTTCGTTTGGAGTAAAAATGCGCAATGAGTTTATTGAAGGTGAAGAAACTATGGTTGCCTATAAGGGAGCAGTAAAAAGTGTTATTGATGGGATATCTGATGGATTAAAAAGTTCTATGAGTTATATGAACTGTTTAAATTTAGAAGAACTTAGAAAAACTGAAACTTTTGCAATACTAAGCAACAGTTCATATTTAGAACGCCTGCCAAGAATGTAATATTGATCTTAAGCTGAAATCCTTAAACCGGACTAGTTCCGGTTTTTTTATAACTTTACTTTTTTTAACCTAAGTGAGTTGCTGATCACAGACACAGAACTAAGTGACATTGCTAATGCTGCAAACATAGGATTTAGTAATCCAGTTGCTGCTAAAGGGATTCCGATAACATTATAAATAAATGCCCAGAATAAATTCTGTTTTATTACTGCTATTGTTCGCTTGGAAAGTTTAATTGATTTTACAACTCCACTCAAATCACCACTAATCAAAACAACATCAGCACTGTCAATCGCAACATCAGTTCCATTTCCAATTGCTATCCCTACATTACTTTGAACAAGTGCCGGAGCATCATTGATACCATCGCCAACCATAATTACTTTTCTTCCTGCATTCTGTAATGTTTTTATTTTACCGGATTTATGTTCAGGTAAGACACCAGATTCATATTTTTCAATTCCGGTAATCGTTGAAATATATTTTGTTACATTTTCATTATCGCCGGAAAGCAGTATTGGTTCTAATTTCATTTCTTTGATTTCATTAATCACTTCTAAGGAATTACTTTTTACGGAATCGATTACAGAAACAAATCCTTTCAACTCACCATCGATTGCAAGAAAAAAAAGCGATGAATATTGAACGATATCTTTTTTCATTTCGGATTTTAATAAAGTTAAATCAATTTTATTCTCTATCATAAAAGATTCGTTACCAGCCAATAATACTTTATTATCGGTTCTCCCTTTGATGCCCTTGCCTGGTTTATTTTCAAATTCCGTAATCAGTAGCGGTTTAATATTTTTATTATCAGAGTATTCAGTTATAGCTTTTGCAACAGGATGTTCAGATTTACTTTCAAGTGAAGATAAAGTAGATAAAAATTCAGCTTCTGATACATCTTTAAAGAAAATATTTTTTACAGATAATTTCCCTTCAGTAATAGTACCGGTTTTATCAAACACAATTGTATCAGATCGATGAAGTTCTTCTAAACTTTCTCCATTCTTAAACAAGATTCCATTTTGTGCGGCCTTTCCCATTCCAACAATTAACGCCGTTGGTGTCGCTAATCCAAGTGCGCAAGGGCAGGCGATTATAAGCACTGCAACAAAATTCATAATTGCAATACTTAAATCATCTGGTTTTATAATCATCCAAATGACAAATGTAACTATTGCAATAAGCACTACAACAGGGACGAATATTGACGCTACTTTATCCGCAAGATTTTGGATTGGAGCTTTTGATCCTTGCGCTTCTTCAACAAATTTTATTATTTGCCCAAGAACTGAATTTTTTCCGATAGTAGATATTTCGAATTCAAAATAACCTGTAATATTTATTGTACCACCTATTACTTTAGAACCGATAAACTTTTCAACGGGTATGCTCTCACCGGTTATCATTGCTTCATTTACAGAGGATGCGCCGGAGGTGATAATTCCATCCGCTGGTATTTTGCTGCCGGGTTTAATCACGATTATATCGCCAGGCTTCAATTCATCTATCTGTTTTTCAATTTCGCGGTTTTGTTCTTTCACAATTGCAGTTTTCGGCTGTAGTTCAATTAATTTTTTTATCGCAGAACCAGTTTTTGATTTGGCTCTACTTTCCAACCATCGCCCTAAAAGTATAAGAGTGATAATTACAGCTCATGGTTGTTTTGTTTAGAATGTGGAAATATTTCTGGGAATAAAGTAAGCAGAAGACTAAATAAATAGGCTGCACCCGTTCCAATTGCAACTAACGAATTCATATCTGCAGAAAAATGATTCAGGTTATTCCAGAATATTTTATAAAATCTTTTACCAGATATAAAAAGTACCGGGGTTGTTAATATCAAAAGTGTTTTATTTATCTGATCAACGTTTAAGAAATTAATAAGGAAAATACTTTCCCACATCATTCCCATGTTAATAATCAAAATAGGAATCGTTAGCACAACAGCAAATATTAAATCACTTTTAAGTTCATTAAGATGTGAATCAACATAGTTAGTTTTTTCTTGCGGGGGATTATTTTCTTTTTGTAGAATTGTTAAATCTATCTTATAACCAATATCTTCTACTGTTGCTGCAATTTCATTCAAATCAACTAGAGAAGGATCATATTCTAATGTGACTTTTTCTGTAGCTAAATTTACGTTAACCGCAGAAACACCTTCAAATTTTGTGATAGCTTTTTCAACTCGTGCAACACAACTTGCACAAGTCATCCCTTCAACTGGCAACGAAATTTTTTCTGCTAAAATCTGTTTCATTTTAAACTATTATTTAACGACAACAAATCCTGCATCTTCAATGGCCTGCTGAATATTTTTTTCGCTTACTTTATTTTCATCATATTCAATTAATGCCTCACCAATTTTCACTTCAAGATTTTTAATTTCAAGTTTTTGGATTTCTTTTTTTACTGCCATTACACAATGCTGGCAAGACATTCCATCAATTATTATTACTGTTTTCATATTTCTCGTGTTTTGTTTTCAATAAATTTTATTTTTAGAAATATAATAAACGATTTAGCGATTAAATTAAACATACAACACACAATAAAATAAAATTTTCTGAGTAAGAAGTTAAGATTTGTGTTTAATTATTAGTGTTTTTGGTGAGTGCGATTTTTTTTTGAGTGATTTTTGGGATTTCTGGTTAACATTAATATCTGAACTGGGGGTATATACTTCAAATTTGGGGTTTTGTTTAACAGATTCTTTCAATTTTTCAGATTCGGGATTTTTTACGGAGTCCTGAATGACCTCAGTTTTCTGTGTTTCTATTTTTTTTGATACATACTTCGGTTTAGGTAGTTCTTTTAATTTTGACTTTGTCCTGTATCCCAAATATGAAAAAAGGAAAATAATCGCACTTAACGCGATAAAAAATAAAAGTGCCAATTGTATAATTTCTATAAGCTGCAAAATTCTCTCTCCGATATGCCTGTTTATATACAATACACGTACCATCAAAAAATAGTTAAAATTGTAGATTAAAAAATATTTACTGTTCAGATTCAGAGAATTCTATCCAAAATGAGATAATAATGCCATTTCATATTGCTCAAGTGTTTTCTAATATATTATAAAATAAGCAGTTAGGTTGATTTTAGCACAAATCTTTGATAATTTTCCCGGCCAAAATAAATAGACATTATTAATTATTAAGGTTTTAAATGACAAAGGCTGATATTGTAGATAAAGTTGCTGCAGGCACTGGGCTTACTAAGCTTGAAACGGAAGCTATAATTGAAGGATTTTTCTCCACAGTAATTGAAGCTCTTAAAGAAGGTCGTGGAATTGAAATACGTGGTTTCGGCAGTTATAAGGTTAAAAAGAAAAATGCCAGAAATGCTCGTAATCCTAAAACTGGTGAAAAGGTTTTTGTTGATGAACATTTTGTACCTACATTTAAGTTTTCAAAAGAGTTTAAAGATATTGTTAATGTTGGAATGAGCGAAAAGAGGAAAGGTTAATTCTAAATGCCAAAGTTTTGTAATGAATGCGGATACAAGTTTGAAAAAGAGTATAAGTTCTGCCCTGAATGTGGTGTAAAAGTATCTCGTTCAAAACATTCTAATTCTAAAACTGCAGATTCAAAAGTTGTAAATGATAATGGTGACAAGACCTTAAATCCTAAGGTATTATATGCAATTTTAATTGGCGGGTTTGCTGTTATTGCTATTATCATTTTAACATCGGGAATTCTTGATTCTACTCCTGTAACACAGACAGCAATGAATCAAGATCAAGTTCAGCCAAATACAAATTCCGGCGTAAATCTTAATAATATGCAGTTGATAAATGATCTAGAGGCAAAGATCAAACAAAATCCTGAGGATTATAAAAGTTTGCTTGAACTAGCGCATCTGAAAAATGATTCAGGTTTATTTGATGCAGCAATAGTAAACTATAAAACATATTTAGAAAAAAATCCTAAAGATGCTGATGCACGAGTTGATATGGGAGTTTGTTATTTTAACCTACAGGATTTTCCAAATGCGATAAAAGAAATGGAAACAGCATTAAAATATGTGCCTGATCATCAGATTGCACACCTAAATCTTGGTGTTGTAAATCTTTCAGCGGGGAATATTGAGAAATCAAAAGAGTGGCTTAAAAAAGCCTATGATCTAAATCCAACAAGTGAAGTTGGAAAAAAAGCAGAACAGTTATTGAATAATCATTAGTAAATTTCTTAAAGGAGAAAAAAACGATGCCTTGTGGTAAAAAAAGAAAACGCCATAAAATGTCTACACACAAAAGAAAAAAACGATTACGTAAGAACAGACATAAAAAAAGAATAAGATAGTTATTTTATCTTTAACTTATTTTAAGAGGCGAAGAGCTATATCTTCGCCTTCTTCTTTCTCTTCCTGAATGGTAATTGTATAAGCCAACTTAGCTCAGCTGGTAGAGCAACTCATTCGTAATGAGTAGGTCGCCGGTTCGATTCCGGCAGTTGGCTCTTAAAGTTGAGAAAATAGATAAAAATAGCCTTCCTTAAGATTACCAATTATTGATTACACCTAAGTATATACTAATTGCACACCCCAAAAATAGAGTTGCAGTGTGCAATTCAGTGTGCAATTTTGTTTCAAAGTGCCTGGAAAGGAAAATAATTTGTTTCTATCTAAGCGACCTAGCGGATACTATTATATATTTTATGATAAACCAGATGGTAAGCGTTGCTGTGTCTCAACAAAAGCAAAGAAGAAAAGTGATGCTCAAAAGTTCTTAAATGATTTTCAAAATAATTTGAGAATAGCGTCTGAGAGTAAAGTTATTTTCACTGATCTTAAATCCTTTTCGTTCGAGTACCTGAAATTCTCAGAGAAATTTCATACTTCTAAAACACATTATATGCTAAAGATAATACTTGAGCAATTCGAAGATCATCTCGGCAATCCGGCTTTGAATGGAATTACAAATCGAGCGGGAATGTTGTCGGCTTGTTGGGCGAATAGATTATTGTGAGATAAGGTTATTCCAAGTATTAAATTGAATAAAATATGACATTATCTCATTTATAGACTGTTTTTCGACTTTAATGGTTAAAAATGGCTCAAAAAATAACGGTTAAATTGGCATTCAGTTTGTTTATTTAGAAGCCAGCTTACTTAAACTATAGGATTTTTTTATGATGTTTTTACTTTTAAAGACCATACAAATTGGTTTAATTGGATTTTTCGGATTTTTAGCTTTTTATATTTTGATGATATTTATAATGAATCTTACTCAGATAAAGAAAGATAAGGGTAGATTGTTAAATTTCAATAACAAATAATAGTTTATATTTTTAGTCAAGTTAGCATACTACGAACAGTTTTTAATTCATTTCAAGCATTTTCATTAAAATTTAGTAAAACAATTAATTACCTGATTAATAAATAAGTTATTCATTGGATTTCTTTACCAATTCAGGCAATCGGCATAGATATAAAATGTTTTTTCAGACTCCCAAGAGATTACACCAAAAATTTTAATTCAACTAGAAAAGATTGCTAAAGATCATTTCTTTAATTATAATATATCCATATTATGATCCAAAACTAGATTATAAAATAAAATCAGTTGGAAGAATTAAAACAAAAAATTTTAGTAATAGATGATGATGAAACTCTTTGCCTAGTAATTGGGGAGGAACTTGAGCAAGAAAATTATTCTGTAACTTGTTCTTTTTGCGGTAGAGATGGACTGGATAAATTAAAGATTGATAATTACAGCCTGGTTATTCTTGATTATAATATGCCAGAAATGGATGGATACGAAGTATTAAAGAATATTAAAATAACTTACCCGTCATTACCAGTCATCATAATAACAGGTGATACAGGCACCGAAATGGCTAAAAAATTTTTAGAAATTGGGGCCAATGATCTTGTAAATAAACCTTTTGAATTTGATTATTTATTGGGGAGAGTTCAAAAATTTATCTTAAATATTTAAAATAAATTAAAAGATCATATTCAGCCAAATATATTTAAAATCGTATACTGAATCATTTCCACTCCATTATCTAAGGATCATTTTTCCGATGAGGAATGACAATATTAAAATAAACTAATCAAATCCTATAAACATCTAAGACCATTTTGTAGCGGTCAATTTTTTTTAGTTATTACATTCATAAGAAATCTGAAATTAGTATAATTAAGCCAAATATATTTTTATCGTTTGTTTATGTACTTTAAAATAACTTTTACTAAGAGTAACTAGAGCCGAGGGATTTTTTAAGGAACAGATTTGATCCTCACTTCTTCCTAAAGGTTTCCTATCCTGGATTCCAACTGTTGCTATTTTCGCAAATAAAATCACCCTTATATCAACAATTCAAAAATTACAATCAAATTAATATTAGGTTACTTTAATTTTATTGCTTGTTAATCGCAAAGCGATAGTTGTTGACTATGGTTAAAATTAATTGCTAATTACTGATAGAGAATTTGCAGTGTTAGGTAAATCAATATCAATCACTCCTAATTCTCCTTAATAAAATTATTAAAGATGGGTTTGATATCTAAGCATTGAGAGGTATAAAATGAACAAGATTTTTTTCATCTGTCTTTTCGTTATTACCTCGGGCTGTACAGTCTTTCAACCCGAAGAAACAACTCTTATCCAGCCAAAGTTATTAAAGCAATCTGAATTACCGCCGTTAAGAGAATCAATTACTAATAACTATTTTGAGTTCTATTGTGAAATGATGATAGATACTAATGGTGAAGTTGAAAGAGCAAAAATTTTGAACGGTACTAATGATCCTGTCTGGGATTCACTTGCTGTATTATCTTTAATGGAATGGAAGTATACACCTGCAATTTATGGCGGGCATCCAATTAACTTGCTCGTTAGAAGAAAAATTAAAGTTGTATTTGCCGAACCTAGATATATCTCCCTAGCAGAAATTCAGTGCGACAACCGGGAAAATGCTGATACTGTATATAGTGCATTGTTAAATGGTATCGACTTTACATCTTTAGTTTTAACTTATTCTACAAGTGAGTCCAAGAACAATAATGGACTTATAGGCGATGTAAACATTAAGCATTTTTCTGACGAGATTAGCTTAGCAATACTTCAGTTAAATGAGGGTGAATTTACAAAACCATTAAGTTATGGTAATCATTTTATAATTTATAAAAGGCTAAAGCTTAATAATTAATAGTGAAGTAAATCATAAAAAAAGGCGAGTCTAACTCGCCTAATTATATCTTCCTAAAGTTTAATCTCAAAGCCCTGTTGGGATATCAATATTTTCCCCTTGTCTCTGAGGGCGTTTAAAGTTGTTGAAGTTATAGCTGAACAATATAGTAAATACAGGTGATTCCGGTTTTATTGTTGCGGCACCATAAAAATTAGTTCCAGCTGTATTAAACTTCATATCTGAACCATTAAATAAATTTCTTGCCTGCAGAGTAATTGACATTGCTTTATCCAGGAAATCCTGACGCAATGATGCACTTACCATCATAAATGGTTCTGACTCTGATTGAGCATCAATAAATTTCATGTAGTTAGCTGATAATTGAAAACGGGTATCTGCCGAGAAATTAACTGTTGCATTTAATCTTGCAGACCAGTTAAAGAAATCCTTAATGATGCTTTCACCATTAACTTTTCCATCCAGATGAGTTTGGTATATATTTACAGCAGGATCAAACTTAAATATTTCTGCCACAGGAAAGCTTGTTGATATATCAGCACCATAAACATCTGAGTTGCCATAGTTATCAAACATTATGTTTAGTTTTCCAGAACTATCCACTGCAAAAGTCTGGCTGAAAGAATCTTTAGATTTTCTGTAATATGATTGAACAGAAACAAAAACACTGCCGTACATTTTTTGATAATTCAATTCTAATGCATCAATATATTCCGGCTTAAGTGCAGGGTTACCGGAGATAGTTATGTTTGGATCTGAATAGAATGCGAATGGATTTAACATATTATCGTTAGGTCTGTTAATTCGCTTGCTGTAACCTAATTGCAATTGATGATCATCAATCTTTCTGGAAATATTAATTGAAGGGAAGTAATCCATTTGTTCAAACGAATAAGTTTCCGAAAGTGTTTTCTGATCAAGGAATCTATCCATATACTCACCGCGTAATCCAACCATATAACTAAATCCTTCAAACTCTGAGTTGAACGAAACAAATCCCGCATACACATTATTTCTTAGAAAAAAGTTATTTGTAAGTGCAGGATCAACTACATAGTCATTTAATGACGCATCATATATTTGATTTTCAAGATCAAAGTTTCTGTAGGCAAGATTAGTTTGTAAACCAGATTCTAAAGTTGTGGCTTCACCAAGTTTATGTTTATAGTTTAGTTTTGCTCGGCCGTCATTTCGCTTAGAGTCATTAGTGAAAATTATATTACTTAACATTTCATCTGTTGATGTAAAACTTTCATCAGACATGTATTGAATTGTAGTTTGTTCATTTGTTAAATCAACATAATTATAAGTTAACTCAAGATATAAATCATTTACATCTGGAATAAATTTATACTGATAAGTGAATGTTGAATTAACAAAACTTACAGGAATATCCTGATTGCTCTGAATTTTTGAGTAACTAGCATTATTAGGCTGTTCATTTGTTACCTGCGTGTTTAAAGTACTTAGAACATCAACAAGGCCAATACCTAAAGATAAACCTAAAGCGTTTTGCTTATCGGCAGTATAATCTGCACCGGCTCTTAATGAATATTGTTTTCTTTGGTTGCTGATATCTATAAGTGAATTATTATACAATACCTGATCATTGATGCTTGAGATTCTATTTATATCCTGCACATTTGTAAAAGTATTATTACGATAATCTAAACCTGATGTTAAATTCCACCCATCAACATTATAACTAAACGAAAAATCTCCGTTATATTTATCACCGGTTCCGCTGTTAAGATTTACTATACCGCTCATAGACATATCTTTTTGCACTTTAAGGTTTATATTGATTATACCTGCAGAACCTTCAGCATCATACTTTGATGAAGGATTTGTAATAAGCTCTATATTTTCAATATTGTTTGCAGATATTTGTCTTAATGCATCTGATCCCTGAAGTGGATATGGTTTACCGTTTACAAGAATATTAAAACTTGAACTACCGCGTAAGTAAACAGTTCCATCTGGATCAACTCTTACCGATGGCTGGTTTTGCAGAACATCCAGTGCAGTGCCGCCCTGTACATTTTGATTTTGTGAAACATTTATAACTTTTTTATCCAGGTGAAGTTCCTCACTTACTTTTTCACCAACAACTTCAGCACCGCTTATTTCATACGCGGTTTTTGTAAGAAGAATTTTGCCAAGATCAAACTGTGATTTATTGCTGTTCAGATTTAAACTCGAAATATATTTTGTATCATAACCTACAAAGCTGATCTTTAAATAATAATTTCCTTCTGATACGTTTGCTAAAGTAAATGCGCCGTCTGTACCTGTTGAAACACCGGTTATAAAGGATGAATCGGAATTATTATGCAGAGTAATATTTGCAAAGGGTAGCACGGATGCCGAAGCTGAATCAATTACTACTCCCTTTATTATTTTATCTGCTGATGATTTTGAGTTATTAGCATTTGCTGCAACGCTTAAAACAACTAAAAGTATTAATAAATATCTCAGCATAATTATTCCTTTCTAAAGATTTTATTTTCCTTGTGTGAAAATATTTTATTAGTGAGCAGATGTGAAGTGGATTTATGTAAGCGGTTGATTTGTTTTTATGAACGGAATAAAATTATATAAGGAAAACATCTGATCATCAGGCAGTAAATAAATATTATTATCATTCTAATCGAACTCAAAAAATTAAATTGTATGGAAATTATTAAAATGTTTTGCAATATTTGTATGGGTGATATGGGAAAATATAATACAAAAAGGTTTTTAAAAATTATTTCTTACCAGGATTCAGATCAATCTATTCCGTTATGCTTAGCACTATGTATAATCGAAATAATCCTGCCAACCTTACATCCGATCTCAATCTCAATAGACAATACCAAAATAGTTAATAAAACAGTTTTCGGTTATTTATGAGGCAGATATAAAAAGATATTGATTACTGACCGGGATTATAAGGTTTTTCTAATTTAACAATATTTCAGGTGGAGAAATGAAAAAGTGTTATTTGCTCATCCCTTTCTTTTTTATAATAATTTTTAGCAACTCCTATACACAGGATTTTGGAGAGATTCCGGAAGAACTGTTAAAAATGACAAGTCTTGCAGAAGATCCGGAGGAAGATGCTGCAGTTATATTTGATAAATCTTCGATTAAGATAACTAGAGATTTTACACTTGAAATAAAGAGACACATAAGGATTAAGGTCTTTACAGAAGAAGGGAAAAAACAAGCCAATATTGAGTTATTGTTATGGCACGAAGATGAAATTGATGACATCGAAGCAATTTCAATTTCACCTGATGGAAAAGAATTTGAATTGGATAGTGATAATATTTTTACTGAAGAGGGTGAACGAACAAATAAAGTCTCTTTCCCAATTCCCGGTGTTGAAGTTGGGTCAGTTTTTGATTATTCATTTTCAGTCAGATCCGAATACATTTCAAATTTGGAACCATGGTCATTTCAGAATGATATTTATACAAAATATAGTGAAGTGAAAGTCTATCTGCCAAGAGGTTTTGCTTATCAAAGACTAAGCATGAATTTAGAGCATTTTGAACTACAGGAAAACATTGAAGAAATTATGGATAGGGATGACACCAACAAGAAGATATCTGTTTACACTTGGTCGTGCAGCAACTTACCCGGAATTAAAGAAGAACCTTACACAGATAATATTGAGGATAACTTTGCTAAAATGCGATTCGTTCTTGTTGCATTTAAGAATGAATATGTTAGTCTGCAATTTGCAAAAACCTGGGATGATGTTGCGAAACGTATCTTTAAATCTTACGATGATATGATGGAGGATGATGAATGTGAGAGTCTGGTAAAAAATATCATTGAAACTGAATCCGATGATTTCAAAAAAGCTAGTTTAATTTATGACTACGTTCGAACAAAAATTAGAACTACAGAACATAAATCCTTAATGGGGGAATTTTTTAAGGAGCCTGCTCAAGTAATTAAGGATAAATCCGGAAGTTCATCTGAAAAAAGTATGTTACTAATTAATATGTTAAAAAATGCCGGATTGGATGCAAAGCCTGTCTGGATTAGTTCGAGAAAAAACGGAATAATAAGTACAGATTTTTGTGATGGAAGTCAGTTTAACAGAATGATTTGTTTACTGAAAATAAAAACAAAGAATTATTTTCTTTATCCCGTTTCTGTTTACAGTCAATTCGGATGTTTAACACCAGGCCTAGAAGTTTCAAGTGGATTTTTAATAGAAGAGGAGAAAGGCAGCATAATATCGTTAACACCAGAAACAGTTAAAAGTTCAATTAATATAAATACAACTGCAAGTATTAATTTAGAAAAAACCCTTACTGCTAAAACAACAATTAGTTTTAATGGCCACGCTGCACTCGAAGAGTACGATGCTCTGCAAGAGAAGGATACAAGTACCTATGTTAAAGATTATCTTCAAAAGAATTTTGCTGAAGCCAAAATAGATACATTTTATTACGAAAATTTAGATTCTATTTATAAACCTCTGATACTAAACATTTCTTATTCAATACCCAATTATATTGAAGAAACAGAACAGCTAGGATATTTTTCTGTTCCATTTTTTACAGGAATAAAGGCTAACCCATTTACAAGACCAAAAAGAAATAATCCAATTGATTATGAATATGCCGGGTTAAAATCTGAAAATATAAAAATTGAACTACCTGAAAATTACTCAGTTTCACAAATCCCTACGAAAAGAAAAAATTTAATTACCGATCTGGGCTTTAGTCAGACATATGCATCAGGGAAGAATTTTATTGAATGTGTAAGAACTGTAGATCTGAGACGAAGAAGATTGTTGGCTAAAAACTATAGTAGTATAAAATCATTTTATGATGATCTTGTTGGTGCTTCAATGGATCAAGTAGTAATTAGTAAAGAGGTTTCAGGTAACTAAATCCTTCAATTGGAAATTACAATGAAAATGATCATTAAAATATTTTTTGTGTTTTTTTTAATATCGAATCAAAGCGAATTATGTTTTGCACAATTCGATCCAACTGTAAAATTTGATTCTCTGGTGCAAAAAGCTGACGCCATTATTTTAGAGGATAATGTAGAGGTGGAAATCCCTGATAATTCTGGACTTGAATATACAGTTAGCAGAAAAATATTAATAAAAAATAGTAAAGCTGATAAACATTGCAGAGTTGTAGTAAGCGAATCTCATTTTATTGATGTGGAAGATATCGATGCTACTTTAACTGAAATGGATGGTGAGTTGATTAAAGAACTGGATTCTGATGAAATTAAGGAAGAAGAGTATTCTGCTGATGCTTTTTACTCGGGTGATAAGTATAAATATTTTAAAATGCAGCATCATTCATATCCTTTCATTTTCAATTATCAATATAAAGTCAAAATCAAAACGTTACTGATGTGGCCTGATTGGTATCCTCAGAACGATATCCCATCTTATTCTTCCATGTACAAGGTAAATATTAATCCTGAGGTTAAGTTTAGATATTCTAATAAGGGAACCGATATTACTCCAAAAATAAAAACAGAAGATTCGTATCAAGTATATACCTGGAGATTAAAAAATATTTCCACTACATTGGAAGAGGATTTTCTGCCTCCTGAACATAGAATTCAAACTGCTGTGTATTTTGATGCTGAGGAGTTTCAGACAGATTCTTATTCCGGTAATACAAGAAGTTGGGAAGGATATTCAAATTGGTTACGAAAATTATATGCTGACAGGTACATGCTTTCTAATGAAGCAATAAAAGAGATACAAGATTTGATAAAGGGTGTTACAGATCGTAAAGAAATAATCAGAATTCTATACAAACATCTTCAGAAAAAAAACAGGTATGTTGCTATTGAAATGGGATTAGCCGGATGGCAGCCGCAGCCGGCAGAACAAGTATATAGAAACAGGTATGGAGATTGCAAAGACTTATCTAATTTTATGACTTCGATGCTGCGTGTGGCCGGAATAAAATCTTTTCCTGCGCATGCTTTAACCCGTAATGAAGGTGTTGTTGATAAAGAACGGCCATCAAATCAATTTAATCATTGTATTGTTTGTGTGCCGTTAGAAAAGGATACAGTTTGGCTTGAATGTACTTCTACTTATGATGAGATGGATGACATTCCATATACAATTGAGGATATAGAAGCGCTTGTAGTAAGCGATGAAAAAGGTGAACTGATTCGTACTCCTCAAAAAAAATTCAACCAAAATTCTATGATCTCAGTTTTTAATGGAATTATAGAAATAACCGGCGACTTAAAGTTTGATGCAAAAATAGAAACCACGGGCAACCAAAAAGATTACATAAAAAATAGTCTTGCAAGGCTTAATACTAAAGATGATAATGTCTTGATCACAAATTTATTAAGCAGCAATTATTCTAATCTTACAGTTGAAAAATTTTCTTCTGATGAATTAACAAGTGAAAATAATCGAAGTCTTCTTCTATCTGTAAACGGATTGTATCATAGATTTTTACCTCAGCTAAATGATAGAATTTTTATTACTCCCAGCATCATAAATAGAAAATCAGCTAAGCACCTGCCGAAAGAAGAAATTGGGAAAAGAAAATTTCCGGTTTATTTCATATATCCTTATCAGGATATTGATACCGTTTATATAAAACTACCGCATAGTTATAAACTTGAATCTCAGCCAAAAAATAAAACTATTGAAAAAAGTTTTGCCGGATACTATTGTGAATATGACTTTAAGGATGGAAAACTTTTTTATGTAAGAAGGTTTGAACTTTTACAGAATAATATTCCGTTGAGTTTGTACCCTGAATTTTATGAGTTTATGAAACAGGTTATTGAAGCGGATAAATCCAAGTTTGTATTTAAAAAATCCTAATTGGTTAATAAAATTAATTTAAGCTAGGTAATACTTTACTTTGGTTATATTGTCTTTCAGACAGATAATTTAAGATAATTGTTTTTTCATCGTTTGTTAGTTTTGCTTTGCTGCCCATTTCATCCAATATCTTTTGCCATTCATCCTTAGTGTGCAGTTCTGGTTCGTAGGCTTTATGGCAGGCCGTGCATTTTGAAACGTACAAATCTTTTCCTTCAGGGAATTTTGTTGTGCCTGCAGTGCTATTGTTTGATGAGCCGCTGCAAGCACTTAACAAAATAATCACTAATGATGAGGTAAATAAAGTGATTGATGATTTCATTATAGGTTTATTCCTAGTATTGTTCTTATCTCAAAGTTTTCGTGTCCGTCAAGATCAAGATTATCTTTTGTAGCAGGACTTCCGCCAACTTGTTTTAAAAAGTTTATTGTAAAGTATAGTTCTTCTGTCTGGATGTTGAAAGTTGGACCAAGAAATGTTGCCTGGTTTTCTTCTTCTTCATAAATATCTGTGTAGTTTCTATGATTTCTGAATTCCAATCCAATGGCAATGTTATTTGATAAATCATAAGCTACACCCGCTGTTATTTCGAATTTAGATTCGTGCTCAGATTCAATTACTTTTCTTTCAATCTCTGCATTAATATTAACTGCAGTAACTACATCACCAAATCTTTTTGATAAAATTATTTTTGGTTCATATTCAAGCTCTGAACCGCCGTAAGAAAATTCAAAGTACAATGCAGGATCAATAAAAAACTCATCAGGATTAGTTAACCTGTATCGTAACTCAAGTGATGAAGATGTAAACTCCAGCGGACTTGAACTGTATCCATTATCGGAAGCAGTTCTCTGATCAAAATTCATATATAAAGAAGTTGTTAACCTGTCTGTTGCACCATATTCTAATTCAAAGCGTGGCTGCATTCTGTAATAATATCCTTCGGTCTTACCGATGCGCATTGTATTCCAGATTTCAAGTTCCATAGCGCGCTGGGGCAGTGTGTATGCAAGATAAGAACGTGCAAAATATTTTCTGTCAGCAAAGGAAATGTTATTTAATGATAGAGCGATTAATACCGCAGCTGCAAATAGTATTAGTGTTTTTTTCATAAGCCTCCTTAAATAAATAAGTTTGTTATTTATATCTAATCTAAATAAGAATAAGCAAATTGCCAAACACTAAATTATTGAATTGAATTCTCGATTTGATTCTGAAGATACAAGTACAGCTATTGTGTTTATGCTCTTAACAGGTGCGTTGTAAGAAATGAAGAAAGGGATATGAAAAAAAATAATTAGCTAAAACAAAACCTCACCCTGTTTCCCTCTCCTTGTTAAGGAGAGGGACTATGGGCGAGGTCGAGATTAATACTTTAACGAATCTTTATACTCATTGCTTTGTCTTCCGTATTGACTTGCTAGGGATGCTTTTATTCTCTTTTCACTGCATTTAAAATTGAAAAATTATTAAAGCAACTTGTTAAGACAAATAAATTCAGTTTTACTCATCAATATGGAAAAGTATAGACGATTAAAAATTAGTTTTCAACTTATACTCTTTATATCCGGCAAATCTTTTTTCTAACTCAATCTCCTCCAGGTGCCGCCAGAACAAAACATTTGCAATAAATATAACTGCAAGCGCCAGAGAGAGAACTCCATTAAAAAATAATGGCGCACCAAGTAACCAGCAAATAAAACCTAAATACATCGGGTGCCGTACTTTAGAGTAAATACCTTTTGTTATAAGGTCGCCGCTGTAAGTTTCAAGAGTTTTAATTGTAAACAAAGCTGTAAAGAATAAACCTGCGCCAAGTAATGTTAGCGCAATACCAATATATTTAACAACAGCGGGCAGGTTTATTTTATAAACATCTGCACCGCAAAGCAAAAACCAGCTAATCCAAAGCACAGCCATATTTGTAAATATAATTGCAAAAGAAAGTTTACCGGCTGCAATAATTTTTTTGTGTTTTAATACTTCGTAAACAGCGCGCACTATATGCGTAAGCACGCAAACAACAACTAAGAGAATAAATTTATCGTTGTTCATCATTTAACCATTTCAACATCTTGTTTTTTCATATCCAGGTACAAAACAAAAAGTGAACATTTAACCATAGCAATACCAAACACAAAATAAATTATCTGCATTATTAATCCTGCACCGGTAGGGGAGCCAATAGCAAGTACTTCTACAAATTCAAATACCATTATTATCAAACCAACAATTGCAGAATAAAACACGGCGTACTTGTATTTACGTATTAACATTACAGAGGCAAGAAGTGCGCTTCCGCCAACAATTATCATTAGTGCAATGCCCCGGGTATAGTGTAATCTGAAAAGACAGAGCCTTTTAATTCATCAATGGGCGGAGCGGCAATACCAGTTAGTAAACAGAATCCGCCGGGTATTGCAGTAAGAGCTAAAAATATATTAAGGATAATAAGGGTTGTGTAAAGAGTTTTTCTAAGCAATTGCATCAGCATCACAAAATGTTTAGTGCAACTTAATTTATTAGAACCTTTTTAACAATCAACAATTAGCAATAAATAAAATTCAAAAGTCAAAGCCGTCGCGGCGGACAAAATTCAAAAAATACATTTCTACCTTGCTTAGTGCGATAAGCTTTCTTCAGGATTGCTGTTCAGTATTTCTAAAGATTCAGTTTGTTCTTTTTTATAGAATGATTTTTTAGCTCGTGTAAGTAATAAAATTATTATAACTGCAGCTAAAGTATTAATAATTACGGCACCATTTATTGTTTGATCAAAAAAAATGTATCCTTGTAAAATACCGTTAACAGCAAATATGGCAGAAAGTATAATTCCGCCTGATATATAATTTTCATTTTGCTCATATAAAGCTATTGCTGTTATAAAAGCTGCAGCACTTAATATTATGTAAGAAAGTGTTAAAAGTACAAGTGTAATGGAACTGGAATCTACTTCGATCAATATGTCAGTATTGTTTATCAGATCAATAACACCTCCTATACCGCGCACCACACCAAGCAAAAAAAACATTGCAGATGCAGTGCAAAGAAATTTACATCTTCCTCTAAGCCTCATACCGTCACATCAATATTATTATGAAATAGTTTTTTAATTAAATAGTAATCCGGTCTGTTTACCCCATACAGAACCGGATTATAACTATGCAAAGGTTTCCGGTTTGTTAGCCTCCAACAAACCGGATCGTTACACCTCTAATCGGAAAGAAGCGCAACATAAAATATTATTCCGTATTCAGTACGATGAACGTAAGTTGCGGAATAATTTATCATTTATTCTACAAAACCAGACCCTTCCCCCAGCAGGGTGTGGAAAATCTACAGCTCTTGTAAATCACCAAGATAATCAAGCTCTGTATATTCGTTATCAGTAATAATAGCTCTGCCGTTTTTTGTAACTAATGCAACGTTAGATCCTTTTTTCCATTCACCTGAATTACTTTTAAGAATGGTATAAAAAGTTTTTCCATCGTACATTGCGTTTATCACTTCTTCCTTTGTCCAGGTAGATCCTGCACCAACCTCATCACCGGTATCTTGATGAACTTTAAGATATGCAATAGCGTTCTTGCGCATCTCGTTTTCATATCTTATAGCAGAGATAAGATAATCAGCCCATTTACTCATGTTGTTCCCTCGCTCATTGTTTTTGTTTATTTGCAAACTTTTATGTTGTTATAATTATTACTAAAAAGATTTCATTAACTATAAATGTCTTTATACCTTTTGCAGATACTAGAATAAATTTCTTAAAAGAACTACTTAATTATAATATGGGAGGGTTGATTTTGGTTTAGTACATGTACTAACGATTTTTGATCAAAAACGAAGAAAATGAAAAAAATTAGTCCTTAAACGCCGGTGTAACGTTGTAAGTTAGCTTTTGATGGTCTTCTCTGAATGTTGCAAAGAAGATTGCAAGTAGAATTTGAAATGCGAGATTTATATAAAATAAAATTATTGCCTGGTGATCTCCATTAAGATAAATAATTAAACTTGCAACGGAAGTAGTCATATAAAATGCCAGTACTATATGAAAAATATTTACTATCTGTTTATGATGAAGTTCCAGAATTATTTTAAAAATAATCCTTATGAGTATAAGAGTATGAATTACAAGCATAATGATATCAAGATTTGAAATCGTAAAATAAAGCACAGCAGTTAGAACAAATACAAAAATCTCAACCGGGGTTATTGAAAATTTCTTTTTGCGATCAATATTGATAGAATAAAATAATAAAGGTGCAATGATTACGGAAATTATAACCGGGGAGAAGTGCGTCAGTTTCATAAACAAACCAGATAGAGGATCTGAGATACCAAGAAATAAAAAAAAGTAAAATAAGTTGCATTTATATTGCCTGAATATTGGGAATATCCAGGCAAGCATTGAAAGATAAAGTATTATTATTGATAGACTCATTAATTTTCCGGACAATTGGGCGGACATTTCCAACCGGTTTCAAGAGTGTAATTGCTCAGAGAAACAGAAAGTACTTCTCTTCTTTGTTCTATCACAACGGATTGTGAGTTACTTTTTGAAAGTAATTCTTTAACGGAAGAGATATTGTAAGCTGTAAAGACATCGGTGTCTGTATATTCGGCTTTTGCAGGGTAGAGTAATTTACGGTTGTTATCCAATATGATAGCAATCTTATTTACCAGGCCAAACATTATAGTCTTTTCAGTTTTATTTAAGAGTTCAATAACTTTTTCACGCGGTACTTCGCTTGAGTAAATTACAGCTCCAAATTGCTGATATGCTTCCGTGTTTGTAAAAACTTTACCTATTTGTTGAGTGGGGCTACAGGATAAGAACAATAAAAGTAATGTTGAAATAACGATTACGTGATAAATTTTGCTCATGATGATCCTTGCATATAATGATAAAAATTTTTTTTGCAAGGGTAACATATTAAAAATTCTTGGATAATGGTTTAGTACATGTACTAACGATTTTTTACGATTCATCATACCGGCTTTTCCTTTTTTTGCTCAAAATGCTTAATTCCACACTTTGCTAATTCAATCTGTGTCTTAATATTAAACTTTCTTAAAAGATTAGAGCGGTAATAATCAATAGTTTTTTTACTAAGCAGCATTTTATCAGCAATATCTTTGCTGGTTGCTCCATCAATTATCATTTGTAGAATTTGTTCTTCACGAAAATTTAAATCAATATTAAAGTATGAATCTTCTTCCGATTGTTTTTCATAATCATAAAATAATTGATCGAGAGCCTCCGCAGTCCACTTGCTACCGAAATATTTTTCTCCGTTATATACTTTATCAATAGCTAAAAATAATTCATCTTCTAAAATATTCTTATTAACTAAACCCATTCCACCGGATTTAATAACTTTATAGACATATTCACCGGCATCATACATCGATAAAAACAATGCTTTTGCTTTAGCATCCTGTTTAAGAATTTCCTGCACGCTTTGTATTCCGGTTAATCCGGGCATTGCTATATCTGCCAGCATAATATCAGGATGATAATAAAAATACTTCTCAATAAGTTCAATACCGTTTTCAGCTTCTGCTATTACAGTAAAATCCTTATTATCTTCCAGAAGTCTGATTACACCTTGTCTGAACAAAGTATGATCATCAGCTACTAATATTTTTATAACTCGATTTTTCATCTTGATTTATAGTTTCAATCGGGAAAGCGGCTATAACTACAGTTCCGCTGTTGTTAGTAGAATCTATTTGAAAAGTGCCGTTTAATTTTTCAACAGTTTCCTGCATATTCATAACACCAAGGCCGTCTGAGATATATTTGTCATTTAAAAGTTTCTTTGGTTTGAATCCAATCCCATCATCAGAAATAAATAAGACAAGTGTCTCATCATCCAGCAGCAAATTAATATTGAAAGAAGTTGCTTTTGCATGTCTTATTATGTTGTTAAGTGATTCCTGTATAACTCTGAATATACAAACTTCAAGTTCTTTAGAAATGCTTAATTGATGTTCCGGAAATTGTAATTGATATTTAAAACCTGCTTCACGAGCAACATTATTACACATTGATTTAACTACTGTCTCTAATCCAAGCTCTTCTATGTTAAGTGGTTTTAAATTGTGTGCAAGTTCGCGTATATCTTTTAATGTTGTATCGAGGATATTTATTGTTCTTAGATATTCCTGTTCATCCAACCCGGCACTTATAAATTTTTTATAATTACCAACATTTAGTTTTATCAGAAGCATATTCTGTGCGATGGAATCGTGCAGAATTCTCGACAACCGGTTTCTTTCTTCTTCTATTACTTTTTGTAAATGAGCAGATGAGTTTCTAAGCAGGCTTTGATAGTTTGTCATTTGTCTATCATATTCCTTTTGAGCTGTTGTATCCCAAAAGTATAGCTGAGCCATATCCAGAAAAGAGATTCCATGAAAATTGATATCATAATATCTATCCTTCAATTCCAAAGGAAGTATAAATGATTTATCATTCTGGATTATTCCTTTTATATCAATTTCAATTTTTGAAACAATGGAATTAAGATTGCTCTTATTTATTTCAAGCAATGGAAATCTTTCTTTTGCAGATTTATTTAAACTTGTTATTAAACCCGAAGAATTAATTCGCATAATAGGATTAGGATCAAGTTCAGAAAACATAGCAAGTATTTTGGCAGTGGTTAACTCAAATTGTTTTTGATCTTTTCTGTGTTTTCTCAGCATCGGGTTGTAAATGTATCTATAGGAGATATAGATAATCGCTGAAACTAAAATAAAAATTAAGATAGATATGTAAACAGGATTATAAAAGCTCGGGAGAGACTTTAGATATTCATTTACCTCGTTAGATTTTTGAAATAGAAGCTGCAAGTAATAGATCCACAAATTAATTATTTAATTAAGGTTCGTCGCAAAATAATGAGAACATTTTCTTACTAATAATAAGAAATTATTTGCTCATCAGTAAAAATAGATTTTATAGTTTATTTGCTAAATCTGATTAAACTATCCAAAACCTGAAATTCAGATCTCCAGAATTAACCTGATGAAATAATTTTTGTGGAAATATTTTTTAAGTTTTTCTTGACTTTCGCTAAATTTTTCCATTATTTTGGGTTGTGGTGGGGAAAAATGTGGAATTATCCCAAATAAGAGAGAGAATGTTTAGAGGTCAGTTTACATATTCAATAGATTCTAAAGGCCGGATTGCCATTCCGGCTAAACTTAGAAAGCATATTTCTGCAGATGCAAACGAAACGTTTGTGATGACCAGGGGTCTATCCAATTGCATCGATTTGTATCCATTGGATGAATGGCAGAAGATTGAAGAATCACTTTTGAACTTAAATTCTTTTCAGCCTGATGATGCAAGATTCATAAGAATGTTTGTTCAGTTTGCAGCTGAAGATGTTATGGATGGGCAATCGAGAATTATGATTCCATCAACTCTTATTACTTATGCAAAGATTGAAAAAGAAGTTTTGATACTTGGTGCACTTAAAAAAATAGAAGTTTGGAATCCAAAAGTTTACGAAGAGTATTTATTACAATCACCGCAAACGTATGAAGAGATAGCAGCTAAAGTTATGGCTACGAAATGAGTGAGCATCATACTCCTGTGATGCTTAAAGAAAGCTTGGATCTTTTAATTACTGATAGTTCTGGAATTTACTTTGATGCTACTCTGGGTTTTGCAGGGCACTCAAGTGAAATCCTGAAAAGACTAAATGATGATGGTCGTCTCATAGCATCTGACGTAGATACAGATGCATTTGAGTTCTCAAGAAAAAAATTTGTTGAACAACACGGAGTTAGTTTATATAATTTTAATTACTCTTTGATTGATGTGATTGCAAAAATAGAATCAATACAAAATTACGATGGTGTACTTGCAGATTTAGGAGTATCATCATTTCAGTTGGATAATCCCGATTCAGGGTTTACATACCGTAGTGATGCGTTTCTTGATTTACGAATGGATAAAACAAAGAAAGTAACCGCTGCTGATATAATTAATACTTTTACAGAAGAAGATCTTGCAAATGTTTTTTATGAATTCGGGGAAGAGAAAAATTCACGAAAGATATCAAGGACAATAGTTGAAAGACGTGCGGTAAAAAAGATTGAAACAACAGGGCAGTTAGTTTCAATTATTAGTGAATTGGTTCCGCAAAATTTTCAGCGCAAAACTTTATCAAGAATATTTCAAGCTCTTAGAATCTATGTAAATGATGAATTAGGTAACCTTAAACTGTTTCTGGAAAATTCACTTAAAGTTTTAAAAAAGGGGGGACGCATAGTTGTTATATCATATCATTCGCTTGAGGATAGAATTGTTAAAGATTTTTTTAAAGCTGAAACTATTGTGAGCTTAAGTCCAAAGGAAGATCCGCTGGGATTGATTAAAAAAGATGCAAGATTAAAATTAATTAATAGAAAACCGCTTTTACCGACTGATGAAGAAATTAGAAATAACTATCGTGCAAGAAGTGCAAAACTAAGAGCTGCTGAAAGAATATGAAAAAAAGTTCTAAACCAGCAATATTCTTACTTATAACACTTTTACTAATAGTAACTGTGTTTGCATTGGTTAGCGTTGGTTTAAAACTTAAATATGAACAATTTCTTTTGCAGAGAGACAAAGCAGAAAAAACTTTTAAATCAGAAAGTCAGAGAAAAATTAAACTTACTGCAGAATATCAAACAGTAACCTCTGAAGAAAGAATTGTTGCTGTAGCTAAAGCAGATCTTGGTTTAATAAGAAATATTGAACCAGCGTTCGTTATTAAATATGATCTCAGCAAAATTGAAGAAATAAACGAGATTTTAATAGAAAAGTATGAATAACTCTCGCGCACTATTAGTAATAATATCAATTCTTATCTTTTTCATCGCATTGGTGATTAAGCTGGTTGATATTCAGATCGTTCATGCAGAAGAATATTCTTACTATGCACAAAGACAGCAGACGGGTGTTGAAAAAATTGAAGCTGAGCGCGGATTGATATATGACCGTAATAATGTTTTGTTAGTCTACAATCGTTCGGATGTTTCTTTTTATGTTGATTTGAGAATGATCAAACAGAAACATAAAAATGAAATAGCTCAAGTCTTTGCAAAGAAATTCAAGAAGAGTAAAACTTATTATTTGAATCTTATGAAAGGTTCAAAGAAGACCATTTGTATTGAGAAGAAAGCATCATTAGAAATTGCCTCTTCATTAAAGAAGCTTAAATATTCAGGATTTTTTTATAAAGAAGAACCAACAAGAGTATTTCATTACGATAATCTTGCTGCACATGTTCTTGGTTATTTGGATAACGAAGATAAGGGCGTAATGGGTATCTCAGAATATTATGAAGATGCTTTGAATGGTGAAGATGGATCCAGAATTATTCAAAAGAATGCTGTTGGTGAAACAGTAACTGTTGATGATGAAGAAATAAATCCAGCTGTATCGGGTGATGATTTTTATTTAACAATTGATAAAAGTTATCAGTTTATTCTGGAAGATGAGCTAAGAAAGGGAGTAGAAGAATATGGTGCAATTTCAGGTACAGGCGTTATTATGGATCCGAATACCGGCGAAGTCCTTGCACTTGCAAACATAGATGACTTTAATCCAAATGAATATTGGAAGTACAATGATTTTCAAAGAAGAAATCGTGCAATTACGGATACTTATGAACCCGGTTCCACATTCAAATCATTTACTCTTGCATCATTGATTGACCAGAAATTGTGCAGACTTAATGAGAAGTTAAATCTTGAAAATGGAAAGTATAAATATCAATCAGTAAATATTAGAGATACTCATCCGTTTAAAAGTTTAAATGTTGTTGAAATACTCGAACAATCAAGTAATATCGGTGTTGCAAAACTTGTTCAAAGAATTGATGACGAAAAATATTTTAAATACTTAAGAGGATTTGGATTCGGAAATTCTACATCGCTTACTCTGCCAGGTGAAACAGCAGGCAGATTGAGGAAACCAAATGAATGGTCCAAAGTTTCAAAAACTTACCTTTCTTTTGGATATGAAATTTCCGTAACACCTGTTCAGATAGCTGCTGGTTATTGTGCCTTAGTTAATGGCGGAGTATTGTACGAACCACAATTAATTCAAAGACAAATTAGTCAAAATGATGAGCTGGTCTATGAATTTGCACCTAAGGAGATACGAAGAGTAATATCAACTGAAACTTCTGATGTTATGAGAGATTTGTTAGGTGGAGTTGTAAAAAACGGGACAGGGAAAAAAGCTTTTTCAGAATTAATTTCTATTGGCGGTAAAACAGGAACTTCACAAAAGTTGGTTGATGGAAGTTATTCTAAGCAGCATTACAATTCATCTTTCGTAGGATTTTTCCCTGTTGAAAATCCTCAAGTTGTCTGTTTAATACTTTTGAATTCTCCTGATCAGGGCAGATATGGTGGATTAGTTGCAGCACCTATTTTTAAAAGTGTTGCAGAAAGAATTGTTCAGAATGATATTGAGAAATTTCAGCAATACTTAAATCCGGATTTAATGAAAAATTTAAAATTTGCTGAAGATAATTCTGGCGATGATGAGCGAACTAAGACTCAAATTAAACCAATTAGCGTTAAAGAAGTAAAAGTATCTTCAAATAATAAAATGCCGGATCTTGTTAACTGCCAGATTAAAGATGCGATTTACGCTTTAACAAAACTTGGAGTTAAATATAAAATTAAAGGCACGGGCATTATTACTTCTCAGAGCATAGCTCCTGGACAGAAGTTAAATGGTAAAGATATTTGTTTAATTGAATGTTCTGAGTACCAGGTTAGAGGAGCATCTTTATAAATGGAATTAACTCAGCTTCTAAATAGTGTTCACGCTATTCAAGTAACTGGCGAAGTTCAGAGAAGGGACGTTGCTGATATAGTTTATGATTCAAGAAAAGTTCAGAAGAATTCTGTTTTTGTTGCTATAAAAGGATATAAAACTGATGGACACAAGTTCCTTCAGGATGCAATTAATAAAGGTGCTGTTGCAGTTGTTGTTGAAGATGATAATGCGATTCCAGATGATTTGATAACTCATTCACAGATTGCAAAAATTTTGGTTACCGATTGCAGAAAAGCATTAGCTGAATTATCAAAAGGATTCTATAAAGGTCCAACAAACAAATTAAAACTTATTGGAATAACCGGAACAAACGGTAAAACAACAACAACATTTATTTTGAAAAACATTTTGCAAAACGCAGGTTATAAAACTGGATTAGTTGGAACAATTGCAAATTATGCTGGTGATGCAAAAGTTGACTCAAAATTAACCACGCCTGAATCGAATGATCTGAACAGATTATTTTATGATATGATTCAAGCAGGTTGTTCATATTCAGTAATGGAAGTGTCTTCGCATTCATTAGTATTAAATAGAGTTTATGGATTGGATTTTATAGCAGCAATATTTTCTAACATTACTTCGGATCATTTGGATTTTCATCAAACATTTGATGAATATTTAAATGCAAAGAAAATTTTATTCGATGGATTAGGTTCAAATTCTTTTGCAATCATAAATTCTGATGATAGTGGTTCACAAAAGATGATTCAGGATTCAAAAGCAAAAATTGTTAGTTATGGCGTTTCAGATAATTCAGATTATCAAATTAAAAATATTGCTTACGATTTGAACGGAACAGATTTTACAATCACACACAACAAAGTTGATTATAAAATTCATACAACCTTAATCGGAACATTTAATGCTTACAATGCAACTTCTGCTTTTGCAGCAGCTCATAGTTTAGGAATTAATTCGAATAAAATTGTAGAAGGAATAAAATCATCTCCACAAGTTCCCGGCAGATTTGAAGTTCTTGGAAGTGGAAAGAAAAAAGTAATTGTTGATTATTCGCATACAGCTGATAGTTTAGAAAAAGCATTGCAGGCTGTTAGAGAAATTGTAAAAGATAAAAATCAGGTTGTAACAGTATTTGGCTGTGGTGGTGATCGTGATAAAACAAAAAGACCGATTATGGGTAAAGTTGCAAGTGAGTTGAGTGATAAAGTATTTGTTACTTCAGATAATCCAAGAACAGAAAATCCTTATGAGATAATTGAAGATATCAAAAAAGGAATTTCAAAAAATAATTTTGAAGTTGAAGAAAACAGGGAAGAAGCTATTAAGAAAGCCATTAAAAATTCTAATGATGACGCTGTAATTTTGATTGCCGGTAAAGGACATGAGAATTATCAAGAAATAAACGGAATTAGAAATCATTTTTCTGATCGAGAAGTTGCATTAAAGTATTTAACAAAATGAAAAAAATATATTTAAACATAGAAGATATTTTTAATATCCCAACAGCAGTGATATACAATCCTGATATGTTTAAATCTATTTATCATATTTCGATAGATTCAAGAGACATCAAAAAAAATACTTTGTTTATTGCAATAAAAGGCGAACGATTTGATGGACACGATTTTATTGATGATGTTGTAAAAAAAGGTGCTTATGCTGTAATCATTAATGAAAAGTATTTTAAGAAATTAAGTGAAGTTGAAATTCCAGTTATAACAGTTAAAGATACAGCAATTGCTTTAGGTGATGTTGCAAGACTCTGGAGATCTAAACTTAATGCTACAGTAATTGGAATAACTGGAAGTGCTGGAAAAACAACAACAAAAGAAATTCTTGCAACTTTGCTTTCTGAAAAGTTTAAGGTTAATAAAACTGTTGCAAATAATAATAATCACATTGGTGTGCCTTTAACGATTCTTAGTACAAATGAAAAACATAACGTTTTAGTTGCAGAACTTGGAACAAATCATTTTGGTGAGATTCCATATACATCAAAGATTGTAAGCCCTGATTTAGCATTGATAACAAACATTGGTGATTCACATTTAGAATATTTAAAGAATCGTAAAGGTGTTTTTACTGAGAAAGTCGCAATACTAATAGAAACAATTAAGAATGGTGGAAAAGTTTTTATTAATAATAATGATAAGCTTCTAAAAGAATTTGGAAAGAAAATAAAAAATAAAATCACTTTTGCATTAAATGAAAAAGCTGATTACAGAGCAGCAATTAAAGGCTATGATAAGTTAGCAAGACCACAAATTGAAATTAAAAGCAAGAAAAATGTTTTTTCTACGACTTTGCCAATTAGTGGCGAGAAAAATGTTCTAAACTTTACAGTTGCTTATGCAATTGCATGTGAGCTTGGATTAACTAATTCACACATCCAAAAAGCTGTAAAGAAAATAAAATCTTACAACAAAAGATTAGAAATTAAAAATCTTAAACAGTTTACTTTGATTAATGATACTTATAATGCAAATCCAGATTCGATGAAATCGTCTTTAGAAATCCTGAATAGGATTGAATCAAAAAAAAGAAAAATTGCTGTTCTTGGTGATATGTTCGAATTAGGTAATGAATCAAAATCAAAACACTTAGACTTAGCTAGTTTTATCAATAAAACAAAAGTTGATGAAGTTTATTCTATTGGCAAAATGATGAAGTTGATGAATCAAAAACTTAACGGAAAAACAAAAATTCATCAGCATTTTATTGATCGTGAATCATTAAAAAAACATTTGCAAAAATTAGAGATTAAAAATTCTGTTGTCCTAGTTAAAGGTTCACGCGGAATGAAAATGGAAGAATTTGTTTCAATTATTGAATCAACCAAAATTTAAATGCTTTACTATTTATTTGAATATATAAATAAAACATTCAATCCACCAGGATTTGATATTTTTAGATTCTTAACATTTCGTTCAGGGCTAGCAGCAATAACAGGATTGTTTCTAGCATTCTATCTTGGACCAAAAATTATTAAGAAGCTTCAGGCGCATCAAATTGGTGAAGCAAAAAAAGCTGATGGACCAAAATTTCATTGGTCAAAAGCCGGCACACCAACAATGGGTGGTTTGATAATTATTCTGTCAGTAACAATTCCGGTTTTACTTTGGGGTGATTTGAAAAGCACCTATATAATATTAATTCTTGTTGGTACACTTTGGTTAAGTGCTGTAGGTTTTCTGGATGACTATTTAAAAGTAATAAAAAAATATCCAAACGGATTGATTGCTCGTTACAAATTAATGGGACAGATATTTATTGGATTAGTTGTTGGCACAGTAATTTATTTTTCTCCTGAGTTTGAAGGTTTTAGTACGTTGACAACAGTTCCATTCTTAAAGAATGTAAATTTGAATTTTTCAATACTATACATCCCTGCCGTTGTATTTATAATTACCGCAACTTCAAACGCTGTTAACTTAACGGATGGATTAGATGGATTGGCAACTGGTGTGATTATAATTGTAATGATTGCGCTAGCTTTACTCTCATACTTTAGTGGTAACGCAATCTTTGCTGATTATCTTGATATTCTTTATATGCCGGGCGCAGGTGAACTTACAGTTTTTATTGCAGCCCTTGTTGGTGCTGGTTTAGGTTTTCTTTGGTTCAATTCTTATCCGGCGCAAGTATTTATGGGCGATACAGGCTCGCTTGCACTTGGTGGTGCGTTTGGAATTATTGCTGTGTTGATAAAGAAAGAATTGTTTATACCAATTCTCGGTGGAATATTTTTTATGGAAACATTATCTGTGATAATCCAAAGACTTTATTTCAAATACACCAAGAAAAAATTTGGTGAAGGTAAACGAGTTTTTAAAATGGCTCCTGTTCATCATCATTTTGAAATGATTGGTTGGCCGGAACCAAAAATTGTTATGCGTGCGTACATAATCGCGATAATTCTTGCAATTATTAGTTTGGTTTCATTTAAGATTAGATAAGATGTTAGAAATAAAAAATAAAAAAATATCAATCATTGGCGCTGTTAGAAGCGGACTTGGCGCAGCCAAACTTGCTAAACAACTTGGAGCAATTCCATTTGTTAGTGATGCAGGTTCAGAAGAAAAATTGAAATCATCAATTGAATATTTAAAGAATGAAAAGATAGATTTTGAAATTTCTAATCACACAGAAAAAGTTTTTGATTGCGATTTAATGATTGTAAGTCCTGGTGTTCCTTCAGATTCGGAAGTTATTAAAAATGCAAAAACAAAAAACATAAAAATTATAAGTGAACTTGAATTTGCTTCTTCATTCTGTAAAGCAAATGTAATTGGAATTACAGGAACAAATGGAAAAACTACAACAACGAGTTTATGTGATTATCTTTTTAATGAATGTGGAGTTAAATCTTATTCAGCAGGAAATATTGGTTTAGCATTTTCTGAAGTAGCAACAGCAACAAAAGAAAGCGAATTTGTTTCACTTGAGATTTCAAGTTTTCAACTTGATTTGATTGATAAATTCAAGCCCAAGGTTGCTATGATATTAAATATTACTCCTGATCATTTGAATAGATATGAAAATAGTGTTGAGAAATATGCTTTATCAAAATTAAAAATTTATGAAAATCAGGATGCAAATGATTATTTAATACTTAGTAAAGACAGTGAATTGCTAAATCAATATTTCAAAAAACCGAAAAGTAATGTTCTGTTTTTCTCTACAAGTAAAAAAGTTACTAATGGCTGTTATTTAGAAAATGATGAAGTAAGATTTGTAAGAAATGATGTTGTTGAATTTTCGTGTAAAGTATCTGAAATCTATATAAAAGGGGAACATAATATTCAGAATGCAATGGCAGTTATAATTGCAGCAAAGATATTTAATCTGGATAATGAAAAGATTCTGGAAGCCTTAAAATCTTTTAAAGGCGTTGAACATAGGTTAGAATTAGTAAGAGACATTGAAGGAATTAAGTTTATCAATGATTCAAAGGCTACAAATGTTGATTCTGTAGTAGTTGCACTAAAAAGTTTTGATGATCCAATTTTTCTAATTCTTGGTGGACAGGATAAAGGAAATGATTACTCGATGATCGAAGATTTAGTAATTGAAAAAGTAAAAAAGATTTATGCAATCGGTTCATCAGCAGAAAAAGTTTTTAATTACTTTCATAGCAAAGTAAAAACAGAAATTAAAAAAGATTTTGATGATGTTATCAATACCGCATTAAGTGAAGCAAGAGAAGGTGATGTAGTTTTGCTCTCTCCGGCTTGTGCAAGTTTTGATATGTTTGATAACTACGAACATCGTGGAAAAGTTTTTAAAGAGATAATAAACAATAAATGAAAAAATTAGCTGTAACAGTTTTCTTTGCAACATTCAGTCTTATTCTAATAGGATTGGTTATTGTTATGAGTGCAAGCAGTACATACAGTGCAACAAAATTTGATAGCTCATTTCATTTATTCAACTCACATTTGTTTAGAGTTGGTTTAGGTTTAGTGTTAATGGCGGCATTCAGTTTTATACCTTATGAGTATTATAAAAAGTTTAGCAAGCCTGCAATTTTAAGTGCAGCATTATTATTGTTCATTACACTTTTAATTGCCCCGCAAGTTAAAGGTGCTGGCAGGTGGTTGAATCTTGGTTTTATAACAATTCAACCTGCTGATATTGCAAGATTAATTTTAATCGTTCATCTAGCATTTTTGTTGGAAAAGAAAAAAGATGATATACAGGATTTTAAAAACGGATTTTTATATCTGTTCATCTGGGTTATGATAATTGCAGGATTGATTTTTATTCAGCCAAACGTAAGTACAGCGGCGTTAATAGTAGTTATTTCTTTAACGATGTTATACGTTGGCGGTGCTAAACTAAAACACATTTTTGTTTCATCAGCCAGTTTGATTATTGCAGCAGGTTCTTTTGCAATGATTTTGCCGCACTCACGAAAAAGAATCTTAAGTTTTATTGGATCTTTTGGTGATGGAGGCGAATTAAATCATCAATTAAAACAAGGTGTGTTAAGTCTTGGCAGCGGCGGAATATTTGGTGTTGGAATTGGAAACAGCAGACAAAGTAATTTGTTTTTACCGGAAGCTTACGGTGATTTTATTTTTGCAATTCTTGGTGAAGAAACCGGATTTCTAGGTGTTGTCGTAGTTTTACTTTTTTACATGGTTTTGTTTGTTGCTGGAATTCTTATTGCCAAAAAAGCTAAGGATAAGTTTGGACAAATGCTTGCATTTGGAATATCGTTTTCTGTAATCATTTATGCTTTTGTAAATGCGGCTGTTGCTACTGGATTATTTCCTACAACAGGATTGGCTTTGCCATTTATTAGTTATGGCGGAACATCAATAATATTTCTTAGTGCTTCGATCGGAATATTAATGAACATTGCGATATATAATCACGCAACTGAAAAGGATAAACAGAAATCCAAAGAAGCTGAGATGTATAACAAAACAGTTATTGCAGTCGAGGATGCGAGATAGTGAAAAGCTCAACTCCATATAGATTTTTATTTGCTGGCGGCGGAACAGGCGGACATCTGTATCCTGCAATTGCAGTTGCGGATGAAATTAAAAGATTGAAACCTGAATCAGAAATATTATTTGTTGGAACAAAATCTAAAATTGAAGGAAGAGTTGTTCCAAAACTCGGTTATGGATTTAAATCTATATGGATAAAAGGATTTGCAAGAAAATTTAATATGGAAAATCTTTTGTTTCCTGTAAAGCTTTTGGTTTCGCTTGTACAATCATTGTTTATTTCTTTCAGATTTAAACCAAGAGTTGCAATTGGATCTGGTGGATATGTGGCTGGTCCTGCGATCTGGGGAGCATCAGTACTCGGAGCAAAAGTTATTTTAATGGAATCAAATAGTTATCCTGGTGTTACGACAAGATTGTTGGAACGTTATGCTGATGAAGTGAATATATCGTTCGAAGATTCAAAAAAATATTTGAGAAGACCAGATAAAATAAAATTGACAGGTAACCCTGTAAGAAGTGAATTAGGCTCATCAACAAAAGAAGAATCCAAAAAATCTTTTGGGCTGGATGAAAACAAATTTACTATTCTTGTTCTTGGCGGAAGTTTAGGGGCAGCATCAATTAATAATTCAGTTGCTGAGTGTGTTGAAGAGCTTGAAAATAAATCTTTACAAATCATCTGGCAGACAGGAAAAAATTATTATCATAGCTATAAAAACATTAATTTAGATTCCGTAAAAATTCTGGATTTTATTGAAGACATGAACAAAGCGTACTCAGCTTGTGATCTTCTTGTGGCGAGGGCCGGTGCAACTACAATTGCTGAGTTAACTGTTCTAGGAATTCCTTCAATATTGATTCCATCGCCCCACGTTGCGGAGAATCATCAATATTACAATGCTAAATCACTTGCAGATAACAATGCTGCGGTTTTGATTAAGGATTCTGATGTAAAATCATTATTGAAAGATAAAATTTTAGAAGTTGTAGTGGATAAAAATTTACTTAATAGCTTGAGTGAAAATGCCAAAAGAATTTCTAAACCAGATGCGGCAAATGTGATAGCAAAGAGTGCGATAAATTTTGCGATGACTGTATGACTGATGAACAATTAAAACATAAAAGTAAATTCAAGTATAATATGTCGTTCTATTATCAATCCACAATAATATACTTCGTTGCATTTGCAATTTACTTGTTGATAAGAGGACAATTTGTTGAAAGTTCTTATACATTGATTACTCGTGACCCAATAATTTATTTGTTGGCTTTTATTGTTGTCGTTTCATTGGTTGCGTTGTTCTTCAATTTATTTCGCAACCGATACATTGAATTTAGCAATGAAGGATTGATTTTTAGTGATAGGTTTGGATCAAAACTTATTCATAAAAATGAGATTAAAGAAGTTAAACTTGGTAAAGATAGACGATATGGAAAATCAAACGCTTTAAAACTTGTCAGGATAAAAGTTAAAACAAGATTAAGACCAGTTGTTGTTAGACCAAGCGATTATGAAAATGAAAATGAATTACTCAAAAAATTTCATCAACTTAAACTTGAAGTAGAAAAAGTATAGATGTTTAAGAATATTAAAAAAGTTCACTTTGTTGGCATCGGTGGAATTGGAATGAGCGGAATCGCTGAAATTCTTTTGAGTCAGGGATTTGAAATATCTGGTTCAGATAAATCTAAAAGTGAAGTTACAGATAGATTGGAAAGTCTTGGAATAAAAGTTTACGAAGGTCATTCACCAGAAAATTTAAAAGATGCTGATGTTCTGGTTTATTCTTCGGCAGTGCATACAGATAATCCTGAAGTGCAGGCAGCAATTGATAGAAAAATTCCTATCATAAAAAGAGCTGAAATGCTTGCTGAAACAATGCGAATGAAATATGGAATTGGTATTGCAGGAACGCACGGTAAAACTACAACAACATCAATGGTTGGATTAACTTTAACTGAAGGTGGAATTGATCCTACAATTATTGTTGGTGGAAAACTTAGCGGGCTTGGCGGAACTAATGCAAGATTGGGTAATGGAGAATTTATTGTTGTTGAGGCAGATGAATTTGATAGAACATTTTTAAAGCTTACTCCAACTATTGCAGCCCTAACAACTTTGGAAAGTGAGCATCTTGATACTTACAAAGATCTTGATGATATAAAATCAGCATTTATTGAGTTTGCAAATAAAGTTCCGTTTTATGGATTTGTTACTTTGTGTTTGGATGAACCTGCATTGCAGGATATTATGCCGCACATAAATAAAAAAATTATTACATATGGATTAAATGCTCAGGCTGATGTTCGTGCAATAGATATAACACATAATGGATTTTCAAGCACTTACAAAGTAAAATATTTTGGAAAAGATCTTGGAGAGATAACTCTTAAGATTCCAGGTAAGCACAATATCAATAATTCTCTTGTTGCCGTTGTTATTGGAACTGAACTTGGAATTGATTTCAAAATTATCAAATCAGCTTTGGAATCATTCTCAGGTGTTTATAGAAGATTTGAAGTAAAATACAATAAAGAAATTTTAGTGATTGATGATTACGCACATCATCCAACAGAATCTGCAGCAACATTAAAAGGAATTAGAGACGGCTGGGATAGAAGATTGATTGTTGTTTTTCAACCTCATCTTTATTCACGTACAAAAGATTTTTATCAGGAGTTTGGAAGAGCGTTTCTTAATTCAGATATTTTTATTTGTACTGATGTTTATCCAGCAAGAGAACTACCTATTGAAGGAATTACAGGCGATTTAATTGCATCAACAACTAAAAAGTTTGGACACAAGAATGTTCATTATGTTGCTGATAAAAATAATGTTCCGGCTTTGTTGAATGAAATTAAAAAAGATGGTGACATAATTGTTACAATGGGTGCCGGAGATATCTGGAAATATGGTGAACAATTTGTTGCGATGTTAAAAAAGTAGAAATGAAAAAAGATTTTGGAAAAATATTTGGTGTTATTCTTTTATCTGTAATTGTAGTTTTAACGGTTTACTTATCTCTTTTTACATACAACGAAAAGGGAAAAGAGGAAATTAAAATGATAAATATTTATGGAAATAATTTGTTAAGTAAAGAAATCTATATGCGTTTCGCAGATATGGATCAATCATCTATTTATGATGATTTGAATCTTAACATAATTAAAAAAAGAATTGAAGAACATCCTTACGTTGCGAAAGCTGAAGTAAAATCAGACGGACGAGGCAACGTTGATGTAAGAATTAAAGAGAAAGATATTTATGCGGTACTTTTAAGCAGAACCGAACCCTATTTTCTTACAAATGATTTTGAACTATTAAAGATTCATGAGTTTACAACTTATTCAGATATTCCAGTGATCAGTAATTTTAGATTGTCTGAGAAACTTGTACCGGCTAAAGTTTATAAGAGTGAAGATATAGTTGATGCTTTTAGAATTATCGATGCGGCGAAGATTACTGATATTGAATTATCGAAAAAACTTTCTGAAATAAATCTTAAAAGCGGTGGAGATGTTGTTCTTACCTTTTCTGGAGTTAATTATCCTGTTGTATTTGGAAGAGGAAACGAATCAAAAAAAATGATATATCTAAGTTTAGTTTGGGAAAGAATTAATAATTTGAAAGCAAGTTTTCAAAACACAGAATACATAGACTTAAGATTTACCAATGAAGCATACATTGGCAGCAAAGAAAACACAGGCTTGATTTAATGAAAAAAGATATTTTAGTCGGATTAGATTTAGGGACTACAAAAGTTTGCGCGGTAATCGCTGAAAAGATTCCCGATCAAAACAGAATTGATGTACTTGGATTCGGTGTGGCACCATCCGAAGGTTTACATAAAGGATTAGTTGCTAACATTGGCAAAACAGCAGAAGCGATTAAATCAGCAATGGCTATCGCATCCAACCGAGCAGGATTTGAAGTAACAGTTGTAAATGTTGGTGTTGCGGGTGAACATATTACGAGCATACGACATAGAAATTATGTAACAATAAATCGTGATGAAAAGGAAATTACAAAAGAAGATTTGGATAGATTAGAGGCAGATGTTCGTACAATCAGAATTCCAAGTGACAGACAAATTCTTCATATAATACCTGAAGAATTTTCAATTGATCATCAAAGCGGAATTGAAAATCCAATTGGAATGTCAGGCTCAAGATTAGAAGCAAGTAATCATGTTGTTCTTGCATCAATACCAGCTATGGAAAATATTAGAAAATCAGTGGAGCGTGCTGGTTACCAGGTTCAGGATTATATTCTTCAACCGATTGCTTCAAGCGCATCTGTGTTGGAAGAAAGTGAAAAAGATTTAGGAGTTGCTTTAATTGATATTGGCGGCGGCACAACTGATATCGCTATCTATCATAAAAAAGCAATTAAACACACAAGAGTAATTGGAGTAGCTGGCAATCAGGTTACAAATGATATTCGTGAATCACTTGGTGTTATGACTGATGAAGCTGAACGATTAAAAAAAGAATATGGCTACGCAAGTGAGAATGCGATCATAAAAGATGAAGATATTTTGATTAAAGGTGTTGGCGCAAGAGGGAATACCAAAATTCCAATTTCTTTGCTTACACAAATTATAAGTTTAAGAATGAAGGAACTGTTTACTTTAGTTGATAATGAATTACGCACAGCAGGATTCAAATCCAAAATTAAAGCTGGAATTGTGCTTACTGGCGGAGGGTCATTGTTAAGAGGCGTAACAGAATTAGCAGAAGAAGTTTTTGGTTTGCCAACCAGAATCGGTGTTCCTCAAGAGTTAGGTGCAGGATTATCAAATGAAATTGAAAGTCCTGAGTTTGCAACCGTTGCAGGATTAATAAGAGGAATACCAGGCGGAAAGTCGAGTGAGTACCAGGTTTTGATTAAAAAACAAAAAGAAAAATCCAGTAATCAACTCGGCAAGATCATAAAAAAAGTGCAAGATTTTTTTAACGAATTATAAATCATTATAGGAGGACCTATGTCGCGATTCGCAACCATCGATAAAGAAAAACCGATGTCAGCAGTTTTAAAAGTTGTTGGTGTTGGTGGCGGAGGCTGTAATGCCATCGAAAGTATGATTGCACGCGGATTGAGTGGTGTGGAATACATCGCTGTTAATACTGATTCACAAGTTCTAAGAAGCAGTACTGCAACTTTAAAAGTTCAGGTTGGTAATGCAATTACCCGCGGCTTAGGCGCTGGTGCTGATCCTAATATCGGCAGAAAATCTGCAGAAGAAGATCGCGATCAAATCGCAGATGTTCTTTCCGGAAGTGATATGGTTTTTATCACTGCCGGTATGGGCGGTGGAACCGGAACTGGTGCTGCTCCTGTTATAGCATCAATCGCAAAAAGCATAGGTGCTTTAGTAGTTGGAATAGTTACCAAGCCTTTCCGTTGGGAAGGTAAAACTAGAATGATGAATGCGGAAAAAGGAATTCAGGAACTACGTCAGCACGTTGATAGCTTGATTGTTATTCCTAATGAAAGATTACTAAACATTTTAGATAAAGCTACAAATGCTTTTGCAGCTTTTGATAAACCAAATGAAGTTCTTTACGAAGCAACTCGTGGTATTGCTGATATCATTACGATTGAAGGATTGATAAATGTAGATTTTGCAGATGTACGTGCTGTGATGAATTCCAGTGGTGAAGCTTTAATGGGATGCGGAATTGCAAGTGGTGAAAATCGTGCGATTGAAGCTGCACAAAAAGCAATTTCAAGTCCGTTGCTTGAAGGTGTAAACATTAAAGGTGCAAAAAGTGTACTTGTTAATGTTACAGGATCAAGCAGTATGACAATGCAGGAAATCAACGAAGGTAACAATGTAATCTTTGATGCCGCAGGTGAAGAAGCCAACGTTATATTTGGTGTTGTTAAGAAAGAAGAAATGAATGATTACATTTCTTACACTGTTATTGCTACAGGCTTTGACAGTGCAAGAGGAAATAATTATGGTAATAAAACTATTACTGCTAAAAAACAGACACCAACTCTTTCAGAAAATATTCGTGGTGGATTTAGTTTATTCGGTCCAGATAATGTTGACTCTAATGATTTAGATGTTCCAACAATTTTAAGAGTTAACAGTCCAAAAGCTTCAATCGAAGATGATGAAGAAAAAAATACTCCAAGCGGATTTGCTGTTGAAAATTCCAGATACTCCTGGGCAAAAGAAAGAAACGAGAAAAAGGATGATTCTAATGATGACGATAGCTCATCATTCTTAAGAATGATTATGGACTAGGTCATTAATTATTAGTTAAATATTTTTTCAATAATTAATTCAGAGAGGATTTATGAGTGATCGTCATTCAAATTCTGAGCGTGAGAATATTCTCTCTGCTGATATGATTGAGAATAATCTGATTAATAACTCAGAATACACTTCACAGCTTGATAAAATTGTTATTTCAAAAGGTAAGCTTATAGTTTACCTTTCAATCACTTACGGGGTGATTAGTGCAGCAGGATTAGTTTATCTTCTTCTCTTCTAATTCTGTTGATCTCTATTCGTCAATCAGTCGTGATTCGATCATCACATTTTCATCGTAATCCTGCACAACTATAACACGGTTTGGCCTGCAGCAAACCCGGCAATCTTCTACAAAATCCTGCTTCCCTCCAACAGTAAGATCAACCCATACTGAATTTTCGACGCCGCAATACTGACAAACCCAATTTAATGTATCATCCGTTTGCATTTTTTCCTCACACAATAAATTTACACTGTTAATAAGGCATTTAAATTGTTTAAAATCAATTTTTTTCTAAGCTATTGCTTCTAATATTTAAATATTTTATATAGTGTACAAATGTTCACTATTACTTTGTAAGATTAGCATGGAAACAGAAGAACTAACATATCAACCTCCCAAGGAATGGCGAGAGAGTACAAAAATGCTTTCGCTTTATCCGCCAATACCTAAAAATACGGCCGGAGTTGATTTTGATATTTACGATTTTGAAATGCTCTTTAACGATGAGCCTACAAACAATCTTATCCGCACAGGGCAAACGATCGGATGCTTTTATATTGAGTCCCCTGGTATGCGTTCGCTTCTTCGCAAGCTAGATGTACACGATTTTGAACTGCTTACTGCCGCAAGTTCAATCATTCGTCCTGGCGTTGCAGAAAGTGGAATGATGCAGGAATTTATCGCACGCCACAAAGATCCCAGCAGAAGAAAATATCTTGTACCCGAAATGGAATCAGTTCTTGGCGATACGTACGGTGTTATGATTTACCAGGAGGATGTTATAAAAGTTGCACATCAAATTGCTGGATTATCTCTGGAAGAAGCTGATCTTCTGCGCCGTGCAATGAGCGGTAAGATGCGATCACATTCTGCAATGAAAAGCTTGCATGATAGATATTTTGAATCCTGCAAAGAAAAAAATCTTACAGATGAGCAGGCAAGCGAACTTTGGCGGCAAATAGAATCTTTTGCGGGATATGCATTCTGTAAAGCCCACAGTGCTTCGTTTGCGTTGCTTTCGTACCAGGTTGCGTTTCTTAAATCACATTATCCGGCGGAGTTTATGGCGAGCGTTTTAAGCAACATGGGTGGATTTTATTCTGCGGCAGTTTATGTATGGGAATGCAAGCGATTGCGGCTCAAGATGAATCTTCCATCTATAAATAAAAGTAATTACGAGTACACTGGAAGAAAAGATGAGATTCAAATTGGATTGATGGCTGTTAAAAATCTCTCGCGTAATTCTATTCAAAAAATATTGGATGAAAGAAAAAATGATGGCGAATATCACTCGCTGGCAGATTTTCTTATCCGCACAAAGCTTGCCTTTGAAGAAACATCAATCCTAATAAAATGCGGAGCGATGGGGTGCTTAAAGAAAACGCGGCCGGAACTTTTGCGCTTGCTGGATATTTACATCCACAAAAGAAAAATTCTTAATGAAAGTTATAACGATTTGTTCTTGCACGAGACTTTTGTGATGGAAGATGAAGTTAAAACAAACATAAATTTTAGTGTTGAAGAAATTTGCAAAGCCGAATACGAAACGTTTGATTATATGGTTACACGTCATCCTCTTTATTTTTATAGAGTTTTACTGAGAAACCTGATGTTATTAAAGCAAAGGACTTGAAAACTTATCGCGGTAAAAATGTTAAGTTAATTGGATGGTATATGACATCTAAAAGAATAAAAACAAGAAAAGGGCAGATAATGAAATTTCTTTCGCTTGAAGACACAACGGGAACTTTTGAAGCAGTAATTTTTCCGCGCGAGTATGAAAAGTATGCGGAAAAGACAATGTCTATGGGTCCGTATGTTATTATTGGTAAAGTTGATGAGAACGATGCTACAAATGTTGTTGTAAGTAGTTTATCAATATTGTCTGCAGAATCTGTAAAGGTTGCTGATCAAAAAGATAGTGTTGATAATAAATATTTT
>JADJIH010000002.1 GCA_016707115.1 Ignavibacteriales bacterium | reverse complement strand
AATTTTAGAAACTTCTTTAAACTCAGGTGTTCCGCAAACTTCAAGCAATTCAAATAAGATTGATTCTGTAGTTGTTACTTCTGCACCGAGAGTTCTCATTCTATCCAGCGCAATGTTGTAATCAATTTCTTTTCTTGATGAAACAGCATCAGCAGCAAGATTAACCTGGTGATCATTTGCAATTAAATCTAAAACTGTTTGCTGCACACAAACGTGGGATTCAACTCCGCAAACAACAATTTGAGATAATTTCTTTGAATGAAATTCATCAAAAAGATTTTCTGCGCCTGAACAGCTAAAACTCATTTTTTGATATGCAGTATAACCAGAAAGTTCATCAAGAATTTTTTGAGATGTTGGTCCTAATCCTTTTGGATATTGCTCTGTAAAATAAATTGGAAGCTGCATTGCTTTAAAACCTTTAATCAGTTTTACGGTATTATCTAAAACACTTTCATAATTTCTGATTACAGGAAGTATGCGCTCCTGCAAATCAATAATAAGCAGGGCAGTTGTTTCTTTTTTTAAGATGATTGGATTTCGTTTCATAGTATTTACGATTATTTACTCTTTACTAATTCACAAAATGTTATAGAAAAATCTTTTTTGTTATTTCGACCACAGGGAGAAATCTTTATAATTACTCTTACAGATTTCTCAGTCGAGGACTCCTTCGAAATGACATTTGAATCTTAAACTTGAACCTGAACTTAAACTTTTAATAAATCTCATCCATCCCATACTTACCGCAAGCATACATCATCAATATAGATGATAAATCAATCAAAGCTTTTTTCTGTTCATCAGCGTGAATTACTAAATCATAAACATCCGCCATAAACTGAAAATTGCTTAAGACTTTTTTTAATTCTCTAAGAGTTGGAGTGCCATGCCAGTTTGCAACCTGTGTTACTAATACTTTTTCAAATCGTCGTAAAAAATCTCTAAAGGGAAATTAAGTGAGTTGCATTTGCATGTCTTGGATGGCAGATTGCAATCATATCATTAAAATAAGTATCCCATTTATTTGCAAGTTTTTGATTGCGGGAATCCATTACAAATCTTGCCTGCTCCAAAGTGAACTTTGCTTTTGTTGTAACTTTGTATTGCGGAATGATTGCATACCCATCATAACTTATTTCGTCATCATCTTCATCATAGTACTTCCAGCGCTTTAAGAGTTGATTAGGTGTGTAGATAGTAATCACTTTATCAAGCGAGCTATCAGTTACAATAAATTTTCTTTGCTGATAGTTTACAACGGTTAACCAGTGTTCCCAGTTATCTACACTTAGTATGCACGGATATCCATTCTTTAATTGTTCAATCAAAGCTTTAATTGCATCATCAGGTTTTTCTCTGCGAAAATATTTCATCTTGCAATTATAAAACTTTGCTGCTTTTGCTAAACCGATTTCATCGGTGCCATACCACCACGTACTGCCGGCTTTTATTCCGATTTGATTTTCACTTTCAAATCTGCCAAGCATTACAAGTGCGTATTTAAGTGCGAAAGGTCCGCACTGATATTTATAAGGTTGTGGGTAAAAACTCATTTTTAATTTTATTGATAATGAAACTATGTAAACATTATCAAATGAAGTTTTTTTTACAAGTGATTTTGGGTATTTTTTGGGTATGAAAGCAAAAAAAATTAAAGTCCTCGTCCTTTACAACGAAGCTCACCCCGAGTTTTACCACAAACCAATCGAACCTGTACCTGAGCCTGATTTTAAGCCTTATTTTGAGGTGGATAATTTTACTCCAATGGAAGAGTATGATATTATTGTAAAAAAGCTTAAAAGAGTGGGTTTTGATGCTTATGCCTTAAACCTTAAAGATGATATTTTTAGCCTTTTGGATTTGGTCAAGCAAAATCCGCCGGATGTTATTTTTAACTTTGCTGAGATTTTTAAGGAACAGCCAAGACTTGAGATGAATCTGGTTGGATTGTACGAGCTTATTGGAATTCCATACACTGGCGCATCTGCTATAACACTTGCAAACTGCCAGAGTAAATTTCTTACAAAAAAATTATTAAACTATCACGGAATTAAAACTGCAAAGTTTCAGTTGTTTGATAAAATACCTGATGAGTTTAAACTTGAAACTAAATTTCCTGTAATAGTTAAACCTGCTTATGAAGATGCAAGTGTTGGAATTGAAAATGAATCGATTGTTTATAACACAAAAGCATTAACTAAAAGACTTGAATTTGTTTTCACTCAATTCAATCAGCCGGCATTGATTGAAGAGTTTATTGAAGGACGCGAGTTTAATGTTTCTGTAACTGGAGATTTGAAACCAAAAGTATTACCGATAAGTGAAATTGATTTTAGCAGAATGCCGGATCACTTACACAACATTGTAAGTTACCAGGCAAAATGGGATCCGCACCACGAATCGTATCATAAAACAATTCCAATTTGTCCCGCAGAAATTTCTAAAGGATTGGAAGAAAAAATTAAGCACACAGCAATTGCTGCTTTTAAAATTATGGGTACAAGAGATTATGCGCGAGTTGATATGCGCGTAACAAGTGATGATGAAGTTTATGTTCTGGAAGTAAATCCTAATCCCGATTTAACAGAAGGTGCAGGATTTATGCGCTCTGCCCACGCTGCAGGATTAAGTTATTCCCGGGCACTAAAGAGAATTGTTATGCTTGCTTATGAAAGAGGGAAGAGAGCGAAGTAAGTTGTATGTAGTTTTAAGGCACAAGCGATTGTGCCTTTTTTATTGACCTCAAAAACTTTTGCACTTTAATTTCACAACCAAAAGTTCACTTTTGTATAAGTTAAAATTATTCTTTTCTTTTGAGAAGTCGTAATGATAGATAAATCGAAAGGTGCAAAAATGGGCAGCATAAAATATTTGCTTATTGCGTTTGTTTTTTCTACAACATTTCATTATTCACAAAATAAGTACACAGTTGAAGGAAGTATTGGAATCATATCCCCATTTAATTCTTCATCAGGATTAACTGGATCTATACAGGTAAATCGTTCTCTAAATGAAAATTTACAATTATTTTTGAATGGTGGATATGGGCAATGGGATAAATACAATATTTATTACATGCCTGAATTTTATAGTCCTGAGTTTCAGCATAATGGACCATATAAAACGTACTCTGCAGATGATCATACTTTATTTACAATAAATCTTGGGACAAGGTTTTTTCTTCACGAAAACAAAATAATAAATCTATTTTTTGATGCTCAAATCGGTATATCTCTCTTATCATATAATCAGTATGACCTTTACGAAATTGAATACCCAACAGGGCAAATTGTTTTAGTTCCTGACCTGAGCTCAGTGGTAGAGGTAGATGAAACTTTATTTGCGTTTGGATTTGGACCTTTGTTTGAAAGAAAAATAAATTCTTCGTTCAGTTTGTATTTATCAGCTAAGCTTAATATGATGCTTAACACAGGAGATACAGAGTTATTTAGCAAGAGGGGCACCTATTTTTTGGTTTCGGCTGGATTTACTCATACTATCTAGTTCAAGCATTAAAAACAAAAAACCCGATCCATTTCTGAATCGGGTTCTAACTCTCCGTCAGTCCATCTCTTTGGTAATGAGATGGAAGTAATGGGTGATCTTAAGCTTTTACTTTTGCCATTGCAGGAACTTTGTGTTTTACAAGTTCATAAACTCCAAACATTACACCAACAAAAAATAAATCACCAATAAGTGCATTCTGGAAAAATGGAATTGCAGCAATGTAGCTTTCCATTAAGCCTACAGGAGTTTTAGGATACAACGTTCCAAGTGCCCAAACACCAAAATTTGTAATTGCAAAGAAACTTACAGAGGCTGTTAATGAGGTAATCACAACATTCTTAACATTTACTTTTTTAAGCATTACAATTCCAAGTACAACAATTAATGCAAAGCTTATGTAAACAACCCAGGCGTAAGAATATATTCCAATAATTAAGTCTGTTAAAAACAAAGCAATAAGCGGAATTGCAAATGCAAAAGATTTCTTATTAAAGTATGCGCCGCCAAATAAAGCCATTGCAGCTATCGGTGCAAAGTTTGGCGGGTGGGGAAGTAATCTTACAAATGCTGCAACAAAAACCATTAATGTAAGAACCCAAAAGTTTGGGCTTATTTTTTTCATTTGATCAGTCATCGTTTTTTCCTTTCAATAAAAATCTATAAAAGATATTTCTTGTAATAATTAGTTCAAAGATAAAGGTTAATTAATTCAAAAGTCAATGAACCCCTTCTTAATCCTCCCCTTTCAGAAAGGGGAGGAAATAGGTAGGGCTAATTTATCATAAGCTTAATTCCGCCGTAGAATGATAAACCGGCTGTTCCATATCCAAATACTTCTTCATAATCAGTATCTAAAAGATTTTCTGCTCTTACATTTAATCTTAAGAAATCAAAAACATCATAATGTGCAGCTAGATTAAGAAGTACGTAGCCCTTTAGTTCAGTTCTTTGATATGTTGAAAAATCAACATCCTCTCGTACTCCAACCCAAATAACTTCTGCATTTATATTTGCCTTTGGGATAAATGTATAGCTGGTATAAAACCCAAGTTTGCTTTCAGGACGGCGTAATAATTTTTTATCCAAGTCGGGTGAATCAGGACTTGTATCTCTTGCATCTGTAAAAGTGTAATTTGCCTTAAGAATAAGTTCATCGATTGGTTTAGCTTCAATGTAAACTTCAAGTCCCTTTGTTACTGCTTGTTTGATATTTGTAGTTTTTAACGTTACGTAATCAAATCCGAACATCTCACTAAACTTGTTATAGAAAAATGTTGCACCAATTGAAAAGTTTTGGGCAAAAAGATATTGTTCAATTCCAAAATCCCATCCAAAACTTTCTTCTGGATTTAAATTTTCATTCCCATAAGCAGGATCATATAGGTAAAATAATGATGGTGCTTTGAATCCTGTTCCAATAGTTGCTTTAAATTTTGTATTTGTTTCCCAGAGCATAAATGCAGGAGCAATTCTATATGTAAACTGAGAACCAAATTTACTATGATCATCCAAACTTGCACCGAGCGAAATAAAAAAGCCCTCATTAAATTTTAATTGATCCTGAACAAATACACCAAATGTGCTTGCGTCTTGCATTGGAATTACGCTTGCAATATCAGGTGAAAATGGATCGGGTATATAGTTGTATGCATAATATTCTGATGCTGATTCTTCAATCTCAAATTCTAATCCGGCAGTTAACAGATTTGATTTGCTAAGTTGAAAATCATTTTGCCAATCAATTTTATATTTTCTACCATCATAATGTGCCCAGGAATAATCGTTAACATAAAAAGGATAGTTAATACTTGCTGCTGATGTATCATAGGAATTATTTCTCACATTCCTTAAAAATGATAAGCTTATTTTTTGATTCCACAATCCATCAAATAATTTTATTTTACCCTCACCACGAATAGAGAATTCTTCCTGATTTGTTAAGTATGTTGGATCATCACCAAACTCTCCGCCAGACTGGTCGTTATCAGACTCTGATTTAAGAAATCTTGTGTAAAAACTTATTTCCGAGTTTTCAGAAATACTATATCCAATTAAAGCAGAAGCGTTATTAAAATTATAGCCATCTTTTTCATTGTTCCCATATTTTTCTGATGCAACTGAAAAACCATCACTTCCGGTTCTGCTTAATGCAACTGAGTAATTTAATTTCTGCAGCGATCCATTAACCCCTAATTGTGCTTTATAAGAATTATAAGAACCACCTTCAGTCAGTAATGAAAATTTGGGTGAACCGTTTCCTTTTTTTGATATGATGTTTATTACACCTGCAAGTGCATCCGATCCATATAGCGTTGATTGCGGCCCGCGTATAACTTCTATCCTTTCAATGTTATCAATTGGTAAAGCAGAAAAATCATAAACACCACTCGGATCATTTGTAAGATTAACTTCAACCCCGTCAATCAAAACTAAAGTGTGAGATGAGTTTGCGCCTCGAATATAAAGATTGGATAAAGTTCCGTTTCCGCCTTGTCTTGTAAAACTAATTCCGGTTTCATTCTTTAGAACATCAAATACATTATTTACGTTACTATTTGATATTTGTGTTGAATCAATTACCGAGATAGAATTTGCAAGTTCGAGTGTGTTGTTTGGAGTTTTGGTAGCTGTTATCACTACATCATTAAGTTTATAGTATCCTAAAGAATCGGTTTTTTGAATGAGACTGCTTTGAGCAAAAGAAAATGATGAGCAAAGAAAAATTGCGAACAGAGCAAAAAGAAATTTTGTTTTGTACATTGAAGTTACTCCTTATAAAAAGGTTAAAAGTAACTTCGCGTATTAAAAGTTTAGATAAAACGAATGGAGATTATGAGAGACCATCGTAAACCTTACCTTTCTCGCGAAGGTTGATTAATTAGAATTTGCGGCAGGTCTCCTGGCTTTGAGCAAAATGTTCAATGTTAAGTGTTTAATGTTCAATTAAATTCATTGAACATTGAGGATTGAAAATTTAACATTGCAACGAAGTTGCTTTTCACAGTTGCGCGACAGCGACGGAATTTGTTTCTTCTGTCATTCCGAACTTGTTTCGGAATCTTTGATCCTGAAACAAGTTCAGGATGACTTATAAAAACAGCACCGTACTTCCCTATAATTTTCCATTATCCCGATTGAATCGGGGTTGGAACACCGTAAATTTTGTTCAAAGAACTTGGACTAAAATAGTCTTATTAATTTTTAACTCAAATAATCTGAAAAAAAATTATGGATTTGCTTTCCACCTTTAACTTTTTTTTCTAAGTTGCATGTAAGATTTATTGTTAATTATCAATTTTATTTATTCGCAGATGTTTCTAACTAAAATCTCACAATCGATTTCATTTTTCTATTTTCTCGCATTTCATAATATAAACTTTAATATCACATCAGCTATAAATCATTCTTCATTTAAAAGGAGCTTTTAATGGGCTGGTTTTTTAAATTCTTAAACTCTTCTATCGGCAAAAAATTTATGATGGCTGTTACGGGGAGTTTCTTGTTGATTTTTCTAATCATTCATTTGGTTGGAAATATTACTTTGTTCTTTGGTGCAGGTGCTTTTAATACATACGTTTCAACTTTAGATGTTATCAAACCTCTAATAAGAGTTATCGAAGTAGTTTTACTTGGAGCTTTTGTTCTGCACATCTTTAATGGATTAAGATTGTGGCTAGAAAATAAAAGAGCACGAGGAATTACTTATAAGGTAAATGGTTCAAAAGAGAATAGTACTATATTCTCTAGAACAATGGCCGTTACAGGATCAATAATATTAATTTTTCTTGTATCGCATCTTGCAACTTTCTTCTGGAGATTTAATGTGCACGATCCTATGGGTCTTGCAACGCACCATCAATATTACGATGTGGTTGTTTACTTTTTTAACATATGGTGGTATTCAATTCTCTATGTGATTGCGATGTTATTCTTAGGTTATCATCTGAATCACGGATTCCAAAGTGCTTTTCAAACATTCGGATGGAATCACAATAGATATTTTCCAACAATCAAAAAAATTGGAATGATTTACGCAATAATTATGGCTTTAGGATTTGCCTCAATGCCAATTTACTTTTTATTAGGAGGAGGTAACTAATGGCAAAGCTTGATTCAAAAATTCCGGAAGGAAACATTTCTGATAAATGGACTAACCACAAATTCAATATGAAGTTGGTTAATCCTGCTAACAAAAGAAAATATGATATTATTGTCGTTGGAACCGGATTAGCAGGCGCATCAGCTGCAGCTTCTCTTGGCGAACTTGGTTACAACGTTAAAGCATTTACTTTTCACGATAGTGCAAGAAGAGCACACAGTATTGCAGCTCAAGGTGGAATAAATGCTTCCAAGAATTATCAGAACGATGGTGATTCTACTTTTAGATTATTTTATGATACTGTTAAAGGTGGAGATTTCCGTGCGCGTGAAGCAAATGTTCATCGTCTTGCGGAAGTAAGCGGAAATATTATTGATCAATGTGTTGCACAAGGAGTTCCATTCGCAAGAGATTACGGCGGACTTTTAGATAACCGTTCATTTGGTGGTGCACAAGTTTCCAGAACTTTTTATGCAAGAGGACAAACGGGACAGCAATTATTACTCGGTGCTGTTAGTGCATTAAACAGACAAGTTGATAAAGGATCTGTTAAGTTATACCTAAGAAGAGAAATGCTTGATATTGTAATTGTTGATGGAGCAGCAAAAGGAATTGTTGTTAGAAATTTATTAACTGGTGAGATTGAAAAATATTCTGCTCACGCAGTTGTACTTGCAACAGGCGGATATTCAAACGTTTTCTTCTTATCCACAAATGCGATGAACTGTAATGCAACAGCAATCTGGCGGGCACATAAACGCGGAGCTTATTTTGCAAATCCTTGCTTTACACAAATTCATCCAACTTGTTTGCCATTACACGGTGAATCACAATCAAAATTAACATTGATGAGTGAATCTTTACGTAATGATGGAAGAGTTTGGGTATCAAAGAAAAAAGCTGATATGAGAAATCCGCTGATATTCCTGAAGATGAAAGAGATTATTATCTTGAAAGAAAATATCCTTCATTCGGAAATCTTGCACCTAGAGATATTTCATCACGCGCCGCAAAAGAAGTTTGTGATGAGGGAAGAGGTGTTAAGGGCGGAGATGCAGTTTATCTTGATTTCAAAGATGCCATAAATCGGCTTGGCCAAAAAGTAATCGAAGAACGATACGGAAACTTGTTTGAAATTTATGAAACAATCACTGGTGAAAATCCATACAAATCTCCAATGATGATTTATCCAGCTCCACATTATACAATGGGTGGCTTGTGGGTAGATTATAATTTGATGAGTAATGTTCCGGGATTATTTGTTCTTGGCGAGGCAAACTTCTCAGATCACGGTGCAAACCGTTTAGGTGCTTCCGCACTTATGCAAGGTTTAGCTGATGGTTATTTTGTTATTCCTTACACAATGGGAAATTATCTTGCTGGCGATAAACCAACATTAGTTAAAACTGATCATCCTGAATTTGAAAAAGTTGCTAAGGAAGTAAAAGATCTAACAAACAAACTTCTTTCTATAAAAGGAAAGAGAACTGTTGATGATCTTCATAAGCAGCTTGGCAGAATTATGTGGGATAATGTTGGTATGGGCAGAAATGAAGCCGGATTGAAAAAAACTATCGAGCAAATAAGACAGGTTAAAGAAGAGTTCTGGAAAAATGTAACAATTCCTGGAAGCGGTGATGATGTTAATCAAACTTTAGAACGTGCTGGAAGATTGGTTGATTATTTTGAACTCGGTGAATTGATGGCGCTTGATGCTCTTGATAGAAAAGAATCTTGTGGCGGACATTTTCGTGAAGAGTACCAGTTTGAAGATGGCGAAGCAAAACGTGATGATGAAAATTATTCTTATGTGGCTGCATGGGAATTTGCTGGTGAGAATAAATGGAATCTACATAAAGAAGAACTGAAGTATGAGTATGTAAAACAGGCAATTAGGAGTTACAAATAATGGAAGCAAAAAAATTAAACCTAACACTTAATATCTGGAGACAGAAAAATTCAAAATCTGTTGGAAGTTTTGCTGAATACAAAGTTCAGGTTTCTCCTGATGCATCTTTTCTTGAAATGCTTGATGAGTTAAATAATACTCTCGAATTAAAAGGCGAAGAAGCAATACATTTTGAAAGTGATTGTCGTGAAGGTATCTGCGGAACTTGCGGATTAGTTATAAATGGCCACGCACACGGACCTTTACCTAAAATTGCAACTTGCCAACTTCATATGCGTAACTTTAAAGATGGTGAAACAATTTGGGTTGAACCATTTAGAGCAAAAGCATTTCCTGTTATCAAAGATTTAATGGTTGATCGATCAGGTTTTGATGTAATACTTCAGGCTGGTGGTTATGTTTCAATAAACACGGGCGGTGTTCCGGATGGAAATGCGATTCCCATTCAGAAAGAAGTTTCCAGTTTAGCAATGGATGCTGCAGCGTGTATTGGATGCGGAGCTTGTGTTGCTTCCTGTAAAAATGCTTCTGCAATGTTGTTTGTTTCAGCCAAAGTATCGCAATATGCTTTATTGCCGCAAGGGCAGCCCGAACGTTACCGTAGAGTTGAAAGAATGGTAAAGGTAATGGATGATCTTGGTTTTGGAAGCTGCACTAATACATATGCCTGCGAAGCTGAATGTCCAAAAGGTATCTCGGTAACCAATATTGCAAGAATGAACAGAGACTTTATGATGGCTAAGATAAAATCCAAAGAAGTTGAAGTTTAGTACATAAATAAGGTTATTTTACTAAATACTAATCCCGATTAACTTTAATCGGGATTTTTTTATATTTTTAGCTACACAATCAAACAAGAAGAGAATTATATGTTTGAAAACGAAATAAAATTCATAAGCGATTTTACTCTTAACAAGGTAAAAGAACTGGGATCTTTCATAACTGTTGAAAAATTTCTTTCAATTGATATTCATCCGGCGATAAAAAAATATGTAGAAGGTGAAATTGATTACCTTATTTCTGAGGACAGGAAGAAACTAATTGAGAATTCTTTATTCGATTATTCGGGTACGGAAATCTCTAATTATTTTACTCTCATCGGTAATGAAATTAAAAAAACAAAGAAAATATCCTTTGAGGATATAAAAAACATCGTGCTTCAGGCTGTTTCATTTAACGCAAATTATGTTGTTCGTCCAAAATGGTCGCTTTCAAAATTAATTTTCGGAAACAACAAATCAGTTTCTGTGAACGAACTTAGGTTGATGCTTAATTACACCTATTATTATGAATATCTGAACAATGTTTTTCTCGCTTACTTATCAAAGAAAAAGATTTTAAACATTACTGTTACTGAGTTTGAACTTATTGTAAATAAAATTGACCGCGAATTATTTATGCTGCATCAAAGTAAGCTTGTTGATAACGCACTTTATGCGATTGCAGATTATTTCAGTATCGGTGGTCTGAATAAATCAACTGTCACGGTAGACTCAGTTGAAAATTTTCTTAAAGAAAAAAATCTTACCGAACTTTTATTCAAACTAAAACGTACTTATGCAAATTCAGCAAAAAAGAAAGTTGATATTGATGATGTAAGAAAAGTGCTTTATTCAACTTTAAGTATTGATTCACCGTTTGTTGAAGAAGACAATCAGGAAATTGTAGCTGCAAATGAAAAACATTTTGAAAATCCCTTAAAAGAAGATTTCGTTACAGAAGAACCAATATCCGAAAATGAAGAATTACATGAAAAAGAAAATGTATTCGATTTAGGAAAACAAGACGAAACCGAAGCATTTGTTAATGAAGAGCAAGCTGTAGAAATGCCTTACTCAGACCTAAAAGCAAATATTGATGAAAAACTTGAAGAGGATTTAGAAGAAGCAATTACTATATCTGAACCTGAAAAGTTTGAGATTAAAAATGAAGATGACCAAATCCTGGAAAACATATTAGACAAGCGTGAAGAATTAGGAGTTAGCGAACTTAAAATAAATGATGATATTGCTGAGATTGATTTGAGTGTTAACGATCATAATTCAGTTGAAGAGAGCGAATCATTATTAAAGGAATCAATAGATGAAGAGGATGTTCTTGCAAGCTTAACTGAGGAAATCGAAAAAGAAAAAGATAAAGACGATGAGATTGTTATACTGGATGAAAAAGAACAAGAAGATCTTTTAAACTTTTATGATAATGAACTCGAAATATCTATTGATGATGACATGCCGTTAACTAAAACCATTAACACTGAAACTGATGAAAATTCATCTGCTGAAATTAATGAGTTAGAGTTTGAACACGAACCATTGATTAATGCAGATGCTGAAATTGCCTTAGAGAAAATTGATTTTGAAAAAGATCTGGCCGCTGTTGATCCAGAACTACAAAAAAAGGAATCCGAAACAGTATTAAAATCTAACATCAAAACAAAAGCAAGTGATATTTTTACTTATCTTTCAAATAAAGAGATAGATAAGATTATAAAAAATCTTTTCAATTCTGATAGTGAGGATTTTGCTAATACTGTTGAGAAAATGTCAGATTGCAGCACCTATGAAGAAGCGACTCATATTTTAGAAAATGTATTTAAATATGCAAGAATCAAACCCCATAGTAGAGAAGCAGCCTCATTATCGAATGCTGTTTCAAAATATTTTAATGTGGAAAAATAATGTTTATTGATTTTGTTCAAATTGAAGTTGGATCCGGTAAGGGTGGTGATGGAGTCGTTACATTTCGCAGGGAAAAATATGTTCCTAAAGGCGGACCTTCCGGTGGTAACGGTGGAGTAGGTGGAAGTGTAATTTTTGAAACGCAGCCAAACTTATCTACACTTTTAGATTTTAGATACAAAAAAAAGTTTTTTGCAGATAATGGCAAACCCGGCGCTAATTCTTTGAAAGACGGAAAAAATGGTGCTGATATAATTATTAATGTTCCAGTAGGAACTATTGTAAAGGATGCTGAAACAGAAGAGGTTTTACTTGATCTCTCTGAACCAAACAAAACAGTAGTATTTGCTAAAGGCGGTGCAGGAGGAAAAGGAAACAGTAACTTTGCTACACCAACCAGACGTACACCAAGATTTGCAACCAATGGTAAACCCGGAGAACAAAGAAAACTAATACTTGAACTTAAATTGATTGCAGATGTTGGATTAGTTGGATTTCCAAACGCCGGTAAGTCAACACTTATTTCAAAAATCTCAGCTGCAAAGCCCAAAATTGCCGATTACCCGTTTACAACGCTTGAACCAAATTTAGGAATCGTTAGTTATAAAGATTATCAAAGTTTTACAGTAGCAGATATTCCTGGAATTATTGAAGGCGCGCATCAAGGTAAAGGCTTAGGTATAAAATTTCTTAGACATATTGAACGAACAAGAATACTTTTATTTTTAATTGATATTACTTCAGAAGATTATCAGAAAGATTTTGAAACACTTTATAATGAATTAAAAAAGTACAGTAAGAAACTTGTTGATAAAAAAATTATTGTATCGCTTTCTAAATCAGATCTGATTTCTGAGAAAGAAATTACAAAGCTTTCTAAAACAAAAATCAAAAAAGTTAAAGAACCTTTATTGATATTTTCTGCCGCTACTGGATTTGGATTAAAAACTTTGCAGGATAGACTCTGGGAAACCTTAAATAAAGCATAATTAAACGTTTTTTTTGAATTTTAGACCCAAAGATTTATATTTACAACCTAAATTTTCGGCGGGGTAGCTCAGTAGGTTAGAGCAGTGGAATCATAATCCACGTGTCGGGGGTTCGAATCCCTCCCCCGCTACAATATTAAGGAGAAATAATATGTACACATTGTTAGTATTGTTAGCAACTATTATCGCCATACTTCTTGTTGTGATGGTTTTATTACAAGCGAGTAAAGGCGGCGGTTTAGCCGGAACTTTTGGTGGTGCAGGAATGGGAACTATGTTTGGATCTCGTAGAACTGCAGATTTTTTAAGTAAAGGTACCTGGTGGTTAGCCGGTGCATTAGCTGTTCTTGCTTTGGTAATAAATTTATTCTTTTTACCAGGTCAAACAACAACAGAGCAGAGAAGTGTTATTCAGGAAGGCGGTAGGACAAACGTTCCAACTTCTCCAACACTTCCACCTCAAAACCAAGCACCTTCAGGTAAATGATTTTACTGCAGCTCCGATTAGATTTTTTTAATCGGGGCTGTTTGTTTCTAAATCCAAAAGTAGTTCTACAATTTGATCTTGGACATCTCTATAATATCCCGAACCACCGCTATTAAATTCAAAAATAATTGTAACTATAATATCTTCACCTTCAGCCGTTGTTAAATATCCGGCTAATCCCGAAACACCATTTAGCGTTCCCGTTTTCCCTCTGAAATTATTTCCTGCACTTGTGTTCATCATTCTTCCTCTCAGAGTTCCATCTACACCTGCGATGCTCAAAGAATTATAAAAGTCATCAAAGTGAACAAGATCAAAATACATTTTTTCTAAAACACCATTAATCGCTAATGGAGTTGCCTGATCTGATCTAGAAATTCCCGATCCATCAACAATTTCAGTCCCCGCGGAAAAGATACTGTTGTCATTAAGAAATTTTTGAATTGCCTGCTGTGAAAAAAATGAATTACCCTGAACACCACTGGCTTCAGCACCTAGTGTTTTAAAGAGGCATTCTGCAAGAAAATTATCACTGTGTTTATTTACCAGTGCAATAAGATCTTTTAGCGGAACGTTTTTTTCGGCTAATAGATAAACATTCGAAGGTGATTTGCCTTTGACTGATTTTCCTTTTACTTCAATGCCTGATATTTTCAACTTAGCCGTGAGTCTATTAGAAGCAAAAATTGGTGGATCGTTAACATTTTCAGAAATGTACCGATACCTTCTGCGGATTTTCTTTCTGACTGTAGTTCTATTTCTATCCAGAACCAAAGCGGAGATTGGAGGAAGCCTTACGTTTGCGCCTTCTCCTTCAATCCAGTCTTCTCGTATGTATATATCATCAAAATAAGTATCATCACCTATAACTGATCCTGTAATAACAGTTATTCCTTTTTTAATAAGTTCGTTTACAAAATTTTCTAAATCCGAATCAGTGAATAATGAATTTCCAAATCCCTTTAAATACAGATTACCATTAAGAACCCCATCTTTAAAATTGTTATCATCAGATAACAGTTTGGTAGATAGTTTGTGATCACCGCCCATTATTCCAAGTGAGGTTGACGTTGTAAATAATTTTGTTAACGAAGCAGGCGTCATTGGTGTTGATTCATTCAGAGCAAAGACTGTATCCTGCATCAAAGGATTATATATAAGAATACCACTAATAGTATTTGCGGGAAGGTTTGATACAATCTCTCTGATTTTATTTGCTATCTCTTCTTTTGATGTTGCAAAGGTAATACCTGAAAAAAACAGCAAAATAAATAAAATCTTTTTTATCATAACTCTCAAAAAAAAGTGATATTTTGACATACGAATTTCATAATAGTTGTTGAATCAATTTCGTTTCTATGCAAATATAAACAGAAACCATTCTGCAAATAAACATAAACTTTTTAACTTTTTTATTTAAAAAATATTTTTAACAACAAAGGCTAATAATGGCTAAAGAACAAAAAACGGTTAAGGCATATCATAATGAAGATTTTCTTTCATCTTCTGATGGCAGAACATTAAGATTGCTTGCAGAATATCTTGAACCTAAAGCAAGATTTAAAAAACATAAAATAATGGACACAATAGTTTTTTTTGGTTCAGCCCGACTGAAATCACGAAAAGAGGCTATTGCAGAATTAAATAAGTTTAAGAATGCAAATCCCAAAACGATTACTAACTTTGCTCAGGAATTACGTAAAGCACAACATCACGTAGAAATGTCTAAATATTATGAAGATGCTGTTGAACTTTCCAGGAGACTTACAGAATGGTCAATGAATCTGGAAACAAATGCTAACAGATTTATCGTGTGCACCGGCGGCGGTCCTGGAATTATGGAAGCAGCTAACAAAGGTGCTAAAAAAGCAGGTGGTTATTCAGTCGGATTAAATATCAGTATACCCTTTGAACAATATGTAAATCCTTTCGTTACAAAAGAACTTAGTTTTGAATTCCACTACTTCTTTATGCGTAAATTCTGGTTCGCATATCTTTCAAAAGCATTTGTCGTTTTCCCCGGTGGTTTTGGAACATTCGATGAACTTTTTGAAATTTTAACTTTAGTTCAAACTGATAAGATCAGAAAGAAATTAGCACTGGTTATTTATGATGAGAAATATTGGAAAAGCGTGGTAAACTTTGATGCTCTGATAGAGCAGGGAGTGATCAACGCATCCGATTTGGATTTATTTCATTTCTGCAATGATATTGATACTGCGTTCGAGATTGTTAAAGATCATTTAGAAAAAAACTTTTTGCGGGAAAAAGAACCCTCGGTTATAGAACCAAGAATTACTATCAAATAAAAAAAATCCCGCTCAAAAGGCGGGATTTTTTAATTACATTACATTATAATGTTATCCGGGCGATGAGCACGTCTTGCGGCTTTTATCTTTTCCATTCTTTTCTTTATCGATGGCTTTACAAAAAAAGTACGTTTCTTAAATTCTTTAAGAACTCCGGAACGTTCATATTTTTTCTTAAACCTTCTAAGGGCTTTATCAATGGATTCGTTATCACCTATTTGAATGCCGACCAACTAAATCACCTCACTTTGTTCTTCTTGGTCTGTTTGTTTAATGTATAATTCGACTAATTTTTTATTTCCAAGTTTTTGAAACTCAACGGATATAGATTTTTGTCCGTTTGATAAAATTTCTTTTGCTACAACTTTTCCAAAATCATCCCAGTTTTCATGAAAAATTGTTTGTCCAACTTCATAAGCATTTGCTGGTGAATATGTTACACAAGTTTCGTTCTCTATACCTTCAAGTGATACCTTATGAGCTACAACATCTGAAGTCATATTTATAATCATCGTTTGTTTACACTTTTTGCATTTTGCCCAGCGTCTATTATCATCACCGGCAATATCTCCGGTTAATTCCATCTTTCTGTTTGCATTACAGATGCTGCAAAAAGCTTCAACATTTTTTACTTTGGCCATAGTTTACCTTTATTACGAGAATGCGAGTAACTAAAATATCAAATCAATCAGCATTATGCAAGAAAGTGTGATTATTAAGATTTTGAGGGAGGAGTTGTTACTAATACCGGGATTTTGGAATATCTTATCACTTTTTCTGCGACACTGCCCAATAAAGTGTGAATTAAGCCGGTTCTGCCATGGGTGGCAATAACGATAATATCTATCTTCTTTTCCTTTGAATACTTTATAATTTCCTCATAATCGATACCCTTTCGGATAGCAGAAATTATCTCAATGTCTTTAATCTTTTTAATTTTTTTGACACAATCGTTTAGATTTGATTGTGCGTCAGCATCTATTGATTCTATTATTTTTTCACGAGATAGATCAAGTGATCGTATAGCCAATATTGGGGGAGTTTTCTCCAAAACATTTAGAACGTGTAGCTTCGCTTTATATTCATCAGCTAATTCAAGGGCATATTCTGCTGCGGTTAAGGATGTTTTACTAAAATCCGTTGGTAATAAAATATTTTTAATCTTGAACATTTTTCCCTTCAAATCTTATAAACTACAAAAAGTGTTTTCTATTTCTTTTGGATTACCGTTAGATACAATTGCGCAAATGTTATTATCCATTTTTGTAAATAACGTTACTGAACCTTCTGACTCGTAACTGTAGCAATTTCCTTCATCAAGATATTTAATCAGATCATCGGATAGAGAAATAATCTCGTGGTCATACAAATAAGATTCGTCTACCTGGAATAAATATGCAAGTTTGCCATCCGAACTAACATAAACGTGATGAGCAAATTTTTCACCATGATCCTCTGAAACTACAGCACCAAGTAAATTCCAATCTGCAATATCCGGAACTAGCGTTGAATACTTAACTCCATTAACATTAAAGAAATTTTTAATTTCTTCTGCATTTTTTGAAGTAAGCTGAGGTACCAATTTACCTTCAGTTATGCTGTTGAAATTATTCTTTGCCTGGACGAACATATTTTTTTTGCCAAGCTGTTCAATCGCAAAATCTTTTTTTTCAACTAAACCAGGCCTGTTTATTATTATAAGTGCAATTGCAAGAATTATCACGAAAGCCGTTGCAAATGAGAACGACGGCTTTTCAAAAAGATCTGCAAAGAAAGATTTTTTTTCTGATTGAACTTTTGTAGTAGAGCCGATTGATTTTAAAATCTTTGCCTTTACTTTAAAAGGAGTTTGCTTGTAGGTGACTTTTTCTTTTATAAGAGTTTTAACAAGAGAGTGCACACGATACTCAATAGCAAAATCTTTATCATTATTAATTCTTGATAAAATTTCTTTTTCAAGCAATTCATCTTTTACTTCGCCGTCTATATAGGCGGATATAATATCTTTATTCATTTCCATCATTTCTTATCCTTAACTTTCGACACGTAACCCTTATCGCTGGCATAATCGTGCAGTTTTGTATAAAGCATTTTTCTTGCTCTATGCAATCTTGAACGAACGGTTCCAACGGGAACATCAACAAAATCTGCAATTTCATCATAAGTATATCCTTCAATATCACAAAGTATAACTACTGTGCGAAAATCTTCGGGAAGGGAAGAGATTGCGGATGATAGTTCGTCATCAAGCAGGTTATCATAGATATCTTTTTCAAGATGTGCGCTGTCCGTAGATGATGGCTTAATGTTTTCATAAAAATTTTCAATTTCTTCATAATCAACTTTATCGGGTTCTTTAGTATTCTTTCTATACGTATTGATAAACGTATTTTTCATGATCCTAAACAACCAGGCCTTGCAATTAGTTCCTTTCTCAAACTTATCCCAGAACCGGAATGCCTTTAAGTAAGTTTCCTGGATAAGATCACTGGCATCATCGCTGTCACCGGTCATCTTAAGAGCAAAGTTGTACAAAGCATCCATATGCGGAACGGCTTCACGTTCAAACTCTTCGTTCAACTTTTGTTCATCTGATTTGAATATTGCGAATAGAAATGCGAACATATATTACTTTTTTATAATTAAGCTTTATTGTTTTTTGTAATTATAGGAATTAATCATCTTAAATCAAAGGTTCATTTTATAATCAACCCGTTGCCACTGAATTTTCTTTCCTTTTCCACTTTATGAAGGAAACCATTTATTACAATAAATTTAATTTTTCCATCTTTCTTAATAACAAAATTTGCTGACTCACCAATATTTATTGTTGTATCGATTCTGTTTTTTAATGCAAGATTAATTGGCAGCCGAGTAAACTTTTCATCCGGTAATTCTTTTACGAGAATGGTTGAATATCCTTTTGAGTAAAGATCATAGAAATCAATTTTCTCAAGTTTATTTAAAGCATATACTTTTTTCTCATAAACCGATGCTCGTTCAATTGTGTAACCTTCAAAATCATAATCCTTATAAGCAAAGAAGGTTGAAAGATCACCAAGATCATCCACCTGAGATCTGTAAAAAATCTTTTTCTCATTCGGTCCTTCAAATTCATCTAAGTTTATTCCGATATCAATCTTAATTTGTTTTTTTCCATCCTTAACTGTTAGATTTCTTAGAATCACATCAAAAATGTATTTGTCATTAAATGGAATTGATTCATAAATATCACTGCTTGTATTTACATAGCTTTCTTCCGCAATAGATTTGAATGCAGAAAGCAAAGCAATAAAATTTATTTTTCTTATAAACTGTTTTTCGGGGTCATCCTTCCATCCGCCAGATTCTATAAGTATTGTGCTCGTTCCCCATTTCTGAAAGTTATCACCGAAAGCTCTTGGTTCATATTCATCAGAATATTTTGCGATGTGGCCGGGAATAAATTGTGAAAGTGAGTTGAACATATTGCCAATTAACTTTACTGCATTACCGCGTACATCATTAAAATCTTTTTCATAATTGTAAGCAGGTGCAAGAAAACTAATTGTTGCAGTTCTAAAACTATTTCCAACAGAATATCTATGACTTTGATCGTGAAGGTTAAATCCGAAATCTGCTTTCAGACTATCGAAAACAGTTTTTAAAATTATAGCTTCAGGACATTGCAAACGCGATGCATCACGATTTAAATCAATATCATAAAAATTTCTTCTCTTAAATCTTTCTGCGCCATCGGGATTTACCATTGGTAAAAAGTAGAGTGTTACTCTATCAAACAATGCAGAACAAAATTCTTTGTTTGCGGGATCGTTGATGAAATTAAAAATATCAAACAATGCTGCAGTAGCTGTTGGTTCATCGCCATGCATTTGAGACCACATAAAAATTTTGGTTTTGCCTTTGCCGATTGTAATAAGTTTTAATTCTCTGCCTTCAACAGATTTGCCCACGACTTTAACTGTAAATCCGTTTTTATGTTTAAGTTTATCAATTAAAGGAATTATATCAGCGTGTTTAAATCTTCTGTGAGTTAAACTGCTTTCTTTGTATCGATCATAAGATTGATACAGGTTTTGTTCGAAATCATAATTTTGTGACATAATGGTTTCTGAAATTATTATTGTTAAGACTAAGAGAAGTGTTTTCATATTTTGATATTTTTGTTCAGTTAACTAAAAGTTTATTTAACCTTTGGAAAATTTACCATGCAAGAAAACAAATTGAAAATGGATTCTTTAATTCCCGGTTTTTCTTTAACGGGAGTTGATGATAAAACTTACAGCTTAAATGATTTTTCTGACAAGAAAATATTAATTGTAATCTTTAGCTGCAATCACTGTCCTTATGTGCAGGCGTATGAAGACAGAATAATGGAATTGCAAAATGAATTTGAAAAAGACGGCGTGCAGATAGTTGCAATAAACTCCAACGATGATGTAAAATATCCGGATGACTCATTTGATGAGATGAAGAAGCGAGCAGCAACAAGAGGATTTAACTTTCCTTACTTAAGAGATGAAACTCAGGATGTTGCAAAAGCATTTGGCGCAACACACACACCGCAAATTTTTCTTTTTGACAGTGATAGAAAACTAAAGTACGAAGGTAAGATTGACGATAACTGGCAGGAACCGGATAAAGTTAAATCTGCTTATTTGAAAGAGGCAATTTTAGAAGTGCTTGGTAATAAAGAAGTTTCTGTGCCTGAAACTTTTTCTATTGGCTGTACTATTAAGTGGAGGTGATTATAAAATGTAAATGGTTTTAGTCACGGTTGATTGCATTTTTATTGCTAAACCATTTACATAATATGCAAATGCAAAAACACACAATAGGTTAGCGGGTAATATGTTGTTTATAAATTCTTGTAAAAAAGTTTTAACTGGTTTTCTTTTCTTCATATCACTTTTTATAATCTCAATCTCTTGTGATTCTATAGAACCAACCGATGAACTTAAACCCGGAAGACGTGATTATACCTGGACTGTGGATACATTAAGGGCAAATCCATTTCTCTATCTGTCGGCTATTTGGGGTAATTCTCCAATTGATGTTTGGGCGGTTGGTAGCGGCGGTGGTTCTGATAAAACTATCTGGCACTATGATGGTTTTTCCTGGACTACCGATGGTGTTAGCAGGTATATAGAACCATACGCCGTTCACGGTTTTTCTGATAGTGATATATGGATTGCTGGAGGAGAGGGGAATATCTGGCGATATGATGGAAATCAGTGGAAATTTAGCTATCAATATTTAATAACCGGTTTCCGTGGGTTTAATAACATTTGGGGAGATATGACAAATAATATTTATGCTGTGGGTTTTGCAGATAGTGCAAATATAAGCAGTGCAATAATTTTGCATTATGATGGTAAAAGCTGGTCTAAAAAAATGATTCCATATTATAATATTCAGTTCTTAAGAATCAAACGTGATTTAACAAATGGCTTATATTATTTGAGAGGAATGGATAATAATGGAACTATAGTTAGCCTCTTTGAGTATGATGGAAATATCACATTAAAAAATATTTATGAAAACAGTTTTAGTATTGAAACCAATGCTATTGCTCAGTCTATAGGCTCAAAAGTATGTTTTTTAATAGGATATAAAATAAACAAGTATGAAAATCAACAGTTCAAACCATTTGTAGAAATAAATGAACCTGGATTTGGAGGTCAATTTTGGGGAAGAAGTGAAAAGGATATTTTTTTAAGAATGTTTGATGGTGTTGGACATTATAATGGAAGTGATATTAGATATATAATTAATTTTAACAAAGATGATAACATATCCGTAACAGATGTTGCTCTTTTTGAAAAAGAATGTTTCATCTTGACAACGGATTACAACAATGGACAAAGTATTATTTATAAAGGTAAACTAGATTAAATTATAGGAGATAAAGCTTAATAAAAGCGAGGTATGTCATCGGCTGACAAGGTCATATAGTAATAAAAAGTTGAACAAAATTCCCTTCCTTGCAAATCCAAGCAGCATCAATTTTCCCTTGAAATAAAAAAAGCCAGGCACTTAAAAAGTAACTGGTTTTAATCATAACTTTATAAAATAATTTTAGTACATCATGCCCAAATTAAGTGTAATAAAAAAACCTTGTATTTCGGTTTTCTCTTTTCCATAAAGACTTTCTACACCGCCGGTAATAATTTTAGAATTGTAATATTTAAAGGTAATGCCCACTAAACTGCTTTAACGAAGTACTATCATTTTTTTAGATACACTGTTGTTATTCGAGCTTATGCGATAAATATAAATTCCGCTTGCAAGACCTAATGAGTTAAATCTTATTCTATACGTTCCTTCATCTTTAACTTCATCCAAAAGTGTGCGGACTTCTCTTCCAAGTATATCAAATACCTTTAAAGAAACATGTTCCTGCTGAGGAAGTCCAAAAATTATAGTTGTCTCAGGATTGAATGGATTAGGAAAGTTTTGAGATATTGAAAGTTGGTCGGGTACAATTTCGCTTTCAACAATATCGGGTAAATTAGTTGTATCAACATAATCAATCTTATATGGGGTTACGCCATAAGCAAGAGTATCGTAAGGGAATGATCTTAAAAGCATTGCTTTTTCCCGCATAATCTTTTTGCTCTCAAAACGATCATTACCCAATGCAGGGATAAGTGCAATCATAATCCATTGTGTATCATTTGGCGCAAGATTAAATGGACCTGTAAACATTACAAATCCTGCACCACCACCTGTAGAATTTTTAGGATATATCCACCCTTGATTAGTAATTGGATCACCACTTAGTTGAAATTTTGTAACCTCGCCATTAGATGGATTGATATTGGGCAAGCCATCACTTTGCAATCCGTTTGCCATATTCCAGGCATCGTCAATAGATTCAGCCATATTGAATGGTGGTAATATTGTTGCATCATCCTCAATACCGTGGAAAGCTGTTAGAGGCAGATTTTTGTGATCAGGTAAAGATCTTCCATTAAATACCGAATTTCTGTCCCGCTGAAGGAATTGATGGTCCGTAGATTAATGTAAATCCTACAGCAGCGGGTGCTCTTTGAGGGGTGTAAGTGTAGGTGTCATTTAAAGCCCAGCAGTAACCAACTTGAGCCAAAGTATCAACTGCAGGAGGATTCAAGCCTGCTTCATAAAAATCTATATCAGTCCAAAAACCAAAGAATGCAGAATCAATATTTGAGTTACCTTTATTGATAATTAAATATTCAAAGAAAATAGTGTTTGAAAAAATATCTTCATTATCTTTTTTATTACCTGCTCGTGCAAATGCTAATTGTTGAATTTCGATAGGAAGTAAATGCAAGTAATTGTTTGGTTGGAACCATTGCCAATAATTTAGAGTTGTTGAGTCAGCTGCATTAAAGGCTGTCCATAAAGTTTGATCGCCTTTTATTAATGGCTTTCCATTATTATCAACCGGAGCTCCTAAATCTGTTGGCCAGTTATTATAATCCGGATTGTTAAGATCATCACCTTTATTAATTTTATAAATCGTATATCTCGCCGAATCTAAAGGATTATAGATCATTGCAGGCTGACCATTAATAATAGGACCCGGAGAAAAATGTGTATTCCACTCAGTAACACTTGCGTGGTTTTCTCCATTTATCTTTCCTAACATCCACAGGCCTTGCTGATATACAATACCCGTATTGTTAAGTTCATTTCCAGACAAATAATCTCTGTATCGTAATTGATCCCAGGTTGCGATATTAGTAAATACACCCAATGTGCCCAGATTGCTAAGAAAGGTCTTTATTTGATTAACATCGATTTGTTTCGCGTCTCTATGCCGATAAGCTGATTGGCTGAATGCTGATGTGGAGAATAAAAGATAGGCAAGCGCACATATTAGATTTTTCATTTTTTCCCTTAAAAATCTACCTGATATTTTGTCGAGAACTTAAATACACCAGAGCGAATTTGACTAAGAACTAATACATCATTCCCAGATTAAGTGTAATAAAAAAACCTTGTATTTCAGTTTTCTCTTTTCCGTAAAGACTTTCTACACCGCCGTTAATAATTTTAGAATAGTAATATTTAAAAGTAATACCCACTAAACTGGATTTATCCAATCCAAAGTTTGCACCAAGTCCAACATATCCGCCGGCAGCAATTTTAGCCTGTGCTTTTCCAAAAGAATTAAAAAATTCTTCTTCGTAAGGTGTGGAAATAAGTACTGTTGGTCCGGCACCAGCGCAAACGAATGGTCTTAAATTATCAGCAAGGGAGTTTTCAAAAAGTCTGTACTGCACACCAAGGTTTAATGGTGCCTGAAAAACTCTATTCTTTTTGCCGATAGTAATAACATTGCCATAATAATCTATGTATTCAAACTCACGTTCATCTTTGGTTTCAGAAAAGGAAAGATCCAAAAAGGCTGTCCATTTATGAGCTACTTCTTTTCTAAAAAAAATACCAAGCCCAAAACCGGCATCTCCAAACATAATATCCATACCCCAGGAGTTTTTAGGGAATACTTCAGGTGGTTTTGGCGGAGCGAGTTCACCAATGCCTTGCGGATTTATATTTGCAAAAGGTAGTGCAATTGCAAACAAACATACGATGATTAAACTTTTTACGGTCAGTGCCGGAATATGTGCTATTTCTTTAGACATTTTAATATTCTTATTTTTCTATGGTTAAAATAATTATTGATATGACAATATCAATGGAAATATTCATCATTTATTTGTTGAATTCATCTATAATTGTTTTGTCATTCCCACGAAAGTGGGAATCCATTTTGTTTACAGGCTCCGGATTCCCGTGTTCACGGGAATGACACAAAGGTCAGGTCTGTTATAAGGATTCACTCATAATTTAAAATTAGAATAAGAAACAAATGCCAAAAAACCTTGAAATAAAAGTAAAACTAACATCGCACAAAGAAGTAAAAGAAATACTTAAGAAAAATAAAATTCCTTTTAAGGAGTTATTATTACAAAAAGATATTTATTACAAGGTGGATAAAGGATTGCTGAAGCTGAGAGTAGAGAATGATAAACAGACGCTGATATTTTATGACAGGAATGAAAAATCAAAAAAGCGCTGGTCTGATTATCATCTTTTAGAAATAGAGAAAACAGATGCAAATAAATATCTTAAAAGATTTTTAGATGTTATTACAATCGTAAATAAAAAAAGAGAGTTATATCTTTATAAGAACACAAGAATTCATCTGGATAATGTAAAAGGTTTGGGCTGCTTTTTAGAATTGGAAACCCGGGTTATAAATGGTTTAGCAGATGCTGAAAAAAGATTTTCGTTTATGATGGATTTACTTAGACTTAGAGACAAAGAGGAAATTAGAGCTTCTTACAAAGATTTACTTTTAGATAAAGACAAAAAATGATTCTTTCTAAAAACAAAATTGAGCGGTTAGATCCAGATAATCTTATAAATGATTTTATAAGTCAGGCAAAGCTTGGCGAGATTTTAATAATCGTACCGACAAACAGAAAAATCAGATATCTAAAAAGGGAATTAGTTTCGCAATCACCGGGTAAATCGGTTTCAAAAATAAATCTTCACACCTTTGAAACATTTACAACTCAGATATTTCAATCGAATGATTTTGATTCATTTAAAACGCTTAGTGAAGCATCATCGGCGGTGCTGTTAAGTAAATCATTTAAGAAAACGGAATTAAAATATTTTTCAAATTATAAGAATGAAATTCCGCGCGGTACGCTGGACAGAATTAAGAATGTTATTACGCAATATAAATTAAATGGTATTTCACCGGAGCAAATTCTATCTGAAGCTAAAAAACTTGAAGGTTCGGAAAAATTAAAAGCAGCAGACATTGCAAATGTTTATAAGAATTATTTAGCATACTGCAAAGAATTAAATGTTTATGAAACAGGTGATGTTTATTCGGAGGTTTTAAGATTAGATAAAAAGGATTTTGTTTTAAGATTTAATAATTCATTCAATGGAATAAGCACAATAGTAATTAACGGGTTTGATGAGTTTACACAGCCTGAAATTGATATTATAAATCGCACTGCAGATGTTGAAGGTATTGAGCTTTTTGTAATGTTTGATTATTACAGATACAATCCAGCTTTGTTTTCGCATCTTGATAACTGTTATGAAAAATTTAAAGCCAAAGGTTTTAATGAAGTTGAAGACACATCTCAAATACAGTTTAATGATTATCAGAAAAGAATACGTGAGAAATTATTTTTATTAAATGAAAATGATGAACCTAAGCCCAGTGAAATTGATACTGTAAAGATTATTGCGCAATCGCCTGAAGAAGAAATTAGACTGATTGCTAAAGAAATAAAATCACTTATCACAAAAAATAATGTTGATGTTGATTCTATAACTGTGGCTTTCAATTTAATATCTGATCACTCGGCAATTATACGCGATGTTTTTAATGAGTATGGAATTCCGTTTAATCTTACAGACAGATATGCGTTAAATGAATCTCAGCCGGTAATTGCTTTAATAAACTTCCTGGAAATATTAGAAAACAATTTTTACTACAAAAATATTTTTCGTGCGCTAACAGGAAGATGGATAAAAATAAACGGGCTCGATCTTTCAAATCTGCTTCGTGTTTCTTCAAATCTTAAAATTGTATCCGGTTATAAGAACTGGATTGATTCAATATCCAGAACGATTGATGAAATTAATTTTAATAATGATGATGAAGACAACCGCTTTTTACCGATAGAGTTTTATTCCAAAGCTAAAGATGATGTTGAAGCAATTTTCGAAATGCTTAAACCTTTCAGGGAAAAGAAAACCATTTATGAATTTAAGGATGAGTTAAGAAAACTTATTTACACTTTAGGTTTACCTCAGCGGATAGTAAATGATCATGAGAATTATATAGAAAAAAATGTTAAAGCAATTACAGTTTTTCTTGAAACGCTGGATGAGTTATTTGATTTGCTTACCGATGAAAATGGAACGGATAAAAAATTTCCTTTGGGATATTTCTTATCGCAGATTAAAACTGCACTTCAGTTTACGCGCTATAATATTAAAGAAAGACATGCAAGCGGAGTACTTGTAACATCTGTTAATGAAATCCGCGGACTAAACTTTGATTATGTTTTTATCGGCGGGCTGGTTGATGGCGAATTTCCAACAAGATATCAGCCCGAAATATTTTTGTCCGGTTCGTATCGAAAAGATGAGTATAGGCACATTTTAGAAGATCGTTATCATTTTTATCAGACATTATGCTGTGCAAAGAAAAGGCTGTATTTGTCTTTTCCAATGAAGGATGAGAAAAAAGAATTCACTCCTTCTACATTTGTGAATGATTTGTTAAGATTATTCAAAGGCGAAGAGAAAACAAACAAAGATTATTCGGAACTTGTTTACAGTAAATCTGAGTTAATGAAATATGCTGCCACCCTGGATTTAGAAAAAGATAAAGACAAACTTGATTCACTTGGTATTGATGTTGAAAAACTAAAAACCGATTTAAGTATTGATAAGTTAAGATTGGAAAATCCTTTTGGTGAATCTGAATACACAGGAGATATTTCTAAAAATATTTCTGAAGAAGCAAAAACAAAACTTGCTGATCAAAAAGAAAAACAATATTCAGCATCCCAGCTTGAAGAATATGCAAAATGTCCGTTTCAATATTTTCTGAAAAGAATTTTACAACTGGAAACAATTGAAGAACCAACAGAAGAATTAGAATCGTTTGAACTTGGAAGTATTATTCATTCAATTTTATATGAATTTTACATCAAGCTTAAAGAGCAAAAATTAATTCTTTCACAATGTGATGATGCTGCATTTAATAAAGCAGAAAAATTAATATTCAGTATTGCTGAAAGGAAGATTGAAAAGTTAAGACTTAACTCCACAATGATATTTTTTGAAAGAGAAAAAATTCTTGGAATAGCAGGAAATAAGAAAAAATCCATCTTATATAAATTTCTGGAAGAAGAAAGAAATAATGCGGAAGGATTTGTACCGGAATATTTTGAAATGGGATTCGGGCAATTCAAAAATTCAAAAGATGGTGGTGCTGGTGAATTTTTTATTGGTGATGTAAAAGTTAGAGGAAAAATTGATAGAATTGATGTTAATCCTGCTGATAAAACTTATAAAGTTATTGATTACAAACTCAGTGGAAAAAAACCAACCAAAGCAGATCTTGAAACGGGAATTTCATTACAACTTCCGCTTTATCTCTACGCATCTAAAAAACTGATTGAAGCAGAATTAAATAAGGAGTTTGATCCGTCTGCTGCGATTATTTACTCTCTAAAATTGAGTAACAAAGATTTTGGTAAAAAAAATATTCATATCAGCAGTTCAAGAACACCAAGCGAAGATGATTTATTAAAATCTAATGAAGAGCTTATACAGATTTGCAGTGAGTTTATTCCCGCTTATGTCGAACAAATTGCCAGGGGTAAATTTAATCTCTCAATGCTTGAAGACAGAGAAAATAAAGTTTGCCGATTCTGTGATTTCAAATCAATCTGCAGAATACAGGATGTTATTTAACACTTAATTTTATGCTTGCTTTGATTTGTTTTATCTTTAAATTTACTCACCAATAGATATTCATTATATAGGATTTACATGAAAACCATTGCAACTTTTTTAATAATTCTTTTAACGGGTTTAAGTTTTGCACAAAGCGGCAGAGATGAATGCATAATTGCAAAGACACAACATTTTAATCGATTGCAAAAATTTGCAGATATTGATTATCCCGGCGACTCTAAATATGATGTAAAATATTATAAACTAGATATTTCAGTTAATCATACTGCACAAACAATCTCCGGTAATGTTACTTGCAATGCTGTTATGGTTGATCAAAATGTTACAGAAATTTATTTTGATCTTACAGATCCATTAGTAGTTGATTCCGTTTTGGTAAATGGCAGTTTAAAGAGCTTTACAAGAGGTTCTAATAAATTAAATATTGCATTAGGAACCACACTTAATCAAGGAGATGCTTTTACATCGGTTGTTTACTATCACGGAACACCTGGCTCAAGCGGATTTGGAAGTTTTGAGTTTAGTTCACAAGGCGGTAATCCTGCAATCTGGACTTTAAGCGAACCGTATGGCGCAAAAGATTGGTGGCCAGCAAAAGATACTCCAGCCGATAAAGCAGACTCAGCAGATTTTTGGATAACAGTAAGCACATCATTAATTCCTGCATCCAATGGAAAGCTGATGGCGATTGTTGATAATGGAAACGGAACACATACTTATAAATGGAAGAGCAGTTATCCGATTGCACAATATCTTCTCTCGATGGCAATCACAAACTACGCACAATACACAAATTATTATCGTTATAGTCCAACTGATTCAATGCCGATAAATCATTTTCTATATCCGGGTAGTTTAAATGCAAATATCCCTCAGTTAAATAAAACTCCTGGTATGATTGAAATATATGCGGAGCATTTTGGTGAATATCCATTTATAAATGAAAAATACGGCCACGCACAATTTGGCTGGGGCGGAGGAATGGAACACCAAACAATTACTTCTATGGGTGGATTTGGCAATATGCTAATTGCTCACGAACTTGCTCATATGTGGTTTGGTGATAAAATCACTTGTAAAGATTGGCATCACATATGGCTTAACGAAGGATTTGCAACTTATGGTGAGTGTGTAATTAATGAAGTGTGGTATGGTAAATCGGGTTATGATAGTTACATCGCAAGTGAAATGGCGAGTGCAAGGAATGCTGTCGGTTCAATTTGGGTTCAGGATATTTCTACTGTAAATGAGATTTTTAACGGTTCAAGATCTTATGCAAAAGGTGCTGTTGTTTTACATATGCTAAGAGGAGTTGTTGGGGATTCAGTTTTCTTTAATATACTTCGAACTTATGCTGCTGAGCCAAGTGTTGCTTATGGTGTTGCTGTAACAGAAGATTTTCAGGCTGTTGCAGAAAGTGTTTCCGGTATGGATTTAGATTATTTCTTTCAACAATGGATTTATGGTGAGAAATATCCAAAATATCATTCATGGCATTCAAAAAATTTAATAAGCGGTAATACATGGAATTTATCAGTTAATATTTCTCAAGATGTTAATACTACTCCTGCTTTTTTTACAATGCCTGTTCAAATAAAAGTAACAAGAGCAATTGGTGATACCATAGTTACAGTATTTAATAATTCAGCAAACCAACAATTTAATATTGCGATTGAAGGTGAACCGCTCTCGATAGTTTTTGATCCTGGCAATTGGATATTAAAAACTCATTCAACCATTGTCCCTGTGGAATTAACTTCATTCAGCGCAGTGCTGAATAATGATGTTGTTGATTTAAGCTGGACCACAGCAACTGAAGTGAATAATCTTGGATTTGAGATCCAGAGAAAATTGGATGAATATGAATGGATGACAATTGGTTTTAAAGAGGGAAATGGGACTACCACAGAACCAAAAAATTATTCTTTTCAAAATAATATTTCAGATTTAAAAAAATCAAAAATTTATTACAGATTAAAGCAAATAGATTTTAACGGAGATTTTAATTATTCGGATGAAGTTGAAGTTTCTAATTTCCCTGATGTATATTCACTCGATCAGAATTATCCGAATCCTTTTAACCCAAGCACAACAATTAAATTTAATTTAGCAAAAGCAGGTTTTGCAACTTTAAAGCTTTATGATGTTCTTGGAAAAGAAGTTGCTTCGATTTTAAGCAATGAATTAGAAGCTGGCCCGCATGAAGTTACTTTTGATGCTTCGAATCTGCCAAGCGGGACTTATTTTTACACTTTAACTTCCGGTAGTTTTACAGAAACACGAAAGATGATGTTTTTGAAGTAAATTAAGCTTCTTGACATCCAAACATTCAATTCTTATTTTTGTTCAGCCACTGTCACAGATTATCGTGACGGTGGCAATTTTTTTTAAATCATTAACAAAAGAGATTTATTATGTCCGGTGGAAATTTCGTCTATCTAACAAGAGAAAGACTGATCGAACTTGAAAAAGAACTGCAGGAAATGAAAACGAATGGCAGAAGACAAATGGCTGCCAAAATCGCTGAAGCTCGTGCACACGGCGATCTTTCTGAAAATGCTGAGTATGATGCTGCAAAAGAAGAACAAGGTTTATTTGAATTGAAGATAAGCAAGATGGAAGATGTACTTTCGCGGGCAAGAGTTATTGATACTTCTAAAATGGCAACAGACGAAGTGCATTTATTATCCACTGTTAAGATCAAGAATCTTAAAACAAAAAAAGTTGTTGAATATCTTTTGGTTTCACCTGAAGAAGCAGATTTTCAGGAAGGTAAAATTTCTGTTACATCTCCAGTTGGTTCAGCTTTAATTGGATCAAAACTGGGACAAAAAGTACAAGTTAAAGCTCCTGCAGGTTTGATGGATTTTGAGATTATAGAAATCAAATAGTCATAAAATAATTATTTACTACAGCTTTGGCTGATGAATCATACATACAACTTACGATTGAAATAGCCAAAAAAGGTGAAGGCAGTGTTAGTCCGAATCCACTTGTTGGCTGTGTGATAACCAAGAACAACAGAATTATCGGCGCAGGTTATCATCAGAAGTTTGGTGAAGAGCATGCTGAAATTAACGCAATCAACTCCTCCTCGGAAACACTAGAAGACTCAACTTTGTATGTAAATCTTGAACCTTGCAGCCATCATGGAAAAACCCCTCCTTGTGTGGAAAGAATCATTAAAGAAAAAATTAAAAGAGTTGTTATAGGTACTCTAGACATCAATCCGCTAGTAAGCGGTAATGGTGTTAAGGCTTTAAAGAAGGCCGGTATTGATGTTAAAGTTGGTGTGCTTGAAAAAGAATGTATTGAGTTAAATAAATTCTTCTTCAAATATATTTCTGAAAAACTTCCTTATGTTACTCTTAAGGCTGCACAGACTTTGGATGGAATGATTGCCGATAAGAATAATCATTCTGAATGGATATCTTGCGGTGAAGCAAGAAAACATGTTCATTGGTTAAGGGCAAAGTATGATGCAGTGCTTATTGGTTCTGAAACAGCAAAACTTGATAATCCAAAATTAACAGTAAGAATGGTTGAAGGAAGAAATCCTTTTAGGGTTGTATTGGATTCAAACCTTAAACTTAAAAGAGAATTAAATCTTTTCAAGAATAATTCTGATAATAAAACGATTGTTGTTACTTCTGAAAAAAATAAATCAAGATTGAAAAAGATTGATCAATTAGAAAAACTAGGGGTTAAAGTATTATTTATAAAATCAGATACCCATGGAAGAATACAATTGAAGAGCGTTTTGAAAGAATTATCAAAACAGCATATAACATCAGTTTTTGTTGAAGGCGGCAGCAAAATATACTCATCCTTCATTAAGCAAAATTTGTTTGATGATATCTATTTATTTATGAGCCCTAAAATACTTGGCTGCGGATTAAATACATTTTCTGAATTTAAAAGTAATAAACTTGGTGATGCAGCAAAATTGAACATTCGACGAACACAAAAGATTGGCAATGATATACTTATCGAACTTGTTAAATAATCTTCTTTACCTCATTAAATCTTAAAAATTCTATTTATAACTTTGTAATACAAAACTTAAAATAATAGGGCCTATAATGTTTACAGGATTGGTTGAAGAAAAAGGGATACTAAAAGAAAAAATTCCAACTGGAGATGGATTTCAATTTGTAATTGAAGCAAATATCATAATGAAGGATTTACAAATCGGAAGTAGTGTTGCTGTTAATGGGTGCTGTTTAACAGTTGTAAAGATAGATGGAAATACCTTTGCAGTTGATACAATTGAAGAAACATTAAACAAAACAAATCTTGGTGTTCTTAAACAAGGAATGAAAGTAAATCTTGAAAGACCATTAGCTGCTGAAGCTAGATTGGGCGGGCATTTTGTTTTGGGACATATAGATACGACAGGAAAAGTTGAAGATATAAAAGAGCTATCAAACAGTCATTGGTTAACGATTTCATTTCCAGAAAAATTTAAACAGTATCTTATTTATGTTGGTTCGGTTGCTATTGATGGTGTAAGTATGACGGTTGCTGAGTTAAAGGACAAATCTTTTTCAGTAGGGATAATTCCACACACGTGGAAGGAAACAATTTTTGCAGATAAGCAAGTTGGCGATACAGTAAATCTTGAGTTTGATGTTTTAGGTAAATACGTGGAACGAATAATGGAGAGCAAAAGTCAGGATGAGTCATCTTTCTTTTTAAACTGATGAAAGCAACCGAACAAAAAGTATTAAGATTTATTATAGAGAATGAACTTAATTCTCCGGGAGAAAAAGTTCTTGTTGCATTAAGCGGCGGACCAGATTCTGTGTTTTTACTTCACTTCTTTAATAAATTTAAAAATAAGTTTAAGATTGAAATTGGAGCGGCTCATATAAATCATAGATTGCGTGGTAATGATTCCGAAAGGGATGAGTTGTTTTGTAGAGCTATTTGTGATGAGTTATCAGTTCCATTTTACATACTTCGAAAGGATATAAAATCTTACTCAAAGAAAAATAAAATATCTTTAGAAGTTGCTGGAAGAAAAATCCGGTATGAATTTTTCGAGAAGATTTCTAGTGAAAATAAATATGATAAAATTGTCACTGCGCATAATGCTGATGATAATGCTGAGACAGTTTTATTGAATCTGATTAAAGGAACCGGGATAAAAGGAATTGCGGGAATTCCAGTTAAACGAAATAATATAGTTCGTCCGATTTTATCATTAACAAAAAAAGAGATATTGGATTATCTGAATGAAAATCAATTTGAATATCGAGTGGATGAATCAAATCTTTCAAATGATTTTGAAAGAAACTTTTTAAGAAATGAAGTGATTCCCTTAATACAGAAAAATATAAATCCTGCTTTTTCTAATTCCGCACTTAATACTTCGCTTAATTTACAAAGATTAAATATAGGATTGGCAGCGATTGTTAGCGGTTTAAAATCAACTGTAAAGGTAAAATTTAATAGAAGTGTTTCAATTCCCGTTGATTTTATTAAATCAGAAAATAAATTCATTATCTCTTATACAATTAAAGAGCTTATAGATGAAAACTTTTCTGTAAAACTTGAATCCAACGATTTGAAGAAAATATTTATGCTTGTTAAAAAGCAATCAGGAAAATCAGAAGAGTTGTCTGAGAATCTGATCGCCTTGAAAGAACGAAACGAAATTAGAATAGTAAAAAAGTCGGCATTAAAAAATTCTAATGAAATAAAAATAAGTACTGGAAGTGAAATAAAGATTGCAGGTAAAACTCTCTCAATTTTCGAGGTAACAAGAAGTGAGGTTAAAATCGGCAAATCAAAAAATATAGAGTATATTTCTGCGGATGGGTTAAGCAGTGATTTTATAGTTAGGACCTGGACAGAAGGGGATAAATTTTTTCCGATTGGAATGCAAGGAAGTAAGAAAATTTCTGATTATTTAAACGATATAAAAATTAATTCTTTTGAAAAAAAAGAACAGCTTGTTCTGGAAAATAATGGGAGCATTGTCTGGGTTATTGGTAAAAGACTCGATGATCGATTTAAATTAACACCTAACACAAAGAAAGTTTTGAAATTATGTCTGAAATAAATGAAAATAAAAATGAAAAGCTGGTTATTGGGGAAGATGTGTTTGTGCCATTCCTCACAGAAGATGTAATTCAAAATAGAATTAAAGAGATGGCAGCACAAATATCACAAGATTACAAAGGAAAAATTCCAATCTTTATCGGAGTTCTTAATGGTGCATTTATTTTTCTTTCAGATTTAATTAAAAATGTTTCAATCGATTGTGAAATAGATTTTTTCAAACTTTCAAGTTATGGAGATTCAAAAATATCATCCGGAAATGTGCGTTTACTCAAAGAGTTAAATTGCGAGGTGAACGGACGTGATATTATTATTGTTGAAGACATTGTGGATTCAGGTTTATCTATTAAGTATATAGAGGAAATATTTGTCAAACATTCGCCAAGCAGTATGAAGGTTTGCTCACTCTTGATGAAGCCGGAAAGCCTCAAATATGATGTTAAAATTGATTATATTGGATTCAATATTCCAAGTAAATTTGTCATAGGATATGGTTTAGACTATGCACAAAAGTTCAGAAATCTTAGAACAATTTTTAGTCTAAGTGAATAAAATATTTATTAAAAGCACAGAAAAACTTTAAAGAAATAATATGAGTGATAACGAAAAAAAATCAGGTAATAAAACTCCAAAAAGTAACAAACCAAACAGACCGGATGATAATTTTGATTGGTCAAAAATTATTCGGATGGTTTTTGGCTGGGGCGCAGTAATTGTGGCAGCAGTAATTGTGATGCAGGTTTTTAGAACCAGTGCTGAGACTTTTACAGAAATTCCATACGGCGAATATGAAATTCTACTTCAAACTCCGGAAAATATTTCTTCTGCCAGTATTACTAAAGCAGATTTAAACGATTATACATTTAAAGCTGAACTTAGGAAGGAAACAAATATTACTGTTAAAGGCAAACCGGTATCAGTTAAAGCCATTTCAGTTTATATTATCGAACCTATGATCAGAGATCAGGAAGCTGTTTGGAAGTCCAAAGGAATTCGTTACTCATTTGATAAAGAATCTAATGAATGGATGAATATTTTAATTGGATTTTTACCCTGGGTTCTTATAATAGCTGTTTGGGTTGTGATAATGCGAAAAATGCAGGGACAGGGCGGTGGTTCCAGAGGTATTTTTTCATTTGGAAAAAGTAAAGCTAAACTTATTACTCCATCAAGCAAAAGAGTAACATTTAAAGATGTTGCTGGTACTGATGAAGCTAAAATGGAATTGCAGGAAATTATTGAATTTCTTAAAGAACCATCAAAATTTCAAAAACTTGGCGGTAAAATTCCAAGAGGTGTTTTGCTATTAGGACCTCCCGGAACAGGCAAAACATTGTTAGCTCGTGCTGTTGCTGGTGAATCTGGTGTTCCGTTCTTTTCTATTTCCGGGGCAGATTTTGTTGAGATGTTTGTTGGTGTTGGTGCAAGCCGTGTGCGTGATCTTTTTGATCAAGGCAAGAAAAATGCACCTTGTATAATTTTTATTGATGAGATTGATGCTGTCGGAAGACATCGCGGTGCAGGATTAGGCGGCGGACACGATGAACGTGAACAAACTCTTAATGCTTTGCTTGTTGAGATGGATGGATTTGAACAGAACAGCGGAGTTATAATTATTGCTGCTACAAACAGACCTGATGTTCTTGATCCCGCACTGTTAAGACCTGGAAGATTTGACAGACAAGTAGTGGTTGATCGCCCTGATGTAAAAGGAAGAGAAGGAATACTTAAAGTTCACACAAGGAATATTCCTCTTGGTGAAAATGTGGATGTTGAAGTAATTGCAAAAGGAACTCCTGGATTAGCGGGTGCAGAGTTGGCAAATCTTGTTAACGAAGCTGCACTTTTAGCCGCACGTAAGAATAAGAAAAAAGTTGAGATGATAGACTTTGAAGAAGCTAAAGATAAAGTAATGATGGGAATGGAAAGAAAGAGTTTGATTATTTCCGAGAAGGAAAAGAAAACTACATCTTATCATGAAATCGGGCACGTACTTGTTGCAAGAATGATTCCTGAGGCTGATCCTGTTCATAAGGTTACAATCATCCCACGCGGAAGAGCGCTTGGTGTTACAAGTTATTTGCCTATCGATGAAAAGCACACTTATTCCAAAGAGTATTTGGAAGCAATGATTACTTATGCATTGGGCGGAAGAGCTGCTGAAAAATTGGTCTTTAATCATTATACAACTGGGGCAGGAAACGACATTGAAAAAGCTAGTAATATTGCGCGTAAAATGGTTTGCGAATGGGGAATGAGTGACAAACTTGGTCCGCTTGCTTATGGCGCTAAGGAAGAGGAAATCTTTTTGGGCAGAGAAATTCAAAAGCATAGAGATTACAGTGAAAAAACTGCAATAGAAATTGATGAAGAAATTAGATCAATCGTAACTACTGGATTTGATAGAGCAGTTCAAATTCTAAAAGATAACATGGATTTGTTACACAGACTTTCTGCTGAACTTCTTGAGAGAGAAATTCTTGATGGTGAAGAGATTGATAGAATCATTCGTGGTGAAAATTTACCACCTGTACAGAAAGAAATCAAACCAACAGAGGAAGAAACTGTTCCTGAACATGTAAAAAAACTAATGGAACAAAGACAACAACAGGATCCAGCACCGAACAATGACTCACATTGACAATGGCACAATTCATTACAGAGATGAATTAGTTAGAAAACTAATTCATCTCTTTTCTTTATCTATTCCTATAATTTATTATTTCATTCCTTCATCTACATCTATAGCAATTCTTATCGGATTTACAATTTTTGCACTGATTGTTGATGGTGGAAGATTTATTTCAAAATCCTTTGCTAAAGTATTTTATCAGGCATTCGGATTTTTATTGCGCAAGCATGAACTTGATAAAGAAAAAAAGAATTTAACTGGTGCAACTTATGTTCTATTATCAGCCCTAATATGCGCTTTAATTTTTCCTAAAGTGATTTTTGTTACTGCTTTTACGATATTGATAATAAGTGATACAATGGCCGCATTAATCGGAAGAAAATTTGGTAAAAGAAAATTTCTAAGAAAAAGTTTTGAAGGAACTTTATCCTTTTTCATTAGTGCAAGCATTGTAGTTTTTTTTACACCCAAGGTCGGCGATTTTCCGATGGAATATGTGATTGGTTTTATAGCTGCATTTGTTGGAGCCATTATTGAAAATATTTCTTACGGTTATGCAGATGATAATTTATCAATTCCTATTTCTGTTGGATTGACAATGTGGGTGTTATACGCTATAATTTTTCCAAATTTAGAATTGATCTTACAAAATGTTCCGAGGTAAATATGAAGAAATTTTTAATTGTCTTAGCAATTTTCAGCTCGCTATTTTTTTTTAACGGATGTAATTCCTCACAAAAGCCTGCAACCGGATTTGAAGATGAAATTTATGTTGTTGCAGATTCTTTGGAGTTTGAGGAATTAAAAGTTGCACTGCAGGCTGCATTTGAAGTTGAAATAAATACCCCAATGCCTGAAAAACTTTTTATCATAAAAAGAGTTTCATCCAACCAGATAGAAAAAGTTAAAAATAAAAAAAATATTGTAATTGTTGCTCCATTAAATTCAGACTCTTACACCTCGCAGTACATTAAAACGATTGTTGATAATGAAATTCAAAAAAGATTAGATAGTGAGAATGATTTTATTTTAAGTAAGTATGATTTATGGGCGAAGAATCAGCTTGTTACCGTTCTCTCTGCCAAGAATATGCAGGAACTTGAATTTAAAATCCTGAAAAATAAAGACAATCTTTTATATACATACCAAAAGATTTCTGATAAAAGACTTAAAGAAAGTTTATATGCTCCTCGCTACGAGCGCCAGGCAATTGAAGGTTTATTATTGCGAGACTATGGCTGGTTAATTTATGTTCAAGCCGATTATAAGCTTGCCAAGAATGATTCCGAGAAAAACTTTGTTTGGTTAAGAAGATCTCCTGGCAGTGATATGGAAAGATGGATATTTGTTCATTGGATTGATAATGCAACACCGGAATATTTAAATGCTGATTCAATAAAATCTATTCGAAACCGTATTACCAAGGAGTTTTACCAGGTGCGTGATGATTCTGCATACGTAGTTATGGTTGATAGTTTTTACACCACAACGGAGGTAAACTTTAATGAAAGATATACCTTATATACTCAGGGTTTATGGGATCTAAATATTAAGGGTATGGGCGGTCCATTTGTTAATTATACTTTTTATGATGAGAAAAGTAAAAGATTGTATATGCTTGATGGGTCTCTCTTCGCACCAAAATATTATAAGCGAAATCTCATACAACAAATAGATGTAATCCTTCAATCTTTCTTAACGAGAGATGAAATATCGAAAGATAGAGCTGAAGATCTTATTGATGAAATAGATGAATCAATTAAGTACTAAATTTGATAAAGCCGGCGGCAGAGTAACATCTGGAAATTCTGCCGCTAATTTCATCGCATAAATTCTAGCTCTCTCTGTTTTATTATACTGCATTTCATACATTCCTCTGCTGACCAGCATTGAGGCGATAAATCCTTTTAAAGAAGTAGTGTATTGATCATCTTTTTTATCAAATCTTATTCTAAAATCCGGAAGCGGGGCTTCAACATATTCTTTTGTGTCTACAACTTTAAACATAAACAGATAAGGTATGAGTGTATATCCTCCGGGTAATTGAAACTCACCACGTTTCATTTCTCCGTTAACTAACTCAGGTGCAACAAAAAAATCATGCTTATCGATATTTGTTGATACTAAACCAGTCATAATTCTACGAAAAAGATTTTCAAGAAGATTTGCATTGAATTGTTCTTCACGTTCAAATGGCTTTAATGCTTCAGTGAATTGATCAACCTCAGATTTTAGTCCATTTAATAATTGGGGATGATTAGTGGAAAGTTGATTGTAATACCAGGAGCGACGTAATAGTTCTTTATCAACAACAATAACATCTTTTCTAAATCCTTCAACTAACTGAAAATAATAAGAGGCTGAAATGAAATAATCCCATTGATAACTAAAAACTATTGAGTTCTTAGGCAAAGTATTTAGAAGTGATAATGTATAATCTTCATAAGTATAATTATTCTTTTGATTTACATCATCATAACTTGAATAGAACTGTAATCCTAAAAATACTGCAAGAATAGAAATTGGTACGATAATTATCATTTTATTCTTTACTAAGAATAAAATCAATTGAACAATTCCGAATACAGCAAAGAAAGCAAGGGATACATAAGCAAGAAGAAAGTAAGAGTCGATATCATTTATATCATAGTTGATTGAATATAAAACTGTTGAGAGAAATACTATTATGTTAAAGATGAAAAACTTTCTGGCATAAATAAACGAAACGATAAGTCCGGCTATTGCAACAACTAATGATATTGAAAACTCTTTGTGCAGATTTCCTACAAAATAGTTAAACTGTTTTGCTGCAGCTTCTGTTGAGGAGAAAAGCCAAACCTGGTATTGCTGTCCAGAAATGTGTCTAATAATTCTTTCCCAGTTAATAGGATTTCCCCAATTCATAACAGGATTTTGCAAAGCACGTACTGGAAGGTATGAATAAATTAAGAGTAAAACAGGAAAGAATATTAAGAGCATAAAAACAATTTGCTTTATACTTTTAGAGCTAAATCCATTTTTGACAAAATACAAATATGCAACACCTGGGATTATCAAAAGTGTTGTCATATGGTTTGAAAATCCAAGTGCTAAAGTTATAGCAAAGAATAACCAATATTTTGATATTAATTTTGCTTCATTTGATAAGGTAAAAGCTTTAATCAAAGCAAGGATAATAACTGTTATCAATAAAAGATGTAAACTATACACCTCTACCGAAGTACTCTGAAACCAGAATGTTTTACTGAGTGCAAGAAATAATCCACCGAAAATCGCCGAAATGATTTTGTAGGTATCTGAAAGTTCAATTGATGAAGTTTTAACTGGTTGAACAATTTTATTAGAATCCTTCTTCTTCTTTCTACTGTTTTGTTTTGAACGCATTACAAATTGAAAGGCATTCAAATTATCTAAAACTAGTTTTGCGGTGAAAGTAAAAACAGAAACTGCAACTGCACAATATACTGCCGCTAATAAATTCATCTGAAATATCTTGGAGAAGGGAAGTGGAACAAGCGAAAATATATATCCTAGCATTGTAAACAATGGATAGCCAGTCGGATGTGCAATTCCTAAAGTACACTGAACTGCAGCAAGTTCTCCAGTATCAATTTGTATTACTGATGGTGCAATTGTAGTTAGATAAAACGCAAATGAAATTAATCCAGTTAGGATATAATAGTATTTTTGAATGTATTTCATATCTGATGTAGTTAGTTGAAAATTTCTTGATAATAATTGCGATTTTGCTGAATCACTTCAATTAATTTTTTCATAAAATATTTGCTGTTTTCAAATCCGCATTCTATAGAAAGTTTTTTAAGTTTTAGTTCATCAGTCGGAATCTTTGATAACCTTGTATTGAAAATATTTTGATTAAGTAATTCGATTTGCTTTAGAAAATTAAAATTATTTACAAGTTGTTCAAAGTTAAGTTTTAAACTATCTTTTTCAGGTTTAGTTAAATGAATAAACGATTTAATAAAATCGATATCATACAGACAGCCGGAACTTTTTTTAATATTTACCGAACCATCATTTACAGGCAGCAGTTTTTTTCTCATCTCCATCATTTCCGATTTGACCAACTTTAAATCTTTACCTTTACTGATCTTTTGATGATGATTATAAAAATCATTGAATAATGTATCATTACCGAAAACAAATCTGCATTTAGTAAATGCCTGTAATTCCCAGATCCTTGCCCGATTCGTAAAATATTTTTTGTAATCTTCAATATCCCAAACAAGCTGACTGCTTTTACCCTCGGGTCTTAATCGGCAATCTATTTCAAGTCCCGGTAAATTTTCTTTAAGGTTAAACAAAAGTCTTTGAATGTCATTTTGAATACTTGAATATTTTTGGATCTCTTGAACCACAAAAACCAAATCAATATCAGAGGCAAACGATAACTCGGATGAACCATAACTTCCCATAGCGGCAATGAAGAAATTATTCCTCCACTTTTTATCATTTACAAGATCTTTAGCTATAGAACTAATCCTTTGATTTAAATATTCAGTATATAATCCAGCAAATGATTCTGATTTAATAATGCCAGCTGTTAATTGAATAGAAGCTCTAAAATGGAAGTCCTTTAAAGAAAGATTTGGAGGATTTATTCCAATAAGCGGAATTAAACTTTCGCGAGATAAAAATTTATCTCTTAAAACTTTATCTTCTGCAAAAAGATCAATTGATTTCTGGCTTCGTTCACAAAGACTAAGAAATAACTGAAAAAATTTGTAATCAGAAAATTCTTCAAACCAAATCTTAGGAAAATGAGCATTCCTAATAACCCGTGTAAAGTTCTCTAAAACAATATCCGGATCAATGGAAGAAATTAAAAAAGTAATTAGCTTATCTTCTATCTTTTCAAATGAAGTTGATGTTCGGTTATCAAACTGTTTTTTGTCAAAAAGACTTTTGCCGGTTCTCAAAAATTCAAAATTACTTTTAGCTCTTTTATAATCTATAAATGTAATCTTTTCAAAATCATTTTTATTTTCTGATAAATTACTATTGCCAACAATTGAATTATAAATAGACTGCACTTTATCTTTTGATAAACGCAACTGTTCCTTAAAGGATTTCAAATCCTTAAAGTTTAAGAAATGTGCAAGCTTTTCAGCCATTTCACCATCAGCCGGAATAGTATGAGTTTGCTGATCATTCATCAATTGAAGAAAATGCTCAGCCTTTCTATAAAAATTATACGCATCATTAAAAATCTTTGTTTCGTGATTAGAGAGAACATTTTTTTTTGATAGTTTTTCTATCGCATCTAAAGAATTTCCTGTTCTGATGGATGAGTCTTTTCCGCCATTAAGCAACTGGAGCGCTTGCAAAGAAAATTCAATATCACGGATACCTCCGGAAACGAATTTTATATTTTCATCCGATTTATTCCTTTGCTCGATACTTACTTTTAGTTTTTTTATTTGTTCAATTGGTGATACAGAAAATGTTGCGGGATAAATAAATCTGGAAACGGAATCCGAAAATTTATTATACAGACTTTCACTTCCACAAAGATAATTCGCTTTTATAAGCATTTGTCTTTCCCAGTCTTCGCCGCGTGTTTCATAATATCGGATATAATCTATATGACTTCCACATAAAGGTGCATTTCTTCCATCCGGACGCAGTCGAAAATCAACTCTATATAAGAACCCTGCTCCGGTTTTTTTACTAGCAGTTTCTATAAAAAGTAAAATTGTTTCAGAAAGAATTTGGTTATAGTATATCTTTTTATTGATCAAAGAATTTTTATCATAAAATGCAACCAGGTCAATATCAGAACTATAATTCAACTCGCTGCCGCCCAGTTTTCCCAGTGAAAACAATACGTATTTGCGTGTTGTTTTTTCAATATTGTGTTTGTTGAGAATTTCTTTGTAGCACAATTCAAAAAGTATGGCTGAAATAGAGTTGGCAAGAAATGAAAGATAAAGAGTGATGTTTTTTAATTCTTCTTTTAAGTATATATCCTTTAATCCGATTCTTAAGATTTCTTTACGTTTGAAGTTTCTTATAGCATTTACTTTTGATTCGATTGATTTAAAGGGCGCAACAGTTTTCTCTAAATTTTCTTTAAAATACTTACCATTTATTTTCTGTTCTAGCACAGATGGATTGATAATCCAATGAAAATATTCAGGATTTCTGACAAGAATATCTGTTAAGTAATTACTGTTGTTTGAAAGTGTTATAAGTATTTCAATTTGGTGAGGATACTTTAAACATTCATTAATAAAAAAAGCTATATCAAACTGATTCTGAATTATCCTTAAAAGATTTGATTCCGATGATTTTGTAAAGTAATGAAGCGCTGTTTCCTTTTCGATACAAGACAAAAAATCCTCAAGTATAATTTGCGGTACTTTTCCCGCAGCTTTTTCAATTATCTTTGTTATAAAATCTTTTGAAAGAAATTTTTGTCTGAACATTTAGAATTTTGTTTTTTTACAACAGGAATCTAATATTAAACCACACATAATTAAAAATTTAATAAAACTAATTACAGATATATTATGAAGCATATACTAACAATCCTTTGGATTTTATTTCTTGTCACAACATCTTCGCTTTCTCAAAATGTTGGAGAAAGAACAGATTTTAAAAAATATTTTGATGAATATGGACATGAAGGTTGTTTTGTTCTATATGATTTGAAAAATGATTCTTATTTAAAGTACAATTCTAGCAGATGCGCAGAAAGATTTATTCCTGCATCTACATTTAAAATTTTTAACTCGCTTATTGGATTAGAGACAGGAGCAGTTAAAGATGAATTTGAAATTTTCAAATGGGATAGCATAAAAAGATCTTATGATAGCTGGAATCAAGATCTTGATATGGTTAAAGCGTTTAAATATTCGGGTGTGTGGTATTACCAGGAATTAGCAAGACGCATTGGTGAGAAAAAAATGCAGAAATACATATCATCTAATCATTATGGAAATGAAGATATTTCCGGCGGTATAGATTTATTCTGGCTTGATGGTGGAATCAGAATATCAGCCAATGAGCAAATTGAAATGTTAAAAAAACTATATCACAATGAGCTGAAATTTTCTCAGAGAAGCATGGATATTGTTAAGCGCATAATGATTTATGATCAGAATGATAAATATACTATCCGAGCAAAAACTGGATGGGCATTAAGAGTTGATGATCAGGTTGGCTGGTTTGTTGGTTACGTCGAAAAGGGAAATGATGTTTATTTCTTTGCAATAAATGTTCAATCAAAAAATCCTGAAGAAGGATTTGTATCAAGAAAAGAAATAACATTTAAGATTCTTAAAGAACTAGGAGTGTTGTAGTTGTTAGTGTCAACAATGTCGCCTAACTTATTTAAATATTTTTATTGATTCATTGAAAAGTAAAAAAAATATTTTATCTTAAAATAAAAAAGGAAATAATTTATGAGAATTTTTCTACTCCTGATTTTTGTTGGAAGCATACCTTTATTGCTGTCATGTTCAAACTGTAAGAACTCCAGTAAATCCGGTGAAAACGAAAATATCCAAAATCAGACTAACCCAACAAGCATTACACAAAATCTTTCTATAGTAAAAGCTAGAGTTGATGAAGTTATATTTAACAGTGAAACTGATTATAAGATAAAGGCCACAGTACTAGTAGTTGAAGAAAGAGATAATGATAAAAGCATAGCTACACCTGGTGAAGAATATCTTCTTACTCCTAATTTTAGATATGACAACAATAAGCTTATGGAATCTGATATTAATGATTCATTGAAAAAATTAAGTAAGCTATCTAAAGGAAAAGAATTTAAAGCAGAAATTTCTCTTGAAAATCAAAAAGGATGGTTTATACAAAAAGTTACAAGTATAGATTGATCTTAGTTATTAGTTAGTTTTACATACCTTCTCTTTGAGCATATAGAGTTTTAAAAATATTATTAATTATTAAGAGGTACCAAATGAAAAAATATCTGGCACTGTTTACTTTTGTAGTTGCGTCCATTCTTGGTTTTTCCTATTTCAATACTCAATATATAAAAACTTATACCTTAGAAGATTTTAAAAACTTCAGGATTGAAAAGAAAAAAGAAAAATCAAAATTAAAATATGATCAGCCCGATAAAGCAATGTTGTGGTACTATGAACAAAGAGCATATCCTAATAACAGCATTCCTGATAATTGGCGCGATGAAGCAATCAGGCACATTAGATTAAATAATTTGTCTCCATCAAACTCTCCAAATGCTTTGAGCTGGAGCCAGCTTGGTCCCGGAAATATTGGTGGCAGAATTCGTGCAATTGCTGTTCATCCAACCGACCCAAACACTGTATATATTGGGGCCGTTGCCGGTGGAGTCTGGAAGTCTGTGAATGGCGGAACCTCTTGGACATCGCTAAATGATTTTATGGGAAACATTGCTGTCTGTGCTCTTGTTATTGATCCAAATAATCCTAATATCATTTATGCAGGAACAGGAGAAGGATTTTTTAATCTGGATGCTATACGTGGTGCTGGAATATTTAAATCTACAGATGCAGGTATAAGTTGGGCACAGTTATCTTCTACAAACAATACAGATTTTTATTATGTAAATGATCTTGATTATGATGCTGCAAATTCAACGCTTTATGCTGCTACCCGAAAAGGACTTTATTCATCTAACGATGGAGGTGTAAGTTTTACAGCTAAAGTTACAGGATCAGGTAGTGATGTTCATTGTTTGGATATTGAGATTGCCAATACTAACCCGAGAACAATTTTTGCAACCTTTGGGTTATTCAATCAGGCTGAAATTTGGCGCAGTACCGATGCGGGAACAAGCTTCTCTCAAAATATTACTCTTGCCAATTTGGGTAGAATTGAGATGGCTGTTTCAAAATCAAATCCATCTGTTGCGTATGCTTCTTTTATGGATTTAAATACTTATGGTACTGGGGCAATTATTTTTACGACAAATTCCGGAGCTAATTGGTTTTATACTAATGATATTCCTGGTCCATCTTATGCAGGTGCAGCAACATATACTGGAGCTCAGGCTTGGTATGATAATATACTTGCCGTAGATCCAGACAATGCTAATAATGTTTTAGCAGGTGGAATTGATAATTGGAAAACCACTGATGCTGGAAATACCTGGATCCAGAAAACAAATTGGTACTCACAAAGCGGTGCCCCGCCTTATGCACATGCAGATCAACATGGTGTAGCTTTTGCTCCGTCAAACTCTAATATTGTTTATCTTGGTAATGATGGCGGAATTTATAAATCTACAAATAAAGGGGAAACATGGACATCCATGAATAACAATCTTTTCATCACACAATTTTATTATGGAACTGTTAATCCCACGGGTACAGTTTATGCAGGAGGCACACAGGATAACGGAACATTAAGAACAACCGGCTCAACAAGCTGGAATGAAATTCTTGGCGGTGATGGTGGTGCAACAGAAATTGATTTTAATAATACAAATAATATTTATATGGAGTATGTAAATCTTGCAATCTACAAATCAACTGATGGCGGTGGAACATTCTTCAAGGCAATGAATGGAATTCCTACAGGACCAAATTTTTATGATGGAACAACAGATAGAACACAATTTATTTCTCCATTCTCAATGGATCCAAATAATTCTTCAATAATTGTTGCCGGAACTTATAGAGTTTGGCGAACAACAAACGGTGCTGCAAATTGGACTGCAATAAGCGGTGATTTAACTGGTGATGGCAGTGGTACATCTGGTGCAACAATCTCTACTGTAATAGCTGCAAAGGGAAATTCTAATGTCATTTATGCAGGTTGTTCAAACGGAAGAGTACAAGTAACAACAGATGCTGGAAGCTCATGGAATCTTAGAACTAGTGGTTTACCAAACTTGTCTGTAACTAAAATTACAACTGATCCAAATAATCCCGCAACTGCATATGTTACATTTTCCGGTTATACTGCATCATCAAAAATTTATAAGACGACTAATTATGGAACTAGCTGGACGAATATTTCGGGCAATCTTCCAAATATTCCAACAAACTGTGCGATTGTAAATCCGGCAAATGGAAATAATATTTTTGTTGGGACTGATCTTGGAGTTTTCTCCACTACAGATGGGGGAGGTTCTTGGGTTCAGGATGTTGTTGGAATGGCAAATGTACCTGTTCTTGATATTGATTTTCGTTCATCTGATAATAAACTCTTTGCTGCAACTCATGGAAGAAGTATGTACTCATCAACTCTAACTGGAGGAGGTGGTGGTACGCAAACTGCTACTCTTCTTCATGATGATCAAATATTCTTCCAGGCGGAGGATATACGGCAAGGTTAATGACACAGGTCAAATACATGAGATGAAACGAACTTCTCAAGCAATAATTTTAACCCAGATTGAAAATATATTATACAGCAGTATTTTCATGGTAATGCAAATTCTAAATGTATTGTTCATTAAGCCGTCCTGACAACCTGGTAGGATATTGTGAGTCTTAATTTTAGAACTTTATGCAACTTATCGTGCTTGGGATGTAACAAGTCTTTCATCATATAACATAGTTGTAAATGGTGATTTCTTTGTTGGGCTTAAATATGATGGTGTTAATTTACCGCTTTATGGTTACGATGTTACTAATAACGGAAGAGCTTGGGATTTTAATGGTTCATCTTGGTCATCCTGGAACGAAACTTATTTTAAACTTCTCGGATATCCAACTTCTGTTGCTGAAATAAGTAATGAAATTCCAAAAGAATTTGATCTCAGTTATAATTATCCCAATCCTTTTAATCCAACAACAAAGTTTAAATATGCGTTACCTGAGGGAAGAAATGTTAAAATAACTATTTATGATATTAACGGAAGCAAAGTGACCGAGCTTGTAAATAATTATCAGGGTGCTGGAACTTATGAAGTAACCTGGAATGGAAAGAACGATCTAGGCCAGCATGTTGCAAGCGGTACTTACATTTATCAGGTAAATGCCGGTAGTTTTTCTCAAACGAAAAAAATGGTTATGCTAAAGTAAATACTAATAGTTAAACTCAATTTTGAATAAAGGCGATTCTTTTGAGTCGCCTTTTTTGTTTGTGACTGAGTAAAAATGACTTCTATTACTTATTTCCCGCCTGTATTGTCACTGATTAGCGTTTATTGTCACTTTTATCATTATGTTAGATTGTTATTTAAGGCATAAGAATTGTCAATTACCAATAATTACTATTTTAGGAATTAATTATGAAAATATCCCTTTTTTTATCACTAATTGCCATTTTTATTGTATTTATATCATTTACAAAATCTGAACCCGGTTTTAATTCTGGTCCTGGATGCGGTGGTTCAGGATGTCATACCTCTGAGTCTGGAATCGTAACCGCGGAAGTGCTTAACAATTTTCAAGTAAGAATAACTGTTACTGGAACAACAAGTAAAGTTGGTGGTGAACTTGTTAATTCTAGTGGAAATGTAGTTGCAGTAATTAATTCGACTTCAACCAATCCTTTTACATTAACTGCACCATCCCCAGGAACATATACTGTTAATGCGGGATTTAAGAGTCCTTCAAGAAAATGGGGTACTACATCAGCTGTAATAAATGTAACCGGAATCGATGAAGAACTCGTTGGGTTAAGACCAGAAATTTTTACACTTTATGATAATTATCCAAATCCTTTTAATCCTTCAACAAAAATTCGGTATGCAATTTCACAGACAGCTTTCACTTCACTAAAAATTTACTCGATACTTGGTGAAGAGGTTGCTGTGCTGATAAATGAAACAAGAACCCCAGGAGTTTATGAAGTAAATTTTGATTCAGCTAACCTTACAAGCGGAACATATTTTTATAAGTTGGAATCTGGTAATTTCTCTCAAACTAAGAAGATGATTGTTCTCAAATAAATTATAGATTTTTTAAAAACAATTTTAAATTATGGCGATTCTTCTGAGTAGTTTTTTTCTTTATCCAATAATATTTTTAAATTTAATATGATCACATCAAAATTTATTTTTTGGCATTCAATTACAAGGGAGGATCAATATGTTAATTTTAAAGTTGTTGTCAAAGTTCAACTCTTACTCTGGTAAAATCTGTTTACAAATGGTATTTGTCTTCTCGTTGTCATTTATATTAACGTTTGGTCAGAGCATAAAACAAAGTGAGGCGTTCTCGGATAAAAATACTGCACAAAGAATAAATAAAAATGGAAAGTCGAATGCTGATTATTTACAGAAAGTAAATATTAAAGAATCATTACTGTTTAATTTGAATTGTATAAATTGGAAATTAACAATTAGGTATCAGCCGGTAAATATTTTTGAAGAAATTGACACTGATTGGAAATATGTAATAAATGCTTTAGATGATGATTTATTGGAAAAGGGTTTTTTATTAGATGAAGGAATATCCCAGAATTGGGATAACACTATTTGGCAAAATTCCAATAAGCGATCATATAATTATGATGGGAATAATAACCAGACAGAATACCTCTATCAAAATTGGTATGGTTCTGACTGGGTTAATAATATGCAGGGTTTATTTACATACGAAGTAAATAATGATCCGGTAGAATTGCTTGAACAAATTTGGGAATATACTTCTTGGGTGAATAATGTGATGGCTTTATACAAATACAATGAGAATAATGACCTAATAGAAAGACAACATCGAATTTGGAATGATACATCTTGGATGAACTATGATAAGTATAATATGAATTATAATGTTTATAACTTTATAACAAATGAGATATATCAAACTTGGTATGATTCTGTTTGGACAAATTATTGGAAGAATGTATATACATATGATGGAAATAACAATCAGACAGAAATACTCCGTCAAAATTGGGATGGGTTAGTTTGGGTTACCTTAGGAAGGACTGCATATACATATGATAATAATAACAACACTATAGAATTACTTGCTCAAACAATGGACGATTCTGGTTGGGTTAATGTCGCAAAGATTACTTATACGTATGATAATCACAATAATTTAACTGAATCACTCCATCAAGATTGGGGTAATTCCACCTGGGTAAATAAAAGCAAAAATTCTTTTACATACGATTTGTTTAATAATATATTGGACTCACAAGATCAAGATTGGAATGGTTCTGCTTGGGTGAATGTTTCGAGGATTTCATATACATACAATGGAAATAATTGCAAGTCAGAAATACTTATTCAACGATGGGACGATTCAGTTTGGGTGAACTTCTGGAAGGAAATGTTAACATATATTCCAACAACTACGATTGATGATAAATTAATTGGTTTAAAACCCGAGACTTTTGCACTTTATAATAACTATCCAAACCCTTTTAATCCAACAACAAAAATTCGGTATGCAATTTCACAGACAGCTTTCACTTCACTAAAAATTTACTCGATACTTGGTGAAGAGGTTGCTGTGCTGATAAATGAAACAAGAACCCCAGGAGTTTATGAAGTAAATTTTGATTCAGCTAACCTTACAAGCGGAACATATTTTTATAAGTTGGATTCTGGTAAGTTCTCTCAAACTAAGAAGATGATTGTTCTTAAATAAATTATAAACACCTTAAAACCAATTTTAAATTATGGCGATTCTTATGAGTCGCCTTTTTTATTTATTACATTTCATAAAATTCTTGTAGTCTTTTTAACCTTTAACTAATTTCAGCAAGACATTTAATAAAATTTTTTGGTAGAAAATTAAACTTGCAATTACAATAACACATAATCACAATACAAAAAAAATATGAAAACATTTTTAACAACCTTGTCTTTATTTGCTATACTTTTCGGATGCTCAACATCATCTCATATTGATGATTCACTACCGCCATATAGCATTAACAGTGAAGTAAAACTATATACTACCGCATCAAATACAGATCACAGATTGACTCTTACCGAAAATTTAAAATTTAAGGAAACTCCTCAACCAATTGAATCAGAAGTATCAGTTTTTGTGAACCCGCAAAAACAGTATCAGTCATTTATTGGAATTGGCGGAGCCATAACAGATGCATCAGCAGAAGTGTTTGCTAAATTATCCGCAGATAAACAGCAAGAGCTTTTAAATGCGTACTATGATAAAGAAAAAGGAATTGGATATACTTTAATACGAACTAATATTCATAGCTGTGATTTTAGCTCTGGTAGTTATACTTACGTTGCTGAAGGTGATAAAGATTTAAAATCTTTTAGTATTCAGCACGATAAACAATTCCGTATTCCACTTATCAAAAAAGCAATTGAGACAGCAGGCGGAAATTTGTTGTTTTATGCAAGTCCGTGGAGTCCGCCGGCATTTATGAAAGATAACAATAATATGTTAAGAGGAGGAAAGTTATTACCTGAGTACGCTCAATCGTGGGCTAATTATTATACAAAGTTTATTAAAGCTTATGAAACTGAAGGAATTCCAGTTTGGGGTATCACTCTTCAAAATGAACCGATGGCAACACAAAAATGGGAATCGTGTATTTTTACTGCCGAAGAAGAAAGAGATTTTCTTAAAAACTTTCTTGGTCCAACAATGGAACGAGAAGGATTAGCGGATAAAAAAATTGTTGTGTGGGATCATAACCGTGATTTAATAAACCACAGAGCTAACACGATTTTACAAGATCCGGATGCATCAAAATATGCATGGGGTGTTGGGTTCCATTGGTATGAATCCTGGGCTGGTGGTGAGGAAATGTACGACAATGTAAGAAATGTATATGAATCATTTCCTGATAAACCGCTTTTATTTACGGAAGGTTGTGCAGAAAGTTTTAGACCAGAAGGATATCAAACATGGAGAAACGCTGAACGATATGGCCGATCTATGATAAACGATTTTAATAATGGAACAGTTGGCTGGACTGATTGGAATATTCTGCTTGATGAAAAGGGTGGACCAAATCACGTCGAGAATTTTTGCTTTGCGCCGCTGCACGGAGATACTAAAACCGGTGAGCTGATTTATACTCCATCTTATTATTACATAGGACATTTTTCAAAGTTTATCAGACCAAATGCAAAACGCATAAGCACCGTGAGCAGTAGAAGTCATTTGCTAAGCACTTCTTTTATGAATGAAAATGGGAATATTGTTACTGTTGTAATGAATCAAAGTGATCTTGAAATAAAATACAAATTATACGTTGGAACATCGAGCGCTATTGAAGTTGTTATTCCTGCACACGCTATTCAAACATTAGTTTATTAAAGAAAGAACGTTGAGTATAAATTTATGAAGCACATTCAATTATTATTTTACATAATTCTAACTTTTATATTTATGGAAGAAATATTACTCGCACAAGATAATGACTGGGCAAATCTTAACAGATACAAAGAAGAAAATCTAAAAATTGGTTTACCAGCAGATAACGAAAATCGGGTTGTTTTTATTGGTAATTCAATAACTCAGGGATGGATTGAAGTTAACCCTAATTTCTTTGTAGGTAAATCCTACATTAACAGAGGAATAAGTGGTCAAACTACTCCACAAATTCTTGTACGATTTAGATCCGACGTTGTAAATCTTAAACCAAAAGTTGTTGTGATATTAGCCGGCACAAATGATATTGCCGGAAACACAGGTCCATCTACTTTAGAAATGATTGAGGACAATATTGCATCTATGGTTGAGATTGCAAATGCTAATAATATTAAAGCTGTATTATGTTCGATACTGCCTGCGTACGATTATCCTTGGAAACCGGGACTTGAACCAGCACAAAAAATTGTTGATTTAAATAAATGGATAAAAGAATACGCAGTCAAGAACAAAATTATTTATGTGGATTATTTTGCTCCAATGGCTGATCAGCGTAATGGACTGAAAAAAGAATATTCTGAAGATGGTGTTCATCCAAACTTAGCCGGTTACAATATTATGGAGCCAATAGTTGAAAATGCTATAGCTGAGGCACTTAGGTAATAATAGATCATAATATTAGTTACCTAATTGATGAATTAATTTCTAAAATTTGCCTGATGTTTTAACGCACTGGTCTAAAATATCAGGCAAATTCTTTGTCCAATAATTCTTAAATTGCATGTCAGAACATCTATCTTTAATTTTTCAATATATAATTACTAATGGAGATACGGGTACGAAATGTTAAAACTGATTAAAAAATTATTTGGTGATAAACACGAAAAAGATCTTAAAGTTTTATGGCCTATCGTTACAGAAATTAATAGCCACTATGAAACAATTAAAAATCTTACCGATGATGAATTAGTAAACAAGACAAAAGAATTTAGAGAAAAGATTCAGACGCATACTGAGGAAACAAGAAAAAATATTAACGAGCTAAAAACTCGCTTACAGTCTGATGAAGAATTTGATCGCAACACCGCTTATGATGAACTTGATGAACTGGAAGAAAAACTAAATGATGAGTATGAGGAAATTCTTGATGAGCTATTGCCGGAAGCTTATGCTGTTGTAAAATCAACTTGCCAACGATTGGTTGGAAAAAGCTGGACTGTTGCCGGGAATAAACTTAACTGGGATATGGTTCCTTACGATGTACAGCTTATTGGTGGAATAGTACTTCATCAGGGTAAGATTGCGGAAATGGGTACGGGTGAAGGAAAGACTCTTGTTGCTACATTGCCTATGTATCTTAATTCGTTAACTGGTCGTGGGGTACATCTTGTTACTGTTAACGATTATCTTGCAAAGCGTGATAGTGAGTGGATGGGAGAGATTTTTAGATTTCATGGGTTAACAGTTGGGGTGATATTAAATACTATGGATTCCGCGCAGCGCCAACAACAATACGCTTGTGATATTACATATGGAACAAACAATGAATTTGGTTTTGATTATCTGCGTGATAATATGTCTGTTGATTTATCGCAACAAGTACAGCGCAAACATAACTACGCTATTGTGGATGAAGTGGATTCTGTATTGATCGATGAAGCTAGAACACCGCTTATAATTTCCGGTCCTGTTGATAGAGATGATCAGCAGTTTAATGATATGAAACCAAGAATTGAAAGAGTATTCAGACTTCAAAAAAATCTTGTTGCCACACTTGTTCAGCAAGCAGAGGATTTGTTGAATGGCGGAAAAAATGAAACAGAAGCGGGAGTTTTATTATTCCGCGCACAACGCGGCTTACCAAAAAATAATAAACTTGCAAAAGTTCTTTCGGAACCATCATTAAAGAGGTTAGTGCAAAGTACCGAGATGGAATATCTGAGAGAAAAAGGTAAGAACATGCATATCATTGATGAAGAACTTTATTTTGTTATCGATGAAAAGAGCAACCAGATAGATCTTACCGAAAAAGGCAGAGAAGAACTTGCAAAAGGCAGCGGTTTTGAAAAAGAATATTTTGTTTTGCCTGATCTTGGATATGAAATAAGCAAGTTTGAAAATGATGAGACAATTTCGATCGAAGATAAAGTTAAACGAAAAGATGTTCTCTACAAAAAATATTCTGAAGCTAGCGATAGAATTCATACTCTTAATCAATTATTAAAAGCTTATACGCTTTTTGAAAAAGATGTTGAGTATGTTGTAACTGATGAAGGAAAGATTGCAATCGTAGATGAATTTACTGGCCGTGTTTTACCTGGCAGACGATATAGCGATGGTTTACATCAAGCTATTGAAGCTAAAGAAAATGTGAAAGTTGAAAGAGATTCTCAAACACTCGCCACTATCACACTTCAAAATTATTTTAGAATGTACAATAAACTTGCCGGTATGACTGGAACTGCAGAAACAGAAGAAGGCGAGTTCTTTGAAATTTACAAATTGGAAGTTGTGGTTATACCTACCAACAGGCCTATTGCAAGAGATGATCAGGATGACGCGGTTTATAAAACCAAACGTGAAAAGTATAATGCTATAATTGAACAGATTGAAACATTGAAAAAAGAAGGCAGACCAGTACTTGTAGGTACAACATCTGTAGAAGTTTCCGAAACAATAAGCCGAATGTTAAAACGTAAAGGTGTTCAGCATAATGTACTTAATGCAAAACAGCATCAGAAGGAAGCTGAAGTTGTGCAGCATGCAGGTGAACTCGGTGCTGTTACAATTGCCACCAATATGGCTGGTAGAGGTACAGATATTAAACTCGGCGCCGGAGTTGTGGATAAAGGTGGACTATATATTCTTGGAACTGAAAGACATGAATCAAGAAGAATTGACAGACAATTAAGAGGTAGAGCCGGTAGACAGGGTGATCCAGGCGTTTCTAAATTCTATCTTTCTTTGGAAGATGATTTGATGAGATTATTCGGCAGTGATAGAATTTCATCTGTTATGGAAAGAATTGGAATTAAAGAAGGTGAAGTAATTCAGCATCCGATGATTAGTAAATCTGTTGAACGTGCTCAGAAAAAAGTTGAAGAGAATAACTTTGCCATAAGAAAAAGATTATTAGAGTATGATAACACGATGAATTCGCAACGTGAAGTTATTTACTCCAGAAGAAAAAAAGCATTACAGGGTGATAGACTAAAAAGTGAACTTCTCGGGCTTATGGAGGAGATGATTGATGAAATTGTTGAAAAGAATTTTGAAGAAGTAAATGTTATCGCTATTAGGGAGCAGTTGTTACAGAGTTTACTTGTTGATATTAAACTTGAACCCGAAGAATTTGAATCACTTGGTGAGACTGGAGTAAAGAAACGTATTATAGATGCTGCACATGAGTTTTATAAAAGAAAAGAGGAAATGCTAGGATCTGAATTGATGGCAAGATTAGAAAGATATGCAGTGCTTAGTGTGCTAGATCATAAATGGAAAGAACATCTGCGGGAAATGGATGATCTTAAAGAAGGTATTGGATTAAGAGCATACGGACAGAAAGATCCTTTAATAGAATATAAGGGTGAGGCTTTTAAATTATTTGTTGAATTGTTAAATCAGATAAGAAACGAATCGGTCTCATTTGCATTTAAGTTCTTTCCACATGCACCTGAAGAAGTTCAAAGAAAGAGAACTGCACCCATAAGAATGATGGAAAGTAAACAGAGTACGGAAAATATCGGATTGTCAAATCGTCCACCTCAAACAAATCCAGAAGGCAAAGTTCAAACCATTCATGTGGAAGAAAAAATTGGGCGCAATGATCCTTGTCCTTGCGGAAGCGGCAAAAAATATAAACAATGTCACGGCAAATCATAACCGGAGTCTTCTATGAAAAAAATTGAAGCTATTATTAGACCCTTTAAACTTGATGAAGTAAAAGAAGCTTTGGTTGAAGAGGGAATACATGGACTTACAATTTCTGAAGTTCGAGGATACGGCAGACAGAAAGGCCATACAGAAACGTATCGCGGAAGTGAATACCAAATTGAATTTATTCCAAAGATAAAAATAGAAATTGTTGTTGACGATTCTTTATTGGATAAAGTTATAGATGCAATACTTCGTTCAGCAAAAACTGGGCAGGTAGGAGACGGAAAGATATTTATTTCTGATGTGCAGGAAGTAATAAGGATCAGAACTGAAGAATCCGGCACTCAGGCTTTGTAGAAAAAAAATGCCTTTTTCTTTTTCCGAAGGTTTAATAGCTTATCTATATGATTTTTAGAAACAAAACCACTAAACTCTTAGTTTTATCATTTCTTCTGCTTATTGCGAGCGGATGCTCAGTATGGGATAATTTTACCACTTACTTTAATCTTTACTTTAATACTGCAACCCTGTTTGAAGATGCCGAACTGGAAATACTCTCTCAAAAAAGAGATCTTTTTTCCAACGATCCTCTAATAATCCCGGGTAATGCTAAAGCATCATTAGTTAAAGTTGTAGAAAAAAGTTCTAAGCTATTACAATTCTACTCCACTTCTGCATACGTTGATGAAGCACTGATGATGCTTGGTAAATCATTTTATTACCAGAATAATTATCAAAAATCAAATAGAAAATTTGAAGAACTTCTTGCTACAAATATTGATGATGATGAACTTATAACTGAAGCAAATTTATGGATGGCAAAAAATTCGTTTGAATTAAGAGAAATTACAAGGGCGCTGGAACTAATTGAACAGGTTCGTGCTAAAGGAATTGAAGAAGGTTATAATCTGATCATAAAAGAATCTTATGTCCATGAAATTAAATACAGACTTAGAGAAAAAGACTATACTAAAGCAATTAGTCTTGCCACTGAGTTTGCAGATGTTTATAATGATGATTTAATACGTGCACAGATTTACTATGAGTTGGGTAATCTATACACACTAATTGGAGAGAAAGAGAATGCTATAACCGCATATGAAAAAGTATTTGATTATTCTCCTGATTTTGATCTGGAAGTTAGTACAACAATCAAATATGCAAATGCATTACGTAATGCTGGACAGACACAAAAAGCATTAGAAGTATTTGAAGATATCCGGACTGAAGATAAATTTTCAAATTCATATAACGAGATTGATTTTGAAATTGGGAAAACTCTTGTAGAACTTGGTGAATATAATCAAGCTCTTGAGCAGTTTAGGATGGTTGATACTACGTATAAAAACACTCCTTTTTCTTCTGCCTCAAATTTTGAAATGGGTGAGTTGTACAGAGCGAAATTTTTAAATTACGATAGCGCCGGATATTATTTTTCAAAATCTGCTGTCTCTAATCCGCCTAAAGAATATGTTGATAAAGCTAAAAGCAATAATCTTCTATTTGCAAAATATTCTAAACTGAGAAATGAAATTAACAAGTTTGATAAACAACTTTATTATTCTCAGAACATTGAGATCTTTATAAAAGATTCAACTGAATATCTTGCGGATTCATTAAGGATTCTTGAAGAATTTCTTGCACAAAAAGAAATGCAGGAAATTTGGAAAGATGTTGGTACTGATACAATGCTTGGTAAAATCGATTCATCGTTTATCAAAGATTCCATTTTTGTTAAAGATAGTTTGATTAAAGTAGACAGCTTAATACAGATAGGTGAAGTATCCACTTTTGATACTGCTGGAATTTCAAATAGATTGTTTGAATTTAGAAAACAGAAAAGGATTGAAGCTGAAAATGAATTGAAGAATAAAGAACTTCAGAATCTTAAAAATTCAGGTCAATTGAAACTTGATAGTCTTGACTTTAAAGGTAATCCACCGAAACGTTTATCTATCTCAATCGATTCTGCTAAGACTATAATTTCTAAAGATAATCTGGAATTGGGAAATCTATTTTTAACTGATTTAAATGTTCCGGATTCTGCTTTTTTTCTTTACCAGCAGAATTTAGAAAAATATTCTGAAACAAGTTATTATCCTAATACGTTGTATGCTATTGGCAGTTATTATTTAACAATAGACGAAAAAGAAAAGGCTGATAGTCTCTTCAGGATAATTTATGAAAATTATAAAGATAAAAACATTGTGAATGCGGCAGCTAATAAATTAAATTTACCTTTAATTGATTTAAATTATGATCCTGCAAAAGAGATTTATGCTTCTGCCGAAGACTATATGCTTGAAACTGATTACTCCAGATCAATAGATAAATTCTGGAGCATTTATAAGGAATATCCAAAATCACCATTAGCACCTAAAGCGTTATATGCATCTGCTTTTATTCTAGAGGATAATTTGTTTCTTCTTGATTCTGCTGCTTCCGTGTATGATACATTGATAGCTAAATATCCCACTACACCGTATGTTAAAAAAGTTTCACAAAAAATATCTATCTATAAACAGGAAAAAGCCAGAATACAAAAAGCAATTCAGGACAGCTTAAATGCATTAGTACAATTGAAATCAGATTCAACTCAAATTGCACTAAACCCTGATGAAGAATCTGAAAAATTAACAGAAGAAGTTTTTGGAAGTGTTGTTGCAGATACTAAAATAGTTGAAGAATCGAATCCAGTTCTTAACAATGAAATATCAGATCCTAAAAAACAAGTTGGAATAACCCAGAAAAAGAAATATGAACCTCTCTGGGATCCACGTAAACACTTTAATTAATCTTAAAAGATTAAAATAAATTCCTTCTATTATGCGATACAGAGAATTATTAAGTCTCATTGAAGAAGGTGAGAATATTGAGGTTGAGTTCAAAAGAAAATTTTCAACTCACGATAAAATTGCCCGGGAGATGATTGCATTTGCAAATACAAAAGGTGGATATGTTTTATTTGGAATTGATGATGATAAAAAAATAGTTGGGGTGGAAAGCGAAAAAGAAACCACTGAACTTGTTAAAGACGCTGCGCTAAACTACTGCGAACCTCCGCTTGAATATTTAATTGAATATAGAGAAATCGATGGGAAAGAAATTGTAATAGTAAGAATTCCCGAATCAACAAAAAAACCACATCGTATCCAGGATTATAAAACAGATCTTGATATTACAAATGCAATTGTTACAATAAGAGTTAATGATAAAAGTGTGCAAGCCAGTAAGGAAATGATTAGAATTCTTCGTGCTCAATCCAACCAGACTGCATTAAAAAAATATATTCTTGGTACAACTGAAAAAACAGTTTTTGAATATCTATCAAAAGTTGAAAAAATTAGTGTAAAAGAACTAAGTAATCTTGTAAACATTTCTGAAAGAAGAGCATCAAGAACTTTAGTAAAAATGTTGAGAGCAAATTTATTGATGATTCATACAAAGGATAATGGGGAAGAATATTTTACTGCTGCAGTATAATTTTTATTTATTCTGATCAAAAATTTTTCTCAGTTCGAAGATTGCAATTCCATAAGCTACTGCAACATTTAAAGATTGTTTAATCCCATATTGTGGAATTTCAATTGAATAATCACACAAATCCAAAACCTCTTGTGAAACACCGGTAATTTCATTGCCCACCACAAGGCAAATCGGAAAATCATTGTTAGTTATTGTGTTATAAGGTTTACTGTTCTCAGTCAATTCCAGTGCACAAATTTTTATTCCTTGAGCTTTAATCTCATTAATAGCTTCAACAGGATTCTTGATATATTGCCACAATACACTTTGAGTTGAGCCAAGGGCAGTTTTTAAAACATCCTTGTTGCCTGTGTTTTCAGAATCTATTGGAGGATGAGGTGTGTAACCACAAAGGATTAGTTTTTCAATCATCGCTCCATCTGAGGTCCTGAATATCGAACCAACATTGTATGAACTTCTGATTGAGTTTAGTAAGACTATTACAGGCAGCTTTTTTACGGTATGAATTTTATCTAAAGAGCTTCTATTTTTAGAAATCTCATCGTGTGTAAGCTTACGCATTACTCTGCTTCATTGTGATCAAGCTTATATGCTAATTGTCCGCAGGCTGCAGCAATATCATCACCCTGCGTATACCTTACCATTACCACAATATCATTTTCTCTAAGTGTTTTAACAAATTCATCCACACGGAATTTTTGAGATGGCTGTAGTTCATGAGCATATCCAGTTGGGCTCATATGTGAAATTGAATTGAAAGGAATAACATTAATTTTACAAGGAATTGACTTACATAATCTTATTAGCGCATTAAGATCATCAGTTCTGTCATTAATATCTTTTAGCATAACATATTCAAAAGTTATACGTGTATCAGTTTGTTTTGCATAGTACCTAACAGCTTCAAGATTTTCTGCCAAAGAATATTTTTTATTTATCGGCATTATTTTATTTCGGGTTTCTTCAAACATTGAATGTAATGATAATGCTAATTTCACTTTCAACCCACTGTCTGCAAGTTCAACTATTTTTGGAGCTATGCCGGCCGTAGAAACAGTAATACGTCTTAAGCTAATGTCTTTTGTTTTTTCTTCAGCAAATATCTGTAATGTTTTTAATGTGTTTGCGTAATTAAGAAGAGGTTCACCCATTCCCATATATACTATATTGGATATTTTATTCTTACCATAATCCCTGGAAACCATAAGAAACTGATCTATGATTTCTGCAGATGAAAGATTTCTTTTGTATCCCATCAATCCTGTTGCACAAAATTGACAATCCAAAGGACATCCAACTTGTGTTGATATACATAATGTGGTTCTTTTAGGATCGGGAATAATGACCGCTTCAACTGCTAAATCATCATGAGTTTTGAATATATATTTCTTTGTTCCGGTTCGTTGTGATTGTTGTGAAGTGACTAAGCTAAGAGTATTAAGTTCACAATAAAGATTTAATTTTTTTCTAAGGTAATTTGGAATTGTGGACATCTCATCAAAACTTGCTGCCATGTGCCCATAGATCCACTCAAAAACCTGATCACCTCTAAATCTTTTTTCTTCCGCAGCGGTAAAGAAGTCTTTTAATTCTTTAAGGGTCAAACCCTTAAGCATTGTCTTACTAACCGATTCCTCAGTTGAGATTTGTTCAATCATTATACTATCACTAACTAAGATTTGTCAAAAAAAATATTTATTCCAGATATTAACAATCATCCCCTGATTGATACATAAGATTTATTACTTTATTTTTGATGTAAAATAAACGCTGAAATCAATCAGGCGTAAATTAACAGGTTTTTATCAAAATTAAAAAAGGATTTAAAATGAATTTTGATCTCACCGAAGAACATTTAATGATACAAGAATCCGCTAAAGATTTTGCATTAAATGAAATTGCACCTTCTGCCGTGCAAAGAGATAAATCCGCAGAGTTTCCTTATGAGATAGTAAAGAAGATGGGGGAACTTGGTTTTATGGGTATGATGGTTTCTCCTGATTACGGAGGTGCTGGGCTGGATACATTAAGTTATGTTCTTGCAATGATCGAAATTTCTAAAGTTGATGCAAGTCTGGGTGTGATAATGTCTGTAAATAATTCCTTGGTTTGTTACGGATTGGAAAAATATGGATCGGATTTTATAAAACAGAAATATCTTGTGCCGCTTGCAAAGGGTGAAAAGCTTGGTGCATTTGCATTATCAGAACCTGAAGCAGGAAGCGATGCAACAAAACAAAAGACTATGGCGGATAAAGATGGTGATCATTTTAGTCTAAATGGAATTAAGAACTGGATTACAAACGGAACGACTGCTGATTACGTTTTGGTTATGGCAACAACAAATAAAGAACTAGCTCATAAGGGGATTTCAACTTTTGTTGTTGAAAAAGGTACTCCAGGATTTGATCATGGAGTAAAAGAGGATAAACTTGGAATTAGAAGTTCTGACACGTGTTCACTTACATTTCAGAATTGCAGAGTTCCAGCAGCAAATATCGTTTGGGAAGAAGGTAAAGGATTTAACTTTGCAATGAATACACTTAACGGCGGAAGAATTGGGATTGCTTCTCAAGCAGTTGGAATTGCAGAAGCTTCATTAGACGCGGCTGTTAAATATGCTAAAGAAAGAAAAGCATTCGGACAAACGATTTCTAATTTCCAGGCAATTCAATTTATGCTTTCAGATATGGCAGTAAAAGTTGATGCTGCAAAATTGTTAACATTTAAAGCAGCTGCACTTAAAGACGCGGGCAAACCTTACTTTAAAGAAGCTGCAATGGCAAAGCTTTATGCTTCAAAAGTTGCTGTACAAAATGCACTCGATGCAATTCAGGTTCACGGTGGTTACGGTTATGTTCGTGAATATCTGGTTGAAAGATATTTGCGTGATTCCAAGATAACTGAGATCTATGAAGGTACGTCAGAAATCCAAAAAGTAGTAATTGCCCGAGCTTTACTTGATAATAAATAAAAAATATTTGTTATCCATTCTATTTATTTATCAGGTGGCTATTTATTCTCAGACAGATTGGGTCAGATGGGAAAAATCTGACCTGACATATCAGTTAAAAAATAATTATCTCGAAAGGGAATATGATCTTTCAATCGAATCAGTTTCGGATGTAATTGTAAAACCTGTTATAAATGCCTATTGGTTTTTTGTTTCAGATGTTGATGGTGCTAATTGTCCTTTCCAACCTTCTTGTTCAAGTTTTCTGGTTCAATCGATTAAAGAAACAAATGTTTTTCAGGGCGTTGTAATGTTCTTCGATAGATTTACAAGGGACACAAATATTTTTGGAAGGCATGAACATTATCCAAGATATGGTAAAAATCACTTTTATGATCCTGTGTCATTATATACTTTGGAGGAAGAAAATATAAATTACATTCCTGCCAAAACTTATGTAAATGAATAATGCTTAAAATATTTTATTTAATCATCCTTTTATCCTCAATAATGTTTTCCCAGCAAATAGATTTTCAATCACCAGAAAACATTAAGTTATTTGCTGATTTCCTTTTTTGCGATAACGATTATTTGCGAGCTATTGATGAATATGAAAAATATTTAGTAGCAGTTGATGATGATTTGGTACAGTTTAAAATTACAATTGCATATTCTTCAATGAACGATTGTGAAAATGCAATTAACAAACTTGGCTTGATAAAAAAAACATCACCATTTTATGAACAAAGCAAAATTGAACTACTCAAATCGCTCTACTTGCAAAATATTGATTCAGTCTTTTATGCAGTTGCGGAGACACTTATAAACTCCAAATCACTATATGCAAACAATGCTTATAGATTAAAGAATACAGCACTTTTGCTATCTAAAACTGAGCTTCCCGAAAAGGAAAGCTTTTTAATTCCATTTGAGGTTGAAGAAAAAAAAACAATATCTGATTTTTATAATCTGAAGAAAAATCCACCTTATAAAAGTGAAGCACTGGCGGGAGTTCTTTCCGCAATTATTCCTGGTTCGGGAAAAATTTATACTAAAGATTATGGCGATGGAATAACTGCATTTCTTTTAACAGGATTGTTTACTTACTTAGCTTACACAAACTTTGAACACGATCATCCAACTCGGGCATGGATATTTGCAGCTCTTGGAGCTGGTTTTTACGTTGGAAATATATACGGTTCTGTTGCCTCTGCACAAATATTTAATGCAAAAGTAAATTTTGAGTTTAATGAAGGAGTTAAATTATTTCTGGAAGACAAAAAATATTTTACACCTAATTATGATTTCTGCAAGTAAAAGAATATTACTTTTTATTTTTGGTTCATTGACAAGTGTGTTTGCTCAAAGCACTTTAGAGCAACAATTTAAATTCGCAAATCAATTATTTACTCATGAGAAGTATTTTGATGCGATTACAGAATTAAAACGCCTCCAGTTTTTTGATATAGATAATAAATTTTCATTCCAATCGAATTATCTAATAGGAAAAAGCTATAAAGCCGGAGCAAAGTTTGATGAAGCCGTTAATTATTTTACGCGAGCAGAAATGAACTCTGAAAATGATGATGATTATTTCACATCTAAAATATTTAATGCAAGAACAAATATTTTACGGAGAACGACCAAACAAGCAGAAAAAATCCTGAATGAATTGTTGAATGACCCGAGATTTATTTCTAAAGAAAAGGAAATTAATTATTGGATTGGATGGAATTATATTTTTTCTGATGAATGGGAAAAAGCTTTTGAAGTCTTTAATGAAAATAGACTTGATACAACTTTAGCTGAACTCTGCAAAACTGTTGATGATGAAATGTATTCTGTAAATTTTGCAAAATATTGTTCTTATTTAATTCCTGGACTCGGGCAATTTTACACAGGGGAGTATGTTAGCGGTACACTTTCACTTGGATGGAATATATTATTCGGATATTTAACAATAAATGCCTTTATAGAAGATAGAGTCTTCGATGGAATTATAATCGGTAACTTTTTATGGTTACGTTTTTATTCAGGTAATATCCAAAACGCTGAAAAATTTGCTATCCAGAAAAACTTGCAAATATCAAATAAAGCTTTGGATTACTTGCAATATCAATACAAAGGCGAAAAACCTTGAAAAAAATATCGCATTTAATAGTGTACATTTACCTTTATTAAGTATTATATTTTTGCTGATGAATTCTTAAAATCTAAAAATCCTCTTAAATCCAAATTTTCGTTAAGAAATTTTAAGGAGTAATAATGAAAAACAAAGGAATGATGATTGGCTGTGCAATTGGTGCAGTCGTCCTTTTAGCCGTTGGAATGTTAGTTGTTTGGGGAATAAGTTCTTACAATAATATGGTTTCACTAGATCAAGCCGTTATACAATCCTGGGCTCAAGTAGAAAATCAATACCAGCGAAGAGCAGATCTTATTCCAAATCTTGTTAATACGGTAAAAGGTTACGCTGATTTTGAAAAAGAGGTTTTAACAAAGGTTACAGAGGCACGTGCAAGAGTAAGTCAATTTAATGTCACACCAGAAGTTCTTAACGATCCTCAGGCATTTGCAAAATTTCAATCACTACAAGGTGAATTGAGCGGAGCGTTATCAAGATTATTAGTTACGGTTGAAAATTATCCTCAATTAAAAGCCAACGAGAATTTTTTGCAGCTTCAAGCACAATTAGAAGGAACCGAAAACAGAATTTCTGTCGAGAGAAAAAAGTTTAATGAAGTAGTTCAATCATACAACACAACTATAAAAAGATTTCCTGCATCAATGATGGCAGGGATGTTTGGATTCGGAGAAAAACAATACTTCAAAGCCATCCAGGGTGCAGAAACTCCACCGAAAGTTGAATTTTAATTAATGAAATATTTTTTTTCATTTCTTTTATTTTGCTATTCCGTTGGATTTGCTCAACCACAAATTCCTAAGCTGAAAATGTGGGCAACTGATTTAACAAATACTTTAAGTCAATCAGAGTTGCAGGATTTAAACGAAAGATTAAAATCTTTTCAGGATACAACTTCTAACCAGATAGTTGTTTTAATGATTCCTTCACTCGAAAACTATCCGATTGAAATGTTGGCCGAGGAAACAGCAACAAAAAATAAAATCGGCACTGAAAAAAATGATAATGGAATTCTATTATTAATTGCAAAAGATGATAGAGAACTTAGATTAGAAGTTGGATATGGTTTAGAAGGTTCAGTTCCTGATGCGATAGCAAGTTCAATTATCAGAAATGTTATTCGACCACAATTTAGAGATAATAACTATTATCTCGGCATTAATGACGGTATAAACGCAATTATTGCAGCGATTGGTGGAGAATATAAAGCTGAAGATGCTGATGATAATGGAGGGTTTCCATTTGTTATACTAATTATAATAATTATTGTGGCTTTTTCTTTTATGCGGGGCGGAGGACCATTTGTTCCCGGCGGTGTTTATAGAACAGGGACTCATTCCAGAGGATGGTCAAGTGGATCCAGTAGTTGGGGTGGGAGCAGTGGTGGTTTTAGCGGTGGAGGCGGCTCTTTCGGCGGTGGTGGTGCGAGTGGAAGTTGGTAATTTCAGCAAAATTTAGATCTTTTTAACTTGTACCTTGAACAAGAGCTTTAGTTTTCCTAAAATGTAGTCAAGTTTAGAAATTATTTTTTATTTACCTTATTCTGATAATAATTAAAAGGAGAAACTAATATGGCAATAAAGATTACTGAAGAATGTATCAACTGCGGAGCTTGCGAGCCTGAATGTCCAAATACAGCTATATATGAAGGCGGAGTAGATTGGGAATTAGCTGGTGCTCATTATGGAAATGGTGATGCCGCACCTTCAGGCGCAAACGGATTTTATTCTACTGATTTCTTTTATATTGTTCCGGATAAATGTACTGAGTGTAAAGGATTTCATGATGAACCGCAATGTGCTGCTGTTTGTCCTGTTGATTGCTGCGTTCCTGATCCAAATCATGTTGAAGATGTTGATACCTTATTAAAACGTAAAGAATATTTAGATGGAATTGGAAGATAAATCTTGATTTTTAGGGCACTTACTTAGTGCCCTTTTTTAATTTTGGTAAAAAAACTTTTACAGTTGTTCCCACCCATTTTTCACTATCAATTATTAGTGAAGCATTATTAAGAATGCAGTACTGTTTTACTAGTGCCATTCCTAAACCATTTCCTTCATATTTTCTGTTGTATCCTTGATGTTCTTGTGTAAATGGATCAAAAATATATGGCAGGTAATCTTTAGTAATACCATTTCCAGTATCAGACACAGTAATAATAACATTCTCTGTTTCAACTTTACAATTTACCTGAACATTTCCCTTATCTGTGTATTTAATTGCGTTATCTATAATATGATTTATGGCCTGACTTAAACTATAAGCATCACCTTCAATGAAAATATTTTCCAATTCACCAGAGAAAAACAAATCAAGCTTTTTCGCCTTAGCAAATAATACCCATTGATCTAGTGTTGGTTTTAGAACATCTTCATATAGATTTAATTTTTGAAGTCTAAGCTTAAACGTTCCAGCCTTCAATTGCGCCATATTTACTATTGAATCTATTGTAGAAATGATTCGAAGGCTTTCAGTTTTTACGGCAGAAATTGAGCTTTTCAGTTCCAGCGAAAGTTTTTCCCTCAACTCATCTTCATAAATCTGCATAAAGTTAGAAATAATACTAATTGGGGTTCTTATTTCATGGGACATTTGTGCTAGAAATTCTGATTTTAATCTATCTGATCTCTCAGCTTCATCTTTTGCTTTTCTAAGTTCAATCTCAATTTTCTTTCTATCACTTATATCTTCTTTAACCGATATAAAATTTACAATGTCGTTATGCTCATTTTTTAGTGGTGTTACGCTCATTTCTTCATAATATGGATCACCATTTTTTTTCCGATTCTGGATCTCACCTTTCCAGGTTTGACCTGAAGAAATAGTTTGCCACATTTTTGCAAAAAATTCATCAGGATGAAGATTCGATTTGAAGATACTTACATTTTTGTGCATCAATTCGTCTCTTGTATATCCTGTCAATCCATACATTGCATCATTAACATAAATTATTTCTCCGGCAAAATCTGTTATAACAATGCCGCTATAAGCCGAGTTTAATGCCGTCGTTTGAATATTAATAAGCTCTTCAGTTTTTTTATAATAACTTAAATCCTGGAACACAACTACAACTCCAGTTATGTTTCCATTCTCATCTTTTATTGGCGATCCGGAATCCGCAATCGGATAAACAATTCCATTTTTGGAAACCAATTCACTATGATTAGCTAATCCAACAACCTCACCAGTTTGCATAACTTTTTGAACTGCATTTTTTGCATATTCTTTTGTCGCCTCACTTCTAATTTTAAAAACACTTGAAAGTTCTTTGTCGGTTGCTTCTTCCTTAGTATAGCCAGTTAATCGTTCCGCAACATTGTTGATAAACTTTATTTTACCCGTTGTATCAGTTGCAATTACTGCATCACCAACACTTCTTAATATTGTAGAAAGCCATTTATCTTTTTCTCTTAGCAGTTTTTGAGAGTGATCCTTGTACAGCGCAATTTCAATACTAATGTGAAGTTCACGTTCTTCAAAAGGTTTAATAATGTATCCAAAAGGATCGGTTATTTTTGCTCGTTGAATTGTAACAGGATCAGCATAAGCAGTAAGAAAAATTATAGGAATATCATATATCTTTTTTATTTCTGCCGCAGTTTCAATTCCATCCATGTCGCCTTTAATTCTTATATCCATAAGAATTAGGTCAGGTTTCAAATCAATAACTTTTCTTATGGCTTCATCGCCGGAAGCCGCAGCCCCAGAAATCGCATAGCCTAATGATTTGAGCCGACTTTGTATTTCTAATGATACAATGCTTTCATCTTCAACAACAAATATTTTTTTCTTTTCCATTTATTCTTCCCTGTAGTAGAATTCTAACTTTTAAAGATTTCCATTAAAAGTGATCTTAAATTCAGTACTATTTTTTGGATGCACTTCTAATTTCCCCTCAATTTGCTGAACCAAACTAGTAACAAGTTTTAATCCTAATGAGTCCGATTCCTCAAGATTAAAATCATCTGCTAAACCAATACCATTATCTGAAACAGATAAAAGATACTCTTCGTTTTGTAATTTTTTCAGCTTAAGAGTTATTCTATGTTCAGTGGAATCATCTTTTTGAATTCCAATGAATGCATATTTTAATGCATTAGATAATAATTCATTTAAAATTAATCCTAACGGAACAGAGATCTCTACTGACAGGTAAACTTCATCCATATCATATTCAATATCTAAATGCGAAACGTTTGTTCTATATGTAGTAAAAATGAAGTTAGTCAGATTTTTCAGGTAATCAGAAAAATCAATTCTTGCAAGATCCTTAGACTGATAAAGCTTTTCGTGCACAAGTGCCAAAGACTTTACTCTATTCTGACTGTCTTTAAAAATAGCCTGGGTCGCTTCGTCTTCAATATTCATTGATTGAAGATAAAGTAAACTTGTAATTATCTGTAAATTATTTTTTACTCTATGATGAATTTCTTTTAATAAAACTTCTTTTTCTTTTAAAGAATTTTGAAGATCATCAGCATGTTGTTTTAATTTTTCTTCCAAACTTAGTTGCACAATAGCTACTGCAACCTGGTTACTAATTTCTAAAATTGTATCTATTGTTGATTGCTTGATTCCTTCAGTCTCTGCAAAAGCAAAATTTAATTCGCCTATTAGTTGTCCCTGGAATTTCAATCCAACACAAATGTAGGAATTAATTCCTTTTGCTAATATCAGTTTTTCCATTTCCGATTTATGTTTCTTCTGAGATAAATTTTCTTCAAGAAAATAATCTGATTCCTGTAATTTTTCCAAAGAAGAAAAGTGGCTTAATAAAAAATTCTCCTCAGATTCAATAATTCTGTTTTCGTTAAAAGTAAATGCATAAAGAACCGCAGAACCGTTTGAAAAATCAAATATAGCTGCACTGGAACGAGAAAACTTTACAATGTTGTCGTTAATTTTTTGTGCTGAGTTCTTAAAAATCTCTACTGGCGATTTAGAAGAAATTATGCCTTTATAAATTTCTTCAAGTGTTTCAAGTTTTATTGTATATTGATTTAAAATTACTTCTGTTTTCTTTCTCTCTTCAATTTCATTGGTAAGTTGAATATTTGTTTCTGCTAGTTCATTAGTTCTTTCTTGTACTTTGTTTTCAAGCTCATCACGGCTTTTACTAACTGCATCAGTCATTTTATTAAATGAATCTGAAAGCATTCCAAGTTCATCTTTAGATTGGATTGTAACTCTTGCGGTTAAATCGCCAGATTCAATTCTTTTTGCCATAAGAGAAAGATCTGAAATTGGCTTTGTCAATTTTTTAGTAAATAAAAAAGTAGTTAAGAATGATAAAAGAATAGTTCCAATAGCTAAACCAATAGCTCTTGTAATCATCTCTCTAATTGCATTATTGTAACTTTCTGTTGAAAGACCAACATGAATCCAGCCCCATTCAATTCCGGTATAAATAAACATTCTTGAAAGATGATAAACCTCATCATTTGCAATATTTGAGTGAATAATTCTTCCATCAGAAAAATCTTTTGGACTGGTCCAAAAACCTTCCAGATTTTCATTACTCCAATTATTCTTTTGAAATAAAAATGATTGTGTCCCATCATTTTTAATAACAGCTATATATAATATTGAGTTACTATTATTTACAGTACTCATACTGTAATCAATTATTAGTTGATAATCATCTGTTATTAAAGCAGATTTGTTTGCCTGGATATATGATGATGCAACATCCTGCGCTTCAAATCTCATTCTTTCTAACAAAGTTTTTTCCTGGAATGGTATGCTGAAGAAAATATAAAATGATATTGTGAAAATTACCAGTATCCAGATAAAGAAAGTAATCCTTACCGAAATACTTTTCTGATTAAATTTTGATATTGCTTTCATCATGTGAAATTTAAATTAAATATTAATTAAAAAACTTGTTATAAAGATTTATAACTTTTTCTGTTTCATCCAATTGCTCTTTTTTAACTGTAGAAATTTTGTACATCTTAAATAGACTTAAGATTTGTTTACCATTGGTATCATTATGAAGATTAACAGCAATATCCTGAATAGCAGTTATTGTTTGTGAGTTCAATCCTTGTTTATATACAAAAACTCCATTTAAAAATCCTTCAGACTTTTTTATAATTCTAACCTTAGATTTAATAGAAGGATTTAATTCACAGGCCACATTAAAAGTACCTTCAGAAATTATAACATAATCTGTCTTACCAAAAAAAAGTGAAAGTAAATCTTCATTTTCACTCTGACTGCTTAATTGCAGGTTAATTGTTTTGTAAAGTTTTGCACCTAATTCATTTCTTAAATTTGCTTTTAACCAATAAAAACCGACTGATTTTTGTATTGATCGTGGAATAGAAATCTTTTGATTTGATAATTGCTTTAATTCTATCTTTTGATTTTTTAAACTGGTAACTAATAAATAGTGAACACTATTTTCTGAAGGATGATGCATACCTGATAAAAACGGAACAAATTCCTTTCTATGGTAAAATCTGAAATAATCATATGAAGAAACATTAAAATATTGAATGTATCCATTTTCAATATCTTTTTGCATTGAATTTAGATCAGAGTACATTTTACCTTCAAAATTAAAATCATAAATCTTTTGTTCTTTTAATCTCTTAACAAATGAATTCGTTAAAATTTTAAAAGCAGCCTCAGCATCTTTAAGTTCTACACCATCAACCATATCAGCTATACCACCTAATCTTACAATATCTTTATTTAAAGTTTCGTTTGATTGGGCTATTACTGGTTCAAATAATAAAAGGATCAATAAAAGAAAAAAGGGTTTATATAAAATCATATTTCTACTCTAATAGTTTATAATAACTGTTTAGATATTCCTCTTTAAACAGAATTAGTTTATCAGCACCAAATAACTGAAGTAATTGTTTTCCATATTGATTTTCATGTAAAATGGGAAGAATATCCTTCATTACTTTGTAATTATCTGAATTTGTGTTTTGAGAATTAAGACAGGTAATCCCTAAAATTAATGGTTCTGAAGTATTTATAATTTTAGTTTGATTACTAATCCCTGGATTTAATTCTTTTAAAAGACTAAGCGATGAGTTTGTTACGATACAAGCTTTTGCTTTATTAAAGAAAACTGGTAATAAAACATTTGTAGCTTTATTGCTTAAAATAATATCCTTAAAAAAAACATCCATTGCTTTTAGTTTTGCATCTTTAAGTAGTTTTCTTAGCCATTTTGTAGCAGCTTGATCTTCCGAATTTGATTGAATATAAATTGTTTCCCCTTTTAGCTGTGAAATATCAGTTATTTTATCATTACTATTTACAATTAAATGATAAACATAACCGTATAATGAGTTTGAATAGTTAACGCAAAAAGGTTCAACAGGTAATTTCTTTTTTAATCTTAAATATTCTTCAGTTGTAAGTAATATCATATCAAATCCATTACTGCAACTTTCCAGAATTTCTTTATCGCCTGTTACAATCTCAACTTTAAAATCACTTTTTATATTTTTTAATTTCTTTATGTGATTAGCCAATATCTGTGCAGTTGCATGAGCATCTTCTGTTTTAATATTATGGAAGGAACTCTTTGAAAAAATTACTTTTATTTCTTTATCGTTTTCCTGCAAATTCTTTTGTGTACTTTGACTAAACAATGTTAAGCTTAACAAAAAGAATATCTGTATGAGTAAAAGAAGATTCATAAAAATCACTTAGTTAACTTTAAATAATTTTGTAAATATTCGTCTTTATATGGAACAAGCTTATCAGCGCTAAAAAGATGAAGTAGTTGTCGTCCATATTCGTTTTCATGTAGCGTTAACATAATTTCTTTTAACGTATTATATGTATCAGTATCTTTCTTTTTTTTATTCAAACATCCCAAACCAAGCAAAATAAAATCACTGCTTTCAAGTATTTTCATTTTTGTTTTTATTGAAGGATTAAGTTCAACTAATAAATTCAATGAAGATTCAGTAACAATACATGCTTTTGCTTTATTAAAGAATACAGGCAAAACAACATTCGTAGCTTTATAATCAGTTACTATTTCTTTTAAATACTTTTTACTGTTTGGTAGACTTTTTTCTCGTAGTAATTTTTCTAACCATAAAAATGGCGCCTTCTGATTTTCACGTGCTAAAATATAAAACACTTCATCTTTTAATTGGGAAATATCATTAATATTATCAACTTTATTTACAAGAAGATGGTATTTATATCCAACATTACCTGCCGTATAATTTGTTGCAAATGGTTCCAGCGTCAATTTCTTTTGAAGATGTATATATTCTTCAATTGTTAAAATTATACAATCAAAATCATCTCCGGCAGATCTTTCAATTTCATCAAATGTTTTAGGTGTTTCTACTATAAACTCTTTCTCAAGTTTATGAGATTTTTTTATATGATTTGCTAAGATCTCTGCTATCACGTGTGCGTCTTCTGTTTTTGCATTATGAAAAGCATTAATTGAAATGATAAGTTTAATAGCCTTTTGGGGTTTAGTATCACTTTTTGTCTGACAATTTGATGTTATTACTAAAAAAACAGACAATATGAAATAAAATACTGCTTTCATATTATTTGTATAGATTTAAATAGTTTTGCCAGTATTCATCTTTAAATGGAAGCATTTTATCGACCATAAATAAATCTAAAAGTTGTTTCCCATAGCTGTCCTCATGTAATGAACTTAATATTTCACACATAAAATCTTTTCTTTTTCTATCCTTACTTCTTCCGTCAAATGAAATAACACCAAACAAAATTGGACCAGATTTACTAATAATATTCAAACTCTTTCTTAGCTGAGGATTTAATTCAAATAATAATTCTAAGGCAGGTCTGGATACAATAGCAGCAGTAGTTTTATTAAAATAAACAGGTAATACAACATTTGTTGCTTTATAATCGTAGTTAACATCCTTAAAAAATGTTTCCTTAACAGAAAGTTTGGCATCTCGTAATAACTTATCCAGCCAAACTGAAGCTGAATTATAATTTGATTTTGATAATATAATTATTGATCCGTCTTTTAAGGACTTTAGATCATTAAAATTTTGTTCTTTTTTTGTTATTAGATAAAATTCAAACCCAACGCTACTGTTTGTTTCGTTAACAAAAGTTAATTCTAATTTATTTTTTTTCATTAGTATTTCAGTTTCAACAGTTGTTGCTAAAATAAAATCGAATGGTTTTTTTATTGATTCAGAAATTTCATCTACGCCATTACATATTTCAATTTTAATTTCTTCCTCAAGTTTCATTTTACGTTGAATATTCTGTGCTAGAATTTTTGTTGTAGCAATAGCATCTTCAGTTTTCATATTCTGTAAAAGATTAGTTGAAAAGATTAGTCGGAAATCTTTTTCTTGTGGATATAATTGATAAGCGTTAAACAAGAAACTTACTATTAGTATAGTAAAGCTCCTCTTAGTCCAAAATATATTTTGAGAATTTAAAAACATACTCTATTTATATAACTCCATAAACTTGGTAAGATATTCTTCTTTATATGGAATTATTTTATCCAGGCTAAATAGGCTGAGAAATTGTCTGCCATCAGCATCATTCTCCATAGTGGTTAGTATATCATAAATAAATTTTTCGCGTTCTTTGTTTTTGCTTTTAGTATCAAAACTTAAAACGCCAAACAGTAATGTTTTAGATGTAGCCAAAATATTTAAATCTTTTTTGATGTTTGGATTTAATTCACACATTACATCAAAACTTTCTTTAGTAATTACAGCTGCATCAAGCTTGTTGAAGAATACAGGTAAAAGAATATTTGTTGGTTTGTAATCAAAAGTAATTTCCTCAAAGAATCTATTTTTTACAGGTAATTTATTATCTCTTAGAATTTTCTCTAACCATAATGAAGGTGTCTGTCCATCGGACCTAGCGAGTATATTTAGTTTTCGATTCTTCAAATCACTTAAATGGTTAATGTTTTTATCTTTTCTTGTAACTAAATAATATACAAAACCATAAGAGCCCTGAGTTTGATTAACTAAGACTGGTTTAACATTACCTATTTTAAGTAACCTTACTAAAGCAACAGTTGTTGAAAGTACGAAATCAAAATTAGTTTTGGTAGCATCAATCAATTCTTCATCATTTTTGCAAATTACTATTTCTGCTTCATCTTCAATCCCGTTTTTTTTTTTTACCTTTTCTGTAAAAATCTTTGTTAATGCAATTGCATCTTCAGTTTTTGTATTAAAGAACAGTTCTTTTGAATAAATAAATCGATAGCCTCTTTTTGTGCCATCATCTGAACCTTGTGCAAAAAGTAAAGAAGGAAAAACGATTAATAAAACAAATAATACGATTAAGTGTTTAGTAATATTTACGATAGCAAAGTCCATATTCTTACTTATATAATTCTAGAATGTTATCTAAATATTCCTGTTTAAAGGGTATCAACCTATCTACCATGTAAAGTGTTAAAACTTGTTTGCCATAATTATTTTTATGAAGTTCTTGAAGATATTTTAATAGAAAACTTTTACGTTCATCATCTTTATTTCTTCCATCAAAACAAAATAAGGCGTTTGGAAAAGGTTTTGATTTTAAGACTATTATTGCTTCATTTTTAATTTTTGGATTTAATTCGCAGATAAGATTGAAAGCTGATTCTGTTACAATTGCAGCGTCAGCTTTATTAAAAAATACTGGTAAAACCACATTGGTAGTTTTGAAGTCATAAAGGACTTGTTTGAAAAACTTTTTTTTAGAGGGTAGATTACTATCTTTCAAAATTTTATCCAGCCATAATGATGGTGCCTGTCCTTCAGAATTTGAAAGAATATAAATAATTCCATTCTTAATTTCTTTTAAGGTCTTTTTGTTTTCTTTTTGATTTGTGATTAGATAATAAATATCACCGTAATTCTTATCGATTTCAGAAACCAAACTTGGCTGAATGCTGAATTTCTTTTTTAATTTTAAGTATTCAATTGGTGAGATATATAGTATATCAAATTGCGATTTTAAACTATCAAGCAATTCATTTTCGTTCACACAAACAGAAATTTCAAATTCAGCTATAATGTTTCCACTTTTGTTCAATTCAGCAGCTAAAATTTTTGTTGATGCTTCTACATCTTCTGGCTTCGTATTCTGGAACATACTGGACGAAATTACTAATCTGTATACATGGTCATCATATTTTTGGGAATAAGAAATATTATGGCCAAATAGAACTCCAAGTAAAAGTAATATAGCTCTATATCTAATAATATTATAAATCATCAATTTGTTTTGTTTAATAAACTTTCTAATTGAGATTTTAAATCAGCTCTTTCATAAAGTGAAAGTTGATACTGAGCCATCATAAAAGCTTCCATTATCTGTGCCTCGATAAAATCTGCAACTTCACCAATTTCGTTTTGATAAGCACGCAGGTTTAAATCTCTATTTTCAGAAGCTGCGATCATTGCTTCTTTAGAGCTAACAATTTTGTCCTCAGATTTATTTAACTCAGTAACTAATTGTTTTAATTTCATCTTTAAACTTTCTTCCACAAAAACTTTTTGAAGCTGAATACCCCTAAGCTCGGCTTCATTTTCTTCAACTTTACCAGCAGTCCTAAATCCGTTAAATAACGAAAGTTGTAATCCTAATCCCAACGTAAAAACATTTTTATTTTCATTTGTTGCAAACCCATATTCATAAGAATTATCAAGTCTGTGATAGTTCCCAAATAATGCAAAGGATGGATAATAGTCACTTTGTGCTTCATCAATTTTAGCTTCGTAAATATTTGATGCTATATTCAGATTTTGCAGATGTAAATTTGTTGTTAAAAGATTATCTAATGTTTCAGTTGCATTTGGTATAACGTATTCAAACTCCAAAGTTTTATCTTTTAGTGAAATATTAGATTCTAAATCAACTCCCAAATAATATTTTAAAGCAGATTTGGCAACTTCATTTTTGCTTTTGAGTTCAGAAACAATTCCTCTGAATGATTCAAGACTCATTTTGTTTTTCAAAAAATCAATTTTATTTACTGTCCCTGAACCGGTTTGATATAGGCTCTCTGTTAGATTATAAGTTGCTTCAAATCTCTCAAAAGCGTCGGTTCCTATCTGCAATAATTGATCAGTTAAGATAACGGCGAAATATGCTTTCTTAACATTCAATGTAATCTCGGTCTCTGCAAGAGCAACATTGTTCTGAGAAATAAGAACACTGTTTTCAACTTGTTTAATGATTGAAGAAACTTTTCCTCCTGTAAAAATTGGATAAGTGAGTGTCAGATCGCTTATAATACTTTTATTATCCAATAACTTAACATCTTGTGAAGGAACAGTAATTGGTGGAAATTGAATTGGCCCCATTCCAAAATCTATTGGCGGTATAACAAAATTTGAAGATGGGAAAATAAAATTTTGCGGTTCATCTTGCATAAATGCTTTTGATGTCAGTTCTAAACTTGGCCATCTACCAGATTCTGCTTGTTTGAGTTGGGATTTGCTAACATTTATTTTGGATTCAGCAATTTGTTTTTGTTTACCGTTTTCTTTTGCAATTTTTATACAATCATTTATCGAAAGATTTTGGTATATTTTTTCTTGTGGAAAAGCAAGACTGTAAAGAATCAGTATTGTCATCGCGATATATAATGGAGTTTGTTGTTTCATAAGATTCCTTTGCTGGATAAGTTAAACTTAATAAATATCATGATTATTAGGTAAATAAATGACAAATAATGTTCCAAGTTGTTTGTCAAAAGTTGATTGCTATAAACTATTAAAAAGTGGTAATGCTATCACTAATCAAAGAATATTTTATATACTTGATAACAAAGCCTCTGATTAGATTTTATAATTTAACATATTTACTCAACTGAACATTATTATCCATTTATAAGGATATTATCGAAGGTTTTCAAGAATTGTTTTGGGTTGGATTTTTGTGTGCTTTGTTTTTTTTACTTTTTAAGCTTTGTAACTTCAATTCAATAAACAAAAAAAATCTATGCAAATTGGCAAGTACAAATTAAAGACTATACTCTCTGGTTTTATCGGTTTAGATGGCGGAGCTATGTTTGGAATAATTCCAAAACCACTTTGGGAAAAAACTAATCCACCGGATGAATTGAATCGAGTTACACTATCAACCAGAAATCTCTTGTTAATTAGTGATGATAAAAAGATTTTAATCGATACCGGAATGGGAAATAAATGGGACGAAAAATCCAAAAATATTTATCGAATTGATCCCAAACTTGAAATTAAAAATGCTCTTGAACTTAGCGGGGTAAAAACTGATGAGATTACGGATGTAATTTTAACTCATCTTCATTTTGATCATACAGGTGGATCAACAAAATATGAAAATGGAAAACTTGTTCCGGCTTTTCCAAATGCAAAATATTTTGTTCAAAAGAAAAATTTTGAATGGGCAATGAATCCATCAGACAGAGACAAAGGAAGTTACATCAAAGAAAATTTTGAGCCGCTTGTTAAAGAAGGAGTTCTGCATCTTGTAGATGGCGAGATTGATTTTGATGATAACATTTCTTTTAGAATTATTAATGGGCATACGTTTGCACAGCAAATGATAAAAATTTCTGATTCTTCGAACTCAATTCTATATTGTGCTGATCTGATGCCTTTCATTTCACATATTAGAATTCCATATGTGATGGGATATGATCTGCAGCCTATGATAACAGTTCAGGAAAAGAAAAAATATTTACAATTGGCGGCTGATGAAAACTGGCATTTATACTTTGGTCACGATCCTGATTTAGCGTTGGCCACAGTTAAGCATTCAGAAAAGGGAATCATTCAGAATAAAGTTTTTAAGGATTTTGAATAATGGAAGATGGATTTACAAAAGTTTGTAGAGTCTCTGAGTTAAGTGAAAATCAAGGGAAAAGATTTTTAATCAATGATGTTGATATTGCAGTATTTAAAGTTAATGGTGAAATTTTTGTTCTAAATAATGTTTGTCCGCACCAACATACCTCAGTTATTTATGATGGATTTGTTGAAGATGGCTGCGTTGTATGTCCTGCTCACGGCTGGATGTTTAATCTTAAAACTGGTAAACAACCAACTGGCGCAAGAGGTTTGGATTCATATCAAGTTAAGATTATTGATGATGAAGTGTTCGCTATAGTAAAAGCAAAGGAACTAAAATGGTGATGATATTCTTTAATGTCTAAACTAACTAATCAAATAGTAATCGAAAAAGTAAAGCAACTTGGATTTGATATTGTGGGTTTTGCAAAAGCTGAATTGCTTGTTGAAGAAACTAAAAATTTAGAAACTTGGGTAGAAAAAGGTTATCAAGCTACAATGAATTATATGGAGAGAAATCTCCATAAAAGAAAAGATGTAAAAGAAATTCTCCCTACTGCAAAAAGTATTATTTCACTAGCACTCAATTATTACACACCAGAAAAATATTCTAATGAAATTGATAAAGGCAAGATCTCACGTTATGCATGGGGAAAAGATTACCATCTTGTCATCTGGCAAAAACTAAATGAACTTGAGACAGAATTAAAAGAACTTGAACCTGAACTTGAAACTCTATCATATGTTGATACTGGACCAGTTATGGATAAAGCCTGGGCTGTAAGGGCAGGAATTGGCTGGATGGGTAAACATACAAATGTAATTAATCCAAACATTGGAAGCTGGTTCTTTATTGCTAACATCATTACAAATTTTGAGTTTGAGTACTCTGAAATAATTACTGATCATTGTGGAACTTGCACCGCTTGTATTGATGCTTGTCCAACAAATGCGATTCTAAGTGAGTATGTTGTTGATGCAAATAAATGTATTTCATTTCAAACAATTGAGAACAAAGATGAAATTCCTGTTGAGTTAAAAGGGAAGTTTGATAACTGGATTTTTGGTTGTGATATTTGTCAGGATGTTTGTCCATGGAATAATAAATTTTCAGTTGTTACATCGGTTAAAGATTTTTACCCTAAGAATAAAGAAATATCCTTTGATGAGGTTTTAGCTTTAGATAATCATTCTTTTAAAGAAAGATTTTCTGAGAGTCCGATAAAACGCACAAAGCTAAAAGGTTTACAAAGAAATGCAAAATTCTTATTTGATTGATCAATCGCACGTCTTGAATCTTCACCAACTTATCTGAATCTTACAAGTACAAAAATTTAATTTTAGCTCATAATCAGTTTTGGAGAAAAAATGTCTGAACAAGCAAATCAAAAAAATCATTTTAAAGTTTTAATTATTGGATCTGGTCCTGCAGGTTTAACTGCTGCAATTTATGCAAGTCGTGCAAATCTTAATCCTGTAATATTTGAAGGAATGCAGCCAGGCGGCCAGCTAACAATCACAACAGAAGTTGAAAATTATCCTGGATTCGAACATGGTATCGATGGCCCAGCTTTGATGGATGTTATGCGTAAACAAGCTCAGCGTTTTGGTGCACAATCGTTTTATAAAGAAATAACTGAAGTTGATTTTTCAAGTCGTCCATTCAAAGTAAAATCTTATGATGAAAATTATACTGCTGATTCAATTATCATCTCTACTGGAGCATCAGCAAAATTACTTGGATTGGAAAGTGAAACGAAATATATGGGTTACGGTGTTTCAGCCTGTGCAACTTGCGATGGATTTTTCTTTAAAGGATTAAAAGTAATTGTTGTTGGCGGTGGTGATACAGCAATGGAAGAAGCAAACTTCTTAACAAAATTTGCTGATGAAGTTACTATAATTCATAGGAGAGACGAATTCCGTGCTTCAAAAATTATGACCGAGAGAGTTCAGAAAAATCCAAAGATAAAATTGTTAACAAACAAAGTAATCAAAGAGGTTATTGGAACGGAAGAGAATGGCAGAAAAAGTATGACTGGTGTAATTCTGAAGGACACTAAAGATGGTTCAACCACAGAATTTAAAGCTGATGGATTATTTATTGGGATTGGACATCAACCAAATACAAAATTGTTTAATGGAATTTTAGATATGGATGAAACCGGATATCTAAAAATAAAACCTGGTTCAACTTATACAAATATTGAAGGCGTCTTTGCTGCAGGCGATGTTGCCGATCATACATACAGGCAGGCAATAACTGCTGCGGGTACAGGTTGTATGGCTGCGCTTGATGCAGAACGATGGTTAGAAGCGCAGGAATAAAGACACAACTGAATTAAGAATAACGAACAAGGAATTATGAATTTAGAAGTTTAACTTTTTCGTTCAATATTCCTTGTTCAATATTCGATATTATTATTTATCCTTTTTCATTTTATCTGAAAGAACATTAGCAACTACAAATCCAACCCCTGTGCCCACAAATAACGAGAGTGGAACCCAGTATTCCTTTGTAGTTGTATCTTCCATAAACATACCAAATCCTAAACCAATACCGAAAGCAATTGAGATGATTCCAATCTTCATCAACCAAAGTCCATCTTTCTTTTCCTGGAAGAACTGTTTAATCTCCTCTGTTGATAGTCCTTTTTCTATTAGCATTTGCTTTTCTTTTGAATGCAAATAGAAATGTACAATCAAAACAACTCCGATTACGAGAGTTATTATTATAGGGATAAATACTGCGATTATTTCTGGTCCGTGCATTTTATTTCTCCTTTGTTTCTAATCCTTAAAAGAATAGGATTTAATTTTTAATTACTTATTTAATTCTCTACAACATTTGACTAAGACCTTTTGTTTTAGGTTACAAATTGATTCTATAATAATTTCAAACTAAATTTCTACCGCATATAGATATTTGTAACCTTTGGCAAGATGATTTAGTCTATTATGATAATGAAAAACCTTACCGATGTTGAAATTATTGAATCCGTAAAAAAAGGTAATCAGGCGGATTTTTCTGTTCTTATTGATAGATATAAGAATAAAGCATTTACTATGCTTAAACGAATGTTAAAAAATGATTTTGATGCTGAAGAAGTTTTGATGGATTGTTTTTTGAAAGCTTACAATAACTTGAGTACTTTTAAATTTGAATCAAAGTTTTCAACATGGTTTTATAGAATAGTTTATAACTCGGCATTAACAAAACTTTCGAGTGCTAAAAGAAAAATTGAAAATGAAATGAGTTCTGTTGATGATTTGCATTATCTTGAAAGTAAATATTTAGCTGATGATTTTATTAAAGAAGATAACTCAGTATTAATAAAAAAGATTGTTAATGAACTTCCGCCAAAAAATGCAGCTGTGGTATCAATGTTTTATCTTGAAGAAATGAGCACTGAAGAGATTTGTGAGGTTTTACAAATTTCTGTGTCAAATGTAAAAGTAATTCTGCATCGTTCAAGAAATTTGTTAAGAGAAATAATAGAGAAAAGAAATTTATTTCAGGAAGTTATATGAATAATATAGATGATGAATTATTAAATAAGTATTTAGATGGTGAACTCAATCAAGATGAAAAAGATTTAGTTAGGATTTCTATTGAAAGTTCATTGGAAGTTAAGAAGAGATATGAGGCACTTTTAAAAGCTCATAATCTTTTAAACTCAATTGAAGAAGAATCACCCTCGATCGATTTTACAAAACTTGTTATGAATAAGTTGAACAAGAGATCTGTAATTGCTCAACAACAGAAATATTTTCTTTTATCTATTTTATCACTCTTGGGATTGGTAATACTCGGAATTACCGGATATGTTTTATTTCAGGTTATTTCTTCAATGCAACCAACCCAATCATCAGAAATGGTTACAACTTATACTAAAGATCTTGGTGATTATATCTCAAATTTATTTGGCCAAAAAAATATTACAATATTGGGTTCGGTGCTATCGTTTATTATGCTGATTTCTGGATACTTTCTTTACGATTATCAGAAACATTCTAAAAAGAATTTTAGCCATTGAAAACTATTGTCACACTGAGTGGTATTGCCATCGAAGTGTGACTTTACTTTTTAAGAATTTTCCATCCTTTGATATGTTATCCTGCCTTATATTGCCCGTCCATTTCGTATATTTGCACATCATTAAAAAATAAAAGACAAGAATGAATACAAAAGCCGGTTACGCTGCTATTATTGGATTGCCAAATGTTGGTAAATCAACTCTTATGAATGCTTTACTTGGACAAAAAATTTCCATCACCACATCTAAACCACAAACAACACGTAAAAGAATACTTGGAATTTTATCCGAAGAAAATTATCAAGTAGTTTTTCTTGATACTCCGGGAATTTTAAAACCTGCATATCTTCTGCAGGAAAAAATGATGGATGATATTGATCTTTCTGTTAAGGATGCAGATGTATTTGTAATTATTTATGATGTAAGTTCTGAGCAATCATTTAAGGGATCGGAAGAAAATGAATACATTCAGAAAGTAATTAGCGAAAAAAAGAATCCAAAAATTCTAGTGCTTAATAAGATTGATACTATTTCACAAGAGCAGGCACTTTCGCTGATTGAGAGATTTGAAAAACTGAATATCTTTAAATCAGTTATTCCTGTTTCTGCTAATCTTAAATTTAATCTTGAAAGATTACTAAACGATATTGTTGAGTGTTTGCCTGAAGGTGCAAAGTTTTATCCCGATGATATTGTTTCTGAAGAGACTGAAAGATTTTTTGTTACCGAAATTATTCGTGAAAAATTATTTGAACTTTATGAAGATGAAGTCCCATATAGCTGTGAAGTTTTAATTGCCGAATTTATTGAAAGAGAAAATTCAAAAGACTATATCAGTGCGGAAATTGTTGTGGAAAGAGAAAGTCAGAAACCAATAATCATCGGAAAAGAAGGAAGAGCAATTAAATCACTTGGTGAAAAATCCAGAAAAAGCATTGAAGAATTTTTAGATCGTGAAGTTTATCTTGAACTAAGAGTTAAGGTAAGAGAAAAATGGCGTTCTAATCTGAATATGCTAAAGTCGTTTGGATATGTGCGTAGCAAGGATAAAGAGTGATTGAGTTCAGGTTCAAGTTTAAGATCAAGTTAGATATTTAGAATTGATAGAATATCCTTTGATGAAAAAATACACTGGTGAAATTGCACTTCTGTTTAATACTTTAATTTGGGGCGGAACTTTTGCGCTGATTAAAAATGCGTTTAATGATATCTCGCCTTTATTATTTCTTGGATTACGATTTGGCATTGCTGCTCTAATATTTCTGCCTTTTGTTTATTCATCTTTAAAAAAGACCAACAAGAAAACTTTAATTGCAGGATCCATTCTTGGACTTTTTTACTTCGCAGGTTTTACTGCACAATCTCTGGGATTAAATCTTACAACAGCAACTAAATCAGGTTTTATAACAGGAACATTTGTAGTATTTATTCCCATCTTACAATTGATCATAGAAAAACGAAAACCAAAATGGTTTAACATTCTCAGCGTATTGCTGGTTTTGATTGGATTAATATTGCTATCAAGTAAAGGTGAGAATGCACTTGATTTTATTAAACAGCTTGGATCAGATTTTAATCTTGGTGATTTGCTAACTTTATTGTGTGCGCTGCTTTTTGCGTTTCAAGTTGTGTATGTTGATGTGTTTACCAAGAAGTATGATTATCTACCGATGGTTTTTGTTCAATTATTAATCACCGGTCTTGGCGGATTTATTTTGTCCTTTATCTTTTCGATCTCATCGTTAGAAACATTTAAGTTTACTTTAAATACAACCGTTGTTACTGCAATACTCTACACTGCAATATTCGCTTCTATAATTGCTACTGTGATACAATTGAAATTTCAGAAATTTGTTTCACCAACAAAAGCGGGAATTATATTTTCAATCGAACCAATATTTGCAGCAGTATTCGCTTACTTTTTACTCAGCGAAAAAATTTCTAATTTTGGCTTAGTTGGATGTGTGCTTATTTTTATCGGGTTAATTGTTTCAGAACTGTTTTCTATCAAAGATGAGTGATATAAAAAGAGCAAAAATAATTGTTTCCGGTTTGGTTCAGGGTGTTGGGTACAGATATTTTGTGATGAGACATGCAGATAATCTAAATCTAAAAGGTTACACACAAAATCTTTTTACCGGTGAAGTCTTAACTGAGGTTGAAGGCGATTTTGGTTTGATAAATGAGCTGATCAAACAATTAAAAATAGGACCAATGAAATCACACGTAACAAATTGTTCAGTTGAATGGTCTGAGCCAAAAAATGAATTTAAAAGATTTGAGGTTAGATATTGAAATTAAATTTTAGAACTGGCTTTGGTTTTGATGTTCACGCCTTTGCAGAGGGAAGAAAATTAATCATTGGTGGAGTTGAGATTCCTTTTGACAAAGGTTTGGAAGGACATTCTGATGCTGATGTTTTGCTTCATGCAATTTGTGATGCGATGCTTGGTGCTTTAGCTCTTGGCGATATTGGAATACATTTCCCCAACACAGATGAGCGTTGGAAAGATGCAGACAGCACTTTGCTTTTAAAACACGTGAATGAACTTATCAATTCTAAAGGATACGAATTAGGAAATCTTGATTGTGTTCTTGCAATGGAAAAACCAAAAATATCACCTTATGTTGAGCAAATCAGAAATCGTATATCCGAAATGCTTAATGCTGATGTAGAACAAATATCTATAAAAGCTACCACAACAGAAAAATTAGGGTTTGTTGGAAGAGCCGAAGGAGTTGTTTCATTTGCTACTGTATTACTTGCTAAGAAAGATCTGAATGTTTGAAACAATACTAACACAGTTTTCAGATCTAACTCCGTTCTGGATTTATCTGACTATTTTTTTCTTTGCATACATAGAAAATCTTTTTCCACCATCACCAAGTGATATTGTTGTTGTAATTGCCGGTTCACTTGTTGCAACTGGATCGCTTAATTTAATCCCAACTTTTCTTTTTGCAACAGCAGGAAGTTTGTTAGGATTTCTTACTGCTTTTATAATTGGATGGCAGTTTGATAAAAAATTAGTTCATTCAGGAAAATTAAAATTTCTTACTGTTCAATCATTTGAAAGAGTTGAAAATTCTTTTCGCAAGTATGGTTATTATTTAATTATTGCCAATAGATTTTTACCTGGAACTCGTGCTGTAATTTCTTTCTTTGCTGGAATGAGTCGACTAAATGTAAATAAAACTACAATTCTTAGTTTAGTTAGTTCAGCCATCTGGAACGCATTTCTTATTTATCTAGGAATAGCCTTTGGAAAAAATGTTGATGTTATAGACGGCTACTTAAAAACTTACAGCAATATAATTTTAATTATTACAGGAATTGTAATTCTGTTTTTTGTTGTAAAGTACTTCATCACAAAAAGAAAAACTAAACTTTGAAATTTTTATTCGCAAAACAAGAATTTACACCTGATGAAAAAAGAGAAAGGAGAAATGATAGACTTCTTTTAATATTATCCGGAATTCTTTTTGGAATTTCGTTCGTCCCATTTCCATTTCCTTTTACACTTTTACTTTTTGTGGCTTTTGTTCCTTACTTTTTTGTCGTTACAAAAAAACAAACACTGTTAAAAGTGAACTCAGCATCGTATTTAACTTTTTTTGTAATGAGTTTAATTACAGTATTCTGGGTTGGAAGCTGGCAAAGTGCTGCAGATCCTTTTTTAATGATCAGCGGAGTTGTTTTAGTTTTCTTTCTGCCCTGTGTTATGCTGATAAATTCCACTTTGTATTTTTTATCAAGAAAAGTTTTTAAAAAAGATTTATCACTTTATTTCTTTCCGTTCTTTTGGGTAACTGGAGAATACATTCTCACTCTTACAGATCTCAAATTTCCATGGTTAACTATTGGGCATGGACTGGCAAAATTTACCTCATTCATTCAGTTTGCTGATATAGTTGGTGCATTCGGATTATCATTTATAGTTTTATGGATAAACATTTTTATATATAAAGGAATAAAATCATTTAAGGAAAACGCAAAAGTTGGATGGATTTATTTTTCTGTCGCTGCATCAATTTTTATTTTAATAATAGTTTACGGATTTGTAAAAATATCTTCAACTGGGAATGATGAGAAAAAAATAAAAGTTGGAATCATCCAGCCAAATCTTGATCCATGGAATAAGTGGGAACTCGGCGGCTTGGATCAGATACTTGAAAATTATTTTGAGCTTTCACAAAAATGTGTTGATGAAGGTGCCAAGATAATTCTATGGCCTGAAACTGCTTTACCTGTTTATCTGCTTTCAGGAACTTATCAAAATGAGGTTGATTCAATTTATTCTTTCTTAAAGAAAAATAATGTTTCATTACTAACCGGGATGCCCGATTTTATTATATATGATAAAGATGCGCCGCGAAATGCAAAGTATAGTGAAGTTGGTAAATATCATTATGTAACCTATAATTCCATTTTGCTACTTCAACCAAATCAAAGTGAAATTCAACGATATGGAAAGATGCAATTAGTACCGCTTGGCGAGCATACTCCATTTGTTGATCAACTTCCATTCCTTGGTGATTTATTAAAATGGGGAGTTGGTATTAGCGGCTGGAATGTTGGACAGGATACAACAGTTTTTAAATTTGTAAATGATAAAGACACAATTAAAGTTGGCGGATTGGTTTGTTATGAATCAGTGTTTCCAACTTTCCCAAATTATTTTGTTGATCGTGGTGCACAGTTTTTAACAGTTCTAACAAACGATAGCTGGTACGGAAAATTAAGCGGACCTTATCAGCATAAAGAATTTGCAAACTTGCGCGCAGTTGAAAACAGAAGAGCAGTTGTACGTTGTGCAAATGGCGGAGTAAGTTGTTTGATAAATAAATTTGGTGTTACAGAAGTTGAAACTGAAATGTTCACAAGAACTCACTCGGTTGTTGATGTTCCAATGAACAATGAAAAAACATTTTATACAAAAAATCCATTGATAATTCCAGTTATATCATCTGCATTTTCATTATGGATATTTGGAATAAATATTTTATTGTGGATGAAGAAAAAGTTTAAATTATAATTTCACATATTTTGTCATCACGAGCGAAGTCGAGAGTGAACTTTGACATAACCATATTAAAAAAGTCATCCTTCGTCTTCGCTCAGGATGACAAGAAACAAAAAGAGTATGATAGACTTAAGAAGCGACACAGTTACTCGTCCCTCTGAAGCAATGCGCAAAGCAATGTACAATGCTGAAGTTGGCGATGATGTTTTTAAAGAAGATCCAACCGTAAATAAACTTGAGCAGTATGCCGCAGAACTTTTAGGTAAAGAAGCAGCACTGTATGTTTCAAGTGGAGTTATGGGAAATCAGATTTGTTTAAATGTTTTAACAAATCCTGGTGATGAAGTTATCTGCGAAAGAGATGCACACATTTTTAATTATGAATCAGGTTCACCTGCAGCGTTAAGCGGAATACAATTATTTCCGATTGAAGGAAATTATGGAGTGATTACTCCAGAACAAGTTGAACCAATAATTCGTCCAACTTCTGCTTACTATATGCCGCGTACAAAAGTTATTGAAGTAGAAAACACACACAATCGTGGCGGTGGTACAATCTGGCCGATTGAAAATATTGTTGCATTAAAAAATCTTGCAAAAAAATATAATTTGTTTTATCATCTTGATGGAGCAAGAATCTGGAATGCATCAGTTGCAACTGGAATTTCTGTAAAAGAATACGCATCACATTTTGATTCTATTTCTTGTTGTCTTTCAAAAGGATTAGGCGCTCCTGTCGGTTCTATTATTGCAGGAACAAAAGATTTTATAAAAGAAGCATTTCGGGTTCGCAAAGCGTGGGGCGGAGGAATGCGACAAGTTGGAATTCTTGCTGCTGCCGGTTTGTATGCACTTCAAAATAATATTGAAAGATTAAAAGAAGATCACGAAAAAGCTAAATATCTTGCAGAAAGAATTAATGCAAATCCAAATCTTGAAATTGATATGAAGACTGTTCAAACAAATATTTTATTGTTTCATCCTAAAACCATTTCTGTTGATGAAGGATTGAAACGATGCAAAGAAAAAGGGTTGCTTGTTTCGGTTGGTAAAATCGATTTGATCCGTGCAATTACTCATTTAGATGTTTCGTTTGAAGAAGTAAAAAAAGCTGCTGATATAATTGATGAGGTATTTGTTTAATGGAAATAAAAGATTTCACACATAAGATAACAGTCAAAGTTCGCTTTCACGAAGTTGATATGCTCGGTGTTTGTAATAATGCAGTATATATTAATTTCTTTGAACATGCCAGGTTAGAATATGTTAAAGAAGCAGGATTGATGCCTGAGGGTGGAATTTTTTCTGATGGCAGATTATTTTTTATGGTACGAAATGAAATTAATTATCGGGGACATTCATTTTATGATGATGAGCTTGATGTGTATTCAAGAGTATCTTATATAAAAATTCATCTTTTGGATATGATCATATAATTGTACGAAAGAAAACTGGTGAAGTTATTGTAGATGGAAAAGGAGTTGTAGTTTTTGTTGATCCGAAAACAAGAAAATCAACTCCGCTTACTGAGGAATTTATTGAAAAGATTAAAAAGTTTGAACCTGGCGTAAAAATTATAAATTAAAGTATAGTAATGACATTTTTAAGGAGGTAATAAAATGCGCAAACTGATCTTTGATATCGAAACTTGTTCCTATCCCTTTGAATCTTTGTCTGAAACTCAGCGTGAGTATCTATTGAAATATGCTGACAAAGAAATTGATCCCACCAAAAAAGAAGCAATGAAAGACGAAGCAATTCGTTACACTTCACTTTATCCATTTACAGCAAAATGTGTTGCAATTGGAATGTATGATGTAGAAAAAGAAAAATCTTATGTTTACTACGAATCAGAAAAACCAGAAGAATGGAATTCTGAAAACACAAATGTGCAATACAAAGGTTTGCCAGAAAAAGAAATGCTGGAATCTTTCTGGCGTGTAGCTCAATATGCTGATCAGTTAATAACATTTAACGGAAGAAATTTTGATGTTCCTTTTTTGATGATGCGTTCTGCGATGTTAAAAGTTAAACCAACAAAAAATTTAATGGGTTATCGTTACGGTGATATTCATATCGATCTGCTTGAACAATTTACTTTTTACAGCACAACAAGAAAATTTAATCTGGATTTTTACTGCCACGCATTTGGAATTGAATCTCCAAAATCAAAAGACATTTCCGGAATGGAAGTAAAAACTCTTTATGAAGCAGGAAGAATAAAAGATATTGCTGTTTATTGTTCTAAAGATATTTATGCAACTTACCAGTTGTTTAAAATTTGGGAAGAATTTTTAAAGTAAAATTATTCAAAAATTATATTGCGAAGTAATTCGTGACAGTTGAGGGAAATAATAATATGGAAGAAATTAGCATTTCAAAAAGTGAAAAAATATTAATAGTATTTAGAGATTCTATTTGGATTTTTTTTATCTACATCATTTTAAGAGGGACCTTAACTTCATTATTTATCAACGATGTAAATTTAAACATTACTTTAAAACCAATTGAAAAAATATTTGGCGTTATTATTTGGTGTGCCGTTATAGTTTTAAATATTTTAACTCAAAAATTGCATAAAAAACTGAAAACTAAATTTGGAAAAATCTTGTTATTTAATTTCCCAAAGGATATAATTTTATTTACAATAATCGAAATCCTATTATTAGAATTATTTATCATTACTCGTTAAAAAACTTGCTATAAGACTATTCCGTAAATATTTATAGTTCGAATTAAATTACAGTGATTTATCCCACTTTCCCTTATATTTCCTTATAAAATTTTCAAACTATTTTAAATCCTATTGGAAGATTGATGAAAGAACCTGAAGTAACTTTTGAGCTTGCCTTAGAGCACGGATTAATTAAAGAAGAATGGGAAAAGATTTTAAAAATTCTCGGTCGCACACCAACTTTTACAGAGCTTGGTGTTTTTTCTGTAATGTGGAGCGAGCATTGCAGTTATAAAAATTCCATTGCACAATTAAAAACTTTACCACGCAGCGGCGGAAGATTATTAGTTGCGGCTGGAGAAGAAAATGCCGGACTTATAGACATTGGCGATGATCTTGCAGTAGCATTTAAAATTGAAAGTCATAATCATCCATCAGCAGTTGAGCCTTACCAAGGCGCAGCAACAGGTGTTGGCGGAATTATGCGTGATATTTTTACAATGGGCGCTCGTCCAATCGCTTCATTAAACTCACTTCGCTTTGGTTCTTTAAAAGATGCACGCACAAGATTTTTATTTGATGGTGTTGTTCGCGGAATTGGAGATTATGGAAACAGCTTCGGCGTTCCAACAGTTGCTGGAGAAGTTTACTTTGATGAATCATATCAAGGGAATCCGCTTGTTAATGCAATGGCTGTTGGAATTGTAAACAAAAAACATTTTGCATCAGCTACATCAAAAGGTGTTGGCAATCCGATTATGATTGTTGGTTCATCAACAGGAAGAGATGGAATTCACGGTGCAACTTTTGCATCCGAAGAAATTTCTGAAAAGTCTGAAGCAAAACGTCCATCAGTTCAGGTTGGTGATCCGTTTACAGAAAAACTTTTACTTGAAGCTACTTTAGAAATTATAAAGAATGATTGGCTGATCGGAATTCAGGATATGGGTGCGGCAGGAATTTCCTGTTCAACAAGTGAGATGAGCGCTAAAGGTGAATCTGGAATGAAAATCAATCTTGATAAAGTTCCTTTGCGCGAACGCGGAATGACAGCTTATGAAATTATGTTGAGTGAAAGCCAGGAACGAATGTTATGTTGTGTTAAAAAAGGTTATGAAGATCGTGTAAAAGAAGTTTTTGAAAAATGGGATTTGCATTGTGAAATTATTGGCGAAGTTACCGGCGATGGAATGCTTCAAATTGATTATCAGGGAGAACGCAAAGCAACAATGCCTCCTTTTGATTTAGTGCTTGGCGGCGGGGCTCCTGTTTATACTCGTGAACAAAAAGAACCTGAATACTTAAAAGAAACAAGAAAGTTTGATTCAAAAACTTTACCTGAACCAAAAGATTTAAAAGAAACATTTCTAAAAGTATTTTCATCACCAAACATTGTTTCAAAGCAATGGGTTTATCATCAGTATGATTCGATGGTAAGAACAAACACAGTTGTTGGTCCCGGCTGCGATGCTGCGGTAATTTTGGTTAAAGGAACCAACAAAGCATTAGCGATGAAGACAGATTGCAACTCTCGTTACGTTTATCTAAATCCAAAAGAAGGAACAAAGATTGCTGTTGCAGAATCTGCAAGAAATATTGTTTGTTCCGGCGGTGTACCGCTTGGAGTTACAAATTGTTTAAACTTTGGTAATCCATACAAACCGGAAGTTTACTGGCAGTTTGCACAAGCAATAGCTGGAATGGGAGAAGCTTGCAGACATTTTGATACTCCGGTTACCGGCGGTAATGTAAGTTTTTATAATGAATCACCGGAAACAGCAGTTTATCCAACACCAACAATTGGAATGGTTGGATTGGTTGAAGATTTAAAACACATTACAACATCATTCTTTAAAGATGAAGGTGATGTAATTTATTTATTGGGTGAGGACAAAGAAGAACTTGGCGGAAGTGAATATGCAAAAGTTATTCATAACAAAGTTGCTGGTGAATCTCCCACCATAAATCTTGATGAAGAAAAAAAATTACAGGATACATTGTTAAATCTTATTAGAAAAGGTTTAATAAAATCTGCACACGATATTTCAGAAGGCGGAATTGTTTCTGCGTTAGCTGAATGCTGTATCATCAACCAGGAAAAACAAATTGGATGTGAAGTTGAAATCGCAACAAAATCCAGAAAAGATTTTTCTTTATTCTCGGAATCACAATCAAGAATAATTATTTCAATATCAAAAGATAAAATTCTTGAACTTGAATCTGAACTTAAACTCAAATGTTAATTTTACAAAACTCGGTTTAGTTACCGGATCATCAATGAAGTTAAAAAATCTTTTTGATGTTAGCGTTAGTGAACTTTCTGATATTTATTATAATACGATTCCCGGAATAATGTCTGGTGAATAATAAACTTAAAAAGATTTATAAAAATTCTGCACTGTTTAAATATTTTAGACAACTTAGATATCTATATCATCTTCGCCCGCATTGGCAAGCCAAAGCTGGATTTCTAAAACATTATTTTGGCGGATTATACGATAGAATTGATAGACACAATGTTTTTCTTCTTTCAGGCGGATTAGCATTTTCACTTTTTACGTGCATCATTCCATTAATCTTAATAATGTTTTGGATACTTGGAAATTTTCTAAGCTCTGAGGAAATGGAATTGCAAATTATAACTTTGATCAATACAATAATTCCTTACGGTGAGTATGCTGAATTTGTAAAGCAAATTATTTTTAGCCGTGTTGAAGAAGTTATTGAACTTAAAAACGTTGCCGGCATTGTTGGATTTAGCGGATTGTTTTTTGCAGCAAGCGGATTTTTCAGCAGTATGCGTACAGTACTAAATAGAATAAATGGAACCGATATCGATGTAAATATCTTTATTGGCAAACTAAGAGATTTTCTAGTTATACTGATTGCAATTCTAATTTTCTTTGCTTCAATTTTAGCTTTACCATTGCTGGAGATTTTCAAATCCATTGCAGAATCAACACCATATTTGCAGTTTTTCAATCATCCAATTTTCCAGCAGTTGTTTACTGTTCTTGTTTCGCTTTTCATCATGTTCGTTCTTATGTATTTATTTTACAGTTTTATTCCAACATCAAAAGTAAAACATCGTTCAGCACTTGTTGGAGCAATTTGGGCTTCATCACTTTGGGTGGGAATGAAAATTCTTTTCGGTTATTATCTTGCCAACTTTCAGACATGGGGAAAAATCTATGGTGAATTCGCCCTATTAATTGTTATAGCATTTTGGATCTATTACACTGCCGCAGTTTTTATCATCGGTGCAGAGATAGCAAAACTTTTTGATGAAAGACTTAAAGAAAAAATCGCCGCTTTGCATGCTAAGCCGGAAAGTCTTCCCTCGATAAAATAATTAACCTGTAATTGCTCATTGACAAAAATAAATATTCTTAATATCTTTAATCAGACAAAATAATCTGATTTAGAAATGACAGTATTTTTTTCAAAAAAGTGTGAGTATGGTTTGCAGGCAGTTCTTTTTATGGCTGCCCGTGATGAAGAATGTGTTTGTCCTGCAGAGGAAATCTCAAAGAAATTAAACATCCCAAAAGAGTTCATATCTAAAATTCTTCAAAGCTTAACCGAAAGCGGAATTATAGAATCCAAAAAAGGAAAGTTCGGTGGATTTAAACTCGCAAAGCATCCATCCAAAATAAAATTGATTGATATTGTTGAAGCGATAGATGGATTGGATAGTTTTAATTCCTGCGTGCTTGGATTTCCGAATTGTTCACCTGATAAACCTTGTCCTGTTCACGATCAGTGGGGTGCACTTAGAACTAAAGCTTATGAAATGTTAAGCTCAGAAACGATAGATAAGTTCAAAGAAAAAACATTAAATAAAATTAAGATATAAAATTTTTTATTAGATAATCAGACTTTATAATCCGATAAAGCATTATGGAAAAGAAGAAAATAATTCGCAACGATGAAAAGGGGATACAGAAAACAAGATTTATTGTTCAATCAGTTTTTGCCGCACTTTGTGTTTGGATCGGAATTGAATTTTATTTCTTCAATCAATATTTAGTCACAAATGGCGCGACTGCATTTTACTCACGTCCGCCCGGTGTAGATGGATTTCTTCCAATCAGTTCATTCATGAGTTTTTATCTTTTTATAACTACTGGAGAAGTTCATTCTGCACATCCGGCAGGATTTTTTATTTTCCTTTCAATCGTTTTAATGTCATTAGTTTTTGGAAAATCATTTTGCAGCTGGTTTTGTCCGATTGGATTTATCTCTGAACTTGTTGGAGATTTTGGAGAAAAGTTTTTTAAGCGAAGATTAAAACTTCCAAAGTGGCTGGATTATCCTTTAAGAAGTTTAAAGTATTTACTGCTTGGATTTTTAGCATACTCTGTTATCTTTCTGATGTCTGAATTAGCGTTAAAATCTTTTCTTGATAGTCCGTACAATCAGGTTTCTGATGTAAAGATGTATTACTTCTTTGCAAACATTTCTCAAACAGCACTTATTGTAATTGGAGTTCTGTTTGTTCTTTCAATTGTGATCAGAAATTTCTGGTGCCGATTTCTTTGTCCATACGGCGCATTACTTGGGATTCTTTCTTTGCTCAGTCCAAATAAAATTCAAAGAAATGCTTCAAGCTGTATCGATTGCGGACTTTGTAACAAAGCTTGTCCATCTTTTATAAAGGTTGATAAAGTAAAAACAGTTATTATCTGATGAATGTTCTACTTGTTTGAATTGCGTTGATGTTTGTCCGGTTAAAGATACTCTGGAATTGAAATCACTACTTCCGCAGAAAAAAAGGATCAGCAAAAAAGTTGTAGCTATCGGAGTTGTTTCAATTTTTATGTTAGTAACAGGATTTGCAATGTTAACAGGCAACTGGCAAAATAAAATCACCAAAGAAGAATACTTGATGCACTATAAATATATGAACAGTTATGGTCATCCAACAGGAACAAAAGAGTTTAAAAAACTTAATGAAGAAGTTGAGATGAATAACAAAAATCTTAACAAATAAATATTGTTATAATTGAATGTCAGACTGAGCGAAGTCGAAGGCTGACTTTCTTTAGTTTGAAGTCACACTTCGACAGAGTTTATCCCGATTTAATCGGGACTCAGTGTGACGTATGAATCATACACTTTAATTTACTTACTTATGAAAAGACACCCAGCACTAATTCCACTTTCTCAAGATCATCATCATGGATTGTTTCTTGCGCAATTGCTTAAACGAAATGCTCCTGAATACCTTGGATTGCCAAAAGACTTACCTGGCAAAATGAATTTTGCAAAAGAAATTTTTCACAAAGAACTTGAGCATCATTTTAGAGATGAAGAACAACTTGTGTTTCCTTATCTTAAAGGAAAAGATGTTGAACTTGATAATCTTATTGCCGAAATTCTTAATGAGCATATCATTCTTAAAGAGAAAATTCTATCATTAGATGATAATCCAAATCTTATTGATCAACTTGATGAAATTGGAAAAATCCTTAACGAACACATTAGAAAAGAAGAACGAGTGCTTTTTGAAAAAGCTCAAACAATATTAAATGATGAAGAACTAAAGATGATTGAAAACAAGTTTGATGAAAGCAGACCTCAAACTAAATCCTGTATAATTAAAGCAAACAACAAACAATTATAGCTTGCCTATGAAAAATCTAATCAAAACAATAAAACCACCACCACAATGGCGATTTGGTGTGCTGTTTAGTCTTGGAGTTTTAGTTGGATTAATATTTTTGATTCTTCATCTTAGCAAAGCAACCTCATATTTATCCGATAAACCAGAAACCTGTGTAAACTGCCATGTTATGGCTCCACAATACGCAACCTGGCAAAATGGAAGTCACGGAAGAGTAACGGTTTGCAATGATTGTCATGTTCCCCAGGATAATATTGTAAGCAAATATTTTTTCAAAGCATCAGATGGATTACGGCATTCATTTATGTTTACATTTCGTTTGGAACCGCAAGTAATACAAATCAAACAAGCTGGTAAAAATGCAGTTCAGGAAAATTGTATTCGATGCCATTCAAATGTTATTCATCCAATTTCTGTAAGAGCAATTGGTAATCAAAAAATTCAGGAAGAAGGAGACGGTTATTGCTGGGATTGTCATCGTGAAGTTCCTCATGGAAGAGTTAATAGTCTATCATCAACTCCGTATGCAAGAGTTCCCGGTTTATCAAATCCAATACCGGAATGGATGGAAAAAATTTTAGAAACAAAAAATAATTAATAAATAAATTTTAGGATTATAAATGAAACCAATCAGTGAATTAACTAAAAACAAACCATGGCTAGGATGGCTGCTATTCTTTGTTACCGCAGTTGTTGTTTTTTTAGTTGGATTATTTGCATCATCAATAATTGAAAGACGTGGTGAAACTGCAACTCTTCAAATGGTAAAACCACTAAAAGATTGGGAACCGCGTAATGAAGTTTGGGGAGAAAATTATCCACGTGAATTTGAATCATATCTAAAAACTCTTGATACAACTTATGCAAGTAAACACGGCGGATCAGTTAAAATTGATTACCTTGAAAAATATCCTGAGCTTGTTGTGATGTGGGCAGGTTATGCTTTTTCAAAAGAGTATAATCAAGGCAGAGGTCATGGTCATGCGATAGAAGACATAAGAAATATTTTACGAACAGGGGATAATGAAAATAGTCCACAACCTGCAACTTGCTGGACTTGTAAAAGTACGGATGTTCCCAGAGTAATGAATGAAATTGGTGCATCAAATTTTTATAAGAAGAAATGGATAGATCTTGGATCTGAAATAGTTAATCCTATTGGATGCCAGGATTGCCACGATCCAAAAACAATGAACTTAAGAATTACTCGTCCTGCTTTAATTGAGGCATACCAAAGACAGGGAAAAGATATGAGTAGTTTCAGCAGACAGGAAATGCGCTCACTAGTATGTGCACAGTGTCATGTTGAGTATTTCTTTAAAGGTAAAGAAGAAAAGTATCTAACTTTTCCTTGGGATAAAGGATTTAGTGCAGACGATATGGAAGCTTATTTTGATGAGATAGAATTTTCTGATTGGACACATGCACTTAGCAGGGCACCAATGTTAAAAGCTCAACATCCTGATTTTGAATTGTTTATGACTGGTATACATGCAGTTCGTGGAGTTTCTTGTTCAGATTGTCATATGCCATACAAATCCGAAGGTGGAGTTAAGTATACTGATCATCATATTCAATCACCGCTTAATAATATTGCTAACACTTGCCAGGTTTGCCATCGTGAAGAAACTGATAGATTGATGCAGGATGTTTATGATAGACAGGATAAGATTGAAGAACTGAGAAGAATGGCAGAAAAATCTTTAGCTGCTGCTCATATCGAAGCAAAAACTGCCTGGGATAATGGTGCAACAGATGAACAGATGAAACCGATATTAAAACTTATTCGACATGCTCAATGGAGATGGGATTGGGTGGCTGCTGCAAACGCACTTGGTTTCCATGCACCAGTAGAAGCATTACGTGTACTCGGTACTTCAATCCAGCGAGGTGAAGAAGCAAGAAGAGAGTTAGCAATTTTATTTTCAAAGCAAGGTTGGAAATATCCTGTTGAACTTCCTGATATATCCACAAAAGAAAAAGCTCAGAAGTTTATTGGACTTGATATTCCAAAACTACAAAAAGCAAAGCAAGAATTTCTAAACACTACAACCGTTAAGTGGGATGAAGATGCTAAAAAGCGCCAGGGATTTTTGTACGAGTATAAAATAAAAAATTAAATTAAGTTTGTTGTGAGTGACTTTTTTAAGAGGTGCAGTGATGCACCTCTTTTTTCTTTAATTTGCCAGGAACGTTGATGTGGAATTACACCACCCCCCCCCCCCCCCAAAACACCCCCTTTAAAACCCACCCCCCCAAAAAAAAAAATTTTTTTTTTCCCACCCCCACAAAAAACAAATTTACTTTAAATTTTCCAACACTAAATAAATTTTATATTTAATTATGGATATAATAATTATTTCATTAACAGCGCTTCTAACATCACTAATGACTTTTTTTACTGGATTTGGATTGGGAACAATCCTTACTCCGGTGTTTGCAATATTCTTTCCGATTGATATTGCAATCGCACTTACTGGAATTGTGCATCTGTTAAATAATATTTTCAAGTTAGGACTTGTTGGCAAAGACATAAATATAAAAGTTGCTATAAAGTTCGGAGTGCCCGCAATTATTTTCGCATTTTGGTAAGATTGCTATCTTTTAGCACTGAACTTTTTATTTATCCGATAAAGATTATTGTTTCAATTCTTATGATAGTTTTTGCGATGATGGAAATTGTTCCTTCATTAAAAAATATTCAGTTTGATGCGAACAAACTTTATATCGGCGGTGCCTTAAGTGGATTTTTCGGCGGGCTATCAGGGCATCAAGGCGCTTTTAGAAGTGCGTTTTTATTAAAAGCCGGATTATCCAAAGAAGCATTTATTGCAACAGGTGTTACGATCGCATGTCTTGTAGATCTTACTCGGCTCTCAGTTTACTTCTCAAAGTTTTTTTCTGCTGGAATTAGCGATAACATTTCATACATAATTTTTGCAACATTTTCAGCTTTTGTTGGAGCCTTCTTTGGCAAAAAACTATTGAAGAAAGTAACTTTAAACTCTTTACAGATTATGGTTTCGGGTTTGATAATTATCCTTGCAGTGTTATTGGGTATGGGCATAATTTAAAAGTGCTACTAAATCACTTGCTTTTAGTGATATTCCGCTTATTTTAGCGTGTAAATAAATCAACTTTATATAATTGGCAATTGAAATTATTAGTTAAAAATATCTTTACATCAATAGTTGCTTTAACACTACTAATAAGCACTACTGGTTTTCAAGTTTACAAGCATATTTGTGCTTCACACAATTTTTCTGCAGTATCATTAATAGAAACTCCCAGTTGCGAAAAAGACCATCAATTGGCTGAAGAAATTGATGACTGCTGTAAAATTGAAGAAGAAATTATCCAATCAAATTGTTGTGACTCAGAATCGATTACTACATCTGATTTAATTGTCATCACTTCCCAAGAACTTTCATGTTGCACTTCTTCTATTGAAAGCAATCAACTGGAGAGCAGTTTATTTCCACCCATTGAGCAAAAGATAAGTTTATTAGAAAACTATTTTGTCGTTATATCATTAAATATTATTGAGCTCCAAAACTCAATACCCGTAATTGTATTAAATAATAAAGATCTGCCACCGCCTGTATTTGGCAAACAACTTCTGCAAACAATACACCAGCTAAAAATAGATACACCTATTTGTTAAAATTTTTATAAGGATGTCATTCCGAACGAAGTGAGGAAACTGTAAAGATATATAGATTCTTTCGCTCGATAACTTGATAAGAATGACTGCACAATTAAGTTATTTAACAAATTAGGTATACAATGAAATTAATTTTTTATTCACTTTTTGCTCTTATGATATCAATAAATCTTTTCTCTCAGAGCTTAAAGGGAAATGTTTACGAGCTTGACGACAAAGGGGAAAAGATCCCACTAATTGGAACAAATGTTTTTTGGGAAGGAACTCAGGTTGGAACTACTACAGATGAAAATGGATTTTTCGAATTAAAGAAAATTGATTCAGATCATCTTCATCTTGTTGTAAGTTATATTGGATATGAACCCGTTGATATGGAAATTCCACTAGACCTGGATACGATTGAAATAACTTTATCTATAAATCGTGAGCTGAAGGAAGTTGTAGTTACCGGCACGTCACTCTCAAAATTCATTGATGAACTTGATGCAAAGCAGACGGAAGTAATCACATCCAAAGAATTATTAAAAGCTGCGTGTTGCAATCTTTCAGAAAGCTTTACTACTAACGCTTCTGTTGATGTTCAGTTTCAGGATGCTGTAACGGGTGCAAAACAAATCCAGTTACTTGGTCTATCAGGATTATATACTCAAACATTGTTTGAAAATATTCCAACTCTAAAAGGATTAGGCAGTACTTTCGGTTTAGGTTATGTTCCCGGACCATGGATGACATCAATAAGTATTTCAAAAGGCGCTGCTTCAGTTGTAAATGGATATGAATCTGTAACAGGGCAGATAAATTTTGAATACAAAAAACCGGATGATCTGGAGAGATATTACTTTAACGCATTTCAAAGTTCGCACTTAAAAACTGATTTGAATGCGAATGTAGCAACCCACTTAAACGAAAATCTTAGTACAATGATTCTGGCACATGCTGATTTCAATCAGAAAGCTATGGATGATAATCACGATTCGTTCAGAGATCAACCAAATGTTAAGCAGTTTAATTTTATAAACAGATGGAAGTATCAATCCTTTAAAGGATTTGAATCTCAGTTTGGTGTGCAAATATTAAATGAAGAAAGAAGAGGCGGACAAACAACAGAATCACACTCAAATACTGGTATTCATTTGGATCATCCGTACCAAATAAATATTGATACAAAGCGTTATGAGGTGTTTGCAAAAAATGGTTATGTGTTTGATGACGAAGCTTATACAAGTGTTGGATTGATTTTAAATGCACAATGGCATAATCAAAAATCTTTGATAGGACTAAGACAATATAATGGAGATCAAAAAACATTTTATGCTAATCTGCTGTTTCAAACAAAGACCGAAGATGATATTCACTCAGTAACTGTTGGAGGAAGTTTTGCATTAGATAAGTATGATGAATCATTTGATGGAATAAATTTTAGTAGAAATGAATCACGTCCCGGAATATTTGCAGAGTACACTTATTCACCAACGAATGTATTAACAATTGTTCCAGGAGCGAGAGTAGATTTTCATAATTTATATGGAACATTCTTTACCCCAAGATTGCACATAAAGTACAATATTGATGAGAACACAACTCTCCGAGCTTCAGCAGGCAAAGGATATAGGTCTGTAAATCTGTTTGCAGAAAATCTTAATTATCTTGCAAGCTCACGATACTTTGTTGTAATTGATAATCCTTCTTATGAAGAAGCATGGAATTACGGATTGAATCTTACAAGATATATCTCTATTAATGATCGTGAATTGCGGGTAACTGCCGAGTATTATCGTACTGATTTTTTAAAACAAACAGTTGTTGATATTGATGCTGCTGTTAGAGAAGTTAGATTTTATGATTTGATCGGAAAATCATTTTCGAATAATTATCAGCTAGAAATGGCCTATCAGTTAATAGACAGATTTGATATTTCTGCTGCTATAAGATTTACAGATGTTAGAGCAAATTATGGTGATCAGCTTTTGATAAAACCGTTAGCAAGCAAGTATAAAGGATTACTAACTTTGTCTTATGCTACCGAAGGAAGCAGCTGGCTATTTGATTCATCCTTCTTGTTAAATGGTAATGGAAGAATCCCGAGCACAAGTGAAAATCCAGTTGAGTATCAAAGAGAAGAAAGTTTTCCAGCATACTTAACTGTGAATGCGCAGATAACAAAAAAGATAGAAATGGTAGATATTTATCTTGGAGTTGAGAATCTTACAAACTACAAACAGGATAATCCGATAATTGCATCAGATGATCCGTTTGGTGATTATTTTGATGCCTCGATGATTTGGGGACCGATTGATGGAACTAAGTTTTATTTAGGTGTTAGATTGAGTGTATTGTAAAATAATCATAGTCATCCTGAGAGAAGTCGAAGGATGACCTTCAATTAATTCTTTGTCGCACTTAGGTTTCGCTCAGTGTGACATAAAAAAAAGGAGCAAAAAATGTTAAGACAATTCGTGTTCGTTCTTGCAGTTGTATTTTGTGTAAGTGCAATAAATTTTGCACAGGATAAAACTAGCAGTGGATTAAAAGATCCGCATCATTCTGTTGAAATAGTAAAAGATAGTACGAAAACTATTTCAAAAGAACCATGGAATAAAGTTTGTCCCGTTAAAGGAAATGCGATAGAAGATGATTCTCCGACAGTTGAGTATAATGGAAAAGTTTATGCTTTCTGTTGTCCAGGTTGTGATACTAAGTTTGCAAAGAATCCAGAAAAGTATTCAAAGAATTTAAGTGAAGATGGAAAGAAATTTGTGGGTAAAAAATAAAAGATAATTTTAATTTAATTTGTCATCCTGAGCGAAGTCGAAGGATGACTTATAATTTTATTTATCTGTCACACTTCGACTTCGCTCAGTGTGACAATGTTATATATCTATTTCTTTCCATCATAAATATATCGTAGAAATTCTTCTCTGACGTTATGGTTTAAAAATTTACCGTGATAACTTGATGAAACAGTTGAACTATTTACATCCTGTACACCGCGTGAAGCAACACATAAATGATCAGCATCAATAATTACAGCAACATCTTCAGTTTGCAGCATTGATTTTAATTCATTTGCAATTTGTACTGTTAACCTTTCCTGCACTTGTGGTCGCTTAGAAAAATACTGAACCATTCGGTTTATCTTGGATAATCCTACAACTTTTCCACTTGAGAAATATGCTATATGTGCTTTCCCAATTATTGGAACAAAATGATGTTCACATAAAGAGTAAACAGAAACATTTCTCTCAACAAGCATTTCATTATACTTGTATTTATTATCAAATAGAGTAACGCTCGGTTTGTTTTGCGGGTTTAATCCGCTGAAAGTTTCTTTAACATACATCTTTGCAACTCTTCGCGGAGTATCTTTTAAACTATCATCAGTTAAATCAAGTCCCAGTACTTCCATAATCTCCTTAAACTTCTTTTCAATCAATTCGATTTTTAAATCATCATCAATTGCAAAGGCATCGCTGCGGATGGGAGTCTCTATCGAGCTTAAAAAGTGATTATAATCTTCATTTTCAAACTCTGCTAATCTAACCGGACCTTCTTTCATAAAACAATCCTTTATATTGATTATAGTTTTATAACCATTTGTGATTAAATAAGGTTCCATTTAAAAGCGATACGCTAAAATATTTTGATTTAATATCGATAATAGAATAAGCCTTATGAGTTTAATCACGAACTGATTTATAAAATTGAATTTTTATAATGAATTGTTTATTTATACACTAGCTTAAACACAATAATGATTTAGAAAATGATCAATAAAGAAAAAGTAGATTTAGCAGCAGAATATTTTAATAAAGCTTATCAGCTTCATATGAGCGGTAATATAAAAGATGCTATTGAAGCTTATAAAATCTCTATTAATTATTATCCAACACCCAGAGCTCACACCTATTTAGGATGGGCATTTAGTCTTAACGGCAAGTTTGAAGAAGCTATCGAAGAATGTAAAATTGCGATTGATTTAGATCCGGATTTCGGAAACCCTTATAATGATATTGGTTCTTATCTTATTAATCTTGAAAACTACGATGAAGCCGTTTATTGGCTTGAGAAAGCAATTGATGCTCCGGATTATGAACCACGACATTTTCCATACTATAATCTTGGTAGGATTTATGAGAAAAAAGGTTCGTGGTATTCAGCATTAAAGTGCTATGCTGATGCATTAAAAATAAATCCCGAGTATGAACTTGCAAGAAATGCATTTGTAAGATTAACTGCAATGATGAATTAAGTTATATCTAATATAACTGATATTCTCATTGTAAAACTATCCTGTGATTGTTAAATTACTTGCCAGATAAATGTTTTTTATTACATGTTAATCCAGTCTGAGAAAAAATGAAAGTAAGCGAACTACTAAAACCAGAATTTATAATTCCCGAACTTAATGGCGAATCAAAAGAAGAAATTATTAATGAATTGATTGATTTGTTCAAGAATGACCCGCGTGTAGAAGATATTGATAAGGTGAGATCTGCAGTTCTTGATCGTGAAAAAGTTATGTCAACAGGTGTGGGAAAAGGATTTGCAATTCCGCACGGAAAAACAAATGCAGTAAAAGAAATTGTTGGTGCATTTGGTAAGATTAAAGATGGTATTGATTACGATGCATTAGATGGAAATCCTGTTAACTTAGTTTTTTTACTTGTCGGTAAAGACAACCTGATAAGTACACATATAAAACTGTTAAGCAGAATATCACGCTTGATGAATAAGGATGATTTCAGACATCGTCTTACAGAAGCTAATACTGCTGATGAAATTGTTAAACTTTTTAGTGATGAAGAAGAACATTTTTTAGAGTTGTGATATGGTTGTCATTTCGACGACCAGTGGGAGGAGAAATCTTAAATATTAAACTTGTCAGATTTCTCCCTTCGGTCGAAATGACAATTCAAGTTTTTTTCATCTATTGTTACTCACTCAAATAATATTCAATATTTAGCATGATCAAAGCAATAACCGGAACAAAAGATATACTGCCAGTTGATATTTCGAAGTGGCATTACTTAGAAAATCTTCTCAGAGAAACATTTCAATTATTTAACTATAAAGAAATCCGTACTCCAATTTTTGAAGAAACAGCATTGTTTGCTCGCGGTATTGGTGAAGAAACTGATATAGTTAGCAAAGAGATGTACACATTTAAAGATAGAAGTGAAACAAGTATAACATTACGACCTGAAAATACTGCTGGTGTTGTTCGATCTTTTATTGAGCAATCACTTGGTGCACAACAATCTTTAAATAAGCTTTACTACATTGGTGCGATGTTCAGACAGGAAAGACCACAAGCTGGCAGACTTAGACAGTTTCATCAGTTTGGTGCAGAAGCTTTAGGAAGCACTTCTCCATTACTTGATTCTGAGATGATTCAGATTGCTTATCACATCCTAAAAAATCTCGGATTGAAAAATTTAGTTGTAAAGATAAACTCGCTTGGAATTCCTGAAGTAAGAGAAAATTATAAAAATGTTCTTCGTGATTATTTGAAGGATAAAAAAGATAATCTATCCGAAGAAAGCAGAAAAAGATTTGATACAAACATCTTAAGAATTTTTGATAGCAAAATTGAAGTTGATCAGCAGATTATGAAAGATGCACCTTTGCTGATTGATTATCTTGATGAACAAAGCAAGAATGATTTTAATGTTGTGAAGAATTACTTAACCAAAGTTGGAATACCATTTGAAGTCGATCCTGCACTTGTGCGCGGATTAGATTACTATACAAAAACTACTTTTGAAATTGTAAGCGGAAGTGTTGGTTCGCAAAGTGCATTATGCGGTGGCGGCAGATATGATTTGCTTGTTGAAGAACTTGGTGGAAAAGCTACTCCTGGTGTTGGTTTTGCTGCAGGAATGGAAAGAATATTACTCGCTTGTGAAAATGAAAAATCTTTAAACTTACCTCAAGATTCTATCGATGCTTATTTAATTAGAGTTGATTCAAAAACTGAACAAAACCTTGAACTTGATCTTAAACTTGAACTCGAACTAATTAATCTATCATCAAAACTGAGACAGGGAAATATTTCTTGTGACTATGATTATCTAAACAGAAGCATTAAAGCTCAAATGCGTGAAGCAAATAAATTTAATGCAAAGTATGTAGTGTTTGTTGGCGGTGATGAATTTAATCGTGGTGAACTTAATATTAAGAATCTTTCTAACGGCGAACAGCAATTAATTAAGATTGAGGATTTTGAAAAACTTAAATCAATTATAAAAAGCTAATGGCTTTAAAGAAACCAAAAGATGTTCCTCAAATTCCCAAAGCACGGGAAAAGAATATAGATAAACTTAAAAAATCCACACCTGCTAAAAAGAAAACTGAGATTGAGTTTAACTGTAAAATTTATTTTCATAAAGATGGAACAAACGGAAGACAGAAATACCGTTTTGAAGTTGAAACCTTAAAAATATTTTCCTTCCTTAATTATAAGATTACCGCACAAGCACGCAAAGAGAAAAAAACAATTGATATTAGTTTGCTCGGATTAACTGCCTTAAACGATTATATGGCCAAAGTACAGCCAGCAAATGTTGAAATTGATTTTGAGGATTTATTCGGTGAGTTTACGGTGAATATACTTAAACAGGATGGAAGCATTAACAGCGCGCTCATAAACTTTAACATATTCAAAAAAGAAATTGAAATAGTAAATGAATTTTTACCGGAGAAAAAGAACAACAGTAAATTCTGCACTTTCGAAATTGATAAAGAAAAATTCACATACTCTAAGGAATACAGCAAGTGAGTCTGATCATTGGAAGGAAACCAGTTTTAGAAGCACTTAATTCTGATGAAGAAGTTTCACAGGTTTTTATTTTGTTTGGACAGGAAGGCGGAATTATTGAAGCGATTCGCGTTGCTGCAAAGAAAAAAGGAATCAAAGTAAATCAAGTTCCATTTGAAAAATTCAGACAGATAACCCAAAGTAAAATTGCGCAGGGTGTTGCTGCTTCAAAATCTGAACAGAAGTATTACGATCTTTATGAGATTATTAGCGAATCAAAAAAATCCCAGTATCCTCTTCTTTTAATTTTGGATTCAATTCAGGATACACACAACGTTGGTGCTATTTTACGCAGTGCGGACTGCAGCGGAGTCGATGGAATTATTATTACAAAAAATAATTCAGCGCCAATAAATGAAACCGTAGTTAAAACATCTGCCGGTGCAAGTGAACATGTTAAGATTACTCTAATAAATAATCTTGCACAAACCATTGATGAACTAAAACAAAAAGGTTTCTGGATTGTTGGTTCATATTTAGAAGGTGCAAAAGATTACACAAAAGTTGATTACAAAGTTCCAATTGCTGTAATAGTTGGCAACGAAGAAAAAGGAATTAGAAAACTTACCGCCGATAAATGCGATCATCTTGTTCGCATACCTATGAAAGGAAAAATCCAATCACTAAATGTTTCTGTTGCAACCGGTGTACTGCTTTTTGAAATTCTAAGACAAAGAAGTATTTAGCTTTCCTTTCTAAAAATCATTTCCTAAGTTTGAAAAGACTTTAGGGAGGTTTTATGTTACATTTTACGAATTCCCGATCTTCGGGAAGAAAATTAGCATTGGTTCTTTTAGTTATCTGCTCAATCACCTCACTTTATTCTCAACAATTCCATTCGCTAGATGGACTTGAAGGCCCAACCGGACAAACTATATTATTATATCGATTAGGATCGGAAGAATTTTATCAGTTTAATCCAATCTTCAAGTTTAATACCGTGAGTAATTTTGAAATGAAAATTATGGATGCTTATGCTATTGAGTATCCAACAAGTGCGGATGTAAAATCCGTAAGCGACTTTGAATTTTTTCAAAATGACACTGTTAATTTTTTGAATACCGGTTTTAGAGTTATAATGGATTTAAACGGTTATTCTGCGATTAACGATTCATTTAAATTTTTTCATTTTGGTTCAATTGAAATTGTTGAAATCTCCAGGCAGGATCCACAAAAAGTTTTTATATCAGACTTATCTACAACATTTAGAAGTTTTGACGGGGGATATACGTTTCCTGAAGACTCAAATTTATATAATGCTAATTTTACTTTTCTCTCTATTTCTGATTTTAATGATAATATATGGTTTGGTTTGAATGAAGAAAGCAAGCTTGTAAAGTCAGATGCAGGAATTGTCGATACCTCAAATATAATTTATGATAGATACCTAAATTTTTATTATGATATTAACCAGTTCCACATTTACCGTGTTAACCGGACTTACGGCGAATATTCATTAAATGTTTCCAATAACAAAGGTAATGCGTTTACCTGGACAAAAACTTATCAAAGTGAAAATCCAATTTATGTTACTATAGATTCAACACAGTCTGGTGTTCTATATCTAGCTGATGGAAGAAAAATTTATAGATCAGTTAATAATGGGTATTCATTTTCTGAGTATAAATCTTTACCAAGCAAACTAGTCGGCATTTATAAAAAGCCAAATTCAGAAATTCTATATGCTGCTTCAAAGAGTAAAATTTATAAGATCACACCGGATGCAACAGTAGTTATTAAATCTATGCCAGTTTCTCCAGAAGTGTTTAATTATTATCCTTTGGCAATTGGCAATTATTGGATTTATAAAGTTACCGACTGGTCGTATCCATACTATTCAGAAGATACATTTACCAGAAGAGTTGTATCAAAAGAAATTCTAAGTAATAATAAAGAATATTTTAAGATTGAAGAAAAATATCTTAACTCTGCATACACAAATTATCTTTATGAAAGGATTGATTCAGCAAAAGGTCTTGTGTATAGGTTTGATAATGAATGCCAAAATCCAGACAGTGAAAAAGTGATTGATGATTTTACTGCAGAAGTTGGAGATAGTTTATTGATTCAAAGATTTACAATGTTTTGGGATTCAATTCTCACTTATTTTTCTGAACTGGGTAGTGAGAGCATTTTCAATGAAGATAGAAATTTTAGAACTTATGAATACTCTTGGCTGATGAGTTATAATCATAAATTAGCTCAGGGGATCGGTATCTATAACATTAGAAATGGTTATGATTTTGGTGAGTCATATTTCTTTTAAATGGTTGTGTAATTAATGATCTGTATACGGCGATACAACTTTTGTTGTTGATGTTGAGGATGAAAAAAATCCAATTCCAACAGAATATAAACTAGAACAAAACTACCCAAACCCATTTAATCCAAGTACAATTATTAGTTACCAATTACCAAAAGCTGGCAATGTAACATTAAAAGTATTTGATGTTCTTGGAAGAGAAGTTGCAACTCTTGTTGATGAATTTAGAACTGCAGGAAGTTATGAAGTTGAATTTAATCCAGCATCCAGTATCAAGAATCCAGCATCAGGTATCTATTTCTATCAGCTTAAAGCTGGTGAATTTGTTGAAACTAAAAAAATGTTGTTGTTAAAATGAAATTTTTTTTCCTAAATCTTATCGTGATAGTAAAGGGATTTTATGAATAAAGTTTTTCTACTCGTATTTATCGTTCTATTTGTTAATGTAAATTTTGCTCAGGATCTTCCGCATAAAATGACAGAAGAAGAAAAACTTATCTGGCAGAATTATCAACCAAAATTGTTTCCGCAATTTACAAATCCACCGCCAACACCGGTTAGAACTATGGCTGAGTGGGAGGAATTGCAAGGTATTATTATTACGTGGACTTCCTACACAACAATCTTAAGACAAATTGTAGATTATGCCCAGGATGAAGCTTTGGTTTATATAGTTTGCAGCGATTCTAATAGTGTGAAAAGTTTTCTTACCTCTGGAGGCGTTCCATTAATTAATTTAAAATTCCTTATAACTTCTTTTAATTCAATTTGGGTTAGAGATTACGGTCCTTGGTCTGTTTATGCAGGAGTTTCGGATACTTTAAAGATTATCGATTGGATATACAATCGCCCGCGTCCGCTCGATGATGCTGTCCCGGTTTACTTTGCAAATTATACCAATCTTCCTATCTACCAAACTACAACTCCGCCTTATGATCTTATTGCCACAGGCGGAAATTTTATGACAGATGGACATGGTACAGGTTTTTCATCAAACTTAATACTGGATGAAAATCCCGGCAAAACAGAAACGCAAATTGATTTGATAATGAATACGTTTATGGGGTTGGATAGATATATTAAAATGCAAACACTTCCTTATGATGATATTCATCATATAGATATGCATATGAAATTGCTTGATGAAGAAACTCTGCTTGTAGGGCAGTACCCTGCAGGTGTTGCAGATGGTCCGCAGATAGAAGCAAATCTGCAATACATATTAAATAATTTTTTAACGTGTTACGGAAGACCTTATAAAGTTGTTCGGATTCCTATGCCGCCCGAAAACGGTCAGTATCCACCATCAGGGGATTACAGAACTTATACTAATTCTATTATCGTAAATAAAACAGTTATTGTTCCAACTTATGAATTACAGTATGACAGTACAGCATTAAGAATCTATAGAGAAGCAATGCCTGGCTACAGAGTTGTTGGAATTAATTCAAATGCGATTATTACCTCTTTGGGTGCAATTCACTGCATTACAAAAGAAGTTGGAGTTGATGAACCCGTTTATATTTCGCATCCCAAAATTAGTGGTGAAATTGTTTCAGCAGATCCTATAGAAATTAAAGCGTTTATAAAAACTAAATCAGGAGTTTCAAACGCCTCCATTTATTGGACTACTGATACAACACAAAATTTTTCCGTTTTACCAATGACAAGTATTTCGGTAGATACATTCACTGCGTTTATTCCCATTCAGTCCAATGGAACAGAAGTGTTTTACTATATTTCTGCTGCATCAAACAGTGGAAAGACAATTACAAAACCATTAACGGCCCCAGATGGATATTATCACTTTAAAGTATCTAATACTGTTCCAGTTGAACTATTATCTTTTACGGCTTCATCGATCAAAAATACAGTTACTCTAAATTGGATTACAGCAACAGAGACAAATAATTCAGGTTTTGAAGTCCAAAGATTAAAAGATTTAAAGATTGAAAAATTAAAAGTTTGGGAGAATATTGGATTTATAAAAGGCAATGGAACGACAACAGAACCTAAATCTTATACCTTTGTTGATAATGATCTAACTGAAAGAAAATATCAGTACAGATTAAAACAAATTGATTTTGATGGATCATTTGAATATTCAAATGTAATTTCAGTCGAGTTAGATTTGCCAACAAAGTTTACTTTAGAACAAAACTACCCAAACCCATTTAATCCAAGCACAAAAATCAGTTGGCAATCTCCAGTCGGCAGTTGGCAAACATTAAAAGTATTTGATGTATTAGGAAAAGAAGTTGCAACACTTGTTAATGAATACAAAGATGCAGGAAGTTATGAAGTTGAGTTTAGTCCAGCATCAAGTATCAAGAATCTAACATCCGGAATTTATTTCTACCAACTTAAAGCTGGTGATTATATTGAAACTAAAAAAATGTTGTTAATTAAATAAATATTATAAGGGTTCTTATGCTCAAATATTTTTTTGCTGTTGTACTTTTTTATAATTCGCATATTATAGCGCAGGATTATCTTAAACTCTACAGGCAACATATTCCTGAGAATATCTTAACTGATGAAGTCTTAAGCAAATCTCTTGATCTAAATTTGAAAAGAAATGCTGAACTAAACCCTGAGTTGATTTATTTAACACTTAAATATTATCAACAGTATGATGGAAGTAAGTTTGACACTAAGTTATTTGAAATTCTAAAATCTAATGAAAGGGTATGGCTTTCTGCACGTACACAATGGGCTAAAAATACTATTGAGAAATTAATTGCTACTGAAAATCACGAGATAATTAGAAATGCTGAACCAGAATTAAATAAATTAGTCATTGTTGTCAGATCAAAGGAAGATGACAAATTAGTTGATTTGACAATCGCTGAAAAACAGTTGAGAGATTTTTATATAGTTATGTTTTATAATAAAGATTCTAAAATGAAGTTTGATGAAAACACCGATTATAGTTATGTGCGCAGCCAAATAGAGAGTGATAAAAAAAGATATTTTGCTGAGGTAAAGGAAAACCCTGAACTACTTACTTCTCCGGCAGAAATAGTTAACAATGTAACTGATAACTGGTATTTATTATTAGATGATAAGAATATTGAGGCATCAGAGCTTTTAATAAATTCTATTTCTGATGTAATACTGGATAAAAGCAGAAAAAAATATTCTGTTTTTATTGGCGGTGTTTTTGTAAATACTACAATTAACTTTGAAGAAAGTATTACTTTTCCCGGTATTGATTATATAGTAAATATGAATAAATACACATCACTCCCGCAATTTTCCTTGGGCGTTGGATACAAACTTTATTTTGACAAAAAATCATTTTTCCTATCTTATGTTGATATTCAGGGTTATTATTCAAAAGGGTATTCAGAAGAAAGAGGTGAAGAATCAGTTGTGTACAACAATACTGTTATATCGGGGAGCTTTACTACGCAAGAATTAATTAGGAATTTTGATGATGAGTTTAAGCTATCTTCACTTAATAGTTATGGGCTAAAACTATCACTTCCAATATTTGAAAATAGTTTTTTAAGAATAGAAGGCGGGTTTAATTTTAGTTACAATAGTTATATCTATACGCCCAATATGCACTTTACATACGCAAAATATAGAACCGAATATGGTTCTAACGGACAACCCATTTTTCGCGAAACACTTGCTTTAGGAACTCAAACGATTACTGATGAAATTAAAAAAGAATATTTTGCATTTATTCCTTCATTGGATGTCTCAATAAAAATTGATAGCCGATTTGGTGTTAAAATGATTGCTGGTTACAATTATGCGGCACTAAATATTTTTTATAATACCGCATTGTTCTTCTAATATTTTATTGTCGGCTCAATATATTAAAAGGAGCCTCGGCTCCTTTTCTATTTGAATGTAAATTACTATACGCTAATTTTACATAAGTAATTAATCTATCGGCAGATGAAAAATAAAATTGAATTAACTTCTGAAATTAAGTATCAACTTCTAAGGGATATCTCTCACAAGATTCGCGGTACATTGGATCTTGATAAAATTCTTAACCTCCTTTTAGATTTACTGTCTAATATTATCGATTACGATGCAGTGGGAATCTTTATTCTAAGTCAAGATATAAACCATCCGGGATATCATTATTCAAAACAAAAAATTGCAAGTATGGTTCAGCGCGGATTTGGAAACTTACCTTTGGAATCCGATGCGATGCTTATGGAAGGCAAAGGAATAATCGGACAAACAATCAAAACAGGAAAAAGTATAATACTTAATGATGTATCTAAAGATGATCGTTACATCGCGGGAAGAAAAGAATCTCAATCTGAAATTACAGCCCCAATTTTACGTGATGGAAAAACAATTGGTGCATTGAATGTTGAAAGTGATAAACTTGCTGCATTTGATCCCGATGATATTAATATATTAAACTTTTTTGCAGAAGCTTCTTCAATTTCAATCGAAAAAGCTTTGTTGCATTATCAGATTCTTGAGAAGAAAAAAATCGAAGAACAGCTCAAACTCGCAAAAGATGTTCAACTCGGTTTACTTCCAAGTTCTGAACCTGAAGTTTCCGGTTATTCATTTGCAAGTGTTTGTATTCCAACTTATGAAATTGGCGGCGACTATTTTGATTACATTCCAATTGATGAAAACAGGATTGCAATTGTTATTGCCGATGTTTCAGGTGATGGTGTTCCGGCAGCTTTAATAATGGCAGCATTCCGTGCATTGCTTCGATACAACGCTAAACTTTTTTCAGATCCTGCTAAACTGATGCATCTTTTGAATGAACATGTCTCGGAGTTTATGCGTAAGCGTGATTTCATTTCAATTTTTTACGGAATACTTAATTATAGAGATCATTCATTTACTTATTGTAATTGCGGGCATAATCCGGCGCTTCATTATAATTCAACCGGCACAAAATTATTAGAAGGTGGTGGTCCATCTTTAAATCTTCTTAAAGAAGCTGGATTTAAAACCGTTGAACTTAATTTAGATAAATGCGACCAAATACTTTTTTATACAGACGGAGTGGTTGAAGTTTTTAGCACGGACAAGAAACAGTTTGGGTTAGAAAAATTGATAGAAACCTTTAATTCAAATGCGGACAAATCTCCGGGTAAAATTACTAAAGAGATCATTTCTGCAACAAAAAATTTCAGCTCATCTGATTTTTATAACGATGATTTTACACTTCTAGTTCTAAAAAGAAATGATTGATTAATCTTTTCCATTTAAACATCTTTTTGTCTTACCACTCATAATTATTTTTATTAAGTTTGATGTAGAAATTGAATTTACTTTTTACGGAGATTAAAATGATCAATAAAATAATTCCTGCAGTTAGAACCGAAAACATTACTTACGCTGTTAGAGATATAGTTGTTCTTGCAAATCAAGTTGCAAAAACCGGAAAAGAAATGTTGTATTTAAATATTGGCGATCCGAATCTCTATGATTTTGTTCCACCAAAACATCTTGTTGATGCAACATACCAGGCAATGTTAAAAAACTTAAATGGTTATGCGCCTTCATCAGGAATCGGCGAAGCTGTAAAAGCAATTGAAGCTGAAGCTGAACGAAAAGGTATTACAAATGTTCACGATATTTTTGTAACTACCGGTGCAAGTGAAGCAATTGATATTTGTTTAACAGCACTTGTAAACGATGGAGAAAATGTTCTTACTCCAACTCCGGGTTATCCGCTTTACACAGCAATCGCAAGCAAACTTCAGATGATGGAAAATCCATATTACCTTGATGAATCAAACGGATGGCTGCCGGATATTCAAGATATAAAATCAAAAATAAATGATAAGACAAAAGCGATTGTGCTTATCAATCCAAATAATCCAACTGGCTCACTTTATACTAGAGAAAATTTGCAGCAGATTGTTGATTTAGCGCTTGAGCACAATCTCGTAATCTTTGCGGATGAAATTTATGACAAGCTTCTGTTTGATGGAAAGAAACATATTTCAATTGCATCACTGAATAAAGATGTTTCATGCATAACATTTGGTGGATTATCCAAAAATTATATGGTTCCCGGATTTAGAATTGGATGGGGAATTGTTAGCGGAAGAAAAGAAGTTCTATCTGATTTTATTGAAGCAGTAAATAAAATTCTTCGTGCAAGATTATCTGCAAATCATCCTGAACAATATGGAATAAAACCTTCTCTCGAAGGAAATCACGATCATCTTATTGAAGGAATGAAAAAACTTACACGCCGCAGAGATTTAACTGTAGAAATGTTAAATGCAATACCAGGAATTTCCTGTGTAAAACCTGAAGGCGCATTTTATGCTTTTCCAAAACTTGAAATGAAACAACCAGATGCACATTTTGTTGGTGAGTTGATTCGTGAAACAGGAGTTGTAATTGTTCCCGGCAGCGGATTTGGACAGGTTCCGGGCACTCATCATTTTAGAGTTGTGTTTTTACCAAACGAACAAATTCTTGAAAAAGCTTACAAAGCTATTGGTGAGTTTTTTGTTAAGTATCAGGAAAAATATCCTGATTTGGTTGAAGTGTAATTTTTAAGTCATCCCGAGCGAAGTGGAAATCTGGATTTCTAGATTATTTAAGATTTCACACTTCGACTTCGCTCAGTGTGACATTATTTTAAAAATATGAGTTACAATTCTTCATTTTCCTTTCTTGATTGACTAAACCTCTTTATCTATATTTGAACCTCATTAAATTCATTATTAATAGATGGAAATTGTGGATAATTGTAAAGTAACGACGCTTTCGAATGGTGTAAGAATAGTTTCAGAATTCATCCCTTATTTAAAATCATTTTCACTTGGATTTTGGTTTAATATTGGTGCGCGTGATGAGAATTTAAAAAATAATGGAATCTCACATTTCATCGAACATATGCTGTTTAAAGGAACCAAAACACGCTCAGCAAAACAAATCTCTGATGAAATTGAATCTTACGGCGGATACTTAAACGCTTTCACTTCAAAAGAACAAACTTGTTATTACGGCAGAGGGTTATCAGAAAATTTTAAGAAAACTTTTGTTGTTCTTTCTGATATGATTCAAAATCCTTCGTTTAAAGAATCACATATCAAAAAAGAAGCAGGCGTCGTAATTGATGAGTTGAAGGACATCGATGATAATCCGGAAGAATTGATATTTGATAAATTTGAAGAATCCATTTTTAATGGCCACACTTTAAGTTATCCAATTATCGGAACTGAAAAAAATATCCTTTCGTACAACTCAAATATTCTTCATCAGTTTCACAAAGCAAATTATCGTATAGATAATTTACTAATTTCAGTTTCAGGTGCAATTCATCATGAAGAAGCAGTAGCACTTGCAGAAAAATATTTTACTGGTAAACGAACAACATCAAACCAAAAAAGAAAAAACTTTGTTAAACAGTTTGTAAATGAAACTACAATCGAAAAAGAAATTCAACAAGTTCATTCAATTGTAGGCAGAACAACTTACGGATTTAATGATCCACGAAGACACAAACTAAAAGTACTTTCAACTTTGCTTGGCGATGGAAGTTCTTCAAGGTTATTTCAGGCAGTTAGAGAAAAACTTGGAATGACTTATCAGATAAATACTTTTTTAAATTCTTATTTAGATGTTTCAGCGTTTGGAGTTTATTACTCAACAAACGAAAAACAAGCAGGCAAGGTAAATGAAATTGTACATCGTGAATTTAGTAAGTTGAGAAACATTGAGGTAAAACCAAAAGAATTAAAGCGTGTTAAAGAGTACATCAAAGGCAATACGCTAATGAGTCTTGAAAGTACGACTAACAGAATGATAAGATTAGCAAACTCGTTATTGCATTATGGTAAGATTGTTCCGATTGAAGATATATTAGTTAAAATTGATTCAGTTACTTCTGAGGATATTCAAAAGTTATCTAACGAAGTATTGAACGAATCCACACTTAGCAAAATAATTATTTGTTCAAAAGATAATTCAATTAAAAAAGCAGCTTAAGTTTAAAGTTAAAAATCCAGAGTAGATTATGTCCAAATTTAATATTGATGGAAAAGATATAGAATTCAAACCAGGTCAAACCATCATTGAAGCCGCAAGGGATAATGGAATTGAAATTCCGCATTTCTGCTGGCATCCAAAATTATCTGTTTCAGGTAATTGCAGAATGTGTTTAGTTGAAGTCGAGAAAATGCCAAAGCTTGTAATTGCCTGTTCAACTGTTGCCGCAGAAGGAATGGTTGTTTATATGGATTCGGATAAAGCAATTTCTGCACGCAATGCAGTAATGGAATTTTTTCTTATCAATCATCCGCTTGATTGCCCGATTTGTGATGAAGCAGGTGAATGTAAACTTCAGGATTATGCTTATCAACACAGCACCGGTGAAAGCAGATTTGTTGAAGAAAAAACTCATAAAGATAAACGCGTTGAACTTGGTCCCAACGTTATGTTTGATGGAGACAGATGTATTTCTTGTTCACGTTGCATTCGTTTTTGTGATGAAGTTGCTAAGGATGCCGAGTTAACTTTTGTTAAACGAGGCGATAGAGTTACAATTACAACTTTTCCTGGTGAGCAGCTTGATAACCCTTACGCAATGAATGTTGTTGATATATGTCCTGTTGGTGCACTTACAAATCGTGATTTTAGATTTAAAGCACGTGTTTGGGATATGGCTCACACAAATACAATTTGTAATGGCTGTGCCCGTGGATGCAACATAGAAGTTTGGACGAGAAATAATGAAGTATTAAGATTAGTTCCAAGATACAACGAAGAAGTAAATAGTTATTGGATGTGTGATCACGGAAGACTAAATACTTTTAAATTTATAAATGCAGGGGATAGAATTGATGGCCCACATATGCGAGTTGAAGGCAACTTAATAAAAGTTGGCTGGGATGAAGCGTTTGCAAAAGCGGCATCTAACTTAAAGGCATTTGGTAAGGATGAAATAGCATTTCTCGGTTCAGCATATGCTACAGTTGAAGATAATTTTGTTGCTGCGAAATTTGCAAAATCAGTATTAGGAACAGGACATTTAGATTTTGTAAGACATATTGATCCTACTTTTGGTGATGAGATTTTAAGAAATGAAGATGTAACTCCAAACACAAAAGGTGCTGAGTTAGCGGGTGTGGCTCCATCTAAAAATGGTTTTGATTTTAATGGTATTGTTAAAGCAATTCGCGAAGGAAAAATAAAAGCACTTTATGTTTTAGAAGATGATATTTTAAATGACAATCTTGAATTAGAAAATGTATTAGCAAAACTTGATTTATTAATAATCAACGCAAGTAATTTTAATAAAACATCTGCGCTTGCTGATATAGTTTTTCCTGCTGCTACCTACGCTGAAAAAAATGGAACATTTGTTAATTTTCAGGGAAGAGTTCAAAGAATTCGTCCTGCACTTGCAACCAATGATGTTGATCGTGCATTGGAAGGAATGTCAATGAGTCGATTAGATAAATTCGGTACAAAGTATGATCGTTGGGCACAAGGAAAACATTTTGATGCAAGATCAAGCTGGAAAATATTAGTAGGATTAGCTTCTGCAATGGGCCAGAAGTTAAAATACAATATGGCTGAAGAAGTTTTTTATGATATTTCAAATTCGATTGATGCTTTTAAAGGTTTAGATTACGACGTGATAGCTGAACTTGGTGTGCAATTGAAATCAGTAAATTTAAAATCTACTGTAAAAATTTAGGTTATAAGGAATTAAAAATTAATGGAAGCAATCGGAAATATTTTGTGGGCAATTATAAGCTTTTATAATTTTTTATTAATAAGAATTGTAATTGTACTTGTGATGATGCTTATGACAGCGGCTTATCTTGTTTACTTTGAAAGAAAAATTAGTGCCTGGGCTCAAAACCGCCTCGGACCCAATCGAGTTGGATGGTACGGTTTGCTTCAATCTTTTGCAGACGTTTTCAAACTGCTCTTTAAAGAAGATATTGTGCCCGATAATGCGAATAAAAAAATTCACGCACTTGCTCCAATGATTGCATTGTTTGTTGCTTTTACTACTTATGCAGTAATTCCGATAGGACCTGGAATTACAATTGCCGGCTTCGATATTCCGATGGTAATTGCAGATGTAAATATCGGAATACTATATGTACTTGCATTAACATCAGTAGGAGTTTACGCAATTACATTTGCAGGATGGTCTTCTGGAAGCAAATACTCTTTACTTGGTGGAATCAGATCTTCCGCACAAATGATATCGTATGAAATTTCAATGGGATTTTCTATTGGCGGAGTAATTCTTTTATCAGAATCGTTAAGACCTATGGCAATTGTAGAATCACAATCGGGTTGGATGTGGAATGCATTTATTCAACCAATTGGATTTATAACATTTCTAGTATCTGCATTTGCAGAAACAAATAGATTACCTTTCGATTTACCTGAAGCAGAACCAGAACTTGTTGGTGGATATCACACAGAATACAGCAGTATGAAATTTGCAGCTTTCTTTTTAGCTGAGTATGCAAATATGCTTATTGCCAGTACACTTATCGTTACATTATATCTTGGCGGATGGCAAATTCCTTACATAGAAACTTTAGGATTATCATCAGGTTTAGTTCTTGCGTTACAGGTTGCAGGATTTTTTGTAAAAGTTGGTGTACTTTTATTTTTCTTCATCTGGGTAAGATGGAGTATTCCAAGGTTTAGATATGATCAGTTAATGAATTTAGGCTGGAAAGTGATGTTTCCATTATCTTTATTTAATATAATTTGGGTTGCTATTTTAATCATGATCTTTAAATTATAATTTAATATTGTATATCTGTGAATAAAGAAAGAAAATATTAACAGGAGTCTTGATGTCAGGTAATAACATTCCACCTAAGAAAAGAATAAAAGATTTAACCTTCGGAGAAAAGATTTATATTCCGGAAATAGTTAAAGGTTTATCACTTACCCTTAGAACTATGTTCAAACCAAAGTTTACGATGGAGTATCCTGAAGAAAAGTTTATCCCGGCAGGCTCATATCGTGGTAGACCAGTTCTTGTTGAAGAAAAAAATGGTGAAGAGCGATGCGTTGCTTGTGGATTATGTTCACGTGTTTGTCCTGCACTTGCTATTGAAGTACAGGCTGCAGAAACAGACAGAGAAAAAGAACGTTATCCAGAAAAGTTTGAAATAAATATGTTACGTTGCATCTTTTGCGGCTTCTGTGAAGAAGTTTGTCCTGAGGAAGCGATTGTTATGAGTAAAGATTATGAGTTAGCATTTTCAAATAGGGAAGATGCAATCTATGGGAAGGATAAACTCTTGGTTCCTGTTGATCAATTGCAGGATAGAATTGATTTCTTAAGAAATTACAAATAAAAGTTCTTTCATTATTTTGTTATTTAAGTGTTAATTATAAATTGGGGTGAATCGTCTCGCCTCAGATATCAAATTAAAATCCAAATAAAAGTCTGGATTAAATCATGTTATCCAAAACACTAACAAGCGCAACTTACGGTATTGATGCTTATCTGGTAGAGGTTGAAACTCATGTTGAAAAACAAATTCCCGGATTTATTATAGTTGGCTTACCTGATAATGCTGTGCGAGAGAGCCGTGAAAGAGTTATTGCCGCGATAAAAAATTCTAATATTAAATTCCCGCTCAAAAAATTTACAATAAATCTTGCCCCAGCAGATATCAAAAAAGAAGGCAGTTCTTTTGATCTCGCCATTGCAATTGGAATTCTTGCCGCCGAAGAATTAGTATCCGATAAATTTTTAGCTGACTCAGTTTTTCTTGGTGAGTTATCATTAGACGGAACATTACGACACATAAAAGGGGCATTACCTATTGCCGTTGAATCAAAGAAAAAGGGAATTAAAAGAATTATCCTTCCGAAAGAATCTGCAAATGAAGCTGCTATTGTTGATGGAATTGATGTTTATGGTTTTGAAACCCTAACTGAAGTGATTTCTTTTTTGAATGAAGATTCGAATCCGGAAAAAATTTATACAGATAAGAATGATCTTTTCTCCTCAATCAATTCTTATCTTCATGATTTTTCAGATGTTAAAGGGCAGGAGAATGTAAAGCGTGCATTAGAAGTTGCCGCCGCAGGTGCTCATAATATTTTAATGATAGGTCCTCCGGGCTCAGGTAAAACAATGCTTGCAAAAAGACTTCCTTCAATACTTCCTCCTTTAACTTTTGATGAAGCACTTGAAACAACAAAGATTCATTCCATAGCCGGCATCTTACCGAAACATAAAGCAATTATTACTGAGAGACCATTCAGAAGTCCGCACCATACTGTTAGTGATGCTGCACTAGTTGGAGGTGGGTCATTTCCAAAACCTGGAGAAGTTTCTTTTGCTCACTTTGGCGTATTATTTTTAGATGAATTACCTGAGTTCAAAAAAAATGTATTAGAAGTTTTACGTCAACCACTTGAAGATGCTAGAGTGACTGTAAGTCGTTCAAAATTATCGTTAGAGTTTCCTGCAAACTTTATGTTGGCTGCCGCGATGAACCCCTGTCCATGCGGGTTTTACACAGATCCGAATAAAGAATGCACATGCGCTCCTCCTCAGATCCAAAGATACATGTCCAAAATTTCCGGTCCATTATTAGATAGAATTGATATCCACATTGAAGTTCCAGCAGTTAAGTATAAAGAATTATCTTCAAAATCATTTGGAGAAAAGTCTGAAGATATTAGAAAACGAGTTATAAATGCTAGACAAGTTCAGTTAGATAGATTTAAAGAGTATAAGAATGTTTTTAACAATGGCGATATGGGTTCAAAGGAAGTAAGAACGTTTTGTAAGTTGGATGAGCAAGGTGAAGAATTGCTAAAAATGGCGATGACTAAATTAGGTTTATCAGCAAGAGCTTATGATAGAATTTTAAAAGTTAGCAGAACAATTGCAGATCTTGAGCATGCAGAAAATATTTTACCACAACATATCAGTGAAGCAATACAGTACCGCAGTCTTGATAGAGAACTTTGGAAACATTAAAAAAAAAGCCGAGACAATGCTCGGCTTTATCAATATTTAATACTATTTAATTCTGAGCTACAGTTGCTTCCATTAAAGTTTGATATCCAAATAATCTTATGCCACTAACGCCATATTTTCCATATTCAGGAATTGAAAACTTTGTGCTCCAAGGTCTCTGTAAGAAAACAAAAAAGCTTTTATCTTTTGTAGTAATTTCTGCAAAAACATATTTTAGGCTACTTGGCCATGGACCAACGCATTCTACTACAACACTGCTATTATCCACTTTCCATCCATTAACTACAACCTCATTCATAATAGAATTATTTTCAAATGGTGACACAGCTTCGTGTGTGAAGTTACCTGATGGCACACCATAAACTTCTACCTTTTGAACTTGATTCAGATCTAAGCCAATCACTTTAAAAGATTCGTTCTCAATATTATCTATAAAGAACATCTTTGGAGAAATATCTTGTACATAAGTTACTAAAACAAAGAGCTGAACAAATTTTTTCGAGCTTTCAGTCATATAAAACTCAACTGCATTTTCTTCTTCAAGATTTAAGAGTTTTAATCCGTCTACTTTTGAAAAATTGTATAGATAAGAATAAGGATACACAGGAGAAGGTGTTGTTTCTGAAATACCTGGAACTGTTTTTTCCATTACTGGATTTGTTAGAAAAGAGTTATCGTTTACATCTGAGCAAGATGTTAGAGAGAACAAGAAAAGTACTGCGAATAGGACTACTAAGTTTTTCATAAAGGGCCCCTAAATTATTTTGTTGTTGATTATTTAATTGGTTTTTTACCAGTTGGTCTTAACGCGACAAATAGCGTACCGTTTTTGGCGAAACACAAAATACTTCATAATTAAAACTATTTTGAATCTCTAATGTAGATATTGAATAATTTTTACCTGAAGATTTTGACTTCGGTAATAATTACAGATGTTTCTCGTTAAATCAATGGTTGTTGTGTAATGACATAACAAAATATTTGCATTTTTGTTTGAATAAAAATATATTTGTCGCTCGCTTTTAATTTAGCATTTTTCTGGGCGGACGCCGGAGTTGGAGAGCCGGGGCGGACTGTAAATCCGTTGGCATGCGCCTTTGGGGGTTCGAATCCCTCGCCGCCCACAAATAGTTTAATTTATAAGTTTCTTTTAGAAACTTTTTTGTTCTTTAGGATAATTGAAAAATGCGGGAGTAACTCAGTTGGCTAGAGTCACAGCCTTCCAAGCTGTTGGTCGCGGGTTCGAATCCCGTCTCCCGCTCTAAATGAGCTTGACTCATAAACTGTGTAGTTCTTTAATTTAATGTGCTAACACATCTCCGCTGACGTAGCTCAGTTGGTAGAGCACATCCTTGGTAAGGATGAGGTCACCGGTTCAATCCCGGTCGTCAGCTCAATAGAAAAGGTTTGAATAGTTTAAGGAAGATAAATGGCAAAAAGCAATATTAGACAAATCATTGTTTTGGAAAGCACTGCTGGTACAGGTTATCGATATTCTACAACAAAGAATAAAAGAACCCATCCTGCACGTGTTGAGTACAAAAAATATGACCCTGTTGTTAGAAAACACGTAGTTTTTAAAGAAACCAAATAACTGAATACGTCAGTGGCTCAATTGGTAGAGCAGCGGTCTCCAAAACCGCAGGTTGGGGGTTCGAGTCCCTCCTGACGTGCTGAAATTTGAAAGGTTATTATGAAAGATAAAATAATTGCATTCTTTCAGGATGTTGTTAAAGAGATGAAAAAAGTTACTTGGCCGACTAAGGAAGAACTTATTGAATCTACAAAAATTGTGATTGTCGTTTGTATTGTTCTGTCACTTTTTACATATGTAATTGATATGATAATTAACCAGGCTTTTAAAGGGATATTTTAGGTGCAGAATTAAATGGAAACCAGATGGTACGTGGTAAGAACTTTTTCGGGTCATGAAAACAAAGTTAAGAATCTTCTTGAAGCTGGACTTAATGATCATGAGCACTTAAAAGCTAAAATTTCCGAAATTTTAGTTCCAATGGAAAAAGTTTTTGAAGTTAAAGATGGTAAGAAAAAGAGCAAAACTAAGAATTTTTTTCCCGGATATATCTTGGTTAATTGTGATCTTGATAATCAGGTTAAGGATTTTATCCTAAGTACCCAGTCGGTTATGGGATTTTTAGGAACAGGCGGAAATCCTAATCCACTTCAACCAGAGGAAGTAAGAAGAATTGTAGGGCGTTTATCACAGGATAGTACTACTGAAAGAATGGAAACCATTTTTAGAAATGGTGACTTAGTCAAAATTATTGATGGTCCTTTCAATAATTTTTCTGGAATGATTGAAGAAGTAAATGAAGAAAAAATGAAAATAAAAGTTATGGTCTCAATTTTTGGTAGAAAAACTCCAGTTGAGATCGATTTCACTCAAGCAGAAATAGAAAAATAATTGTAGATATTAAGCAGGTTATAAAATGGCTAAAAAAATTGATTCTTATATAAAGTTACAAATTCCGGCAGGTAAAGCTAATCCTTCACCTCCTGTTGGTCCAGCACTTGGTCAAAAAGGTGTAAATATTATGGAGTTCTGTAAGCAATTTAATGCAAGAACTCAGGATAAAGATGGTTTAATAATCCCCGTAGTTATCACGGTCTTTAGTGATAAGTCTTTTACTTTTATCACAAAAACTCCTCCTGCTTCAGTGCTACTAAAAAGAGCTGCAAAGCTTGAGAGAGGATCTGCTGAATCACACAGGACAAAGGTTGGCAAAGTTTCTCGAAAACAGGTTAAAGAAATAGCTGAAGTAAAAATGCCAGATCTAAACGCATTTGATATTGATCATGCAATGAGCATGATTTCCGGTACTGCTAGAAGTATGGGAATAACAGTAGAAGAATAAAGTAAGTATTTATTTGATGTTTTTTAAATTTATTGGTGATTAAAGATGCAAACAACGAAGAGAAATAAAGAAATTTTAAAATCAGTTAATGTGGATAAAGAGTATACTCTTCCCGAAGCAATAGCAATCTTGAAGGATCAATCCAAAGTAAAATTTGTAGAATCTTTAGATTGTGCTATTCGTTTAGGAGTTGATCCTAGACATGCTGACCAAATGGTTAGAGGTACTGTTTCTCTCCCTCATGGAACTGGTAAAACTGTAAAAGTACTAGTTATAGCTAAGGGTGCTAAAATTCAAGAAGCCTTAGATGCTGGTGCTGATTATGCAGGATTTGAAGACTTACTTGAAAAAATTAAAGGCGGATGGGCCGATGTTGATGTTATAGTCGCAACACCAGATTCTATGGCTGAACTTGGAAAATTAGGAAAAATATTAGGACCTAAAGGTCTTATGCCTAATCCTAAAAGTGGAACGGTTACGATGGATGTTGCAAAAGCAGTTAAGGAAGTTAAAGGTGGAAAGATTGAATTTAGAGTTGAAAAAACAGGAATTGTACATACTTCTTTAGGTAAATTAAATTTTGAAACAGAAAAACTAGTTGATAATACAAAAGCATTTCTTAACACAATAGTTAAAATGAGACCATCTACTGCAAAAGGTCAATATGTTAAGAGTTTGTTTTTATCAAGTACAATGGGTCCCGGACTTAAAATCGCTAAAGATGAATTAAGTCTTAACGTATAAAGAATTTACGCGCTCGTAATAAATAATAGCTTCTAACCGACCCGAAATAATAAATTGTGATACGGGAGAAAAATGAATAAGAACGAAAAAGCAGAGTTAATTGCCGAAGCTAAGGAATTAATCCAGAACGCATCAGCAGTCTATCTTACTGATTATTCTAAAATCAATGTTTCAGACATTAGTGAAATTAGAAATCAGTTTAGAAAAGATGGAGTTAAATACAGAGTATTTAAAAATACCCTATTTAAACGCGCCCTTGTTGAGTCTGGTAAATTCGAAAAGCTGGCAGATCATCTTGAAGGTATGACAGGATTTGCATTTGCTTCAACAAATCCAGTTGCACCAGCCAAGATAATTAAGAAGTACAATGATACTTCACAGAAGTTTCCTCTTAAAGCTTGCTACATCGAAACACAGTATTATGATGGAAGTAAACTTAAAGAATTAGCAGAATTGCCTACTAAGGAAGAAGTGATTGCCGGTATACTCGGTAGTCTAAATTCCCCTGCATCAGGCATAGTTGGATCTATTGCAGCTGTAATTAGAGACTTAGTAAGTGTAATTGATGAAGTCTCGAAGAAAAAAGCAGCATAATTAAATTAGAAATTAAATTCAGGAGAAATGAAAATGTCAGAAAAAGTTGCACAAGCACTAGAATTAATAAAAGGTATGTCTCTTCTAGAAGCTTCAGAATTAAAGAAAGCACTTGAAGAAGAATTTGGTGTTACAGCATCTGCACCAGTTATGATGGCTGGGCCAGCTGCTGCATCTGCCGCACCTGTAGAGGAACAGACAGAATTTGATGTTATTCTTCAGACCGCTGGCGAGAAGAAAATTAATGTTATTAAAGTAGTTAGAGCTCATACAGGTCTAGGCTTAAAAGAAGCTAAAGATCTCGTAGATGGCGCTCCGAAAACAGTTAAAGAACAAGCATCAAAAGATGAAGCCGAAAAAATCAAGAAAGAGCTTGAAGAAGCCGGCGCAACTGTTACTTTAAAATAGTTTTTAAAAGCTAGATTATATGATCCTTTTTAAGTGATAAGACGGAAAATTCCGTCTTATCGCTTTTGTTTTATGTAGAGAACGTTGTTAATGATGCTCATTTAATAGCATTTGATTAATTTTAGGAGGTTTTCAATTGGATAATAAGCGTATTTCCTTTGGCCGTATTCCATCAGTTATTGATATACCAGATCTTTTAGGAATTCAAACTGAAACATTTGAAGATTTTGTTCAGCTTGATACTCATCCCCTTAAAAGAGAAATAAAAGGGTTACAGCAGGTATTTTTAACTAATTTCCCGATTTTTGATAATAAAGAAAACTACAGATTAGATTTCTTAGAGTACTATGTTGAAAAACCAAGATTTTCTGTTGAAGAGTGTTTAGAAAGAGGACTTACTTTTGCTGCACCTCTAAAAGCTAAATTAAGACTTTCAACAAAAGATCCTGAAACAGAAGAATTTATAAATACTGTTGAACAAGAAGTCTATCTTGGCAATTTACCTTTTATGACAGAAAAGGGAACTTTTGTTATCAATGGTGCAGAGAGAGTAGTTGTATCTCAATTGCACAGATCGCCTGGTGTTGCCTTTGCACAGACTGTACATCCTAATGGTACACCGATTTACTCTGCCAGAATTATTCCATTACGAGGTTCTTGGGTAGAGTTTGCAACGGATATAAACTATGTAATGTATGTTTATATTGATCGCCGAAAGAAATTTCCTGCAACAACTCTTTTGCGTGCTCTTGGATTTCAATCCGATGAAGAAATATTAAAGTTATTCGGTCTTGTTGAAAATGTTACCGTTAAAAAAGCAAAGTTGGAAAATTATTTAGGCAGAATGATTGCCAGTGATATTTTTGATATGTCTACCGGAGAAATTTTCCTTACACGTGATTCAATACTATCCGAAGAAGATCTAGAAAGAATTAATGATGCTGAAGTTGATGTTTTAAAATTTATCAAATCAGATTCATCAAACGATCAGAATTTAGTTGTAAACACCTTAAGAAAAGATACTTCACATACTCGTGAAGAAGCTTTGTATGCTATTTACAGACAGTTAAGATCAGGAGAAGCTCCGGATTTAACGACCGCTGAAACATTAATCGAAAAACTTTTCTTTAATGATAAAAGATATGATTTGGGTGATGTTGGTCGTCATAGAATGAATCACAAATTGGAATTAAACATTCCAGAAACTACAACTGTTTTAACTGTTGAGGATATTATCTCAATTATGAGATATATAATTGACCTTAAAGAAGGCGCTGTTTCAGTTGATGATATAGATCATCTTGGAAATAGAAGAATAAGAACTGTTGGTGAACAATTAGGACAGCAGTTTAACGTTGGTATGGCACGTATGGCAAGGACCATTAAAGAACGAATGAACATGCGTGATTCTGAAAACTTTACTCCTCAAGATTTAGTTAATGCAAGAACAATCAGTAGCGTTATAAATGCTTTCTTCGGAACTAATCAGCTTTCCCAATTTATGGATCAAACAAATCCATTAGCTGAGATGACACATAAGAGAAGAATGTCTGCATTAGGACCAGGCGGACTTACAAGAGAAAGAGCAGGGTTTGAGGTGCGTGACGTTCATTATACACACTACGGTCGTTTATGTCCAATTGAAACACCGGAAGGCCCAAACATTGGTTTGATTTCATCACTTACAATTTATGCAAGAGTTAATAGATATGGATTCTTAGAAACCCCATATAGAAAAGTTGTAAAAGGCAGAGTAACTGAAGACGTTGAATATTTGACAGCTGAACATGAAGATGCATTTACAATTGCTCAGGCAAATGCACCAATCACCGAGTCAGGAAAATTTGTTAATGAAAGAGTTAAGTCAAGATTAAAAGGTGAGTTCCCAATTGTACATCCGGAAGATTTGCAATTTATGGATGTTGCACCTGCGCAGATTGTAAGTGCTGCTGCTGCATTGATACCATTCCTCGAGCATGATGATGCGAACAGAGCGTTGATGGGTTCTAACATGCAGCGTCAATCAGTTCCTTTATTAAAACCAGAAGCTCCAATTGTGGGAACTGGAATGGAAGGAAAAATTGCGCATGACTCAAAGGCATTATTATTAGCTGAGGACAATGGTTATGTTGAATATGTTGATGCAAATAAAGTAGTTGTAAAGTATGATATAAACCCTAATAGCTTTGAAGCATTAACAAGCTTTAATGAAATCAGAGAAGTAACATATACACTTACAAAATTCCATGGAACAAACCAGGAAACATGTATAAATCAGGTTCCTATTGTAAAAGAAGGACAAAAGCTTAAAAGAGGTGATGTTCTTGCTGATGGTGCAGCTACTGATGGTGGCGAATTAGCATTAGGAAGAAATGTCTTAGTCGCATTTATGCCTTGGAGAGGATACAACTTTGAGGATGCTATTATTATTAGTGAAAGAGTTGTAAGCGAAGATGTTTATACATCAATCCACATTGAAGAATTTGAATTACAGGTTAGAGAAACTAAACGTGGTGAAGAAGAATTAACACGTGAAATTCCTAATGTTAGTGAAGAAGCAGTTAAGAATCTTGATGAAGATGGTATAATTAGAGAAGGTGCTGAAGTTAAAGAAGGTGATATCCTCATTGGTAAGATAACACCTAAGGGTGAAACTGATCCAACACCGGAAGAAAAACTATTACGTGCAATATTTGGAGATAAAGCAGGCGATGTTAAAGATGCATCGTTGAAAGCTCCTCCAGGACTTAAAGGAACGGTTATTAAAACTCGTTTGTTTAGTCGTAAAAAACGTGATAATGATTCTAAAAAACAAGAGAAAATTGCTTTTGATAAACTTGAGTTAGAATTTAAAAGAAAACTTCAGGATCATTATCTAAAGTTAGTTGAAAAGCTGACTAGGATTACAAGAGATCAAACCACTACCGGAATAAGAGATCTTGATGGCAGTGTGGTTTTAAGAAGTGGTTCAACCATTAAAGATGAAACATTCTCAGGAATGGAAGATGTAACCAAACTTGATTATACACTTGAGTGGTTCGAAACTAAAAAAACCAATAATCTTATTAATTCACTTTTTAAAAATTATTTCCTTATCAAAACAGATATTGAAGAAGATTTTAAGAGAGAAAGAATTAAAATTCAAAGTGGTGATGAGTTACCTCCTGGAATTGTGCAGCTTGCAAAAGTTTATGTTGCTAAAAAACGTAAGCTTTCTGTTGGTGATAAAATGGCAGGACGACACGGGAATAAAGGTGTTGTGGCTAAAATAGTACCTGCAGCAGATATGCCTTATTTACCTGATGGAACTCCGGTGGATATTATCCTTAATCCACTTGGTGTACCTTCTCGTATGAACCTTGGACAGTTGTATGAAACTGCATTGGGCTGGGTAGGAAAAAAACTTGGAGTAAAATTCGCAACTCCAATTTTTGATGGTGCTAAAGTAGAAGATGTTGATGAGTGGTTAACAAAAGCAGGATTGGAAACCGGAAGTAAAACAGATTTGTTTGATGGAAGAAGCGGTGAAAAAATGCATCAGAAAGTTACTTGCGGATACATTTATATGTTAAAGTTAAGTCACTTGGTTGATGATAAAATTCATGCAAGGTCAATTGGGCCATACTCTTTAATTACTCAGCAGCCACTTGGCGGTAAAGCACAATTTGGCGGTCAGAGATTTGGAGAAATGGAAGTATGGGCACTTGAAGGTTACGGTGCTTCTCACATCCTTCAAGAAATCTTAACAATAAAGAGTGATGATGTTGCCGGTAGAGCAAAAGTATATGAAGCAATAGTTAAGGGTGAAAACTTACAGGAACCAAATATTCCTGAATCGTTTAACGTTCTTATTAAAGAACTCCAGGGCTTAGGTCTGGACATCAAAATAAATTAACGTTAAACATTATTTCACTTAGAAATTAGGAGATATAAAATGGCTTTTAGAGTTCAAGAAAATGCAATGAGAGATATTAACAGTATCACCATCGGCTTAGCAAGTCCTGATGATATTTTGTCAAGATCATATGGTGAAGTAACTAAACCGGAAACAATTAATTACAGATCGTTCCGTCCTGAAAAAGATGGATTGTTCTGTGAGAAAATATTCGGGCCAACGCGCGATTGGGAATGCTTTTGTGGTAAATACAAAAGAATCAGATACAAAGGTATTATCTGTGATCGTTGCGGCGTTGAAGTTACACAGAAGAGTGTAAGACGTGAAAGAATGGGACACATTGGTCTAGCCGTTCCAGTTGTACACATCTGGTTTTTTAGAACGCAACCATCAAAAATTGGAAATATAATTGGTGTTAGTCTTAAAGAACTTGAAAAAATAATTTATTATGAATCATATGTTGTACTAAATCCTGGTATAACTGGATTAAGCAGATTAGATCTTATTTCTGAAGATCAATACTTTGAAGTTATGAATTCTCTGCCTGATGGAAATGAAAAGTTGGATAATGATGATCCAAAGAAGTTTGTTGCTAAAATTGGTGGCGATGCAGTTAAAGAAATTCTCAAGAAAACAAATGTTGAAGAGCTTTCGAAGCAGCTTAGAGAAGCTGTGAAAGTTGAGACATCACAACAGAAAAAAGCTGACTTCTTAAAAAGATTACGTGTACTTGAAGCATTTAAAGAAGAAGAAGGAAAAGTTCCTAACAGACCTGAATGGATGGTATTAAATTATATTCCAGTCATTCCACCTGAACTTCGTCCGCTAGTACCTCTTGAAGGCGGAAGATTTGCTACAAGTGATCTTAACGATTTATATCGTCGTGTTATCATCCGCAATAATAGATTAAAAAGATTAATAGATATTAAAGCACCTGAAGTAATTCTTCGTAACGAAAAAAGAATGCTTCAGGAAGCAGTTGATGCTTTATTTGATAACTCACGAAGAGGTAGTGCAGTTAGAAGTGATAACAATCGTCCATTAAAATCTTTAAGCGATATGCTAAAAGGTAAACAAGGAAGATTCCGTCAGAATCTTTTAGGAAAAAGAGTTGATTATTCAGGTCGTTCTGTAATTGTAGTTGGCCCTGAATTAAAACTTCATCAGTGCGGACTTCCTAAAGACATGGCTGTTGAACTTTTCAAACCGTTTATTATTCGCAAGCTTATTGAAAGAGGGCATAATAAAACAGTTAAGAGTGCAAGAAAAGTTGTTGATAGAAAAGATCCTGTTATTTGGGATATACTTGCAAAGATTATTGAAGCTCATCCGATTTTGTTAAACCGTGCACCAACGCTGCATAGACTTGGAATTCAGGCTTTTCAACCAAAGCTAATTGATGAAAGAGCTATACAACTTCATCCGATGGTTTGTACCGCTTTTAACGCGGATTTTGACGGTGATCAGATGGCTGTTCACGTACCACTATCTTATGAAGCCCAACTTGAAGCTTCACTATTGATGTTAAGCAGTCACAATATTCTTTCACCACAAAATGGAAGTCCTATTGTTGTTCCTACTCAGGATATCGTTTTAGGATGTTACTACTTAACAAAATACCGCGAAGGTGATAAAGGCGAGGGAATGATTTTCTCTTCCCCTTCTGAATTGATTATCGCATACGATAACAGAGTGGTTGGATTACATGCTAAAATCAAGGTTAGAGTTGATGGTGAAATGATTGAAACTACAACTGGCAGGGTTATTTTCAATCAAATCGTTCCAAAAGAAATGGGATATATAAATCAGTTATTAATCAAAAAAGCTTTTGGCGGAATTATAGGCAAGATGTTCATGAAACTTGGTAATAAAGTTACTGCTAAGTTTCTTGATGATTTAAAAGATTTAGGATTTAGATATTCAACGGCAGGTGGATTATCCGTAAGCTTTGGGGATATGATTATCCCTGAAGAAAAAGAAGCTTTGATTACTAAAGCAAACAAAAAAGTTGAGGGCATTCTTAATGAACACGAAATGGGTGTTATTACAGATGCTGAGAGATATAATAAAATAATTGACGTTTGGACGCATACAACAAATGATGTTGCCCGTGCGTTGATGGAAAAAATTAAACAGCACAATAAAGGATTTAACTCATTACACATGATGGTTGACTCCGGTGCTAGAGGATCGCAAGAGCAGGTAAGACAGTTGGCAGGTATGAGAGGTTTGATGATGAAACCTCAGAAGACTCTTTCAGGTCAAGCCGGTGAAATTATCGAAAATCCTATTGTTGCAAACTTTAAAGAAGGTCTTTCTGTGTTAGAGTATTTTATCTCAACACACGGTGCAAGAAAAGGTTTGGCTGATACTGCTTTGAAAACTGCAGATGCTGGTTATCTTACAAGAAGATTAGTTGATGTTGCCCAAGATGTTATTATTTCTGAAGTAGATTGCGGTACTATCTTAGGTATTGAAATTAAAGCTTTGAAAGATGTTGAAGAAGAAAGAGAACCACTAGCAGAACGTATTACTGGAAGATTCGCGCAAGAAGATGTTTATGATCCCCGCACGGACGAGGTGATTATTGAGGCCGGTAATATTATAACTGAAGAAATTGCTGAAAAGATTGAAGATGCAAGTATTGATACAGTTTATATTAGAACAGTATTAACATGCGAATCTAAGCGCGGTGTATGCTTGAAGTGTTATGGTAGAAATCTTACAACTGGAAAACCGGTTGAGATTGGTGAAGCAGTTGGAATAATTGCTGCGCAGTCTATTGGTGAGCCTGGAACCCAGTTAACGCTGCGTACATTCCATCTTGGCGGTACCTCTTCAAGAATTGCATCACAATCTCAAGTAGAATCTAATATCGATGGTATAGTAAAATTTGAGAAAGTAAGTGCTGTAGAAAAAACTGAAAAAGATCCATTTGGTGGTGCTGATGTTAAAATTAGCGTTGTTACCGGCCGAAGAGGATTGATAGAACTTTATGATGATAACAATAGACAGCTTAAAAAATACGACGTACCTTATGGTGCTGAATTATTGGTAAAAGATGGTCAGAAGATTAAGAAGAGACAACCCCTTTACAATCACGATCCTTATAATGCAGTAATACTTTCTGATATTCTTGGTCGAGTTAAATTTGTTGATCTTGTGGATGGAATTACATTGCAACAGGTAACTGATGATCAAACAGGACACGTTCAAAAAGTTGTAATCGAATCAAAAGATAAAAATCTTACACCAAGTATACTGATTGAAAATTCTGATGGAGTAAAGAAATCTTTTAACCTTCCAATACGGGCATATTTGTCTGTTGAAGAAGGAGAAAATATTTTAGCTGGTACAATTCTGGCAAAAATATCCAAGCAAACTACCAAGAGTAGAGATATTACAGGTGGTCTTCCAAGAGTAACTGAATTATTCGAAGCTCGTAGTCCACATGAATCTGCCGTCGTTTCAGAGATAGAAGGATTTGTAAAATTTGGTGCACGCAAAAAAGGTTCACGAGAAATTCTAGTAAGTGCCCCGGATAAATCTGATGAGAAAAAATATAATGTTCCTTTACAGAAACATATTCTTGTTCAAGAAGGTGATGAAATTCCCGCAGGTGAAAAAATAACTGATGGTCCAATTAACCCTCATGATATTTTAGCAATCAAAGGTACCAGTGCTGTTCAGGAATATCTTGTAAATGAAATTCAGGATGTTTACAGACTTCAGGGTGTTAAGATTAATGACAAACATATTGAAGTTATTGTAAGGCAGATGTTGCAGAAAATAAAGATAGTATCTCCTGGTGATACACGATTCCTTGAAGAGGATATTGTAGATAGAATTGAGTTCATTGAAGAGAATGGCAAAATTGTAAATTTAGCTTACGTTGAAGATAAGGGTGATTCCAAACTTAAAAATGGACAACTTATTCTAAAATCGAAATTGAGAGAATTCAATGCCGATCTTAAGAAGAAAGAAAAGAAGGAAATAGTTGCTAGGGATGCAGAACCTGCAACCTTTGAGCATATCCTTCTGGGAATCACACAGGCGGCTCTATCAACCGAAAGCTTCATTTCTGCAGCATCATTCCAGGAAACCACTAAAGTGCTCGCTAATGCTGCTACAGAGGCCAAGGTAGACCATTTGTTAGGATTAAAAGAGAATGTTGTGATGGGTCATCTAATTCCAGCTGGTACCGGAATCAAAAAGTATAGAAATATAATTTTGGAGAGTGAAGAAGTAGAAATTCCTGAGGAAAAAGAGGAAGAAAAAGAACTATCAGCCACTGATTTGTAAATTAAATCGGTAATAGTTGCTGTTTCTCAGGCTAATTGACAATAATAACAGTTAAAAATAAAAATAATTTCAGTTTTCTTGACAAAATTTAAACTGAAAACTATATTTGAAATCTGAATTTTTTTGAAGAAGTAATTTTTAGGAGATTTTGTGCCCACGATAAATCAACTTGTTAGAAAAGGTAGAGTTAGAATTTTATCTAAAAATAAAGCTCCGGCTTTAGATGCGTGTCCTCAGAAGAGAGGTGTATGCACAAGGGTTTATACAACTACACCAAAAAAACCTAATTCTGCTCTTAGAAAAGTTGCAAGAGTTAGGCTTACAAAAACAAATGTTGAGGTAACAGCGTATATTCCGGGTGAAGGTCACAATTTACAGGAACATTCGATTGTTATGATTCGTGGTGGTAGAGTTAAAGATTTACCAGGTGTTAGATATCACATTATACGTGGTACACTTGATACAAGCGGAGTTGCTGACAGAAAAAAAAGTCGTTCAAAATATGGTACAAAAAAACCAAAAGCGAATAAAAAATGAGAAAAAGACGAGCCGAAAAGAAATATTTAAAACCTGATCCAAAGTTTAATGACATTCTGGTTTCAAAATTTGTTAATTGTGTAATGTATGACGGAAAAAAGGCTGTTGCCAGAAATGTTATTTATGATGCATTTTTGTTGATAGAAGAGAAAACAAGCAAACCAGGTTTGGAAGTATTCAAAAAAGCTATATCTAACGCTCAGCCTATGATAGAGGTTAGAAGTCGTAGAGTTGGTGGAGCAACATATCAGGTTCCTACAGAAGTTCGGCCTGAAAGAAGAATAGCTTTAGCAATGAGATGGATTAAAAATTATTCCAGAACCAGAGGCGAAAAATCTATGTCTGCTAAATTAGCTTCAGAGTTAATAGCGGCATCAAATGGTGAAGGTTCTGCGGTTAAGAAAAAAGAAGATGTTCACAAAATGGCCGAGGCTAATAAAGCTTTTGCTCACTTTAAATGGTAATGAAAGAATTGATTAGGAATTAATGGCAAGTAAAGTTAAAATAGATAAAGTTCGTAACATTGGTATTATGGCGCATATTGATGCTGGTAAAACTACCACTACTGAGAGAATATTATTCTACACTGGTAAGTTGCATCGAATTGGTGAAGTGCATGATGGCGCAGCAACGATGGATTGGATGGAGCAGGAAAAGGAAAGAGGGATTACTATTACAAGTGCTGCCACTACTTGCTATTGGAATGATCATCAAATAAATATTATTGACACTCCAGGTCACGTTGATTTTACGGTAGAAGTTGAAAGATCACTAAGAATTTTAGATGGTGCTGTAGCTCTTTTTTGTGCTGTTGGCGGTGTTGAACCACAATCTGAAACAGTTTGGCGTCAAGCAGATAAATATGGTGTACCTAGAATGGCATTCATCAATAAGATGGATAGAACAGGTGCAGATTTTTATCATGCAGTTGAGATGATGAGAGAGCGACTAGGCGCAAATGCAATTCCGATCAATCTTCCTATTGGTGAGGGTGATTTATTTGTTGGAGTAATTGATTTAATTCAGTTCAATGCAAGAATGTTTCATGAGGAATCATTTGGATCTACATTTGACGAAATTGCAATTCCGCATGATCTCCTAGAACTTGCTACAAAGTATAGAACACAAATGTTAGAAGCTGTATCAGATGTTGATGATACACTTTTAGAGAAGTATTTAGAAGGAAAAGAGATTAGTGCTGATGAAATTAGGACTGTTCTAAGAAGAGCTACAATTGATTTAAAAATAATTCCGGTTTTATGTGGTTCTGCTTTTAAGAATAAAGGTGTTCAGAAATTATTGGATTCAGTAGTAGATTTTCTTCCTTCACCGATTGATTCACCTGACATTGAAGCGCATCATATCGGGCTAAATGATATTGTTAAAAGAAGAATTAGTGAAGATGAACATTTTACTGCCTTAGCTTTTAAGATTATGACAGATCCATTTGTAGGCAAACTTACTTTTTTTAGGGTCTATGCTGGATCATTAAAATCAGGATCATACATTTATAACTCTATTAGCGGCAAAAAGGAAAGAATAAGTAGACTTTTACAAATGCATGCTAATCATAGAGAAGAGATTTCGGAAGTTAAAGCTGGAGATATTGCAGCAGCAGTTGGTTTGAAATATACGAGAACTGGTGACACGTTATGTGCTGAAGAAGATCCTGTAGTAATGGAAAGAATAGTTTTTCCAGAACCAGTTATTCAAATAGCTATTGAACCAAAAACAAAAGCTGATCAGGATAAATTATCTGATGCTTTATCCAAATTATCTGATGAAGATCCTACATTTAAAGTTAAAGTTGATGAAGAAACAGGACAAACATTAATTAGTGGAATGGGCGAACTTCACTTGGAAATTCTTGTTGATAGAATGAGACGCGAATTTAAAGTTGAGGCTAATGTTGGTAAACCTCAGGTTGCTTATCGCGAAACAATTACTCAAAGCGTTCAAGCGGAAGGTAAATTTGTTAAGCAGTCTGGTGGTCGTGGAAAGTTTGGTCACGTTTGGATAGAGTTAATTCCGAATGAAGTTGGTAAAGGTTTTGAATTTATAAACGGAATTGTTGGCGGCGTTGTTCCAAAAGAGTATATACCTGCAGTTTCTCATGGAATTCAAGATGCAATGAAAAACGGAGTAATTGCTGGTTTTCCAATGGTTGATATAAAAGCTAGACTCTATGATGGTTCTTATCATGATGTTGATTCCGATGAAATTTCGTTTAGAGTTGCGGGGTCTATGGCCTTCCAAGCAGGAGCTAAAAAAGCAAATCCTGTTTTACTTGAGCCAATAATGGGTGTAGAAGTGGTTACACCTGAAGAGTATTTAGGTGATGTAATGGGTGATTTGAATTCCAGAAGAGGTAAGATCGAAGGATTTTCTGCTAGAAAAGATGCTCAAGTGATTAAGGCTCATGTACCTTTGTCAGAAATGTTTGGATATGCCACAGTATTAAGATCAATGAGTCAAGGCCGAGCGATTTATTCAATGCAGTTTGATCATTATGCCTCAGTACCTAGATCAATTGCGGAAGAAATTTCTGAAAAAACATTAGGAAAAAAATCAGCAGCAAACTAATAACTGGATTAAAAAAACTTAAAAAAATTTATTAAAGGAGAATTCGATGGCTAAAGAAAAATTTGATAGGAGTAAACCTCACGTTAACGTAGGAACAATTGGTCACGTAGATCATGGTAAAACCACATTAACCGCTGCCATCACAATGGCTCTCGCTAGAAAAGGCTTATCAGCAATAAGAACTTTTGATAGTATTGATAATGCACCTGAAGAGAGAGAAAGAGGAATTACAATTGCAACGGCTCACGTTGAATATTCAACTGCTAACCGTCACTACGCCCACGTAGACTGTCCTGGTCATGCTGATTATGTTAAAAACATGATTACGGGTGCCGCTCAGATGGATGGAGCAATTTTAGTTGTTGCTGCAACTGATGGTCCTATGCCTCAAACAAGGGAGCATATTCTCCTTGCTCGCCAGGTAGGTGTACCAAGAATGGTTGTATTTTTAAATAAAGTGGATATGGTTGATGATCCAGAATTAATTGAATTAGTTGAAGAAGAATTAAGAGATTTGTTAACTCAATATGAATTTCCTGGCACCGAAATTCCAATTATAAAAGGTTCAGCATTACAAGCTTTAGAAGCAGGTTCATCAAACGCAGAAATTACAGATCCAAGATATAATTGTATTTGGGAACTTATGGATGCTGTTGATAGCTATATCCCGGTTCCTGAAAGACATTCAGATAAACCATTCCTAATGCCAGTTGAAGACGTTTTTTCTATTACTGGTCGTGGTACAGTTGCTACAGGTAGAGTTGAAAGAGGTCAGGTTAAGATTCAGGAAGAAGTTGAATTAATAGGATTAGGCTTACACAAGAAAACAGTTGTTACCGGTATTGAAATGTTTAGAAAAGAATTAGATCAAGCTATGGCTGGAGATAATGCTGGTATATTGTTAAGAGGTGTTGATAAAAATGAGATTGAAAGAGGAATGGTTCTTGCAAAAACAGGTTCAATAACTCCTCATACAAATTTTGAAGGTTCAGTTTATGTCCTTTCAAAAGATGAAGGTGGAAGACATACACCATTCTTTAATGGATATAGACCACAGTTTTACTTCAGAACAACAGATGTTACCGGTGTTGCTACATTACCTGAAGGTACAGAAATGGTTATGCCTGGTGATAACGTAAATTTATCGATTGAGTTAATCGCACCTATCGCTATGGAAGAAAAATTAAGATTTGCTATTCGTGAAGGCGGTAGAACTGTTGGTTCTGGTGTTGTTACAAAGATTATTAAATAATTAGTTAAAAATTATTTAGTGTTGCTCTTGAAAAGGGAGTTAAAACTCCCTTTTCTTATCTAATTTAATATAAGGAGTTGATTAAGTGCCCGGTCAAAAAATAAGAATTAAATTGAAATCGTACGATCACATTTTGATTGATAAATCTACCGAGAAAATTATTAAAACAGTTAGAAGTACTGGTGCGGTTGTTTCAGGACCAATTCCACTGCCAACTAAAAAAACGATTTATACTGTTTTACGTTCTCCGCACGTCGATAAAAAGTCAAGAGAGCAATTTGAAACAAGGGCACACAAAAGAATAATCGATATCCATAACTCAAACAACAAAACCGTAGACTCATTAAGTAAATTGGATATTCCTGCGGGCGTTGATATTGAGATTAAGCTATAATGAATATTGGAGATAAGATGTCTGGCATAATTGGTAAAAAATTAGGAATGTCTAATATCTTCGGTAAAGACGGAGAGATTATACCTGTTACTGTTATTCAAGCAGGACCATGTATGGTTGTAAATATTAGAACAAAAGAAAAAAATGGTTATGAGGCTTTTCAATTATCGTTTGGTGAAAGAAAAGAAAAGCACACTTCTAAACCATTAGCTGGTCAATACAAAAGCAGCGGAATCAAACCTGCAACTCTTTTAAAAGAGTTTAGAAATTTTACTGCTGGTGATTATAAAGTAGGTGATCAGATTGGTGCCGACTTTTTTGTTGAAGGTGAAAAAATTAAAGTGCGCGGTAAAAATAAGGGTAAAGGATTTCAGGGTGTAATGAGACGTCACAATTTTGGTGGAGTTGGCGGAACAACTCACGGACAAAGTGATAGACTTAGAGCTCCTGGTTCTATCGGTTCCAGTTCATATCCTTCAAGAGTATTTAAGGGTATGAAAATGGCAGGCAGAATGGGTTATGAAAATGTAACCATTCAAGGATTAAAAGTAGTTAAAGTTATTCCAGAACAAAATTTAATTTTTGTTAAAGGCGCTGTTCCTGGTGCCGTGAATACAATTTTAGAATTGATTAAGAAGTAATTCGGTTAACAAAATGACGCTTGATGTTTTAAAAATAGATGGATCGAAATCGGGTGATAAAATAGATTTATCCGATAGCATTTTTGCAATTGAACCTAACGACCACGCTATCTACTTATCTGTTAAGGCTTACTTAGCAAACCAAAGACAAGGCACGTCCAAGTCTAAGGAAAGAGGAGAAGTTAGAGGCGGCGGTAAGAAACCTTGGAAGCAAAAAGGTCGTGGCGGTGCTCGTGCCGGTACATCACGCTCTCCATTGTGGGTTGGTGGTGGAACCATTTTTGGTCCACGCCCAAGAGATTATAGACAAGATTTTCCTAAAAAAGTTAGAAGATTAGCTCGTAAATCTGCTTTTAGTTATAAAGTTAAAGATTCACAACTTTTAATAGTTGAAGATTTTAATATCGAACAGCCAAAGACAAAAGAATTTTCTAAAATTCTTAACGCATTAAAAGTTAATGGTAAAAAAATTCTTTTACTTACAGAAGCTAACAATCCTAACGTTTACAAATCAGGAAGAAATATTCCTAAAGTAAAAGTATTAGAAGCATCCAAAGCATCTACATATGATTTGTTAAATAACCAGGTATTGATTTTACAAAAGAGTGCAGTTAAAGAAATTGAAAAAACATTTGCTGCAAGTGCAGAGGTGGTAAGTTAATTATGAATAATATTTTGGTACGACCGCTTATTACAGAGAAAATGACTAACATTAGTGCCGCTCAGGCAGGCAAATATGGTTTTTTAGTTAGTCCAAAAGCAAATAAAATTGAAATTAAAAAAGCAATTGAAAAAAAGTTTGATGTTCACGTTGTGGAAGTTAGGACTATAAATCATCCGGGAAAAATAAAATCACAGTTTAGAAAAAGCGGACGATTTGAAGGTAGAACTGCACGATATAAGAAAGCCATCATTACTCTAAAAGAAGGCGAAAAAATTGAACTTTTTGAGCAAGTATAGGATAGGAAACAGGATTATATAATGGGAATTAAAAAATTAAAACCAACTACTCCAGGTGCACGATTTAGATCTAACTCTACTTTTGAAGAGATTACTAAAACAACACCTGAAAAATCTCTTACTGCTTCAATTAAAAAATCAGGCGGAAGAAATAATCTTGGGCATATTACAACAAGATTTATTGGTGGCGGGCATAAAAGAAGATATAGAATTATAGATTTTAAGAGAAACAAACCTGGTATTCCAGCAAAAGTATTCTCTATTGAATATGATCCTAACAGAACATGCAGAATAGCTTTGCTTCATTACGCTGATGGTGAGAAAAGATATATTCTTGCTCCAGAAGGTTTAAAGGTTGGAAGCAAAATTATATCGGGTCCTGGTAGTGATATTATAGTTGGTAACGCACTTCCATTAAAGGAAATGCCGCTTGGTAGTTTTGTTCATAACGTGGAAATGAAACCTGGAAAAGGTGGACAGCTTGGAAGAAGTGCTGGAACATCCATTCAGGTTATGGCCAAAGAAGGAGATTTTGCGCAGTTAAAAATGCCTTCAGGCGAAGTTAGATTGATAAGACTAGAGTGTATGGCAACTTATGGTGTCGTTGGAAATTCTGAACATGAAAATTTAAGTCAAGGTAAGGCTGGAAGAAACAGATGGCGTGGAATTAGACCAAGTGTCAGAGGCGTTGCAATGAATCCTGTAGATCACCCAATGGGTGGTGGAGAAGGTAAGACCTCAGGCGGTGGACACCCAGTTTCTCCTTGGGGACAAAAAGCTAAAGGTTTGAAAACCAGAAAAAGAAAAAAAGAATCTAATAAACACATTATTAAAAGACGCAAGTAGTAATTAGAGAGTAACTTATGCCAAGATCCGTAAAAAAAGGTCCTTTTCTAGATTATAAATTAGCTGAGAAAATCAAAAAGCTTAATGATACAAATCAGAAAAAAATTATTAAGACCTGGTCTCGTTCATCAACTATTTTTCCAGATTTTGTAGGTCATACAATTGCAGTTCATAATGGTAATAAAATGATTCCTGTTTATGTTACTGAAAATATGGTTGGGCACAAACTTGGTGAATTTTCTCCAACAAGAATTTTCAGAGGTCATCCCGGTACAAAAGCAGAAAAAGCATCTAAAGGATAAATAATAGGATTTGAAATTAATGGAAGCTAGAGCAATAAATAGATATATAGGTTCATCACCGCGAAAAATGAGATTGGTAATTGATCTTATTAGAGGAATGCGTGTTGATAAGGCTTTGGAAGTATTACACTTTTCATCTAAGCATTCATCAAAAGATGCTGAAAAAACTTTAAGATCAGCAGTTGCAAATTTGTTGAATTCAGATGATGCAACAAGAGTTGAACCTCAAGATTTGTATGTAAAGGAAGTTTTTGTAGATCAAGGACCTACAATTAAAAGAATATCACCAGCACCAATGGGACGTGCTTACAGAATCAGAAAAAGATCCTGTCATTTAACTGTCATTGTTGCAAGTAAAGTATAATTAAGGAGATAGATTTTTGGGACAAAAAACACACCCCGTAGGATTTAGAGTTGGAGTCATTAGAGGTTGGGATTCTAACTGGTATGAAAATAAAAGTTATGCTACCAAATTAAAAGAGGATGACAAGCTTCGTACTTATGTTAGAAGCAGATTAAAGAAGGCGGGTATATCCAGAATCGTTATTGATAGGACTTCAAAGAATATTATTTTAACAATTCATACTTCAAGACCTGGAGTTGTAATTGGTAAAAGTGGTAAAGAAATTACTCAGCTTGAAGAAGAATTAAAAAGAGTTACAAACAAAGATGTAAAAGTTCAGATATCCGAAATTAAAAGACCTGAATTGGATGCTTACTTAGTTGCTGAAAATATTGCAAGCCAGCTTGCAGGAAGAGTTTCATTCAGAAGAGCAATGAAAACTTCTATAACTGCCGCTATGAGAATGGGTGCTGAAGGTATTAGAATTATGTGTGCTGGAAGACTCGGCGGTGCAGAAATGGCAAGAACTGAACAGTATAAAGAGGGTAGGATTCCACTTCATACGATCAGAGCCGATATAGATTATGCAAATGGTAGAGCCGAAACAATTTATGGTTCTATTGGAATTAAAGTTTGGATTTGCCGTGGAGAAATTCTTGGCAAAAGAGTCACTGAATAAAATCGCTTAGGAGTTTTTTTCTTATGTTAATGCCAAAAAGAGTAAAGTACAGAAAATCGCAGCGCGGAAGAAGAACAGGAAAAGCCTATAGAGGTAGCTCTGTAGCGTTTGGAGATTTTGGATTAAAAGCTATGGAACCAGCATGGATTACAAGCAGACAGATTGAAGCTTGCCGTGTTGCTCTTACAAGAAAAATGAAAAGAGATGGCAAAGTTTGGATCAGAATTTTCCCTGATAAACCAGTTTCTAAAAAACCCCTTGAAACAAGAATGGGAAAAGGAAAAGGCGGTCCAGAGTTTTGGGTTGCTGTTATAAAACCAGGAAGAGTAATGTTTGAAGTTGCTGGCATTACCAAAGAGTTAGCAAGTGAAGCTTTGAAGTTATGTTCACACAAACTTCCTATTAAAACTAAAGTTGTAAGCAGACCAGATATTGATTAATAAAAGAATTATAGAAAATGAAATTATACGAAATTAAAGAAATGACAAGTGATGAACTTGTGAAGAGAATTGACGAAGAAGAAAAAAATTTAGTTGATCTTCGTTTCTCTCATCAGCTTAAACAGTTGAACAATACATCTAAACTTGCACTTGCTAAAAAAGATATAGCTAGAATGAAAACTATTTTGACTGAGAGACTGAAAGCAGATAAAGTAGCTCAAACAGACAACAAGGAAGGAGCTAAAGCTTAAAGATGGAACAACGTACTTTAAGAAAAACAAGAATAGGTGTAGTAGTTAGCAGTAAAATGGATAAAACAATTACTGTTGCAATTGAAAGAAAAGTTCCTCATCCTATCTACAAAAAGTATTTTAAGAAAACTACTAAGTTGATGGCTCACGATGAAAAGCAGGAATGCGGTTTAGGTGATAAAGTTAAAATTATGGAGACTCGCCCGCTCAGCAAGAATAAGAGATGGCGCCTTGTAGAAATTGTTGAAAAAGCCAAGTAAGGAGATTTTATAAGATGATTCAAGAAGAAACTAATTTAATTGTTGCGGATAATTCAGGCGCAAAGCGAGTACGATGTATCCGTGTACTTGGCGGTAGTGATAGAAAATATGCTACTGTTGGTGATACAATAGTTGTTTCCGTAAAAACTGCAATACCAAATGGCACAGTTAAAAAAGGCGAAGTATCACGTGCGGTAATTGTTAGAACTAAAAAAGAAGTTAGAAGAAAAGATGGATCTTATATAAGGTTTGATGAAAATGCTGCTGTGTTAATAAATAATCAGAATGAACCCAAAGGAACTCGTATTTTTGGACCTGTTGCAAGAGAATTAAGAGAGAGACAGTTTATGAAAATAGTTTCTTTAGCACCAGAAGTTATATAAGGATTTTGGATAAATGAAAATAAGAAAAAATGATAGTGTAATGGTTATTGCCGGAAATGATAAGGGCAGAACCGGAAAAGTATTAAAAGTATTTCCTAAAACTTCACGAATAATAATTGAAGGTATTAATCTTAGGAAAAGGCATACAAAGCCTACTCAAAGAGCACCACAAGGTGGAATTCAGGAAAAAGAAGCTCCAATTCATTCATCTAATGTTATGATTCTTGATCCAAAATCTAATGAACCTACTAGAATTGGTGCGAGAGTTATTTTAGACGAAAAATCAGGTAAAAAGAAAATTGCCAGAGTTAGTAAAGTTTCTGGTGAAATGATTCCATAAGTAAATTTAATTTATTAGAGTTGTATAGAAATGGCTGAAAAGAAAACCAAAAAATCAGATAAAGAACCGCAGAAAAAAGGAACAACGAAAGAAGCACCTGCTGCGAGTGAAAAAGAAATTAGGATTACACCTAGACTTGGTGAGTTCTATAAAAAAGATATTGTTCCAGCTTTAACTAAAACTTTTAATTATAAAAGTATTATGCAGGTTCCTAAGCTTGATAAAATAGTTATTAATATGGGTGTTGGTGCAGCTGTCGCTGATCAAAAAATTATGGATGAAGCTGTAAAAGTACTTGAAACAATTGCTGGTCAAAAGGTAAGCGTTAGGAAGTCTAAAAAAGATATTTCAAATTTTAAGTTGCGCGTTAATACAAATATAGGTGCAATGGTAACTTTAAGAAAAGAAAGAATGTACGAGTTTCTTGATAGACTTATAAACGTTGCTTTGCCTCGTGTAAGAGATTTTAAGGGATTATCTGATAAATCATTTGATGGCAGAGGAAATTATACACTTGGTGTTAAAGAGCAGATTATTTTTCCGGAAATAAATGCAGATAAAATTACACGTGTTATGGGTATGGATATTACTCTTGTTACATCTGCAAATACTGATAATGAAGCTTTTGAGTTATTAAAAGCATTTGGAATTCCATTTAGAAAAAAAGAAGATAAATAAGGATTTAAAGGAGATTTAATGGCAAGACTTAGCATAATTGCCCGTGATGCAAAAAGAAGAAAGCTTAATGAAAAGTTTAAAAAGCTTAGAGAAGAACTTAAAGAAAAAGGTGATTACGATGCATTGCAAAAGCTGCCACGCAACTCATCTCCTGTTAGGTTAAAAAATCGTTGCATGTTTACTGGTAGAGGAAGATCATACTATCGTAAATTTGGCGTATCTAGATTAGTTCTCAGAGAGATGGCTCTCAGAGGTGAGATTCCAGGATTAAAAAAATCAAGTTGGTAGGAGTTAATAATTATGCCCGTTACTGATCCGATTTCAGATTTTTTGCTACGAATTAGAAATGCTTCGAAAGCAAAGAAATTAAGAGTAGAGATTCCTGCTTCAAAAATGAAGCAAGGGTTAGCTGAAATTCTAAAGAAAGAAAGTTTCATTCACGATTATTCTATTGTTGAAGATAGCAAACAAAATGTTATAAAGATTCAATTAAAATATCGAGACGGTTCCAGTGCTATAACCGGAATGAAAAGAATTAGCAAACCTGGATTACGTATTTATAAAGATGCAACAGAACTGCCTAGAGTTCTTAATGGCTTAGGAACTGCTATAATTTCAACTTCTAAAGGGCTAATGACTGATAAAGAAGCAAGAAGTCAATCAGCTGGTGGTGAAGTAATTTGTTATATCTGGTAATTATTTTGATGGAGAATTAAAGTGTCGAGAATTGGAAAAAAAATAATTGAGATCCCAAAAGGCGTTACTGTTACGTTTGATGGTGGAATTGTTAAAGTTAAAGGCCCTAAAGGTGAACTTCAGAGAGCACTACATCCAAACATGAAAATTGAAATGCAAGATGCTCAGATTGAAGTTAAACGACCTGATGACCTAAAACATAATAGAGCATTACACGGATTAACAAGAGCTTTGATTCAGAATATGATTCTTGGCGTTAATGAAGAGTATAAAAAAGATTTAGATATAGTTGGTGTTGGTTATAAAGTTGAATTAAAAGGAACAAACCTTTTAATGAATATGGGATACTCACATCCTATTTATTTTATACCGCCGGCAGAAATAAAAATTGAAGCTACTACTCCTACACATATTGTGGTATCAGGAATTGATAAACAATTGGTTGGACAGGTTGCTGCTAAAATAAGATCGATAAGAAAACCAGAACCTTACAAAGGTAAAGGTATTAAATACTCTAACGAGCAGATTGTAAGAAAAGCCGGCAAGACAGCAGGTAAATAATTCTAATGGAGTTTAGACTAAAATGATTAAGCGAAATACAAATTCAAGATTAAGATCAAAAACAAGAATAAGAAAGAAAATTTCCGGCACAACGGAAGTTCCAAGACTTACTGTTTATAGAAGCCTTAACCAGATTTATGCACAGATAATAGACGATTCAACCGGTAGTACATTAGTTTCTGCATCTTCTTTATCAAAGGAACTTGCTGAGGAAATTAAAAATTCTAAAGGTAAGATTTCTAAAGGAAAGCTTGTTGGAAAATTAGTTGCAAAAAAAGCATTAGAGATAAAAATATCAAATGTAGTATTTGATCGAAATGGTTACAGATATCACGGACGAATTCAGGCTATTGCTGAAGGTGCTCGTGAAGCCGGATTAAAATTTTGATAATTGCCGGATCGTCTAATGGTAGGACTACGCCCTTTGGAGGCGTCTGTAGAGGTTCGAATCCTCTTCCGGCAACCAAAGTGTTAAGAAAATTTATTTAATAAAGATTGTTTGGAGATTTATTTGAAAGCTGTAAAATCAACTGATACTGAAGGACTTAAAGAAAAAGTTGTTCACATTAACAGAGTTGCTAAAGTTGTTAAAGGTGGACGCAGATTCAGCTTCAATGCCATAGTTGTTGTTGGTAACGGAAATGGTGTAGTTGGAGTAGGGCTAGGTAAAGCTAATGAAGTTACCGATGCAATTTCTAAAGGAATTGATGATGCTAAGAAAAATGTAGTTAAGGTATCGATCATTAAAGGAACTGTGGCTCACGAAATTTTGGGTAAATTTGGTGCCGGTAAAGTTTTATTAAAACCAGCATCACCAGGTACAGGATTAATTGCAGGCGGCGGTGTTAGAGCAGTATTAGAAGCTGCCGGCATAACCGATATTCTTACAAAATCACTCGGATCAAGTAATCCGCACAATCAGGTTAAAGCAACACTTGATGGTCTGTTAAAACAGATTGATGCAAGAAAAATGGCTTCAAAGAGAGGCATTACTATAAAAGATTTGTTTATTAGTTCGAACTGAGGATAGGAAAAATGGCAAAAATTAAAATTACTCAAACTAGAAGTATTATCGACAGGCCTAAAAATCAAAAAGCTACAATTGAAGCTTTAGGTTTAGGCAGACCAAATTGGGTAAAAATTCATAATGATACTCCTCAGATAAGAGGGATGGTACAAAAAGTAATTCACTTGGTTAAAGTAGAAGAATTAAAAGATTAGTAAGGTTTTATAATGGATATATTAAGCAATCTTAAATACGCAACAGGTTCAAGAAAAAATCGTAAAAGAGTTGGACGTGGTGAAGGCTCAGGACATGGTAACCAATCTACCAGAGGTATGAATGGCCAAATGTCAAGATCTGGTGCTAAACACAAAGCTTGGTTTGAAGGCGGTCAGATGCCTCTTCAAAGACGAGTTCCAAAATTTGGATTTACAAATATTTTTAAAATAGAATATCAAGTTGTTAATCTAAATTCTCTACAAAAATTGGTTGATGCAAAAGTTATTAAAGATCAGACTTTGAATGCTGAAGAATTGAAAAAAATTGGATTAGTTTCAAGTTCAAAAAAACCAATTAAAGTTCTTGGTAAAGGCGATGTTAAGTCCAAATTAAACTTAGCAGTTAATGATTTCAGTAAATCAGCTCAGCAAAAAATTGAAGCAGCTGGTGGCACTATCACTAAGATATAGTACAAAAACAGATGTCAAGATTTACAGATACATTCAGAAATATTTTTAAGATTCACGAACTAAGACAGCGTATTTTATATACTCTGGCTCTTCTGTTCATAGTTCGATTAGGATCACATTTAACAATCCCGGGTGTTGATGCAGTTTTACTTTCAGAAAGTATGAAGAATTCTTCATCAGATAATCTTTTTGGATTATATGATCTTTTTGTAGGTGGAGCATTTTCAAATGCTGCAATATTTGCATTAGGAATTATGCCTTACATCTCAGCGTCAATTATTCTTCAATTGATGGGTGCAGTTGTTCCTTACTTCCAGAAGTTACAGCAAGAAGGTGAAGAAGGAAGAAAAAAGATTACTCAGTTAACCAGATATGGAACTGTGCTTATTTCTGCTATGCAGGCTTGGGGTGTTACAGTAAAATTGTTAAATACTCAATTTCAAGGATTATCAATTGTTCCTCAGCCGGTTCAAGGTATTGGTTGGGTAGTTTCAACTATTATAATTCTTACTGCCGGAACAATGTTTATGATGTGGATGGGTGAGCAGATTACAGATAAAGGAATAGGTAATGGTATTTCGCTTATTATATTTATTGGAATTGTAGCCCGTTTTCCGCACGCAATTTTTGATGAAATTAGATTGATATCAGCAGGCCAAAGATCAATTATTATTGAAATAATTATAATTGCATTTATGTTCTTTATCATCGCAGGAGTTGTTTTAGTAACACAAGGTACAAGAAAGATTCCTGTTCAATATGCTAAAAGAGTTGTTGGAAGAAAAGTTTATGGTGGTGTAACTCAGTATATTCCTTTGAGAGTTAATACTGCTGGCGTAATGCCAATCATATTTGCACAATCGATAATGTTCATTCCTACAACCGTATTATCATTTTTCCCTGATAATGATTTTCTACAAATGGTTGCCGGTTGGTTCCAATATCAGTCACCAATTTACTCAACTATATATGCTTTGATGATTATCTTCTTTACCTATTTTTATACTGCAATTGCTTTTAATCCAAAAGATGTTGCAGATAATATGAAAAAGCAGGGTGGATTTATTCCTGGAATTAGGCCTGGAAAACAAACATCAGAATTTATTGATAATATTTTAACTAAAATTACATTACCAGGTTCAATATTTTTAGCGATTGTTGCAATACTACCAGCATTTGTTGGAGCTTGGGGTGTCTCAGGAAACTTCGCCCAGTTTTTTGGCGGTACTAGTTTATTGATTATTGTTGGTGTCGCTCTGGATACTTTACAACAGATAGAATCGCACCTGTTGATGAGACATTATGATGGCTTTATGAAATCTGGTAAGATAAAAGGTCGCAGATAAGATTTTGTGATTTTAATAAAATCGAAAAAAGAGATTGATTACATAAGAGAAAGCTGTAGAATTGTCGCAGAAACACTTCAGCTTCTCAAAGCAAAGGTTAAACCGGGGATAACAACTTTAGAGTTAGATAAGATTGCTGAAGATTATATCAGAAGCAATAATGCACTGCCAGCATTTAAAGGATATTCACAAGGCGGCGCACCTGGTTTTCCTGGTTCTATTTGTTCTTCCGTTGATGATGAAGTTGTTCACGGTATCCCGAGTTCAAGAACTCTAAAAGTTGGAGAAATTGTCTCTCTGGATATTGGTGTTCTTAAAAGTGGTTTTTTCGGAGATGCAGCCTTAACAGTTGCCGTTGGAAATATCTCAGATGATAAAACAAAGTTAATGGAAGTTACTGAACGTTCTTTACAACTTGGAATTGAGCAAGCTATTGCTGGAAACAAAGTTCACGATATCTCAAATGCTGTACAGGTTTATGTTGAAGCAAATGGATTTTCTATAGTAAGAGATCTTTGCGGTCATGGTGTTGGAAAGTTTTTGCACGAAGATCCTTCAATCCCAAACTTTGGAAGAAAAGGAACCGGACCAAAACTGAAAAATGGAATGACCCTTGCAATTGAACCGATGGTAAATGCTGGAAAGTATGATGTAATTACAGCTAAGGATGGATGGACAATCATAACTGCTGATGGTTCGACTTCAGCACATTTTGAACATACAATTTTGATAAATAATAATTTGCCGGAAATATTAACAATTTGTTAAATGGCTAAACAAGGTCCGATTAAAATAGATGGTATCATCACAGAAACATTACCTAATGCAACATTTAGGGTAAAGCTTGATAACGGACATGAAATACATGCTCATATATCCGGAAAAATGAGAATGCACTTTATAAAAATATTAGTAGGAGATAAAGTCTCAATCGAACTTTCTCCTTATGATCTGACTAAAGGCAGAATTACTTACAGGTATAAATAGGAATAATTAAAATGAAAGTTAGAGCATCTGTTAAGAAGATTTGCGATAAATGTAAAGTTATTAAACGCAAGGGTGTTGTAAGAGTTATCTGCAAAAACCCAAAACACAAACAACGTCAAGGTTAAAAACAAAGGAGTATATCATTGGCTCGTATAGCTGGAGTTGATTTACCAAAAAATAAAAAAGTGTTGTACGGCTTACAATACATCTATGGCATAGGTGAGCATACCGCCGCAATAATTTTAGAAAAAGCTAAAGTTAGTCCCGTTAAAAAAGTTTCCGATCTTACAGAAGAAGAGGTTGCTGAAATTAGATCGGTGATAACTGCTGAATATAGAGTTGAAGGAGCCTTGCGTTCAGAAGTTCAGCAGAATATTAAGAGACTAATGGATATTGGTTCGTATCGCGGTGTTAGACATCGTAAGAGTCTTCCTGCAAGAGGACAGAGAACAAGAACAAATTCCAGAACCAGAAAAGGTAAAAGAAGAACGGTTGCCGGTAAGAAAAAAGCACCATCTAAGAAATAATGTTTGACAATACGGAGATTTAAGAATTGGCTAAAACTGTAAAAAAGGTAAAGAAAAAAGCACACGTTGATTCCAACGGTGTTGCTCATATAAAAGCAACTTTTAACAACGTTCTTGTTACAATAACTGATATATATGGAAATACTGTTTCCTGGTCATCAGCTGGTAAGAACGGATTTAAAGGATCAAGAAAAAACACACCATTTGCTGCACAAGTTTCTGCAGAAGCAGCAGCTAAAGAAGCGTATGATTTAGGAATGAGAAAAATCGAAGTTTTTGTAAAGGGACCTGGTTCCGGAAGAGAAGCAGCGATAAGAGCTTTACACACTGCTGGTTTAACAATTTCATCTATAAAAGATGTTACACCTATTCCTCACAACGGATGCAGACCACCTAAGAAAAGAAGAGTTTAATTTATTGGAGATTCATTAAATGGCAAGATATACTGATTCAGTTTGTAAATTATGTAGAAGAGAAAGACAAAAGCTTTTCCTTAAAGGACAGAAATGTTTTACGGAAAAATGTCCTATCGAACAAAGAAACTATCCTCCAGGACAACACGGGTTATCTAGAAGATCCAAAGTATCTGAGTATGGAGTTCAGTTGAGAGAAAAGCAAAAAATAAAAAGATCCTATGGTTTGTTAGAAACTCAGTTTAGAAATTATTTTGAGAAGGCTACCAGCCAAAAGGGCAGAACTGGTGAAAACCTGATTAAGCTTCTTGAACGACGTTTAGATAATGTTGTTTTCAGACTTGGATTTGCATCATCCAGAAAACAAGCACGACAACTTATAACACATAGACATATTATTGTAAACAATACACTTGTTGATATTCCTGCTTACTTATTAAAAGCAGGTGATGTTATTCAGATAAAAGACAAAAGTAAAAAATTAGATGCAATTCATAATTCACTGAAGAGAGTAAAAGATAACACGTACGGTTGGTTAACTGTTGATAAAGCCACACTTTCTGGTACATTTGTACAAATTCCAGAAAGAGCGGATGTTCCATTGAATGCTAATGAACAATTAGTAGTTGAGCTTTACTCGAAATAAAATTTTTAATTAGAATAAGATAGAGGATAATAATGAGCGTATCATCTTTAAAGATGCCAGAAGCTGTTGTTCTTGATGAAGCCAATTACACGAACTCGTTTGGAAGATTTACACTGCAACCACTTGAAAGAGGTTACGGTGTTACTTTAGGCAACTCACTACGCAGAGTACTTTTATCATCGCTGCAAGGTGCAGCTATAACTTCTGTTAAGTTTAGCGGAGTGTTGCACGAGTTTACTACAATTGAAGGAGTTGTTGAAGATGTTTCAGAGATTATTTTAAATCTCAAACAAGTGAGAATGAAATTTCTTTCTAAGAAACCAAATAAGATTGATATTTCGTTATCAGGCGCTTGCGAATGGACAGCTGCTGACATTCAAAAAGCTAGTAATGAGGTTGAAATATTAAATCCTGAATTACACATCGCAACACTTAACAAAAGTGCAAAACTTGATATCGAAATTCGAGTTGGCAAAGGTGTTGGATATATTCCTGCCCAGGAAAATATTGTACCTGATCAAACTATTGGAGTAATTCCGATTGATTCCATTTTTACACCTATAAAACTTGCAAAATATGAAGTTGAGAATGTTAGAATTGGTGATAAAAATGATTTTGAAAAATTAACATTTGAAATTACAACTGATGGTTCTATAACTCCGGATGATGCTCTTACCCAGGCAGCTAAAATTTTAAGAGAGCATGTTCAATTATTCATAAATTTTGATATTGAACAAGAAGAAGAACAAAATGTTAGTCAAAAAGACAGTGAATCCGAGAGAATTAAAAAAATACTATTAACTCCGGTTGATGATCTTGAATTAAGCGTTCGATCACACAATTGTTTAAAAGCTGCTAACATCAAAAATTTAGCAGAGTTAGTTAGAAAAGATGAGCAGGAAATGCTCAAGTTCAGAAATTTCGGAAGAAAGTCCTTAGCAGAGTTAATGGAAATAGTTGAAACTCTTGGTCTTGATTTTGGAATGGATGTAGATAAATATATTAAAGAAGATTCTGAATCACATTAATTTAGATAGGTTGCTCAATGAGACATGGCGTTAAAGGAAGAAAATTAGGCAGAACAGCAAGTCATAAATCTGCACTGCTCAATGCATTAACAACTTCCCTCTTAAAGTTTAAGAGAATTAAAACTACTGAAGCAAAAGCTAAAGAAGCAAGAACTTTTGTTGAAAAATTAATTACAAAAGCTAAAAAAAATGATCTTCATGTTAAAAGACAAATAATGTCGCTTATACATGATAAAGATGTTGTTAAAGAGCTTTTTGCTGAAATCATTCCTAAAATTGGTGAAAGACCAGGTGGTTATACAAGAGTGGTAAAACTTGGCAATAGAAATGGCGATGCTGCACCGATGGCTATTTTGGAATTAGTTGATTACAATGATGTAGCTAACAAAAAAGCTGAAGAACACAAAGCTAAACGCGAATTGAAGGCTAAAGATAAAGCTGATAAAAAAGGAAGTGACGGAATCGAAGAAGCTACAGTTGTTGAAGAAAAAACTTCTAAAAAAAGTAAATAAAATAAAGTTAATTTGATTATTGAAAGAGTAATCGGAATTCCGGTTACTCTTTTTTATTATGTTTGAAAACCAAAAATTTATAGCATCAGTTTTCAGCGCTGCTGAACTGCCGAAAGAAAGACTTCCTGAAGTTGTTTTATGTGGCAGATCTAATGTTGGTAAATCTTCCTTTATCAATTCTCTTTTTAACAGAAAAAATCTTGCAAAAACAAGTTCAACCCCCGGTAAAACAAGATCGATTAATTATTACAATATAGATTCAAAGTTCTATGTAGTTGATCTGCCTGGTTATGGTTATGCAAAAATCAGTCAATCGGAAAGAAAAAAATGGGGAAATCTTATTAACGATTTTTTTTCTGTCTCAAAGCACATACAATTAACTATCCATTTAATTGATAGTCGGCATCAGCCAACAGAATTGGATATAAAACTTAACGATATGCTGAGAAAATTGGATATACCTTACATAGTTTTACTAAATAAATCAGATAAGTTAAAACAGTCGGAATATTCCATAGCAAAGAAAAAAGTTATTGGCATATTTCCGGAACTAATACTGAACGAAAATCTTTTTTACTTCTCATCGATAAAAGGCACTGGAAGTAAAGAAATTAAAAAACTCCTTACCGCATTATTTTATTAAATAGTTTATATCTTTGCTAATCAGAGTTTGTAATTTTTTTAACATAGATATATATTAACTTAGTATTAATCATCTGTAAAACTATTTCTAATGGATAAAAGACAAAAAAAAAGAATACTCATTTTTCTAATCGTTCCTGTTCTTGCAATTCTTCTTTTTATTACAGATGACCTATTAATTCGTGTCATAACGATTGCTGTTATAATTATCTATGTTGCTTTTATTATATTCTTAAGAGATTCAGTACGATTTGATGGGCGTTATTCTATAAATGAAAAAGATGAAATTGATGATGAATATAGTATACCTGCAGTAAGCGACCATGATGAATCATTTAAGATAGTTTCCAAAACTTCTAAAGTTGAAGTAATAACTTCTGATAATTATATACCTGAATTCAAATCACCTAAAACAACACTTATTCCACCAGATCTAAGAGAACGATTTGAAGAAATTGCAAATGAATCTTTACCCCCAGAACTTGGGCATGATGGACAGTTTTCATTTGCATTGGAAAAAATGTTAACAGTTATTAAAGATGCATACTCTGCCCACACAGCCATTTTTTTCTGGTATAACAAGAAAAAAGAAAAATTAACAATTGAGAAATTTGTTTCTGCATCCCCGAATGAAATAGCAAAAAGAAAATTTGATATTGAAGATGATATTTTAAGTAAGATCGTTCAAAAAGGTGAACCGGAACTATTAAGTGATATCTCACCTGCAGCGGAATCTGATGTGATAAGATATTATGATAAAGCTCAGGGAATAAGAAGTTTTGTTGGTGTTCCTCTGTTTTATGAAGGATCGTTAATTGCAATAATTGCAGTTGATGCAAAAGTTGGTGATTTGTTTGGAATAGAAACTATTTATTCTCTTGGAAGATTTGTTCGAGTTATCACCATGATAATTCAAATCTTTGAGGAGAAGCATTCTGATTCTATTTCGCAGCAAAGATTAAAGGGTTTACTAAATCTTATCGGACCTGAGACAAATTTTGATACTGAAGACGGTGTACTGGCATCTATGCAAAACGCACTAAGTGATTTAGTTGAATGGGACGCATTTGTTTTTGTTTACTTTAAACCTGTTGAACAAAAGTTTGAGGCATTTAGAGTTACCAATAAGACGTCTTTAAAGTACATTGGGCAGGGATTACAAATTGATCTCTCAGGAACATTAGTAGGCAAAGCAATTCTTTCAGGTCTTCCAGTTAAAATTGATGACACAGCACAGGATAGTTATAAAAGATTTTCAAAATCTGAGGACTTAACTTTTGACGGATCGTTTATGGCAATTCCACTTATGTATGGAACCCAAAACTTTGGTGTGCTTTGTTTCGAAAGTTTGAAAAAAAATATTTATACAAACTCTGACGTAAAGTTTCTAAATAATTCAGTTCATATTATTTCATATATAATTTATTCACATTCATCTCAAACTCTTATTAAAAGTCTGATTGCACTTGATCTTGAAACTAGAGCTTTAAATCTTGAAACATTTAAAGAAAGGTTGAGCGCTGATCTTTATAAAGCACATTCATTAAATGTTCCGGGAGCATTAGCTTTGGTAAAGATAGATGAATTTCTGGAACAAGAGTCATTATTTGATGGTGATCCATTACCAAAAGTTCTAAAGGTTGTTGCTGAATCGATAGCTAAGGAAATGACACCACTTAACATTTTTGGCAGAATAGATGAAAAACTTTTTGCAGTTTACTTCTTTAACACAGATGCAAAAAATGTTTTTATATGGGCAGAAAAACTGCGTGTTAAAATAGCTAGAAAACCAATAGCTATCGTCTCAAAACAAAATACTTATACTGTCTCAATTGGTGTTGCATCAACACATGGAAAACTTGATACCGATGAGGTTTTCAATAATGCAGAGTTAGCTTTACAAAAAGCTCTTGAAAAAGGCGGAAACGCTGTAAGAAATATTAACTAATCTTTTTCTCTCTCATTTTATTTCGTGCAACTATTATGAATAATTTTTTTATTATCGTACTTGATGGTGTTGGTGTAGGTGAGTTACCGGACGCAAGTTTATACAGTGATAATGGCAGTAATACTCTGGGTAATATCGCTAGAGAACTCAACGGATTACATCTTCCAAATTTTCAAAATTTAGGAATCGGAAATGTAATTCCAATCAAGGGGTTAGATAGCATAGCTAACCCAATAGCTTCATATGGTAAGATGTGTGAACTTTCTAAAGGTAAGGATAGTACAACAGGGCATTGGGAAATAAGCGGATTGTTTGTGGATACTGATTTTGATTACTTCCCAAATGGTTTTCCTGAAAACATCATTGATAAATTTTTACAGACAACAGGATGTAAAGGATTTCTCGGTAACAAAGCCGCCTCAGGTACCGAAATAATTAAAGAATTAGGTGATGAGCATGTAAAAACGGGTTTTCCTATCATTTATACTTCGGCAGATTCAGTTTTTCAAATTGCAGCTCATCAGGAAGTTATTCCACTTGAAAAACTATATGAAATTTGTAATAAAACAAGAAATAAAGTTTTGATTGATCCATTAAAAGTAGGAAGAGTTATTGCACGACCTTTTCTTGGTAATAGCGGAAGTTATGAAAGAACAGTTTATAGAAAAGATTATTCATTAGATCCTCCATCAGAAACAGTACTCGATCTTTTAACGAAGAATAAAATTAATACCGTTGCAATTGGAAAAATTAATGATCTGTTTAATTATCGTGGAATATCTGTCGAGGTAAAATCCAAATCTAATAGAGAGGGATTTGAGCAGCTAATAAAGGCTTCTAAGGAATATCATAGTAGCCTGATTTTTATTAATCTTGTTGATTTTGATGTCTATTACGGACATCGAAATGATGTTGAAGGATTTGCAAATGCATTAAAAGAATTGGATAACTTTTTACCAGAGTTTCTTGAAAATCTGCATCAATCTGACAGAGTAATATTTACAGCAGATCACGGTAACGATCCAACAACACCAAGTACCGATCACAGCAGAGAGTATGTTCCTGTTTTGTATTTCGGAAAAAATAAACCGGTCACAAATTTAGGAATCAGAAATACTTTTTCTGATGTTGGCAAAACAGCAGCAGAATATTTTAATGTTAAAAATGTTTTAAAAGGAACAAGTTTTTTGAATGAATAGTTCTAATGATATAATTCCTGATAAAAATATGGAATTAAAAATTGATAAAGAATTATTAGAACGCATTATTGAGATTCAGGATTTACCAGAAAAAGTTGTTGTAAAGTTTTTATCAGCCGCTGGTTCTCTCGCTTCAACCAATTATGGAAAGAAAAATTTAAAGAGCAATGAAGAAGATTCCTAAATATTTGTTAGAGACTGATGTGCTTTTAGAATACTTAGTACTATATGAGTTTGATAAAGAGTCATATTTGATAAAACTGATGCAAAAGGGAATCTGTTTCACTTCTGTACTAAATGCATCAGAATTATTTATGTTTGCAAATTCTGATTATGAAAAGGAAAAAGTAAGAGATTTATTGAATGCACTAAAAGTTCTTGGATTACACTCACGGTATAGTTTGAGTATTCCAAATTGTATGAATAACTTTAAGAATATCCGTGATGCTTTGTTTTACATCTTAGCTGAACAAAATAGATTATCGATTGTTAGCCTAAATCCTGAAAAATATTCAGGTTTAAGCGTAAAATCGGTTCATCCTGATACCATCTAATTACCAATTTGAAACAGGTAAATTAACTTGGCTCTTTATTTTAAATCATTTCATCTCTATTTTTAATTAAAGTAAAGATTATTTAATAGTTATACATTGATTGCTACCTGAATATTTTATTACTATCAGCTCAATAAGGCCTTAGGGATAATAAAATGAGAATAGTTAAACAATTTACAAATCGGGAAAATCAATCATTAGATAAATACCTTCAGGAAATTGGCAAGGTTGAATTGCTGACACCTGAGCAGGAAATTGAACTTGCAATTCGCATGAAAAAAGGCGACCAATCTGCAATGGAATTGCTTACAAAAGCCAATCTACGTTTTGTTGTTAGTGTTGCAAAACAATATCAAAATCAGGGCTTATCACTTGGTGATCTAATTAATGAAGGTAATTTAGGTTTGATTAAAGCCGCTAGACGATTTGATGAAACACGCGGATTTAAGTTTATTTCCTATGCTGTTTGGTGGATAAGACAATCAATTTTACAGGCTTTGGCCGAGCAATCACGAATCGTACGACTTCCACTAAATCGTGTTGGTGCGCTTAATAAAATTGGGAAAGCATATAGTAATCTAAAACAGGAATTTGAAAGAGAACCTAGTCCCGAAGAAATAGCTCAGGCACTTGAAATGGATGTTGATGAAATTTCAAATGCGATGAAGATTTATGGAAAACAGGTTTCTGTTGATGCCCCATTTTCATTGGGCGACGAAAATAGTTTGTTGGACGTTATTCAAAACGATGAACAACCATCTCCTGATAATGAACTGATTTCAGAGTCATTAAAAACTGAAGTTAAAAGTGTTCTGGCGATTTTACCTGATCGTGAAGCTGAAGTAATAAGATTGTACTTTGGTTTGGACGGTGAGTATCCGATGACTCTTGAAGAAATTGGTGATAAGTTTAATTTGACTAGAGAAAGAGTTAGACAAATAAAGGAAAAAGCTATCAGGAGATTGCGACATAATTCCAGAAGCAAAATCTTAAAATCTTATCTTGGATAATTGATGATTAAAATTAAATTCTTATTTATTTCTGCAATGTTTATTGGTGGGATAATTTCATTTGGTTGTTCTAGTTCGTCTGGTAATTTACGATATGGGGATAATGGTAAATCTACTGTGATAAATGATAATGATTCATTTTCTGATGATTCTTCATTTGTGCTTGATGATAAAGAGGTTTCTGAATTCCAAGATCCAAGCGACTTACCAGAAAATGAATCCAAAATCGACTTAACTGAGTTGATGAAGAACCTTGATCAGAAATCTTCTGGTTCAGATGGTGAAGCATTGCTTTCTTCCAAAAGAGAATTAATGCTGATGGAAATAATAAGATATTTAAATACTCCTTATAAGTATGGTGGAAATTCTTTAAATGGAATTGATTGCAGCGCATTTACTCAAAGTGTTTATAAAAATTCCTGGCTGCTCGATCTTAATCGCTCGGCGAGGGATCAATATCAGCAGGGAATTGTGGTTGATGATAGAACTGAATTAAAATTTGGTGACTTAGTGTTTTTTAATACACGAAGAAGAGTTAAGCCTGGACATGTTGGAATTTATATAGGAGATAATTTATTTGCTCATGCTTCATCAAAATTAGGTGTAACAATTTCTTCTCTCGAGCATGATTATTATAATAAAAGATATATGGGCGCTCGAAGGATTGATGAACAATAAAGTACGTTGAAATATTTAAATAAAAAAAGCTGTTCACATTGAACAGCTTTCTTATCATCTAAAGATGTTTAAGAAATTTAACTACAGCCGGTTGTAGAACCGCAAGTCATACACTTCAAACAAGTTCCATTTCTAACCATTGTTATACTTTGGCATTCCGGACATATATCACCTGTATAACCATTCTCAATTGCTTGTTTAACTTTTGTAGTCATACTATTTACAGCATGTGTTCTTTCTTGAGTTGCAGTTACTTTTGATCCTGGAGCATAGTTGAATTTTTCAGGATGATCTTTATCAAGCTCTACAAGACGTTCACTTATTATTTCTTCACTCTCAAATTCTGGCTCACTTAGTTTTTTAACAATACCTCTCGATGCTTTAGAAGTAATTTCATCAGTATCAACGTGTGAAAGATCATTTCTGCCAAGATATGTAACAGCAAGCTCTCTGAAAATATAATCGATTACAGATGTGGCCATTTTAATCTTATCATTACCTGTTACGATTCCGCTTGGTTCAAATCTAGTAAATACAAATGCATCAGTGAACTCTTCCAAAGGAACGCCGTGCTGCAATCCCAATGAAATTGAAATCGCAAAACAATTTATCAAACTTCTAAACGAAGCGCCTTCACGGTGCATATCAATAAAGATTTCACCTAATTGCCCGTTATCATATTCACCGGTTCTGATATAAACAGATTGACCATTTATTTTAGCTTTTTGTGTATAACCAGATCTTCTATCTGGTAATCTTCTTCTCTTTGCTATGTATCTGTGAATAATTTTTTCTGCAACTTTAACAATGTCATTTTTCTCTTTTTCTTCCATTATTGCTTCAATATCTTCATCACTCATAGTATTAAGTGGTTGAGATAATTTTGATCCATCACGATAAAGAGCGTTTGCCTTAACACCAAGTTTCCAGCTTTGCATATAAGCATCTTTAATATCTTCAACACCTGCGTTGCCAGGTAGATTAATTGTCTTTGATATTGCGCCTGAGATAAATGGCTGCGCTGATGCCATCATTTTAATGTGAGCAAGAGGACGAATAAAGCGTGTTCCTTTTTTACCACATTTATTTGCACAGTCGAAAATTGAATAATGATCATGTTTGAGAAATGGGGCACCTTCAATAGTCATAGTTCCACAGACATAATCATTAGCAGATGAGATTTCTGTTTTGGAAAAACCAAGTTTACTTAGGACATCAAAGTCAAATGAGTTTATTTCGTCCTCATCAAATCCCAAAGTTTTAATTAGGAAATCTGTACCGAGTGAAAATTTGTTAAATGCAAAAGTTATATCAAAAACAGATGGAAGAGATTTGTCAATTTTCGCAACCATTTCATCTGTGAATCCTTTTGCTTTTAAGGATTGAGGATTAATGTAAGGACAGCCATCCAACGAACCAGATCCTTTTGCATATCTTATAATTTCACTTATTTGATCTTTATTATATCCCAATTTTTCTAGTGCAGGTGGAATAGATTGATTGATTATTTTGAAGTATCCCCCGCCAGCTAATTTTTTAAATTTTACTAATGCAAAATCAGGTTCAACTCCTGTAGTATCGCAATCCATAACCAGTCCAATTGTACCAGTAGGCGCTATCACGGTCACTTGAGCATTTCTGAACCCATATAACTCACCAAGTTCTACAGCTTTATCAGCGTCTTCTCTGGCTGCTTTAAGAAGATCTGAAGGGCAGTATTGAGGATTAATTCCAACAGGATAAATTGTCAATCCTTCATATTCTTCATTTGGTACATTATACGATGCTCGACGATGATTCCTGAGTACTCGTAACATGTTGTATTTATTTTCTTCATATCTTGGGAAAGGTCCGGCTTGTTTTGCTAATTCCGCAGAAGTAGCGTATGAAGTCATATGCATAATGGACGTTAATGCACCGCAGATCGCAAATCCTTCACGGCTGTCATAAGCAATTCCCTGAAGCATTAACAATGTGCCCAGGTTTGCATAACCTAAGCCAAGTGTTCTGTATTCATAGCTTAATTGGGCAATTTCTTTACTTGGAAATTGTGCCATCAAAACACTTATCTCAAGAACCATTGTCCAGATTCTTGTTGCATGTCTATATGATTGAATGTTGAATGCATGTTTTTCAGTATCATAAAATTTTACAAGATTCAATGATGCCAGATTACAAGCTGTATCATCCAAGAACATATATTCGCTGCATGGATTAGATGCTTTTATTTCACCACCAGCAGGACAGGTATGCCACTCGTTTATGGTGGTATGATATTGAATTCCTGGATCAGCGCAAGACCACGCGGAATATGCAATTTGATCCCATAAATCTCTAGACTTTAAAGTCTTGCAAGGTTTAGGATTTCTTTTTTCTTTCTTTGCTTTTCGTTTTTCTGTTCGCCAGTAAAGATTCCAATTACCATCATTTAGAACTGCTGTCATGAATTCGTTTGTAACACGCACGGAGTTATTAGAATTCTGACCGGATACAGTTGCATATGCTTCTGAATTCCAATCAGTATCATATATAGGAAACTCAATAGATTTAAATCCTAATTTTGCAAGATGTATAACTCGTTCAATATAATTATTAGATATCTGAGCTTTTCTTGCTTCTAAAACTGCGTAGCTTAATTTCTTGTTTAGCTTTTTATTGAATCGATCATTTTCAGGATGTTCATCATAACAAGCTTTCATAATATTGTTAAGATGAAGATTACATAATTTTGAACCAGCAACAATTGCCGCAACTTTTTGTTCTTCAATAACTTTCCAATTAATGTATTCTTCGATATCCGGATGATCGAGATCCAGAGTTACCATTTTGGCCGCGCGTCTTGTTGTTCCACCAGATTTAATTGCTCCTGCAGATCTATCTCCAATTTTTAAGAACGACATTAGACCTGAAGATTTTCCACCACCGCTTAAAGATTCATTTGAACCTCTTAATTCAGAAAAATTGGATCCAGTACCGGAACCATATTTAAATAATCTTGCTTCACGAACCCAAAGATCCATGATGCCGCCTTCGTTAACCAAATCATCACTAACTGATTGGATGAAACAAGCATGTGGCTGCGGATGTGTATAAGCATCTTCTGATTTAGTGAGTTCACCAGTTTGATAATCAACATAGAAATGTCCTTGTGATGGTCCAGTAATTCCATAAGCCCAATTTAATCCGGTGTTGAACCACTGAGGGCTGTTCGGTGCTGCCATTTGATTTGCGAACATATACATCAATTCATCATAGAATGATTTAGCATCCTCTTCAGAATCAAAGTAACCGGCTTTCCATCCCCAGTAAGTCCATGTTCCTGATAATCGATGAAACACTTGTTTAGAATCTGTTTCCGAAGTAAACCTATCATTTTCGGGAAGTTCTTGTAATCTTTCTGAATCAGCAACCGAAGGCTGAAGCCATTTTGGAACTCCTTTTTCGTTGATTTTTTTAAGCAGCTTTGGAATGCCTGCTTTTCTAAAATACTTTTGCGCAATAATATCTGTGGCAACCTGTGACCACTGCTTTGGCACCGAAACATTTTCCATTCTAAAAACACTTGAACCATCAGGATTTTTAATCTCAGATGTTCTTTTAGAAAATTCAAAAGATGATAGAGGATCCTTTCCCTGTGCGGTAAAAAATCTGTTAATCTGCATCCAACTCTCCAGAGGATAGACTAGTTAATAAAAAAAACTATTTATGTTATTTAAGGGTAGAAGTGATCCGGGATTTTTGAACGATGGTTTGTATAATAAAAAACTTAATATTTTTGTCACATCATTCATCAGTAATTCACATCAGAAACTATTAAAAAAAATTATAAATAAAAAATAGAAAGCGTAGTTAATATATTTTTTTTTGATCACTTAATTTTCAAATCGAAAATGAAAATAATTTGTTAAAAAAACAAATTAAATTTTATACAACTTACTCTTGACAATAAATTAATTTTAGCATCATTAGGAAATCTCAACTTCTCTATCAAAAATAATTACCGCTCAAAATAAATATATCTTTTAATTATCGATTAGTTACTATCTTTATCATGATTTTAATCAATTTTTTGAAAGAATTATATTGAACGGCGATAAAATAATCGAGATTAACTCATTAACCAAAGACTTTAAAGATTTACGCGCTGTAAACAGTCTTAATCTTAATGTTTTTGAAGGTGATGTGTTTGGATTTTTAGGCCCAAACGGAGCGGGTAAAAGTACAACGATAAGAATGCTTTTATCTCTAATTAAACCTACTGAAGGCAGTATAAAGCTCTTTGATAAAACACTCGAAAAGAATCGTATAGAAATCCTAAAAAGGATCGGTGCTATTGTAGAAAAACCTGATTTCTACGGTTATTTATCGGCCTATAAAAATCTGGAAATTCTTGGAAAAATTTCCGGTAAGGAAATCAGTAAAAAAAGAATTATGGAAGTGCTTGAACTTGTTGGATTGAGTAAACGTTATAAAAGTAAAGTTAAAACTTTTTCACACGGAATGAAGCAGAGACTAGGATTAGGACAAGCACTGCTTCACAATCCTGATTTGATAATTCTCGATGAACCAACAACTGGTTTAGATCCACAAGGCATGAAAGAAATTCGTGATCTTATTTTACATTTAAGCAAAGTGGAAAAGAAAACAATTTTTCTTTCTTCGCACATACTGCACGAAGTAGAACTTGTAGCAAATAGAATGATCATAATAAATAAAGGAACAACAAAAGTTGAGGGCTATGTTCAGGATTTACTAAATGCAAAGAAACTTAAAGTATCGTTTGAGGTAAATGATGAAGAAAAGACCATTAGTCTTTTAGCTCAATCAGATTGGAAAAACAAACTTGAATCGAATGCAAAAACTGTATTTATGTTCTCGCTAGAGAATGATGAAATAGCTAATCTCAATAAATATCTTGTTGAAAATGGCATTGCAGTTAGTGCTGTTATTCCAACAAGATCACTTGAGGATTATTTCTTGAAAATTACTGATGAGGTTGTATAATGTTGACACTTATCCAGATTGAATTGTATAAAATTTTTAAGAAATGGCGAACCTATATCGGATTTATGGCAATTGGAACACTCGTTCCGGTCATTCACATTGCAATGTATTTCTCAGGTTCACATACATTAAATTCGATGACCGAGAATCTGCAATCATCTTTTTTTTTAGTAGGTAATTTATTAAATGCATACTTTGTTTCGTACTTTATAATGATGAGTCTTGTGGTTCATATTCCGTTCCTGATTACTTTAGTTGCGGGTGATTTACTTGCTGGAGAAGCATCTGCTGGAACTTATAGAATGTTAATAACCAGACCTATTTCCAGAAATCAAATTGTCACTTCGAAATTCTTAGCAGGAATAATTTACACCTCTCTATTAATCATCTGGTTAGCTTTTACCAGTTTAGTTTTGGGAACGATTATTTTAGGTACGGGAGAGTTACTTGTTGCAAATAACCAGGGAATTATTGTTTTCGCAAAAGATGACATACTTTGGAGATTTTTATTTGCATATGCATATGCAACATTATCAATGAGTGTTGTTGCAAGCCTTGCATTTCTTTTTTCAGCTTTGGTAGAAAATGCAATTGGGCCAATAATTTCAACTATGGCAGTGATAATTGTATTTCTAATTTTGTCAGCGATTCCAGTAGAATTTATACAATCAATTAAACCATTCTTATTTACAAGTTATCTTTTGGATTGGATGTTAATGTTTAAAAATCCGATCGATTCTATAGAGATACTAAAATCAGTATCAATTTTATTCACTCATGTTATTGTATTTTATTTTATAGCACTATTCATATTCAAACGTAAGGATATTCTAACCTAATATGAGGACAAGATGAAAATATTAATCAGTTTGTTTTTAGTTCTAGTTCAATTTGGTTTGTCTCAATCAAAAGATCCAAATGAAATTATAAACGCAGTAATCACAAACTTTAATAAAGTAGTAGATTACAAAGTTGATGTAAATATAAAAGTTGATGTTGAGTTTATTAAGGTTCCGGAAACAAAAGCTAAAATTTATTTTAAGCAGCCAGATAAAGTTCATCTGGAAGCAGATGGATTTGCGATGCTGCCCAAAAATGGAATGGAATTTTCACCTTCATCACTGCTCAAGAAAGATTATACTGCGATTTATGAGCAAGATGTTGAAATAAACGGATTTAAAACATCAATCGTTAAGGTAATCCCTCTTGGAGATCAAGGGGAAGTAATTCTTTCAACATATTGGATAGATCAGAAAATGCAGATTATTAGAAAAGTTGAATCAACTACAAAAACTAACGGCACTTTTACTATTGATTTTACTTATGACGATAAAATAAAATATCCGCTGCCTGCTAAAATTGTTTTCGCTTTTAATATGGATAAGATGAATATTCCTGCAACGATTAGCGGAGAAACGAACAATGAAAAACCTGATAAAAAAAATAAGAATTCTGATACAAGAACTAAGGGAAAGGTAATTGTTAATTACTCAAACTATGTAGTTAATAAAGGTGTTCAGGATTCAGTTTTTGAAGACAAGGATAAAAAGACTAAATGATATGATTTAAATTCAGCGGCGGTTGGTCTTAGTTTGAGGAAAAACTAATCTATCTTAAAGTACTTAGGATTTTTTTAACCGCCGCTAATCTTAACTATTCCGGTAGCAAAGTATTATTCATACCCAGCTAAAGAAAGTCATTTAGCGGTTGTATAAAAAAAATGGGATGATAACTAAGTGCTAATCAATTAAAATTTCAACAATTTTATTATTATCACTAAATCTAAATTTTGCGTCTTCCCAGGAAGGCGGGCCAAACAATCCACGAGCATTATTTGAAAAGCCATAATCTTCAACCGGAATGCCGAGAATATTCGTATTCAAATCATCATTAGCATCTTCATCGTGAAAAGCCTTTACCGCATAATCACCATAAGGTAAATCTTCAATTTCAATAGTTGCTGTATTATTTTCTATTGGAATTGTTTTGCCAATAAATGGTGATTTATGATTCTTATAATTTGCATCAGAATTACATAATGCAATTTTTACATTACCATTGTTGGAACTCATACCGTTAAACTTAATAATTAGCTTTCCTTTCTTTTTGGCTCCATCTGAAGAAAAATTAAGTGTTGAAAAACTAAATATTAAAACGAACAAAAAATAAATGATGCGCTTCACTAATAATCCTAATAATTGTTACTCATACTTTTTAAATATTACCGATGTATTATGACCACCAAAACCAAAAGCATTACTTAATGCATAATTAACTTTTCTATCCTGTGGCTTATTAAAAGTATAATTTAAATCACAATCAGGGTCAGGATTTGCAAAGTTAATAGTTGGTGGTATCTTATCATTTACAACAGCAAGAATTGATGCTATTGCTTCAACTGCACCAGCTGCACCCAATAAATGTCCAGTCATACTCTTTGTTGATGAAACATTTAATTTATATGCATGTTCTCCAAACACTTTTTTAATCGCTTTAGTTTCACCAATATCTCCAAGCGGAGTAGCTGTTCCGTGCATATTAACGTAATCAATATCATCGGGCTTGATTCCTGCTTGTTCAATTGCCATTTTCATAGATAGAATTGCACCTGTACCTTCAGGATGAGGGGCTGTAATATGATGTGCATCAGCTGATAGCCCAGCTCCTATAATCTCACAATAAATTTTAGCATTACGTTTTAAAGCGTGTTCGAGTTCTTCAAGAATCAAAGCACCTCCACCTTCACCCATAACAAATCCATCTCTTGTTGCATCGAATGGACGGCTTGCTGTTTCTGGTGAATCATTTCTGGTTGAGAGTGCTCTATTTGCATTAAATCCACCCATCCCTAATTCTGATATAGAGGCCTCACTACCGCCGGCAACCATTACATCAGCCATCCCAAATTTTATCAAAAGAAAGCTATCTATCATATTATTGTTTCCGGTAGCACAAGCAGAAACTGTGCAATAATTTGGACCACGGAAACCATGCTGCATAGAAATATGTCCGGCTGCAATATCTGGAATGAGCATAGGGATAAAGAATGGAGAAATCCTTCCTGGTCCTTGTTCACGATTTGTAACCGCTTGATCATAAAAAGTCTGAATGCCACCGATTCCACTTCCAAAAATAACTCCAATTCGATTTTTTTCATCTTCAGAAAGAGTTTCGGGTTTAAGATTTGAATCGTCAATGGCTTGCTGTGATGCAACCAGGGCATACTGAGCAAAGGGATCTAATCTTCTTGCAGTTTTTTTATCAAGAAATTTTAATATATCAAAATCTTTTAGTTCGCAGGCAAATTTTGTATCAACCCTTGAAGTATCAAACTGCTTAATCATAGCAGCGCCGCTTTTAGATTCCATCATACCATTCCAGAATTCATTTACAGTTAATCCGATTGGGGTTAAAGCTCCCATTCCTGTTACAACTACTCTTCTGTTTTTGTTAGACATTTAGATCCTCTTATAAGATTAAAAATTTAAGTTCTTTTGATATTTTTGAAGCGTAAAAATAATGAATTTAAAGTAAAAGCTTAAGCGAAAGTTGATACACTAAATTGATTGAAATGGCAAAGAATAAATCTTAAAATTTATCAGAAGTAAGTCTGAATATTGTCCAATCATCTAATGGTTTAGCGCCAATTTTTTTGTAAAAATCAATTGCAGACTCATTCCAATCTAAAACAGACCATTCTACTCGGCCATAATTTCTTTCTTTAGCGATTGAAATGATTTTATCTAGCAGCATCTTCCCAATTCCTTTGCCACGCATTTCTGGTTTTACGTAAAGATCCTCAAGATAAATTCCAGGTTTGCCAAGAAACGTTGAAAAGTTTTTAAAGAATAAAGCCTGTCCCACTATTTCACCATTAAACTCAGCAAGAAGAATTTCTACAAATCTATCTTCACCAAATAATGTTTTACGCAATTCATTTTCTGTGGTATTTATTTGATCAGCAAGTTTTTCAAATTCGGCTAATTCCTTTATAAGTGCAAAGATTGCCGGAACATCGTTTTCGTTTGCTGTGCGGATTAAGAATTTATTATCCATAATTTTTAATTTGTTGGAAATGGAAGATTCTCTTTCAATATATCTTTTATCTTTTCAAATGGAATTTCCGCAGTAACTTCACCCATTACCCACGGACCAATTTCGTAAGGATCAAACTGAAGAACGAGCACACCTGGTTTGATATAAAAATCCTGATCATCTAGAATTTCAATTTCGTCTTCAAATAATCCCGCCTCAATTAATGAGCTTGCTTCATACTTTTCCAAAATCGCCTGCTCACATTCAAATGCTAAGAGATCAAATGAATCATCTTTGATAATATCTTTAAGTGATAATACGCTGCCATCTTTCATTAAAATGTTGTAACCAAGTGCAAAATAATTGCCATGAGCACCGCCGGTAAATTGATAATGACTTAATGCGATACTTATAAATTCTTTAGAGTTATATTCTACCTGAAATCCTGTTTCAAAAGTAAATTGCATCTCAGTACCGAACTCTAAAAAGTATGATGAATCCGTTTGCAGCTCATCAAACCATGCAATTGACTGTTTAAATTCTTCTTCCAGGAACAAATTAACTTTATTCTCTATCTCAGCATTTTCAAAGTTTATTATTTGCGGAAAATCAATATTAATAACTACTGTGCTATCTGAATTGCTATTAGAATAATTGACAACTTTTGTTTCTACCGTATCAACTTTGTTATAATTAACGTTTTTAATTGGTAAACATTCTGCAAGAATAAAATTAGTGGAAATAATTAAAAGGAATATAAAAAGTACTTTTTTCATTTATATAGAACCTTTCACACGTTTAAGATTCAGTGCGTTTAATTTTTCTTTCATCTAAATACTTTTCTAAATACAAAACACCGGAAGAGAATAGATAACCAAATGCCAATCCAATCACTGCGCCGCCGAAAATATCTGATGGGTAATGCAATCCTAAATAAACTCTGGAGATTGAAATTAACGCTGCGCTGATAAACAGAACCCACTTTAAGTTGGGAAATAGTCTATAAAAGAAAATTGCCGCTGCAAAATTATTAAGTGCATGATTTGATGGAAATGAGTATGAACCTGTGCATCCTAGAGGAGTTAAAACATCAGCTAAAGCATTGCATGGACGTGGTCTTGCAAAGTATTCTTTCAATAATCTATAACCGGTCTGATCAGTGACAACAATTAATAAAAGAACTCCTAAAACAGCAAGTTTACCTTTCCTGCCTCCCTTAACAAAACTAACTCCGAGTAGAATTACATAGGTTATATACCAATTATTTACATTTGTTATAATAGAAAAAAACTTATCCAGAAATCCGATGGAAAGAGTATGATTGAAGAAGTAAAAAATTGCCAGGTCGATTGAATACAAAAAATCTATCATTTAAATTATTTTCAAAATTGTTAGTGTTAAGATAGAAATGATAAACCAATTTATCATAAAAATTATGTAGATTTATTGTGGACTTTATGAGCAAAAGATGAAGGACGAAAAATCTCTTATAGATTTTATTTACAACCCAATGTTACCTTTAGTGAAAGCGAGGTATGATCGTATCAAAGAAGAATCAGGTAAATATTTAGTTACACCATTAAAGGTGATTGCATTGATGGTTGCCATTTCCGGCATCTTTGCAATGATATTTGAAGTTCGTCATCACGCCGAATTTGCATTTGAAATTTATTTTGTAAGACTTATTGCTACTCTAATATCCTTTATAATTTTAGTATTTCTTAATTCTAAAAATGCAATGCGGTATTCTATTCCGCTGGTTCACATTCTACTGCTTACGATTATCGCGTCATCTGCATTGATGATATTGTTAATGCCAAACTCACTTATAGTTAACTCCCAGATAGTTGGATTGATGATATTTACTTCAGCGATGTTTCTTAATTGGGAAATAAAGAACCAGATTCTTGTTGCAATATATTATAACATTGTTTTTGCTGTTGCCATTCTATTTAACGATCAGAAAATATATTTCTTACCAAATATGTTTGAATCTCTGATCTTTGTTCTGTTCCTTAGTTTGCTTTCTGTTGTTGGCAGCGCAATAAATTTTAGGATGCGTTTACAGGTTGCAGAAAATGCTTTGCGTGTTGAACAATCAGAAAAAAAATTCAGAGCAATCTTTAACAACTCAACTGACGGAATTTTTCAATCTACAACTGAAGGTGATTTTATCACCGCAAATGAATCATTGGTAAAGATGTTAGGACACGAAACTCTGGATGATCTTATTATTACCAGGGTAACTGACTATTATAAAAATAAATCTGACAGAGACAGATTATTAGCTGAAGTAAAAAAGCATGGTTTTGTTGAAAATTTTATTACAACACTTGTTGATAAACATAAAGATGATATTAATGTTAAAATGAATGTGCGTTACGTTACTGATGATATATCCGGCAAGAAATTTTTAGAAGGTACTATTCGTGATGTTTCGATGGAAGTATTAGCTCAGCATTTACGTGAACAAGTTGAGATTGAACTTAAAACTGAAAAAGAAAAATCTGATGCTCTAGCTAAAGAAGCAATGAAGTTAAGCACCGCAAAAAGCCGCTTCCTTGCTAATATGAGTCACGAAATCCGTACCCCAATGAATGGTATTATTGGATTTTTAGCACTTATTGAAAACGAATCTTATCAAAACCAGGAAGAACTAAAACAATTTATTCGCAGTGCTAAAATTTCTGCTGAATCCTTGCTGGATACTATAAATGCAGTGCTGGATCTTTCAAAAATTGAAGCTGGAAAAATTGAACTTGAAAATCTAAACTTCAATCTTAAAAAAGTTGTTACTCAGGCTATTTCCATTGTAAGCCCTAAAGCAAAAGAAAAATCATTAAATGTTACTTACGAATTACCTGAAGATAGGAATTTAAATTTTATTGGCGATCCTACAAGAATAAGGCAGATATATCTTAATCTTTTAAGCAATGCAGTTAAGTTTACCAAAGAAGGCGAAATTAAAATTGTTGTTAAAACTAGTGAGCTTGAGAAAGGTAAAGTAAGATTAAGCACTTCGATATTTGATTCGGGAATTGGAATTCCCTCTGATAAAATTAAAGAGTTGTTTAAACCATTCTCGCAGATTACTGGGGCTGAGGGAAACAGTTTAGGCGGAACCGGTCTAGGTTTGGTTATTTGTAAAGAGTTTACAAATCTTATGGAAGGTGATATTTCTGTAAACAGCATAGAAGGTGAGGGAAGCAGGTTTGATTTTCAAATAGTTGTACAAGAACAAGGAGCGGATCAAACTGCAAAACAAATTGAAGAAGAGAAAAAGGCTTTGGCTGAAATTGAAGAACCGCAGTTTACCGATGCCGATATTAAACTTCATATTCCTAAAAGAAAAGGCTTTAAACTTCTTCTCGCAGAGGATAATCTTATAAATCAAAAAGTAGCGATTAGAACACTTAACTCTGCTGGTTATGAAGTTGATGCTGTAATGAATGGTGAACAAGCAGTTCGAGCACACACACAGAATCATTATGATTTAATTCTTATGGATGTGCAAATGCCGGATGTTGATGGATTTGCTGCGACTAAGATGATAAGAGCTTTAAACGAACCAAAAAATAAAATTCCAATTATCGCAATCACTGCTCATGCACTTATTGGCGATCGTGAAAAATGTATTGAAGCCGGTATGGATGAATATGTTCCAAAACCAATGGTTGCCCGTGATATTATTAGATTGATAGACCACTTCTTAAAAATTGATTATACTGATAATAAAAAGAATAAGGATGATGTTTACGATTTAAGATTGTTTGATTTTACTAGGCTAAAACAAATTAGCCTTGGTGATGAGATTTTTGAAAAAGATCTGCTAACAGATTACCTGATTGATGCTGAACATAAACTGCAGTTACTTCGTGATCTTCATTTAACCAGTGAAGTAAAAAAAATTATTGATATGGCTCATACACTAAAAGGATCCAGTTATTCTGTTGGTGCAAAGTTGGTTGGTGATGAAGCTCTTGGTATTGAAATTTCAGCAAAAAATAATGATCTTGGAAACGTTGAGGAAAGATTAACCAAACTTGCTAAATCAATTAGAGAAACTAGAGAAGTTCTTAAGAATAAGATTTGAAAAAGTCATTGCGAGGAGTCCACGACGAAGCAATCTGTTAAATGAATTAAAAATCACTTCGTCCCGATTGCTCGGGACTCGTGATGACAATACTATTTCTAATTAAAATCCTTCAAAACTTTTCTGATAATACTAACAGCCAAATCAATTTCATCTTTAGTTATAACAAGTGGTGGAGCAAATCTTATAATATCACCATGAGTTGGTTTTGCAAGCATTCCGTTTTCTTTTAATGCAACACAAACATCCCACGCAGTTTTTCCGCTCTTAGCAGGCTTGATTACAATTGCATTCAACAATCCTTTACCGCGCACTAAAGTAAGATGTTCAAATTCATTTACCATTTTCTGAACTTCTGATCTAAAGTAAGCACCCATTGCAAAAGCATTTTCTGCAAGCTTTTCTTCAATCAAAACTTCTAATGATGCGATTGCAACTTTACAAGCTAACGGATTTCCACCAAAAGTTGAGCCGTGCTGACCGGGTTTTATTGCAAGCATTACTTCATCATTTGCTAAGGCTGCGGATACAGGCATTACTCCGCCTGATAAAGCTTTGCCAAGAATTAAAATATCCGGTTTAACAGCTTCATAATCTGATGCTAACATTTTACCTGTTCTTGCTAATCCTGTTTGAACTTCATCGCAGATGAGAAGAACATTTTTAGATTTGCAGAGTTCCTGTGCTTTTTTTAAGTATCCATCATCAGGAACAAAAACGCCAGCTTCACCTTGTATTGGTTCAACTAAAAATGCTGCAACGTTTGGATCTTCCAAAGCTTTTTCTAATGCCGCAATATTGTTGTAAGGTATTTTTTCAAATCCTGGTACAAATGGACCAAATCCATCAAAACAATCAGGATCAGTTGAAGCAGAAACAGCCATCATTGTTCTGCCGTGAAAGTTTTCATTGGCTACAATAATTTTTGCTTCGTACTTTTTAATTCCTTTAACATCATAAGCCCATTTGCGTGCAAGCTTAACTGCGGTTTCATCACCTTCAACACCTGTGTTCATCGGAAGAACTTTATCATATCCAAAAAGTTCTGTTACAAACTTTTCATATTCGCCAAGAACATTATTATAAAATGCGCGTGATGTTAATGTTAAAGTTTGTGCCTGCTCAATAAGTGTGTTTATAATTTTTGGATGACAATGTCCCTGGTTAACTGCAGAGTAAGCAGAAAGAAAATCAAGATATTTTTTACCTTCAACATCCCAAACCCAAACACCTTTACCTTTTGCAATTACAACTTCAAGCGGATGATAATTATGAGCACCGTATTTGTGCTCTAAATCCATATAATATTTTGAGTTCATAAGCCTTCCAATTTTTATTCATATAATTAAAAATTTGTGCAGAAAAATTAGCCGTTAAAGGCTGAATTACCAAACAAGTTTTCTTTACATTTTGATTGACTTTATGCGGTTTATTTCGTTCGTTTGAGGTGAGATTATTTTATAATTTTTCGTTAAGGGGTTTTTATGAAAAAGATAGTTTTTTTTTGTTTTCTCTTATGGTTAATTTTTAAATGCACAATGGTTCTTTGAAACCAAACTTGATAATCTATATTGGAAAATCGTTTGAAATTTAAAATAGGTATTTCAATTTGGGAACTAGGTACTTGTGATTATTGAAACTCACGACTTGAATTAAATATTTTTAAAAATTTAATGGATAAATTAAGATCTTACAATCGGATTAATTATAGATCACCCAGAATTTCGGTTTTAATGACTTTTGGGATTGTTTTGGACCAGAATATTATTGCAGTTCATAGACAAGTGTTGTTGGTGAAAAATGTGGAGGTTCATTTCATGGTGGTCATATATGTGCTGTTTCTATTCAAGTTTTTTGATGATATTGGATGGAGTTCAGGTGTTATTACTTTAATAACAACTGATGGTGGAATGATTGATTGCACTAGTTGGATATGTCTTGATTTCTTATGGTCAAAATTTCTACATTTTTATGCTTTAACTGGAATAATGACCATCATTTAGATGTTGGGATTATAAATTTTGGGGTCTCAAATTTTCTGGATAATCAGATCCATTAATTGTTGGTTCAAAATGTGACTTTATATAAGAGATAAAACTGGACAGATGTATTATTATTTAATCTATAATGCAATCGATTTCGTGATTCCCAGCTTGGTCTAACTTTTGGCAATGGTTTGATTGTTAAATAAGATGGAATTCCTGTTGAACTTCTTTCTTTCACCTCATCCGTTATTGATAATGATGTAATTCTTAACTGGCAAACTGCAACAGAAACAAACAATCAAGGTTTTCAAATCGAAAGAAGAAAAACGCAAGACGAAAGAAGTGAGGAATGGAATACATTAGGTTTTGTAAATGGTAAGGGAACAACAACGGAACCTTCATATTCATTTGTTGATGAAAATCTTTCTTCGGGAAATATCAATACAGATTAAAACAAATAGATTTTGATGGAACATTCGAATATTCAAATACGATTGAAGTTGAAATAAATTCACCAACAAAGTTTTCTTTAGAACAAAACTACCCAAACCCATTTAACCCAAGCACCAATATTCAGTATGCAATAAGCAGTAGGCAATTTGTAACTTTAAAAGTTTATGATGTTTTAGGAAAAGAAGTTGCAACTCTTGTAAATGAAGAAAAACCTGCTGGAAGTTATGAAGTTGAATTCAAGTCTTCAGTCGGCAGTCTTCAGTTGGCAAGCGGAATTTATTACTACCAGCTTAAAGCGGGTGATTATATTGAAACTAAGAAAATGATTTTGATGAAATAAATTGTAGGGATCGGACTCCTGTCCGATCCGAAATAAAAACAAAAATTCACTACAAAAATGGTAACATTTGGTCCGGGAGACCCACCTTCTCCAAATGCATATTTCTCCAACTGCAATTTCTTTTCTTTATAAAACTTCTGCAAAGTATAAAAAGCTTGTTTCTTATTTCCATCATTCGAGATCAATCCTTTGCGGTTGTAGTAATCCTGTATTTCCGGTAAAGGTCTTCTTGGTGAATGAAAATCATAAAGTATCCAGGGACTCATTCCTCTGAGAAACTCAACTTTGCAAAGCATATTAATTTGCTCACGGTAAATTGCATTCTGATATTCTTCAGTCCATCTTGTTTGCTCATCACCGTGCAAACCAAATTTTGCATCTGCGCCAAACTCACTGATAATAAGCGGTTTATTAAATTTAGTTTTCCAGCTAAAATCTTTTATCTCATCTATCGAATGAGAATACCAACCTAAATATTCGTTTGCACCAATTACATCAAGCTGTTCAGAAAGCGGATCATCGACATTTATTATTTTGTCTTTGTATGTTAACTCGGTTGCCGCAGAAATCAATCTTGTTGGATCAAGATTTCTAGCTTCTGTTATAAGTCCTGTTAGAAATTTTAACCTGCTTTCGCCTCTTGGAGTTTCATTTGCAACAGACCAAATAATTACCGAAGCCCGATTTTTATCACGGTTTATCATTTCCGAAAGCTGCTGCGATGCAAGTTTGTAAGTATCAGGATTATCCCAGAGTATCGTCCAGTAAACAGGAATTTCAGACCAAACCAGCATTCCCATTTTATCTGCCATTCTTATTATATTTTCGTTGTGCGGGTAATGTGCAAGCCGAACAAAATTGCATCCAAGTTCGATTGCAGAGGAAAGCAGTTTTTCCGCATCTTCAATCGAATAAGCGCGCCCGCCTCTGATTGGAGATTCTTCGTGCATAGAAATGCCGCGCAGAAAAATTGATTTACCGTTTAACTTAATATCTGTTCCATCAACTTCAATTTTTCTAAAACCGATTTGATCAACAATTTTATCTTTATCTGTTTCAATTATTACATCATAAAGTTTTGGTGATTCCGGAGACCAGTAATCCACTTGAGCATTAAAGGTAAAACTGCAGTAACCTGTGTTATCAGTAACAAATGTTTTTTCTATTTCTGCTTCAGGAATTTTTACTTTTACATTTTGTGCTGTTGTTACTCCGGCTAATTTTATCCATCCTGTTATTGTATTGTCTTTTTTAGGATCAAGCTGAATAAAATAATCATCAATAAATTCTTCAGGCACTTCTACAAGATTAACATCTCGCGTAATGCCGCCGTAATTCCACCAATCTGTATTTAAAGTAGGAACTCCATCACGCTGTCTTTTATTATCCACCTTAACAACTACAAAATTACTTCCGCTTTTTACTTTAGAAGTTATTTCAAAATTAAACGCTGTAAATCCGCCGGTATGAGTGCCGATCTTTTCACCATTTACATACACAATGGCGTTGTAGTTAACAGCTCCGAAATAAATAAATAATCGTGAGTTGGGTTTTGTATTATAATCAAATGACTTTTTATACCACACTGTGCCTTCATAAAAGAAGAGATCTTTGCGTTGGGTATTCCAATCGCCAGGAACATTTAACTTTTCAGATTTATCAAAATCATATTCCACAAGATCTGATTTTGTTTTAGGTTTTGCATTCTTAAAATATCCATTAGGATTTTCTTCATACCTGTAATTATAAAAACCATTTTCGTAAGGATCGATTATAATTGACCACTCACCGTTAAGCGATATTGTATTTCGGTTTGCAACGTTTATAATCTGATGCTGCGATTGTGCAATAAAAGATAAGGCGATTGTAAATAATAAAATCATTCTCATTTTTACTTGTAACCATTTTGTGATAAATAAATTTACCAAATATTAGACGGAAAATCTTTTAGTGTATTTGATTGACTTTAACAGTTTTATTTCGTTCGTTTGAGGTGAGATTATTTTATAATATTTCATTAAGGGGCTTTTATGAAAAAGATAGTTTTGTTTATTACAATACTTTTTGTGTTATCAACAACTACAAATGCCCAATGGTATCAAATAGGAGAGAATCCAGCTGGAGTATTCTCAATCGTAAAATTTGCTGATGAAAACATCGGTTGGGGATGTAGAAACGATCCTATGAAAATTTTTAAAACTATTGATGGAGGTTCTACATGGTCAGTTAATTTTGAACCGTGGGCTCCGATTACATCAATATTTTTTTTAGATGCAAACCATGGATGGTTTTCTCATGTATCGGGTAACTTACTCTATACTTCAAATGGTGGTGAAAGCTGGACTGTAAGATATCCAGCGACATATTGGCACATGGAAGATATTGTTTTCTCTGATACCTTAAATGGTATTACTTGCGGTGTGGGATTCGCGGGTGGAGAAATTTATAAAACAACCAATGGTGGAACTTTCTGGGAATTAGTTTATACACCTAGTGTTTCCGTTTATGCTTTATCTTTTATAAATGATTCTATTGGATGGTGTGTAGGTGATTCTTTATATAAAACCACCGATGCTGGACAAAACTGGACTCTACTTTCTAGTAATGTTGATGGTACAATTCTTAAAATGCAATTTCTTAATGAATCTGTTGGTTGGCTTAGTACTTTTGGTGGTAATAACCTTTATTCAACATCTGACGGGGGTAATTCGTGGAACTTGAAATTAACTTCTATTAATGATTTTTGGTTTACCGATATGAATAATGGCTGGTATAATACAAACGGCAAAATATTTTATACCACAAATAATGGAATAAGCTGGGAAGAGCAATATTCCGATATGAGCAATAACCTATACAGTCTTTATTTTATGAATCCTGAGTTCGGATGGGCAGTGAAATCTAACGGGAAAGTACTACATACAATTAACGGCGGCACTCCTGTTGAACTCACTTACTTTACATCTTCAATTACAGATAAAAATTTAACACTCAAATGGCAAACTGCAACGGAAACAAATAACCAAGGATTTGAAATTCAAAGACCAAAAGATTCAAAGACTGAAAAAGTAGAAGTCCTGCCCCGATACAATATTGGATTTGTTATTGGTAAGGGAACAACAACAGAACCACAGTCATATTCCTTCGTTGATGAAAATCTTTCTGCTGGAAAATATCAATACAGATTAAAACAAATTGATTTTGACGGAACGTTTGAATATTCAAACACAATTGAAGTTGAAATAAATTCACCAACAAAGTTTTCTTTAGAACAAAACTATCCAAACCCATTTAATCCAAGTACCAGTATTCAGTATGCAATAAGCAGTAGGCAATTTGTAACATTAAAAGTTTATGATGTTCTTGGAAAAGAAGTTATAACTCTTGCTAATGAAGAAAAACCCGGTGGAATGTACAATGTACAATTTACAATGAACAATTTAAGTTCAGGAATATATTTCTATCAACTAAAGGCCGGTGATTACTTTGAAACTAAGAAGATGATCTTGATGAAATAAATTGTACGGATCGGACTCTGTCCGATCCAAATAATAACAAAAATACACGGAATGGCGGGAGACCATTCCCTACAAAAGCATTCACATCTTTATTCCCTTGATTATCGCAAATGCACAACTTATTTTTTCCATCAAAACAAAAGATGTTGCTTCAAAAGAATATGAATTTTACAATAGAAACACATACAATTTCGCTAAAGAGCAAAGGGGATTGCGATATAATTAATATCACAAATAAAGTTAATGAGATAGTTAGAGAAAATAATTTTACCGAAGGAAGCGCCCTTTTATTTGTTCCCGGCTCCACTGCTGGTATCACAACTATTGAATATGAACCCGGGTTGTTAAAAGATTATCCCAATTTCTTTGAAAAAATCATTCCCAAAGGTCAAAATTATCATCATGATGATACCTGGCACGATGGAAACGGGCATTCTCACGTTCGGGCTTCTTTGCAGGGGGCATCTTTTACAGTGCCGTTTAAAAATAAATCGTTAATTTTGGGAACCTGGCAGCAGATAATTTTTGTTGATTTTGATAACAGAGCAAGAAGCCGGGAAATTATTGTTCAACTAACAGGAATTAAAGAATAGATTTATGAAAAATTTATTAAAAGCCATTTTATTTACGATAACGATTTATTCAGTATCATTTGCTCAACCGATTACTATCGACCCAACAACACCAACACAATATGATAGTATCGTAATTTTCCTTGATACATCATTACCCGGCGCATCAGAGTTGTTAAACTATACAGGAACCATTTACGCTCATACCGGTGTTACAACTAACCTTGGAATCTGGCAGCATGTTATCGGAAGCTGGGGACAAACAAATCAGCCTGCTCTTACAAGATTAGGTGCAAATTTTTATAAACTAACTGTTGGATATCCAAGAACTTTTTATAGCGTTATAAATCCTGCAGAACAAATTACACAGCTTGATATAGTTTTTAGAAGTTCTGATGGATCAAAGCAAACTCGTCCTGATATTTTTGTAGATCTTTTTGAGCCGGGTTTAACAGTTGTTGTGCAAAATCCTGAAGTATCCGTTTCTTATGGTGATCCACAGCGTTCACCTGCATTTGTAAAGTTTGGAGAAACAGTTCCAATTACTGTTTCTGCTGTAGAACTCGGCACAAAGGTTTCTTCGCTAACTATTTTTGTTGATGGAAGCCAGGTTGCACAGACAAACACAAAAAATTTAACGTATAATTTTGTTCACTCAAACTTTTCTGTTGGTGCACATACTGTAAAAGTTGTTGGTATTGATACAACAGGCAGTGTGGATTCAACTTCGTTTATGATGTTTTCAAATCCAGCTTATACCAATGCTCCTTTGCCAGATGGATTAAAACCGGGAATCAATTATACCAGTGTTACCAACGCAACTCTTGCATTGTTTGCGCCGTATAAAGATTTTGTTTATCTGCTCGGTGATTTTAATGATTGGAAAGTTCAGACTAATTACATGTTGAACCGTCATTTTGTAAATTCAGATAGCGTTATATGGTGGATTGATTTAACTGTAAGTCCGGGAACTGAATATGCATTTCAATATCTTGTGGATGGAACTATAAGAACAGGCGATCCATACTCAGAAAAAATTCTTGATCCATGGAATGACCAATATATACCTTCAACTAATTACCCAAATTTAAAACCTTATCCTGCAGGTAAAACTTCCCAAGCCGTAAGTGTTCTTCAAACAGCACAGAGTGAATATCAATGGCAGGTTACAGATTTTCAAAGACCGCCAAAAGAAAAATTAGTTATCTATGAACTTCTTGTTAGGGATTTTTCTACACAAAAAACTTACCAGTTTTTAATTGATACTTTATCATATTTAAAATCACTCGGTGTTAATGCTATAGAACTAATGCCTGTAAATGAATTTGAAGGAAATTCCAGTTGGGGATATAATGTTAGTTTTCATACTGCTGCTGATAAGTATTACGGTACGGCAAACAAGTTAAAAGAGTTTATTGATGTTTGTCATCAGAATGGCATTGCGGTATTATTTGATATGGTTTTAAACCATGCTTACGGTCAATCACCTTTAGTAAGAATGTATTGGGATTCAGCTAACAACCGTCCTGCAGCAAACAGTCCGTGGTTTAATGTTGTTTCACCAAATCCTGTATATTCATTCGGTTATGATTTCAATCATGAAAAATCAGCAACAAAATATTTTGTAGGTAGAGTAAATCGTTACTGGTTAGAGGAATATAAGTTTGATGGGTTCCGATTTGATTTTACAAAAGGATTTACAAACACACCTGGCGATGGTGGTGCCTATGATCTACCCAGAATTAATATTCTAAAAAGAATGGCTGATCAGATTTGGGATTATGATTCAACTGCATATATAATACTTGAACACTTTGCACCGGATAACGAAGAAATTGTTCTTTCAAATTATGGAATGATGTTGTGGGGTAATTTAAATTATAATTATAATGAAGCAACAATGGGCTACGCATCAAACTTTTCAAGAATATCTTACAAAGCCCGTGGATGGACAAATCCTTATTTAGTGGGATATATGGAAAGTCACGATGAAGAAAGATTGATGTTTAAGAATTTAACATATGGTAGTTCAGCCGGCAGTTATAATATTAAAAATTTAAATGTTGCATTAAACCGTATAAAACTTGCAGGTGCATTCTTTTTCACAGTACCTGGTCCAAAAATGATCTGGCAGTTTGGCGAACTTGGATATGATATAAGTATTGATTCAATGGGAAGAGTTGGTGAAAAACCTGTTAAATGGAATTATCTTGATGATGACAGAAGAACAAACCTTTATAAAGTTTATTCCGCACTTGCCAAATTGAAAACAGATTATGATGCTTTTAGTACAGACAATTTTACACTTGATGTTGGGAACTTTGTGAAAAAGATTAATCTTTACCATTCTTCTATGGATGTTTTTATCATTGGAAATTTTGGAGTTTACGAATTTACAACAAATCAAAACTTTACGCGCTCAGGCTGGTGGTACGATTATTTTAGCGGTGATAGCGTTAACGTAACAAACCTTACAGCAAGCATAACACTTCCTCCGGGTGATTTTAGAATTTATACCACAGCAAAACTTCCAACACCCGAAGCAGGAATTCTTTTGGATGTTGAACAAATTGATGATCAGGTTCCTGTTGAATTTACTCTTGAACAAAATTACCCGAATCCTTTTAATCCAAATACAGTCATCAGATATAGTATTGTTTCACCTTCGCTTGTGTCGTTAAAAATATTTGATATTCTTGGAAGAGAGGTGAAGACTTTAATAAATAAAGAACAGGTAAACGGAGTTTACGAGGTTAACTGGAATGGTGATGATGAACTGGGCAATAAAGTTAGCACAGGAGTTTATTTCTATCGTATCGATGCCGGTGATTTTGTTCAAACAAAAAAGATGATGCTGATAAAGTAATTAACAATTAACAATGTATAATTTACAATTAAGGCACGAGCTATCGTGCTTTTTTTTTTGTAGTGACTTAATCTATTTATTCTTTTATTATTGATTAGGTAATTCATCAAGTATTAAAATGAAACGCATAAAAATCTTCGGCAGAGAAATAATTGATGAGAAATCAATTGCTCAGATTGAAAGATGCACATCTGAAAATGATATTGGTGTGCTTACTGCTGATGCACATTATGGATATGGTCATCCTATCGGCGGAGCAGTCGCATACAAAAACAAAATTTCGCTTTCCGGAGTTGGGTTTGATATTGCTTGCGGAAACAAAGCTGTAAGAACTGATATCAAGGCAGATGAAATACAACTGCCGAAAATAATGGATGAGATTTATAATCAAATTTCTTTCGGTATTGGCAGAAAAAATAATCAGCCTGTTGATCATGAAGTTTTGGATAAAATTGCATCCGCAGAATTTAAACCACAGCGTAAACTTATCTCACTCGCCAAAGAACAACTTGGAACTGTCGGCAGCGGAAATCACTTTGTAGATTTATTTAAGGATGATGATGGATATTTATGGGTTGGGGTTCACTTCGGTTCGCGTGGATTCGGTCACAGAACAACAATGGGATTTATCGCACTATCTCAAAACTTGTCCTTTGAAGACAAAGTCAAAGAAGGTTCAATGGATTCGCCACCAATTTTATTTGATATCAAATCCGAACTTGGACAAGGATATTTAGAAGCAATGCATCTAGCAGGTGAATATGCTTACGCAGGCCGTGATAAAGTAGTTCAGCTGGTTTTAAGGATTCTTGGCAATCCTACTAAAACATTTGAAGTTCATAACCATCACAACTTTGCATGGAGGGAAGAACATTTTGGTGAGAAGTATTGGGTAGTACGCAAAGGATGCACACCTGCGTTTCCAAATCAGCTTGGTTTCATCGGTGCAAATATGATGGATGATTCAGTAATTGTTGAAGGTGTTGATTCACAATTATCCAAAGAGGCATTGTACTCAACTGTACATGGTGCTGGCAGAACAATGTCCCGCAACGAAGCTGCAGGAAAGAAAAAATGGATTAGAGACAGAGATGGAGTTAAGAAACCTGTAACAGTTGGTCGTGGTAAAGTTAATTTTGAAAAAGTAAAAACATCTATAAAGCAAAAAGGAATTGAGCTGCGTGGCTCCGGTGCGGATGAAGCCCCGGAATGTTATAAAAATCTAGATGAAGTTTTAAGTTATATGGGAAACACAATTAAAGTGCTTTACAGACTGCATCCAATCGGTGTGGCAATGGCTGGTTCAGATATTTATGATCCATATAAAGATTAAAAGATTTTAGTGTTTGTGATCATCCTTCATCAAACACACTTCGTCTTCAAGTTCAATCTCAATCGTAAAATGCGTCATCTTAAGATCTTCAAACAATTGCTTGCACTTATATTTTATCCTCACAATCTCATCCCGAGTTGTAGATTTATCTACAATCAAATGTGTTGTAAGAATATGGTTTGCTCCATCTAAAGACCAAACGTGTGTGTGATGAGATGAAATTACTTTATCAATACTTTTTAATTTTTCGTCAATCATTTCAAGTTGAACATGATCAGGAGTTGCCTGAAGAAACAGTGCAATTGTTTTCTTTAGGTTTATTGTTACGTTAAAAAGAATGTAAAGCGTTATAACTATTGAAAGAATTGCATCAAGTATATAAGTCTGCCAAAAAAGTAATGCGATTGCGACAGCCAGAATTGCAATCCATCCAAGTACATCTTCCAGCAAATGAAGCATCATAACGCGGGCATTCATTGATTCTTCATTTTTTAATTTAAATACTGCGGCCCCATTTACAATTACACCAACTATAGCAAAAATAATCATACCTTCTGCATTAGTAGCTTGAGGTTCTATTATTCTTGGAATTGCATTCGCTAAAACAAATGTAGACCCGATAATCAATACCATCGCGTTAATCAATGCGCCGAGCAAAGAAAATCTTCCGTAACCATAAGTGTATTTGTTATCACTTTCTTTATGCGAATATTTTTCGAGATACCACGCAAGTCCGATCGAAATTGAATCGCCAAAATCATGAAGCGCGTCAGAAATAATTGCAATACTGTTGGTAAGAATACCACCAACAATTTCAAAAAGCGTAAACACAAAATTCAGTAAGAAGACAGTCCTGAAATTCTTAGAAGTAGTTAAGTGGTTGTGAGTATGATTATGGCTCATTTGTCAGCCTTGCAATTACTATCGCAGCCGCTGAGGATACATTTAATGACTCAGCTCGACCTTTACCTGGAATTGTGATAAAATCATCAGAAAGACTTTTTAGCATTTCAGATGGTCCGATTGATTCGTTTGAAAAAGTAATGAGAGTTTTTTTGTTTGTCTTATATGAAAAAATATTTTTACCTTTTATATCAGCACAAACAATCTGGTATCCATTACTTTTAAGATTAGCTAAATCATTCTCGTAAATCTCATCATATATATTAATATGAAAAAGCGAACCCATTGTAGCCCGTATAACTTTTGGATTAAGGTATTCCACAGATTGATCGGTGATTAAAATATTATAGAGGCCAAACCAATCACAGGTTCTTATAATCGTTCCAAGATTACCAGGATCAGAAATGTTATCAATAAGAACAACAAGCTTGTCTTTTAAATCATTGAGATTTTTTTTAGGATAATTTTTGTTGAAGACTGCGGCAATTCCTTGAGGAGATTTCGTATCCGATATTTTTTGAAAATCAATAGACTTTAATTCAAGAACTTTATTTGCTTTCTTTTTTAGGATAGTGATCACATCTGGAAAGGAATCCATAAATGCAGGTGTAACAAAAACAGCTTCACTCTTGTAACTGCTATTTAGCCCCTCTTCAACAGTTTTTAATCCTTCAACAATAAATTTTTCTTCCTGCTGTCGGAATTTCTTAATAAGAAGGGAAGAAAAATATTTTAATTCGTTTTTTGAAATCATATAAGTGTATCATATTTCTGCTGAGTGTTATTGTTTACTCCGGCTTCAAGAGTTTTAATATACTCCCAAGAATAAATACCTGTATTATGTCCATCTTTCCAAGCAATTTGAATTGCATACTCTCCAACAACATCGATACTTTTAATTTTGTACATCTCCGGTGAGAGCATTGTTGGTTTTGGAGGGCGAAAAGTCTTGAACAAAATAGTTTCACCTTTACATCCTGCACAAGGGCATTCATCACGCAAATATTTAAGTGAAAATATTGTTGAAGTTTCATCATTCCAGGTTAAAGATAGCTTATCTTTATCAACTATTTTTATTTGTTTTGGTCTCATTTAGATAAAATTAAATTTACGAGTGCTTCCAAAATAACATAATAATGAAAATTATGTAATGTAAAATTAGTATAACGATGTTATTTTTGTATAAGATATTAACAATTGAAGGATATTTTAAGCTTAATGGAATTATTGCTTGTTTTTATTTTCATATTATTTGCAAATTTTTTACTTGCTGCTGCAGAAATTGCTTTAGCTGCCTTTGGGGAAACTAAAATTGATGAGCTCAAAGAAAGCAATGATAAGTATGTCCCTTACTTTGAAAAACTAAATGAAAATCAGGAGCAAGTATACAGCAGTATTCATCTTGCATTTACTTTTTTAACAGTTTTAACTTCCATAATTGGTTATTTTTTATTTTCGGGTTGGATATATCCTCAAATAATCTCAACTACAAATTTATCATCGATTTACTCAACAGTTATATCAATTTTTGTTACCGCAATTCTTGTTACAATAAGCATCCTAGTATTTAATGTTCTGGTACCAAAAGCAATTGCTTATAGATATTCGGATTTTATAGGTAAGAGTTCGATAAAAATAATCTTAGTTCTGTCATCAGCTCTAAAATTAATTACACTAGCGATAACTGGGTTAAGTAATTTTATTTTGTTACCATTTAAAGAAAAAATAAATTTTTCACAAGAGCGACCTTCTGAAGATGAAATACTTGATATAATATCGGATGGTGTAAAATCAGGGACTATTGATGAGGCTGATCAGCAAATAATTGAAAATATTTTTGAATTTAATGATCTTAAAGCCGATGAAGTAATGATTCCAAGAACTGAAATGATATCGATAAGTCTGAATGAAGAAGATGAAAAAAATATTACTTCAATAATTAAAACCGGACACACGTTAGTTCCAGTTTTTGAAAATTCACTGGACAATATAATCGGAATACTGCATACAAAAGATGTAATGAAATCGATAATTGAAAATCAAAAATTTTCATTAAAAGGTCTTCTTCGTCCGGCATACTTTGTACCTGAAACAAAACTTATTTCAGAAATATTAAAAGATATGCAGAAGCAAGGTGAGAGAATTGCAATTGTAACGGACGAATACGGAGGAACCGAGGGCGTTATAACAATGGAAGATATACTTGAAGAAATTGTCGGTGAACTTAAAGATAAAACAAAAAGTGAGATACAGGATTATAGTGTTTTACCTGATGGAAAATTTTATGTTCTTGGTTCGATGGTTATAGATGATTTTAATGAAACATTTAATATAGATTTGGAAAAGTCGGATGAGTACAATACTGTTGCCGGATTTATTTCATTTAAAACAGGAAAAATTCTAAATCCTGGTGAAAAATTTGAGTACAAAGGACTTACTTTCGAACTGATAAAAAAGATTAGACAAAAGATGGTACAATTCAAGATAATCGATGAAAATGGAAAATTCGGGATTAAAAAAGAGGAATAATAAATTATTTCAAAAGGCAAGTAAAACCATTGCATAGAAATTGAATTAGTACTATTTTTGGCTCACAAAAAAATGAACGCTGGCTTAGCTCAGTTGGTAGAGCAGCTGATTTGTAATCAGCAGGTCGCGGGTTCGAGTCCCATAGCCAGCTCTTGAAGACCCTCAAAACATAAGTTTTGAGGGTTTTTTATTACATTCCCATATGGAAATTGAAATTACTTTAAATCCCATTGGTTTTCTTCAGTCTGAACTTAAACAGCGTTATGAAACTCCACGACAGGGAATATTAGCCAAAGACAGCCAAGCAGTTATCCATCTATTGCCAAAGAAAAACTTTGAACAGGCAATTAAAGATTTAGATGGGTTTGATAGACTCTGGGTCATTTTTCAATTTCATCTTAATAAAACTTGGAAGCCATTAGTAACTCCACCACGGCATACAAGAAAAAAAGTTGGTGTGTTTGCTACTCGAGCACCTTACAGACCAAACCAAATTGGGTTGAGTTGCGTTAAGCTTGATAAAGTTGAGGGATTAAAAATTTATATTTCTGAGTCCGATATTCTGGACGGTTCTCCAATAATCGATATTAAACCTTATTTGCCATATTCTGATTCTTTTCCAAATGTAAAAACAGGTTGGGTTAATTGTGGACTTGAGAATATTTACGAAGTTATTTTTGAAGCGAAAGCAAAAAAGATTGCTGATAAATTATTGGTTATTGAGAATGTAAATTTATTAAGTTATGCTCGTGTGCAACTTGAATTTAATCCAACTGATACTGACAGAAAAAGAATTAAGCAATCAACAAAAAAAAATAAAAAGGAAAATCAATTTATATTGGCCTATCAAAAATGGAGAATTAATTACGTTGTTGATGAAAAAATTAAAAAAGTATTTATAACAAGTATCACTACTGAAAGAGTTAAACCTATATGAAAAATTTATTATTTGTTTTTGGATTTATTTTTCTTTTTTCTAGCACAGGCTTTCCTCAACAAGATAACCCCGCAAAAACATTACTAATTCGTTGTGATGATCTGGGTATGTCACATTCGGTTAATATGGCATTTAAAGAGTTGATGGAATCCGGATTAAAATTTTCAGCCTCAGTAATGTTTCCTTGTGCGTGGTATCAGGAAGCGGTGGATATTTTAAAAGCTAATCCGCAAATAACAGTTGGTATTCATTTAACCCTAAATGCTGAATGGAAAAATTATCGATGGGGACCAATTGCAGGAAAAGATAAAGTTCCATCACTTGTTGATAAAGATGGATACTTCCTTCCATCGCGAGCAGCCTTTTTCGCAAACAATCCAAAATCAGAAGAAATAGAAGTTGAATTAAGAGCACAAATTGAACGAGCAATCAATAGTGGAATAAAAATTTCTTATGTTGATTATCATATGGGTACTGCTGTAGATAAACCTGAACATAGAGCAATAGTTGAAAAACTTGCTAAGGAATATGGACTTGCAATCTCACGTTATTTTGGAGAGGTCGATCTTGAAAGTATGTATTCAGTTGATATCGATAAGAAGCAGGATTTCTTGTTCACTCTTTCAGAAAAATTAAATGGGGAGAAAATCAATTTACTTGTTTGTCACATTGGTAAAGATCAACCTGAGTTACAAGCGATGATTGATATGAACTCATTTGGATTGCCCGATATGAGCAAACATCGTGAAGCAGAATTGAATGCACTCATTGCAGCAACACAACAAAACATTTTTGAGAAAAATAATATTGAGCTCATCAACTATAATGATTTAATAAAAAAAATCGGTTTGGATAATATGAAATCTCCAGTTGAATCAGGTTATTAAATAAACAATTTTGAATCGACAATTTTTTGTAATTAATTATATATTTTGCTCTATCAACAATTGACTAAAACACTTTTTTAGATTAATTTTAAGGAACACCAATTACTCTTAGGGGAGTTAAATGTGTTCTGAGTCCGGTTATTATTGCACACAAATAAATTCTTGTACGGCAGCCACAAAAAGTATGGCAACTGCATTCTATTATTCAATCCACTTTCCGCAAATAAATTTCAAAAATCTAAAAATAAATCCAGCCAAAGGTGAATTATGAAAAATCTTACTATCACAATTTTATGTTTTATAATTGCTTCTTTTGCAATTGCACAGGATTCGCTCGATTCAGGGCTTGTTGCATTCTATCCATTTAACGGAAATGCTAATGATGAAACAGGTAATGGCTACAATGGCAGTGTCTCGGGAGCAACTCTTACAATGGATCGATTTAATCTGTCAGATAAAGCATATAACTTTATTTATAATGGATTTTCATCTGATAAAATTCAGGTTAGCGGTACTTCCGGATTGAATTTTTCAACTGGTGGCTTTTCATTGAGTGCCTGGATAAAATTTTCCGGTACAGCCGGTGCAGGAAATAATTATCCTATCGTTTCAAAGCATACTTGCGGTGAACAAAGCGGTTACATCCTGATGCTTTATAATGGAAAATTAACTTTTTGGTTAGCTGGTTCAAGTGGATACAATGTATTAAGTACAACGGAAGATTATACCGATAATTCCTGGCATCACGTTGTTGCTGTTTACGATGGGAGTAATAAATATATTTATGTTGATGGAGTATTGAAAAATTCAGTTGCATTTTCATATAGTGTTTTCAACTCAGCTGATTGGGCACTTGGTGGTTATAATGGATGCAACGGAGGATTCAATGGTAAAGTGGATGAAGTTAAAATTTATAGCAGACCATTAAGTGCTGCGGAAGTATTGGATGATTACAATTTAACTAAGAATAGTTTAGTTGCATATCTACCATTCAATGGAAACACAATTGATGAAAGCGGCAACGGGCACGATGGAACTATAAATGGCAATGCTGCTTTGGTCCCTGATAGATTTAATACATCGGATAGAGCATTTACATTCCCGAATCAATCCAGCAATATTTCTCTTGCTAACTCTACTAATATGAATTTAGAAAATGGCTTTTCTCTTAATGCATGGATAAAATATAAAAACACTTATTCGGTCATTATCGGAAAACATGTTTGCGGATATGTAAATGGTTTTATCTTAGGAATTGATTATGACGGGCAATTACAGTTATGGTTAGGTAATTCAGGATGGTCAACTGTTAGGACGAACGAAACCTTGATGGAAAACCGGTGGTACATGGTTACAGCAACTTATGATGTGAACAGCGGAGCAGCAAAAATTTATCTTGATGGACAGTTAGAAAATTCAGCAACTATTAGTTACACAAATTTTAGTTCTTATCCGGTTTCTATCGGAGAAGTATTTCAAAATAATTGTTCACCTGCAAATATGTCGGGCGCAGTTGATGAAGTGAAAATATACAATCGTGCCTTAAGCGATGCTGAAATTCTGGATGAATACAATATTACTTACAATGATTTAGTTTTGTTTCTACCGTTTAATGGAAACGCCAATGATGAAAGCGGCAGTGGAAATAATGGAACAGTAAATGGTGCTGCTCTAACCCAGGATAGATTTGGCGTTAATGGACAAGCTTTTAGCTTTGATGGAATTGATGATCATATAACTATTGCCGATAATCCAAATTTGTTTTCTGATAGTTTAACAATTTCCTGGTGGTATAATATTTCTGAGTATGATGATGCCGGGGCTGTAATTGGCTGGATTGAGGGTGGATCGCGGTATCAACAATTTTTTAATGGTACTTCATTTTCTTATTTCAACGCGTATAGATCTGATCCTCTTAGTATTATTAATCCAATATATATTTTAACAAACTTAAATGAATGGGTTAATGTCGTAGTTACTTATAAAAAAAACAACCAAACGTCTTCAACAACTTCTCTTTTTATTAATGGCGACCTTAAACAAACAGACATTCATTATATGAGCATGGAATACATACCCGGACATAATTTTTATATAGGTCGTAATCATACACCAGGTGTGGAGTTTTATGGAAAGTTGGATGATTTCAGAATCTTCAATCGCATTCTTAATATTACCGAAATTGTTGCACTTTATAATGATTCAACTACTTACAATCCTCGGCTTGAAAACGGTTTAGTTGCATATTGGCCATTAAACGGTAATACAAATGATTCAACTTTTAATAACAATGATGGAATAAATTACAATGGAGTTTTCAGCAAAGACCGATATGGGGATAATAACTCCTCAATATTCTTTAATGCTGTTGATAGTTATGTAGAAGGAATAAACCCGGGTAACAGTTTACCGGTTGGCAATTCCCCAAGAACCTTTTCTGCCTGGATAAGAAACAACCAGTACAATCAATATGGTTGTAATATTTTTCATTACGGAACTCAACAGGCAGCACCAACTAATTTTCATTTTCTTATAACTGATGTTTTAGGATTAGGAAATGGTTATGGATATGGAGTTGTGTATGGAAATACAAATTTAAATGATTCTACCTGGCATTTTGTAACAGGAGTTTATGAAGGCGGTACTGAAAGAACAACTAAACTTTATATCGATGGCAAACTTGATGCTACTGGTGCAATTACTACTGAGCCAAATACTGTTTTAACAAATAACTGGCGAATGGGAAGATTTATGGAAGGATCTTCTAACTTTAATGGTAATATAGATGAATTAAAAGTTTATGATATTCCTCTCACAAATCAGCAAGTATGGGATATCTATAAAGCAACCACAACTGCGCCTAACCTAATTTATCCGCAGGATGATTCAACATTAATCAATCCCACAATGATTGGCTTAGTTTTGGATTGGGATAGCACCGTAACTGCAACAGGTTATAGATTCTTATTAGCTAACGATTCATTATTTAACTCAGTTATACACGATACTATCGTCAATGCATCTTCATTTAATTTTTATGATTGGTTTAGTGTAAATATTGATAATCTTTACTGGAAAGTAAGAACAATAAATGATGGTGGTACAGGTCCTTGGTCTGAGACTAATCGTTTCAATATAATGTTAACAGATGTTGAAGATGAGACTCAGCTGCCCACTGAATTTGCTTTGATGCAGAACTATCCAAACCCGTTTAATCCAACAACAACTATAGCATACCATTTACCAAATACATCAAAAGTGCAATTAAAAGTTTATGATGTTCTTGGAAATGAAATTGAAACTCTAGTTAACGAAGAAAAATCTGCAGGTAGTTATGAGGTAGAATTTAATGCTTCTTCTTTATCTAGCGGAATGTATTTATATAAACTGCAAGCTGGCGACTTAATCGCAGTTAAGAAATTAATATTGTTAAAATAAAAATTGATAGAGATAAATAATTAAAATTATATGCATACTAAAATAACCGAGGTATAGAGTGAAAAAGTTTCAGTGGTGTTTCTTGTTAATACTTGTTTTTACTGTAACAATATCATCACAAAGTTGGTGGGATGTAGGTAGCGCCGGATTCTCTTCTGGTGGAGCGGTTTATCCGGCTATGGTAATAGATTCAATAGGAACGCCATATATTGTCTTTAAAGATCTTGTACATTCAGGTAAAGCCACAGTTATGAAGTATAATGGCACGATGTGGGAAATAGTTGGGGCAGCGGGATTTTCTGCTGGCGAAGCTGAGTTTACATCAATTGCAGTTGGTAGATTTGGAAATCCTTATGTCGTTTATATGGATGCCGCCAATTCCTACAAAGCAACTGTTATGAAATATAATGGTATTACCTGGGAAACAGTTGGAACAGCTGGATTTTCGATTGGGGCCGCTTACTACACATCAATAGCCATAGATCAAAACAATATTCCTTTTGTTGGCTACGTTGATTATGGCAACTCAAGAAAAGCAACTGTTATGAGATTTAATGGAGTTAATTGGGAAACAGTTGGTTCAGCCGGATTTACTGATGGTATCGTTGATAAAACGGCAATATCATTAGATCAAAACGGATTTCCGTACATTGTTTTTATTGATGCAGCAAATTCGCAGAAGGCAACAGTAATGTATTACGATGCCTTAAATTGGCAGACACTAGGTGTTGCGGGTTTTAGTGATGAACCCATTGATTATCCATCAATCTTTATAGATAGAAATGGCGTAACTTATGTTGCGTATGCTGAAGGTATTTTAGAAAAAAAAGCTACTGTCAGAGTGCGTGGCAGCAGCTGGGAAACTCTTGGAAGCCCAAGATTTTCTGAAGGTTATATTCGATACACTTCAATTGCCGTTAGTAAAGATGGAACACCTTACATTGCTTTTTGGGAAGGAGATTATTTTACTTTTAAAGGAAGAGCATTAAAATTTAACGGCGGCGGTTGGGAATATTTAGGGACTTCAGATTCAGTTTTTTCTTCAACTGCTGCTGAATATACAAATATTGTTATTTCACCAAGTGGGATCCCCGTGGTTAGCTATGCGGATGTTTATAATTCAAACCGAGTTACAGTAAAACAATTTTCTGCTAATCAGGGTGATCCTTTACCTGTAAAGGAAAACATATCTGCACCATCAGATTTTAATCTTAGGCAAAACTACCCAAACCCTTTTAATCCAAGCACAAGTATTCAATATGCAATAGCCAGTAGGCAATTTGTGCAATTAAGAGTTTATGATGTTCTCGGAAATGAAATTGCAACATTGGTTAATGAAGAAAAATCACCAGGAGTTTATAATATTGAGTTTGGAACAGGCAGTACAGAATTAAGCTCAGGAATTTATTTTTATAAGATTACTGCAGGAGATTTTGTCCAAACACAGAAGATGATTCTAGTGAAATAATAATAACATAGAAAGAATTAAAAATGTTAAACACTAAATCCCTGATAACAATAGTATTGTTAATCATAGCCGAAATTTCTTTTGCTCAGTCTGGTTGGTTTCTTCAAAGTCCAGATCCACCAGTCGGTGATTTTATGAGCGCTTCCTTTATTGATGAAAATACATATACACTGGTAGGGCCAGCTGGTTTAATAATCCGTACAACAGACGGAGGTACCAGCTGGATCAATCAATCATATCCAACATCCAATGATCTAAATGGCGTATTCTTCACTGATATAAATACCGGAACTGCAGTTGGAGACAATGGAATAATTCTTCGAACAACAGATGGAGGTACAAACTGGTTGAGCCAGACCAACCCAACAACGAATGGCATGATTAGTGTTTACTTCACTGATACTAATACAGGAACTGCAGTTGGTGCAGTCGGTACAATTCTTCACACAACCGATGGAGGAATAAACTGGACAATTCAAACCAGCCCTGTAAATTATGTTCTTCACGATATTTGTTTCACAGATGCAAATTCCGGTACAATAGTAGGCAATGTTGGAACAATTCTTCACACAACCAATGGAGGAGCTAATTGGATACTTCAATCAAATCCAACAACAAAAATTCTTTTCGGCGTTTCATTTGGGGATGAAAATAATGGAACTGCAACCGGAGAAGGCGGAGTAATTCTTCATACAACAAATGCAGGTTTAAATTAGGTTAGTCAAACCAGTCCTATCACAGTTTGGTTTTATAGTGTTTGTTTTACCGATGCTAACACAGGCACAATAGTAGGTAGAGATGGTATTATCCTTCGTACCACCGATGGAGGACAAAATTGGATAAGCCAAGTAAGTCCAACAAGCAATTATCTGAGAGAGGTCCGTTTCATTGATTCAAATATAGGAATAGCAGTTGGGGGACGTTCTTCGTACGAATACCGGCGGCGTTACTGATGTTGAAGATGAACCAACCCAACTGACAGAATTTAAGTTAGAACAAAATTATCCAAATCCATTTAATCCAGTTACTTCGATAAGATATACAATACCAACCCCTCCTTCATCCTCCCCTTTGGCAAAGGGGAGGAACGAGGTGGGGTTCGTTTCTTTAAAAGTTTATGATATTCTTGGGAATGAAATTGCAACTCTTGTTGATGAAGAAAAAGCAGCAGGGGTTTACAATATACAATTTACAATGAACAATGTATCATCAGGAATTTATTTCTATCAGCTTAAAGCTGGAAGTTATTTGGAAACAAAAAAGATGATTTTAATAAAATAACGGGAACGATATGAAACTCTTAAACCTATTTTTTACAATATCTTTATTCGCTACCTCAACCTTCGGTCAATGGGTTAAAACCAACGGACCTTATGGTGGTGATGTATTTGCACTTGCCACAATCGGCAATAATGTATTCGCAGGAACCTGGAACAGCGGATTACATATCTCCACAAATAATGGTTTGAGCTGGGCTCAGACCTCATTCAGTGTTGGTGACGTACGCGCTTTGTTTGCAGATGGTAATAATTTATTAATTGGGACATATTCAACGGGGATTTTTAAAACTACTGATAATGGTGCGTCATATTATCCAACTTCATTGAATGATAAAATAATCACTTGTTTTGCAAAAAGCGGTTCATATTTTTTTGCAGGAACGGGAAGCGCTACACCTATAGGTTTTGGAATTTATGTTTCTTCAGATGCTGGCGAAAACTGGACTCAGACCTCTTTTAACAACAAACCCATCGCATCTCTGGCAGCTATAGGGTCGAACATTATTGCCGGTACTGCTCTTGAAGGGCTTTATCTTTCGACTGATTTCGGCGTTACATGGACACAGGTACCTTCGACGTCTGCTACAATATATGCTCAGACTGCTTTTAACAATAACGTATTTGCCGCGAATTATAACAGCGGTATTATTATGTCAACCGATAATGGCATAAACTGGATACCAACTTCACTTACGAATAAAAGTATCAGATCATTTACAACCTTAGGAACAGATTTGTATGCAGGATCATGGTTAAACGGAGTTTACAAATCTACAGATGGAGGTTATAACTGGGTTCAGACAAATATGAAAAATCGTACTATTGATGCGATGACTTCTTTAAACCAAATCATATATGCAGCCGGTCAGAAGAGAATGGGTATTTTCATTTCTTCAAATGGAGGTGTTAACTGGACTCATAGCCCTTTTAAGGAATTGCAAATTTCTTCAATAACTGCTACAGACTCGAGTCTAGTCTGCGGTACTTATACAAATGGATTATACACCTCCACTGATGAAGGAATTTTCTGGAATCAAACATTCGCAAATGTTCCGGGGGAACAAGTAAATTCTATCTGCTCTTATTCGAATTATGTATTTGCAGGTTTGAGTAATTCAGGGTGTCCTATTATGGGTTCAACCAATTACGGAAATGTATGGAGCATTTGTGCCTTAACCTATGGACGTGATGTAAATGCCATTCATTATACCAGCAACTATGTTTATGCAGGCACAGATGGCTATGGCTTATACCGTTCTTCGAATAACGGGGCTAACTGGTTTCAGATTAGCACCACTATACAGGATGTCATATCCTTGTATTCAGAGGGTACAATACTTTTTGCAGGAACATATACACAGGGAGTTTATAAATCAACAGACGATGGAGTGAACTGGACACAGACTTCATTGAACAATACACAACCTCTGTCTTATGCTTTGATTGGTAATACACTTTTTACAGGGACGATGGACAGTGGAGTTTATAAAACAACAAATCAAGGATTAAACTGGACTAATGCAGGAATGGAAGGTAAATCAGTTTACGCTCTGCAATCTTATGGCTATGCTTTATTTGCAGGGACATCTAACTATGGTATTTTTATTTCTACGGACGAAGGTGCAAACTGGAATCAGATAAATCAAGGGCTTGGTAATAATCCAACTGTTACATCTTTTGCAATAAAAGGAAACTACATTTATGCGGCATTAGCTGGTCAAACTTTAAGTGTCTGGAAACGGGATATATCAGAAATAACAGGTATGGATGCAATTTCAGAGAAAGTACCAACAGAATTTAAGTTAGAACAAAATTATCCAAATCCGTTTAATCCAGTTACAACAATAAAATATACAATTCCAACCCCTCCTTCATCCTCCCCTTTGGCAAAGGGGAGGAACGAGGTGGGGTTCGTTACTCTAAAAGTTTATGATGTTTTAGGAAAAGAAGTTGCAACTCTTGTTAATGAAGAAAAACCTGCTGGAAATTACGAAGTTATGTTTAACCCAGAATCAAGTATCAGGTATCCAGCCTCCGGAATTTATTTCTATCAACTAAAAGCAGGGGATTATTTAGAAACAAAGAAGATGATATTAATGAAGTGACATTTTTATGAAAAAACTTTTGCTGCTTTCCATTCTTAATTTTTCATTCTTAATTTTTACTTGTTTAGCCCAGCAGCAAAATCACTTTACTCATTTTACAATTGATGATGGTCTTTCACAATCCTCTGTATTCAGTATTACACAAGATGATTTTGGTTTTATGTGGTTTGCCACTGAAGATGGTCTGAATAAATTTGATGGTAACAGATTCACTATTTATCGGCCAAAACAAAATGACACAACTTCCTTACCGGATCTTGGAATAAGAAAAATCTATAAGGATAAATCCGGAAAGCTTTGGGTTTTAACTTTAAGAGGAAAGTTATGCAGATACAATCCACAAAAAAATAATTTTACACGATATTCATTTAATACCGATAAGCAAAATATCGCCATTAAAATTATAACAGTTGCGGAAGACAATTTAGGAAATCTATGGGCTGTTACAACAAAAGGGGAATTTTTCAATTTCGATCAAAAGAAAAATATTTTTATTTATAAAAGTTTAATGAAAATATTGAAAAACAATTTCAATCAATTCACTTGCAATGTATACTAGTTGATAAAGATAATATGTTCTGGATCGGAACATGGGAAGGGCTTGCAAAATTTAATCTTAAAACGCAGGATTTAAAGTGGTTTAATAACAATACTGTAAACCCAAAATCACTTGGCGGCGATATGGTTTTTAGTCTTGCGGAAGATGAATCCGGAAATCTATGGATAGCAAGCGCTAATGGCGGAGTAAGTGTTTTAAATAAATCAACTTCAGTCTTTAAAGTTTATAAGAATAACACAATCCATCAGAAATCTATATCCAGCAACAGGATAATGAGTATTCTGATTGACAGTAGAAAAAATATGGATTGGATCATTTGATAAAGGACTGGACTTATATGATCCAATAACTGAATCCTTTACAAACTTCTCTCATAACCCTTCAATAAACAGTTCATTTAGTATCGGTGCTGTGATGTCAATCTATGAAGATAAAAGCGGTGGAGTTTGGTTTGGTACCGGCGGCGGAGGAATTAATAGATATGATCCATTAAATCAAAACTTTACTCACGTACAACACATTCCCGGTAATCCTGCAAGTATAAGTCCAAATCCTGTACTCGCTATTTGCGAAGACCATCTTGGCAACTTATGGATTGGCTCTGATGGCGGAGGAATTAATGTTAGAGAAAAAAACTCAAGCGAGTTTAAAAATTATTTGCAGAATCCTTCATTTGGCAGCAACGCAATAACAGTAATTTATGAAGACAGTAAAGGAAATATTTGGATTGGTGCTGATCCCGGTGTTAACTCACCAGCAGGTGAGTTAATTAAGTATGATAGAAAAACAAAATCGTTTTATCCGTTCAAAAAGGTTTCCTTAAATTTCGGAGGCATTTCAGCAATTCACGAAGATAAGTTTGGAGATTTATGGATCACAACTCCTTCAGATGGAATTCATCGCTACAATCCAAAAACAGAAAAGGAAAATGTTTACAGGACAAATTCCAGCGATTCTACCACTATCAGCAGCAATTCTATTTTTAGTATTTGTGAAGACCATAACGGTGATTTGTGGTTTGGTTCTATCTCATCGGGATTGAATCTATTTAACAGAGAAAATAATTCATTTACAAGATTTATTAATGATCCAAATGATAAAACTAGTTTGGGCAGTAATGCAGTTTGGTGCATTGCAGAAGATGCTAAAGAAAATTTATGGATCGGAACCTGGGGAGGAGGATTAAATAAATATTCAAGAGAAATAAAATCCTTTATAAGATTCACAGCAGATAATGGACTATCGGGAAATATTGTGTACGGTATAATTCCTGATGATCATGGTAATCTGTGGATTAGCACAAATAAAGGATTATCAAAATTCACTACAGATATGAGTTCATTTACAAACTATGATAAATCAAATGGATTGATGATAAATGATTTTTCTGCAGGAGCTTATTTAAATCAAAAGATGGCAGATTGTTTTTTGGTGGAAATTCGGGTGCAATAGAATTTGATCCAAAGAAGATAAAGGAAAATTCATTTATCCCAAATGTTGTTATCACTGATTTTAGAGTCTTTGATAAACCATTTAATCTTGATAAATCTATTTTGTTTACTGATGAAATAAATCTTGATTATGATGAAAACTTTTTTTCAATAGAATTTGCTTCACTTGATTACACATCTCCTGAAAAAAATATCTTTGAATATAAACTTGAAGGAGTGGATAAAAATTGGAATAAATCCGATGGAAGAAGATTCGCGAGCTATACAGATATAAGCAACGGTAACTATAAATTTAGAGTAAGAGGCTCAAACAGCAGCGGTAAGTTTAATCCGGAAGAAGCTGTTTTAAAAATTATTATTGCACCGCCATTCTGGAAAACCTGGTGGTTTAGATTGCTTGCTGCGATTATTTTAATATTGATCCTTTATTCAATCCATAAATATCGTTTAAATAGATTGCTGGAAATTGAAAGAACGAGAAACAGGATTGCCCGTGATCTTCACGATGAAGTAAGCGCCAGTGTTACAGGTATAGTTTATTTTGCTGATGCTGTTAAAACTGAAGTTAAGGAACAAGAAACTCCCGCCTTAAATAAACTAATTGGATTAATAAGTGAAAGCGCAACACAAATTCAGGAATCTATGAGTGATATCATCTGGTCAATCAATCCGGATAATGATGATTGGAATGTGGTGCTGCCAAAGTTCCGAAGATATGCATCAGATCTTTGCGAGAGTAAAGGTATTAATTACAATATTGAAATGCCGGAAAATTTTTCCGGAAAATCATTAAAGATGGAACAGCGCCATGATTTATGGTTAGTGTTTAAAGAAATTGTAACTAATGCAGTTAAACATTCACAATGCAAAAAATTAAACATAAAGCTATTTACTGATTCAGATTTTCTGCATTTAGATATTACTGATGACGGTATTGGCTTTGATGCTGTAACTCCAAGTGCAAATAATGGGGTGAAGAATATTAAAGCACGCACTAAAAGTTTGAATGGAACAGCTGAATTAGTTACTACGTTTGGAAATGGAACGCAATGGAAAATTAAAATACCCTTAACGACAGCAAAACATAAATGATTTTGTATTAGTATGAACAACACAGCAAAACAACAAAAAATATCTAATGAAAACTCAATTATCAAAATTGTGATTGTTGAAGATAATCGATTTATAAGAATCGGATGGGAAGCAGTAATTCAGGCAAATAAAAATTTTAGTCTCATTGGTTCTTTTTCTGATTGTGAAACTGCGTTCAAATCAGATGCTCCGCAAAAAACAGATTTAGTTTTAATGGATATCGGTTTACCCGGAATGTCCGGCATAGAAGGCGTGAAGTATTTAAAGGAAAAATATCCAAACATAATTATTGTTATGTGTACAGTTCATGATGACAGCGAAGAAATATTTCAGGCTATTTGCGCAGGCGCAGTGGGATATCTAACAAAAAAAACTTCACCTGAAGAATTGATTAAAGCTTTAACTGAAGCATATAATGGCGGTTCACCAATGACGCCAAGTGTTGCCAGAAAAGTCATAAGCTCTTTTCAGAATATTAAAGATTCTAATAGTGATAATAAAACTTCCGAATTAAATGAAAGAGAACAGCAGATATTGAATCTTATGGCGCAAGGGAAATCATACAACACTATTGCGGATGAAGTCTGTCTTTCTGTCGATGGAGTATATTATCATATCAGACATATCTATGAAAAACTCCAGGTTCACAGTCGTGCAGAAGCAGTTGCAGAAGGAATTAAAAAGAGGTTAATCGCTCCTCCGAAATAATTAATCATTGCCCGACATTTTTCAATGAATCTCAAATATCGAACAAGGAATTTAGAAGCCTGAAGTATTTTAACTTCAGAGTTCGATATTCAGCATTCCTTATTAGTTATTCAAAAATCTCACCAGCATTTAGCTAAGTTTTTTCCTAAAAACTACAGGTTTACGTAGTGCCTGTCCACATCCTATCTTTTAAGTTTTAATAAGAAATTCTTAAAAGGATCACTTCTGTGTCGTTTTCATTAAGTAAAAGCATAATAAAATACTTTAGACGAAAAAAGTATGGAAGGATAAGTCCACAACAAGAATTATCTGATTTAGAGAAAAAGATACTTGAAGAAATTTCTGTCGGCAAATCTTATCAAACAATTGCAGATGAAATTTCTATAACCAGCGATGATGTGCAGAAGCATATAAGAATTATTTATGAAAAGCTTCAGCATAAATCAATTAGCAATGAATAAAACATATTAAAAAAAATAAATGATAGGACCTAAAATGAAAAAAATACTATTTATTTCAGTCGCTCTTTATATTATATCGGTAAACACTTATTCACAGATCCAATCAACTGCAATTGGCGGATATTGGAATGATCCAAATACATGGATTGGTAATGTTGTTCCTGGCGCTGGAAATGATGTAATAATTAATGGGCCTGTAGTACAAGCATCTGCAAGTGGTTATACAATATTAACTGAGTATTGCAATAATCTAACAATTAGAGCATCCGGTTCATTACGGAATGGAGGGTATGGTGGTGGATTTGGAGTTTTTCCATTAGTAGTTGCCGGTAGTGTAATAAATAACGGTGTTGTATCAAACGGTTCTGAGGATTGCATAAAAATATTTATAGCCGGTGATCTTGAAAACAATAACATCTGGATGCCCTATGAAACTGAATTCCAAACATCTAATAATCATAATTTAAGTCTAGCTGCAGGAAAATCATTTGGCAGCAGATTGCGAAATAATGGTAGTCCTACTTTTACTGCATTAACGGATATGTTGTTTACTTGTGATTATAGTGTGGATGGAAACCTTTTTCGCGATCATTTTTATTTGAATGGACACACATTTAACATAGGGAATCATTCAATTGAATTACGACAATGCATGATTAATAAAGGAACTCTAACTGGAAATATTGAAATTCTTGGAACATTTACAACTGGCTGGACAGAAGGTTATGATATCAGGGATACTCTATTATTTGTTGGAAATGTAACCGTAACTGATACGCTTACAGGAAATATTTATGGAGGAGGTTATGGAGTTTATAAACTTAGAGTAAATGGAAATCTAACTAATAATGGTTTAATAAAGGATGACTACGATACTGACGGAGTTCTAAATGCAGATGATCTTGAAATATTAATAACAGGAAACATTATTAATAATGGGATCTGGGAGTGTAACTTTACTACTTTAATAGGCAATGCAACTCAAACAATTTATCAGTCTGCCGGTAAAATGTTTGATGGATATCTCACTTATTTAGGAAGTGCAACAGAATTAATTGCTCAATCAGATATAACAGTTACTAAAGATTTAGGTTTGAACAATGTAACGCTTCAAATGAATAATTATAAGTTAAATGTGCATAGATGGCTGACTAATGGAAAAATTAATAATTGTGTGTTATACAATGGAAGCCTTCAAAATATTAGTTCTTTAAACAACCTAACTATAACAGGTAAAGTTATAGTGGATAACAATAATATTTTCCAAGGATCGGTAATAGTTCAGGATACTCTTCAATCTAACGAATATGGTGGCGGAAGTACAGTTTTTACTCTATTGATTGATGGCGACATAACAAATAACGGTTTAATTAAGAATATTTATAGTGATGATATGCTTTCACTTGAAGTGACCGGGGATATTATTAACAATGGTTTATGGCAGAATGGCTATACAAAATTTAAAGGTACACAGGATCAACATATCACTTTGTTAAACGGGCACGTTTTTGATGGTGAATTTTCTGATCTTGACTCAACAAGTTTAATAATTGCAAATACTGATTTAACATTTTCTGGAAATATTAATCTTGGCAGAGCAACTTTGGATATGCAGAATAATGAGCTGACTGTTAATAATTATAAATGGTTGTACAATGGATATTTGAAAGATGCTAAGATTCATAATGGGTTGCTTTCTGATTTAAGATTATTAGATCAAATTGAAATAAATGGATGTGTCGAAATCGGAGATAAAGTTGATGCAGTTGCAAATATTGTTGTTAATGATACTCTTTCTGCTACAATGTATAATGGCGGTACAGCTACTTATTATTTTTCGGTTTATGGTTCTATTGAAAATAACGGACTTGTTGGTCAAATATATGATGACCTTCTAGTATTAAAAGTTAATGGAAGTATAATTAATAAAGGCAATTGGTCAGCTTATCAAAATTATTTACTTTTCTATCAAAACAATAACAATAACTGAGTCAGCTGCTTTAATAACGGGACCACTAATATGCAATTTAATGGTTCTATCATTTCAGGCAGTGGAGCACCTGCATACTCAATAATTTCTGGAGGAGGATCGCAAACTGTAACTCCAAATCAATCTTATGATATTTCACTTCAATTTACTCCGAACAGTGGAGACACTACTGCAACATTAAATATTGATTGTACAGAGATTGGTACACTAAATACCATTTATTTAATTGGACACAATTACAATAACACTGTTGATGTTGAAGAAGAAATAAATACAACACTCCCAATTGAATTTGTTTTAAATCAGAATTATCCAAATCCGTTTAATCCTTCTACAACTATCAGTTTTCAGTTGCCGGCAAGTAGTAATGTAACTTTAAAAGTATATGATATTCTTGGTAATGAAATTGCAACGTTAGTTAATGAATATAAAAATGCTGGCACCTACGAGATAGATTTTAATCCAGCATCAAGTATCAAGAATCCAGCGTCTGGAGTTTATTTCTATCGTTTGCAAGCAGGTGATTATTTAGAAACAAAAAAAATGATGCTACTAAAATGATGAGCTGTTCAAATTTTAGCAAAAAAAATAATGTTCGAAAATAATATTAACAAAATTACAGGAGTCCAAAATGAAATTAATAGATTTATTTGTGATTTGCATATTGGTATTAATATTAATGCCAGTTACTTCTTTTTCACAAGATGAAAAAAGTATAAAGATTTTAGACAAAGAATTAGAGTACAATTTAAATGGAGTATTCTCTGGCGCCGGTGGCAAATACTATTTAAGACAACTTGGTGACGAAGTTTTATGGTACGGTGAGGAGGATGCAGTCTCACCAACCTGGTCAAATGTTGCGCATGGTATAATCAAAGGAAATATAATAAAAGTAAAGTGGGCAGATGTGCCTAAAGGAGAGATTATGCAAAGCGGTAGTTTAGTTATAAGAATTGATTCAAATGATGAACTTGTTTTACTAGAACAAACAGGAGAATTTTTTGCAACAGATGCCTGGACTAGGATACCATAATATTAATTTCAATTTAATATCGTGTGGAAAAATCTAAGTGTTAGCTCGTTAATTAAATTTGAAAGGTTTTAATATGAAAATATTTTTAAGAATTCTAACAATAATCATAATTCTTTCTTTTGTCTCTGTTTTCGGGCAAGAGCCTGGAATAACATGGTCTAAATTTTACAGACCTAATAGTACTTTAGGTATTCAAACAATGGCTGTAGCATATGATGGTCATCAATTGCCTAACGGAGATCTAATAAGTGTTGGAATGAGTGTTAATCCATTCATAATGGCATACATTGTTAAAACAAATTCTGATGGTGATACTCTCTGGACAAAAGAATATTTTACTGATGTGTTTAACTATGGAAGTTTTACTGGAACTGATATTGAAAGGGCTAATGATGGCGGTTTCTTTATTGCTGGATATGGAACACGACAAGCAACCACAGGAATATGGATTTTAAGAGTTGATGCAAATGGAGACTCCCTTTGGTCAACTTACTATACTGGTGGAAATGTTGATACTGCATATATTACAAGGGACATAGAAAATAACTCCAGACAACGGAATCATTATACTTGGTTCTCTTGCTGGTGGAATAACTTACGATGATAATGTTTTTGTTATGAAATACAGTTCAACTGGTATACTACAGTGGTATAAGCAATTTGGTAGTGTGGATGTAATAGACATGGCAATATCAATTGAAAATGCATTTGGCGGGGGATTTATATTTATTAGCAAGTACGATTCTTCAGGCTTCGATCAATTAAAGCTTACTAAAATTAATAATGCTGGAGAATATGAATGGAGTAATATTTATTTGGTTACTCCTGAAGATGCAGATGAATGGGGAGAGATTCGTAAAACAAATGATAATCACTATATAATATGCGGAGAAGACTTTGGCAATTTTTTCGTAATGAAAGTTGATCAAAGTGGCGCGATCGTTTGGTATCATACTTATGGATTTGACACTTATGAAGAATCTGCAATGAGTGTATATCAAACTTCTGATAATGGATTTATAATTTGTGGTAACAAGTATCCTGATTACGATCCTGATTATATTCTTTATGTAGTTAAAACTGATGCAAACGGGCAGGAGCAATGGAGCAAACTTATAGATCATAATACTTTTGGTTGTAAAGTTGAAAAAATTGAACAGACAAATGATGGAGGATATGTAATGTTTGGTCAAGCTAGGTTAGAAGATGGTGGAATGGATCATTTATTAATAGTAAAGTTAGGTGGCACTACAGATGTTGAAACTGACCCTAATATCCCTAAAGAATTTAAACTTGATCAAAACTATCCAAACCCTTTTAATCCATCTACAGTTATTAGTTATCAAATACCGGTAGGCAGTGCAGTAAAATTAAAAGTTTATGATGTTCTTGGAAACGAAATTGTTACATTGGTTAATGAGGAAAAACCAGCTGGCGCTTACGAAGTTAATTTTAATCCAGAATCTAGTATTAAGAAACCAGCATCAAGTGTTTATTTCTATCAACTCAAAGCTGGTGATTTTATCCAAACAAAAAAAATGATTTTAATTAAATAATATTAAACAGAACTTTAAGGTTCAGTTTACTGAGCCTTAAAAGTTCTTGTAATAAACAAATACTCAAAAAATCCACTAAACGGATTTCACTTAAACGTAAAAAAATATAACAAAAACCCGCAGCGACCACAAAAAATCTCAAGTACATCACATCTTTACAGATCTTATAAAATAGGGCCATCCCAGAATTCAAAAGATTTAGATGTGACATAAGTACATCTACTGCCACGCATCATTTAATTCTACCGCATAAAATCCTGAGCTAAATTTATCAACGACACAAAAAATATTTTTGGTTTGAAATGCTGATAAATCTAAAAATGAAATATTTTAGCAAATATTAAAACTCTAAACACAATAAATATTTTTATATGGATATAAGAATAATATCATCCTAAAATAAATTTAAGTTGCTATTATTTATTTTCGAATTTAGATCTCGACTCTCCACGAAAAATTACTATTCGCATTAAGATATTACCATTCATACTAACTTAATAGCCAAGACATACTTTAAAAATTATTTTAGCATCGAGCTTAAAAATAATTTCATAATAAAAAGGAGCAAACAATGAAAACATTAGTAATCGTTTTAATGACACTTGTAATGGTTCCGTTTGTGACAGCACAAACTGAGCAATTTTCAGTGGAGAAAAAATCGGCAATTGTTGATAATCTTACGGTTGGGATTAAATCTGACAACACAGGCATTCGAGTTGGTTCCGCAAATGTTATGTATGATTTAATTGAAGAAAATACCTTCAAAGTGATGATGCATCTAAATCAATGATTTCATTATTAAATATGCTGGAAAACGGTAAAACAGAAGAAGAGCGTATTGCTGCTGCGGTAGCATTATATCAACTCGGAAATAGTATTGGTATTTATCGTTTAAGAGGTGTTGCAATTTATGATGATAACGAAAGAGTAAGCAAGATCTGCAAAAATCTATACTACAGTTATCATAAGTTACATGGTACAGAGTACTTCATAAATTTTTAATATAAGTTAAACATTTGATCGATCTCTCCCTGGAGGCAGGCTAAGGGTTTATATCCTTAGTCTGCTGATTATTTTGTTGCCTAAAAATTCCACTCTTTGATTGCTAAAATATCGAACCAGTATCATCTCAAAGTTATTTGATAATATTTAATAATTGTAGTTCAATATCCTTATAATCTTTTATATTTTTAACTATACATTTATGAGGAAAAAATGAAATACAGAAAACTTGGCAAATCAGATGTCAGCGTTTCTGAGATCAGTCTTGGATGCTGGACTATGGGTGGACTTAATTGGGTAAACGGAACTCCAAATGGCTGGGCTAATGTTGATGAAAAAGAAATCGGTGAAGCAATTGATTATGCGATTGAACACGGAGTTAACCATTTTGATAATGCTGATGTTTATGGTAACGGAAGAGCTGAAAGAATGCTAGCTAGAATTCTTGGAAAACGAACAAATAATTTTGTAATTGCAACAAAAATCGGCTGGTTCCCCGGAACAGCAGAACATGCTTACGAACCAAAACATATCCGTCATCAATGCGAGCAATCTTTAATTAATCTTAAAAGAGATTATATAGACTTATACTACTTCCACCACGGAGATTTTGGCAAGAATGATAAATATCTTGATGATGCAATTGAAGTTATGTACAAACTGCGTGAGGAAGGCAAAATTAGATTGATTGGACAATCAGCTTATAACCATGATGATTTCGTAAAACTAATTCCAAAAGTTAAACCAGATGCCATACAAAGTATGGCCAGTGCACTTAATGATGGTATTGTTAGAGACGGTTCACCAACTCGTAAAATGCTCGATGAGTATAATGTTTCTTTTGTTGCCTTTGGTCCGGTTGCACAAGGATTACTGCTGGGTAAATATCATCAGGGTAATCCACCACAATTCGATGCGGGTGACCATCGAGCAAATGCTGAGAGATTCAAACCTGAAAATCTTGCAAAGCTCGAACCTAAAATTGAAAAACTTAAGAATAAATTTGGCCCATCAAATCAGGAATTATCTCGTGCGGCCTTGCAATATCTGTTATTCTATAAACAAGTTGGCTCTGTAATCCCGGGATTTAGAAATCTTGATCAGGTTAAATCAAATCTTAGCGGCATGGATAATCCTTTAACAGAAGAAGAATTTAATTTTATTAAAAATATATTTATAGAATAATCTTTTATCGCATTCTTGAAAGATGAAAAATGAAAAACATATTTACCATCCTTATTTTATCGATTTTAATTTTAACGGTAGTAACAATTTCAGCACAGGAAAAAGGTAACAATATTAACATCATACCAAAACCTAAAAGCATTGTTGTAAACGAAGGTACCTTTAATTTAAATCCACTTACCAAGATTTATTATAAAAATGAAGCAAAACAAATTGCTGAATACTTAAATCAAATAATTAGCCCTTCTACCGGATTTAATTTGATAATGAAAGTATGGGATAACAAAGTTGAAGATAATTCAATAATTATTTCTCTCTCAAATTCTTTAACTAATTTTGGAAAAGAAGGATATACTCTTGCTGTTAATTCAAACAACGTGCTTCTAGAAGCATCAGAATTGAACGGGTTATTCTACGGCGTTCAAACACTTCGCCAACTTCTTCCTGTAGAAATCGAAACAAAAGTAAAAGTTGATAATGTTGAGTGGAAAATTCCTTGTGTAGTAATTTTGGATGAACCTGAATTTGTCTGGCGCGGGTTAAACCTTGATTGCTGTCGCCATTTTATGACTAAGGAATTTGTTAAAAGATATATTGATCTTCTCGCATATCATAAGTTCAACACGCTTCATTGGCATTTAACAGAAGATCAGGCTTGGAGAATTGAAATAAAAAAATATCCGGAGCTCACAAAAAAAGGTGCATTTAGAACTTATGATGATAGATCTGTTTACGGTGGATTTTATACTCAGGAAGATATTAAAGAAGTTGTTGCTTATGCACAAAGTAGGTTTATAAATGTTGTTCCTGAAATTGAAATGCCCGGACATTCCACTGCTGCAATATCCTGCTATCCGGAGATTTCTTGTACTGGCGGACCTTTTGAGGTTGGTACATTTTGGGGTATTTATTATGATATTTATTGTGCAGGTAATGAAAAAAACATTTCAGTTTTTAGAAAATGTAATTAACGAAGTTGTAGATTTATTCCCGGGAAAATATATTCACATTGGTGGAGATGAGGCGCCAAAAAACAGATGGAAAGAATGTCCAAAGTGCCAGCAAAGGATTAATGATGAGAATTTAAAAGATGAACATGAATTACAAAGTTACTTTGTAAAACGAATGGAAAAGTTCATCAACTCGAAGGGAAAGCAGATTATTGGCTGGGATGAAATTCTTGAAGGCGGTCTTGCACCAGAAGCAACTGTTCAATCTTGGCGTGGAGTTAAAGGGGCGATTGATGCTTCAAAACAAGGCCACGATGTAATTGTTTCTCCAACAAGTCATTGTTACTTCGATTATCCTGTTGATGTAACTGATATGCAGAAAGTTTATTTGTTTGATCCAGTTCCCACAGAGCTTAATACAGATGAAAGAAAACACGTACTTGGAAGCGAAGGTAATATGTGGGCCGAGTATGCACCGCAAGAATTAATTGATGATAGGTTATTTCCACGTATGCTTGCGTTGTCTGAAGTTGTTTGGACTTATCCTGCAGAACGAGATTTTGAATCTTTCAGACAAAGAGTTCAGATACATTATAATCGATTAGACGTTCTTGGTGTTAATTATGGATTGGAAACAAAACCGTTTGAGATAAATAGGATATTTAATTCTGAAAAAAGTATTTATGATGTTAAGGTAAATCAACTTCAAAAAGATATAGATCTAAAAATTGGGAGCTATGAACAAGAGTTGCTGATAAATCAAAATGCAAACCAGTTTGATTTTAATGTTGATAAATCAAGTACCGTTTTAATTTACGGTGAGAAGAACAACAACAAAGTTGGAAAGACTATTAAGTATGGCTTTACTTTTAATAAAGCGACAAGGAAAAAAGTAAAGCTTAAATATCCATTTAGTGAGAAATATTCTGCTGGGGGAATAGAAGCATTAACTGATGGTATGCGCGGGTCAGATAGTTTTCGTGGAGGTGATAAATCCTGGCAAGGATATCAGGGAACTGATTTTGAAGCAGTGATTGATTTGGGAGAACATACAGATGTTAATAAAATATCAGTTGGTTTCTTTCAAGCATCATCTTCGTGGATTGTTTTTCCTGATTATGTTGAGTTTTATATGTCTGATGATGGCATAATATTTAACTCGATTCATAAAATTATTAATGAGTCATCGTTAAGAAATCCTGATTGGGTACAAAAAGATTTTACAGCTTCACTTCAGAATGTTAAAGCAAGATACGTTAAAATCTTTGCAAAGAATCTTGCTGAACTACCTAAATGGCATCCAGAAGCTGGTGGCAAACCTTGGTTGATGATTGACGAAATAATTGTTGAGTAAGTTTGTTATTAATGAAAACAGCAATTGTAATAGGTGCTTCTGGTTTGGTTGGAAGTTATATTACTTTAAAACTACTCGATGATAATCGATATGATAAAGTAAAGGTGTTTGTAAGAAACACTATAGATATCAGTCATCCAAAGCTTGAAGAACATATAATTGATTTTGATAAAATTGAAGTATGGAAAGAATTCTTAACGGGGGATGAACTTTATTCTGCACTTGGAACTACAATTAAAAAAGCAGGAAGTAAAGAGGCCCAATTTAAAGTTGATTATACTTACCAATATGATGTAGCAAAAGCTGCTGCTGAAAATGGTGTAAAAAAGTATTTACTTGTCTCATCCGCAGGTGCAAATTATAAATCAAGTAATTTTTATCTCCGAACCAAAGGAAATCTGGATGAGAAAGTTCAGCAACTTGGATTTGAGCAGATTTGTATTTTCAGACCATCAATACTTGTTGGTTTGAGGAGTGAAAAACGACTTGGTGAAACAATTGGTATAAAAATAGCCGGAACAATTACTAAAATTATTCCGGCTCTAAAACAGTACCGCCCGATAGAAGCCTCACAAGTTGCGGAGGCTATGATAAAATCTGCTAATCAAAGTATATCAGATAAAATTAAAATCTATCAACCGCTAGAAATATTTAACCTATAAAATTATTGTTGAGCCAGTTTACCAAGGTTAAATCTTTTTCTATCATTTGTATCGAGATAAAGTTTTCTAAGCCGAATTGATTTTGGAGTAACTTCAACCATTTCATCATCTTCAATATACTCCAACGCTTCTTCCAATGAAAATATAATTGCAGGAGTTATCTTAACTGCTTTATCAGAACCTGATGCACGCATATTTGATAATTTTTTACCACGTTGAACATTTACTTCAATATCATTTTCTTTTGTATGTTCCCCAATAATTTGTCCTTTATAAACAATATCACCAGGATTTATAAAAAACTTACCTCTGTCCTGTAATCCATCAATTGCATAGGCTGTGGATGGTCCTTCTTCCATTGAAATTATAACTCCACTTTTTACATTCCCAATTGAACCCTTAAAAAAATTCATATTGATAAAACCTGTGATGCATTACAGCTTCGCCCTGAGTTGCAGTTAGTACTTTAGTTCGCAATCCCATAATTCCTCGTGATGGAATATGAAACTCAATTTTATTCATACTGCCTTTTGTTTCCATCTTCATCATCTCGCCTCTGCGCTGTCCAACAAGTTCAATTACTTTTCCAGCAAACTCAGTAGGAACATCAACAACCATAACTTCAATCGGTTCTGCTTTTCTATTCTCTATAGTTTTATAAATAACTTTTGGTTCACGTATCTGAAGTTCATAACCTTCACGACGCATATTTTCTATCAAGATAGACAAATGTAAAATGCCTCTACCCGAAACTCTATATGCATCCGGTGAAGCAGTTTCCTGCACACGAAGAGCAACATTGTGTTCAAGTTCTTTAAATAATCTATCGCGAAGTTGACGTGAAGTAACAAATTTCCCTTCTCTTCCATAAAAAGGAGAATTATTAACAGTAAATGTCATACTGATTGTTGGTTCATCAATCGAGATGATTGGCAATGGTTCAGGGTTTTCTGCATCAGCAATTGTATCCCCAATATCAACATCCTCTATTCCAACTATTGCACAAATATCTCCGCAAGAGACTTCTTCAACTTCAAGACGATTTAACCCTTCAAAAATAAAAAGTTGTTTTATAGATATTGCGTGTATCGTTCCATTTCTTTTAATGATAGAAAGCTTTTCTGATTTTTTTAACTTGCCTCTAAACACTCTTCCAATGCCAATTCTACCTACATAATCATTATAATCTAAAGTCATAACCTGAAGTTGGACAGTTCCTTTTTTTGTAGGAGGAGCAGGAATATCATTTATAATAGAATCCAGCAATGGAGTTAAATCTGTGCGTTCATCTTTTAAATCTTTTACAGCCCAGCCATCTCTTCCGCTTGCATAAATTACAGGAAAATCAAACTGATCTTCATGTGCATCCAGTTCAATAAATAAATCATAAATCTCATCAAGAACTTCTGCGGGCCGATTATCAGGACGATCAACTTTGTTTATTACAACGATTGGTAATAGGTGAAGTGCAAGTGCTTTTTCTAAAACAAATCTTGTTTGAGGCATCGGTCCTTCAAAAGAATCTACAAGAAGTAAAACACCGTCCGCCATTTTTAACACTCGTTCTACTTCACCACCAAAATCAGCGTGACCAGGAGTATCAATTACATTTATCTTATAATCTTTAAAAGGTATGCTAATATTTTTTGCAAGGATAGTTATTCCACGTTCGCGTTCAAGATCGTTCGAATCAAGAAATCTTTCACGTACAACCTGATTTTTTCTAAATACTGCACATTGAGTTAATATCTGATCCACAAGCGTAGTCTTACCATGATCAACGTGGGCTATTATGGCTATATTTCTTATTTTTTTCATCGTTCTCCAAGTGATTAAAATTTGAGGTGCCAATTTACGTAAGTATAAGCAGAACTCAGAATGGTATTTGTTCTAACCAAGCATTCATTTAAGCTACTAAAAACCCAATATTATATTTTTATTAAGTAGATTTAGTTATTAAAATTAACTATTGACTCTTTATAATAATTTATTTATTTCTATAATAAGATTTTTAACAATTATCAGAGTAATATGCGCTCTGTCTTCTCATTAAACCTTTCAATTATACTATTATTAAGCTTATCAAAAATAACGTTGTGTCAGCAGCAAGAAATCTCAATTACAGGTTTTGTTTCTGATAAAATTACCGGGGAGAGTTTAATTGGCACAAATATTTTGATATACAAAGACACTTTAAAATTAAGTTCAGATTTTATCTATGGTGTGGCCACAAATAATTTTGGTTATTATGTAATTCCAAAATTAAAACGGAATAAATACTACATTTTTTTTAGACATCTTGGATATAAAGTGTCAATCAAAGAAATTGATTTAAATGTCCAGGAGTCAAATCTTAATTATAATGTTCAGCTTGAACCCGAGAATATTAAACTTAATGAAATAATTGTTGAGGGTGAAAAGATTGATAAAAATGTGTTAAGTACTATAGATGTTTCACCGGAACTTTTAACTAAACTTCCGAGTATGTCTGGAGAGGTTGATCTCTTTAGATTGCTTCAGTTATTACCCGGGGTTAGCAAATCCTCAGAATTATCTAATGGATTATATGTAAGAGGGGGATCACCTGATCAGACATTAACATTAGTGGACGGTTCCATTATTTATAACCCATCGCATATTGGAAATATCGCCAGCACATTTAACTCGAATGCAATTCATGATGTTAAACTTATTAAAGGTGCTTTTCCAGCCGAGTATGGAGGAAGGTTATCAAGTGTTTTAGATATAAAATTAAGATCAGGAACAAAAGAAAAGGAAAAAGGCACGTTAGGAGTTGGAGTAATAAATTCGTTCTTTAATTTTGAAGGACCGCTTGAGAATTCAGCAACTTATATGGTTGCTGGAAGAATAATGTACTATGATTTATTGCAAAATAAATTTGATAAGAATAGCACCGTCCCCAGATACACATTTCACGATCTCAATGGAAAAGTAAATTATAATTTATCAGAGTCAAGCATTATCTCATTAAGTGCAATGTATAGCTATGATAATATGTATAATCCATCCGCTGATGATATTGAATATGATATAGAATGGGAAAACTTAAATGTTGCTTTAAATTGGCTGCAAATAAATTCAAAATCACTTTTCCTCAATTCATTATTGAGTTTTACAAATTATAAATTTTCGTCTAAAATCGGGATTGGAACAAATACAGTAAGTTCTTCATCATACTATGTAAATCCTAATCTAACAGATTTGATATTCAGGCAAACCGCAGAGTTAAATTGGGCTATGAATCAAAAATTAAAAACAGGTTTTGAAATATCTTTTCATAATTATGATCTTTTATATAATGAATATTATGACCTAAGTTATGAACAGGATCCCTATGCTGGTAAAGATATAAATGCTGTTGAGGCTGCATTGTTTTTGCAGAATGAATCTGTATTCTTTAATTCACTTAAAACAAATCTTGGAGGAAGGTTATTTTATTTTAATGACACCAATCAACTTACTTTTGAACCAAGAATTTCTTTATCATATGAATTAATTTATGGATTATATCTAAAAGGTGCGGCTGCCGTTGCCAACCAATATCTTCATTTGATTACAAGAAATGATATTGCTCTGCCAAGTGATTTATGGTATCCCGCTACAGCAAATATTCAACCTAGCCGTTCAACCCAGTATGTTTTTGGAATTGATAAATATTTCGATGAGGAATCTTATCAGATCTCAATTGAATTTTATTATCGTGACATGAAAAATATTTACGAATTTAAAAATTCTCCGGAAATAAATCCCTTAAATAATTCGATTGAAGATCAGTTTGTTCAGGGAGTTGGCGAAGCTTATGGAATGGAATTGTTTTTTCAAAAAAGAGAAGGAAAATTAATAGGCTGGATTGGTTATACATTAGCCTGGACAAAAAGAAAATTTGATGACTTAAATCTTGGCAGAGTATTTTATCCCAAATATGACAGACGTCATGATCTTTCGCTGGCCGCAACCTATAGTTTAAATGATCAGATTACATTTGGTGCCACATTTACTTATGCAACGGGTATGAGATATAATGCACCTACCGGGCAGTTTATTTTTAATCCAATTGGTATCTCGGGACCAGCACAAGTATTATTGGATTACGATGATCTTAATACTAATAAGTTTCCTGCGTATCATAAACTTGATTTGAATTTTAATTATAAACTTAGGATGACAAAAACAGAATTAAATTTTTATATTAATCTTTATAATGTATACAACAGAAGAAATGCATATGCACAGTTTATAGTTTTTTCAGAAGATGCTGAAGGAAATGAAAAAGTAATGTTAAAAAGAATTTCACTTTTCCCATTTATTCCTGCAGCAGGAGTAAGTATCTCATTCTAATTATATGAAGTATATAAAACTAATTTTTATCTTCTTATCACTTTTATGCTTCGGTTGTGAAAATGAAGAATTACTAAATCCTGAATTAATTTATAAGCAGCAAGTTGTTGTGCATTGCCAAATTTCGACAGGAAGTTATTTCCCTGGTGTAATCCTTACACGTACCTTGCCGCTGGATGTTAGTTTTGACATTAAAATTGCTGAGATTAAAGATGCTACAATGTATTTACGAATTGATGGATATAAAGTAATTCCATTACATTATACTGAAGATGGAATGTATGAACCACTATATGAATTTAGAGCTATTGAAAATGAACATTTTGAATTATTTGGTCAATGGGGTGAATATTCATTTTATGCAATAACTAAAATCCCAATTAAACCTGTTGTAAATTCTGTAGATATTAATCTTAGTGGATATTATAGTGAGGCGGATGTGACCACTTTCAAAGGTGAAGTATATTCAGCACTTTGGGCTGTTGATCAAGGCACTTTCGTAAATGCACCGGATTTTTATAGTGTATCGGTTCCTGAAACCAGTTCTGTTAACAACTCAGTTAGAGTACGCACTGCTTCATATCCAATAGAATATCAATCATCCGCTTATAATGGAAGAAGGTATATTAGAGTATATTCGTTTGATGGTTCATTTGATGATTACTTTGAAACAAAAGTTCAAAATGAAGAAATAAATAATCCTTACGTACAAGGTTCAGGAAATACTATTTGGAATATCCAAGGTGAAAATGTAATTGGAATGTTTATAGGAATGAATAAATCTGATTATCTACCTGTTAATTAAATATTATGAAATATAAAATTATAATATACTTTTTGTTACTCTCATTATTTTCTATTAGCTGTCTAGATGATAATGTTATTCCAATCGATAAAATTGAGCTAGACGAAACAGCAACAATATTAAGATATATAGAAAGTGTTGGAGATTTTGCTAATACAGATTTAGCCCCCGCTTTAGTTTATGCTCAAGAAATTTTTTCAAGCAATTCACAGTATTATATTCTGGATATTAGAGAACCGCAACAATATATTAACGGACATATAGATGGGGCAATAAATATTTCTGCTGTACAACTTTTTAATATAGTAGACTCGCTTTTTAATGTAGATCCTGTTAAAAAAATTGTAGTTGTTTCCCAAAATGGACAAGCGTCTTCTTATTATACTTGTCTTTTAAGAATAGCAGGATTCAAAAACATCTACTCATTAAATTATGGAATGGCTTCCTGGAATATGTTTTTTTCAAATGAATGGCTTAGTGCTTTAGATAATAAAGACCAATCATATACAAATATTGAATATCCTAAAAAAGCATTTACTCATTTGCCTGGTCTAGAATTTCCCGCTGAAATTGTGAGTGCAAAAGAAAGGACTATTTACAGAGTAAAGGAGATTATTAAAAAAGGATTTGCAAAAGACATTAACTATTCTGAAAATATTTCCACGGGTATTGCAAATACCCACTTTCTAGTATGTTATGGTCCGGTAAGGTTGTACAATGAGTTTAAAATAGGAGGTAAAGGGCATCCTGAAAATACAGTCTGGTTTAAAGATGCTACTCTATTTGAATTTAGAAGTATATATAGTTTACAAACTTTACCCAATGATCAACCAATTTTAATTTATAGCGGCGACGGACAATTGAGTGCTTGCATGGTTGCATATTTAACTGTGCTTGGATATGATGTTAAAACATTACTCTTTGGTGCAAATCAATTATTTTATTTAAGATTAAATTCAGAACCCGCGTTGACTGAGTATATTTTTTCTAATAGTGATATAATGAACTATCCTTACATCACAGGAAACTAATTATTAATCAACTTTTATTATAACTTTTCCCACCGTTTGTCCTGTTTGAAATTTCTTAACTGCACTTAATAATTCTTTGAAGTCAAACACTTCGCCGATCAATGGTTTTGGAAGATTCATCTCAAAAATCTTAATAAGATATTTTTTCATAAGTTCAACCTTATCCCACAAATAAATAAGATTAAATCCCATTACGCTTTTATTTTTATCAGATAGAGAAAGTGGATCAACTTTAGGGCGGGCTAAATATTTTGTTAGAACATTTAAATAATTAGGAGAAGAACCACCTGTAGAATATTGTGCTGCACCATAAACTATTATTCTTCCTCCAGCACTCATTTGTTTAAAACTTTCTGAAAATATTTTTCCACCTATGCATTCCAAGACAATGTCAAGATCTCTATTAACTAACCTCTTTTTTAACTTTTCCGAAAAATCATCTCCACGAACAATTACGTCATCATATCCTTCTTTTTTAAGCAGCTGGATCTTCTTCTCATTCCCAACAGTTCCAATTGTATAAGCATTAAATCTCTTAGCAATACGATTAGCATAAATTCCAACTCCACCCGCTGCAGAATGAATTAGTATTGTTGATTGATCTTTAATATTGCCAAGTTCAATCAATGAATAATAAGCTGTTAACGATTGAACAATGAAAGCCGCACCCTCTTCAAAACTCCAATCACTCGGAAGTTTTTGAATATAATTTTTGTTGATGTTTAAATAGTTTGCATAAGCCCCAAATCTAATAGCGCCCATAATTTTGTCACCAATTTCAAACTCATTTACTTCACTCCCTTTTTTGACTATGATTCCGGAATATTCTAAACCAGGGATAAAACTTCCTTTGGGAGTTGCAGAATACAACCCCTGTATTGCAAAAATATCTGCAAAGTTTAAACCAATTGCCTTTATCTGGACTTTAACTTCATTCTTTGTTGGTTCTGGCAGATTTTCAGACGACAATTTTAGATTATTAATCGAACCGGCTTTATTAATTCTATAAGCTAATCTTTCCATCATCATATTTCACTTTTTATTGATGCCCTAATATAAATTATTTATCTAATAAGATGAGAATTCAGTACAATTGTTTTAATTTTGTACTAATATTTAGTTAGCCCAATGTCATACCGAGCGTAGTCGAAGTATGACATTATTTTCAATAATACGAATATATTTTACTTGAGGAACAAATGAACGAACAACTTATTGAGTGCGTACCAAATTTTTCTGAAGGACAGCGTCCTGAAATTATTAAACAAATAACTGATGAAATTGAAAAAATAGAAGGGGTAAAACTTCTTGATGTTGATCCTGGCTACGATATGAATCGTACCGTTGTAACATTTATTGGAAATGCAAAAGCAGTTAAAGAAGCGGCATTCAACTCAATTAAAAAAGCCGCGGATCTTATTGATATGAGTAAACATAAAGGATCGCATCCAAGAATGGGTGCAACAGATGTCTGTCCTTTTGTTCCTGTAAGTGGGATAACTACTGAAGAGTGTATCGAACTTTCTAAAGAAGTAGCAAAAAAAGTTGGTGATGAACTCGGAATTCCGGTTTATCTTTATGAAAAATCTGCTACCAAACCTGAAAGAGAAAATCTTGCAAAGATAAGGCAAGGAGAGTACGAAGCACTTGAAGAAAAATTAAAGAAACCCGAATGGAAACCTGATTTTGGTCCAACTAAGTTTAATGCAAAAGCTGGCGGAACCGTAATTGGAATGCGTGAATTTTTAATAGCATACAACATTAACCTAAATACGCGCGAAGAAAAATATGCTACCGATATTGCATTTGAATTAAGAGAAAAAGGGAGAAGCGCGCGCAAAGGTGGTGATGGTCCATTCTATTTTAAATCAAACGATATTCTAAAATATGAAGCAGGTTCTTATCCAACTGGGTTAGATGATTTTGTTGGAAAGACTATTGATGAAACAATTAAATATTGCAAAGAAAAACATAACTTTGATCTTGCAGAGTTATTAGACTTAAACGGAATTGATCCTAAAAAGCCTGAAGGGCAATCAGTGAAAATTCCTGGTAAATTTAAACATTGCAAAGCAATTGGCTGGATGGTTAATAAATACGATCGCGCACAAATCTCAATTAATCTTACAAACTACAAAGTTACATCAATGCATCACGTTTTTGATGAAACAGAAAAACTTGCTGCTGAAAGGGGATTGCGCGTAACAGGCAGTGAAATCGTTGGAATGGTTCCTTATCCAGCTTTGCTTGAAACAGGAAAATACTTTTTGAGAAAACAACATCGTTCAACAGGAATTCCAATTAGGGATATTCTAAACACTGCAGTTCAATCACTTGGATTGAATGATGTTTCTGAATTTAAAATAGAAGAAAGAGTTTTGGGATTACCAAAAAATCTGGACACAGCACTTGTTGAAATGAAACTTACAGATTTTGTTGATGAAGTATCCAGAGAAACTCCTGCTCCAGGTGGAGGTTCAATTGCTGCCTTATCTGGCGCACTCGGCGCTGCTTTATCTTCAATGGTTGCAAACCTAACCGCAAATAAACGTGGTAGTGATCCTGAGACAGATAAAATCCTTAATGAGGCTGCTGATAAATGCCAGGAAATTAAAAACACTTTAGTAAAAGCAGTTGATGATGATACAAATGCTTTTAATGATTATATGTCTGCAAGAAGATTACCAAACAAAACTGCTGATGAAAAGAAAACTCGTGAAGAAGCAATGCAAAATGGATTAAAACAAGCAGTTCGTGTTCCATTAAATACTGCTCAATTAAGTTATCAAGCAATTGAAATTGCACAGACAGTTGCAAAGTATGGAAATCCAAATTCTATTACAGATGTTGGTGTTGGTGCACAAAGTGCTTACACAGGAGTTCTTGGTGGAATTTATAATGTTCTTATCAATCTTAAAGATATTAAAGATGAAAAGTTTAATTCTGATGTGAGAAAAACTTGTGAAGAATTAAAAGATAAAGCTCAATCAATACTAAAAGAAGTTTTAGATTTTGTTGAAAGTAGATTGTAGCCATTTAACAAGCCCAGTTCCTTTGAGGAACTGGGTTTGTGGTTTATAGTCACTCATATACCTCATAATAAACATTGTTGTGATAGAATCTAACATTTTGTCCAAGAGCTAAAAATTGTGCTGTCTCTGGCTCCTTGTTCAGTAAATCAAAATATTCAATAGAATTAAATTGTATTCGTTTCTTGTTTTTCGTTTCTCGTTTCTGCAATTCACTATCAACCCAAAACTTATCCTGCTGATAAACTGCTCTGCCTAAAACATTTCTAACTTGTTGTGAAAGATTTTTTATTTCACCTTTAAAATCTGTATAAGCTAATCTTTCACTCCCTTGTTGTGTCTGGCTATGGTTGGTGGCTGAATTTAGGTTTTGAAATTCTTCACTGACTTCAACGCTTCCTCTTCCACTTTTATCTTTCATTCTAAAATAATCAGCTTCATTTTCTTTTTTTAATTCTGGTCTTGGTGCAAGTGATTGCAAACCATCAATCAACCTTCCACCACGAACTCTAATTTCTTCATCTTCCATAATTAAATAACTTGTATATGGAGTTATAATCCCGTGTTCTCGTGCAAGCATTGTTACTTCATCCACCAATTCTTTGTCATCACCATTCAATCGAATTAAATCGAGTAAGTTTCCAATTCTTCTTGAAGCCCACAATAGTGGAATGAAATTATATTCATCACCTGAAGAAGTGAAATTATCCTGCAAAGAAAATTCTTTCTGCTCACCATTTAGTTTTCCTGATAAAACAATCTTTGCATTTCCGTTTCCTTTGTATCTTCCAAATACTAATAAGTTTGATCCCTTAAATAAATCAGGAAGATCTTTTGGATATGTTTGATAAACTTCAACATTATCAAAATCTAATTTCAAATCACTTAGTACAGGAGATTGAATCTTATCATAAAAATTGGAGACTTTTATTTCAATATCTTCTTCATCGCTAACATAAGTACGCCAGGCTTTTGTTTCATCTGTTAATTTATCCAGCAAATGAGTGTTTATTTCATCACCAATCCCAAAAGTGAATATTCTGGAATTTGTTTTATTAACATTTAAGATTCTCTTAACAAGTTTCTCATCATTCATTTCGCCGATTGTTGGTTTGCCATCAGTTAAAAAAACTACAAAGTGTGGACGATTTGATTCATTATAATTCTTAAAAGCTAAACTAAATGCTTCTTCAATATTTGTTCCTCCAATTGCCTGAAGATCATCAATAAATCTTTTAGCTTCATTGATATTTTGTTTATCTGCTTTCTTTAAAGATTTAAATAATGAGTATGCTTCAGTGGAAAATCGAATTACATTAAACTGATCACCGGGGTTTAAATTATTCACACAATACAGTAATGCTTTCTTTGCCTGTTCTAACTTTTCTCCACTCATACTTCCGGAAACATCGAGAATAAAAGTAATGTCTTTACTTTCAATATTGGACTTATCTATTTCAATTGATGGCGAAGCACTCAATAAAAAGTAACCATCATTTTTACCGGATTGATAGCTAAGTAGAGATAATCCAACAGTGGATGAATTTTTTGTAAAGTAAAGTTTGAAGTCGGAATCAGGTTTAGTGTTTTCAGCTTCAAAAGAAATAATTGAATGATTATCACTTTTATTTACAATATCAACTTCGTGAGTTGGGCAATAAATGTTTTTTATCTTTTCATTGGATTTCAAATCAATCTTAACCGATACATTTTTTAATGGCTTTGCAGAAAACTTTTCTGTGTTAAGAGGATAAACATATTCGACTAAATTATTATCAGATTCTAAGATCTGCGAATAACTAATTGATATTTTCTTTTCACTTCTTGGTTCGATAGGGAAGATGCGCAGCTTAAAAATATTCTGTTCGCTATATTCAAGTAAAGCAGGATCGCGCATTTGCCTTACAATATCTTCGTAAATCTTTCTTGCTTTATCGGAATCAAGTAATTCAGCTTTTGTTTCTTTACCATTAATTATCATTATAAAATTATTTATTATGGCGCCTTTTGGAATTGGAAAAATATAAAAACCTTCAAGCTGATAATTTGATGGATTATAAAATGATTGATCAATTTTTGTTATAGCCGATTGTCCATCAATCTTTACATCAACTTTATGATATACTACCTCAAGCGGAAACGGATTTGGTAATGGATTTGGGCGGGGAATGACAATGAATCCATCTGCAAATAAATTTGTTGAAAATATAATTATTAAAATATTATTTAATAATTTTTTAACATTTTTTACCTTTTTATATTTGTTATCTTGGTTCGGGATCTCTGCGTGAGATGCTTTAACAAGTTCAGCATGTCTAAATTTATTATTCAAACTTATAATTCTTTTGTTTTGCTTGTTCACGAATTGTTTTAATCATTACAGCATCAAGCGTGTTATCATTTTTATTTTCAAGCAATTTCTGAGCAACATATTTGCTTCGATCATCATTTAACTTGTTAATCTTAACCTGAATTTGAGCACGTTCTTTTTCCATTTTGTCTACATAAGCTTTTCTTTCTTGCATGGACATCTTTTTCATTTCATCAGGAAGGTCTTCATCTTTTAATTCTTCTATCTTAACCGAACCATCTTTCTTTGCATCAACTAAATCCCAATTAGAATTTCTATACTGTCCACCGGATTTTGTAACTGATCGTTCTACCATAACCTCATTGCTAAGGCTCATTGAGTTTGCATCCTGTTCAGCCTGCATCTCTTTCTTTTCTCTTCCATAGTTTCCGAATGCAATGTAAGTTTTATTTAATTCCTGACCCAACTTAATTATATCTGCATCCTGTGGAGCATCTATATGAACAATAGCTGCATTGTGATCAATATTAATATACTTTCCATCAGAAATATCAGCACCATCTTTCCACATTGTCTGAACGCCTTCATCATAGCTGCCGCAGAATATAGTGTTAACAACGATTCCATTTTTTACAGCTTTTTTACAAGCAGTTTTATATTCAACATCACCTTGAGTGAATGGTTCATTACCTGCAATAAAAATTATCTTTAATTCATCATTAGATTTCTTCCATTGAAGATTATTAACTGCATCAAGAATAACTTTTCCGCAGAACTCATTTCCGCCGTTGGTTTTTAAATTAAAAAGCTCCTCGGAAATTTTATCCAAATCTGCTGTGAAAGGGACTATATTTCTTAAATGTCCTTCCTGCTGTGGTATTGCATCTTTACCATATTCATATAATGCTACATAGAGATCAATAGGATTGCCATCCTTTTTTGAAGTAGCAAGCTCGTTTACAATTTTCCATAACTGGCTTTTAGCCTGATCAATTAAACCATCCATACTATTGCTTGTATCTAAAAGCAGCGCAAGCTGAATTGAATTATTGTTTGTTGGTTTTTTATCAACCATTTGATTTGGAAAAGTAACCAGGGAATAAACAGAAAATATTATCAGCACTACTAAAGATTTCATACTAACCTCCGTAAAGCATTATTGAAAATTAAATCTGATGCTTTGACTAAATGGATTTTAGGTTTGTTCCAATAATTGGGTAATTATTTTATGGGAATTGTTTTTGACCTACTTGATTTCAAAATCAAAGTAAGTTTTTGGAAATGGCTCGTTTCTAAGCGTAAAATGCCACCATTCTTCAGCAAGGTTTTTGAAACCGTATTTATCCATTATACTTTTAAGTAAGAGCCTATTAACTCTTTGTTGTGAGGTAAGTTCATTATTTTCAGTGTGTGATAAGGAATCAAAGCAATCAAACCCGGTTCCCATATCAACACTATTATCTTTAAATCTTTGTTCAGCTGATTTAAAACATTCACATTGATTATCAATCTCAAAATCAGGTTGATAGGGAAGTGGAATTGGTACTATCGTTAAATCAACAGTACTGCCCCGACTATGTCCTGATTTTTCAGCTATATAACCATCAACAAATAATCTGCTTTTATCTATAGTAGGATAAAATTCTTTTTTTGTTAGAGTATCTGATAAATCATTTGCCCAGCGAACAAAATGATCTACTGCTTGCTGCGGGCGGTAGGCATCATATATTTTTAATGATAGATTAAATCTTCTTAATTCGGTTTGTACTTTTAATAGTGAATCAGCGGCAGGTTTTGTGATGTAACATTTTTCAGCTTTATACCCGTCAACAGGCACACCAAGAAAATTGTGATTAGTTAAATAACGGAGATCAAGAATTACATCTGGAATAACTTCGCGAATTTCTACAAAGCCTTCAGGAATATTCTGTGAGAAAAGACTAATTGAAAGAGTAATAAAAAATATAAATATTGAATTTTTCATTACTCTAATCTAAAAAATTAATCTTTTTTCCAATGACAGTCTGTACATAGTTGCAGTTTTTCAGCTTTATCAAGATCAACAGGATGTTGAAAGGATAATCCATTCAAATCGACACGGATGTTGCCAGAATTATCTGTCTGTGAAATAATTTTATGACAGCTGTTACAATCATTGGAAATTACTTTGCCATCATCACTAACATGATTACCATCGTGGCATCGGAAACAACCCGGCGTATAGACGTGCGAAATATTATTAGGAAAGTGTTTCCAGTTAGCATTCATATATGGAAAATAATTTCTCGCGTAAATCTTTTTTACAACTTCTATACTTGACTGAATTGCACCTTTTTTGGATGCATAAACTTCAGGATAGTTGGAACTATAAAAATCTTCTATCCGTTGCTGAATGCTTTCTAAGGCCTGTTGCTTCGTTTCATACTTATCTTCAAGGACTTCCACAGAAATACTTTTTATATATGGTATTGATTCATCGATTCTATTTTTTGAGAGCATTTCATTCATCATCTTATCGGGTTGATGATAAATGTGAGAAGGCCGATTATGACAATCAATACAATCCATTGTTCTAAGATTATCCTTATTAAAATTTTTCTCATCAAACTTGGCGCGTTTATCTCTAAAAATAGTTTCTTTACCATCTTTAGAAGTTACTTTTACCCAAGGAATCTCAAGGCGTCTTTCATCTGAATGCACATAAGAAATAATATTGTCCGGATTTACATGCCAATGAATTCCTTCAATCGAACCAAGCTCACTTTTTCCGCCGCCAATTTTCATAAGCATACTTAAATTAGATTTGGTGTTCTGCTCGTCTGAAAGATAATAAGTGTAATCAACTTTTTTCTCGTTAAAAAAATGCGACGGGGTGTGGCATTGTTCACAGGTACCTTCAGCTGGTCTAAGTGCATGAACAGGTGTTGGAATAGGGCGAGAATATTTATTAAATAAAACAGAATAAACCTGGTAAGCACCAGAAAATTTGGATTTTACATACCAGCTTGTTCCTGAACCAATATGACATCCAACACAGCCAACGCGAGAATGTGGTGAATCAAGATAAGCTGTGTACTCAGGTTCCATTACAGAATGACAGACTGTTCCGCAAAACTCATCTGTTTCAGTATATTCATAGGCCTTAAAACTCCCAAAAGCAGAAAACAACATCAATACAATTGTTCCGACGGAAAAGGTAACAAACATTGCTCGCTTTTTAGGATCGTTTAAATCAATTACCGGAAGTCGTTGTTCACGAATTTTGCCTTGGCGTTCTCTTTTTCGTTCTCTAATAATTCCGTAAGCAATTAACAATAGTCCTATAATCAAAATGCTTGGAATAATAATGTAAGTCAGGATTCCCATGTAAGTGTTTTCTTCAGTGCTGAAGAAATCCAACACAAAGAGAAAAATAATTAATCCAAAACATAATGATGCTATTGCGGCGCCTATCATTGTTATCGGATTATAAACGTAATGAGGGAATCTTTTCTTCATAGTTTTCTCACAGAATAAAAGAATATTGAATTGTACTTAGTATAAAAATAAAATGCTTAGAAACTAAACTTCATCGCCTAAATCTTCTTCAGATTTTCGTCTTTCTTCAGCCTGTTTCTTTTTTATTCTTTCAAGTTCAAGTGGATGCTCTTCAGCCATTTCTTCTTCAGTTACTGTACCCTTAAACCATGCAAGGCTCATAGGATAAATATCAGGATTAAAAATGACAAAGTAGAAGTGCCAGATAACAATTGCCAGGAATGCTAACCATGCTTCGTAGTAGTGAATTGTTCTTGCAATATCCCAATCAAGTTTTGAAAATACACCGATGTAATCAATGTATATCCACATTAAAAGACCGGTAAAGGTCATTACAATAGTTCCCCAAACTAAAGCCCAGTACTCAGCTTTTTCTACATAGCTGAATCTGTCTAATTTAGGTTTTACTTTAGAAAATCCAAGATTGAATTTTGCAACTCCAATTGCATCAGTAAGGTCTTTTAATTTTGGGAAAAGATCTTTTACCAACTCTCTGCCTCTTTGTGTAAAAGCAATATAATAGATATGATAAAGGCTAACCAAAATCATAGCAATTGCAGCGATTCGGTGAATCCAACTTCTATATTCAACAACATGACTTGATAAATCTCTTATATGACTTACCCACCAGGTGTTAGGATATCGAAGCATAAATCCAGTAATAACAAGTATCATAAAACTGATAGCCATTGTTGCGTGCTGAATTCTTTCGTTTACAGTCATTCTCAGATATAGTGAATGGCCGTGCTTTTCTTCCTGGATGTGTCCAAGTTGTTTAAGTTTTTTGATCTTTGATTTTCTGAAAAGATCAATCACATTATGTAAAAACATTCCGCCAAGTAAAGAGATTAGAAGAAAAATATATGTAGTTGATATCCAGTATAATATAGGTTCATCAGCTTTTTCAAGTGTAACATGGATGTTTCCTTGTGTAAAAGTTTCATTTGCTCCTGGATGACAAGTTCCGCAAGTCTTTACAAGATTATTTTTATTTACCATCGAGGTAGGATCTGATGATGGTTTTATATTATGAACTCCATGACAACTTCCGCAATTTGCTACAGATGCTGATCCTCCGCTAAGAGCAAGACCGTGATATGACTGTGAAAAAGTTTTATATCTATTGGCAGAAATTCCATATTTTTCAGAAAGTTTCATTGATTCGTGACAAGGCGAACATATCTCCCTTGATACGTTTTGAAATGCAACTGGTGAATTAGGATCATCAGTTTTTAAAATATTATGTTCACCGTGGCAATTTGTACAAGACGGAGCGTCTCCATTTCCTGTTGCTACTAATTGTCCATGAATGCTTTCAGAAAATTCTTTTTGTATCTCTGAATGGCACTTTCCGCAAGTATTAGGAATATTTAATTTAAAAACGCTTGATTTGGAATCGGTTCCTTTAATAATTTGGTGTGAAGTATGGCAATCTGTACAGCTAGCTGCATCACCATTATTTTTCTTATGTAATGCAAAACCGTGTACGCTATTATCATAAGCATGAATAAAACCTGCAGATGGTGCGGTTCTTTGTCTAACATCATCATTATCAAGATGGCAAGAAAGGCAAAGTTTTTCCTGCGCCTTTTTCATCTCAACTTTATTATCCTTAAAAGCTGATTTGGTAATAGATGATTTATGACACGAAATACAATTTGGTGCTCCTTTATCTCCATTTTTAAAAGCTTCAGCATGATTTGAAGTTAAATAATGATCACTTGCATCTTTATGACAGTTACCACACGTTACAATTAAATTTTTATTGTTCCATTTACTCGTGGATTTTTTTGGTGATACGACATCGTGAATTCCATGACAACTCTTACAGGAAGTATCTGAACTTTTTCCTAATCCTTTAGATTTAATAATCTGTGGATGAAATGAATGCTTTGTTAAAACTTTTTGATGACAATTAACGCAATTTATTTCCAGAATATTTTCAGCATGTGGCATGCTTTCAGGATCAAATCCTTTATGACAGGATACACAACTTAATTTTGAGTGAGCAGAACTTTTATAAACATCTTCTTTTACAAATAGGGAAATTTCTTTCCCGTTTTTTTCCATAGTGAGTGTATTATCACTATGGCACATTAAACAATCATCATTCGATTGAGCATATATATTTGTGGGTAGAATAACTAATCCGATTACAAGGAGGGTTTGTATTTTTTTTAAGATGTTTGGGAAGCATCTTAATTTTTCGTTTGATGATAATCTACGTGCCATAGATGATAAACTTAAACTTTAATATTCTTATTTAAGAGTGGATAACCATTGAACTAATGCTGTAAGATCTTCATCTGTACCCTTAAAGGATGATTTATGATCTTTATCATTTAACTTTGCTTCTTTCTTCAAATATTTGGTTAAGAACTCAACAGTTCTGTTCGCACCAACTTTTGAAAGATCGGTAGCATCAGATTTTTTTGATTCGATTCCAGCAGATGTTACTGTATGGCACATGTTGCATTTGCTATCAACAAATATTTTTTTACCATCAGCTTTTGGCTGATCAGCAATTGTAAAAGCAAATCCATACAGTGCAACGATTGTTACAACTAAACCAAGATAAATCAATATATTTTTCATTTTCATTATATCCTTTTAATTTGAGTTATTTAGTTATTGATTTTGTGCCTTAATGTTACAATTAGAATACCACACTATCAATGTGAATTATTTGCTAAAAATCTAATGTTCTCTTTATTCAGATTTGCTAAATTTCTCAGCTTTGGGAAGCCGTTTTGCAACAAATTCGCAAGAATTGGAATGTTTTTTTTAATAATTGCTTTAGTAAATTGTTAAAATTTCCTGTATATAAAATAATACTAAATCAGACTAACTGTGGACACTTACACTATATTAAACAGACTTTATTAAAATATTAAGCGCTGGTAAGCAAAGTGGGAATTTTTGAAGAAATTTCGTTTAGGTCAAATGGTTTATAAAAAATTTCGTTTACAAATTTTTTGATCTTGCTTTCAGGTTCTTTGACTCTGTTATTAAAGACATAAGTAAGAATCAGTGGAACTTCTGATTTACACTTTTTAAATTGTTCACACTTGCTAAGAACATCAGAATCTGGCTCAGTATCCATAATAACTAAATCTGCCGAACCATTACATACTAGAGATGAAACAACATCCATATCAGTTGTTGCAACAACTTTATATTGCGTTTGCAGGTACATTAGCAAACTATAGCATAAGCTAAAATCCGGACTATATATAACTATGTTTTTCATTTTCATTTTTTGTGATTCTTTTCCCCTGAATGGAAAAGTAGATATAAAATTGCTATTTGTGTGCCAAAATAGGTTCTTACGTTATTGGATTGGTAATTATATGTTTTTGGCTGGATTGGGGCAAAAATATGTGATTGTATTCTCGCAATTGAAAATCAAGAAAGTTGCATTTTAATTATTGAGAATAAATCCAAATAAGCAAAGAGGCTAAATACAGGACTATATTTTAATATCTAACTCTTTTAATTTACGGTATAGTGTTGAGAGTCCGACCCTTAAAGCATCAGCAGTTTTTTCTTTATTATTATCATTATTCTCAAGTGCTCTTAAAATAAAATCTCTCTCAAACTTTCTTACAGAATCATCAAGCGACCCATTAAATGAAAAATCAGGTTCATCCATTTTGGGTTTAAATGTAGGTGGTAATTCCTGTAAAGTTATCATATCACCTTTGCAAAAAATTACAGCACGTTCAATAATATTTTCAAGTTCTCTAACTTCTCCCTTCCATTCATGACTAAGCATTGCTCGCATCGCTTCATTATCAATCCCTTTGATATTCTTATTCAATTCTTTTCGATACTTATTAAGAAAATGATCAGCAAGTAACGGTATATCTTCCTCTCGTTCTTTGAGAGATGGCAGATGGATATCAACAACATTTATTCTGTAGTAAAGATCTTCTCTAAATCTACCGTTCTTAACTTCTTCTTCAAGATTTCTATTTGTTGTTGCAATAAATCTTGTATTAACAGAAAGAGAAACTGTAGTACCAACGGGAGTGTATTCTTTTTCCTGTATAGCCCTTAAAAGTTTTACTTGAAGTTGGGGAGGCATTTCACTTATTTCATCAAGAAAAAGTGTTCCTCCATTTGCTGCTTTCATATAGCCGTCTTTGTCTGAAATAGCTCCTGTAAATGCACCTTTCTTATGTCCGAATAACTCGCTTTCTATAAGATTTTCCGAAATAGCTCCACAGTTTACTGCAACAAAAGGTTTGTTTTTTCTGTGACTCTTATAATGTAAAGCGCGCGCAACAAGTTCTTTACCTGTTCCGCTATTACCACTTATTAATACTGTGGAATCAGTTTCTGCAACAGCTTCAATCATCTCATATACTTTTTTTATGCTGTTACCTTTTCCCACAATATTTTCAAAGTCGTATTTTCTGTGTATCTCTTCACGTAAAACCCTGTTTTCTAAAAGTAGATCTCTCACTTCAAATAGTCTTTTAGTTTTTATAAGAAGCTCGTCAAACTCGACAGGTTTTAAGATATAATCACTTGCACCATTTCTTAATGCAGTTATTGCTGTATCTAATGAGCCAAAAGCCGTAATAATTATTACTGAAGTTTGCACATTTAAGGTTTTAATTTTTTCTAGGAGTTCAGTTCCGCGCATAAAAGGCATTTCGATATCTGTGATTACAAGATCAAAATGATTGGCAATCATCTTTTCGTAAGCAATTTTCCCGTTTTCTGCCTTATCAACAGCGTAGCCTTCTTTTTCCAATATATAGAACAGCGAATCACGAATAATTTCTTCATCATCAACAACTAAAATTTTATGAGCCATCTTTTTTCCTGATTTGATTAACTAATTGGCAATTTAATAATAAATGTAGTGCCTTCGTTAAGTTTACTTTTTATTTTTATATCACCCTGAAAACTTTTTACTATTCCGTAACTAACCCACAAACCAAGCCCTGTGCCTCTGCCTTCTTTTTTAGTTGTAAAGAAAGGTTCAAAAACTTTACTAAGATTTTCTTCTTTAATTCCCATTCCTGTATCTGTGAATGTGAGTGTAACTTCATCACCGTTGCACTCAGACTTAACAGAAATTTTTTCTACTTTATTTTCTCTCTTTTTTTCAGCAATGGCATCAACTGCATTTAAGAGGATGTTAACAAAAACTTGTTGTGTTTGATCCGCTATCAGTGGCAGCATAGGAATATCATTACTTAAATCAGTTTCAAAAATTATATCTTTTGCTTTAGTTCCAACTTTAGTAATCTCTACTGCCTCATACACTACCTTGTTAATATCCGTAAGTTCAAGCTCATAATTTGATGGACGAGAAAAATCAACAAGATCTCTTATGATTTTTGAAATACGTGTAACCTGACTTTTTACTAATCCGAGTTTTTCATTTACAAAAGGGTCTGTTGTAATTCTTTGTGCAACTTGCACTAATGCAGATATTGACGCAAGCGGGTTTCCAACTTCGTGTGCTATACCTGCAGCTAGAGTCCCGATGCTTTCCATCTTTTGTGTGTGGATAAGTTGTCTTTCTAATGTCCTTTTTTCAGTAAGATCACGATGAATACCGAAATAGCCGGAGACTTTTCCATCTTTATCTAGTATTGGAGAAATTAGTAATTGAGTGAAAAATGCCTCTCCATTTTTTCTTAGATTTTCAACTTCACCAACCCACACTTTGCCACTGGAAATAGTGTCCCACATCTTATCCCAAAATTTGCTTGAATTTTTTCCGCTTCCAAAAACTCTGGGGTTTTTTCCAATTAATTCGTCACTTGTATAACCACTTGCAGCTTCAAAAGCTTTATTTACATAAATCATTTTGCCATTTAAATCAGTAATCTGCAAAGGATTTACGCTGTTTTCAGCAACATTAAAAAATCTTATTAAATCTATTTCTTTTCTTTTCTCTTCGCTTATGTCCCTTGCTGTTATTAAAATTAATTTTTCATCGAGTCCATTACTAGTGAAGGGTATATAAGTAATCTTAACATTTATAAAGTTTTTCTTTATAAATAATCTTGTTTCAAAGTCTGAAGAATTACCTTTGGTAAATGATTCTTTAAACAATGATTCTGCCTTGCTTCTATCACAAAGTTCAACATAATCGAAAAATATTTCTGGCTCGCTGTCGTGTAATTCGAGTCTATTAAGAGAAGCTTTATTTAAAACTCTAATGTTTCCATTTTCATTTACTAAAAAACACATATCCGGAAAACCGTCGAAAAGGGAAAAATCAAGAGTAATATTGTTGTTCATCGAATTATTTGTTCTAAAAATTGTTGCGCTAAAATAAGTAATCTTAGCCTATTTTATAAACCTAAAATATGACCCATTTAGTATATTAAAGCTGTAGATTTCAGTCCTATTAATTTTTTATGGAACTTGATTTAATTATTTTTCACTATGAATGAGTTTGTAAATATTCTTAAATATCGATTAGTTTGGCTAAACCTTTTGCTTTGTGTTGTTTTTACGATCCTTTCTTTTTATTTCTTTGAGACTGCGGCATTTTTATTCATACTCTTGAGTAATTTATTTGATATACTTGGTTACCATTTTTCCTTGATACGAAGGACAACTCAATTGCCTGAAAAAATCATTATTCATTCATACAGAATAAATCAATTTATGTATGATGTGCTTTTATTCATAATAATTGGAATTCAATTCGATTGGATGGCGGCTTTAGCTGGTTGGATAATGAAGCTTTTCGGTTTGCAGGATATTTTCTATTATTTATTTCTTAAAGAAAGTCTTCCGCAAAGTTGGAATTGGATGAAATGGACTCCACTTGGATTCTTCAAAGGTAATCTTACAAAAAATGAAATAGTTACACAGTCCGTAATTGGGACTCTAATAGCAATTGTTCTCCTAATTTTAAGATGATGAAAGTTTGATATGAATAAAAAAATAAAAATAGGTTTAGTTCAATATAGTCCAGTTTGGGAAGATAAAATATCTAGCAAACGTAAAATTGAAGATTTGCTTAGGAAAAAATTTGGGTATGATTTATTAATATTTCCCGAAATGACTTTAACTGGATTTACTATGAAATCTAAAGTATTTGCGGAAGATTTAAAAGATAAAACTCTTATGTTTTTCTTCTCTATGGCTGTTACTCTGGGTTCTTCTGTGATGTATGGATTTATAGAAAAAGGGAAAAAGAAAAATTTTAACACTCTTGTACATCTAAATAATCAAGGAAAAGTTATTAACACTTATAGAAAAATCCATCCATTTTCTTATGCAAACGAAGATAAATCTTTTGGCAAAGGAAAAAATCCTATTGTAACTAAAGTTAAAGGATTAAAGATTGGTTTATCAATTTGTTATGATTTACGATTTCCTGAATTGTATCGTTTGTATGCAAAAGAAAAAGTTGATTGATTATTGATATTGCAAATTGGCCTGATACTCGAATCGAACATTGGCGAGCATTATTAAAAGCAAGAGCAATAGAAAATCAATGTTATGTTGTTGGAGTAAATAGAGTCGGTGATGATCCAAAACTACATTACAATGGTTTTAGTTCTGTCTTTGATCCAATGGGAAAAGAAATTGTAGCTGTTGAGAATGAAGAAAAAGTTATTGTTGCAGAAATAGATAGATCTTATGTTAGAAAACGTAAGACAAAGATTACCATTCTTGAAAGATATGAGATTGATTTAATTTTACTTAGCTATAGAAAGTATTGCAAGAATAATTGCCAAAATTTTTCTTGATATTCCTAAATACCTTCCTAATTCTCCTAGATCATATTTGTTCTGATTATGTTTCGCATATTCCATTAAAAGCCCAAATGATTTCTTAAAATCTTCAGTTGAATCTTTATAGTATTCATTAAAATCTAAATCATAGTGGTGCATAAGTATAGCTGAATCATTTATCGCTTTTCCATAAAGTTTTAAACTTGATAAATCATCTATACTCATTCGTTTTTTTGAATCGTATTGAAAAAAGTTTTTGAATTTTAGTTCTTCACTAAGATTTTGGTGCTGAATTTTTGTGGAATCAAACCCAAAAAGTTGATAAGATTTATCTTGACTAAAAATTTGCAAAGTAATAAATGTTAGAAGAGCTAAACAATATTCCAGAAATCTCATATAAACTCCTCTGAATTATATTCAAAGGAAACTTACTTTTACAATTTATTTGATTCAATGGAAATAAAATAGAACAAAGATCAGCACAGCAATTCTGCGAATTACAGAAAAAATGAAAATATATTTAGCTGTCTTAGTTTTAAGGAAAGGAAAGCGATTGAGTAATTCTTCTGTAATCTTCATATCATTCTTTAATAAATAAAAGTGAAAGTATTCTAGGCAATTTATTTTTATCAAGTTCATGCCAAAACTCATTTAACTTTAAAAGTTTAAAACCATTATTGTTTGCAGCATTTGTAAAATCTGAAATGTGATGAACAAATGCATCGATCTCAGTTGTCTTTCCATCATCTACAAAACTTGCTTTTTTACCCTCATATTGTCTGAAAGGATGTAATTCATTTATAAAGAATTCACCTTGCTTTTTCAAACATGTATTTGCTTCAGAAAAAATAAAATCTAGATTGTCGATGTGCTCAAGAATCAAATTACATGTAACAAGTCCAATAGTATTATTTTCAATTGGCCAATTACGAGTAATATCTGCTTGTTTAAAATTTACATTTTGTGATTTTATTTTTTCTTTTGCTTTATTAATCATTCCTTCAGAGAAATCAATTGCATAAACTTTATCAGCAATTTCTGAAAAGAAGATAGTGTTTTTGCCTGTTCCACATCCAACTTCAAGAATGGAAGTTAATCTTTCTTGCGCAAATTCTTTTCTAACAATTTCAGCATCAAGATCACGAGTAAGATTTAAATCTTTATCGTATGTATCTGACCAATTATTATATGCCGATTGGATATTCATAACTAGTCCAAAATTATTCAAATTTTCTAAATAAAAAAGGACTCTTGCGAGTCCTTTTTGAGAAATTATCAAGAACAATTTTACTTCGAATCAAATCGATCAAGATTCATTACTTTATTCCAGGCTGCAACAAAATCTTTTACAAATTTTTCTTTTGCATCATTTTGTGCATAAACTTCTGCGAGCGCACGCAGCTGCGAGTTTGATCCGAAGATCAGATCTACTCGTGTGCCTGTCCACTTGAGTTGATTTGTTTTACGATCACGACCTTCAAATGAATCTCCTTTATCAGAAGTTGGTTTCCAAACTGTTCCCATATCCAGCAAGTTTACAAAGAAGTCGTTTGTTAGTTTACCAATCTGGTCTGTAAACACGCCATGTTTTGTATTGTCATAGTTTGCACCAAGCACACGCAATCCGCCAACTAGCACTGTCATCTCAGGTGCAGTTAAAGTAAGAAGCTGTGCTTTGTCAACAAGCATTTCCTCTGCTGAAACTGTGTAAGCTTTCATTTGGTAGTTACGGAAACCATCTGCTTCCGGTTCCATCACAGCAAATGATTCTACATCAGTCTGTTCTTGTGTAGCATCCATACGTCCCGGAGTAAATGGCGCTTCAATCTTGTAGCCAGCATCTTTAGCCGCAGCTTCAACCGCAGCACAACCACCCAGCACGATGAGATCAGCCAAAGAAACTTTTTTATCATCTTTCTGTGAACTGTTGAATGCTTTCTGAATATTTTCAAGAGTGCTTAGTACCCTGGCGAGTTGTGTTGGTTCGTTTGCTTCCCAGTTCTTTTGCGGCTCTAAACGGATACGAGCACCGTTTGCGCCACCACGCAAATCCGAACCACGGAAAGTAGATGCCGAAGCCCAGGCTGTAGAAACCAATTCTGAAATTGATAATCCAGAAGTCAAAATTTTAACTTTTAAATTAGCAATATCTTTTGTATCGATAAGCTTATGATCAACTGCTGGAACGGGATCCTGCCATATCAAATCTTCTGCTGGAACTTCTGGTCCGAGGTAACGAGCCTTAGGTCCCATATCACGGTGAGTAAGTTTAAACCATGCTCTTGCAAACGCATCAGCAAATGCTTCTGGGTCTTTGTGGAATCGACGTGAAATAGGTTCATAAATCGGATCGAAACGCAGAGCCATATCAGCGGTTGTCATCACTGGGGGATGCTTCTTTGATGGATCGTGAGCATTCGGTATCATATCTTCTTCCTTAACGTTCATCGCCTGCCATTGCCAAGCACCTGCAGGACTTTTAACCTTTTCCCACTCGTAACCGAAAAGCACATTAAAATAGCCCATATCCCATTTTGTTGGATTAGGTTTCCACGCACCTTCCAGACCGCTTGTAATTGTGTCAGCGCCTTTGCCTGTGCCAAATTTGTTGATCCATCCTAACCCTTGCTCTTCGATAGGTGCAGCTTCCGGTTCCGGTCCAACTAACTTTGTATCACCTGCACCATGACTTTTACCAAACGTGTGTCCGCCGGCTGTAAGTGCAACTGTTTCTTCATCATTCATAGCCATACGTTTAAATGTTTCTCGAACATCAAGACCAGAAGCAACAGGATCTGGATTTCCATTCGGACCTTCAGGGTTTACATAAATTAGTCCCATTTGCACTGCTGCTAAAGGATTCTCAAGTTCGCGATCACCGCTGTATCGCTTGTCACCGAGCCAGGTATTTTCCATTCCCCAGTAAATATCTTCTTCCGGTTGGTAGATGTCTGCACGTCCACCACCGAAACCAAAAGTTTTAAAGCCCATTGATTCAAGCGCAGCGTTACCTGCTAAGATAAAAAGATCAGCCCAAGAAATTTTATTTCCGTATTTCTGTTTGATAGGCCAGAGCAGACGGCGTGCTTTATCCAGGTTGCCATTATCTGGCCAGCTATTAACTGGTGCAAAACGTTGGTTTCCAGTTCCGCCACCGCCACGACCATCTGCAGTTCGGTATGTTCCTGCACTATGCCATGCCATTCGAATGAACAAGCCGCCATAATGTCCCCAATCTGCAGGCCACCAATCTTGCGAGTTGGTCATCAGTTTATAAAGATCATTCTTAAGTGCAGTCAAATCTAGCTTCTTAAATTCTTCCGCATAATTAAAATCCGGGTCCATTGGGTTGGAAACCGGAGCGTGCTGGTGAAGTATGTTAAGGTTTAGTTGGTTTGGCCACCAGTCTTTATTAGATGTTCCCCTGCCGGCAGTGTGGCCGTGTGCGCCGTGTGGTACAGGACATTTACTTTCATCACTCATTTTTTTCTCCTCTTAATTTATTTTTTAGTTAGAAACTTTTTTTGTTTTGATCATTGCTAAATGAATTGTTACTCCAATTGCGATTGCTAGTAGAATAATCCTGATATAAAGCTCTTCAGTAAGCAAAAAGGCTGATAACGAAATTGATATCCAGAGTGTAATTATGTTTGTAATCTTTGCATTACGAGTCAGCCCAGTATTATTTTGATAGTTATCTATATATCCGCCAAGTATTTTATGATTTCTTAACCACTCACCAGCCTTTGGTGAACTTTTAAGAAAACAGATTGAGGCAAGAATTAAAAATATTGTTGTAGGTAGCAGCGGAAGAAAAATTCCTATCACACCGATTGCAACAAGTATAAATCCACTTATCATATAAAAATATTTTGCAAAGGGTGAAATCGGAATTGTCTGTTCTTTCATTTCAAATCTAATTTAAGCTTAGTTTAAATTTATTATGGAATTAAAATGTAGTAATATTTAAAGTTTATCAAATTGATTAAATCTATATTGTTATAGATTAGATTTATAACTTTGAATTCGACTTAAAATCAAACTTTTTTTGTTAAAGATTTCTTAACTTAGAGCAGAAAATTTATGACGATTACTCAATTAGAATATATTATAGCAGTCAACAGCTATAAAAGTTTTTCTGTTGCTGCAAATCATTGTTTTGTAACACAACCAACTTTAAGTATGCAGGTACAAAAATTGGAAGAAGAACTTGGAGTTGTGATTTTTGATAGAAGCCGAAATCCAATTTCTGCTACTGATGTTGGTGAACAGCTAATAAGACAAGCAAAAATTATTATAGAAGAACGCGATCGATTTCAAAATATAATTGAAAATATAAAAGGTGAGTTTAGCGGAATTTTAAGAGTTGGAATAATCCCAACTATCGCTCCATTTTTATTGCCACTTTTTCTGCAATCTTTTTTAGATAAATATCCAAAAGTTGAATTGATTTTTGACGAACTTACAACAAATGAAATTGTTTCGGGAATTCATAAATCAACTTTAGATTTAGGAATTCTTGCTTTGCCTATAAATGATTCCGGAATAATTGAGGATTCACTTTACTATGAACCATTTGTTGCTTTTATTCCCGAAAAGCACAAACTATTTAGCAAAGAAAAAATTAGTGTTGATGATTTGTATGTAAATGATTTACTGCTTTTAAAAGAAGGACATTGTTTACGTGAGCAAACTCTTAAAGTTTGCAGAACTTCAGAAAAAGAATGGCGTGATGATCACAATAAAATTCTTTTTGAGTTTGGAAGTTTAGATACACTTATCAATCTAGTGCAGCAAAATTTTGGTTTAACGTTGCTGCCATATCTATCAGTAAAGTTTATGAAAGATAATTCTCAGTTGGACTTAGTTCGGGAATTTAATTCTCCAGTTCCAAAGAGAGAAATAGGATTAGTTTATAGTAAATCATTTATTAAAAAGCAGCTTATTGGTGCATTGAAAAAAGAAATTTTAAATGCTGTCCCACAAGAATTAACTGACAAAAAAGAAGGGTTGATAATTCATTAATTATGTTTACAATAAAACGAAAAATTAATTTTTTTGATTGCGATCCGGCCGGAATAATTTTTTACTCAAGGATATTTGAGTTCTGCCACTCAGCTTATGAACACATGATTTCGAGTTTTGAATTGAAAGAAAATTACTGGATGAATGAGGATTACGTTGTTCCGATTATACATTCGGAAAGCGAATATGTAAAACCAATAAAATATGGTGATGAAATTTCAGTCAATGTTCAAGTTTCGCAATTAAAAAGTTCATCTTTCGAACTAACTTATGTAATCAAACGTGAAAAAGAACTTTGCTGTCATGCAAAAACAGTTCATGTTTTTGTTGATAAAAAAAGCTGGAAGAAGAAAGAAATGTTTGATGATCTAAATGAAGGATTGAAAGCACACAAAAGCTAAAACATTTTTTTAATTTTTTCTCTTTCTAACTTTCCTAAACTTGTTCGTGGTAATATATCTGTAAAGAAAAACTGTTTTGGAATTTTATATCCGGCAAGCTGTTGTTTTAATATTTCTTTTATCATTTTTTCATTGATAAAATTATCTTCTTTAACAATCGCACAAGCAACAATTTGTCCCCAGGTTTTATCTTGCTTTGCAAATACGCACACATCTCTAATGCCTACAAAATGTAGAATGGCCTTTTCAACTTCGATTGGATTTACATTTTCCCCGCCGGTAACAATTAAATCATTTCTTCGTGCTTCGATAAACAAATAACCATCGACATCAACAAATCCTAAATCACCCGAATGATAAAAACCGTTTATTAATTTAGATGAAGTTTCTTTTTCATCTCCAAGGTACTTTTTAAATAAACTATTTGATTTAATAAGTATTTCTGAATCATCTGATATTTTTATTTTGACATTATTAAGTGGCTTTCCAACTGATTGTGGTTTTGATATAATTTCATTTGCTGAAATTGCAGTAACCATTGAAGCAGTTTCTGATGAACCATAAACACGGTATGGCTTCCATCCAAGTTTTTCAGCCTCAAACATCAACTCATCATCAACAAATCCACCGCCTACTAGAGTAATTCTTACAGATTTAGAAGCCTTCATTCCGAGATAAATAAATTTCTGAAGTTGTGCAGAAACGAGGGAAATATGAGTTGGATTTAATTTTGTTATTGCGGTAACCAAATCATCAGTTTTTAATGATTCAGGTAGAACAATTGTACATCCATAATAAAGTGAACGGCAGAGAATTTGAAATCCCCCAATATGATAAAAAGGAAGGGAAGCGAGCCAGCGATCTTTTTCTTGATGCATTAAAATCTGATTTCCGTTTTCAATACTTTTAATTAGTGAAGAAAAAGTATGAACAACTCCTTTTGGTCTTCCTGATGTTCCCGAAGTAAAAATAACAACAGCTCCTTTATTTATAATTGGAGCTAAGTAATCAACTTCATTTACTATAAAAGAATTTATTTCTGATAAATCTATTTTTGTGAAAATTAATTTTGCGCATTTTTATCCTGCTAAGTAGTTTGTTTTTTTGAATCAGTAACCAAAAACTTAAAATCATGATCACTAAGTATTGAATTAATTTCATTATCAAGTAGCTTAGTATTTAGTGGAACAGGAATCGCTCCGAAAAACCATAGTGCAATAACTGTTTTAATGAATAGAAAATTATCTTCAATCAATATTGGGATGTAATTATCTTTTATAATTCCTTTGTCCGAAAGTGCGAAAGCAATCTGCTTTGCTTGTGTAAATAGATCTTTATAAGAAATTGATTTATCTGAATTAATAATTGCGGCAAGATCAGCTCTTTCCGATAAACTAAAAAAACTATCTGTGGATTTTAACGTCATATTACAAAATCATTTTTATGATTTTTATAAAATAATGCCAATAGAGAGAAGTAAACCATATATGGCAGAAAACTTTGCGGAGAGTTCTAAAGTTTTATTGAGCTGTGTACCAGTTAATGCATAAATCATTTTTACAAGAGTTATCGCAATGGGTAAAGTTATGTATGGCAAGAATATCCAGATATTAAAATCATATTTAAAGTGAAGCAGAAAAGGAATGAAAAAAGAAACAAGAATAAAGAAAACATATTCATAACGAGAAAACTCTCGTCCAAGTAAAACTGCCAATGTATTTTTACCTGCAGTTTTATCTTCTTCAATATCACGATAATTATTTACAATTAATATATTTGTAATCAGTGCACCAACAGGAAGTGAAATTAGAAAAGCAAGTGAAGTAAATTGCTGTGCATGCAAATAGTAAGTTCCAACTGTCCCAACAATTCCAAAAAATATAAAAACAAATAAATCTCCAAGACCATTATAGGCCAAAGGGAATGGTCCTGCTGTGTAAGCTAACCCAGCAATGATCGAAAAAATTCCTATCCACAAAATCATTATTCCAACAGAGTAAACTAGATATAAACCCAAAAGAAAAGCCGTAAAGAAAACTAAAAATATTCCCCATTTCATTTCTTTTACTGAAATTAATCCGGATGCTAAAACTCTTAATGGACCTTTTCTTTCTTCAGTGTCTGTCCCCTTCAGATAGTCATACAAATCGTTTGTAAAATTTGTACCTATTTGAATAAGTATTGAACACAACAATGCTACAATTGAATAAGCTGGAAAAAATATTCCGTGATAAATTGCTAAAGCTGAGCCAACCATGACAGGAACTAAAGCAGCAGGAAGTGTTCTTGGGCGGCTGGCTAAAATCCAACTTTGAAGTTTGGATGGTTTATTAGTTTTATCAATCATAATATTATTTAATGTTCTAACCAAAATCGACCTCACCCTATTTCCCTCTCCTTATTAAGGAGAGGGATGAAGGAAATTATTTATGGAAGTTTTGGAAACTTTTTAAAATTTGGTTTTCGTTTTTCGTTGTAGGCTTTTTTGCCTTCTTGCGCTTCTTCACTCATATAATATAGCAGTGTTGCATTACCCGCAAGTTCCTGAATTCCTGTTTGCCCATCAAGTTCCGCGTTAAAGGCAGATTTTAAAACACGAATTGCCATTGGACTATGTTGTAAAATCTCTGTTGCCCATTGAACACCTTCTTCTTCAAGTTTATCAACTGGAACAACTTTGTTCACCAATCCCATATCCAAAGCTTCTTGAGCATTATACTGTCTGCATAAATACCATATTTCTCTTGCTTTCTTTTGTCCAACCATACGTGCTAGATAACTTGAGCCAAATCCTCCATCAAAGCTTCCAACTTTGGGTCCTGTTTGGCCGAAGATTGCATTATCAGCAGCGATAGTTAAATCACAGATTACGTGAAGAACATGTCCGCCGCCAATCGCATATCCGGCAACTAATGCAATTACAACTTTTGGAATACTGCGAATTAATTTTTGAAGATCTAAAACATTTAATCTTGGTACACCATCTTTACCAACATAACCCATATCGCCACGAATACTTTGATCGCCACCGGAACAAAATGCATACTTGCCATCTTTTGATGGTCCAAAACCGGTAAATAAAATTACTCCAATTGTTTGATCTTCTCTAGCATCAGAAAATGCATCGTACATTTCAAAAACTGTTTCAGGACGAAATGCATTTCTTTTTTCCGGTCGATTGATTGTAATTTTTGCAATACCATCCATCTTTTCGTAGATGATGTCTTTATAATTTTTAGCTTTTATCCAATTGAAGCTCATATAAATCCTTAATTAAAACTGTCCTAAATAATTTAAAACTATTTCGATAAAACGTTTTGATTCTTCAAGATGGGTGTTATGCCCCGAATTACGCACAATTTTATGTTTGGCTTTAAAGAATCTTTTCGATAGTCGTGCATTTATCCCAGTGAATTTACTGTCAAGTTCACCAGTTATCAGCAAAGTTTTTAGCGGAATCTTCTTTAATTTATCATGCACTGGCGGCATAATACCGGTACTAAATCCCTTTAATGAATTTGCATATCCTATTTTACTGCCCGAAGCTTTTTTCTTTTTAAGTTTTTTCAACTTATCATTAGAAAATCTTCTCTGTGTATTAAATAATTCCTGATCATTCCACATTTCTATAAACTCTTCAAGCGTATGAGTTTCAATAAACTCTGCAAGTTTTAAATCTTCTTCATATCTTTTTTGACGTTCCTCATCATTTTTAATCCCGGCAGAAGCACTTTCCAGAATTAATCCCTTAAGATCATCCGGGTAAACGGATGCATAACTAAGTGCAATTCTTCCACCCATCGAATATCCCAAAAGAAAAACTTTATTCGGAGTAAGATGATCTTTAACAAATTTAATTTGGTTAACAATAGATTCAACTGAATAATAGGATTGAATTCCAGGCGCATCACTTTTACCATGACCAACAATATCCACTGCTATGTAATTATATTTATCAGGTAATTGTTCAAAAACAGGGAACCAATCTTCTGCACAACCGGTAAATCCATGCAAGAATAAAACATAATCTTTAGCTTTATCAATTTCCTTTGGATGTTCTAGATTTATTTTTACACCATTTGCATCAAGCTTCATAATTCCTCAAAAAATTTTCTATTAGCTTATTGGATTTTTTCCAATATTTTTTTCTTAATGATAAAGAATAATTTGCATTTGTTTTTATCTCAAATACTGCCGGTTTTCTTCTTACTGAAGACACTTTAATGTGATTCAAAATATCCGATTGTGACTTTAACTCTTTATAATCTATCTCAAATGCTTCGGTAAGCTTTTTAAAAGAAAGATTTGTTGAGGTTAAGAAATATTTATCAAAAACATTTTTGTACTCTGCAATAGGCAGAAATTTAAAGATAGCACCACCATTATTATTTATTAATACGGTGATTAACGGAATATTATATTGCTTAGCAATCAGCAAACTGTTTATATCATAATAAAAAGATAAATCGCCGGTTACAAGATAAGTTGGATTTCTTGATTGAGAACAAATACCAAGTGCTGTTGAAGTTATACCATCAATTCCGCTGGCACCTCTGTTTTGGAACACATTTATATTTTTATGTACAGCAGATGAAAAAAAATCAAGATCACGAATAGGAATGCTGTTTCCAATCATTAAATTAGAATTTGGCTGAATAGAATCAATTATATTTAACAGAAGTCCTGTTTCATTTATCTTTTTTGATATTGAAAAAATTTCAGGTTTGAGTTTCTCAATTTCGTAGTCTAAAAATTTTAGTGCTTTCAAATGTGGTGAAAAATCATTTTGTTTAAAATCTGCTGAGTTGGAAAGATATTCTAAGAATAATTCCTCATTTGCTTTTAAGACTTTAAATTTGCGAGTTGGATCATGTACATCTGCAAATCTGTTAATTATAATTCCTTTAGGCCTAACTACAGAATAAAAAACATCTAATTTGGGCGAAGTTAAAGTTCTGCCAAAATGTAAAACAAATTTTGGAGAAAATAATTTAGGAAAAGATTCAGACCTTAAAAGAGTATCATAATTTGTTATCAAATTAGATAGCGGTTTTGTTTTAAATCTTAGTCCATTGGATGCATCTGAAAAAACAGGCAGAGAATATTTAAGTGAAAAATTTTCAAGATTATCAAAAAATGAATCACTAAAGTTTCCGGGACCAATTGTAATTAAACCATTACTGCTTTTTCTAAGTAAATCGGCAACTAATTTAATATCTCTTTGCTCAGTGCTTCTAGTAAGCTGTTTATAATCATTCGTCAATTCATCTGGTAATGATTCAAGCAGTATAGTTTCTTCAATTTCATCTGTAAAAGAATTTGGTTCAAGTGGTTTTTCAAAAGGAATATTAATTTGAACAGGACCAATGTATTGTTTACTGCAAATATCAAACGCATTTTTTGCTGCTTCTTTTAACTGTCTGATTTTCTTTAAATCTAATTTTGGCAAACCAGTATCATAAAAAAATCTTGTATGATTATTATAAAGATGGTCCTGGTTAATAGTCTGGTTGGCTCCAGAGTTGCGTAATCTTGATGGTCTATCTGCAGTGCAAATAATTAATGGAACTCTGTTTTGATATGCTTCGATTACTGCGGGATATAATTCTGCCGCTGCTGTTCCGGAAGTTGTAACAACAATAACTGGTGAATTTGTTTTCTTTGCAATTCCTAATGCAAAAAATCCAGATGTTCTTTCATCAACAATTACATATGATTTTATTTTTTTGTTTTGTGAAAGTGCGTAAGTAAGCGGAGTGCTTCTTGAACCCGGAGAAATACAAGCATATTTAACACCGCACTCAGCAAGCTGATCAAAAAAAATGTTTGCCCAAAAACAATTACGATTAATTTTTATCAGCATTACTAAATAAGGAAAGTATTGGTTTTAATTTTAGTTGAGTCTCTTCAAACTCTTCTTTTGGATCAGAGCCTTCAACAATACCACAACCTGCATAAGCATAAAGTTTATTATCCTTAACTAAGGCAGAACGAATTGTTACAAAAAATTCTCCATAATTATCAGCATTAAACCATCCAATTACTCCGGAAAACAATCCTCGGTCAAAATCCTCAGTCTTCTCGATCATTTTTAGTGATTGGTCTTTTGGTATGCCGCATACAGCCGGAGTAGGGAATAAGGAAGAAATTATTTTAAACACTTGATCTTTAGATTTTAATGTTCCTGTAACTGAAGTTTGTAAATGCTGTATGTTAGGTAATTTTTTTATAATAGGGCTTTTAGCTATTTCAACCTTATCAACAAAATTAAAAACAGATTTTTTTATGTAGTCTATAACAGCATCATGCTCCACATTATTTTTATCACTTTTCAACAGTTCATTCTCTAAAGATCTATCTTCTTCGGGAGTATTCCCGCGTTTAATAGAGCCCGCCAAAGCCTCGGTGAAGAAATTATTGCCAGAATACTTAATAAGTATTTCAGGAGTGGATCCAAAGAAAATTGATTTACCAGATTTGAAAAGGAAGTTAGTGCATGAAGGATATTTCTTATTCAAGTCATCAAGAGTTTTTTGCCAGTTAATCGTTGTAGAGATTTCGTTTTCAACTCTACGCGCAATTACTACTTTTTCAATTTTCTCGTGTTTTATTTCTTTAACCACAGATTCAATTTTATTTTTCCAATTCTCAAAATCATCTCTATCATTTAAGCTTTTAAGAATAGCGGTGTTAAGAGTGCTTTCCTGTAAACGATTTTCAAGATTGTATATCAACTCTGTTTCACGTTCAAGAAACTCATTAAAATTCTCTTGATGAGAAAAACTTTCTGAGAAAAAATTTGCAATTATAAAACAGGTTCCGGAATGCTGAAACAAAATAATTTTCGGAACAATAAAATCTAAATCGTTAAAATCATTCCACTCTTCAGAATTTTTTTTAATAGGAAACTTAACTGAGGTTATAAAGATTGGAAGATTAAACTTTTCATAATCGCTATGATTGGAAACAAGTTTGCTCTTTAAAACTGATATCTCTTCAGCTAATAATTCGTAATTATCAAAACTAAAAGACTGTTTGTTAAGTATTTCAAAAGATAGAAAAGAGATATTATTTTCCGGTTCAGAATAATAAAAAACGTCATCGGCTTTATTTGTAAAATGTTCTAACAGCAGTGTAAACTTTAATTGGCTGATTTTGGCAGCGTAGCTAAAAAAAACTTTATTTGGATCACTCAGATTTTCTGAAAAATCATTTGAAGTGTTTGCCGTTATTTGGGATGTGTTACTCATAAATCTCTATTGTTTACTAAAGTAAAATTAAGTGATTAGGTTAAAAGTTCATAAGAGGAAAACTAAAAATTCATATCTTTTTCTACAGTATCCAGAATTCGCAGATAACTATCGTATCTTTCAGCTGAAATATCATCATTTTCAACCGCATTTATTACTGCGCATCCCGGTTCGTGATGATGAGTACAGGTGTTAAATCGGCAATCTTTCATAAATTTATCAAATTCTTTAAAGTAATGTCCCAAATCTTCTTTCCTTATTCCAAAAGGATCGATCTCGCGTACTCCCGGCGTATCAATAATATAAGTATCGTCACCAACGAATATCATAACACTTGTTGATGTAGTGTGAGTTCCTTTTAATGTGTAATTACTTATCTCACCAACTTTTAGATTTAGATCAGGATAAAACAGATTTAGTAAAGATGATTTACCAACACCCGATTGTCCCCAAAAAAGATTTTTCTTTCCTTTTAGTGATTTGAACAAATAATCTAATCCGGTTGAATCTATTGCTGAGGTTAGAAAAACTTTGTACCCTATTTTTTTATAAAGATCAGCCCATGCTTTAACAGATGATTCTTCAGCAAGATCCGTTTTGTTGATAACTATGTTTGTCTTTATATGCGCGCTTTCACAAGCGACTAAAAATCTATCTAAAGTTTTATTATTAAAATCAGGTTCCAAGGTACTTGTAACAATAAAAATATTATCAATGTTTGAAGCAATTATCTGTTCAAGTCTTTCTCCGCGGAAACTTGCACCGCGCGTTTTTATTGCTTTGCGGGAAAGAAAATTTCTACGGGGAAGAATTTCATAAATAACACCGGTTCCATCTTCATTTAAATCATAAAGAACAGAATCACCAACGGCGGCAAAATCTCTGTTAAATAGTTTATCCTTCTTAAGATTAAAATCCTTTTTAAACTTTCCCTTTAATGAGCATCTGATAAGTGAATGATCATTTTCTGAAAAGATATAGAAGTCTTTACTTTCTGATCTGGAAATGATTCCCTGAATAATTATCTCCTTTTAAAATTAAAAAAGCACCATATCGAAAATATGGTGCTTTGAATCGTTAATCAATTAAAATATAATTAGAATCGTAAAGTTGTGGTTAACATTACATTGTGAACTTTAACATCCTGAAAAGTTCTTGAAACATTAGAACCATAATTATCTCCGATATCTTTCCACCATCCGTAAGCGTAAGCAACATCAATTCCAATATTGCCGTCTGCTAAAAATCCTAATCCACCGGTTAGATATTTATGATTGAACTCAGAGTCATCATCTTTAAATGGGGACATTTGAGTTAAAAATCCACCACGAATTCTTAATCCAACTGTTGGAACTGTGTATTCGAATCCAACATTGTAATTTAATGCTGATCTTAAAACATCTTTTATTTCTTTATTTACATCTGCAAGATAACTTGCTGAAAGTCCGTCGTTTGAATTACTGAATTCTAATTGTGAGTAATCAATTAATGTGGCTTCGGCACTTACAATTATCCCTTTTAGATTTACAGCAGCAGCACCGGTTAATTCAAATGGAGTCACTATATCATAAGCAACCTTATCATTATAATCAGTGGTGAGTGAATAAGATGTGCTTGCAAATTCACTAGAACCACTAACTAAAAATTCTTCGTCTATTGCAAAAGTTTTTGGGAATTGTACAGTGGCACCGAATCTTGCGACATCTTCGTATTGATATAAAAATCCAAGTTTAGCATCCCATCCACCGATATTCCATTTTAGTGTGTTATTTAAATAAAAAGTTCTAAAATCTGTAGTTTGTGGTTCACCGGCAGCAGTTTCCCCTTGATAAACATTTCGGGTATCGTCCTCGTAATAATCATTAATTGATTCAAATGTGCCGTTAACAACTGTGAAATTAGCACCAATAAATAAGTTTTTCTGAACTTCAATTGCACCGGAAAATGTCCAATTATCTATTCCGCCTGAATTTAAAATGCTACCGCTTTGGTCTAAATTCCCATTTATTATTGTATTGTAATTATCATCTGTCAAAAACAGATCATAAGGAATATTAGTGTCTAACAAGCTTTGGATTTTTGAATTTGTTCCGCTGTTAAACCCATCAAACTTTACGATGCTTGAGAAATCTTTTGATTGATGATATGATAATCCAAAAACCAGGCTGCCTTGATAAGTTGGCAAAGGAACAGCGAAACTAATTCTATTTAAGGCTGTATTTGTCGTGTTATCATTAGTCTCTTTACCAAAAAATGTTGTTGTGTTATCATAATTTGTAAAACTTAATCCTCCTGATAATTCCATCTTTTTAATCAAACCAAAACCTGCAGGATTAAAGTAGGAAGCCGATGCATCATCACTTAAAGCGTTAAATGCATTTCCCATTCCAAGTGCTCTTGCATTGGAACCCAGACCAGGAAATCCTAAACGAATTGCATCGTTATAGTTTTGTGCGTTTGTTGATGTTATAAATAATAATAAAATCGCACTGAATATTTTTAGAATGTGCTTTAACATTTTTTATCTCCTGCCGCTGCCGGAATTTCTGGAACCTGAAGAACTATTTCTAGTTTCATTGCTGCCGGAATTTCCAGAATTTCTTGTGTTAGAAGTTGAGGTTGTTGTACTCGTATTGCTGGTTCCCGAATCTCTTGTAGGTGGAGGAGGAGTTACAACATTTGAATTATTATTATTTCCAGAATTTGTAGTTGTTGTTGTAGTACCAGTATTTATGCCTGAATTACGATCAGTGTTGCCTCTACCGTTACTGTTTCTTATTGTTTCTGTATCAGAGTTTCTCTCGTCTTTTCTATCCTTTGTTTGAACTCTATCTGTTGTTCCATCTATATTTGTTATGTAAACTGCTGGAGGAATCCACCAAGGAGCTTCGTAATAATCTACATATCCGCCATAATAATCATAATCATAAAAGTCGCCGCTGCTGCCGGTAGAGTTTTCTGTATCTGGAAATTCCTGTCTAGGATCCCAAACAATTGTGTAACATCCGGTAGTAAAAAAGCTAAGCGCTATTACAAATACAAACAAATTTAGTGTGCTTTTCATTTTATTTACCTTCTTCTTCCGGAATCATTACTGCCTCTATTGCTGCCGCTACTATTAGTATTACCTCTTGGCGGAGATGTTGTATTTGTTCTCGGCGGAGTATAACTCTTTGGTGTATTATTCGTTTTTGGCGGTGTGTATGTTCTATTAGGTGTATTATTTACTTTAGGTGGATTATTTCTGTTCTCTTTTCTAACTTCATTTCTCTTTGTTTCATTCTTACGAGTATCGTTATTCTTTTTTATATTAGAATTCTTTCTCTCTGTGTTGATACGTGTATCTGTTGTTTTTTTACGTGTGTCACGATCAAGTTGAGTGTCTTTTTTAGTTTTTGTGTTATCTCTCTTAATAACATCATTATTTCTTGTTGTGCGTGTGCGTTCTTCATTCTTGCGAATGTCTTCTCGCGTGCGGGTATTAACATCATTTCTGGTAGTATTCAATCCATCACGACTAACATTTCTAGTATTATCACGTAATCCAGTTCTTTCCCGTTTCACTTCATCACGACCCGAAACAATTTCTCTTTCTCTTGTTTTAAGTTGATCTCTAAGGGTTGATGTTCCATTTCCATCGCGAGTGGTTACTAAGTTTCTATCTCTTCCGCCGCTGTTTCTAATACCGGAATTATTTCTGATTTTATAACCATCATTTGATCTGTATTTATAATTGGAAGAATAATATCCGCCGTAGTATGGATACGGATCCCACCAGCCATAATAATTATGTGAGTACCAATATGTTGGATAATAACAAAATGGAGAGGGGTAACTCCAGTAACTTGGATACCATGGATCCCAGAACCATGGGTCATAATACCAGCTGCTGCCGATTACTATTGAAACTGCAGGATGATATCCCCAGAAATATTTTCTGTAAGAAGGATAGCCGTAAAAAGAATAACTGGTTTCAATTCCTTCGCCTTCGGAATATGAATCTTCATCATCTTCATAAGCATATTCTTCATCCTCGTAAGAATCTGCAGTTGTATCATACTCTTCTTCTTCATAATCGTAATATGGTTTATTTTCTGTACGATTCCAGTTGCCGTAATCGTTATCTCGTGATGCAACTTGTGTATAACATCCTGTAAGATTTAAAAGCAAGACAGGCAGCAATGCAAGAAAAACTAATTTAACTTTTTTCATTTTAATACCTCTTTGATTCAACTACTAAAAAATTCGCAAATATCGAGCCTTAAAAAAAGGATTAAATACTTACCTGATAGGATAAAAATCTTAAAACGAAAAGAAAAGTGTATAGTTGAGTAAACTACTTTGTACTAAATAACACACATTTGTTGGAGATTTATTAAATCTTTTGTGTGAACTCAATCATTAAAGCTCTATCAGCAGATGAAGCATCCCATTGTTTGTTCGCTAATAAATCTCTGAGATCGAATCCTACCGTAACACCATTTGCAATAGACCAGCGGATGCCCATATTTAAGTAACCTTTTCCTTCACCAAATTCATTTGTTGAGTTATCATTAAATGCAAAATTGTATTCAATCAACAATGAAAAAGAATTGCCTAAAGTTTTTTCGGCACCAACCATAAGATTGATAAAATTATCACCATCTTTATCTTCAAGTACAGTGTAATTAACTGTTCCGTGTAAACTTAAATAACCCAGCAATCCAAAATTTTTACTGGCAGCGGCAAATATTCCGGGAGCTTTTATTCCATATCTTTTTTCATCTTTAAAGTATTCGCCTTTACCCTGTGTATCAAAACCAACTGTTAAAGAAGGAATAAGAACTGATTCATTCATTACGCGAAAACGAAAATTAACTCCCGGAGGAAAAGGATACCAATCAGGTTCACCGGAACCAATTATGTTTGATCCACCGTAAGATAGACCGATACTTATATTATCAAAAATTCCAGCTTCAACTTTTGCAATTACAGTTCCAAATGGTAAAAGTTCAGTTGTTAAACCCACTGATCCGCGCTCCATAATTCCGGAAGTTGGCATATCTATTAGCTGTCTATACTCATACTTAGCATTTTCACCGGCAGTGCCTTGAGCGTATGCAATTTGCAATGTTAGGAATGTTATAATTAATAATGATATAAACTTTTTCATTTTTCCTCGTGTTGAATAAAAAATTAACTGCAAAATAGAAATAAATATTGTTCGATGCTTTGTTTTACTAGATTAATGATAAGTCTTTTTCTGTCACGGTACGACTGTGACAGCTTGCGAATTCATATCTTGCTTCTGGAGATCCTAACCGTTGATCACCTAAAGAATAAATCTATCGAAAAAAAAATGGAGAAACAGCTTCAACTAGCATTACTTGATTTCAAATTTCATCCAAGCCAACAATCCTATCACCAACTTATCCGTCAATAATTTTTTGATCCTTTGTATTTAATCTAATAGTAATCAATATCTTATTATCTCTAAATTGGCTTGATTTATAATGTTCTTTTAATTGATTTAAACTTAGTATTTCATTTTTTCCGTTTAAGATATCTTTTTTATATGCAACAATTTGGTAAAAAAGAGGAGGATCAATTTTTTTCTCATTTTCTGATTGTTTTTCACCAATTCCTTACATTAATTTTCAACCAGTGTTATATTAGTAAAATGTAATAGATAATTTTATTGACCTTAAATCTAAACCGTTAAAGCTAGAATTTCGATTTCAATATATTCAGGTAATAAAGAGTGCTCGGATTTAATTTTAATTCCAACTAATCCTGTTTTTCCTTTAGATCTGATCTTTATGAATCCTGATTCTTCATTTCGTTCAGTGATTTCAATCAATTCTAATCCCTCAATAATTTCAAAAGTTGCAGATGATTTTCTAAACCAGGCTTTTTTACCTAAGGCATTAATAGGAAAAACCTCAATTGTAATTTCAGAAGAAGTATCTGCATACAAATTTTGAGCGGATCGTTTTACTTCACTTCCATAAATATTATACAGAAAAAAATATCCGCCAAGAAGTAAAATAAAAACAGATATTAGTAGATAGATTAGTATAATTTTTTTCCTCATCGGTTTGTGCGTTTTTCTTTTGCGACAAATAATCTTAGACTGTTTATTATTTCTAAAACAACATCATCAGGCACTCCATCTGTGTGCAAGGATTTAAATCTCATATCACATTGATCATTTACGTAATCGATTACCACAAATTTATTTTTAATCGTTAATGCTATTTCTGTTGAGAAAAAATCAAGTTTAGTTAGGCGATGAATCGTTTTTGTAATCAGAAACAACTTTCTTAATCCAAATTCTTCAACTTCTGATTCAAGTAACTGATTATAAATATGTGTTTCATCATTCCACCAAACACAAATAGTTTTACCAAAGGCCCAATAACATCTGAACCAGGCTCTTTTTCCATCGAGCATTTTGGGATATACTTTTTCCTGAATTAAATATTTATCATTACCATGCTTTTGTCTTGCGTGTAAAACTTCCTTTAATGATTCAGCACCTTTTACAACTCCCATTCCGCCGCCGGTAATGTTGCAAGGTTTTATAATAAATGGCCTGCCGAGTAATTCAAGATCGTCAATCGAAATAAAAATTTCTTTTGCCTGATTGTGCGGAGGAATTATAATTGAGTAAGGTACATTTATTCCCGAAGTAATAAACTCCAGATGCATATTTGCTTTATCAATTGCATGTTCAACCAGTTTGTGTGGATTAAAAACATACGTGCGTCTTTTGGAAAGTATTCTATTCAGTTCAATAAAATTATCATCAACATCAGAAGCTCTGTCTAATAAACATTTAAAGTTTAATCGCCGGTTCTTTACGTTTTCAGTTACTTCGGAAATATTTTTGTAGGTGATAACATAAGTTGAAATTCCGAATTGATGCATTATCGTTTCTATTGCAGAAACAAATTCTACATCAAATTCCCAATCGTATGCTATTGCCAGATCAAATGTGTTCATTAAAAATCTTTTTATGCAAAGTTACAACTTAGATGCGTAAGTTTTCAAATTATTGCCGGTACACAAAATCAAATAGCCTTGTTATTACAGCACTGCAATAATATATTCACAGGCGTGAAAAGAAATATTCTCTACATATTTATTCCCATTGTATTAATCTCAACTTTTATTATTAGTTGTTCTGGTTCATCACCAATTGTTGAAGAAAATACTGACGATAAAAAGCCGGTTTTAACTGCCGAACAGCAAAAGAAAAAAGCCCTGGAGTTTTTTATTAATGGCGGTGTTTTTGAGTCGCAGGGAAATTATGAATCTGCGGTCAATCAATACGAAAAAGCACTTTTATATGATTCATCCGCCGGACTCTACTACTCTTTAGCGAAAAATTATGTTTATTTAGATAAATTATCTGCTGCCTTAAATTTCTCGCAAAAAGCTTTAGCGTTAGATTCCACAAAGATCGAATATTATGATCTGCTTGCCGACATTTATAATTATGGGAACAAAACAGAATCAGCTATCGCAACTCTTGAAAAGGCTAGTGAGCTTGATTCTATGAATATTGAGCTTAACTATAAGCTTGCCCGTTTATATGAAAAAGATAAGCCTTTAAAAGCTGTAAAATTATATAACAGAATTTTAAATCAGGTTGGCCCCGATTGGTCTGTACTTACAAGAATAGCTGAACTTCAGGAAAGATTAGGTAATAATGATGAAGCAATTAATGCTTTGCAAAAATTACTTGCAATTGATCCGGCAAATGTTCCTCTTAAGAAGATGTTAATTGAATTTAACTTTAAAGCAAAAAGATATGATGATGGGATATTACTCGTTGATGAAATTTTAGAATTGATGCCTTATGATCTTGAAGCCCGGGAAACCAAAGCTAAATTATTATTAGGAAAAGATGATTGGGAAGGTGCCTCCAAGGAATTTGATTACCTGTTAGATCAACCGGATGTTAATCTGGATGCAAAGATTAATATTGGTGCAAATTATTTTAATAAAGCAATTACTGATTCCACGGTACTGCCAATTGCAAAATCTTTCTTTACCAAACTTGATGAGGATACTACTGACTGGCAGATAAAAATGTATCTTGGTGCAATTGCATTAAGTGAAGGTGAAGATTCAATTGCAATAGAGAATTTTAAGTTTGTTACAAAAAATGCAAACTGGAATGTTGCTGCCTGGGTAAGGCTTGGCGGATTGTATTTTGATAATCGGAAATACGATGAAGCTGAAGTTGTTATGAGTGAGGCTATTTTATCTTTTCCCGAAGATTTTTATGTTAATCTGATTCTAGGATTATCTCTTGCTCAACAATCCAAACATGAGGAAGCCGAAAAGTATTTAAAGAAATCCACTCTGCTTAATCCAACAGATATAACTGCACTTTCAGCTTATGGATTCACACTCAATCAATTGAAAGATAATGACAAAGCAATATTCTATCTTAAGCAAGCTTTGGAAATTCAACCGGATGATGTGCAATTGATAGGCACGCTAGCTATGATTTATAATGGAATGCAATCTCATGAATTAAGTGATAGCTTGTATGAACGTGCTCTTGAACTAAAACCTGATGATCCGTTAATTAATAATAATTATTCCTATGCATTTGCCACTCGCGGGATTCAATTAGAACGTGCATTAAAAATGGTTCAGATATCTATTGCGGCTGATTCCTTGAACTCATCTTACCTGGATACGATTGGATGGGTTCATTTTATGCTTGGTAATTATAAAGAAGCAAAATTATATTTAGAAAAAGCTATAGAAGTTGGCGGCGAGAGTGCAGTTATGTTAGATCATCTTGCAGATACTGAATCGAAACTAGGAAATAAAGAAAAAGCTTTTGAACTATGGGAAAATTCTCTTAAGCTTGATCCAACAAAAATTGAAATACAAAATAAAATTGATAAAGGTGCGATTTGAGAAAAATTAAGTTTGATAATTTTATTTCTATCTAGTATACTCTTTATTATAACAGGATGCGTACCATCTCAGCCGACTGAAGAATTTGAACTTCTGCCATCTGAAAGATTAACAAATAAACTCGAGGCAAATAGAAGAAAAATAAAAACTTTTGAAGGCAGCGGAACAATCTTTGTTAACTCACCATCTATGGATAACAGTGCAACATTTAGAATTGTATTACTAAAACCGGATTCAATTTACTTGACTATTATGGGCCCATTTGGCATTGAACTGGCGCAAGCTCTTGTAACCAAAGATAAGTTTACATTCTATGATGCATTGCAGAACACAGCTTATGTTGGCTCCGTAAATTCAAATGCATTGCAAAGTATTTTCCGAATCAATTTATCTTTTGAAGATTTGCTTGATGCATTTATCGGTTCTGTAAATCTTACTAACAATCTATATAGAGCACCTGATAACTATTATGTTGAAGATGAGCGGTATGTGCTTACATATCTTGATTCTGCAAGGACAAATAAAACTATTTATAAGGTTGATGTTAGACAATTGGGAATTACAAATTATCAGCTATATGGATTTGATGAAACTCTGATGCTTGAAGGTAATTATTCTGATTTTGAATTATTGGAAAACGTAGCTGTCCCTTATAAAATTGCAATTGAAAATAAAACTGATGATCAGAAAATCAGCATTGATTACAAGAAAATTACCGTTAATAAAAAAAATATTTATATAGATTTTAAACTACCTGATGATGCCACAATCATAAAATGGTAAAGATTGTTTTTTACATCCTTCTTTTTGTACATCTTTTATTAAATATAGATTCATACGCTCAAACCAATCAAATCGATTCACGCAAAGAAGAACTAACTAAATTAAAAGATGAAATCTCACGTCTTGAAAATGAACTGGCACAGAAAAACAAAAAAGAGAAAAAAACCTTAGAGGATCTTGATAACATAAGTAAGCAAAATTTCCTTGTTAATAAGTTACTAGCCAATCTCAGAAGTGAAGAAGCGCAAAAAGAAAATGAGATAAATAAAAGTGTTTCAAATATCGCTTCAATAGAAAATGAAATTGATCTTCTCCAAAAAAATTATGCTAAATACGTAGCAGCGACTTATAAAAACGGAACTCATACTGAGTGGGAAACCATACTTGATGCAAATTCATTTCAGCAGGCAGTCATTAGATTGGAATATTTAAAGAGATTTTCTGTAAGTCGTGAAAAAGATCTTGTAAAACTTGAGTCTAATAAAAAAAGTCTATTAATTGCTAAAGCAAAGCTTGAGACAGAAAAAAAAGAAAAAGAAATCCTTACTCAACAAAAAGAAGTTGAGGAAAAAACACTTTCTAAAAAATTAAAAGATCAGAAATCAATTCTTGCGGAAATTAAAAAGGATAAAAAAAAGATATCCAAAAGTGTTAGTGATAAAAGAAAATCTGAACAAAAAATTAGGGATATGATTGTTAAACTATTTGAAGAAGCAGAAGCAAAGAGAAAAAAAGAAGAAGAACTAAAATTAAAAAGGGAAGAAGAACAAAAACTTAAAAAAACAGAGACAATAGTTTCCAAAGAAACTAAAACGAAAAAAGAAGTGGTACAGAGTGATTACGAAACTGATCTATCTACATCAAACTTTACTTCTTTTTCTGAGTTAAAGGGTAAATTGAATTGGCCAATTTCCAAAGGTAAAGTTGTTAGAAAATTTGGTGAATCATTAAATCCAAAACTAAAAACTCTAACAGTTAATTATGGAATAGACATAAGAGCTAGCGGAGATATGAGTGTTAAGTGCGTTGCAGAAGGGGTTATCTCAGCGGTCGAATGGCTGCCGGGCTACGGTACAGTTTTGATTATCAGTCATAAAGGCAATTACAGAACAGTGTATGGACATCTATCAGAAGTGTTTGTTAAAGAAGGTGATAAGATTAAAACAGGAGGAGTGATTGCTAAGATAGGTGAGAGTGTTGAAGGAAATATTTTACATTTTGAAGTTTGGAGCGGACGACAGAATGTAAATCCGGAAATATGGTTGAGAAAATAGCGCAGCAATATTTTGAAACGAATAGCTCAAATAATTAATTCCAACAAAGTTCTATTCAAAAACTTTACTTCATTATCAATTCTACAAATTGCCAACTATATATTTCCAATAATTACACTTCCATATCTAGTAAGAGTTTTAGGACCGGAAAAATATGGATTAGTAAGTTTTGCTACGGCATTTGCCGCATACTTTACAATAATTACTGATTACGGATTTAATCTTTCCGCAACGCAGGAAATTTCTGTAAACAGAAATGATAAAAAGCGTATTGCTGAAATATTCTCGTCTGTTTTTACCCTAAAAGTGTCGTTCTTTATTCTTTCATCAATATTCTTTTTTGCAATTGTGTTTCTTGTCCCTCAATTTCAAAATCATCTGCTCTTATTTTTTATAACATTCCTTGGTGTCCTTGGTACTGCGCTATTTCCACTCTGGTTTTATCAGGGAATTGAGAAGATGAATTACATTTTAGTAATCAATGTATCTGTACGATTAATTACCACTGCTCTGGTTTTTGTTTTAATAAAAGATGAAAACGATTTTATTAAATTAGCCGGGTTAAATACCTCTGCACTTTTTGCTATTGGTTTTGTTGGTTTGGTAGTTGCATTCAACAAATTTCAAATCAAGTATATTCTTCCTGAAAAAGAACTACTTAAAATGCAATTAAAAAACGGGTGGAATCTCTTTTTGTCAACTGTTTGGATCAATCTATACACCACATCAAATGTTTTTATACTTGGATTATTTGCTCCGGCTAATGTTGTTGGATATTTTGCCGCTGCGGATAAGATAAGGTTAGCATTCCAAGGAATACTTTCCACAATGTCGCAAAGCGTATTTCCTTATGTAAATAAATTATTAAGTGAATCGTATGAACGCTTCATTAATTTTAATAGAAAACTTTTTAAGGTTGCATTGAGTGCAGGAACCATTATATCTATTACTTTATTTCTGTTTGCTGAGCCTTTAGTGAATATTGTATTAGGCAAGGATTATGAACCATCAGTATTAGTTTTAAGAATAATTGCATGGCTTCCATTAGTGATATTTTTGAGTAATGTTTTAGGTATTCAAACAATGCTTCCAATGAATAAACATAAAAGTTTTGCGATAATTTTATTTTTTGCTGCTATGATAAATCTGATATTATCATTTATTCTTGTCCCAAAATATTATGAAATTGGAACTGCGATTTCTGTGCTTGTAACTGAAATATTTGTTACGATGGCATTTTTTGTTTTTGTTAAGAAAAATAAAATTTTGATTGTATGAAATACGATTTCTTAATAGTTGGAGCAGGATTCGCTGGATCCGTAATGGCAGAACGATTAGCTTCTCAGTTTAATAAGAGAGTATTAATCGTAGAAAAACGAAATCACATCGCTGGGAATGCTTATGATGAATTTGATGAACACGGAATTCTTGTACATCGATATGGCCCTCATATTTTTCATACCAACAGTAAAGAAGTTTTCGAATATTTATCTTTTTTCACGGAATGGATTCCATACGAGCATAAAGTTTTGGCAAAGATTGGAAATGAACTTTATCCAATTCCAATTAATAGAATTACAATAAATAAACTTTATAATCTAAATCTTAAAACAGAAGAGGAAGTAAAAGACTATTTTGATAGAGTAAAAGAAAGAAAATTTCCGATACTAAATTCTGAAGATATAATTATAAACCAGGTTGGTAAAGATTTATTTGAGAAGTTCTTTAAATACTACACTAAAAAGCAATGGAATCTTGAACCGAAAGAACTTTCAGCAAGTGTTTGCGGAAGAATTCCTGTGCGTACAAATGACGATTGCAGATACTTTACTGATAAATACCAGTTTATGCCTAAAGATGGTTACACAAAAATGTTTGAAAATATATTGAATCATAAAAACATTGAAGTAATTTTAAACACAGATTATAAAAGTATTTTGGATTCAATAAAATTTGACAAAATGATTTACACCGGACCAATAGATTACTTCTTTGATTACAAGTTTGGAAAACTGTCTTACAGATCAATTAGGTTTGAATTCAAGAACGTTAATCAAAAACAATATCAAGAAACTGCGCAAATAAACTATGTTGATGAATCAGTTGAATTTACCCGAGTTGTCGAGCACAAACTACTTAGTCAACAAAATTCTGATACGACGACAATCTCATTTGAATATCCACAAAAAAATGGCGAACCATATTATCCTATCCCAACTGAAGAGAATCGACATCAATATCTTTTATATAAAAGAGAAATAGAGAAATTAAATAATGTTATCTTTTGTGGAAGATTAGCTGAGTACCAATATTATAATATGGATCAGGTTGTGGCTAATACTTTGGTGAAATTTGAGAATAATAAAAAATGAATGAGGAACCTTTAGTAACCGTAAATATACTTTCTTTCAATAGGAAAGATGAATTACGAAATACACTTACAAAAGTTTATGATCAAGACTATAAAAACATTGAGATAATTGTCGTTGATAATGCTTCCGGTGATGGCAGTTCTGAAATGGTTAAAAAAGAATTTCCGGATGTTCAATTAATTCAACTTGAAAAGAATATTGGAATCGCAGGATGGAATGAAGGATTTAAAGTTGCTAAAGGGGAGTATGTTTTGGTTTTGGATGATGATAGTTATCCAGATAGACTAAGCATCAAAAAAGGTATTTATGTCTTAAACACCAATGAGATGATTGCAATAGTAGCTTTTAATATTTTAGATCAAAAAAGATCTGTGTCGCAGACTGCATTATACAAAAAACCCTATTTAGACTTCGTTGGATGCGGAGCCTTGATTAGAAGGGATAAGTTTCTACAGGTGGAAGGTTTTGATCCATTATTTTTTATCTATGCTCATGAACTGGATTTTTCAATCCGAATTTTAAATGCAGGATTTGAAATCGACTATATCAGTGATGCGATAGTTTATCATAGAAATCTGTATTCTAGTAAAACACATCCTATTAATAATAGCTACCGATATTATAATCAAACTGTGAGTTTTATCCGTATACTCATGAAGTATCTTGATAAAAAAAAATATTACCAAATAATAATAAAATTGATTATTAATAGATTAATTGTTGCAGTTTATTTTGGTCGTATAAAAGAATATTTACAAATTATTAAATTTCTAATATTAAATAGATATAATTCCAATATTCAGATAAAAATTAAAGAAAATATAATTTCTGTATATATTTTTAATGTTGCAATTTTTGACCGAACATATTTTGGAGGACTTATAAAAAATCATTCCAAAGTATTTTTTCCTTTACTTTATTTCTCATCGATTTTTTCCTCAATTGAACGCAAGAATTCATATATAGTATAATGAATGAATTATTAGTTTCAATAGTTATGCCTGTTTATAACGTTGAAAAATATTTGCAGGAATCAATTAATAGCATATTAAATCAAACTTATCGTAACATTGAATTAATTATAATTGATGATGGTTCAACTGATAGTTCAGTAAAAATAATTAAAAACTATAAAGATGAAAGAATAAAAGCATTTTATTTTGAGAATGGTGGATGCTCAAAGCAAAGAAATTTCGGATTAACTGCAGCTAGTGGATATTATTTAGCTCTTATGGATGCTGACGATATATCAGAATGTGACCGGATTAAAAATCAAGTTGAGTTCTTACAATCAAATATAGATATAGATGTACTAGGTACAAACGCATCCATTATAGACAATAATGGGAAAATAATTCGCGAAAAAAAATATCCTGAATTTCACAAAGAGATTGAATTTATTGCCCCAATATTAAGTCCCATATGTCATGCTTCTATGATGACTCGTAAAAAAGTATTACTTGACGTTCGTGGGTATTCAGAACAATTATCTGTAGCAGGGGATTATGATTTATTATTAAGACTGCTAAGTAACGGATATAGATTTCAAAATATTCAAAAATGTCTCTACACAATTAGAATTCGTAATGATTCCTTATCTTATATTAACAGTGAATTACAAAAAGAAAATCATTATAAATGTGGCATTAATTTTTTAGAAAACACAATTAATTTAACAGGAAAAAGATTCGTTTATGACTATCGTAGAGGGTTACTAGAATATTATTTCGGTGATATTGTTGATTCGAGAAAATATCTAATTAGATCATTTTTCAATAATTCTGCTCCAAAACTTAGGCTGTTAAGACTACTAGTTTTAACATTGTTCGGTAATCGAGTGATAAAATCTCTTCGAAAAAAAGGGATTCTAGAATCCTTGAATAAACTGATTTACCAAATTTTAAAATTTGATTTGCAAAAAATTAAAATTAAAAAATGAATAATGTTTTTATTTCAGTTTTAATGACTTCATATAATTGTGCGAGTTATATTCGACAAGCGGTACAAAGTATTCTGAATCAGACTTACAAAGATTTAGAATTGGTAATAATTGATGATGGTTCAAATGATAATACAGAAGAAATTATATCAGCATTTTCTGATTCAAGAATTAAGTACAAAAAAATTAGTCATTATGGAAGAAGTAATGCACTGAACTATGGCTTATCAATATGTAATTCCGATTGGATTTCCATAGCTGATGCGGACGATATTGCACATCCTTTAAAATTAGAAAAACAGATTAGTTTATTATCGGGTACTGAAAATGAGATATGCTTTACTGATTCGGCTTTCTTTAAGGGAAGCAAAATTCTTTTTGTAATTGAAAATAATTTTAATTCTATGACGGTTAATAATATCCTTGCTTTGCACGGACATTTTAATAACTCAACATTCTTGTTTAATAAAAGTCATATTCTAAAATACGGTGGATACAAAGAATCACTAGAAACTTTTGAAGATTATGATTTATGGTTACGAATAAAGGATAATAGTAAATTTATATTTGTTAAAGAAACACTTCAATTTTCAAGAATTAGAAATAACTCATTGACTAGTGGTAATTTGAAATTGTCGAAAAAAAATATATATGAAATTCAAAAACCTCATTATCTAAATGTCGAAAGATATTTTGGAATTGAAGAACTATATGAGCAAATTTCTTTTAAGGGGTGGCGAGAATTTTTTTACGGCAATAAAAATTTATGTCGTGATTATTGGAATAAAATTAATTTGAATAAGTGGAACAGCAGAATGTTTTTAGCATATTTAATTTCATTTTTTCCAGCAGACTTTGTTAATTACTTTAATAAACTGAAAGTTCGTTTGAGATTAAAATATTTATTTGACAAAAAAACTAAGTTCAAGGGTTTAGATAAAGAATTCCACAAGTTGTTAAAGGAAGTATCAAGATAAATGATAAGGATTCTTCACCTCCAAACCGAATTGAATTTAGCTTGTGGTATTACAAGAACTGTTTCACAAATTATTAAAAATTCCGCTTCTGAGTTTGAGCATCATTTGATAGCACTTGGTGGAGATGGATTGAGTCGGTTCGAAGATTTTAATTTCAATCCTAAAGAATTAAATCTTGATAGATTTTCTGTGTTTGGAACATTAAAGATTTATTTCTTCTTACTTAATTTTTGCAAGAAACATTCAATTCAGATAATTCATTCGCATCACAGATCTTTTGACACTATTGCTTGGTTGTTGAAGCCATTTCTCAAAGTCAAAACAATAACTTCAGTGCAAAGCAAAGTGTACGGAAAGAATATTATTAGTTATAAAGCAGATAAGTTGATCGCTTGCAGTAATGCAATAAAAAAGCATCTGATGAGTAACTTTAATTTGCCGGAGAATCGAATTGAAGTTATTTATAACTCAGTCGATCCAGCAGAATTAAAAATTAAAACTGAAAAAGATCAGTTAAAGTCTGAAATAGGAATAAACTTAAAAGACTTTGTAATAGGATTTGTTGGCAGAATTAATTACAAAGAAAAGGGAGTTGATGTTCTTCTAAAAACATTTGGACTACTCTCAAAAGTTAATTTGCACATCCATCTTTTAATTGTAGGTGATGGTCCAGATTATGATGAAGCAAAGAATTTTTATGCTGAGAATAAACTTAAACTCACAATTATTTCCTCACAAGAAAACATTTTTGATTACTATAATTTAATGGATGTAGTTGTTTTACCATCTAGAATTGAGCCGTTTGGGATAGTTGTCCTGGAAGCAGGATTAATTAATAAACCATTCATCGGAAGCAACGTTGATGGTATAGCGGAATTAATTGAACATGAAAAAGATGGATTATTATTTGAATCTGGAAATGAAGGTGATTTATTAAAGCAGATTATTAAAATTATAGATGATAAAAATTTTGCTGATTTGTTATCTAAAAATCTCTACAAGAAAGTTCTAGAATGCTTTACAGTTAAGAGGATAATACCCCAATACGAAAAATTATACAGAAACATTTTGAATGACGTTAATTAACAACATTGATTTATTTGGCATAAAACTTAAGAATATTTCTTATACAGAAATCCTTAATTCAATTCAACAATCAATTCAAAATCGGAAACAATTAAAGATATGTTATGTGAATGTTAATTCTATAAACTATTCTATCCTAAATAACAATGTAAAAAATCTATATCCTAACTTTGATATTGTCCATACTGATGGGCTTGGAGTATTTCTAGGGACAAAAATATTATATGGGAAAAGGGGTTTATCATACAGACTTAGTGGTTCGGATTTGTACGAGAAGTTAATTAATATTTGTAAAATAAATAATTATAAAATAATTTTTTTCGGTGATAGGACTGAAACTTTAAACCAAATCATGATAAAACATCCTCAACTTAATGTGGTTGGAACACAGAATGGATTTGAATTTGATTCAACTTCAGTTATAAGTTATATCAATCAAAATGATCCTGATATTTTAATTGTTGGTCTTGGTACACCCAAGCAAGAAGAATGGATAGTACAAAATAAACAGGAATTAAAAATGAGCGTAATTATTTCTGTTGGCGATGGAATAAAAGTATTTTCCGGAACAAAAAAACGTGGACCAAAATTTCTGCAAATAATTGGATTAGAATGGCTTGTTAGACTTTTTTTTGAACCAAAACGTTTATGGAAAAGATATTTTATTGGTATTCCTTTGTTTATTTTCAGAATAATAAAATTTAAGTTCATGAATACAAAAACCGGATAGCATTATGAAAACTACATTTACTTTTTTAACTCTTACCCTGATTAGTTTTTCAATCCCTATCCTCTCTCAAAATAAAATTGAAAGGATTGAAAACGGTTTTTCAATTGAGGTAAGTTTTGATGAACCGATTTATACTGAAAAAGTAAATGGAATCTTGACTATTCGGGATTATCCGGATTTTACCGATGCTTCTCAAACAGGAAAATTTAAACTGCCATCAAAAACCTTTTTAATTGTTATTCCTCCATACTCAAAACCTAATATCCAAATGGCTGCAAAACAAGAAGAAATTGTAAAAGGAATTCTCCCGTCTCTTCAGCCAAAGGTTAAATTACTCAATGATTCAACTTTAGTCTATGAAGAAGTTGAATATTCAGACGCTATAATTGAGAATAAAAATCAAAACATTATTGAAATTATTGGATATGGTTGGTATCGGGAATACTATTGTGCACAGATTAAAATTAATACTCACTCTTTTAATGCCAGCACAAATCAAATTACTAGCATTAAAAATGCAAAATTGTCAATTGATTTTGGAAAAGATTATCCTTTTTCATTTAATGAGAATTTACAAACTAAGATTAAGGCTTATAGCGAGTTCGATAATTTATTTTTGAATGCTCAAATAGCGGATCAATTTGCCGGTAAACAGCTGTTAGTTCTTGAGGATACAACAGGCAACTGGATTAATTATGGTTCTGAATATCTTAAAATCGGAACTGCACAAGATGCATTATTTAGAATCACAAAATCTGATCTTGAGGCAAAAGGAATTATTACTTCTTCAATCAATCCCAAATCTTTTAGATTAATAGAATCCGGACTTGAAATTCCAATTACAGTTTTTGGTCAAGATGATAATGTTTTTGATGATTCTGACTATATCCAGTTTTATGGAACATTGAATTATCCTGATATTTCTCATCGGGTTATTAATGCACCGGATGAACCATATAATGAATATCTTAATCGCTATTCTGATACAACATTTTATTTTCTTACCTGGGGTCTGCAAGATGGAGAAAGAATTCAATCACAAAATTCATTTACTTCCGGATTAACAGATTCACTTACTTACTACAATTATGTTGAACACACTGAAAGCAATAGACTCTTTCAGAATTTTTATACTGATGAGGTGAACAATCAAACTCCGGGATGGTTTAGAAATAAAACATGGTATTTTTTACAGACAGTTTGGTTGTATAGTAACAGTTCCCCTAATTATAATTTTGATGTTACTGATGTTGTTCTGAATAAATCGGCAAAGTTTTTTTACAAAGCTGTTAGCGGTGGATCAAATATAACCAATAATGCTCATCAGGTTATACTAAAGGTTAATAATGTTTTGTTGGATTCACAATCCATTAATAGAAATGATCAACTCTTACTGATCGGCACATTAAATACAAATCAATTTATTACGAACCCAAATGTTTTAACAGTAAAAAATTATGCAAACGGAACAAATCCTAATTATTTGGGAATTGATTGGTATGATATTGAATATCCAAGAACATTAAAATTTGCTAATGATTCTATTCTATTTAATGTGAGCGAAGATATTACCTCTGGACTTAAAGTTGTGAAGATTACAAATGCCACATTGCCATTATATGAAATTTATAAACTAAAACCATTTTTTAAGAAGATTGATAACTATCAAGTTACGGCAAGTGAGGTTTTGTTTACTGATACCGTTCATGCAGGAGATACTTATATAGTTGTAGCTCCATCAAAAATTGGCAAACCTGTTTTTTATTATAAAAAACAATTTGTAAATCTAAGAAATGTAACAACGCAAGCTGATTATCTTGGAATTACCAATCCAAAGTTTTTACAAAGCGCAAACAACTATGTTAATTCAATTTCTACGATGTATGCATTTAGTAAAGATGTAATTTCTGTTGAAGATATTTTTGATGAGTTCAGTTTTGGTTATCCTCAACCCGAAGCAATTCGTTTATTTACGGCAATTACTTATCAAAACCGGATAGAACCCAAACCCTCATATTTATCTTTGATTGGTGATGCTGACTATGATTATAAGCTCCACCGGTTTAAAGGAGATGGAGTAAAAGGTGGTGGCAACCATGTTCCTTCTTATGGAAATCCTGTTAGCGATAACTGGCTTGTTGTATGGGATGAATATGGATTGCCGATTCCGCAAATGAAAGTTGGACGGATTCCCATAAACACGAATGAAGAGTTAGATTATTATTTATCAAAAGTTGAAAATAATTTTAATGAAAGATTTGATGAATGGAATAAAAGATATATGTTCTTTTCCGGTGGAGCTGCGAATGATTCGAGCGAAATTGCCCAGTTGAAAGCAGTAAATGATCAAATAATAACTACCCTTATTCGACCCATACCGCTTTCTGGATCATATACTCATTTTTATAAAACAATAAATCCGCTTTCAGATTTCGGTCCTTACACTTCTGAACAGGTTTCAAATGCAATTGATGAAGGCGGCGTCTTTATTTCTTATTTAGGACACAGTGGCACGGCAACATGGGATAATAGCATTAATGAAACTATTCAGCTTAAAAACAAAGTGAATAGAAACCCACTCATTACAGATTTTGGATGTTCTACGAACAAATTTGCTGAGCCGGATATTGTGGCATTTGGAGAAAGGTTTTTATTAAATAACGATGGTCAAGCGTTAGGCTACATTGGAAATTCTTCTTTAGGATTTACAACAACATCTTTTAGCCTTCCTATTTATTTTTATGAAGATATGTTAAACAGCGAAACTAAAGAAGTTGGCAATGCACACCTTACATCAAAGATTAGAATGTTCCAGAATCTCGGTACTTCTTTAGTGTTCAGATTATTTGCATTAACAAATACACTGGTTGGTGATCCCGCAATTAGAATAAAAATTCCCAATCAACCTAACTTAAAGATTTCATCATCAGATCTTTTGTTAAGTAATAATTTTTTAAACGATGCGGAGGACTCTACAGAGATAAAAGTAGTAATTAATAATTTTGGATCAAAAGATTCCTCTCAATTTAATTATTCAATTCAGCATTCAGCAGGCGGTAATACTATTAAAACTTTTTCCGAAAGAAGAGATTTGCCAAACTTTAAAGATACTTTAAGTTTTTGGGTTAGCATTAAAGACTTAGCAGGAGAAAATTCTCTAAATATCAGTTTAGATTTGAGTAATGAGATCAATGAGATTTATGAAGATGACAATAACCTTACTTATAACTTTTATGTTTATTCAACTGCATTAAGAGATTTAGTTAAGCATAGAATCGAAAATTCTTCGTTAAGTCAAATAAAAATTCTCAATCCTTCTCTTATTAATCAAAATATTTTTAACATCAAATATCAGATTTCTGAAATGGAAAATTTTCAGAACTTTCAGGAGTTTACTGTTCCTGCAGATTCATTTTATACAAATTTAACTTTAAGTCAACTAACACTAAACAAAAGATATTGGGTAAGATATAAACTTGATGATCAAAATTCTGTCTATTCAAATGTTAAATCCTTCTATAACGGAGGCAGTTCTGATTATTATTTATTTGATTCCACTTCATTCCAAAATCAAACACTAAATGCTCTGAATTTTTCTAATAATAAATTATCGCTTATTCCAGAATTGGAAAATATTGCAGTAACTTCGGCTGGTTTTTATGCGGGGAACACTTGTGTAATTGCAAAGAATGGGATTAATCTATTATCCAACTCTTTCTTTGCAGGGATGGGAATAGTTGTTTTTGACAATTTATCCTTAGAGATTGACACTTCTGCCTGGTATCGATTGTTTAACCAACCTGGGAATATGCAGCAGCTCGTAGCATTAATTGATTCAATTCCACATGGTAAAATTGTTGCGATTGGAGTTTCAGGTGATGCTGCGAATAATATTACAATCGATTTAATAAATGCAATCAAATCACTAGGTAGTACTAAAATTGATAGCCTGGCTTTCCGAGGTTCTTGGGCATTGATCGGACGAAAAGGTGCAAATCCTGGTGATGTTATTGAACAAATTAAAGCACCTTATGATGGATTAATTTATATAGATTCAACATTTATAATTCCCAGATCACGAGGTACATTGGAAACAATTGAAATTGGTCCATCAACAAATTGGCAAAATGCAACTGTTTCTCAAAACACTCCAACTGGAAGTTCGATTCAGCACTATGTTTATGGAATTAAATCTAGCGGAAATGTTGATTCTCTTGGTTTCTTAAATTTTGAAAACAACAATGCAAATCTTGGTTTCATTAATCCAAAAATGTATCCACAAATAAAAATTAAATCAGAGTTTAATGCTAATGCAGAAGGTCTTTCACCAGAACTTTCTTCTTTAGGAATTGAATATGTTGGATCGCCTGAACTTGGGACAAACTACCAGGTCGTGTCACTTGATAATGACACAATACCCGCTGGTGGGAGTGTGAATTTAAGTTTTTGGGTTTATAATGTTGGAGAATCAGATGCAGATAGTTTTAATGTAAAGGTGGATGTAGTAAATGAAAATAATTCTTCATCAACAATATTCAATCAGTTAGTAACATCACTTTCATCAAATAGCAAACAAAAGTATGATATCAATTATCAGGCTTTGGGAACTGATACTGAGAAGAGATTTGTAATCAATATTGATTCTGAAAATAAAGTGAGTGAATATTTTGAGGACAATAATTTCTTCACAAAATCCGTTTATTTACAGTCTGATCTAATTCCACCTGCGGTTAAAATTACTTTTGATGAAAACGAAGTTGTTGATGGAGATTTTGTTTCTAAGAATCCAAATATAAAAATTGCTTTAAGTGAGGAATCTCCAATCCCTATTGTTGATACATCAGCAGTTAAAATCTATCTTAACGAAGAACCGGTTTATTATGGGGCTAATCCGTCAATTCTTTCCTACACAATTAATAGTATCAACCCAAAATTTGTTGTTGATTATAAACCAGAACTTGACGATGGTGAATATCTTTTAAGAGTTGTTGCAAAAGATCCAAATGGCAACATTGCTGATTCAGCTTCGAGCGAAGTTTATTTTGTAGTTTCATCCGAAACAAAATTGATGCAGGTTTACAATTATCCAAATCCATTTGTCAATGAAACTTATTTTACTTTTAGGTTGAGCCAGATTCCCGAAGAAGTAAAAATAAGAATCTACACTATTGCCGGAAGAATGATTAAAGAAATTGTAACTAAATCATCCGAATTGAATTATGACCTGAATAAAATTTATTGGGATGGAAAAGATGAAGATGGAGATGTTGTTGCCAATGGAACGTATCTCTACAAAATGCTGATGAAGAGTAATGATAAAGTTGAATCTGTTACACAAAAACTTGTAATTGTAAAATAGAATATTAATCCACTATATAAGAGAACTAAATGAAATCATTGTTGCTAATTATTCTGTTTGTTGTTTTATCTTCTCAGTCTTTTACTCAGTGGGATAAATATCCTAGACCTGATGAAGGAGTTATGACCGGAGGAATGGGTATTAATTGGATAGATGGTAAACCATATTATCGGGTTAGTTTTAGACCGGAGATTTCTTTTTCTGAAATTGGAATTGGATTGGATTTAAATCTTGATTTTGATTCTAAAGGAAAACTTAGAACAGAAAATTTTAATGAGACCTCAGATTACTTAAGTATTATAAGATATGTCAGGTACGGAATAAAAAATGATCCCGTTTTTATAAAAGTTGGTGCGCTGGATTATTATACACTCGGTCACGGAAGTATAATGCAGCACTACAATAACAGTCCAACATATGATAACAGAAGAATTGGTTTAGTATTAGATCTTGATCTCGGAAAATTTGGGGTTGAATCAATCTATAGTTCATTTTCACCTCAAGGTGTTTTTGCAATTCGTGGATACGTACGACCATTACAATTTACCCCTGCCGCTGATATCCCGATTATCGGTAACCTGGAAGTTGGTGCATCTTTCGCTTCTGATATGAATAAAGATGCAGGTATAGTTAATGGTAATTATGATTCGGTTAAAAAGGAATTTATTGTAACAGAAGATTTAGGATCATTAAGTATAGTAGGATTTGATTTGGGATTACCATTATTAAACTCCAGTGTAACTGATATAACACTTTATATTGATTATGCAAAGATTATTGATTTTGGAAGCGGAGTTGCAACAGGAGTAAAATTTGATTTTGCCTTAAGTTCATTGTTAAATATTTCAGCAAAACTTGAAAGACGATTTAATCAGGGCAAATATGTGCCAGCCTATTTTAATACATTACATGAAATAAATAGATTTCAAGTTGATTCATCTACCGGAACTTTTACCAGCAAGGCAAAACTACTATCTGATTTTGATGAGGATACAAAAGGCTGGTATGGCGATCTATTAATTAGAGTTTTTAACTTGTTTGATGTTTACGGAAGTTATCAGAGATTAGACAAATATCCCAAAAGTGGTGAATTAAATTTAAGAGCAGCATTTGAACCTGAAGGTGCTCCAATTGTTTTACGAGCAGGGTATGATAAAATAAATATACAGGATGAAAAAGATATTTTTAGTCTTGATGATAGATCATATCTATTTGCAGAAGCTGGTTACAAACCAGTAGAGTATATTTTAGTATCTATTGTTTATAGCTGGACTTACACACCTATTCGTGGTAACGATGACAGAATAATATCATTTGAACCGCAGAAAAGAATTGAACCTAGAGTTTCCTTTATTTATCCGTTTAAGTTTTAAAATAGAACTTTTAAAAATAATTAGAGGAACGGTCCGGAGACCGTTCCCTAAATTTTAAAAATAAAATCTCTTAGCTCATTCACCGAGTGAAAAAGATTTTTAGAATTCAATTTTTGAACTTCATCTTCCGCATAACTATCCCATACAACTGAAGCGATTTCAACACCGCATTCATTTGCAGCAATAATATCTGAGGGTGCATCGCCAATCATTAATACTTCTTTTGGATCAAGATTATGTTTACTAAGAAACATAATTATTCCTTCAGGAGAGGGTTTGTGGTTTTCAACATCATCACCGCTTACAATCATATCGAAATAACTTGTTAATCCAAGTTCATCCAAAGTAATTAATGCAGAAGTTCTTCCTTTACCCGTAAAGATGGATAGCAAAATTCCTTCTTTGTCAATATCAATTATCAGTTCTTTTATTCCGTCGTATAAATGGGCAATATCATGATTATTTTTATAGTATGTATAGTAATCACTACGTGCACTTTCATATTCTTCTTTACACATCTCTTTTAATATTACATCTTCAGTTGGACCGAATAATGCAATTATCTCATCATCAGAATAGCTTCTTCCAAGGTACTTTTTTGTGATATGATTGAATGAATCAAAAATAAGTTGATTTGTAAAAGTAAGCGTTCCGTCAACGTCGAAGATGATGCCTTTAAATCTTGATTTCATTATTCCTTAATTGATTTTGTACAGTGTAATTTTTCCGTTAATGTCTTTTAAAATAAATTCATCATTACTGATTGAATTAATTGAGACTATTGGAATTTGAGTCGGTGAAATTAATTGCTTATAATTAAATTTAGCATCAATGTTGTATAACGAACCATCTGAAAATCCTACCAGTGTGTTTCCTTGATTCTCAGCAATAATGAAAGAAAATATTCTAGATTTCTTAAAATCAATATCTCTTATTTCGCGGCCATCTATTGATGAATAAACTGTCATCACACCATTATTGTTCATTAGAAATAATTTTTGTTTCTCAGAACCGAGATAAAACTGATTCAACACCCCCGTAGTGTTTATTGACCAGATCTTCTTACCAAGCAAAATATCAATCGCAACAAGGTTCCCATCTGGAGATAGCGAGAAAATATTTTTACCATCAGAGATTGGGTAATTATTTGCATAGGAATTTCCATTATCAGAAAATTCAAATTTCCAATTCAAGGAACCTGTTTTCGAATTTACACAAAAGAGCGAAGAGGTTGAATTTATAAATACAATTTTATCTTTAGCTATATCTGGCTTAGAAATTATTGAGTTTTTAGAAATATTTTTCTTCCAGAGCAACTCAAAAGTAAATGCATTGTAACAAAAAATATTTCCAAGTGAGGTCCCAAAAACTACTCCAATAATTTTGGTATTCCCATTTACTATTTCAATTACTGAAAGGTCAGATGTGATATGTTCACCAATACCAACAACTTGTAAAATTTCACCATTATTTGAATTTATAGAATAAAGGTCTCCTTCGACAGTTGTTGCTAATAGTAAGTCCTTATAAAGAACTGGATTGTTCTCAATTCTTCCAATTAATTCGGTTGCAAATATTTCTTTCCCTTTAAAATCGTTGAGGTACAAAAGACCATTATTTAATAAAGTATAAATTCGATTATTAGAATTGATTGATAATGTATTTGAGGAGGAATGATATTCTTTTTCAAAGACTTTGGTAAGACTCGTATCGATTGTCAAAGTGTCTTTTGGAGTGTTTATACTCTTTATATCCTTAAATGCTAATGCCACTTGAATATCTGTAGAGGTATTTTTTAATTTTTTATTTATTAAAAAAATCGAATCAGATTTTTCCTCTAACAAGTAATAGCCAGGTGATTCTGAAGTAAATGTTGATGGTAATGCTATCTCAATTACATTATTTATTGGATTTACTTGCGAGCTAAATTTTTTATCCTCAGAATAAATCCAAAAGACATTTTTATCTTTTAACAAGTTCAGAAGATTAGTACGATTTTGAATCTGGTTTAATGATTGATTAGAAATTATAAAAACATTTTTAATTTTTGTAAGATCAGTTCCTTCAGAGATTTGATTTAGAGTTTCAACTTTAATAAAACCATTTTCGGATAAGTTTGGCATATTAGCATCTATTCCCAGAATCATTCTATTGTTATCCATCAAAATAAATTCATTACTCTCAAAAATCTCATCAAATAGCTGATGAAAATCTGTACTGCTTATCTGAGTAGAATGTCTTTCCATCAATTTAAAAGGTATTTTTAGATTTTCTAAAGTAGATTGAATTTGTGCCAATTCTTCGTTCGAATATTGCTTACTCCATTCTCCATAAATTATAGCGACATTAAGATCCACTTCATTATTTAGCAAACTTGTAAATTGTTCAAATTGTTTTCGGTCAAAATTTCCATTAATTGTAGTATTTGTGATGATAGCGATCTTTTTTGCTTGGCATAAAATTGGGGAAAGTATAGTGCTGATGAATAATGATAAAATCAGCACTAATCCGAAATTAGAACTAAAATTTAAACTTTTAATATTTATAAACATTTAACAATCATTATTTGTTATGATTTTTATTTTTATTATCAATTAGCCCAGCTAATTAAAATTTTCCTATGAGCATAAATTTCGAATAATAATTTATACTAAACTAACTAAATCTGTTTCACAAATCTAAGGGTGCATAATGAAAAAATTTATAGTGTTTTTTACATTTTTTATAGTCGCAGTTTCCAGTTATCCTGCTTTTACTCAGGATAAACCAGGTGGTAATGAATCTGTTCAATACTTCTTTTCCAATGGTAATGGTTCAACAGAGAATCCAATTCTTACATCGGTAAGACCAACCGAATTCAATTATAGTGTAGAAAAACAAAATTTACTTACTCAACTTGATCAAGCAAGAACAAATGATGATTTCATCAGTTCATCCAGAATTCAAGATCAGCTTAATGAAATTGACGGTATAAAGTATCTTAGTAATGGATATGTTAATCCAGTAGATGCAGGTATGTTAGAAACCGAGCAACATTTCACTGCTAATGAAACTCCATTTTACGCACCTAATTATTTTCGCTCTACAGTAGAGGGTGGTGCCTTTTGGTCAGTTGCCACTTTCAGCTCCAATAGAACTTCAGTAATTTTTGCTGCAGTAACTGAATTTGTTAGTGGCGGTGGGGATATGCTTAAAGTTTATACATCCTATGATAACGGTATAAACTGGGTACTAAAAGGAACATATAACGGATTTGCTACAACAGTTGATTACAGAGCTGGAGAATTGGATATTGAAGCCATCACAAATGGAACTGATACTCTTGTTTTTGCAGTAGCAGGTTACAATTATAATGGACATGCATTTAGCCAGATTGCTAAATTCAATATTGTAACTGGAATAGTAAATTCCACACACTATTCTGCAGGCACGGCTACTAATGATAGTGTTTCTACTTATAACCCCAAAATTACTAGTGATAATACTCAATACAGTAGTTCAGTATATATATATTTATCAGTTGCTCGTGATTCACTAATGCCTGGTGGACTTAAAAAGAAATCTTTATGGTATGCTTATCTTACAGCTCCATTTACTACTTTTGATATCACATATAGAAGCCCGAATAATTTGAATGGTTTTTACTGGAACTCAATAGATTCTTCATCTACTTATTTGTATCAGGATATTGCTTATACAAGAGTTGGAAATACTAATAGACTGTATACAGTATATAACCATGAAGGTTTTTATACAGACAAAAAATTATATTTAGCTTTTTCCGATGATTATGCTGCTACATTACCTACAGGGTTAACAATGATTGAAACTCAGAGTGTATTAAGTGCAAAGATTGCTGCAAATGGAAATAATCCAAATATTTGTATAGGATACAGAAGATTTTTTGGTCCGGATTGGGATTATAGATGTCAATATTCTGTTACGGGCGGGGATTCATTAACCAATTTTACAGCATCATATCCGGAATATACTTCTGCCCAATCACCTGTGTTAATTGATGTGCAGTCTGTAAAAATGCAGACGGTGGGTTTGTCTTTTCTTGGGTCAACTCTGATAGTACAATGAGATATAGAAGAACAAATACTGCTGGATTAACTTATAATACCTCGATTCAGGTTGCAGATCTCCTTAAAGGCGATACAAGATTTGGCGGATCAAAGGCCGGTTATATAAATACCAATTCTACAGATTCAAGTTTAGTAGTATGGTCCAGTAGTAATGGAGTTAATGCTTATAGTTCGTACAATTTATACACTCCAGTTGGTGTTGATGATGATGAGAATGGAATACCTTTGGTTTACTCATTAGAACAAAACTACCCAAATCCATTTAACCCAAGTACAACAATTAAATTCAGTATTCCTGAGCAAACAAATGTTACTTTGAAAATATTTAACAGCATTGGTCAGGAAGTCGCATCATTGTTAAATGGTGAAATGGCTGCAGGAAATCATTCAGTTGATTTTAATGCTAGCAAGCTTTCAAGCGGCGTTTATTTCTACAGAATAGATTCTCCATCTTTTACATCAACAAAAAAGATGATCCTTATAAAATAATTTCAAATATTAACTTTATTTAATATTCAAGGGCGGCGTAATTGCCGTCCTTTTTTGTTTCCTTCCAGCAAAAACTCCTTGCATAAAAAATGCAACATTTATATGTTTGGCGGCGTCTAATCAAAATTAAATTTAAAAATTCTAGTATTTAATAAATAATGAGGTTCCGCCTTGGATATTGTTGCATTAAATGAAAAGATAAAAAACGAAAGTGCTTTTATAGATTTACTGATGAGTGAAATCGGTAAAGTTATTGTTGGCCAAAAAGTTATGGTTGAAAGACTTGTAATTGGATTACTTGGCAACGGACACGTATTGCTTGAAGGTGTTCCGGGTCTTGCAAAAACTCTTGCCATAAAAACTTTAGCTCAAGCTATGAAAGCAAAGTTTCAAAGAATTCAGTTTACTCCAGATTTACTTCCTGCAGATTTGATTGGAACACAAATCTATAATCAGAAAGATGGAAATTTTTTAATTCGTAAAGGTCCAATTTTTTCTAACTTTATTCTTGCTGATGAAATAAATCGTGCCCCAGCAAAAGTACAAAGTGCTTTGTTGGAAGCGATGCAGGAAAGACAAGTTACAATTGGTGAATCTACCTTTAAACTTGAAGAACCCTTTTTAGTTCTTGCTACTCAAAATCCTATTGAGCAGGAAGGAACTTATCCTTTACCTGAGGCTCAGGTTGATAGGTTTATGTTAAAGGTTGTAATCACTTATCCTGAACGTGCTGAAGAGTTAGCGATTATGCGCCAAAACATCAGTATGATTGAAACAAAAGTTAATCCTGTCATCTCACCAGAAGAAATTTTAAAAGCCAGACATCTTCTAACTGAAGTTTATATCGATGAAAAAATTGAGAAGTATATTTTAGATATAGTATTTGCAACTCGTAATCCTAAACTATTTGGATTAAATAATCTTGCAGAACTAATTAGTTATGGCGCCTCACCAAGAGCAACAATTAACCTTGCACTAGGTGCAAAAGCTATGGCGTTTATTAAACGCAGAGGTTATGTAATTCCTGAAGATGTTAGAGCAATTTGTTTGGATGTGCTTCGTCATCGTGTTGCTGTAACATATGAAGCTGAAGCCGAGGAAATAACAAGTGAAAATGTTATACAGGAAATTTTGAATAAAGTTGTTGTTCCATAAAGATGTTAACTAAAGAACTTTTAAAACAAGTTAGACAAATTGAGATTCGCACCAAAGGACTTGTTAACCAGGTTTTCTCAGGTGAATATCATTCTGTGTTCAAAGGGCGTGGAATGGAATTTTCTGAAGTACGCGAATATCAATATGGTGATGACATTAGAAATATTGATTGGAACGTAACTGCTCGATTTGGTCATCCATACATAAAAATATTTGAAGAGGAACGCGAACTTACTGTTATGCTTATGGTGGATTTAAGCGGCTCATTAATGTTCGGTTCAGTTTCTAAAACCAAACAAAGAATTGCTGCGGAACTAAGTGCTATTCTTGCATTTTCTGCTTTAAAGAATAATGATAAAGTAGGATTGATTTTATTTACGGATAAGATTGAAAAGTTTGTTCCACCAAGAAAAGGTAAGAAACATGTTTTAAGAATTATCCGTGAGGTTCTTTCATTTGAACCAGAGGGTAAATCAACAAATATTCGCGGCGCACTTGAGTATATGAACAATGCAATCAAGAAAAAATCTATTGCATTTTTGATTTCTGATTTTATGGATGAAGGTTACGAAAAGATTTTAAGAATTGTTGGAAGAAAACACGATCTAATTGGAATTGTGCTGGATGATAGACGCGAAAAAGAAATTCCAAATATTGGATTAGTAAAACTTGCAGATGCAGAAACAGGTGCCGAAAGATGGATCGATACAAGCAGTAGAAGAGTTCGTGAGCGAATGATATTTGATCGCAAGGAAAGAGAAAAACTTCGCAATTCTATTTTTGTTAAAAGCAGACTTGATAAAATTGAAGTAACAACTGGTTCAAATTACATTCAGCCGCTTGTACAGTTTTTTAGAAGACGTGAGAAACGATGGTAAAGAAATTTTTCTTTTTGCTGATTTTACAATTCTTTTTATCTCCTATTTTTGCACAAGAGATAACCGTAACTGCTTCTACAGATACTAGTGATTATATGATTGGTGATCAGATTCAATATTCACTTATCATAACAATGGATAAAAATGTTTATATCATAAATCCTTTCTTTAGAGATTCACTTAAAAATATTGATGTAATCGGAATAAACGGACCAACTCCAGAAGAAACTGAAAGTGTAAAAACTGTAAAGTATTTATGTTTACTTTCAAGATTTGATTCTGCTTTAGTAACAATTCCTCCAATTAAAGTAGAATATAGAACAAAAGGAGATTCAACTTTAAAAACTATTTTATCAAATCCTGTTTCATTCAATGTTCATAGGCTTGATGTTAATGTGCAGGAAGAGATAAAGGATATAAAACCACCAATAAAATTGTTTGATTATTTATTCCTAATTTACATTTTAATTGCGTTTGCAATCATATCTGTGATCGTTTATTATTTTATTTATAGAAAATATTTCAAAAAGAAAAAAGAAGAAATTGTAGTTAAGAAAGAAGAAAAACTTCTTTCACATCAATTTGCTTTGAAAAAGTTGGATGAGTTAGAAAAAGAACAATTGTGGCAAAAAGGATTTGTAAAAGATTATCATTCAAGAATTACTGATATCATTCGTGAATATTTTGAAAAACAATTTGGATTGCCAGCACTTGAGCGTACAACAACTGAATCATTAAATCTGTTGAGTAAGCATCCATTGGGAATAAAAGTTTTAGACATAACTTCTCAGTTCTTTAGTAATGCTGATCTTGTAAAGTTTGCTAAGTTTACTCCGCTTGAAATTGTAAACCACGAAATGATGACTCAAGCAAAGCATATTGTTAAAAGAACAGCACAGTTGGATAAAGAGGAAGAATTAAAAACTGTAAATGAGGAAGCAAATGTTTAGTAACGTAACTTTTGCATACTCATGGGTTTTATTTTTTCTTGCAATTATTCCTTTACTTACGGCCTGGTATGTTTGGAAAGGAAGAAAAAAACAAGCAGCAATTTCTTATTCATCTTTGAAAGCATTTGAAAATATTCCCTCGACTCTTAAGGAAAAATTAAGACATCTACCTTTTGCATTACGAATGTTAGCTTTAGGATTTTTAATTGTTGCTTTAGCAAGACCCCAAAATTTTTCTGCTGGACAAAGTGTTAATGCGGAAGGAATTGATATTTCAATGGTGCTGGATATTTCCGGAAGTATGCTTGCGGAAGATTTCAAACCAAATAGATTGGAAGCTGCAAAAAATGTTATTGATGATTTTGTAAAAGGCAGAACAACTGATAGAATTGGTTTAGTGATTTTTTCTCGTGAAGCATTTACTCAATGTCCGCTTACTATTGATTATTCTGTTTTAAGAAATCTTCTTAGTGATATTAAAACCGGAATGATTGAAGATGGAACAGCAATTGGAAATGGAATTGCAAATGGAATTAATAGATTAAAAGACAGCGATGCTGAAAGTCGTGTGATAATTTTATTAACAGATGGTGTTAACAACGCCGGAGAAGTTGATCCTATTTCTGCTGCTGAAATTGCTTCAACATTTGGAATAAGGATTTATACTATTGGTGTTGGAACTCGTGGTGAAGCTCCATATCCTGTGCAAACTCCATTTGGTACAAGATATCAAATGGTTCCGGTTGAAATTGATGAAGTGATTTTGAAAAAGATTGCAAATTTAACTGGCGGAGAATATTTCCGTGCAACTAACAATCGTGCATTAGAAGAGATATATAATAAAATTGATAAGATGGAAAAAACTAAAATTGAAATTACTTCTTTTAGAAACGCACAGGAACTTTTTGCTCCCTGGTTATTAATTGGTTTTGCTTTGTTGTTTCTGGAACTGATTGCATCTAAAACAATATTGAGGAAGCTGCCATAATGTTTAGATTTGCAAATCCAGAATACTTAATTGCTTTATGGTTAATTCCGGTATTGATTGTTTTATATATTTTATTCAATCGCAACCGAAAAAGACTGCTTGAAAAATTCGCCGATAAAGATTTACATAAATCTATTATGTATTCATTCAGCAGTGCAAAATCTAAATTAAAATTTGGTTTGATATTAACTGCTTTAACATTGTTGATACTTGCTTTTGCCAACCCGCAGGTTGGAACAAAAATGCAGGAAGTAAAACAAACTGGAATTGATGTATACATTTTGCTTGATGTTTCAAGAAGTATGGCCGCTGAAGATATCAAACCAAACCGATTAGAAAAAGCAAAATATCAGATTTCAAATCTTATACAAAAACTTCGCGGAGATAGAATAGGGTTAATTATATTTTCTGGTGATGCTTACATTCAATTTCCACTAACTACTGATTATTCAGCCGCAAATTTGTTTTTATCAGCAGTGGATTTTAATTCTGTTCCTCAACCAGGAACTGCAATTGCATCTGCAATTACAATGGCTGTCCAATCATTCGACTCTGCTGCAACAGACAAAGCAATAATTGCAATTACAGATGGAGAAGATCACGAAGGTGATATTGACGCCGCAGTTGAAGAGGCTACTGACAAAGATATAAAAATCTATACAATCGGTTTAGGCTCGCCAGATGGCGTTCCAATTCCAGTTTATGATAACCGTGGAAACGAAGCAGGATTTAAGCAAGATAATTCAGGACAAACTGTATTAACAAAATTGAATGAAAGTATTCTTAAAGAAATTGCAAGTAATGGAAATGGAAAATATTATCGTGGCAATAACTATGAAGATTATCTTGATAAGATTTACAATGATTTATCTAAACTTGAGCAAGCAGAATTTGGTGTAAAAAAAGTTACTGATTACGAAGATCGATTTTATTACTTTTTAATACCGGCAATTTTGTTGCTGATAATTGAGATATTTATAAGTGATAAACGTTCTCCATTTTTTACAAAGTTAAATAGAAAATTAGGAATAGAAGCAGAAGAAAAATGATTTATATGAAATTAAATTTATCACTATTTGTAATTCTACTGTTAGTCAATTGTGGATTTTCTCAATCCAACAGAAGTACATTAAATGAGGGAGTGGATAAGTATGACGAAAAAAAATATACTGATGCTGAGGTTGATTTTAGAAAAGTCGTAGAAAGCTCACCCAAAAGTTTTGAGGCAAATTATAATCTTGGGAATACATACTATAAACAAGAAAAATATGATGATGCTATAAAATCATATCAGAGTGCTTTTGAAAATGCTAAGGATAATGAAAGTCGTGCAAAAATATTTCATAACGTTGGCAACTCTTTACTCAAATCCAACAAGATTGAACAAAGTGTTGAAGCTTATAAAACTGCTTTAAAGTATAATCCAAATGATCAGGATACAAAGTATAATTTATCTTATGCTCTGGAAATGTTGAAGAATAAGGATAAGAACAAACAAGATAAGAATGATCAGAATAAAAACGACCAGAATAAGCAAGATCAACAGCAAAAGCAGAATCAAAATCAGGATCAACAAAGCAAAGATCAGAACAAACAGGATCAACAGCAGCAGCCCAAAGATCAGGAAGCAAAGCAGGATAACACAAAGCAGCCTCAGCAGCAAAAAGAACAAAAAATTTCTAAGGATGAAGCTCAGCGCATTCTTGATGCACTAAAGAATAATGAAAAAGATTTACAGAAACAGTTAAGAAAAGTTAAAGCTAAGGTTAGAAAAACGGATAAAGACTGGTAATGTTAAAAAAGGCATTTTTATTTTATTTGTTTTTGTTTAGTTCAATTACTTTTGCGCAATCATTTGTTGCAACTGTGGATAATAACAAAGTTGCTGAGAACGATCGTTTTCAATTACAGTTTACATTTGAAGGGAAAAATTTAAACGGTTTAAAAAATTTCAATCCGCCATCATTAAAAGAGTTTAGAGTTCTATCAGGTCCAAATCAATCTACAAGTATGCAGATAATCAATGGTGTTTCATCTTCTTCATTAACGTTATCCTATATCTTAATGCCAAATACAACTGGCTCATTTACAATTGGTAGTGCTTCAATACAATCTGAAGGACAAACTTATACTACAAGTCCGATTAAAATTACTGTTATTAAAGGATCTCAAAAACCAAAAGATGAAAATAATAGCAGTGGAGTTTCTAATCAGGAAATTGCCGAGAATTTATTTATCCGCGCTTCAATAGATAAGAACAAAGTGTATCAGGGTGAGCAAGTTACGGTAACCTACAAACTATATACAAGATTGAATATAGCCGCTCAAATGTCTGTTGATAAACTTCCGCAGTATCAGGGATTTTGGGCCGAAGAATTAGAAACCGCAAGAAATATTTCATTTGGGAATGAAGTGATCGATGGTAAGCAGTACAAAGTTGGATTGTTAAAACGAGTTGCACTATTCCCAAGTCAATCTGGAAAATTAGAAGTTACTCCATTCGAATTAACAATTCCAATTCAAATCCAGAAGAAAAAAAATCCAAATAATGTTTGGGATGATTTTTTTGGTGATCCATTTGGGCGATCAGAAATTGTTGAGTATCCGGCTAAATCAAATACGTTAAAGGTTGATGTTATTCCGTTACCAGAAAATAATAAACCAGCTTCGTTCAGAGGTGCAGTTGGTAATTTTAATTTTTTGGCTTCAATTGATAAGCAAAAAACTAAAACTAATGAGCCGATCACTTTAAAGTTTGATATAAGTGGAACTGGCAACCTTAAGTTGCTTGAACTTCCACCATTTGAGCTGCCGAATGGTTTTGAAAAATATGATCCCAAAACAGATGAGCAGATAAATCGTTCTGGAAAAATTGGCGGAACAAAAAAAGCTGAGTATTTGTTGATTCCAAGAATTGCCGGTGCAAGGGAAATCCCTGCCATTGAATTTTCATACTTTGATCCCGAAACAAAATCATATAAGACTATAAGATCTAAATCTTTTAATGTTGAGATTGAGCAAGGGCAGGGAAGTGCTGAAGATTATGCTGATCAGCAAAATATTCAACAGCTTGATAATGATATTCGTTATATCAAAACAAAGTTCGATGATGTAGAATTGCAAGGTGATGTTTTAATTTTAAAACCAGAATTTTGGGCTGCATCAATTCTTCCAATGATATCAGCATTTGTGTTAATTGGCTGGAAACGAAAGCAGGATAAGCTGTCAGGTAATCAGCAGTTATTACGTTATTCCAAAGCAGAAAAAGTTGCTCGTAAGCGATTTAAAACAGCTAAGAAACTTCTTGATGTAAAAAATATTGAATTATTTTATTCGGAAATTTCACAAGCTTTGTTCGGATATCTTGAAGATAAATTTCATATACCAAAATCTGAGTTTACTCTGGATAGAGCTGCAGATGAATTGTTGAAACGAAATATCAAACCTGAATTAGTTGAGAAGATGAAAACGAATGCACAGAAATGTGAGTTTATAAGATTTGCACCAGGAACAAACCCCTCACAGGCAATGAATGAAATGTATCAGGCATTTTCTGATGTTGTTATTGATATTGAAAGATCAATTGCAAAATGAAAAAATATTTGATTAACATATTTTATCTTTTAATTTTTCTATCGTCTTTAGCTAAAGCTGATTCAAATTCGATAATGCAAACTGCAAATGAATATTATAAAAATAATCGTTACCAGCTTGCGATTGAAGAATACAACAAACTTCTCTTAGATGGATTTGAGGGAACTTCATTATACTATAATTTAGGTAATGCGCATTATCGTTTAGGTAAAGTTGGTTATGCGATTTTATATTATGAAAAGGCGTTAAAACTATCTCCAAATGATGAAGATGTAAAGCACAATCTTGCACTCGCAAAATTAAATCTTAAAGATAAAGTTGATACTCTTCCTCCGTTTTTTATTTTTAATCTTTGGGAAGGAATACTCGCAGCATTTTCAGTTACTGGTTGGACAATAATTGTGTACATCATTTTCATTTTAGTATTGATTGTATTTGTAGTTTATTTCTTTTCAAGAAGTGTTACCGAACAGCGTATATCTTTTTTTACTGGTATCGGTCTTACTGTAATTTTATTATTAACAATTTCTTTATTGATTGTTAAAATGAATAAAGAGTTTAATACTAAAGATGGAGTTATTATTGAAACATCAGTTATTGTAAAATCATCACCAGATTATTCATCAAAAGATTCATTTCAAATCCATGAGGGATTGAAAGTTAGAATTGAAGACAATGTTGATGATTGGGTAAAAATTCGATTAGATGATGGGAAAATAGGCTGGATTACTGAAAAAAGTCTCGGAATTATTTAGAAAAATCTAACTATTGGTATTTGCAAATAATTGTGTTTTCTTTAGCTTTGTTTAGAAATAAATAAACAAGAAAGGTAATAAATGAAGAATCTTATTTTTGCTCTGGCTCTTGTAACAATATTTGCTTTTGCTGTAAATGCTCAATCAAAGGATTGCTGCACTAAAGAAAAAGGTGAGACTACTAAAGTTGAAAAATGCAACGACAAAGATCATACTATGAAAACTGGTGATGTTCAAAAAACAACAACTACTACTTCTGCTGGGTTAAAAGATGGTAAAGAAGTAATTGAGAAAGAAGTTGTTGTTACCAAGGTTGAAAAGAAAGAAGGATGTGGCACAACTTCTTCTTGCTGCGATGTTAAAAAGGAAAAGAAAGTTGAAAAAGAAGTAGAGAAAAAAGAAACTCACTAAAAAGTTTTTAGTTTAACAGGCCCTTCTCTTCTGAAGGGCTTTTTTATTTTGTGAATTAATACAATTGTCACACTGAGCAAAGTCGAAGTATGATTTTATTTTATTGTAATTATCCACCCTGTGAAATTTCATTTTAACCAATCTGATTTCTAACTTTGCCCCACTAATTTTTATTACAGGAAACAAACTAAATGGAATGGATTACTGATCCGCAAGCATTAATTGCACTACTTACACTAACTGTTCTTGAAATTGTACTTGGAATTGATAATATAATTTTTATCTCAATTCTTTCTGGCAAGCTACCCAAAGAACAACAAAAGAAAGGTAGATTAGTTGGACTTGCATTAGCAATGCTGACCAGAATACTTTTACTTTTTTCAATTTCACTAATCGTAAAACTAAAAGAACCATTCTTTACACTTTTTGAAACAGGACTTTCAGGTCGTGATTTAATTCTTATTCTTGGAGGATTATTTTTACTTGCAAAAAGTACTATGGAAATTCATTCTAAGTTAGAGGGTGAAGAAGAGCATCATAACGTTAAAGCGAAAACTTCATTTATGAGTGTCATCATTCAGATACTTTTACTTGATGTTGTCTTCTCACTTGATTCAGTTATTACAGCGATTGGGATGGCAAATGATTTGCCTGTAATGATTATTGCAGTAGTTATAGCTGTGATATTCATGATGTTCTTTTCAGGATCGATAAGTGATTTTGTTGAAAACCATCCTACAATTAAAATACTTGCATTGAGTTTCTTACTTCTAATTGGTTTCACTTTAATTATAGAGGGATTGCATCAACACATTCCTAAAGGATACATCTACTTTGCAATGGCCTTTAGTGTATTTGTAGAGATGTTAAATTTAAAGATGAGAAAGAAGAAAGCAGAACCAATTAAGTTAAGACAAGAAATTCCGGGTGAGTAAACAACGAAATGCTTTTGAATTTAAAACAGCAAACCCAATTCAATATAGAATTGGGTTTGTTTACTATTCAAAAACTAAACACTTTACAATCCAAACATCAGTGATAATTTAAATTCAATCGCGCTCATATTTCTAGAATCTGTAATAAAATGATCAGGTAATGTTCCAGCTAGATGGATCTTCAGCATCATTAAGATTTGTGTATTTATCTAATCTATAGTGTGAGAATTTACATTTTCAATTTTATATTCTTTGCCCGCAAAATTTATAAGATGATACTGAATGTTTGCATCTAATTTTATTCCACCTAAACTAAAAAACTGCACCAACGCCAGCACCTAAGCCAATTCTTGTTGCACTGTTTAAGTCTTGCTCTCCGCTTGGTACGCCACTAATTCCAGTAAACTCAACTGAACCAGAAATTGTATTAATTGCTACAAATCCCTGTAGATATGGTGTAATAGGAGAAAGTGGGATATTCATTGCGAATTCTGGTCCAACTTTCATTGAAACAATTTTTTGAGAATTTTTAATTGTTCCACCACCTGAAGGAGCATCACCTTCACCACTAAAAGTTGTGTAGCCAACTTCACCAAAAGCATTTATAAATAGCAAACCTAATCTTGCTTTTGCGTGAAAATTTATTCCGGATTCCATTCCATATTTTTCACCATTATAAAATTCTGCTGTTGTACCACCATAATCACCTGATGGAACAGAATAACCTAACCCACCGCCAATTTGAAAACTAATCTGAGCATTTGATTGAGAAACGAATAGCAGAATAAATGCTGCAAAAAAGATTGATAAATAAGTTTTTTTCATGTTCTCCTCTATGAATTTTGTTTACGAGCTAAACTTAGGAAAAAATTTGAATAGATTTAACCCAAAATCTAAAATTGATTGCCATAAATTCAGTTGCTATTTTTAACTATATGAAATCAAAAAAATACAATAATACTAAGCTTGCAATTGGAATTGGAAAAGCTATAATAAGTTTTATTTTGCTTTATCTTTTTATTGCTATGGGATATAGTTTATCACTACAAAAATTCATTCAGACAATTAGTGAAAATTCATATTTAGTTTTTATGATTTTTGTTTTTGTAATTGGAATATTTAGTTCAGTTTTATTTATGCCGATAAATATTTATTCCGGTTTTTATCTTGAACATAAATACAATTTATCAAATCAAACATTCTTTAAATACTTTTTAGAAAATCTAAAATCGATGTTAGTAGGATTGGTAATTGGGATTCCAATTCTTTTGCTTTTCTTTTATGTGATAAATCAATTTGGTGATTTGTGGTGGCTGGTATTTGCTTCAGCCATGTTTTTGATTTCAGTTGTACTTTCTCAACTATTCCCAATAATTATACTTCCAATTTTTTATAAAATAATACCTTTGGGTGATGAGGAATTAAAGACAAGGATAAGTAATCTTGCAAAAGGTGCTGGAATAAAGGTTGAAAATGTTTTTTCATTTGATATGAGCAAGAATACTAAAAAGGCTAACGCTGCTTTTACGGGATTAGGAAAAACTAAAAGAATCATCCTTGGTGATACTCTATTGAATGATTATACAAAAGACGAAATTGAAACTGTAATTGCTCACGAGCTAGGTCATTACAAACATAAACACATTATTAAGAATTTGATATTTGGTACAGTATCAAGTTTTTTAACATTTTTTATTATCTCAATTCTTTATAAAAATTCTTTAAGCTGGTTTTATTTTGAAAACATAACACAAATTGCAGCTTTGCCATTATTAAGTTTATGGGCGATGATCATCGGTTTGATACAATCTCCGATTGGAAATATTCTTTCCAGAAAATATGAATACGAAGCTGACCGATATGCTATTAAATCAACACATAAACCAGATAGTTTTATCAAAACTCTAAACAAACTTACGGATCAAAATCTGGGTGACAGAGAACCTCACGCATTTGTTGAGTGGTTTTTCTATTCACATCCATCGATAAATAACAGAATTAATGCCATAAAGAATTTTGTGAGTGAAAAGGGTATCATCGAAATAACCACTGAAATACAGTCTGAGGTTTAATTTGATCACGTATCTTAAAATATTTTTAATTGTAATTCATACTTTTATTTGTTCAATCTTTGGTTTGATTTTTATTTTTATTGATAGAAGCTTTACTATTTATCACTACATTGCTAAAATTTTTCCTGGTGGAATTTTATTGATTTCGGGTGTTAGGGTAAAGGTAACAGGACTTGAAAATATTGATAGAAAAGCGGTTTATGTTTTTGCATCAAATCATTCAAGTCAGCTTGATATAACAGCGTTGCAATGGGGCGTTCCAAATCGATTGAGTATGATATTTAAAAAAGAACTTGCTCGTATCCCATTTTTTGGTTGGCAACTCTATTTGGGTCCGTATGTTGTAATAGATAGAAACGATCCCAAAGCTGCAATGAATAGTTTGACAGAAGCAAAAAAAGTAATGGATAAAAAGAAAATATCAGTACTTGTTTTTCCTGAAGGCACAAGAAGTAAAACAGGAGAAGTGCAAAGTTTTAAACGTGGTGCTTTTTATCTTGCCGCACATAGCGGTTATCCTATTGTTCCGATTACAATAAATGGTACCAAAAAAATTATGCCCAAAGGTACGTTTAAACTAAAAAGCGGAACAATCTATCTTCATTTTGATAAACCGATACCGACTGACAATATTAAAGCAAAACAAGATGAACTTGCGTTAATGGAAAAAGTTAGAGAGATTATTATCAGCAATCAAAAGGAATATGATTAATGGCGGTTACAAAAAAAGATGTTGAAAAAATTGCTGAACTTGCAAGATTAAAATTCACTGATAAAGAGCTTGAAAATTTCACACCTCAAATGAATGAGATATTATCTTACATGGATAAGCTTAATGAGTTAGATACAGAAAATGTAAATCCGCTTTCTCATCCAGTTGAGCAGACAAATGTTTTCCGTGAAGATGAATTGAAGCCATCAATCTCAACTGAAAATGCTTTGAAAAATGCTCCATCAAAAGATGAACATCATTTTAAAGTTCCTAAAGTAATCGGTGATAAATAATGGCAAAAAAGGTTAAGCCAAAAAAAAATAATCCTTACATTCTTGGTGTTATTCCGGCACGATTTGCATCTACAAGGTTGATGGGCAAACCATTGGCTGATATTGGCGGTAAATCGCTTCTGCAACATACTTTCGAAGGGGCAAGCAAATCTAAACTTATAGATAAAATTGTTATTGCGGTTGATGATGAACAAGTTGCAAAAGCAGCAAAAGGATTTGGCGCATCAACAATTATGACCCCAAAAGATTGTGCAACTGGTTCTGATAGAATTGCTATCGTTGCAAAAGAATTTCCTCGTGCAGATATAATTGTTAACATACAAGGTGATGAACCATTTATTAGCGGAATGATGATTGATCAGGCTATCGAACCATTATTATTTGATCTCGAAGTTAATGTATCAACTCTTGCAAAGCTGATTGATAATGTTGAAGAGTTTAATTCTCCTTCAGTTGTAAAAGTTGTTTTTGATTATAAAAATTTTGCATTGTATTTCTCACGTTCTCCAATTCCATTTGTACGTGATGCCAAGGATGAAAAAGAAATGCTTGAGAAAGCAGATATTTATAAACATATAGGATTATATGTTTATCGGAAAGAATATTTACTAAAGTTTACTAAACTTGAACCAACTGATTTGGAACAATGGGAAAAACTTGAACAGTTGCGAATGCTTGAAAATGGTTTTAAAATTAAAATTGTTGATACTGAGTATGATAGTTTTTCTGTTGATACACCGGAAGATCTAGAAAAAGCAAGAAAGATTTATTCAAAACTTAAAAAGATTGAGCTAGCAAAATGATTACCCCAAAAAAGATTTCTCTCGCACAAATTCCAACTCCGTTAGAAGAAGTAAAGTTTGAAGGTAAAAGTTTTTTACTCAAACGAGATGATTTGACAGGTTGCGAACTGTCCGGAAACAAGGTTAGAAAGCTTGAGTATCTTTTAGCAGACGCAAAAAATAAAAAAGCGGATATAGTTTTTACTTCAGGAGGAGATCAATCTAACCATGCAAGAGCAACAGTTATAGCTGCCAGAAAAGTTGGACTTAAAACAAAATTATTTTTGTGGGGCAAAGAAACAAAAAACCCAAATGGAAATCTTTTTCTTGATAAAGTATTTGGAGCAGACATTCAGTATTTCTCTAAAGCTGAGTATGAAAATGTAAATGACATAATGTTTGAGCAAAGATTAGCTTTGCTTAAGAAGAAAAAAAATGCTTACGTTTTTCCAGGTGGAGGATCAACCACACTTGGCATTTGGGGCTATATTAATTTTATTAATGAACTCAAAATACAAACGAACCTTAAGAATATCGATTCAATTGTAGCCGCTTGCGGCTCCGGTGGAACCGCTGCTGGAATGTTAGTGGGCGCAGCATTAAATAATCTAAATGTTAAAATAGTAGCTGTGCATGTTTTGATGACAAAGGAAGAAATGGAAAAACATATCTTACAACTTGCAGAAGGTTGTGTGCTGGATTATAAATTGAATTGTAAAATCAATCCGGAAAATCTTGTTGTGCTTGACGGATATTCTAAAGAAGGATACAAAAAGATTTCACAATCAAAAGTTAATTTGATTAAAAAGTTTGCACAAGACACTGGAATTCTATTTGACCCAGCTTATACTGGTAAAGCATTTACTGCGTATTATGAAAAATATCTCAAGACTGGTAACGGAAGGAAAAATATATTTGTACACACTGGCGGATTATTTGCAGTATTTGACAGAACGAAGGAATATATTCCAAACTAGAAATTTATTGGCAGTTATCTGTAAAATAATTTAACTTTGATTAACAAATTAAAAGCGAGCAAATAATGGATTGCATCTTCTGTGAAATAGCATCAAAAACTTCTGAAGCTGAAATCGTTTTTGAAAACGAAAAGTTTATTGCCTTCCTTGACATAAATCCTGTTAATTATGGACATACACTTGTTATTCCGAAGACACACTTTGACAATTTTTTAACAATGCCTGCTAAAGAACTTGAAGAAATGACTAAGCTTACGCAATATCTTTCGGGTGTTATTAAAAGGGCCTTGAAAGCAGATGGGTTTAATGTCATATCTAATAATGGAACTTCAGCCGGACAATCTGTTTTTCATTTCCATTATCATATTATTCCTAGATACGAAAATGATTTTCATATGCGACCAAGAACAATTGAGTACAATTCTACTGAGATTGAAGTTTATGCTGAAAAAATTAAAGCGGCTGTTTCAAAATATGAAGGTTTGTTGAATGGATAAAAAAATAAGAGTTGTTGTTGCTAAATCGGGATTAGATGGACATGATAGAGGCGCAAAGGTTATTGCCGCTGCTTTACGTGATGCGGGAATGGAAGTTATTTATACTGGATTAAGACAAACCCCTGAAATGATTGTTGAAGCAGCAATGCAAGAAGACGCTGATGTAATCGGTATAAGTATTTTGTCCGGTGCACATATGACAATTTTCCCAAAACTTATGACTTTGCTTAGGGAAAAGGGAATGGAAGATGTACTGCTTACAGGTGGTGGAATTATTCCTGAAGATGATATCACAAAATTAAAGGAAATCGGAGTCGGAGAATTATTTACTCCAGGGGCCACAACTACTGCCATTGCTGAATATATTAAGGAGTGGTGTAAAACTCATCCAAGAAATTAAAGTAACTTATTAAATTATAATAAAGGAAATTGTCATGAAAAAATTTTTCCTTTTAGTATTAGTACTTTTATCAACTGTCCAATCACAAACATTAATTAATAGTGTAAATCTTCCAGCTGGTACATTCTGGAGCTCTGGATATGGACTTGTTTATGAAAATTCAAAGTACTGGCTTTCTTCATCAAGTTCCACAACTGGGCGTGGAATTATTTATGCTGTGGATGATTCAGGAGTTTTGGTTGATACAATAGTTATTAACTATCCATCAATTAAAGAATCTCAGGGGTTGGCGTTCGATGGAAATTATTTTTGGTATGTTGAACGTAAAACTGCAAGATGTGATTTATTTAAAGTTGATCAGAATGGAAATGTTTTAGATTCTATTACCTCAACACAACTGTTTGGCGGTTCATGGTATTTTGGCGGTGCTGCCTGGGATGGAACTGGTTTATGGATTTCTGTTTATTATCCAAATGTAAATGTTGCACTTTATAAAATAAATACAACAACAAAGCAACTTGTTGATACATTAAATTTTTTAAACTTCGCTCCTGGTCAACTTCAGCCTCAGGGAATTACTGTTAAAGGTGATACTATTTTCTTTGTTAATGATGGGTTTGAAGGTGCAGATAGAATTTATGCCGTAAGTCTTATAACTGAAGATTCACTTTTTTCTTTTAATCCACCAGAACAACCTGGTTTAAGACAAAATCCGAGAGGTTTAGCTTGGGATGGAAATAACTTTTGGCTGCTTGCAGAACCTGTTGGAGCGAGTAGTGGAAGACAGCTTTTTAAATATGATTTGGGTGGTTCTGGATCACCGGGGATTACTTTATTAACACCAAGTTTAAATTTTGGAAATGTCATGATTGATTCCACTCAAGCGCAGAACATTTCCATTCAAAATTATGGTACTTCAAATCTTATTTTAACATCAGCTTCGATAAGCAATTCTGTTTTTACAATACCTGTTACATTTCCAATTACAATAACACCCGGACAAATTGCTAATATTCCCGTTGAATTTACTCCAATCGCAAACATTACTTACAACGATTCGATTCTATTTTATCACAATGATCCGATTGTAAATTATTCTAAAGTAACGATAACAGGTAATGGAGTTTATACGGCTCCATATTTAACTACAACTCCGACCTTAGTTAATTATGGAAGCAAAAGAGTTAACTCAACATCATACATTGAGTTTGAATTATATAATTCAGGATCAAATGTTTTAACTATTGATTCAATAAAATTAAATTCTTCATCCTTTTATTTTGAAAATCTTTTTACACCAATAAATATTCTTGCTTTATCATCGTCAAGTTTTAGAGTTTGGTTTAATCCTAATCTAACAACAGCATTTAGTGATACAATTAAAATTTATTCTAATGCTTCAAATAGCAGTTTGATAAATGTTCCTGTTTTAGGTATTGGTGTAAACGCAGATCCTACATTGGGGAATATTTTCTGGGAAGGACAGATTCCTGATAATCCCGGAACAAGTTTGCAGGATTACACTCCAAGATCTATGAAAAAAATTCAAGATGTGAATGGTGATGGCATTAAAGATTTGGTTGTTGCAACAGAAAATTATTGGACATTAGTTTTTAATGGAAATAGTTCAGGATCTTCGGATATATTATGGTGGTACTCAACTTATTTTGGTTCAATAAACACAGGCTCAGTTGATTACGAACAAGGAGTTCAAATAGCATCTGATTTGAATGGCGATAATCATGAAGATGTTGTGATTGGAACAGCAGGAGGAAATGAATTTGTTTATGCTCTTAATGGATTAACAGGTGAAGTAATCTGGGAATTTGGAAATTCATCCACGACTGATGATGGCGATATAATGGGTTTAGATGTTAAAAGAGATTTTAATAATGATGGTGTCCCTGATGTTTTAATGACTGCGAGCGGAAACGAATCAACAGGCTCCGGAAGATTTTCTGTGTATTTATTAAATGGCGTAAATGGAAATGAAATTTGGAGAATAAATCAGCAGGCTCAACAAAAATTAAAGTATATGGTAACTTCTACAGATTTTGGAGGTGCTGCGGGTTCAAGAGTTGGAACAACAAATGAGGTAATTGGTTTTAATCAATTAGGAAGCATTGCCTGGGTATTTCCTACAAGCGGCACTCCATGGACTGTGCGTGAAATTCCAAATATTTCTGGTTCATCAAGTTCAGATGTTATTGTTGGTACAACAACAGGAAATGTTTATTGTTTAAATGCTGAAACAGGTTCGCAAATATGGAGTACATCAATAGCAAATGTTTTTATTGAGGATTTAAAAATAGTGCCTGATGTTAATCAATCTGGTTATCCAGATATTTTAGTTAGCGGAATAAATCCAAACATTCATATGATAGAAGGTTCGACTGGAATGAATATCTGGTCTAATTCTACAGGAGGAAATATTTTAGGAAAAGATTTACTTGGGGATTTAAATGCAGATGGAATTCCTGAAGTTGGGTCAGCATCTTTAAATGATATTGCACATGTGTATAATAGTGTAAATGGAAATATCATTTTTAATTATGCATTTGGTGGAGGTACTAATTCTTATGCTGCTGAGCATATTGTTGATCTTGATGATGTTGATGGAAATTATAGTAGCGAATTTGCTGCTTGCTCACGTGACGGCAGAGTAATTTTATTCTCAGGAGGTACAGATGTTATTCCGGTAGAACTTTTCAGTTTTACTGCAAGCAGTGCAGATGGTAGCATAAATCTTTCTTGGAGCACGGCAACTGAGACTAATAATTCAGGTTTTGAAATTCAAAGATTAAAAGATTCAAAGATTGGAAAATTAGATGAATGGGAAACTATAGGTTTTATAAATGGAAACGGAACAACAACAGAAAAACAATCATATACATTTATAGATAATAAAGTTTCAGCAGGAAAATATGTATATAGATTAAAACAAATTGATTTTAATGGTGAGTTTGAATACTCAAATGAAATCGAGATTGAGGTTGGCACACCATTAAATTTTAGTTTGGAACAAAATTTTCCAAATCCATTTAATCCAGTAACAACAATTAAGTTTGCTTTACCAGTTTCCGGAAATATTAATCTTTCAATTTATAATTCTCTTGGAGAAAAAGTTGAAACATTAACAAATCAGTTTTTGGAGGCCGGTTATCATAAAATTGAATGGAGAGCAAATAATTATTCTTCAGGAGTTTATTACTACAGAATTGAGTCAGAGAATTTTAGTGATGTAAAGAAAATGCTGCTGCTTAAATAAAAATTTATTATATGTTAAAAAGGTCTGAGAAATCAGACCTTTTCTTTTTTAATATAACCTAAACATCTTAATGGAATTAGCACAACATAATCATAACTAATACTATCCATTACTTTAGGATCTAATCGTTTTTCAACTTTCATTGGTATACAAAGTAAATCAAGTTTCTTTTTAATCTCTTTCAGGTCAGATTCATTTTTTGTGTGGATGTATTCTACGAATGGGGAACTACTTGTTGTGGTTTTTTCCGGGATGCTAACTCCACATATAGGGCAGTCTTCATTATCGAATGCCATTACGCTATCAAATTCTGCTAAATAATCTTCAAATCCTGCAAGATCATCCTGATTCTGTATATTCTGCTCGGCCATTATATACAATTAATATTTTGGTTTAGATAAAGTAAAAATAATTTTTGTTCCTTCACTAATTTTGCTCTGAACACTAATTTCACCGCCATGAATATTTACGATTTCCTTACACAGGACTAATCCTAACCCTGTTCCTTTTTCCTGTTGGGTTCCCTTGGTTGAAAAACTCATATCAATCCTGAAGAGTTTTTCAATATCTGATTCTTTGATGCCAATTCCTGTATCTGAAACAGTGTATTCAATATAACTATCAAACTGATTTTCTGTTACTTCAATAATTCCATTGGTTGGAGTAAACTTAATAGCATTTGAGATAAGATTTTGTACAAGAGATTGAAGCATTGTATCATCTCCCCAAACGAAACTTTGATGACCAAGTTTATTTCTTAAATTTATATTTTTCATCCGTGCATTTTGATTAAGGAGTATGCGTGTATCTTCAACAATCATAAACATATTTTGCAGAGCAGGGTTATATTTCATTTTTCCTGATTCTAATCTGGACCATTCCAGTAGATTTTCAATTAGCTTATAGGTGCTCTCTGTTGATTCTTTAATAATTTTAAGATAAGATTTTACTTCCGATTCGGACATAGAATCATATTCTTCAACAATCATTCTTGTTAATCCTAGCAATCCATGAAAAGGACTTTTAAGATCGTGGGCTATAATTGAAAAGAATTTATCTTTAGCAGCGTTTGTTTCTTTTAATTCTTCAGAATATTGAATAATCTTTTCCTCATTACGTTTTTTATCAATAGCTAGTGCAATTTGTTCCGAAACATAAATTAAAATTTCTTTTTCTTCATCACTATAAGTTGTTGAGTCGGAATAATCCTGCACTACAATAGCTCCAATAGTTTTTCCTTCAACATTAAGTGGTACTCCAAGCCATATTTGTGTAGGCTCACCTATCAATGATGTTTCACCAGCTTCGCGAAGTTTAAGATCAAGTTCGGAATTAATCAGATGAGCTTTTCCACTTCGAAGAATGTATTCAGTTAATCCACGTCCCGCTTTTCTTTCAATAGGTGGTTCATCAACTTGATCAACAAAATATGGAAAACTAACTGTTTCAGTTTCTTGATGATAAAGTGCTATGTAAAGATTTTCTGCACTCATCAATTCACTTATTGACTTATGAATAAATTCATAGAGTACATTAATGTTGTTAAGGGAGGTTACTGCTGTTGATATCTTAAATAGAGCATCCTTAATATCTTCTGCTTTCTTTAACTCAGTAATATCTCGTGTAATACCAAAGGTACCGTAAACAACATCATTTTCATCTATCAAAGGAATTTTAGTTGTAGAAGCCCAAGTTACTTTACCATCACGCCAAATTTCTTTTTCTATTTTATTAATGATAGAAGTACGACTTTTTATTATTTCTTCTTCATCCTTTTTTGCAAGTTGAGCGTGTTCATCACAAAAAATATCAAAATCGGTTTTCCCAAGGAGTTCATCAAATGAACTTAATCCCATTTTTGTTAATGTTGCTTTATTTGCTTTTATAAATCTGCTGTCAATATCCTTAAAATAAATTGAGTCAGGCAGGTAATCCATAAAATATTGCTGAAGTTGTAATTCTCTAACAAATTTATTCTCTATTTCAATTTTGTCTGATATATCTCTGACGATGACAAACTGAAATTTTTCAGTGCCTGAACCTATAACACCAACACTTACAGAAACAGGTATTATTGTTTTATTATCCTTATGGATAAGTTCTATCTCATATTGGGTAGGTACAGTTTCACCGCGGAGTCTTTTTTTACTTCTTTCCAAAACCCTTTCAAGATCGTTCGGAGCAATAACTTCGCGCAATCCTAATTCTGTAATTTCATTAATTGAGTATCCTAACATATCAGCAAAGTTTTTATTGGAGTACTTTATTTGCTCATCTTTAAGTAAAATTAATCCATCGGGAATCGTATGAACTAGAACATCGAATTTATTTTGGAAGTCACCAAAAGCAGGTGTTTTTGTAAAATCAGATGTCAATTCAGTTTTATCATCATTAGGTTGAGATGTTGGAGTATTAATCTTATTCATTATTGTTAACAAGTATTTTTGGCTTAATTTTTTATCTATAAGAGTAATTTATCTATAAACGTGCCATTGAAACAATTGAAATTTGCTCTAAAAATTTATTCTACTCTCTTTATAACATTATTGATGAATTTTATAAAATTTTAAACGTGCAATAATTTTCCATTCGAGCTCGATTTTTATATATTTGCACCTGTTTTTGCAAAAATTAGAAAGAATTATGCACCAATTTAAGGATTTGAATCCAGCACAGCTTGCAGCCGTTGAATATCTGGATGGACCTCAAATGATAGTTGCCGGCGCGGGCTCCGGCAAAACAAAAGTTCTCACTTATAAAATTGCTTACTTAATAAAGAAAAATTACACCCCTGAATCAATTCTTGCGCTTACTTTTACAAATAAAGCAGCCAATGAAATGAAGGAGAGAATTAAGGAGTTGATTGGAAAAAAAGCTGAGGATTTGTGGATGGGCACATTTCATTCAGTATTCGCTAAGATACTTCGTACTGAAGCAAAACATATTAATTATAGAAGTAATTTTTCAATCTATGATACAATAGATTCAACTTCCCTAGTTTCTAATATAATGACCGATTTAAATATTGATCTGGAAAATCTTACTACTAATTCGGTTAGACACAGGATCAGTTTTCTTAAAAATCATATGATTACTCCTCAGGAATTTAGAAGTAAACATGTAGGTTCATTTCTCGAGGAAAAAATCGCAGATATTTATGTTGAGTATCAGAAAAGACTAATAGAATTTAATGCAATGGATTTTGATGATCTGCTGCTTAAACCTATCGAACTGTTTAATGAGAAGAAAAACATTCTACAAAAGTATAAATCCCGATTTGAATTTTTGCTTGTTGATGAATTCCAAGATACAAATAAAGCTCAATATGAGTTATTAAAATTACTTGTTTCAAGAAACGGATTAATTTCTGTCGTTGGCGATGATGCACAGAGTATTTATAGCTGGCGTGGTGCTAACATAGGAAACATGAGGGATTTTGGAAAAGATTTTCCAAAGTATAAACTGTTTAAACTTGAACAGAATTACCGATCAACTAAAATGATTCTTAAAGCTGCTGATTCTGTTATCAAAAATAATAAGGATCAGGTTGCTAAAACTCTTTGGACAGAAAATGAAGAAGGTGAACCAGTAATGCTTCTTAAGTGTGCTGATGAAAAGGATGAAGCATCACAAATTTCTAAATACATAAAGCACGAACTAACTAAGAAAAAATTAGTCTTTAATGATTTTGCAATTCTATATCGTACTAATTCACAATCCCGTGCAATGGAAGATATTTTTCGCAGAGAGAAAATTCCATATACAATTATTGGCGGAGTTGAGTTTTATAAGAGAAAAGAAGTAAAAGATGTTATTGCTTATCTTCGAGTTATATCTAATCAGAATGATGAAGAAAGTTTGTTAAGGATTATGAACTTTCCGCAGCGTGGTATTGGAAGTACAACTGTAACAAGAATGATAGCTTTTGCACGAAAGCACGAAATAACTCTCTTTCAGACGATGGGAAGAGTATTTGAAGTAATTGATATTAAAGAACGAATCCAAAAAAATGTTAAGCAGTTTAAAACTTTGCTTGATAAGTACATCGGCTTAAAAGATAAACTATCTGTTGGTGAACTTACTCGTGCTATGGTTGATGATCTTGGACTCATCCGAATGTTTAAGGAAGAAGGCACGCAAGAAGCCCTACAAAGAATGGAAAATATCAGTCAGCTGTTAGCATCTTTAAGTGAATTTTCTTCTGCAAATGCAGATGCCAAGCTTGAACAATATCTTGAAGAAGTTTCATTGATTGCAGATATTGATAACTATTCCGATACAAAAAATTGTGTAACGCTTTTAACAGTTCACGCTAGTAAAGGATTGGAATGGCCAATAGTTTTTGTCAGCGGTTGTGAAGAAGATATATTTCCCATCGCAAGTAAATTTTTGTCAGATGCTTCGGTAGATGAAGAGAGAAGATTATTTTATGTTGCATTAACAAGAGCTAAGAAAAAAGCTTACGTTACACATGCACGTTCTCGATATAGATTTGGTGAAGTTGCATATCAAAGTAGATCCAGATTTATTGATGAGCTCGATCCCAATGCATATAAAGAAGTAAATGGTGGGCTTGGACGAAAAGCTAATCGTAAAACTAAAAAAGAAATGTATTACGAATATTTTGAAAAAGTTGAATATGAAAGTTTTGATCAGGATGGAGTTGCCTTGCGCATAGGAAGCAGAGTTATGCACGATAAATTTGGTCTTGGAAAAGTTGTTGATGTTGTCGGAAATGGTGATCAAACAAAAGCAACTGTACACTTTGAAGGAAACAATGTAAAACAACTAATGCTTAAGTTTGCTAAACTTAAAGTTCTATAGTTTTTAATTCAAAAACGTGATTGTATAATTTTTTAAGGAGTTCAAATTAAATGTCTATCGCACCAAAAAAATTAGCCATATTAGTTGGCGGAGGACCGGCACCTGGAATCAATAGTGTTATAGGTGCGGCTACAATTCGCGCAGCTGTTGAAGGTGTTGAAGTTATTGGTATAAAAGATGGTTTTAAGTGGATAATGCAAGGGGATATCACTCACGTAAAAGATTTAAATATCCAAAACGTAAGTCGTATTCACTTTAGAGGCGGATCATACATTGGTATTTCAAGATCAAATCCTACCAAAGATCCTAAGCATTTAGAAAACGCGGTTACCTCTTTATTAAGATTAAATGTAGATAAGCTTATAACAATTGGTGGTGATGATACGGCGTTTAGCGCACTTAAAGTTAATGAGATGGCTTCCGGTAGGATTAAAGTTGTTCACGTTCCTAAAACGATTGATAACGATCTTGATCTTCCGCATGGAATACCAACATTTGGATTCCAAACAGCAAGACATATCGGTGTTGAAGTTGTAAAAAATCTTATGGTTGATGCCCAGACAACCTCTCGCTGGTATTTTGTTATTTCTATGGGTAGAAAAGCAGGACATCTAGCTCTTGGTATTGGTAAAGCAACAGGTGCAACACTTACACTTATACCTGAAGAGTTTGCAAATAAACAAATTAAATTTGGACATATTGTTGACATTCTTGTTGGTGCTATTATTAAAAGATTAAGTTATGGTAAACCGGATGGTGTTGCAATAATTGCTGAAGGGTTAGTAGAACATTTAGATCCTGCTGATCTTGAATCTTTGGTAGAAGTTGAGAGAGACGCGCACGATAATATTAGAATAGCAGAAATAAATTTTGGTGAAATACTAAAATCTAAAGTGCAAGAAAGACTAAAGGAGTTTGGATTAAAAGCTACCGTAGTTGCTAAAAATATTGGATATGAATTACGTTGCGCTGATCCAATTCCATTTGATATGGAATATACAAGAGATTTAGGATTTTCAGCAGCACAGTTTATTCTTGATGGCGGAAGTGGAGCTATGGTCTCTATTCAAAATGGAAATTTTGTTCCAATGTACTTTAAGGATATTATCGATCCTAAAACATTAAAGACAAAAGTTAGAATGGTTGATCCTGCATCAGAAAGCTTTTACATAGCACGAAGATATATGTTAAGGCTTAATCAGGCTGATTTTGATGATCCCCATGAACTTGCAAAACTTGCTGCTACTGCTGGAATGTCTATAGAAAAGTTTCAGGCAACATTTGGTTACCTTATTAAAAATGATTTATTATATCAATTTATTAAGGAAGGTAAATTTGCAATCGCATCATCAGAATCAAATCTTGCCCATAGGCTGCAAGCGGAGAATGAAAAATCTGATGAATATGATGAAGAATAATTGTTAAAGCAAATCAATTTAAACCCGAGCTATCCAACTCGGGTTTTTTTATTAATTCTTTTTCTCACCTTTAAAAACTTTATAAAATGAAAATACTGTTAAACCTATTATTATTCCCCAGGCTAAAACAAGAAATATTATTCCACTTGTAGTAATTCCCATTATTTAACCTCATTATAATTATTTTCCCATGCCTTTTTTACTAGCAGCATTAGTATTATAGCGATTGAAATCATTAATACTCTCGCTCCCCAAATGTAAGGAACATTTTCCGGAGGAGCATTTTCTAAAAGTAATGTTGGTACTGCACTTTGAACAAACCACCAGATCATCAAAATCATAAGTATAACAGGGGTAACATATTTCATCACATAATAAAAGAACATCGGGATTTGAATATCTCCTCCGTCATTCATTTCTTTCCATGCTTTGTCAGCACCAAAAACCCACATAAACAAAATCGTTTCAATCAATGCAAAAACAACAAGACCAAAGGTTCCTGCCCAATAATCCATTTCATCTAAAAATCCATACTTTAAAAAGAATATAACAAATTGAACTGCAACAAGAACAGCTATTGCTAGTGATGTAACAGCTTTTTTTCTATCCATTCCGAATTCATCTTCTAAGAATGCAACAACAGGTTGCCCCATTGCAACAGAAGATGTTATTCCGGCAAAGAAAAGTAATAGGAACCACATAAATCCAAATAATTCACCTAACGGGAAATGAGAACTTCCAAAAATAATTGGCATAGACACAAAACCAAGATTGAATGATCCGCCAGCAGCAATTTCCTTTGTAACATCTAAACCAAAAAATGCAACTGCAACAGGAATCGCTATTGAGGCACCAAGTACAACTTCTGCAAATTCATTTGTAGAAGCTGTAGCAAGTCCGGAAAGCACTATATCATCTTTAGGTTTTAAATAGCTCGCGTAGGCATGAATTGTTCCCATTCCAACCGAAAGTGTAAAAAATATTTGTCCTGCGGCTGCAAGCCATATGTTTGGATTACCTAGAGCAGAAAAATCAGGATTCCAAATAAACGCAAATCCATTTATAACAGAATTTTCGGGAAATGCTGGATCAGGTGTGCCAAGAGTAAAAATTCTAATGGCAAGGATAATACCAAATAAGAATAATAAGGGCATAGCTATCTTCGCTAATTTTTCAATTCCTTTTGAAATCCCTTTATATAAAATTGCAAAGTTTAATGCAAAGGTAATTAGCATTAACCCATATGCTGGCCAAATTGAACTGAATGTTTGTGATGTTGTAATTCCCTGATAACTTGACAGAAAACCAGTCATAGTTTCTCTTGTTTCATTAGAATATAAACCTAAAATTGAAAAAAGACTGAAACCAAGTGTCCAGGATTCTATATATGTGTAGTAAATTAGAATTGTAATAGATATAAATAATCCGACGGATCCAAAATATTTTGCGAGTCTATTTTTCCAAATAACATCGAACATGCCTGGAGCACTTCCATGCCTAAATTTACCTCCGTGCCTTCCAATGCCCCATTCAATCCACATTAATGGAATACCAAGTAATAGGAAGAAAATAAAATATGGAATCATAAAAGCACCACCACCATTTTGGGCTGCTTGAACTGGAAATCTGAGAAAGTTTCCTAAACCTACAGCATTACCAGCTACGGCTAATATCAAACCTATTTTTGTTCCCCATTGTTCACGTTCGCCGTTTAGAGCCATTAAACCTCCTGGAAGTTAAGGAATTTTGGAAAATCACTTGTGAATATGAAAACTTTAATACTTAATATCAAATATAATTGAGATGATAAAAAAATGTTCTATCTCAATTTTTAAATAATAAAATAAAAATTAGCCAAATCATTTTTTAATCTTTAGATAGTAATTCGTAAATTTAAGTGTAATAATTAAACAGGATTAGCAATGGCAAAAAAGTTTGTTTCAAATAAAGATGAAACTGTAAGGATGTTTAAAAGTGATTTTATGGAATCATTATCAAGAGTTCATCCTTCAGTTCCATTAATAATTTTTGTTCCGGTTATACTTTATATGTTATACTTATCAGTTTTTGATTTTAAAATTGGTGTATTATCAATTGTAGGGCTGGTAGTATTTGGATTGTTCATCTGGACAATTACGGAATATTTATTACATAGGTTTGTTTTTCATTGGGAATTAAAGAGTGAATTAGGTGCAAGGATACATTTTATATTCCACGGCGTACATCATGATTATCCAAGTGATTCCAGAAGATTGGTAATGCCGCCATCCGTAAGCATTCCACTAGCAACATTATTTTATTTTTTATTTAGTTTTTTGATAGGCAATATTTTTGTACTGCCTTTCTTTGCAGGATTTTTAACGGGTTATCTATTTTATGATATAACACATTATGCTGTCCATCATTTTAATATGCACAGCAAATTTTGGTTAGCAATTAAGAATCATCATATCAAACATCATTACCAGGATCCAGATAAAGGTTATGGTGTTAGCTCACCAATTTGGGATTATATTTTCAGAACACATTATATAAGTAAAGAAGAACAAAAAGCTTAATGTTTTTTAAGTATGGCAATTAAAAGGAGATTACAATTATTAAAAATGGTTTTGTGAAATTATTCTTTTCTGTTTTTTTATTTGTTTCTCAAATTATTTTTGTTAATTGCCATACTTCCATCTCTGATGCTATTTATATTAGAACAAATCAAGTCGGTTTCTTACCAGAAGAATTAAAAACTGCAGTTATACTTTCAAAAACTAATTTACAAAACAAGCCATTTTATATTTTAGAAAATAATTCGAATAAAATTAAATTCGAAGGAAGTGTTAAAGATTCACCATCAGTTTATGGAAATTTTAATTTTTGTTATGAAATTGATTTTTCAAGTCTTAGTTCCATTGGAAAGTACAGAATAAAATTATCAGACACTGAATCATATCCTTTCCAGATTGGTAATTCAATCTTTAATAATGTAAGAGATTCACTTAGCCTTTTCTTCAAAACACAGCGTTGTGGACCAACAAATCCAATATTACATCAGCCTTGTCATCTTTCGGATGCATCTAAAATAATAGGGTATACTGATTCTACTGCTCGTGATTTAACTGGTGGTTGGCACGATGCTGGTGATTATGTAAAGTTTTTGAAAACTACTGCTTACACCACTTATCTTCTTCTATTTAGCTATGAATTTGACTCGAAAAAATTCGGATATGATTTAGATAAAAATAATGTTCCAGATATTTTGGAAGAGGCAAAAGTTGGTCTTGATTGGTTATTGAGATGTAATGTTGATAATAAAACTTTAGTTTCACAATTACAGAATGAATCTGATCATAACATTGGATGGCGATTACCCGAAAATGATAGTTTGCAATTTAATCGTCCTGCGTTTGTTAGTCTTGGGAAAAATACAATCGGGATTTACAGTGCTGCTTTAGCCTTGGCATCCAGAATTTGGAACGAGAAATCCTATGATAACGAGTTTGCTTCAAACTGTCTGAAAACAGCTGAAAAATTTTATGCTTTAAGAAATAGCGTTCAAGATATCGATACTACATTTTCGTATCATTATCCAGAAAAATATTTTAATGGTAAATTAGCACTAGCTTCCATCGAACTTTATAATAGCACTAAGTCTGAAAAATATCTTAAAGATGCAGTTATGTTTGGGGAGAAAGCTGAGTCGGATTATTGGTGGAGTGTTGGTGATATAAACTCTTTAGCTCATTATAAAATTGCTCAGCATAATCAAGATTTTGTAAAATATATTTATCTAAATCTTAAGCATTCAAAAAATAAAAGTTCTGAATCTTTTCTGCGAGAGGGACTAGAATATTCCTGGGGTACAACAAACACTTTTCTCGGTGTCAGTCTACAAACAATTCTTTATAAGAAATTAACAGGTTCTAAAGAATTCGATTCACTAAATATTTTTCAGATAGATTATATCTTAGGTAGAAACCCTTGGGGAATTTGTTTTATTTATAATATTGGTTCAGACTTTTCTAAAAATCTACACTCGCAAGTTGCATTTTTTAATAATGGGTATCTACCTGGTGCATTAACTGCAGGACCCGCTCCAGCCAATCTTTTGAAAGAATATAAAATTCAAAGAATGAATCAGAGTTATAATGAATTCAATTCAGATGAAGTTAAATATTTTGATGATAGAATGGATTATATAACCAACGAACCAACAATAGTTGGAAATGCGACTGCACTTTTTGTATTTGGTTATTTTAGTAATTAGATCGTACTTTAAAAATAATTTATTCTAAAAACCTTTGAAAATGTCAAAAATTTAGCTTGTTGCATAATAATACAACTCACTTTTTTTGTCTCTGTTTAGTCCAAAAAAATATCGCTTTTATTCATTTTTTTAATATAAACGAACAATACTAACGGTATAATTATTGGTAAAATTGTTAAAAAATTAAACTATGAAAAAAAGCGTTCAATTATTCCGTTCCGGTATTCCAATCGTTGATAGCGCCTGGGGAGGATTTTATCACGGCGGGTCATATTTGTTAGTTGGTGAAAAAAAGTCTGGCAAAACTCTTTTAAGTCTTCAATATGCTGTAGAAGCTGCAAAGAACAAAGAAGTTTGTCTGTATTTCACAAACTCTCGCCCAAAAGATTTGATGATTCATGCCGCTTCCATTGATATTGATCTAGAATACTATATTAATCAGAACACTATTATAGTTGTGCGTGTTGCTCAACCAACTGAAACTACAGAATTTAAAAGCAGAGATGAATTTTTAAGTGATTATCTCAGCGATATTATTTCTGTTATTAATCAGTATCATCCTACTCGAATTATTTTTGATGAATTGACACCTTATGTTGAGTATGAAAACCTAAATAGCCTTAGAGATGCATTTGGTTCGATGATTGAATCAATTGAAGATTTAGGGATAACTAGTTTATTGATTTTAAGAGAGCCTGCAGCACAATCTTCAAAAATGATATTTAATGTTTTAAATTCTTTTGCAACGGGAATTATTCAACTTCATAAAGCCGAAGATAGTGCAGAGCAGCAGCCAGGCATTATCGATATTACTCCAAATATTGGGCATACAGAAGGAAAATTCAAAGCAAACTATTTCATAGAACCTTATAAAGGTATAACAACTGATTTTAAAATCACAAAACGCTTAACTAAAGAAAACATATTGCCCGATATAACTGAGCTGATTCCAAATAAGACAAATGCTTTAAATACTCCTGAATATTTAGTACCTAATATTTACAGTATAAATGATTTTAAATTGATTGTTAATAATCAAATTGCATTGTATAAAACTACCGGCCAAATGTTTACAATTTTATCGATAAGAATTAATCCAGCAAGTCAGTCACAATCTAGAATTTCATTCGATCAATTAAGTTATTCTGTAAAAGTAGCAGCACATAAAAAAGATAAGATATGTACAATTGATGATAAAATTTATATTCTTATCACAAAATCTGATGATAAATTGATTGATGATTTCATTTCAAAAGTTCATCAGACTTTAAATGGCAGCGGATCTACTAATGTGGCTTATTTAATGTTAAAAGTAAATGACTCGATGAACAGTGCTGAAGATGTCTTTATAGAATTTGATAACCAGACTGTCAAAACCCAATTAAATCAGAGATAGAAGTTGACTATAGAAGATGAAATTATTTTTCTATCAATTACTCATTCTGAATCTTACTTTTTTTAGCATATCTCTATTCCCTCAAAATAATTATTCTTCAAATTTTAAAACAGAAGCTCTACAACTAATTAGTTCTGGACGTTACGGTGAGGCAATTGACATTTTAAATAAATATGTGTCTGCAAATCCAAATTCGGCGGATGGATTTAATTTACGCGGCATATGTTATGAAAAAAGAGGTAATTATGAGTATGCTGTTTATGATTTTCGCACAGCAAAAAAATTAAAACCAGAAGATGATGAAATTTCATCCAATTTAAATAGAACAACCTCTGATTGGTATAAAATCCTTTACAATAAAATTGAAGGACACAAGAGAGAAATTGCTATCAATCCTATTATTGCAAAAAATTATCTTGAAATAGGAAAGTGTTATAAGAATTTAGGAAACTGGAATGAAGCTGAAATATGGTATGATATCTATCTTGAAAAAGAAACAGCCTCTCCTGATGAGATTATCAGATACTCAGAAATATTAGCTAAGAATAATCATATTTCTAAAGGTGAGCCGATTCTTAAAAATTATACTGAGCGATTTCCGGACGATCACAGATTGTTGTCCAGATATGGTTATTTTACCCTATGGCTTGGTAAAAATAAAATTGCCATTGATGCATTCACTAAATCTCTAGAAATACGACCCTACTTTAAAGAGGCAATGGATGGATTGGATCTGGCAAAAGGTAAAGGTTACATTTATTCGATTAACGATACAACGTCTAAATTTAATTATGGAATGCAACCAGCCGCCAAACAATATGAAATTGATAGATTATATCTTGTTCTAAAAAAAAATCATGCTGATGATGAGAGTAGATTTAAATTGATTGAGGAATTAATCACTGTAAATCGATATGAAGAAGCTTATGAACAACTGCAGATTTTATCTCCTAAATTTTCTGACCAGAATAGATATAAAGATTTATGGTTTAAGGTAATTACTTTAAGAAAATCTTACTATGAAGATCGCATTAGATTTTATGAAGAGCAATTAATTAAAGAACCATCTAATAAAGAAGCGTTATTGGAGTTAGCTAAATATTATTCTTACAATAATGATTACACTTTAGCTGTAAATCTTTACAAGAGTTACTTATCAAAATACCCAAATGATCAAGAAGTACGTTATAAATTAGCTCAGATTTTAATGTGGCAAAATAATCTTTGTGAAGCCTCCGATATTGCTAGCGAACTTCTAAAAGCAGCTCCGAATAATAAGGATTATTTATTATTATCTGCTCAAATAAATTATTGGTTAGATAGAGATTTAGTTTATAGCCAATCACTTTTTCAAAAAGTATTGACTATCGATTCTAAAAACACAGAGGCTATGTTTGGATTGGCAAATCTTTATCTAAGAAATAATAGTATCTCCGATGCAGAAGAATTAATGAATGAAATTTCATTTGTTGATAGTTCTTCTCAGAAATTTATTTTACTGCAAAGGACTTTTGAGAATGTAAAAGGTCAAAATGAATTAGAAACATCCAATAAAATTTTAGAAGATGCAAGATTATTTTCATACAGAAAAGAATATAATTCTGCTATAAAATCATTCAATCAGTATCTAAATGAAAATCCGAACGACAATGCAGTTAAACTTGAGCTGGCAAATGTTCATATTGCAAATTCTAATTTGGATAAATCGATAAAAATCTATGATGATTTATTAAAGTCAACCGACGATTATGAGATAGAAAAACAAAGAGCAAAAGTTTATTTATGGAATAGTGACTCGTCTTTAGCTTTAAAGGAATTTAGAAGACTAAATCAAAAAAATCCAAACGATATTGAGACTGAATTACTGCTCGGAGATGCCTACCTGCAAAATGGTCAAGTTCAAAATGCAAAAATCACTTATGAGAATCTTTTCCTTAAATCTCCTAATTCCCATATACTTAAAACACGGTTAGGCTGGATTGGTAGAAGCGATAAATTTTCTTTTGATAAGTTTCCAACATATATACAATTGATCCCCAGAGCATCTTATTTCACTGATAACACTGATTTTAGCTATTCAAACTTTGGGGTTGGAATTGACTTAGGCGCAACAGACTTTCTAGCTCTCGGTCTTTCTGGTTCACGTGGTAAACTTTCCTCGGCTGACAATAATTTAAGGTTTAATCAAATTAAAGGATCAGCGTATGTAAAATTTAATGAAACATTTTCAGGATCTGGAAGTTTTGGACAAACTTATTTTGCAAATGATTTGAAAGAGAGTGTGATTGAACTATCTCTTACAGCACAGAAAAAAAATGTTTTTAATGTTACAACATTTCTAAATTATTCTGATGCTGCATTTATACTTTACTCTCCATTTTTAGTTAACACAAGATTGAATGCTTATCATTTTGGGTTAAATGGTGAATACAAGTTTAAAAATAGTTTAGTCGTTTCAGGAAAATATGGATATTTAGATGTTTCTGATAATAACTCTGGTAACTTATTTGTTGCAAGACTAGGAAAGGTTTTTGAATCTGATCTTACTGCTGGTTATGAGTATTATTTCTATTCATTAAAAGATGAAACTCAGCTGTATTGGAGTCCAAAGAATTTTGAATCACACTCCATCTGGGCCGATTGGAATCTTTACAATGATGATACTTTTAATTTTAACATTGGTGGTAAAATTGGTTTGATACCACAAAATGATTTCATTCTTTCCGAGTTTTACGCTTTTATAGACTATGAAATTATTAAAAATCTTCTTTTGCAAACAAGATTCACGACGGGCAGTTCTTTTAGATCAAACACTGGTTATCGTTCAAATTCTATACAATTAAGTTTGATCTGGGGCTTGTAAACGTTTACTTAACGATATTTCTTACCAAACCGCAATCTTCAACCTTGTTTGATAATGATACAAATTAAATTAAAGTCCAATATTGGTAATACTTGAGTGGGGATTTATTTGAAAAAAAAGTTAATTAAAATCAATATAATGGCATTATTATTGAAAAATTGGTGCAAACCATTAATCGGATGAATGAAAATCAATCAGCTTGTCAATCGTGCTATTATTACTATTTCAAGCCGGGAAGATGAAAAAAAAGGAGAAAATCTAGAGCAAAAATATTTACGAAGGATACTCGTAAGTGGTATAATCTCTTTATTACTGATTTTAGTGATAGTCTATACTTTACCTTACACAATTTTATCTTACAGTTCACTATTTGAGTATTCAACAATTATAGCTCTTGTTATATTTCTTTTCATCCTTCTTGTAAGATACTTTGCCATTTTGGTAGCAGCATATTTATATCTGAATGAATACACTTTCTCTGAAACTAATGGGTATTCTCCATTTATATCTATTATAGTTCCGGTTTTTAACGAGGGTAAAATTATTAGAAAATCAATTTTGTCTTTGCTTAAGCTTGATTACCAGAATTATGAAATTATTGTTGTAAATGATGGTTCAACCGACGATACTAAACAAGTAGCTGAATCTATGGTTGGTTTCCAGGATGGGTTATATGGTAAGGTAAAAATATCATTAATAAATCAGCCAAATTTGGGAAAAGCACGAGCGTTAAATTCTGGTATTTATTATTCTAGGTCTGATTTTGTTCTTTGTATGGACGGAGACTCTCAGCTTTCACCTGAATCAGTCAGAGTTGCAGTTAGACATTTTAAAAATCCTAAAATTGGTGCTGTTGCAGGTAATGTAAAAGTTCTAAACAGAAAAAGGTTTTTTACAGATCTTCAAGCTCTTGAATATATTGAAGGATTAAATATGGCTCGCAGTGCTCAGAGCTATTTTAAACTTGTAAATATTATTCCAGGACCAATAGGTATTTTTAGAAGAAAAGCAATTGAACAAGCTGGATATTACTCAAGTGATACTTATGCAGAAGATGCTGATTTAACCTTAAAAGTTTTAGCAAATGGTTGGAAAATTTATTATGAACCCAAATCCATTTCTTATACAGAAGCTCCCATAACATTGCAGCAACTTCTTAAACAAAGATACAGATGGACTCGAGGAATACTTCAATCTATCAGAAAGCATAAAAAAAGAATGTTGAATCCTACAGTAAATTTTGGACAAACATTTATTTTGTGGATGATGTCTTATGAAGCTCTTATTTGGCCAACTATGAATATCGCAGCAAATGCATTTTTTATTTTTGCAGCTTTATTTTTTGGATTTTCGCATTTGATATTCTTTTGGTGGGCAGGGTTAGCAATTTTGGATCTTGTCACAGCACTTTATTGTGTTGCGGTCGAAAAAGAAGAATTTAGATTGATATGGTATGCAATCATTTACAGAATGTTTTTTATTTTGATTATTGATATTTGTAAAACCATGTCGACTATTGAAGAGTTTCTTGGAATCAGAATGACTTGGGGAAAATTGGATCGAATTAGTTCAACAAAATCAGATAATATTGCTGTTAATACTAATTAGGAAATTAAATGGAACTTATCCCGATACTATCTACTATTATTCTCGTCGCAACAATATGCACGTTCATATTGGCAATCGGGGCATATATCCTTTACAAGGTTCGTGAAGGAAAACCACAATATGCTTATCAAACCAAACCTGCATCTGTGCAAGGTGAACTTGTAGTTCCATCTGAAGCAATTTATACAAAAGATTCAACTTTGGTAGAACGGGGACAGATTAAAACTGTTGAGCCGGGAATTACTAGAGAGGAATACACTAAGCAGCGCCAGCCATCACAATCAAAATTTACACCTGAACCGCGCGGATATAAAGTTGATGAAGAAAAAGTAGAAAAGCAAAAGGTTCGTGTAAGACCGCAAGAACGATTTAGTGATGAAAATAAATTCCTGAAATACACTTCTGATGGGTATATACCTACTCAGGAAGATAGAAATTCAGGGGAAGTGAAGTGGCGGTAAAGAATTTTTTTGGTATAAGGATAAATCAATTTTTTATCTTTGTTTCAGGCATCGTAATAATCATTTCAGCGATTCTTATTTATTATTTTATTCTTCGCGGAATCTACGGTCGATTTGACACATCAGAAATTCTTCCCAATTCTAATATTATTGAAGATTTTTTATTCGGTAAAGAACCAGAAGTTGCAATTCTTTATTCCAAGTACACTGAAAATACTTTACCTGTTGGAAGCACCTGGTTGAATGATAATATTTCCACCTGGAAAAAATTTCTTGATAATCTAAATCTTAAATATGAAATAATCTCAGATCAAAAAATTGAAAATGGTGATTATAAAAAATACAAGTTGATTGTTTTACCAGGTACAAAATCTTTAAGTGAAAAAGAAGCCTTGCAAATAAAAAAATATTTGGAGAATGGTGGAAGTGTTTTTGCTACAGGCGGAATCGGTTCATATTCTAACGATGGCAAATGGCGTGGATGGGAATTTATTAACCAGGTTTTTGGTGTGCAATTCTCTCACGAATTAAAACCTGATGAATTTTCTAAAATTCATACTATTTGCGGTAGTTTGCCGATTACTGCAAACATTCCAACCGGATTTCCTTTAAAGATAGCTACATGGGATAGACCAATGGCGGTTGAAGTACTTGATCCAAGAACAACTCAAGTTAGCTTCTGGTACAATTACCGAATGGATGATGGATTAGTTCGTGAAGAAATCAAAAAATCTGCTGGAATTGCTTATGGAAATTTTGGTAAAGGTAGATTTATGTGGATGGGATTTGAATTGAATTCCATAATCGGTGTGCAGGAAGATTACATTTATTTTGAAAGGCTTTTTAATAACTCCATAAAATGGCTTATGTATTTTCCTATTGCATATGTACGAGATTGGCCAACAGGATATGAAGCTGCTGCTATTGTGGCTCCGGTGCTTGCAAATGATGTCAATAACATCAATAATGTTTTACCGATTATGAAAAACGAAGGAATTTCTGCAACTTTTTTTGTTGATCCGACAATCGCGGAGAATAATAAAGAACTGATTAGAAAAATTTCTTCTTATGGAGAAATAGCTGCCTTAGTTGATATTGGTTATTTGGCCTCAATCAATGATAAGTTCAATAAACTAAATCCGTATGCAGAACAACTACAAAAACTAAATTCTGCAAAAGAAAAACTAGAAAAAATTTCATCAAGCAGTGTTTCAGGCTTTTTACCTTATTATGGTTTGTTTGATCAGAATACTTTAAATGCAGTTATTAATTCCAACTATAAATATGTACTTACTGATTCACTCACAGATCGTTCTGTGCCTAAAACAATAATTCGCGGAGATAAGCGAATTGTAACGATGACAAAGACAGCTCGTGATGATTATGAAATTATTAGAGATTTTGGATTGACATTACCTGAATTTCAGTTCTACACTTATCAGGAAGATTTAGATCGTGTTCTTTTTGAAGGTGGTATGTATATTTTAAAACTTCACACAGAGTATCAATGCAGAAGTGATTACGCAAATGTATTAAGAGATGTAATCAAAGATTTGAAAAAGAAAAAATTCTGGATTGCAACTGCAACTGAAATTCAAAAGTGGTATGAAAAAAGAGATTACATTGAAATCAAAGCTGATCGAAGAGGCAAAACTCGTGTTGCATTAAAAGTTTCAAATCCTGGAATCGAGTCTATTAATAATTTAGTTATTGATCTTGATCTAAATGATTATGCACAAAACATCACAATCGGTTCAGAAATTATTGGAACTAAAACTGCAAGTGTAAAACATACAGCTGGCTCGCAAATGGTTTATTTGTATATAGATGATTTGAAACCAGGTGAATCTAGGCAATATTATATCGATTACGATCAGGTAAACTTCTAACTATAATACTAATAAAGTAAAATTGTATCATCATTTAAAAATATTTTCAATTCTAATCATTCTATTCGGAGTTTTAATTTCTCAGGATCTGATTTATGCTCAGCCAAGAATCGCAATTCTATATTCGGAATTAACTGAAAATAATATCGATGCTAACTCCAATAAAGTTATGGAGGTGATAACTTCATGGGAATTGTTTCTAATGCAAGAGCGAATCCCTTATTCAGTTATTTATGATGATGATCTTGAATCTGGTATTGATGAAGAGTATGATATATTGATTTTACCTTCTGTAAACTTCATCTCATTTGTTCAGATGGAAGCTCTACAAAAATTCTTAGTAAGTGGAAATTCTATTATCAGTTCTGGATCAAAATTAATGTTTCAAGAAAGCAGTATAAATGAATACCAGAATCTCAAAACACTTTTGGGATTAAAGAATATTGAAACTGTATCATCAGAAAGTATGAGCTATTTCCATTCTCTCTTACCAAATCATTTGAATCATTTTAATATTGATGATGAATTGATTCTGCAGATTTCAAATAAGAATCAGGGAGCAATTTGTGATGTGATCGAAAACAAAGTAGCTCCAGCTGGATATTATTTAGATAAAAGTAGTTATGATTCATCAAATTCTTCAATTGTTTATGGATCTAATGGAAAGGGAAGATTCCTATTTTCAGGATTTGATTTAAATGATGTTATTGGAGGCAAAGAAGATTTAGCTGCATTTAAGAAACTCATTTTGAATACTATAAGTTGGATGGATAAAAAACCGGATACTTATATTGATGCATTTTATGAGAGTATATCTTCTCCAGTAATAGTTACGCTTCAATACAATAATGCTCTTGAATCTGAACTGATTGATGTTTTGCAGAAAAATGAGATGAGACCTAATCTTATTGTAAATCCTGATCTGGAAGTTTCAAAAGAGATTTTAACCAAATTCGCGTTTGATGAAATCATTTTTGATTTATCAGGAATTGCTAATTATACTTCTAACAGCGTAATTGAATTAATAGAAAACTTTAATCGAGACTATGGAGTTGAATTATCTACACTTCTTGTCAAAAAACAAGCTTTAGAAAACATAGATTTAGGTTTGATAAGCGCTGCCGGGATAAATGAAATCCTTTATGATGAACAAGCTCCTGGACTCCCAAAATATCATAATAAAGATTTGTTATTAATTCCATTCGTAAAGTCTAACGAACTTCCGTTTTCTATAAATGTAATTAATTTTTTGAATTACAATCCTAAAATTGATTGCGAAGTTAATCCAGAAGATGAATTACTGGAAATGATAAATAAAATCAGATCACGCAAATTTAATTTTACTACACTACCGACAATAAATAGATGGTGGAGTGTTAGAGAGAGAATAACTTGTGAGATTAAAAATATATCAGATAATGAAATTGAAATATGGTTAAATAATAAAAATCCTTTATTGGTTAGTGATCTAAATGTTTTTCTAAACTTTGCTCAGAATATTGACAGAAAAACTTTAACTATATCACTTAATAAATCGTTGTTAGAATATTATTTCGATGATACTGCTGGTGGAATTAGAATCAAATTAGATAAAATTCTTCCGAATTCTTTGAATAAAATTAAGATCAACTTTACGCTTGAATAAATAGATTATTTGTAATTAGGATTAGATAAAAAATGAAAAAATGGTTATTAAAAAAAAACAATACCTTTTCGATTTTAATAGTAATCCTAATAATAATTTCACAGTCTTGTGCAGATCTTAGTTCTGATCCAAATCAGAATTCAAACCCATCAAATTTGAAAATTCAAATCATATCACCCTCTTCTGATGGAACTTTGATGGAAGGGAATAACGAAATTGTTTATTCCATTACACAGCCTTACTCTATAAAATTTCTTGAATTATATGTTAATGGTACATTTGTCAAAAATATCCCGCCAAATAGTAACGGTACTGCGCCAACGATAAATTTCCAACTTGATTCTACTTTAATCGGTCAAAAGATGAATTTGTATTTAATTTATTATGATACAGATGGCACATCACAAAAGAGTAATACTGTAACAGAATTGCTGGTAACGAATGATAATAGAATCCCATTCAAGCCATATAACCTAGCTTTACTAAAATTCAATGATGGATCAGTTAATATTAGTTGGAAAGATACTTCGCGTTATGTTGAAAAATATGAGCTTTGGCGAAAGGTAAATCTTGATGGAGAGTATTTTTTACATCAAGAACTTACGGGAAAATCCAATAATACTAATGACAATAACCTTGATACGACTAATATTTATTTTTATAAAGTACGTGGATTTAAGATTTCGGGGTTTTCAGAATTTAGCGTTGAAATAAATACTGCCGGAATAATTTCATCAGGCAATATTTTCCCTCCAACCAATCTTTCAGCAAATGTTTCGGGAATATCAAATGTCCTTTTGAATTGGAAAGACAATAGTGATAATGAAAATTATTTTGCTGTTCAAAGAAGTTCATCAGATGGATTTTTTAATCGTATTGCTGCGTTGACAAAAAATACTACAACATTTAAAGATTCCGGAAACGGCCTAATTATAGGTTCAACTTATCAATACAGAGTTGTAGCATACAGTAATGAAGACTCGGCAATTAGTAATACTGTAAGTATTAAAATCACTTCAGGAATTTTGCTTCCTCCAACAAATCTTACAGCAACATACAATAGTTCTGTTAGAGTTATTCAATTAAATTGGAATAGTTCGGACAATAATATTTTGTATTTTGACATAGAAAGAAAAACCGATTTAAGTTCTTACACTCTCTTGCGAAGAATTGATGCAGGCGTAAATCTTTATCTGGATTTTAATGTTGAAACTAATAATGTTTACACATATAGAATCAGAGGATATGATTTAAATCGATTTTCAGAATATTCCAATGAAGTTACAATTTCAACATTTTAACGAAGTGGTTTTCAAAAGGTGGAAATAAAAAATAAAGAGTGGCTCGATATTCTAGGTAGAAATGCCGATTATCATGGTGATCCACTTATTATTTTAGATGAATCTTTTGAAATTATTTTTACAAATCAAAAAGCTTCCGCGTTATTTACTATAGATGATTACCATATTTCTTTAGATCAGGTTTTTGAAAAAGAAACTGTTCAGGAAATAAGTGATTTTATCGGGCCTGTTTTGAATGCTTTCCAAAAAAATATTTTTAAAAACACATTAATTAATTTAAAATCAGGAGATAGTGTAGTATTCGATTTAGCTGTAGAACCTATCCAAGCAGATGATAATGTAAATGTGATTTTGGTTTTTAGAAGTACCGAAAATATTAATACAGATCATCTTTTAAGTAAAATAAAAATTAGTTCATTCAAAAATTTCTTATCTGATAAAAACAATCCTGTAAAGGCACTCATATCCGAATTACAAAAGTTTGCACCTTTTACAATTATATCCTTTAAAAGAGTTCAAAATTTAATTGATCATTACGACCATCCTATCTGGATTAAGGATGTTGAGAGTAAACTAATTGCGGTTAATAATTCATATGCTAGTATTTTGGGAATTGAAACTTCTTTTGCAGCCGGCAAAAAACATGAGGCATTTTTACCGCCTCATCAAAAAGCAATTTATAAAATGCTGGATCAGTATGTTATACTTAATACGCAGCAAATAATTTTAGATGGATTTAGCAAAAAAGTTAAAAATTTTGAGGTAATTCAGAGCATTATTCAGATACCACTTGTAGACAATTTTAATAAAATAATTGCAATGGTTGGTCTAATTGTTGATAATATGTACGATTATTGTAACTTTTGGGGAGAAGAAGAATTCTTTAGTGCTTTGGTAAATAGTTTTCCCAAGCCTTCAGCATACCTAACTTCTGATGGAGTTGTAAAGGGAATAAATGAAAAATTTAATGAATTCTTTAATATTAAGACGAAAGAGTTACCTGATAAGAGAATTGATGAAATATTTCCACTAAGTATTGTTAAGCAAATCAATTCATTTATTAAGAGTGATAAAACAGAAGAATTTGTTCAAATAACAAAAAATCAAAATTCGGTTGATTCTTTACAAGTTAATTTTCAATTGTTACTTGTAAAAATATTAAATTTAGAAAAAAATAAATCAAACGTTTTTATTACGATTGAAGCACAGAATGAAATTAAAAATTCTGAAAACGAACTCCAAAATATTTTAATGCATAGAGGAACAATGTTCGATATTTTAATTCAAAGAAATCCGGAGCCAATATTCGTTTATGATAAAGAAAATTTAAAATTTCTTGAAGTAAACGATGCAGCTATTAAGTTATACGGTTACAACCGTGAAGAATTCCTTCAAATGGATCTTACAGATCTTTATGCTCCTGAAGATATTCAGACCTTATTAGATTCCTTTGGAGACGAAGCGTCGGAAGCAAGATTCAGTAAACCATTCAGACACAGAAGAAAAGACGGTTCAAACGTTCTTGTTGAGATAAGTAAAACCTCATTTAAGTTTAACGATAAGGAAGCACATTTCAATATAGTAAAAGATATTTCGGACAGTATTGAAAAAGAAAAACAACATCAGATGCTTAAGATTATTTTTAATGAATCTGATTTGATGATCTTTAGTACCGACTCCTCCGGATTTGTAACATATATTAATCAAAATGTAACTAAGAGTCTTGGTTATTCAAATGAGGAAATACTTCAATCGTCCTTTGCAAGTCTTGTTGCTGATGATGATCGAGGAATTGTTAATACTACCATCTTTCAATCTCATCTTAAAGACCCAGTAGTTTTAGAATCAAAATTTAAGGATTCACTTGGTAATCATTTTGATGCAGAAATTTCTGCTTCTCCAATTCTTGATTTTGATGGCGAAATAGATTCCTTCACAGTTATAGTAAAACCATTATCAGTAAAATTAAGTTCAGAAGAACCAAAAGAAATAGTTAAAGAAGTTATTAAAGAGGTTGTAAAAGAAGTTATTATTGAAAAACCTAGCGTTACTCAACATAAAACTATTATTCCCGATTCAAATTTTCTTTCCGGAATGTTTCATGAGATTTTAACTCCGATTAATGTGATTATTGGTTTTTCTCAGGAGTTGATAAGCAGCACTGAAAATCCTACTGAAGAACAATTAGAAGCCTCTGAAATAATTAATCAGAACCGCATTAAGATGATGGATACTATGAATGCTGTTGTTGAGTATTCAGATATAATGCAAAATAAATCCCCATTAAAGGTTGAAGATATAACTATAACCGATGTTATCGAAAAATTGGATGACAACATAAAAGACATAACAGGGATTAATGATATTCAATTTTCGTACGGTAAAATATCTTCATCCTTAAAGTTTAAATCTGATAAACAAAAATTTGAAAACTTTATTCTGTCCTTAATCAAAGTTGTTTCAAGATTAAGCAAGGATAAAAAAGTTTATTTTTCTGCTTTTCCGGTTGATGCTGATTCCTTTCTTATTGGTATCAGCGATCAGTATGGCAATCCTTCAGAATATGTTGCAAATGTTCTAGAGCAAATTTTTGCTAACGATAAAGATCCAAAGGATTTTGGTTTGCCTAAGTTAACAACATATTTAGCAAGAATTCTTATGCACTATTTAGATGGAAAGTTTTATAAATCGTCTTCAGCTACTGTGCGAAATGAAACAGGATTTATTTTTCCAATTACTTTTACGGCCGGTTCAGAAACACAAAGATTTGAATCAGTACAAGAGACAATTTCTTTACTTCAGTTATCTGATAATTTGAGAGCCCGGGAGTTTGATATTCCTGAATCAGATAAAGAGGAGTTTCCTGAATATTCTGAAAAAATAATATTATCGAACAATGACATAGATACTATAAATGATGTTTCTCTTGAATCTAAAATCGATGAGTCAACCGATGTATTCAAAGCCGTTCCACCAGTAGCGCAAGAATTACTTTCAAAACTTACTGACCAAAAAATCATTCAAGATGATTCAATTCAGCAAGAAATACAAACCTATGAAATGTTGAACCAGAACAAAACTGAGGGTCATAGCAATATTGATTATGATTCTAATGAAACTGATGTACATGGAAACCTTTCAGAAGCTATAAAAGATGAATTAGCTGCTGAATCTGATAATGTTCAAGATGTTAAACCATCTCAATCACTTGATTTAACAAAACTTAACTGTCTTTATATAGAGGATCAGGTCGATTCACAGATACTTTTTAAAGTCCAGATGAAAGGACTTAATGATGTTAAGTTTGCGGTCAGTTTTGAAGAAGCTCAACTTCTTTTACTGAACCATCAGTTTGATTTTATTGTGATGGATATAAATTTACAGGGCGAGTATAACGGTCTGGATGCTTTAAAAATCATTAAAACGATGCCTGCGTTTAGTTCAATTCCAATTATTGCAGTAACAGCTTACGTTCTACCAGGTGATAAGGAAAAGTTTATTGCTGCCGGATTTGATGATTTTATTTCAAAACCAATCTTTAAAGAAAAAATGATGGAATCTTTAGAAAAGATATTTCTATCAAAGTATTAAATTATTCTTCCATTTATGATTAATCCCCTTAATTCTAAGAATTAAGGGGATTTTTTATTTCTCTCTTGACATTTTCCCCTTTCCGAATTAAGTTAACATACAAATGTATGGTAATTATTTTTTATAGGTATATTTATGCAAAAAGAGCTAACAGCAATCCAAAAGGACATTTTAGATTTTCTTATTGATCAAATAAGAGGGAAGGGAATTCCACCAACACTTGCCGATGTAGCAAAGCATTTTGGATATAAAAATCGTGCGACTGTTCAACAGCATTTTCAAGCAATTGAAAAAAAAGGATATATCAGAAAAAGTCCTAAACTTTCCCGCGGAATAGAACTTACATTAGAAGATAAATATTTTGTACCTCGACCAATACTGGGTGAAGTTGCAGCAGGTAATCCATTAACTATTTATCCTGATGCAATTGATACAGTTAAACTTCCTACAATAGCAAAAATGCCGCAAGATTCATTTTTGCTTCGTGTAAAAGGTGATAGTTTAAAAGATGCCTACATTTTTAGTGGCGATATTGTAATCGTAAACCCAAATCTTGAACCAAAGAATGGACAAATTGTTGTTGCTATACTTAATGATGCAGCCGTTGTAAAACGATTTTATAAAAAGCGTAGTGAAATTGAATTAGCTTCAGAAAATCCCGAGTACAAAACAATAGTAATTGATAAAAAATATCCATCGTTTAAGATAGTTGGGATTGTGGTAGGGATTTATCGAAGTATGGAAAAGAAAGCAGGCTAAATTTTTATTATTGAATATATTATCGAAGAAGATTATTCTAGATTAAAAATATAAATTAAAATCAAGGCTTATAAATGAAAAATATAATTTTCAGTTTACTGATACTAATTTTCTCTGGAAACTCAGTACTGTTAATTGCGCAATGTTCAGACGCAGGCGTTTGTTCAGTGGGACATATAATGGATAGTAACAAGGATAATATTCTTAATATAAATTTGGGATATAAATTTGGTTCAAGTGGTAAAGAAGATGATGTAAAGTACCACTCTTTTCTATTAGGTGCAGTTTATAATGTTTTAGAAAAAACAGCATTTCAAATGTCTATTCCATATAACATTCAATCTGGTTCATTAGGTGATGTAAATGGAGTTGGTGATTTATTAATTAGTGTAACACAAAATTTTATATCACAAAATAATTCATCTCTTGATGCTTCAATCGGAGCAAAGTTTGCTACAGGTGAAGATAATGCTGATAACTTACCGATGGCATATCAATCAAGCTTGGGATCAAACGATATTCTATTTACGATAAACTATAATTACAAAAACATTGGCTTTGGAGTTGGTTACCAATTAGCTGGCGAAAGAAATGATAATATTACAAAATTAAAGCGCGGTGATGATTTACTCTTGAGAGCTTCATATAATTTTTTACTAGATCGATTAAATATTACACCGCAAATTCTATTTATAAAAAGATTAAGTGAATCAAATATAGTAAACTCAGCTTCTATGGCCCCAATGGAAACTTATATTGATGTTGAAAACAGCGATCAAGCCCAACTTAATTTACTTACAGTAATTCAGTATCAGATAGATAATAATTATTCTTTGTTTGCTGATTTTGCTATCCCGTTTATTAAACGAGAAGTAAATGTGGATGGATTAACTCGTTCATTCAGTGCCTCTTTGGGAGTCCAATTAAATATTAACTGAAGATAAATAAAATGAGTTCGATTAAATTTAACATCGGTACGGCAGGCTGGTCTTATAAAGATTGGGTGCCGAACTTTTATCCTAAAAATCAAACCGGTGGATTTGACTGGCTGCAGTTCTACTCACAATACTTTAATTGTGTTGAAGTAAATTCAACTTACTATACTTATATCAGTCCAAAAATTGTTGATGGCTGGATAAAAAAAGTTGAAGGCACAAAGGATTTTATCTTTCATATTAAACTTCATCAGGATTTTACACACAAAAGAAAGTATGATGAACAAAATATAAAAACTGTAAGATATAATCTGGAGCAGTTGAAAAAATCAGAACGGCTTGGTGGTTTATTGATTCAATTTCCCTATTCGTATTCATTTGATGGAAATTCTATTCAGCATATTCAAAAGTTAAGAGATATTTTTTCTGATATAGATTGCTTTGTAGAAGTTCGTCATTCAAGCTGGAATAATAATCGTGCATTAGAATTCTTTAAAGAAAATGATTTAACTTTTTGTACAATTGATCAACCGCAAATTGGGCAGGCGATTGAGTTTGATCCAATTATAACAAATGATAAAGCCTATATTCGGTTTCACGGAAGAAATGTGGAAGCCTGGAAAAAGTCTTTAGCTAACTTTGGTAAGCCACAAACCTATGAAGAGCAAAGTTCGCGTTATAATTATCTTTATTCTCCTGGTGAATTAGTTGAGATTGAGCAGAAGATTAAATCAATACAACCAAAAGTTAAAGAAGTAAATGTTATAATGAATAATCATCCGCAGGGTGATGCGGTTGCAAATGCTTTTGAGCTAATCCATTTACTTGAGACGAAAACTAAAGTTGAAATGCCGTCACATATTCTAAAAGCTTATCCAAGGCTGGGAGCAATATTGATTAATTAAGATTTTTGAATTTTGATTTTTTACTTTTGAATTTTATATGCGTACAATTTTTCATTTAGATCTTGATGCCTTTTTCGTTTCTGTAGAGAGAATTCTCGATCCAAAACTTAATGGCAAACCAGTAGTTGTTGGTGGTGATCCAAAGTATGGAAGGGGAGTGGTTTCTGCTTGTTCTTATGAGGCTCGCGCTTTTGGGTTACATTCAGCGATGCCAATTAGAACTGCTTACAAACTTTGCCCGCAAGGAATTTATTTACACGGACATGGAGATGAGTACACAAGATACTCTAAAACTGTTAAGAATATTTTAGAACGATATGCTCCATTAATTGAACAGGCTTCAATTGATGAATTTTATCTTGATATGACCGGTACACAAAAAATGTATGGTTCAATGTTTGGCTTTGCAACAAAACTTCAAAAAGAAATTTGGGATAAAATTGGTTTACCAATTTCCATCGGAATCGGGAGTAATAAAACCGTTGCAAAAATCGGTTCTGATTGCATGAAGCCAAAAGGAATAACTTACATTATTCCTGGAATGGAAAAAGAGTTTTTATCACCAATGCCTGTGGAAACGATTCCCGGTGTTGGTAAGGTTACAAAACAAAGTTTAAACTCACGCGGCATTTATAGAATTGGAGATATTACAAAACTTTCTTCAGATTATTTTGGAACTGCTTTTGGTAAATACGGAATTGATCTCTGGCGAAAAGCTCATGGTGAAGGAACAGAATATTTAACAATACAGCGTACAAGAAAAAGTATTTCCCGCGAAACTACTTTTGGGAATGATGTTACAAACGAAGAAGAACTTAAAAACACTTTGTTTTACCTTACGGGAAAAGTTGCTCAATCATTACGGAAAAAAGGCTGGGAAGCTTCAACAGTAGATATAAAACTTCGTTATACAGATTTTCAAACATTAACTCGTGCTAAAACAATAAAGCCTAGTGATGACGATAAAGTTATTTTTGAATCAGCATGGGATTTAATGCAAAAGGCAAGAACTCGCAGAGTTGGAGTTAGATTAATCGGAGTTGGAGTTACAAACTTTTCTCCGTTAAATGAACAAGAATATCTGTTTGAAGATTATGAAGTTAAAAGAAAAAAAATGTTAAGAGCAGTAACAAGAATTCGTGATAAATTTGGATATGAATCTTTGATGTTTGGAAATACTAGTGAAGATAAAAGATTAAAAAGTATGGAAAACTATTTCCAGGTTTAAATTCACCAATTAACCCGGAGGCCAATTCATCTTTCTACCGCCAAGTAAGTGGAGATGTAAATGGTAAACTTCCTGTCCGCCGTTTTCACCACAATTAAAAACTAATCTAAAACCATCTTCAGAAATGCCTAAATCTTTAGCAATTTTATTTGCAGCATCAATCATCTCACCAAGAAGTTGTGAATGCTCATTTCCGTTAATATCGGTTACTTTGGGTATTTCAATTTTTGGAATAATTAAAATATGAACAGGAGCTTGTGGGTTTATATCATTAAATGCAAGAACGTTGTCAGATTCAAAAACAATATTCGCTGGAATTTCTTTATTGATGATTTTAGAAAAGATAGTTGACATTATTCTTCCTTTTCAATTCCGTATTTTTTCATTTTGTTGTAAAGATGGCTGCGTTGAATCTCCAGCATCTCAGATGTCTTGCTGATATTCCAATCATTTGCACGAAGTTGCTTAAGAATAAAAACACGTTCTGCTTTTTCCTTAAATTCCTGAAATGAATTACTAGTATCAACAAGTTCATCTACAGATTGCTGATTGCCTGAAAACATAAATTCTATATCTTTTGCAGTAATCTCTTTTTTATCGACGATGATAATAATACGCTCAACAATATTTCTTAACTCCCGCACATTTCCAGTCCAGGGTTGATTTTGTAAAACTCGAATCGCATCATCGGAAAACTTTGTAACTGGTTTCTTATGCTTCAATGAAATATCATTTGTAAAACGATCAACAAGAATAGGAATATCTTCAGATCTTTCACGAAGTGGTGGAACAATGATTGGGATTACATTAAGTCTATGTAAGAGATCTTCTCTAAAATTTCCCTTTTCAATTTCTTCTTTAAGATTTTTATTTGTGGCTGCTATCAATCGCACATCAACATCAATCTTTTTTCCGCCCCCAACACGTTCAATTTTTCCATCTTCGATAGCTCTTAAAACTTTTGCCTGAGCTTGATGTGACATATCGCCAACTTCATCCAAAAACAATGTTCCTTTATTTGCAAGCTCAAATCTGCCTATCCGCTGTTGAACTGCACCAGTAAATGAGCCTTTTTCGTGTCCAAATAATTCTGATTCGATTAATTCATTTGGAATTGCAGCACAATTAACTTCAACAAAAGATTTATCTTTACGCTCACTTTTTCTATGGATAGCTCTAGCAACTAATTCCTTTCCGGTTCCATTTTCACCGGTTATCAAAACACGCGTATCTAATGGTGCAACTTTATCAATCATCTGTAAAATATTCTGAATCGCCTTACTCTTCCCAAGAATTTCACCATCACCGATCCAAACTTTTTTAATTACTTCATTTTCTTCTTTTAGTGATGCAGTTTCAGTTGCATTGCGTACACTTATTAAAAGTTTATCACGATCAATTGGTTTTTCAAGGAAATCGAATGCGCCAAGTCGAGTTGCTTTAATGGCATTTTCAACACTTCCGTGTGCAGAAATAATTATAACTGATACTGCTGGTTTTTGTGCTTTTAATTTTTTAAGAACCTCAAAACCATTCATCTCTGGCATTTGGATATCTAAAAGAACAGCGGAAAAATCCTTTGCTGAAAATTTATCTAATCCTTCATTCGCACTTGTTGTATAATCAACAGCATAACCCTCATATTCGAGGATCATATTTATGCTTTCGCAAATTTGAAGTTCATCATCTATAACTAAAACTGATTTCATATTGTTACTCTTAAAAATCTAATTGAACGTATTAAAAATATTTGTGATGGTAATAAATCGTTATTTTCTTGAAGTAAATTCCCAAATAATCTGCCGTAATCGTTTACATCAAGATCGCGTATATCCACACTTGATTGCACTTTAAAACTTTCTTCAAATGCTTCCACAAAATAACCAATTAGCTTTCCCAAGTCAAAGATGTGTGATTCATATGATAGAAAAGCACTTCCAAAAAAATGTGCAAGTTTATCCTTGTCCCCATAATCATTTTGTGGAGAATCCAGAAATAAAAATCGAGGTAAGTTATCATTCTTTTTAAGAAATGTTGTTTCATCGGCTGCTGTTAATGGATAGTTAATGATAGTATTAAGTAATGGAATTTGAATAGGGACTTCACGATAGGGAACAGTTGCTAACATTAATGCGAGCAATGCATCAGAAATATTTCCATTGGTAAACTTAGTCGCTTGAATAAAAATTGAGTCAGTAGCAGAAACATCTCCAACATCATTTCTAAGATTAACAAAATGTTCCGATGCTATATAACTGGAAATATAATTTACTGTTTTAGATAATTCACTTTGCTGAGGAAAAGTATTCTGAAATAATAAAAATATGTAAAGAATAAATAAGGGTTTCATTTTTGGAGTAAAACTAAGTTCGATAAAAACACTGAGAATACTTCACAACTTAGTGTGCATAAATTTTATGTCTGAATTATACCTGGATTAAACTTTGGTATCTCAGGATTATTATTTGCGACCTCCAAACACATTGAGATCCACTCACGTGTTTGTGATGGATTAATTATTTCATCAATCCATAATCTTGCGGCAGCGTGAAGTGGAGTGCTTTTTTCATCATAGGATTTTAGAATATCATTCAGCAATTTCTTTTTATCTTCATCACTGAATTTGTGTCCGCTTTTCTCTTCTTGTTTTAGTTTGATATCCAACAAAACACTACTTGCTTGGTTCCCACCCATTACAGAAATCTTGGCATTTGGATAAGCAAAAATAAATCTTGGATCGTATGCCTTGCCGCACATTGCATAGTTGCCTGCACCAAAACTGTTACCTGTTATGATTGTAATTTTTGGCACAACAGAATTTGCAACAGCATTTACCATCTTTGCGCCGTCTTTAATTATTCCGCCATGCTCAGCCTTACTGCCAACCATAAATCCTGTTACATCTTGCAAAAAGAGTAATGGAATTTTTTTCTGATTACAATTCATAATAAATCTAGTGGCTTTATCAGCAGAATCTGAATAGATAACTCCACCAACTTGCATTTCACCTTTTTCAGTTTTAACAACACTTCGTTGGTTAGCAACAATTCCTACAGCCCAGCCATCAATTCTTGCATAAGCTGTGATTATTGTCTTGCCATATCCAGCTTTGTATTCATCAATTTCAGAATTATCAACTATACGAGAAATCAATTCATAAGTATCGTAAGGTTTTAATGTATCTTCAGGTAAGATTCCAAGAATCTCTTTTGTTGGGTGTTTGGGTAGTGTACTTAATGCTCTATCAAATCCTGCAGTTTGGTTTATTCCAAATTTTCAACTAGACTTCTTATCTGTTGGATACACTCTTCATCGTTCTTCATTATGTAATCTGTAACACCGGAAATATTTGATTGAACTTTTGCACCTCCAAGACTTTCATTGTCAATCACTTCTCCAATTGCAGCTCGCACAAGATGGGAACCAGCAAGAAACACAGATCCCTCACCTTCAACTATTAGTGCTTCATCACTCATTATAGGAAGATATGCTCCACCTGCAACACAGGGTCCCATAATTGCTGCAAGTTGCGGAATTCCCATCGAGGACATTTTAGCGTTATTGCGAAAGATTCTTCCAAAGTGTTCTTTATCCGGGAAAATATCTTCCTGAAGAGGAAGAAAAACCCCGGCACTATCAACCAGATAAATAATTGGGATATGATTTTCCATTGCAATTTCTTGTGCACGCAAATTCTTTTTTGCAGTTATTGGAAACCAGGCTCCAGCTTTTACAGTTGCATCATTAGCTACAATAACGCAATCACGATTATGAATTTTCCCAATCCCATAAATAGTACCCGATGAAGGTGCGCCACCATATTCTTCATACATTCCATAAGCTGCAAAAGTGCTTAATTCAAAAAACTTTTTAGGATCATCTACAAGTAAATTAATTCTTTCACGAGCGGTTAATTTTCCTTTAGCTTTATGTTTTTCAATTGCTTTCTTTCCACCGCCTTCTTTTACTGTTTCTTTAGCCGCAGCAAGTTTGCGCAATAATTCCTTCTGATAATCTTCTCGTTTAAGAAAAGTTTCATTCTCAATTATTTGTGAACCGATTTGTTTCATAAATTAATCCTTCAACAAATCTCTTGCAATAACAATTCTTTGAATTTCTGATGTACCTTCTCCAATTGTAAGGAGTTTAACATCACGATAAAATTTTTCTACTGGATATTCTTTTATAAATCCGTATCCGCCAAAAATTTGTACCGCTTCACTTGCAGCTTTTTCAGCAATCTCACTAGCAAAAAGCTTTGCTTCGGCAGCCTCTTTTGTATTAGGAATTCCTGCATCTTTCATCGATGCGGCTCGATATGTTAACATTCTTGCAGCTTCAATGTTTGTTGCCATTTCTGCTAACTTAAATTGTATCGCCTGAAAATTAAAAAGTTGCGTGTTAAACTGTTTTCGTTCTTGTGAATATTTTAGAGAAGCATCCAAACAGCCTTGTGCTAATCCAACACTGCAAGCAGCAATAGAAATTCTTCCTCCCTCTAATACTTTCATTGAGTTTATAAATCCCATTCCTTCTTCACCTAAAAGATTTTCAACGGGCACTTTACAATTCTCAAAAGCTAATTGTGTTGTATCGCTTGCTCGCATTCCAAGTTTGTTTTCTTTCTTACCAATTATTAATCCTTCCATTCCTTTTTCAAGAATGAACGCAGAAATCCCTTTTTTACCAGCATCTTTATTGGTGATTGCCATAACAACATAAGTTTCACCAACAGTACCGTGAGTTGTAAATTGTTTACTGCCATTTAAAATATAATGTTCACCATTTTTTACAGCAAAACTCAATAATCCAGCGGCATCACTTCCTGAGGCAGATTCTGTTAAACCCCAAGCGCCAATTTTCTTTCCACTTGCAAGATCTGGTAAATACTTTTTCTTTTGTGAATCATTACCAAATAGATTTATATGATTTGTACATAATCCATTATGTGCAGCAACTGATAATCCAATTGATGGATCAACTTTAGAAAGTTCTTCAATGATCAAAGTATATTCAACATAACCTAAGCCCGCGCCACCAAATTCTTCTGGAACAAGAATACCAAGAAATCCCAGATCGCCAAGTTGTTTCATTATTTCCATAGGAAATTTTTGGGCTTCATCGTATTCCATAATAACGGGACGAATATTTTTTTCAGCAAAGTCTTTGATTGTATTTCGGATGATGATTTGGTTTTCTGTAAGTTCTGTCAAGTATGGTTTGTGTTCCATTAAAACTCCAGTCTAAATTCTATTTTTAAAATTTTCAATTATTTCTTCAGCAATGAGATAAGGAGAAAAATTACCAAGTACAACTTTCTCCAATGATGAAATTAAAGAATTTTCGCCTGTCTCACTCCACAATTCATCTTTTAATTTATGCTCAACAATTTCCTTAATTCTAACTTTGGCTTGATGATCTCTTTTTGATTGAAATCTATTTTTTTCTCTCATATAACTCTTGTGTCGTTCAATTTCATTTGCAATATCATCTATCCCTGAATTTTCTGAAGCAACTGACTTAATAATATTTGGCAGCCAGGAATTTTCATCATGATCCTTAATCATCAATATTGTTTGAAGAGCAGTGTATGCCTGCTGAGAACCAGGTCTATCGCTTTTATTCAGAACGAAAAAATCAGCAATCTCCATTAACCCGGCTTTCATCGCCTGAACTGAATCTCCACTTTCAGGTACGAGAACTACAATTGTTGTATCTGCAGCCTGAGCAATGTCTAGTTCTGATTGCCCAACTCCGACAGTTTCAAAAATAATTAGATCAAATCCTGCGGCGTCCAAAACGTCGGCTGCATCAATAGCTTTTTTGGATAAACCGCCAAGACTACCACGAGTTGCCATACTACGAATGAAAACTCCACTATCCATTCCAATATCTGTCATTCGAACTCTATCACCAAGTAAAGCACCACCCGTAAAAGGGGAAGTTGGATCAACTGCTATAATCCCAACCTTTTTATTCTGTTTTCTATAGAACTTTGTTAATTGATTTGTGATTGTGCTTTTGCCAGCACCGGGTGGGCCAGTAATTCCAATTCGATAAGCATTGCCAACTTTTTTATGAATCTCTTTTAGATATTCTGAAGTGAAAGAATTATTTGTCTCAACTATAGAAATTGCGCGAGCAATAGATCGTCTATCTTCTTTATAGATGTTTTCTATAAGATTACTATCAATCATATCAAGCTAAATTATTCTTAAAGTAATCGACCGTTGTTTTTAAACCGTCTTCCAATTTTGTTGATGGACGCCAACTAAATTTTTTAAATAATTTGTCCGATGTAATTACACTACGCAATTGTTCTCCAGCAGCGGTTGGGCCGTGTTTTTCTTCTTTGTTAGCTTTGGTAATACCATTGATGTAATGGAAAAGCTGATTTACATCTGTTTCAATTCCAGTTCCAATATTATAAATGTCTGATACTTCATCTTTTAATCCAAGTAAATTTGCTTTTACCACATCACCAACAAATACATAATCACGAGTTTGTTTGCCATGTCCATTTATAACTGGTTGTTCACCTTTAAGAAGTTTTGTAGAAAATATAGCAACCACTCCGGCTTCACCAAAAGGATTTTGTCTTGGTCCATAAATATTTGCATATCGCAAAATTGTGTAATTCAAATTATGTTCTGAGTTATAGAAGTATAAATATTTTTCCACTGCAAGTTTAGAAATACCATATGGCGATTTTGGTTGTTGATTATGTTTTTCATCAGCAGGGAAGTAATCTTGCTCACCATAAACTGCTCCACCGGTTGAAGCGAACATAAATTTCTTAACTTTATACTTAACACAATTTTGCAACAAATTAATTGTTCCAAGAATATTTGTTGTTGCATCAAATTCTGGATCTTTTACTGATCTTCGAACATCCATTTGAGCAGCGTGATGATTAACAACATCAAACTTTTCTGATTCAAATAGTTTGTCCAAGCTTTTATCACAAATATTGGCTTTAACAAACTTGGCTTTCGGGTTAATATTTTTTTCATATCCAGTTGAAAGATCATCTAGTATTACAACTTGATGTCCTTCTTCAATAAATGCATCCGCAATTTGCGAAGCTATAAAACCGGCTCCGCCTGTAACTAGAATTTTCAATTAGTTGTCCTTATATAATTTGTTTTTACTAATATATTCTAAAACTTTTTCTGGAACGAGGTAATAAATTGGTAAATCCGCATGCACACGATTTCTTATATCTGTTGCACTTATTTCAATACCACGGGTTTGCACAAAGGTTGCTGCATCAACATACTTATCAACAAAATCTAACGGATGAGAGGATTTTCTTTTAAGAACAACAATGTTGGCTAATTTTAAAATTTCATCTGGTTCCTTCCAGGTATGGAATTGAAAAATATTATCATATCCAATTATCAATTCAATTTCATCATATGATTTTTTGAATTCTCTAAGTGTATCAATTGTGTAAGAAATAGTATGTTGTTTGATTTCAAAATCTGAACATTCAAAAAATGGAATATCCTCTAAAGCAATTTTAAGCATATTTAATCTATGTTGTGCACTTGATGCTTTTGCATGTTGTTTATGCGGAGAAATATATGCGGGAATAAAAATTATCTTCTCAAGATTTCTGATTTCTTTTACCGATTGTGCGGTTATTAAATGACCATTGTGTATTGGATCAAATGTTCCGCCAAAAATGCCAACTTTACTCATTTCAATAAATCCTTGTATTCTACAAAAAGATGAGTGAATCTTTCGTGCATTGGTTGTGAGCAATACTCAATACTTTTCTTTTGTGATAACTCCTGATAAAGTTGTTTGAAGTTATATAAATTTCTAACGAGCAACACATCATTTACTATATGCATAAAGTGCTCACACGATTTCACCCGGCCTAAAAAATCATTATAGCTAAAATTACTCAGTATCAAATTATTAATAATTTCTTCCGAGTAATTATTAAACCCAAAAACTGCAATACTATTCTCTTTATTTTTTGCGATTACAAGTGATTCATCTTCAATATTAAGAAGATTGAAATATTGTTCATAATCAGATGGCCTTATATCAATTGCATCGGAAAAAATAATTAGATTATTTTTATGTGATAAAAATTCTTTAGATGACAATCTTTCAAGAATTAGTTTCTTTTTAGAAACATCGGAAAATACAATATTATAATTACTGTTTTTAAATTCATCCGGCAGATTGTCTTTTCTGTTTTCATCCCAAATACAATAAATATCTATTTTGGCGTGCTTACCAATAAGATTCTCCAAAATATTCAAGTATAAAGTTTCGAAAAGAAATGAAATATCATCTTTACTAAATCCATCTAAATTATTAGATAATTCTTTAGCATGCGAAAAATAGAATGGGAGAATATAAACAGCTTTAGAATTCATTCTTAATTATTTTGTAATAATTTTTTGATAAAATCTCGATAATTATCAACATCCATTTCATAATATGCTTTACTTGCTCCATTAGAATTTTTCAACTGAACTTTTCTGAATGCGAGTGTTGTTGCTGCTTTGATATACGTTTTTCTGGTACGTTCATCTAACCAGCCTTTTCGTTCTCGCTGTGGAGAGCTTAATATAATTAAATGTGATTCCGGAATAACTCCGTTTTCAGATTCTTCCTTTAATTCATTAAAAATAATTTTTCTTTCCCCTTTAATCGAAATAATATAACTTGATATAAAAATAATAATTGAAACTATCATAAATAGAAAACCAATTGGAGCTGTTCTGTCATAGCTCAAACTGGAATTCCAAATAGAATGAATTAACATCGCAATTAATAATCCAATAAAGGCATAAAAAATCTTTTTAGGAGATGATTTAAATTTTGCCATTCCTAGAAGTGCGCCAAGTGTTGCCGTTGAAACACAATGCATAACGGCTGAGAAAAGGCTTCTGATTATAACTAACATTATCCAATTAACTATAGAATCTCCATAGGAAACGAAGTAAAGAAAATTTTCGGTCATCCCAAATCCAAGCCCGATTGCTCCACCGTAAACTATTCCATCAGTAATGTTATCAAATTTCTTATTGGAAATTGTTATCAGCAGAAAAAACCCTTTGGTTATTTCTTCCACAATAGGTGCAACTACAATTGCACCAAATCTGCTTAATTGTAAACTATCTTTTATAAAAATGGAAGCGATGGTTGTAAAAAATAAACTGCCGAGTAAAGCAAGAACTATAGCGCCAAGTGCGCCCCATAGATAATTTATTAAAACTAGTTTAAATGGTTCTCTATCATATTGGTCAAATTTCCAAATCAAAACTAAGTAGATTGACATTGGAACGATTGCGGCAAAAGCAGAAAGAATTATTAACATTTAATTTTTGGCAATGATAACTATTATTAAATATCTGCTTCAAATTATTGATTTAGAAGTGAAAAAACCAAAATTATTTTGGTCCAAATGTGTAACTTAGATCTATATAAATAGTTTGATAGGTTAGTAACTACTTTTGATTGTTACCCCGACTGATAAAACTGTAATAAAATAGTGATCTAATTAGCTCTAAAAATATTGGATAATCTTAGAAAATGGCTGAATTGTTCCAAAAAGTCGAATATTGGGTGCAAGGATTGTTTGATTATATAATGGTTCAGTTATATATTAAGCCTCGTTTTTTGCGTGATTTTGCAAGATGATTATAAAAATATCAAATTTAAGCGAAGGGGAACACAATTTTGTTTTTGAAGACAAAGTTGATGTATTGGATTTAGATAAACCTTTTTATGGTAAATATAAATCTTCTTTAATTCTTAATAAACTGCATGATCAGTTAATACTTTCGGTAACGTCAGATTTTAAAGTGAAGTATGAATGCGACCGATGTGGAACTGAATATAAAACAAGTTTAATGAGTGATTATAAAATGATTTATCTAATGAATGAAGCTCCGGAAGAAACAGAATCTCTTAATGTAAGTTATCTTAGCAGAGATGCAGATAAGATTGATATTAGTTCTGATGTTCGTGAATTTGCTTTACTCGCAGTTCCGATGAAAAAACTTTGTAAAGATGAATGCAAAGGATTGTGTTACAAATGCGGTAAAGATTTAAATAAAGAAAAATGTACTTGCAGTACAGAAGAAATTGACCCGAGGTGGAAACCTCTTATGAATTTGAAAGATAAATTAAATCTCAATTAAATATAATGGAATGATATTATGCCAAATCCAAAACGTAAGATGTCTAAGAGCCGTAGAGATAAACGCAGAACTCACTATAAAGCAGTAGCACCTTCATTAAGCACTTGTGGTAATTGCGGTGAAATGAAACTTGCTCATCGTGCCTGCCCTTCCTGCGGTTACTACAATGAACGCTCTGTGTTTATTCCCAAAAGCTAAATATTAATAGCTTACTTATCTAATGGCTGAATCAGAAGCTAAAAATTCTAAATGCAGAATTATTGTTGATGCAATGGGGGGCGATTACGCCCCTCAAAATGCTGTGGTTGGAGCTTTAGAAGCTTATAATGAAAAACGTGACTTTGAACTTTTTCTTGTAGGGAAAAAGGAAGAGATACTTTCCGTTATAAAATCCAACAATCTTTCTTTTGATGAAAAATATATTATCCATGCTGATGAAGTTATCGAAATGGGTGATTCGCCTACTTCTGCTTTAAAATCTAAACCGAATTCTTCTATTGTAAAAGGTGCCCAGTTAGTTAAAGAAGGTAAAGCCGATGCTTTTGTAAGCGCAGGCAATACAGGTGCTATGATGAGTGCTTCAACTTTAATTATAGGCAGAATTTCAGGTGTTGGTCGTCCCACAATTGGTGCAGAAATGCCAAATGTTTATGGAGTTTGTTATCTTTATGATGTTGGCGCAGGTAAGGATGCAAAACCTTCACATCTATTTGAATACGCAGTTATGGGAACAATCTATGCCAAAGAAATGGGTGGAATTAAAAATCCATCTGTAGGTTTACTAAGTATGGGTGAGGAGGAAGGTAAGGGGAATGAAGTTTCTAATGATGCATTTAAAATGCTTAAAGATTCCAAGCTTAATTTTATTGGAAATGTTGAAGGCAGAGATATAATGACCAAACATGTTGATGTGGTTGTTTGTGATGGATTTGTTGGTAACATCATTTTGAAATTTGGTGAATCTGTGCCAAAACTGCTTAAACATCTTTTAACTAAAACAGCTGAAGCTAGTTTTTTCGACAAATTAAAAGTTGGAATATCAAAAGGCACTTTAAAAAAATCCTTAAAGTCATTGGATTATCAGGAGCATGGCGGAGTGCCGTTGTTAGGTGTTAATGGAATTAGTATTATAGGACATGGCTCAAGTTCTCCGAAAGCAATTAAAAATATGGTGCTTAAAGCACGTGAGATGTACCATAAAGATTTAGTTAAAAAGATAGAAAGTTCTATCAAACAATATTCACAAAAAAAATTAGTAGATAATTAATGTTAGAAAAAAGATATAATGCAATGATAACAGGAGTTGGTATGTATACTCCTGATAAAATTTTGGATAATAAATATTTTGAATCCATTGTAGAAACAAATGATGAATGGATAAAAACCAGAACAGGAATTAGCGAAAGAAGAATTTTAGAAAATGGCTCAACAAGTGATTTAGCTGCTCGAGCAGCTTTAGATTTATTTGAAAAACATAATATAAATCCTGAGGAAATTGATGCTATTATAGTAGCCACAGTTACTCCTGATATGTTTTTTCCAGCAACGGCTTGTTTAGTGCAAAATAAAATTGGAGCAAAAAATGCATGGGGTTTTGATTTATCGGCTGCCTGCTCGGGATTTCTATTTGCATTACAAACAGGCGCTACGCTTGTTGAATCTGGCAGATACAAAAAAGTTTTAGTAATTGGTGCTGATAAAATGAGTTCAATTACCGATTATACAGATAGAAACATTTGTATCCTTTTTGGTGATGCTGGGTCAGCAGTTTTATTAGAACCAACTGAAGATAAAACTCTGGGTTTGCAAAACAGTATTCTAAGGGTTGATGGTGCAGGTAAAGACGCACTATATATGTTAGGTGGCGGAAGTTTAAATCCTGCTTCGCATGAAACTGTTGATAAAAAATGGCATTATATTTATCAAGATGGTAAAGCTGTATTTAAAGTTGCAGTTAAAGGAATGGCAGATGTTTCTGCAGAATTAATGGAAAAGAGTAATCTAAAATCTGAAGATATTGCATATCTTGTTCCTCATCAGGCAAACTTAAGAATAATAGACGCTACTGCTCAAAGAATGGGCCTAAGTAAAGACAAGGTTATGATTAATATTGATAAATATGGTAATACAACGGCAGCAACAATTCCCCTATGTTTAACGGAATACTTTCGTGATGGAAAAGTGAAGAAGGGTGACAATCTAATTTTATCAGCTTTTGGTGCTGGTTATACATGGGGTGCAATACATGTTGTTTGGGCAATTTAATTTTTAATTACTGAAAACTATTTCGATGGCTAAAAAAGCATTTTTATTTCCCGGACAGGGATCGCAATATATAGGTATGGCTAAGGATTTATATGAAAGATCTGTAGAAGCCAAAGAGATGATTAAAACCGCTGATGACGCTTTAGGTATTAATCTATCGTACATAATGTTTAATGGACCTGAAGATCAATTAAAACAAACAGAATTTACCCAGCCTGCTATCTTTTTACATAGTGTTATCCTTTCAAGTTTAATCAGAACAATCCAACCAGAAGCTGCTGCAGGGCATTCACTTGGAGAATATTCAGCGTTGGTTTCTGCAAATGCAATTCAATTTTATGAAGCAATTAGATTAGTCAGAGCAAGGGGAAAAGCAATGCAGCAAGCAGGAATTGATAACCCCGGAACTTTAGCTGCAGTTGTTGGATTAGAACCCCAAAAAGTTATAGAACTTTGCAAAGAAGCCTCCGTAGTTGGAATTGTGCAATGCGCAAATTTTAATTCTCCAGGACAGATTGTAATTTCCGGATCAATTGATGGTGTTAGAAAAGCAATGGAATTATGCAAAGCTAACGGTGCAAAATTGGTAAAAGAATTGGTGGTTAGTGGGGCATTTCATTCACCGTTAATGCAATCAGCAAAAGATGCTTTACTTGATGCTTTAGATAAAACACCATTTTATGATGCAAGGTTTTCTGTCTATGCAAATGTTACTGCAAAACCCGTTACCCAAAAGGCAGAAATAAAAAATCTTTTGCACGAGCAAGTAACTTCTCCAGTTAGATGGGAAGAAACAATTATAAATATGATAGCAGATGGATTTGATGAATTTTATGAAATTGGCCCTGGTAAAGTTTTACAAGGATTGGTTAAAAGAATAAATCCAGATGTTAAATTATTCGGGATTGATAAATACGAGGATTTGGAGCGATACATATAATGGAAACAAAAACGCAGCCTAAGTTTTCTAAGGAGATTAATGGCGTTTATATTGATCCACAGATTTTTACATTTAAATTTGCATGTAAGTGTGGCGGTGAATGCTGCAATTATGGAGTTTATACTGATCTTAAAGAACATGAATATATTTTAACGCTTAAAGATAAAATCATACCTTTACTTGATGAAACACAGACCAAAGTAATTGATGAATGGTTTGAGGAACCTGAAGAGGATGAGGATTTTGAATCTGGTGTAGCTGTTGGAACTGAGATACCAAATGGTAAATGTACTTTCTTGGATAAAAATGGATTGTGTACTCTTCAAAAATTGGCAATGATTGAAGGCGAACATAAATGGAAATACAAACCAATATATTGTGTTCTATTTCCGCTAACAGTTTTTGAAGGTGCTCTCACAATAGATGATGAACATATTGATAGACTAAAAACTTGTAGTAAAGATCCACTAAAAGAAACTACAATTTATGAAGCTTGCAGAGAAGAACTTATTCATTTCTTTGGACAAGATAATTTTATTGAACTTGAGAAGTATAAAAATGAATATTTATCAGAATATTATTCTGGAGTAGAAAAAAAATGAGTAAAGTAGTTGAATCACATAATAAACGAGCAATAGTTACCGGTGGAACAAGAGGGATAGGCAGAGCAATCGTAAAAGAACTTGCTTCAAGAAGCTGCTGCGGTGTTTTGTTTTCAGATGTTGCATTTGTTTATAATAGTTGCGATGAGTGTGCTGAGGAATTATTGGGTGAGATTGACTATCCAGGAATAAAGATTCACGGATTTAAGGCCGATGCATCATCAATGGAACAAGCACAAGCAACTGTTGATGCTGCTATTGAAAAGCTTGGCGGCGTTGATATTCTTATTAATAATGCCGGAATTACAAGAGATAATCTATTATTAAGAATGACAGAAAAAGATTTTGATGATGTTATAAGTGCTAACCTAAAAAGTGTATTTAATTATACTAAAGCAGTTATAAAACCGATGATAGCTCAGAGATACGGAAGAATTGTAAATATAGCCTCCGTAGTTGGACTAATTGGAAATGCTGGACAATCCAATTATTCAGCGTCCAAAGCAGGAGTGATTGGTTTTACCAAATCAATGGCTCGTGAGTTAGCTTCACGTAATATAACAGTTAACGCAGTCGCACCAGGATTCATCCAAACAGATATGACGAATAAGTTAACCGAAGAACAGGTAAAAAAATTAGTTCAGAATGTTCCAATGTCAAGATTAGGCAATCCTGAAGATGTTGCCAAAGTTGTTGCATTTTTATGCAGTAAAGATGCAGACTACATTACAGGCCAGGTTATTGCCGTTGACGGTGGAATGACAATGTAATTAATAAATCTATTTGTTTCTTAGATTTTAATTTTGTTAAATTTAGACCAATAAATAATAACTCAAATAAATACAAAACTAATAAGAGGAGAACACCATGGATGTTGAAGCTAAAGTGAAAGAGATCATTATTGATAAATTAGGTGTAGAAGAGTCTCAAATCACTCCTGAAGCATCATTTACAAATGACCTTGGCGCTGATTCACTTGATATCGTAGAATTAGTTATGGGATTTGAAAGCGCTTTTCAAATTTCAATTCCTGATGAAGATGCTGAGAAAATCGGAACAGTGGGAGATGCTGTAAAGTATCTTTCAGAAAAATTGGCTTAATTAATATAGTCGGGGTTTTTAATCCCGACTTTCTTACCTTATATATGTCTTTCCATCTCAAAAATGGTATATACTGATTAGGTATCATGACTAAAAGAAGAGTTGTAGTTACAGGTATTGGTGCAGTTACACCTATTGGGTTAGACGTTCCGCAATTTTGGGAAGGTTTAATTTCTGGTAAAAATGGCGTAACCCCGATTAAGTATTTTGATGCCTCAAGGTTTGATACCCAGTTTGCGGCTCAAGCAGACAATTTTAATCCTGACGAATATTTTGATAAAAAATCTGTCAAAAGACTAGATAGGTTTTCTCAATTTGCCATTGCAGCTTCTGTTCAAGCAGTAAAAGATTCCGAAATCAATCTTGAGAAAATAAATAAAGAAAGAGTGGGAGTAATTTACGGCAGTGGAATTGGTGGATTAGAAACTCTTCAAAATGAACATTGGAAATATTTTCAGGATAAAAATCCTGGAATGATAAGTCCATTTTTTGTTCCAATGATGATCTCAGATCTAGCAGCAGGACAGATTTCTATTCGCTTTGGATTAAAAGGTCCCAATTACGCAACTACTTCAGCATGTTCAACTGCTTCACATGCAATTTCAGATGCATTTATGGTAATCGAAAGAGGTGCCGCGGATCTGATGGTTTGTGGTGGGAGTGAAGCTCCTATTACTGAAATTGGTATTGGAGGCTTTAATGCAATGAGAGCTTTATCCACTTGGAATGATAGATATGCTGAAGCATCACGTCCATTTGATAAAGACCGAAATGGTTTTGTGATGGGAGAAGGCGGCGGAACTTTGATATTAGAAGAATTAAATCATGCACTAGATAGAGGTGCAAAGATATATGCTGAACTTGCTGGAATTGGATTGACTGCAGATGCACATCATATCACAGCTCCTGCCCCAGGTGGAGAAGGTGCGGTAAGATCTATGAAGATCGCAGTTGAGGATGCTAATCTTTTATTAACCGATGTTGATTACATAAATGCTCATGGAACCTCAACGCCTCACAATGATATTAATGAAACTATGGCTATTAAAGCACTGTTCGGTGATCATGCGTATAAATTAGTAGTTAGCTCTATTAAGTCTATGACAGGGCATTTATTAGGCGCTGCGGGCGGTATAGAGGCAATAGCAACTCTTTTATCTATGCAAAATAGCTTAATACCGCCTACTATAAATCTTGATAATCCTGATCCTGAATGTGACTTAGATTATAGTGCTAAAAAAGTTACTCAAAAAGAAATTAAAGTAGCAATTAGCAATACTTTTGGATTTGGCGGACACAATGCATCAATTTTATTTAAGAAGTTTGAGGAATAGACTTGAGTTCTCTTTTTTCTCGTTTGCTTAAATATTTTGGCTTTCGGGAAGAAAGTAATAATTCCCACCAAGTTAAAAAAATACTTACACCACTCAAGTTTTCTGAGTTAGAGGAAATAATTGGATTTCCTATTAAGAACAAATCCCACTACATTCAAGCATTAATGCATAGATCCTTTCTCGAAGAACTTGAAGACGCCGATGTTTCCAACGAAAGATTAGAGTTTTTAGGAGATTCTGTTTTAAGTCTTGTTGTTGCTGAATATCTTTTTGAAAATTTTCCTAAAGAGAATGAAGGCTTTTTAACAAAAGTTAGAGCTAAGTTAGTAAATAGATTTGCCCTCTCTGATGCCGCCGAAGATATTGGGCTGGCAAATTTTATTTTGATTAATCAGAATTTAACCAACACATTTGCCCGCGCCTCTAAAACAGTTCTGTCTGATGCTTTTGAAGCAATTGTTGGAGCTGTCTATTTAGACCATGGATTAGAAATCTCCAAGAAATTTATCCACAGGGTTTTAATTGAACCTCTAACCAAGGATGGTGAATATTTGATTGATGAAAATTATAAAAGTCAACTATTGGAATATGCACAGGCAAATAAAATAGAGGTTCCAAATTATATTGTGATAAAAGAAGAAGGTCCGCAGCACGATAGAATTTTTACAGTTAAAGTAAATGTTGGAGAAGTTTATTTTGGTGTAGGAACAGGTAAAAATAAAAAAACTGCTGAACAGAATGCTGCAAAAGCCACGCTTGAAAAAATACCTCACTAAGCAACTCTTAAACAATTTTTAATACAAAATTGCTTTAAAAATAACCTAATACCTCAGTCAGAATTACAAAGATTTTCTTTAATTTTGAATTAATAAATTAATGCAGTTTTTAATACCGAATAATTAAATAAGAGAATTAAGATGAGATCTTTTCAACATCCTGATGTATTTGAACAACGCCACATAGGTCCGAATACTGATGAAATTAAAGAAATGGTAAAACTATGTGGAGTTAATTCAATTGATGCGTTGATCGATGAAACTGTACCTTCAAGTATTCGTCTTAAAAATAAATTACAATTGGAAGAACCATTAAGTGAATTTGAGTTTGTTCAACATCTTAATGGTATAGCTCAAAAAAACAAAGTTTATAAAAGCTATATTGGAATGGGATATTACCCAGCAATTCTTCCTACCGTTATTCAAAGAAACATTTTGGAAAATCCAGGGTGGTATACACAATACACACCTTATCAAGCTGAAATTGCACAAGGGAGACTGGAAGCTTTATTAAATTTTCAAACTGCCGTTTCAGACCTTACTGCACTTCCAATTGCAAATGCATCTTTACTTGATGAAGCAACTTCTGCTGCAGAAGCTATGGTTATGTTTTTTAATAATAGAAAGAAAGATAAAGCAAACTCCAATAAGTTTTTTGTTTCTAGTGAGGTGTTCCCCCAAACAATAGATGTTCTGAAAACAAGATCAAAACCTTTGGGAATTGAATTAGTTATAGATGATCACAAAAAGATAGAATTGAATAGCGACTATTTTGGTTTGCTAGTGCAGTATCCTGCACTTAATGGTGAGATTTATGATTATGCTGAATTGTTTTCCAAAGCGGAGGCATTTGGAATTTTAAAAGTTGTTGCAGCTGATATTTTAAGTTTAACTCTGCTTACTCCTCCGGGAGAATTTGGAGCTGACTGTGCTGTTGGTAGCACTCAGAGATTTGGAATTCCGATGGGATTTGGCGGACCACATGCGGCATACTTTGCGACAAAAGAAGATTTTAAAAGAGTTATTCCCGGAAGAATAATAGGCGTATCCGTTGATTCACAAGGAAATAGAGCTTTAAGAATGGCTCTTCAGACTAGAGAACAACACATTAAACGTGAAAGAGCAACAAGTAATATTTGTACCGCTCAGGTTTTACTAGCCGTATTAGCCGGAATGTATGTTGTTTATCATGGTCCAAAAAAACTTAGGGTAATTGCTGAGAGAATTAATAGTCTTACAAAAGTGCTAAGTGATGGAATTAATAAACTTGGTTTAATTCAGATTAACAAAAATTATTTTGATACAATTACAATTAAAGTTGATAAGCAACTTTGTGAAAAGATAAATATTGAAGCATTAAAACATGAGATAAATCTGAATTACTTTATCAATGATCATATAAGCATTTCGTTGAGTGAAGTTACAACGATTGAAGATGTGATGGAATTGATTCAAGTTTTTGCTCAAGCTCAAAGTAAACAAGCAGCATCTCAAAAAGAACAGAATGCTCAAAATATTTTTGAACCATCATTTGATCAGAAATTTGTCAGAACATCAAATTATTTAGAACATCCTGTTTTCAATTCATATAGATCGGAAACTGATATTTTGAGATATATGAAATATCTTGAAAACAAAGATCTGTCCCTTGTTCACTCAATGATAGCTCTTGGATCGTGCACTATGAAATTAAATGCAACAACCGAAATGCTCGGTGTTACTTATCCACAATTTGGGAGTATCCATCCTTTCGCACCGAAAGAACAAGTTTCAGGTTATTTGGAATTATTTGCTTCACTGGAAAAAGATCTTGCTGAAATAACTGGATTTTCAGCTGTATCACTTCAACCTAATTCAGGTGCTCAAGGAGAATATGCTGGTTTATCAGTTATCAAAGCATATTTAGAAGATAAGGGAGAGACACATAGAAACATTGCGTTAATTCCTTCATCTGCACACGGCACAAATCCTGCAAGTGCTGTTATGGCAGGGATGAAAGTAGTGGTGGTAAATTGTGATGACCGAGGTAACATAGATGTTAATGATTTACGTGCAAAATCTGAATTGCACAAAAATAATCTTGCATCTTTAATGGTAACCTATCCATCGACTCATGGTGTGTTTGAAGAATCAATTAAAGAAATTTGCGAAATCATTCATCAAAATGGTGGGCAAGTTTATATGGATGGTGCAAATATGAATGCCCAAGTTGGATTAACAAGTCCGGCAGAAATTGGAGCCGATGTTTGTCATTTGAATTTGCATAAAACATTTTGTATTCCTCATGGCGGCGGCGGACCAGGCGTTGGACCTATTGCTGTTGCAAAGCATTTAACTCCGTTTTTACCTGGACATTCAGTTGTAGATATTTCTAAAGGTAAATCTATTAATGCAGTTGCAGCTGCACCTTTTGGAAGTTCAAATGTTATTTTAATTTCATATGCATATATAAAACTGATGGGTGCTGCTGGTTTAACTAATTCCACGAAAGCAGCTATCTTAAACGCAAATTATATAAAGGCCAAATTAGAGCCTCACTTTAAAGTTTTATATTCAGGCACAAATGGAAGAGTTGCACATGAATTAATCTTTGATATGCGTGAATTTAAACAATCCGCTCACATAGAAGTTGAAGATATTGCTAAGAGATTAATGGATTACGGCTATCATGCACCAACTGTATCATTTCCTGTTGCAGGAACTTTAATGGTTGAACCAACAGAAAGTGAATCTAAAGCAGAGATGGATAAATTCTGTGAAGCCTTGATAAATATTCTTGAAGAGATAAAAGAAATTGCAGAAGGTAATGCTGATCAGAAAAATAATGTTTTAAAAAATGCACCGCATACAGCTCAGATGGTAATAAATGATAAATGGAATTATCCTTATTCGAGAGAAAAAGCAGCTTATCCGATACATTGGACAAGATTAAACAAATTTTGGCCAAGTGTTAGCAGAGTTGATAATGCATATGGCGACAGAAATCTTGTTTGTAGTTGTTTGCCTCTTTCAGATTATGTTGATGAGTCCGTTAAATAATTTTATGACCAATATTATATATTAAATCAAAAAATTGAACTAGAAAACAATAACGCTTAGTGTTAAAAATTAAAACCAAAGTAAAAATAGTTTTTTTGCAAATTGTTATTGTTTTCTCTTCACTTATCTTTCCACAAAATACTGATTCGTTATCCAATTCAAATTTATATCCATTTATTGTTGATTCAATTACGATAATTGGGAATGACATAACAGAAGAGTTTATCATATTAAGAGAATTAAATTTTTCTATAGGTGATACGTTGACTCAACAAAATTCATTATATAATCGAGAACGTGTTTACAGTTTAGGAATCTTTAATCACGTTTATTTTATTCCAAACTTAGTAGAGGATAAAAGAATATTAACAATTGAAATTGAAGAAAGCTGGTATATATATCCTGTTCCACTTATCGAGGCGAAGGAAAATGACCTTAATAAATTATCATATGGAATGTTTTTAAGGATTAAAAATTTTCGAGGTAGAAATGAGGATCTTACAGCGGCGTTTGCTTTAGGTTATGATCCTACATTTTATTTTAGTTATTATAATCCTAACATAATTGGCAAAGAAAATCTGTTTATTAGATCTACAATAAATTATTCTGATATTACAAATAAAAGTCCTAGTGCGGAAGAACTTTATGAAGGTAGTTTTAGTCAACGGCTCATTGGACTACGATTAGTTATGGGTAAAAGATTGGGACTTTTTAATAGAGTCTATATTAACGCCGGATACAATAATATCGAAACACCATTTTACATTCCTGGAATCAATGCATCCGACGATAGAATTGATAATCTAGTTGAATTGGGAATTGGTTATGAGCATGACACAAGAGATCTTGTACAGTTTCCAAAAAATGGTATATATTCTAGTATTAATTATTCTGTTAAGGGATTAGGATTTGATGACATTAGCTACAGTGTAGCGTGGATTGATTTTAGAGAATATAGAAAAATATTTGATAAATTGATTAGTAAGTGGCGATTGGCATCAAGATTTACTTTTGGTGATGTGGTTCCATATTATGATGCTTCAATTATCGGCTCTGATGAAAAAATTCGCGGTCACTACTTTGAAAAATTTGAAGGAGATAATTACTATGTATTGTCTGCAGAATTTTACTATCCGATAATAGAAGAGTTAAATGTTGATCTTACTTTTATTCCCATTATACCGGATCAACTCTTGTCCTATAGATTAGGATTTTATACCCAGATATTTGCTGAGACTGGTTTAGCGCATTATAGAGAAGAGCCTTGGGCAATCAACAGATTTAATTCCGGATACGGATTAGGATTGACTTTCCTGATTTTACCTTACCAGGTTTTTAGAATAGAAGTTGCATTTGATGAAAAATTTAAATCACAAATAATTTTAGACCTTGGAATATCTTTCTAACATCGAATTATATTATTGTTCATCATTAACTGAGAATGAACAAATATTTCAGCTTGGTGATGATGAATATCATCATGCAACAAAAGTAATGCGCAACAAAGTTGGTGATTCTCTTTATGCAACAGATGGTAATGGAAAGATTTATGAAGGTATTATCACAAGCATTGAGAAGAAAAGTATCAGCGTTCGTGTCTTAAAATTTAATATTCTTCAAAATAGACTAAAACACTTTACATTTTGCATCCCTAATCTAAGAAATCCAGATAGATTTAAATTTGCGCTGGAAAAATGTACAGAATTAGGAATTACAAATTTTATTTTGTTTAATTCAGAACGGAGTGTTAGTAAAAGTTTTAATATTGAAAGGATAAACAAAATTTTACTTTCTGCTATGAAGCAATCATTGCAAGCATATTTACCAAAAGTTGAAGTTTTTGACTCAGTTAAAAGATTTAAAGATTTGGCTGTTGAAAAAGTATTATTTGAACAGAACTCAGAAAGTAAATTTGCAAATCAGAAATTTGATATATCAAAAGAATATTATTTTATTTTTGGTCCAGAAGGTGGTTTATCGCAGAAAGAAATTTTAAATATTCAGCCGAACTTAGTTTTAAATCTCGCTGATAATCGCTTGAGATCAGAAACAGCGATTATAAAAGTTGCTTCAATATTATGATAGAAAATTTAAAATGTACTTAATACCAAAATATTATTTGGGTTTCATTTTAGTTTCTCTAATATTCTATAACTGCAGTTCAACAACCAGATATTCCAGGACTAATGATTCTCCTGATAATGATACCAGAATTAAAAACCCGAATGTTCTGGAGGTTGAAACTGGAACAGCATCGTATTATGCCGATGAATTTGATGGAAAAAAAACTGCTAATGGTGAAATTTATGATATGAATTCTTTAACAGCTGCGCATCCAACATATCCATTTAATACTTTAGTTAAAGTAACTAATTTATCAAATCAAAAGAGTGTTGAAGTAAGAATCAATGATCGTATGCCGCAATTTAAGGGAAGAATTTTAGATTTATCACTAGCTGCTGCAAATAAAATTGAAATGGTAAATGCTGGAATTCAGGAAGTTAAAGTGGAAGTACTTGAATGGGGCAAATAGAATCGAAACAAAAAACCCGGCCTAATACCGGGTTAGAATGCGTAAATGTTTTATTAGAATTTTTTCCATAAATCATTTTTGATAATATCATATTTCATTTTTTGTTTGCTATCTAATAAACTTTCAACTTTAGACTGAGCAGCTTTAGTAAAGTCAGTTTTATTTTTCGGATTAGATGAAATATTTTTTTGCATTTCAGACATTATGTTTATAACCTTTGCTTCTTGATCATTAGTTAATAAAACTTTTTGTTTTAATATTGAAGCAAATTCATTTATTGTTTGGTCATCTTGAGTTACCGTTTTTGATAAAATATTTGTGGCTGTAAATAAAGTGATCAGCATTATTATCATAAAATATTTATTTAATCTTAAAGTATTCATTATTTTCTCCTTTTAAATCTCATTACTATGAAAACTAAATTTATTAGTGCTTAAATACAAACTTAAACCAACACCTATTATGCAAGATCCATTCCAACAAAAAGCTCTTAAAGAAATTGAGAATTTATCAAAAAAGATAACAAATCTTGAATTTTCTGTTTCCAAGCCGGATAAAAAACTATACAACTATGAAATAATAGTGAACAGCAATAAAGAGCAGGCAAAATTGTTAGTTTATTTTGGCAAGAAGGGGATTAAAAAAGTTATCCAGGCGAATCCCGAATCAATAATTGCAAAAGAATTAAATAGCATTGTTTTTGGGCAAACACTTTTTGAATCTGAGAAAATAACAGAAATTAAGTTTAGTGAATACATCGGTACGGATGAATCCGGTAAGGGAGATTATTTTGGTCCATTGGTAGTTGCGGCAGTTTATATCAATAAAAAGACAACATTGGAGTTAGAAGAAGCGGGAGTTAAAGATAGTAAGCTTATTTCCGATAATAATATTAAGATTATTGAATATAAGATTAAAGAGATAATTGGGGATAATTTTGAAATTGTCCAGATCAATCCTGAAAAGTATAACAAACTTTATGAATCTTTTAATAATCTTAATAAAATTATGGGTTGGGCACATTCAAAAACAATTGAGAATTTATTACAAAGAATAGGTTGTCCAAATGTTATAAGTGATAAGTTTGGAAATGAAAAACTTATTAAAGATGAATTGAAGAAAAAAAATATTGATGTAAATCTTTATCAGACACCAAAGGCTGAAAGATACACTGCTGTTGCTGCAGCATCGATATTAGCGAGGGCAAAAGTAGTAGATTGGTTTAATGTAAAAAGCAGGGAAGTGGGTTTTAATATTCCTAAGGGTGGCGGTTCATTGGTAAATATTGCGGCAAAGCGTGTTTTTAATCAATTTGATGATAATTATTTAATGAAAATGATTAAATTTCATTTTAAGAATTCACAAAGTATTTTTAAGAAATAGAAGGATCTAAAAGTAAAAATGGCAAAAAAGAATGGAATAAGAAGAATCGGAATTTTGACGGGCGGAGGCGACTGCCCCGGATTAAATGCAGTAATTAGAGGCGTAACAAAACCTGCAGAAGACTATGGAATGTCTGTCTATGGAATTATTGATGGATTTGAAGGATTAGTTGAAGGAAAAGCTAAAGAATTAACTAATGCTGATGTTTCAGGTATACTTTCAAGAGGTGGAACAATTTTAGGCTCATCAAATAAGGGTGATCCCTATCATTGGCCGGTTGAAGTTAACGGCAAAATAGAAATTCAGGATAAATCAGCATCGGCAATAAAAAATTATAAATCATGGGGTCTTGATGCATTAATTGCAATTGGCGGCGATGGTACAATGCATATCTGTAATAAATTGTCTAAGCTTGGAATGAACATAGTTGGTGTGCCAAAAACCATTGATAATGATCTTGAAGCAACTGATGTAACATTTGGTCACGATTCAGCTGTTTATGTTGTTTCAATGGCATTAGATAGACTTCATACAACAGCTTCCTCTCATCATAGAGTAATCGTGGTAGAAGTAATGGGTAGATACGCTGGTTGGATTGCTTTGAATGGAGGCTTAAGCGGTGGTGCGGATATAATATTGATTCCGGAAATTCCTTTTTCATGGGATAAGATTGCTGCTAAGATTCATGAGCGAGAATTAATGGGCAAACGATTTTCCTTAGTCTGTGTTGCGGAAGGTGCAAAACCTTTAGGTGGCGAAATAGTTACTAGAGGAAGTGATATAAAAAGAACGGACCCTGTCCAGCTTGGCGGTATAGGAAAAGTTGTAGCAGATAAAATAGAAGAGTTGACAGGACGAGAAACTCGTGTGACTGTTCTCGGACATCTTCAAAGAGGTGGAAGCCCAACACCCTATGATAGAATTCTAGCTACAAAATTTGGGGCTTTTGCAATAGATCTAGTTGCGAATAAAAAGTTTGGCAGAATGGTTGCGTTAAAAGGGAATGAAATTAAGAATGTGAAGATAGAAGATGCAATTTCGCACCAAAAATTAGTAAGTCCAGATGATCAAGCAGTATTTGTTGCAAAGTCTCTAGGAATATCATTTGGTGATTAATAAATTTTGATTTTTTACTGCCAGATTATATATTTGGCCTTCAAATTTTCACGGGGTCGTAGTTCAGTTGGTTAGAACGCCTGCCTGTCACGCAGGAGGTCGCGAGTTCGAGTCTCGTCGGCCCCGCTTTGTAATTTGTGAAGATCACTGACTTTATTAAAAAGCATAGCTATTTTTTGAAAAAATTAAATTAGATCAATTGACGATGTGAAATTTGTATTCAGAAATATAACATAAGAGAGCCAAATCAATGAGTTTGGTGAATTAAATAGCAAGTTTGATTTGATCAATCAAAGAATAAAAATATCATCATGAAATTTGGAGTTAATTTAACGGGGGAGGGTATTTATTGTATTACTAATATTTATCCAGAATGAAAGATTAAAAACCTCACCAGATATTTTAATTTTTTTGTGATACACGAAGAAATCAGATTATAATTTTGACACAATTAATTTGCTAAATTTGATTAATAGATTATAAGTGAAAAGATAGTGTGATCGAAATGATATATCGAAGATAGTTGATATCAAGCTTTAAATAATGTAAAGCAATGATTTGATATCAAACTTCTTTGAAAAAATATTGTCCTGTAACTTCATCTGCGTTCGCTTCATCTCAGTAATATTCGGTATTTATTTATAAGATATATATGTTTAAAAGAAACTTTTATATTATTAAACAACTTTTTAATTAGAATAAATACTCTGCAGAATGTTATACCTATTCAAAAAAAATCGAGCATATCTTTTTTCTATGTTCTTAATTATTTTTTATCCTATGGTACTATTATTAGTTATTAGTATGCTATTAGATCCTACCGAAAAAGCTTTTGCACTCGATAAACTTTCACATTTTGCTGCTTTTAGTGTACTTAGTTATTTCATCTATTTCATTTTAACTTATCAAGATAAAGTATGGTTTTTAAAAAAACATCGAACAGCTTTTACAATAATATTTTGTCTATCTGTTGGAGCTTCAATTGAAATAGTTCAGTTATATATGCCTAATCGTTCGACGAATATATTCGATATGGTGGCAAATTTATGTGGTATATTATTTACAATTTTTATAATAAAACACAGCCCAAACAGAATTAAAAAATTAAAACGATATGGGATCTAAAATATTCTTGAATAAATCTTAAGAAAAATTGTCTCCTTATTATAGTTTATTTGCAAATTTGTTAAAACATTAAATTAACTGAAATTCAATGACGAAAATTTCAAATTATTTTTGGAATCACTTAGAAAATTTTTTTTCTTATACTGCTTTAGTTGACACTGCAATAGATAGAGCGGTTACTTACGAAGAACTTGAAAGCAAATCTCAAGCATTAGCTGAAAAACTAAAACTGTCAGTTAAAGGAATGATATTTCTTTTCACCACAAACAACTCTGAATCAATAATTTCTTATATCGCAGCACTCAAGTCTGGAAATGCTGTACTTTTACTTGATGAAAAGTTAAATGAAGAAATAAGAAACGGACTAATCGAAAATTATAAACCGGATTTTATTATCTCTTCAAATTCAATTTCTCCTGAGTTCTACTCATTTTCGTTTAAATATGAATCTCTAAATTTCATTAAAAGAACTGAAAGCAATTCTATAAATATTTTCCCTGAGCTTTCTGTGCTTTTATCAACTTCCGGAACTACTGGTTCTCCTAAACTTGTTAGACTTGCATATAGAAACATTCAATCAAATGCAGAATCAATTGCAGAGTATTTACAGATTGATGAAAATGAAAGACCAATCACAACTCTTCCTATTAATTATTCCTATGGATTATCAGTTATAAACAGTCATTTACTAAAAGGAGCCACAATTGTTTTAACGGAAAAAACAGTTTTCTTCCGGGATTTTTGGAATCTATTTAATGAATATAAGTGTACATCGTTTGCCGGAGTGCCATATACATATACAATGTTAAAAAGAATTGGCTTTGATAAAATAGAAGTTCCTACCCTAAAATATTTTACTCAAGCCGGAGGTAAACTTAGCGAAGAATTTATTAAACATTTTAATGAATATGCTAAAAAAAATCGTAAAAGTTTTATGTAATGTATGGGCAGACTGAAGCAACAGCAAGAATAACTTATGTTCCACCAGAAAAATTAAGTGATAAGATTGGGTCAATCGGAATTTCAATTCCTGGTGGTGACCTTAAAATAGTAAATAATGGCAAAGAAATTACAAACTCCATGAGGTTGGAGAAATTGTTTATAAAGGGATAATGTAATGCTTGGGTATGCTGAAACTAAAGTTGATTTATCAAAAGGTGATGAGTTAAAAGGAGTTCTATATACTGGTGACCTTGGTTATAAAGATGCTGATGGATTCTTTTACGTAACTGGAAGAATGAAAAGATTTATAAAGATTTTTGGTTTAAGAATTAATCTTGATGAAGTACAAAAAATGATAGAAAATCATTTTAAAATTTCAGTTGCTTGCACTGGTAAAGATGAACTGCTTAAAATATTAGTTCATTCAGATGATCATCTCACTGAGGTTAAGGTTAAAGAAGAAGTAATGAAGATGTATAAACTTAGCTTTAAATCCCTTGTGATAAAATCAACAACAGAAATCCCTACAAATAGTTCCGGCAAGTATGATTATAAAAAGATTAATGAAATGTTTGAGATCGATTAAAATGATTGTCCGGTCATTCCAGGGGACAGATCGTCCTGATTCAATTGGGGAAGCAATCTAATTCCATCTTCGCAGAAAAGACTGCTTCTTCCTAAGCTCGCAAAAAAGTACTTATAAAACCTATCCTAACGAAAAAGGTTCTTGTCTCAAATACTCAGTTGTCTGAATTTTCTGTCTAACATCATTAATAACTACCTCAACTTGAGCTTGAGGAATGTTAAGTACTTTTGCAATAACATCTGATGGAACACCTTTTTCCCAGCCATCCCATATACGATCCATAACTTCAAATGGCATTTTGTAAAAGAATTCTTCCTGAGTCTGTTCTGCACTGTAAGTATCAGTCGTTGGTGTGCGTTTTCTAATATCTTCAGGAACTCCAAGAAATTCTGCTAACTGATATACCTGTGTTTTAAATAAATGTGCGATTGGTTTTACATCTGCACCGCCATCACCATACTTAACAAAAAACCCTTGTTCGTGTTCGTTTTTATTTCCTGTACCGATTACAGCATAATTTTTAGCCTCAGCATGATAATACAACATATTAGTTCTGCTTCTTTGCTTAAAGTTAGAAGCAGCTACAATTTGTAAGTACTCTGCAAGCGGCAATCTTTGAGATTTTACCGTACCATCTGGAGCGATAATAGTTAGATAGAAAAGATTTAATTTGCCTTTTGCTTCTTTATCATCTTTAAGAACAATCTTCATTTTATAAGTTTTTGGATCATATTCTGGAAAAACACGCTTAACGGCTTCATCTCTTCTAGCGTAACAGCCAAATCCATTTACAGCATCAGTTATATCTTCTAAAATATAAGGAACTTTAAACTTTTCACAAAGTACAGTTGCAAGTTCTTTGCTTTCTGGACTCGAATCTCTTTCAGGCATCATTATCGCAAGAACTTTTTCTGGTCCGAATGTTTTTGCACAAAGTGCAAGTACAATTGATGAATCAATTCCGCCGCTAACTCCAACTACAGCGCCGCGCTTTTTAAGTTTAAATGCCACAGTATCTTTTAGTGCAGCAGCTAATCTTGCTGTTTCAGCAAAAGCATCTAAGTAAATTGAATCCATTGTAAAATTCATCTTTTCTCCAAAATATATTTTAATTTATTTGATTTCTTTTATCTATGAATGTATTAAATCTATAATTATCCGGAACGTCCAATTTTTTGTGATTGATAAAATCATTATGCAAAAATTGTGTGGAAATTATTCCTGCAAGAGCCATATTATCTAGTTCACTAAGTGCTTCAGTTCTTTCAGCCTTCTTCATTAAAAGATTTACTTTGTCAGGATCAAAGACACCAGCATAAGAAATTTTCTTTTCAGATAAAATAGTCTTTAAATCCAATGATTTATTATTCAGAAAACTATTTCTGATTGGTGCGCGGTAAGGATTTTTAGGACGATTAACAATTCGCTGAGGAAGTAAATCATTAAATACTTTTTTAAGCAAATATTTTTCATTCAATCCTCTGATCTTAAATCTTGATGGAACAGTTGCCATATACTCAATTATGCGGTGATCAAGATAGGGAACACGTAGCTCAACCGAGTTTGCCATTGCCATTCTATCACCTTGTGATGAGAGTAAATATCCGCTCATAAAAGTTATTATCTCAAGATATTGTGCTTTGTAAACATAATCCCAGTTGTCAAAATCTTTTGGAAGAATACTTTTTAAATCATCATAGGCATTATAATCACCAATTTGCTCTTTAAGATCATTTGAAAAGAAATTCTTTAATCGTGTGTTGTTATTCCACCTTACAATATGAGAAAAGAAAGAATTATTTGGATCCTCAATACCTAGTTTAAAGAACGCCTGTAGTGTTTGAGCTAATCTTTTATCTTTAAAAATATATGGATAAAGTTTTTGCAAAAGTTTTGGTCTAAGTTGTGAAGCTGGATCAACTGACCAGAATTTTCTGACTTTTGTTTCCTTAAAGATATTGTATCCTCCAAAAATCTCATCAGCGCCTTCACCGGTTAAGACAACTTTGTAACCTTCTTCTCGAACTTTTTTTGAAAGAAGAAAAAGCGGAACGGGTGCAGCTCGAATAATTGGTTTTTCACCGTAATAGACAATATCAGAAAAGTATTTTCCTATGTCTTCATTTGTTGCATGAACTTCTGAGTGATTGGTGTTAAGATGGTTTATCATCAAATTCTGGAATTCACTTTCATCAAAACTTTCTTCCTGAAAAGTGATTCCAAATGTTCTTAACTCATTATTAAAATAATTTTTTACAAATGCAGTAATCCCGGATGAGTCTAGCCCACCGCTTAAGTAACTCCCAACCGGTACATCAGCTCTCAAACGAATTCTAATAGAATCTTTCATCAATTCAGAAATTTCACTTGTAAATTCCGGAATTGATTTTTCTTCTGCTAAAAGACTTTTATTATAAGGTAAACTCCAATAACGGCTAACCGAAATTTCTTTACCTGGAGAAAACTTAAGACAATGTCCCGGTGCCAACTCGTTAATATTATTAAAAGCTGTTCTTCCCGGCAGATTCGTCCAGAATGTAAAAATCTGGTCTAAACCGATTGGGTCAAAAGTTGTTTGCGAGTCGGATATTTCTATTATTGCTTTTGCCTCGGAAGCAAACAGAAGTTTTTCGTTTTCTATTTTATAGAAGAAAGGAAGAATTCCAACGCGATCTCTGGCAGCAAAAAATTCTTTTTTAACTGAATCCCAGATTACAAAAGCAAATTGACCGTTAAGTTCATCAAGACATTTTTCCTTCTTCTCTTCATAAAGATGAAGAATAACTTCTGTATCGGTTGTGGTGTAAAACTTATGTCCAAGTCTAATTAACGATTCACGAATTTCAGGATAGTTAAATATCTCGCCATTAAAGACAATCCAGAGGGACTTATCTTCATTATGGATTGGCTGTGAGCCACTGCTCAGATCTATAATACTTAATCGTGATTGTGCAAGCCCAACCCAATCATCAACATAAGCTCCGGTTTCATCCGGTCCGCGATGATGCAGAGCATAGGTCATTCTTTTCAAATGATCAGTGCTGATTGGTGCAGGATTCTTAAGGTTTAAGATTCCGCTTATACCGCACATTAGTTAGAAGCAGTTTTATTGTTTTTGGATTGAAGAAATTTTTCGATTGCTATAAGGCTGGAAAAATTTTCCTGAACAAGTTCCTCATCTGTTACAGTAACTTTAAAATTATCCTCGATAAAGGCTACAAGTTCAAGAACCCCTGTGGAGTCAATAATTCCTTTTTCTAATAATGGAGTATCATTCGTTATTTTTGCTCCATCGCCAAAAAGGAAGTTATCAATTATGAATTCTTTTACAACTTCAGAATAGTTAATGCTCACACTCATATTGCTAATGCTCTGTTTATTAATTTAATGGTTAATGTTTAAATATTTCTATTTGGTGCGTAACACGAATATAAAAACCGGAATAAATATAAATAAAAAAAAATTGATGTTACAAAATTATATAAGCTTTGTTTTACAGTATACTAAAATGATAGCTAGTTGGTGATCGCCTATTTTAGCAAGATCATTTTTTTACTTATGGTATAATTGTTAGTGATTATTCTGTAAATATATGTTCCACTGGATAAATCACCAGAAGTGAAATCAATTTCATAAATACCGGCTTGCTTATACTCATTTAGTAATTCAGAAACTTCAGCACCGATAATATTGTATATTTTAATAACCACTTTACTGTCTTCCGGAATCTGGTAACGAATTGTTGTTTTAGGATTAAAAGGATTCGGAAAATTCTGATCAAGGGCAAATTTAGATGGAACAATTTCTATTTCGATTTCATTCGAAAATTTATTTCTACCATCCAGATCTATTTGTTTCAATCTGTACTTAAACTTATTTCCACTTTTAGGACTGCTATCAGCAAATGAATAAGACTTTAGTGAAGTACTAGTACCATGTCCTGGTGCAAATCCGATATAATCCCACTCGGAATTGTCATTCTTTCGCTCGATCTCAAAACCAAAATTATTAACTTCAGTAGCAGTTTCCCAACTCAATTGTACACTATTGTCTATAACTCCAGCAGTAAATGATATTAGTTCAACAGGTATTATAGAGTTTTGGTATTTAATAATTGTTCCGTTCCATCCCGCAAACAAGCCTGTATTTTCATTAACAAAACAAGATGATTCTAAATTTTCTACTGTTACTCCGCTGTAACTAACCCAGCTAGTTCCTGAATCAGTTGTATTTAGTATTGTCCCATTGGCCCCAGCTATCCATAAAGTTGCAGCATTTGTAAACAAAACTGAGTTTAATTTAGAAGTAGTGTTGACATTTTGCAGAATCCAGTCTTCCCCTCCATTCGTTGTTAACAAAACTGTACCTGTGTTTCCAACACACATCCCAACATTACTATCGTAAAAATTGACAGAATATAAGTCCGAAGTTGTGCCACTTGTCTTAGATAACCAACTTTCACCACCGTCCGATGATTTCAATATACTCCCACCGTTTCCAACAGCCCACCCATTATTTGAATCTGAGAAGTATATACTGTTGCTGCTAATATCGCTCTTTTGTATCCAGGAAGAACCACCATTGGTTGACTTAAAAACACCTAAAGGAGCATAAGTTCCCCAACCTGTATCCTGATTTATAAAATATTTGTCATTCCCGGAATTTCCGATAGGAAACCAATTATTTCCTCCATCAGTAGTTTTATAAGAACCTCTGTCATAAAAACTTACCCATCCAATGTTTTCATTTATAAAGAAAATATTGGCATTAGTTCTATCAAATGAATTAGAAAACTCTAAATTGGTTTCCCAAACATTTCCACCGTTAGTTGTTTTTAAAATTATCGGATAATACCATATTCCTTTTCTAAAACCAGCAGCCCATCCAATACTATCATTAATCATAAATACCGAGGAAATCCAATCGCCGGAATAACCAACTTGTGTGCCGCTAAGAATTTGTTTCCAGGAAGAACCATTATCATTGGTCTTATATATTACTCCGCGATAACCAACAGCATAACCATTTCCACTATTTGTAACTACAACTGACAGTAATCCTGTCTGTTCTGAATACCCATACTTTTTAAGCCAACTGCCACCGCCATCGGTAGTAGTGTATATACTTCTCCACCATCCATTCGATGAGCCTCCAACAGCATACCCATTCATTGAATCTTTAAAGTATATTGATCTTATCCCTCTCTGATTATCAAACGAATTGTCTTCCTCGGTATGTAATTCTAAATCTTCCTGAGAAGAAGGTCTGTTTATTGAATATGTTGACCAGGATTCACCACCATTGGTTGTTCGGCTGATATTTCCTGAATGGTTTAGATATTGACCTTCTAAACCTATCCAACCATTATCTGTGTCAATGAACTCTACACAGTTTAACATTGGTGTTGTTGAATAATTAAGTGTTAGAGTTCTTTTAATCCAGTTTATTCCTCCATCGGTTGTTTTTAAGAAATTACTTGAATCTCTTCCCCCGACTGCATAACCAGAAATAGAATCAACAAAATCAACGGAGAACAGATCATATAATGAATCTGTTTGCTGTGATAACCAGCTTAATCCGCCGTCATCAGATTTAAGGATTGTTCCATTATTGCCTACAACGTAGCCAGTATTGTAATTAATAAACTGTAATTCATTCAAAGTTTCATTTGTCCCGCTATTAGTCTCAATCCAATTATTCCCGCCATCACCTGTAAATAATATCAACCCGGTCTCACCGCATATCCAGCCGGTACTCTGATCTATGAATTGAACAGACTTTAAAGTACCTGTAGTTCCGCTATTCTGGCTGTTCCAATTAATACCGGAGTTCGAAGTTTTTAGTATCAGGCCACCTGAACCTACTATCCAGCCGGTATTATCGTCTATAAAAAAAGTCGACCATAGGTTATTGCCTTCAGGGACAATGTTTTGATTTGACCATTGTGCCTGGCCTTGATAGGTTAATAGAACGAATGTTATTATAATGCTAATATTTCTCATTTTCATTTCTTGTATATAAATACTGGATTTTGTTTGATAGTTATATTCTTCCTAAATGGTTTAGAGGATTTGAAGTTTCAAGAATGAATAATTTTAATCAGTATAATTTAATGATTTTCTTTACAGGTAAATTTTTAATTTAAGTTTAGAGATAAATTTACAGCATCGTGATTGACAATTATAGTACCACACAAATGTGTGTTTTTTATACCAAAGGCAGCTTTTTACTCGCTCAAATTAAGAATACATTAAGTATGGCAGCTTAATTTATCAAATTGAAGCATGGAGAATTAGGTGTCGAAATATAATTTGCGATTTGTAAAAAGGACCGCATTCAGCTGTCCTAAAATAGTTTTATTATTAATGAACTTATTTTAATAAAGTCATTTTTTTCGTTTCAATGAAATTATCAGTTATAATTTTGTACAGATAAATGCCACCGGATAAATTCTCTCCATTAAAGTTTACTTCATAAGCTCCAGCATCCTTCTTTTCGTTAACTAATTCAAGTACCTCTGATCCTAGAATATTAAAAATCTTAATTACTACCTTGCTCTCAATAGGTAATTGGTATCTAATCTTAGTTTCAGGATTGAAAGGATTCGGATAGTTCTGTGACAGTTCAAAATTAAACGGTGTAAATGATGAATCCTCGTCAATCAGAGTCGCACCATCAGTCAATACTATCCAATTTTTTGCTTCAAGACTAGATGCATAAGCAAATCCAATTGAAGTTGGAGTTGCATTGCCACGAAGATCAATGTAACCATTCGTTGTTCCAAAACCATCAAAATTTTGTAATACATCATCAACTGATTCAGATGACAAATTATTAGGATTTAAGTCAAGATGTTTTATTTGGTCGCATCCATCAATATTTATTGTGTTAATAATATTATTTGCTAAATGAATTTCAGCCCAACCAGTTTCGTCTTGAAATGCTCCTAAAAAATCAATTGTAGTGTAATAATTATCGTGTGCCATAAAGTTGATTGAATTATCAAATGTTCGGTGTATTGACAATATTCCATTTTGATTAGTGCTTTTTATAAATAACTCTGATATCAAAGGGTAGTTTTCCATATTAGAAAAAAGAGTAGGATTAGTGATTTGAGGGTTATCTCTAAAACAAATGTGGGTAAATTGCGTAATACCAATACGAAATATCATATCTGTTAAATCATTCATTGAAACTCTGATATCCTGAAGAGCTGTGCACCCTGAAAGATCAAGTGTTTGTAGGACATTTTCCTCAGCACACAATCGTTTAAGATTTGTTGTATTTTCAAGAGAGATATATTGAAAAGCAGTTGAATTGTAATACTCAATAGTCTCTAGGTTGATAAAATCATTAAAGTTTAGTGAGTCAATCATATTGTAGGATGAACACCACAATTTTAGATAAGGGGCAACCAAATTTAAATTTTCAACTTTCGATACCTCCTGACCAGGCATAATTAATATCGTGTCATATCCAGAATCTTCTCCGCCATAACCGAGATTAATTCCTACTAATGTGTTCCAAGGTGTAACCTTTAGCCTATTCATTCTAATTTGATTAAATCCATAGTTTTTTATTGGATTCGGTAATGGGTTGGTTGTACTATCATCAAAAGTCCATAAAATTGTTGCATTACCTTCAATATAAACTAATGGTGAAAAAGTACTTCCATTTGAATAGAATATTATTTCATCGGGTATCTCCTGAATGTAATTAGTTCCAAATATGGATTCTACTATTAACAGTATATAAATTGGTTTCATAATTAACACCTTTTTGTTATAAAAGTTTGCAAGCGATGCTTCCCAAACGGCGATTATTCAATATTTTTACTCGATAAAACATATGAACATGTTTACAGCACGACAATCGATCAGTAGGATGAAAAATGAATTACATCCAATGCATTAGATAAATCTTGTTCTTCTTGCTTTGATATAAAACAAAAGTTTTTTTAGGCGCTTTGGGATTATTTGATTTTTATATAATTAATACTGGATGGTTATTCCTCTGAAAAAGTATTTTTTAGGAGGAATAAACTTAACTCTAATTTTAATTATTTGAATTCTATAATAAATTGACCATCGGAAAGAGAGTTGCATTTGATCCTATATATGTAATCTTTTTAGTCTTATTTTAATACTAATCTGATTATGAGAATATTTTTAATTGATGTATTGTCCAATTTATTTCCTGTAACAAGCAATCAAATTAATACATCAATAATGTATCAGTGTTGAAAGTCGTTTTAAAAGGTATTTAGGTTAGATTCTGAAATTTTTCTTTAAATTTTTCGTTTTTTATAACCAAAATTTCTTTTCTTTTTTATTTAGGAAGAGTATTCCTTATTTATTCATTGGTATGATTTATGAAAAATTGAATTACATATTTAAGAATCGTCAATTAATTGATCCCTAATTATTTAGTATTTATACAAAAATTTTATTTCTATATATTTAAATATCAAATAAAAATCAAAGAAAATAATATGAATATCAAAATTTTATTCTCAGTTTTAATATTAGCTGGATTTTATACAAATATCTATTCTCAAGATGATATTCAGATTGGCAGCTTAGGTACCAGATCCGGACAACAAGGCGGTCTATTTGATTATTCAAATCCTTCATCAATAAATATTAAAGTGCAGTTATGGGGATATGTTAGGTATCCGGGATATTATATTGTTCCTGCAGGAATGAGTATTAATGAACTCATCTCTTTTGCAGGTGGACCTAATGAGGATGCCAGTTTGGATAAAATAAGAGTCACAAAGATTAAAGAAGGTGCTCAAACTAAAATGATGATATATAACTATAATGATATGGTTTGGGAGGATGAAATTCAAACGCAAATAAATTTTGTAAGACTAGAGGCCGGGGATATTGTTGTAGTCCCTGGGGAACCTCGATACTTTGTTAGAGATGATATTGCATTTTATTTAGGAATAGTAACAACACTTGCATCACTTACAGCTTTAATTTTAAGCATTATCTCTTTTAATAATTAGGTCATTAAAATGTTATTACTTCTTTAAATTTTTCTAAGAATTAAGATTAAGAATAAATGATTTTAAAAATTATATTGGTTCTCGTAGTTAGCATTATTTCAATCTTTAACTAATACATTTAATGACCTTTTTTCAAATATTTATGAATAAAAAAACGAATAGAAATTATGAATAATAATGATGGAACAGGCAAGCCGAATAACAATAAAATGTTAATATCGAAAAATATTTGCTAACTGGGACAAAATCCCTGAAGGATTACATTTTACTTTTAAAAAATAATCTAAAACATATAGTTATAATTTCTTTGTCTATAATTATCCTTGCATCAATCTACGCTTTTTTAGCAAAGAGTGTATATACATCAACAGCAAGTGTTAGGGTTACAAACCCACAAAAAAACGTCTTAGAAGATGGACGACAAAATGCAGATAATACTTTTGTGGATAGATATATAGTAAGTGAAATGGGGGTTATAGGTAATTTCGCAACAAGAAAAAAAATTGCTCAAGCTTTAATTGACAGTTTTGAAGTTTCAGCTTATAAAGATATGCTTCCTCTTATATCGGAGCGAAAAGGAAGCAATTCCTCTAAATCTGTCGAACAAATTGCTGGTATGCTCGGTGGGATTATAACAGCGGAACAAAATCCAGGAACCGATGTTGTTTTTATCTCTGCCGAGTCCCGTTCTCCATATGAATCGGCGTTAGTTTCAAATTGTACTGCAAAGGAGTATCAAAAAATTAATACTATTGTTAGCAGGGAAAAATTAACTAGTCTTAGAAAATTTTTAGATGACCAGGCTCAGGAAAAATTAAATGAATTAAGAGCCATTGAAGATTCTATGATGAAATTTCAGGAGAAGGGGGGTATAATTTCTTTTGATGTCCAATCCACAAATATTATAGGGCAGCTTTCTAATCTTGATGCTCAAAAAGAAGCTATAAAAATTGAATTAGTGACATCCAATGAAGTACTAAAACAATATAAGTTTTTCTTGAGAAAACAAGATCCTCAACTTGTAGAATATCTTGAAAGCCAAACCTCACAAGCATATATTAATGCTTTGCAGCAGCAGCTTGCTGAACTTCAAATTAACAGAGACATTGCAATGTCAATAAAAGGTTCTAATGTTGATGTTGCATCAAAGGTGAAGGAATATGATGACAGAATTGCAGAGCTTAAACAAAAATTAAACTCAACAATCAGAACTATCAAAGCAGATGCATATTCCGGAAATCCTGAGCAAGTTAGAGATCTCGCTCAAAGACTTATTGAAGAAGAAATTAAAAATAGTTCACTAACAGTACAATTAGAACAGCTTGAAGCAGCAACAGGAAAATACGAAGGAAACCTTAGGAGATTCCCTAAAGCATCCACCATACTTTCCCAATATCAAAGAGAAAGGGAATCACTTCAGCAGACTTATCTACTACTTAATGAAAGATATCAGGAAGCAATGATAAATGAAGCTTCAGAATCGGGTAATGTTGTAATTTTAAATCCAGCAGTAATTCCTGATACACCTTCAAAACCAAACAGATTATTCATCATTCTAATAGGTTTTATGTTAGGGCCCATTGTTTCCTTTGCTTTGATTTTGATAAAGGATCATTTTGATGACACAGTAAAAACTCCAGACGATATTGAAAAAGAGGAAATCAAACTACTTACATGGATTCCTCATTATAAATCCATTACCAAATTGAAAGACGATAATCTGGGATTTTAGTTTTAGATGAACGAGATTCACCTATCAGCGAGTCATTCCGGACAATTAAAACGCGTATTCAGCATTCTTGGCCTGAATCAGATTTAACAAAAATAATATTAGTAACGTCTCCAGCCGAAAGTGAGGGTAAATCATTCGTCTCTTCGAATCTGGCAGGTAGTTTTGCCCAGTCAAACAAAAGAACGTTATTGATTGACTGTGATTTAAGAAGACCAACAATCCACATAAAAATGGGAAGTTGATAAAAAACCAGGACTTGCAGATTATTTATCCCGAAAATTAAAATTGGATGATATTATTAGGAAAACAAAAACGAATAATTTAAGTTTTATTACATCGGGAACAATTCCTTCTAATCCAGCAGAAATATTAGAGTCTAAAAGTTTTTAATTTTTTGCAGGAAATAAAAGATTTTTTTTGATATTATTATTCTCGACTCTCCACCAATCATTGCGGTTGTTGATTCTGAAATTCTAGCAAAACAAGTTGACGGAACTATTTTAGTTATATCGGCAGATAAAACCGAAAACCGGTTAATGAAAGATGCTGTAGATTTACTTAAGCGTAATAAAGTTGTTTTTCTTGGAACGGTTTTAAATAATTTTAAGAATAAAAGTGGTTACGGATATTATTATAAATATAACTACAACTATTCCAGATCATCCAATCAAAAAGGGAAAAAAAATGTTTAAACTTAAATCTTGAATGTTAATAAGCTTGTTTGAATAATTGATTCGTGAAAATTATTTAAATTATTTATTGATGATTAAAATATCTTGAAGAAAAATAATTTCAAAAAGTTTAATATTTTTGTTGATATTAGTTTTGGTTTTATTTCAATTCTGGCATTTGATAAAACCCCTTATTTGTTGTTCTTTATTTTGAGACATCAAGAATCCATACATTTGGCGAATTAAATTAGTATCACATTCAAATGAAAATTTATGAAAGCTGTAATACTAGCTGGTGGATTAGGGATGAGGTTAAGACCATTTACAGAGGTAATTCCTAAACCATTGCTTCCAATTGGAGAAAAGGCAGTTCTTGAAATACAGATTGAGCATCTTAAACAACATGGATTTGATGAGATATATTTAGCGACTAATTATAAATCCAACTATATTGAAAATTTTTTTGGTGATGGTTCTCGCTATGGAGTTAAATTAACTATTAGCTGCGAAGAACAAAGACTTGGAACTGTAGGTCCATTGACATTATTGAAATCTCAATTAACCGAACCATTTGTTGTAATGAATGGAGATGTCCTGAGTAATATCAACTTTACAGATTATTATAATTTTGCGACTACTCAAGAGACATTATTATCTATTTCAATTAAAAAAATGATAATGCCATATAAATTCGGTAATATCTTTTTTGAGGATAATTTTGTTACTGGAATAGAAGAAAAACCGGATATCATAACTTATGCGCTCGCAGGAATGTATATAATGAAGCCGGATATTTTTAAATTTATTCCTGATAACGAATATTACGGAATGGATTCTTTGATAAAAAAATTGTTGTCCGAACAAATTCCAATCTCAAAATATGAACTGAAAGAATATTGGCTTGATATAGGGAGCATAGATGATTTTGGTATTGCACAGAAGGATTTTCAGGAAAATTTTTATCGAGCAGTAGAATGAAATTATTAATAACTGGTGCTGGAGGTTTTATTGGATCCCATCTCACTGAACTTCTCGTAAAGGAAGGTCACGATGTTAAAGCATTTGTTAGATACAATTCAAAGAATAATTGGGGATGGCTCGAATCTTCTATAGTAAAAAATGATGTTGAAATTATTAGCGGCGATATAAGAGATTATGATTCAGTATATAATGCTCTTAGAGGCTGTGATGCAGTTTTCCATTTGGCAGCCTTAATAGGAATTCCGTATTCATATATCTCACCTAAAGCATATATTGAGACAAACATTACAGGTACATATAATATCTTGCAGGCTTCTAAAGAACTTGATCTGAAACAAGTTTTAGTTACTTCAACCAGTGAGACTTATGGTACCGCTCAATATGTTCCTATTGATGAGAAACATCCTATGGTTGGTCAGTCTCCTTATTCAGCAACTAAAATCGCTGCAGATCAGTTAGCCATTAGTTACTATCGTTCTTTCAATTTGCCCGTTAAAATTGTGCGACCCTTTAATACTTATGGACCGAGACAATCAGCCAGAGCAATTATCCCAACTGTCATTTCACAGCTATTAAGCGGAAAAGAAGAATTGTCGCTTGGTAATCTGAGTCCCACTCGCGACTTAACATTTGTTAAAGATACATGTAAAGGATTTTTAGAAATATTTAACTCTGATAAACTAAATGGGGAAGTAACAAACATTGGCATGGGAAAAGAAATTAGTGTAAGTGAATTGATAAAAAAAATTACTTCAGTACTCGCATTAAAAGTAGATATTGATGAAGATACCAAAAGGGTTAGACCTGGAAATAGTGAGGTCGAAAGATTACTTTGTAATAATCACAAACTTATTACAAATACAAATTGGAAACCTGACTTTGATCTGGAAAATGGAATTAGGGAGACAATTGATTGGTTAAAGAATCATATGGATTTATATAAACCGGACATTTATAACGTATAATTTTTGAAAGAGAATATGGTCGTAGCAGTTACAGGTAGTAAAGGGTTTATAGGATCTCATTTAGTAAACAGATTAAACGAACTGGGATATGAATTAATAGAGCTTGATACTAAAAACGGGTTTAATGTTACTAATAAAAATCATTTTAAAGAAGTAAAAAAAATCGATTGCATTATTCACTTGGCTGGCAAAGTATCAATTTCAGAATCCTTCTCTTTGGCTTATGATTATTTGACTGATAACTACCTGGGTATTTTAAATGTTTTAGAGCTTGCCAGAAAGTATAACGCAAAAATTATTTTCGCAAGTTCCAATATCTATGGTCAGCCACAGTACCTGCCGATAGATGAAATCCATCCATTTCAGGTTACTAATCCTTATACACAATCAAAATTAATGGGTGAGCAGCTCTGTCAATTATATAGCAATAATTTTGGATTATCGTGTATCGCTTTAAGGCAATTTAATATATACGGCCCCCGAATGAATGCTAGTTCACTAATCCCAACAATATTAAAACAGTCATCAAGCGGTCAGGTAATAGTTAAAGACTCTAAACCTCAAAGGGATTATATTTACATTGATGATATTATAGAAGCATATGTTGCTTCTTTAAATTACGATTGTCATGGATTTGAAGCTTTTAATATTGCATCCGGTAAAAGCCATTATATTAAGGAGATTATTAAAATTGTTGAAAATAAACTTTCAAAAGATATTGAACTAATTGATTTAGGTGAATCTCGAAAAAATGAAATATTAAATATTGAAGCAAATATTTCTAAAGCTAAAGTTATTCTTAAATGGGAGCCAAAAATTACTCTTGAAGAAGGCATGAGCAGTTTGATTGATCATTCTTATTCCATCGACAAAGCCACATCCATAGCTAATACTTACTCAAAAACGGATAATATAAATAATGATTTTATTCCACTATCCGTCCCTTCATTTAAGGGTAATGAATGGGGATATGTAAAGGAATGTATAGATACAGAATGGGTATCATCAGCCGGAAAATTTGTGGATGAATTTGAGATCAAAATAGCAGAATATACAAAATCAAAATTTGCCATCGCTTGTGTTAATGGAACTGCGGCGCTGCACATTTCTTTGCTGTTGTCAGGAGTTATGCCTGATGACGAGGTAATTGTTCCAACTTTAACATTTATTGCTCCAATTAATGCTGTTCGTTATTGTAATGCGCATCCCGTATTTATGGATGCAGATAAATATTATAACATTGATGTTAAAAAAACAATTGATTTCCTACTCAATGAAACAGAGATGAAGACAATTATCGTTGGTGGAGAAAAATTATCTTATTCTTATAATAAAAAAACAGGAAGAAGAGTATCTGCCATAATTCCTGTTCATGTTTTTGGCAATGCGGTTTGGTTGGATGATTTATCTAATATCTGCATTCAAAAAAATATTAAAATCGTTGAAGATGCAACAGAAAGTCTTGGAACTCAATATATTAAAGGAAATTTTAAAGGTAAATTTACCGGCACGATCGGTGAGTTTGGATGTCTATCATTTAATGGTAATAAGATTATAACTACCGGCGGGGGTGGGATGATTTTAACAGACAATAAAGAACTTGCAATTAAAGCAAAATATTTAACAGCGCAGGCTAAAGATGATGAGGCTAGGTTTATTCACAACTCGATTGGATATAATTATAGATTAACAAATATGCTGGCAGCGTTAGGTATAGCCCAATTAGAACAATTACCGGATTATTTAAAAATTAAAAAAAAGAATTATCTCATTTATAAAGAAAATATTGATAAAATAACGGGACTCCATCTGACGGAACTACCAGAGTATGCAAATAATAATTATTGGATGTATGCTTTGCAAATTGATAAAGATATATATGGCAAAGATAGAGAACAAGTCATGTCATTATTAGATAAGAATAAAATCCAAACCAGACCCGTATGGTTTCTGAATCATCTGCAAAAAGAATTCATCGGCTGCCAGACATATCATATTGAATATGCTGAATTTTTACTTGGAAATACATTGAATATTCCTTGTAGTGTTAACCTGACTAAAAATAGTATAGACAGAGTAGTTGAGAAGTTAAATGAAAGATAAAATTGTTATCATCGGCGGTGGTGAATTTGCTCACCTGATAATTGATGTAATTAAAAAACTTAATCAATATGAAATTATAGGATATACAGATTTAATTGATAAAGGATTGATATTGGGTACCGAGTATTTGGGTACAGATGAGGTTTTAATTGATATATTAAAAAAGTACAAAAATTGTAAAGCGGTTGTTGCCGTCGGACTAATTAAAATATCGTATGTGCGCAATAAAGTTTATGAAATGCTTAAAGAATTGGGTTTTGAGTTACCTTCTATTATTTCCAAAAATGCTATTTTACAGGAAGATGTAATAATTGGTGAAGGAACATGTGTATTGGATCATGCACTAATTAATGCAGGCACAAGGATAGGCAAGTGTTGTATTATTGGTCCTGGTGCAATTGTTGAACATCATTGTACCGCAGGTGATTTTGTTACTTTTGCTACAGGCGCTATCTTTGCAGCTGGTTCTACTATTGGTGATAATTCAATTCTTAGCATAGGGGCAATTGTAGTATCCCATAAGAACATATGCAGTAATTGTTTTATTGGGGCTGGTTCTGTTGCTATTAATAATATCTCAATTGAGGGAACATATTATGGCGTACCTGCAAGAAAAATTATCTCTTAGAATGAGAATCTAATCTATAATTTCACACATAGTTTTTAAGTTACATTCAAAAATTAAAACCATATATTTTATGAATATTTAGTAACTGCCTAATATTTTCAGTTTTTAAGCTGTCTCAGTTTTTTTATTTTGAAGGCACGTAAATTGATCATGTTAGTTTTAGTTTCGGATTGTTGAAATTCTTGAGACAAAGAGCAATAATCCTTTAAAATTTTAACTATATTTGGTCGTAACAATATGTTTTCGGAATTGGACTTTAATCCGTTAGAATTAAGAAATTCCTATTATAGTTCTTCTTTTTTAACTGAATTAAGTCAATCTAAGTTATTATCTCTCAAGAATAAAGCAGAATGGTCGGATTATTTAAGTAGACTGCCAGATTCAATGCGAGACGTTTATTATAGCCCGGAGTACTATGATCTTTGGGAAAAAAAAGATGGTGGTAGAGCATTTTGTTTCGTATTTGAAGATGGTAATGATTTAGCATTGTATCCATTTTACTTAATCGTATAAATGATCTTGGTTATAAACTACAAGAATCTTATTACGATATTCAAGGTGCTTATGGTTATAACGGGGTTGTTTATTCTTCCGATGATCTTGATTTTAGAAGAAGATTTTATAACTCATTTGAAAAATTCTGCAAAAGCAACAATATAATTGCCGAATTCACAAGATTTCATCCTATTTTGGAGAATAATAAATTCTCTGAAAATTTCTTTGATGTAATTTATGACAGACATACTGTATATATTGATTTATCCCAAAAATATGATTACATCTATAAGAACTACACTCGATCTGCTAAACAGAATTTACAAAAAGCAGTTGTTGCTGATCTAAAAAATATAGTTTATAAAAATGTATTTCCATACAAAAATGAATTTATTAAAATCTACAGAGAAACAATGGATAGAGTTCAAGCAGAAACATATCTTTATTTTGACGATGACTTTTTTAATGATACTTTTAATATTTCAACATTGGTTCAATTTGTCGTTTTTAAAGACAACATCCCCATTGCTTCTTCTTTATGTTTTGGGAAAGAAAATTATTTGCATGTCCATTTTTTAGCTTCAAAATCTGACTATTTATTAATAAGACCTAATAATTTTTTGCTTGACAAAATGATTAAATATGGCATCGGAATGGGATTTAAAAAACTTCATTTAGGGGGCGGAACTACTTCCTCCCAAAATGATTACTTATTAAGATTTAAGAAAAATTTTTCTAAAGCCACAAGTGATTTTTATATAGGTAAAAAGATATACAACGAGGAGGTTTATAGGAACATCTTGCTTCAGTGGGGAGATAAATATCCTGATTTAACAAAAAGCATAGTGATAAAATTCTAAGATATAGATATTTCATTTAGATTATTCCATTAGAGGTGTTTCAATCCA
>JADJIH010000001.1 GCA_016707115.1 Ignavibacteriales bacterium | reverse complement strand
GACGCACAGGACTTAAAATCCTGTGTCCCGATTGGGACGTGCCGGTTCGACTCCGGCTCTCGGTACTATAACTTAATTAGCAATTAAAAATTCTTAATTGTACATTTTTAATTCTAAATTGTTAATTGAATTGGGCTCTTAGCTCAGTTGGTTAGAGCGTCTGCTTGACGTGCAGAAGGTCAAAGGTTCGACTCCTTTAGAGCCCACGAATCGAATCACACATCGGAGTTTTCTCCGATTTTTTTTATGAAAAGATATTATGAGTAAGATTAAAATAACATTTCCAGACGGTGCAATTAAAGAGTTTGATAGCGGTATTACCGGTTATCAAATTGCTCAATCTATTTCAAATAGATTGGCTGATGATGTTCTTGCTGTAAAGTTTAATGATACAATTAAAGATTTGCACAGAGCAATTACAGAAGATGGAAGTGTTAAGTTTTTAACTTTTGATGATACTGAAGGTAAAGAAGTTTACTGGCATTCGTCTTCACACTTAATGGCTCACGCTGTTCAGGATATTTTTCCTGAAGCAAAGTTTGGTGTTGGTCCTGCGATAGATGCTGGTTTCTACTACGATATTGATATCAATACCCAGCTTTCAGAAGACCATTTAAAACAGATAGAAGATAAAATGATTTCACTTTCAAAATCTGATACAAGATTTGAAAGAGAAGAGTTATCACAGAAGGAAGCAATTGAGTTTTTCAAGATAAAAGGAGATCAATATAAAGTTGAACTTCTTTCTGAAATGGATGAGACAAAAGAAAAGATAAGCATTTATAAAGAAGGTTCGTTTACAGATCTCTGCCGTGGACCTCATCTACCAAGTCCTGGAAAAATTAAATTTGTAAAGCTCCTCAACATCTCTGGTTCTTACTGGCGTGGTGATGAGAAGAACAAACAGCTTCAAAGAATTTATGGTATAACTTTTCCTAAAAAGAAAATGCTGGATGATTATCTTTTTATGCTTGAAGAAGCTAAGAAAAGGGATCATCGTAAACTTGGCAAAGCATTGGATCTATTCAGTGTGCATGAAGAAGCTGGCGCCGGGCTTATTTACTGGCATCCTAAAGGTGCAAGAATAAGATTGGAAGTTGAAGACTTCTGGCGTAAAGCGCATTTAGAAAATGGATATGAGTTATTGTATTCTCCGCATATGGGAAAAAGCTGGCTCTGGGAAACCAGCGGACATTTGGGATTTTATAAAGACAGTATGTATGCGGGAATGAAAGTGGATGATCAGGATTATTACATCAAGCCGATGAATTGTCCTTTTCATATTATGATATATAAAACTCATCTTCGTAGTTATAGAGATTTACCATTACGCTGGGCTGAATTAGGAACTGTTTATCGCTATGAAAAAAGCGGTGCACTGCACGGATTACTTCGTGTAAGAGGATTTACACAGGATGATGCTCATATTTTCTGTACTGATGATCAAATGGAATCAGAAATTATTGAAGTTATAAGATTTGCTAAATATGTACTAGGCTCATTCGGGTTTACTGAGATGAATTATTATTTATCAACAATGCCGGAAAAAGCTGTTGGTGAAGCTGAGTTGTGGCACAAGGCTGAAGATTCATTAAAAAAAGCTTTGGAAAAAGAGAATTTATCTTACCAGGTTGATGAAGGCGGCGGTGCATTTTACGGACCTAAGATAGATATTAAAATTAAGGATGCACTTGGACGTGAATGGCAATTGAGTACAATCCAGTTTGATTTTAATCTGCCGGAACGATTTGGAATGACTTACATTGGAGAAGATGGAAAAGAGCATAGACCTTTTATGGTTCATCGCGCTTTACTTGGTTCAATAGAAAGATTTTTTGGTATTCTGATTGAACATTATGCCGGAGAATTTCCATTGTGGTTAGCACCAACTCAGGTTGCAATTGTACCTGTTTCACAGAATTATATTGAATATGCTGATTCTGTGGCTAAAGAGTTAAGAAAAGCTGGAATTAGATATGAAGTTGATGAAAGAAATGAAAAGATAGGGTACAAAATCCGCGATTGGGAGATGAGAAAAGTTTCCTATATGTTAATCGTTGGAGAAAAGGAAAAAGAAGCCGGTTCAGTTTCTGTAAGAAAACACAAAGAAGGTGATCAGGGTTCTTTGGCTTTATCAGAATTTATTGATAAAATTGCATCAGAAATTAAAAATAAAGTTTGATTTTAATTTTTTAACAAAAAAAGAGGTTATATATCAGTCAGAAACAATCTGTTCGTATAAACGAGGAAATAAAAGCTGCAAAAGTTAGAGTAATTGATGTTGATGGCTCGCAATTAGGTGTTTACACGGTTAGAGACGCTATTAGATTATCAGAAGAGAGGGGACAAGATCTTGTTGAAATAGCCCCGCAGGCAGTACCTCCTGTTTGTAAGATTATCGATTTTGGTAAGTTCAAATACGAACAGCAAAAACGTGAAAAGATTCAGAAAAAAAATCAGGTTGTATCTATTCTTAAAGAGATTAGAATGCATCCAAATACTGATGTTCACGATTTTGACTTTAAAGTTAAGCATACAATAAATTTTCTTGAAGAAGGAAATAAAGTAAAGGTAAGTGTTATGTTTAAGGGTCGTGAAATGGCCTACACAGCACAGGGTGAAGAATTATTAACAAGATTTATTGAAAAATTGGAAGACGTTGCTAAAGTAGAATCTCCAATTAAACTTGAAGGAAGGAATATGGCTACCATATTAGTTCCTCAATCTAAAAAAGCAAAAAAAACAAATAAGCCGGGATAAAAAATGCCAAAAATGAAAAGCAATCGTGGTGCTTCTAAATCATTTAAGAAGACTGCATCAGGAGGTTTTAAAAGAAAGAAAGCTTACAAAAGCCATATTCTTACTTCTAAAACTACAAAAAGAAAAAGAAGTTTGAGAAAAGGCACATTGGTAAGTGATGCCGAACAAAAACGTGTACGGATAATGGTACAATAATAGAGAAGGATAAAAAATGCCAAGATCAAAAAATAAAGTTGCTTCGCATAGAAGAAGAAGAAACCAGCTAAAGCGTGCAAAAGGTTACTGGGGAAATCAGGGTAACGTTCTAACCGCGGCAAAAAATGCAATCGATAAAGGTTTAGGCCACGCTTACAGAGACAGAAAACTTAAAAAGAGAGTTTACAGATCGCTTTGGATAGTACGAATAAATGCTGCTGCAAGAACTAACGGCACAACTTATTCCAGATTGATAGATGCGCTTAACAAAAAAGGTGTTGATATCAATAGAAAAGTACTTGCTAGTTTAGCTGCTGAAAATCCAACAGCTTTTTCTGAAGTAGTTAAATTTTCTATTAACTAATTTTATACCCTCTTCGGATTTGTTACATTTTCATCCGTCGAGGGTATTTTCTATTTAAATAAAACTTATGCTTGATAAAAACATTACAGAAATTAAAGAAAGTTTTTATACAGATATAAAATCGGTTTCTTCAATAAAAGATGTTGAAGAATTACGTATAAAATATTTTAGTAGAAACGGACTTGTATCACAACTTTTTGAAGATCTTAAAGATGTTGTGAAAGAAGAAAAACCTATACTTGGCAAGAAATTAAATTTGCTAAGAAATGAAGTTTCAGCTTATTTTGAAGAAGTTAAAGAAAGAATTTCTTCAAGTAATTCAAATAAAGAAAATGAAATTGATCTTACCTTACCAGGAAAGAATTACATTGTTGGCAGTAAACATATTCTCACTCAAACTTTAGATGAGATAAAATCAATCTTTAAAGGATTAGGATTTTCTGTTGCAAATGGTCCCGAGTTAGAATCGGATTATTACAATTTTGAATCACTGAATTTTCCGGCTGATCATCCTGCAAGAGATATGCAGGATACTTTTTTTGTAAGTAAAGAATTTTTATTGCGCACTCATACAACTCCTGTACAAATCAGATTAATGGAAAAACAAGCTCCGCCGGTTCGTGCAATTATGCCAGGCAGAGTTTATCGTAATGAAGCAGTTAGTGCAAGAAGCTATTGTATGTTTCACCAGGTTGATGGAATTTATGTTGATACCGATGTAACATTTGCTGAGTTAAAAGGAACATTGGTTTCATTTGCAAAACAGTTTTATGGTTCTGATTTGAAGTATCGTTTCCGTCCAAGTTTTTTTCCGTTTACGGAACCAAGTGCAGAAATGGATATAACCTGTTATTTATGTCATGGTAAAGGCTGTAAGATTTGTAAGAACTCAGGCTGGTTAGAAATTCTTGGCTGCGGAATGGTTGATCCAAATGTTTTTAAGTTTGTTAATTATGATTCAGAAAAATATACAGGTTATGCGTTTGGAATGGGAATAGAAAGAATTGCTTTGTTGAAGTATGGAATTACAGATATAAGAATTTTCTTTGATAATGATTTAAGATTCTTAAAACAGTTTTAATGCGGATATAAGAAAATGAAAATTTCACTTAGTTGGATAAAAGAATTTGTTGATCTTAGCCGAATCAGCACTGAAGAAATAGTTTCTCAATTAACAATGTCTGGATTAGAAGTTGAAGATGTTGTTGATCAAACTAATCTATATAAAAATTTTATTGTTGGATTTGTTAAAGAAACTGAAAAACATCCAAATGCTGATAAGCTAACAATCTGTAAAGTGTTCGATGGTAAAGATGATTTGCAGGTTATTTGTGGTGCATCAAATGTAAAAGCGGGACAAAAGATTGTCTTCGCTCCAATCGGGACAGAAATACCAAATGGAAATTTTGTAATTAAAAAAGCTAAGATTCGTGGCGTTGAATCTAACGGGATGATATGCGCTGAAGATGAATTGTTATTGAGCGATGATCATTCTGGTATAATGGTTTTAGATGAAAAATTTGAAGCAGGAAAACCAATAACTGAAGCGCTAAATCTTAACGATGTAATTTTGGAAATCGCAATAACACCAAACCGTCCTGATGCATTATCTCATATCGGAGTTGCACGAGATCTAGCGGCTTTGTTTGATCGTGATTTGATTATTCCTGAATTAAAGCTGAATGAAACTAATGATGATATAAATAAATTAGCGTCCGTTGTTATTGAAGATATTGTTAATTGTCCTCGTTACATTGCTAAAGTTGTAAAAGATGTTCAGATAATAGAATCACCAAAGTGGTTAAAAGATAGACTTGAGAAAATAGGGTTAAGACCAAGAAATAATATTGTTGATATTACCAATCTAGTATTGCACGAATGCGGACAGCCTTTGCACGCATTTGATCTTGATAAACTAAATGGTCATAAAATAGTTGTAAAGAGTACAAAATCAGAAATTGTTTTTACAACACTTGATTCCAAAGAAAGAAAACTTCCATTAAATACTTTGATGATCTGCGATGGAAAAAGGGAAGTTGCAATTGCAGGAGTTATGGGTGGTGAAAATTCTGAGATAACAGAAACAACAAAAAATATTTTAATTGAAAGCGCTTACTTTCATCCATCAAGCATAAGAAAAACTTCTAAAACTTTAGGATTAAGTACAGATGCTTCTTATCGTTTTGAAAGAGGAACTGATCCGAATATTACCAAGTATGCTGCAGAAAGATGTGCACAACTTGTAGCTGAATTAGCTGAAGGAAAAATTGCAAATGGAATTATTGATGTTTATCCAAATGTAATTAATCCAAAAGAAATTGAATTAAGATTTTCCCGCACAACAAAAATTCTTGGATATGAAGTAGCACCTGATAAAATTAAAAATATTTTATCACGTTTAGGATTAGCGATAAAAGTCCTGGATGAAGATAAGTTATTGGTTTCAGTTCCAACATTTCGTCCTGATATTGAACGTGAAATAGATTTGATTGAAGAGATTGCCAGAATAAATGGATATGATAATATTCCTACCGTTTCTAAAATTAACATTACACTTGAAAAGAAAACTGATGAAACAGAATTTGATGAAAAGATAAGACAGACCGCAACTGCCCTTGGATTTTTTGAAATGATAAACAATCCTTTGCAGACTGAAAATGATGCTAAGTTAACAGGGAATCCAATCAGGATTGCAAATCCTTTGAGTGCTGATATGGAATGTTTACGAACCTCATTAATTTCCGGTGCGCTGATTACGATTTCTAAAAATATCAGACAGGGAGTTAAAGATTTAAAGTTTTTTGAGATTGGTGATTCCTTCAAAAGGATATGTGATGGTGAAATAAAAAGCTTCTCTGATTTTACTGAAACACAGAATCTACTGCTTGTTATAAGTGGAAAAGAAGTGGTTAAAGGATGGAATATAGAAGAAAAAGAATCAGATTTCTATCTTCTTAAAGGATTGATAGATTCATTTTTAAGCAAAATATCCCTTGACAATGTTTTAATTGATTCATATTATTCGACTGCAAATGAAATTTACGCCTATCACTTAACAAAAAGCTTTAAAGAAGTTGAGTTAGGCAGAGGCGGAAAACTAAAAAATGAAGTTCTAAAACAATTTGATATTAACCAAGATGTTTACTGTTTTGAGTTTAATTTAACAGTATTAAAGTCTGTTCAATCAAGCACAAAAACTTACACTGATCCGTTAAAGTATCCCAAAATTATTAGGGATTTTGCTTTTATTCTGGATAAATCAGTTAAATATCTTGATGTAAAAGAATTTATTAAAAAGAAAAGTTCACCGCTTCTTAAAGTAGTTTCTGTGTTTGATGTGTTTGAAAGTGATTCGCTTGGAACAGATAGAAAAAGTTTAGCATTTACTCTTGAGTATTATGATGAAAGCAGAACTCTTACAGAAGATGAAGTTGAAAAGGATTTTAACAATTTAATTGCACTTGTAACCAAAGAGTTTAACGCTCAATTAAGAGGAAAGTAGTTGGTTGATTTAGCAAAATACGATTCAATAATTCATGATCTTTCTGCTATTGAAGCAGAAATTGCCACAATGGGCAATAAACTTAAAGATACTGAAGAGAGAAAAACAGAATTAGAAATCCAAGTGGCAAAACTGCGTCAGGATAATTCATTTTTACAGAAAAAAATTATTGAATTGGAACAAGAGATTTTGTTATCCAAACAGGATGAAGAGGGTAACATTTTTAATACATTAAATACCAAGGAGAAGGAAAATTTAAAGTTAAAGTTACAGGATATTATTTCTAAAATTGATTTTCACTTAAGTTCATAAAAATAGTTCATATAAATAAAATGATTGTTTGATGGTGTAGATAATTCAATGACTGACAAAAAGAAGCTAAAAATAAAAATCTTTGATAAAGAGTATTCTCTACTAGTAGAAAATGAAGAGATAGCAAAAGAGCTGGCTATTTATGTAAATAAAGTAATGGAAGAAACTAAAGACGAATTACCGGATCAGCCTGCTCAGACTATTGCTATAATCGCTTGTTTAAATATTGCCTACGATTTATTTATAGAAAAAAATAAAAACCGGGAATTCCTTATCCAGGCAACTGATAAAATAAAGAGAATAAAGCTTCTTCTTAAAGAACCTGAAATGTCTGACCCATCTTAAAAGATTACCGCACTGCCGTTTTTTAATGAAAAACTAACAGTTGAATTAATTAGGGTTTGCGAACTTCGGAGCGTATTACAGGCCTCACCTCGATTTATCGGGGATTCTGACCTTGTGTTGGAGCAGTGGAAGTAAAAAGCTTTCGAGCGCGTTCCCACCGTGCTTAAATAGGGTTTTTCCTATTAGCCGCGGCAGTGTCGGTTTATAATTCTAAATACAGTACGGAGGAAAATGATGGATTTGATAATTATAATACCAATGGTTGCGGTTCTTTTACCATTGTTTGCTTGGTTAGGATGGTTTTTCAATTCTAAGTTTGGGAAAAACAGTATAAATGCAGCTGCTGAAAAATCTGAAACTATGATTCAGGATGCAAAAAAAGAGGCTGCTAATCTAAAAAGAGAGAAACTTCTAGAAGTAAAAGACGAGTGGTACAAAAAGAAAATTGAGTTTGACACTGAAGTAAATCAGAAAAAGCAAAAACTTTCTAATCTCGAAAAACAACTTCAGCAGAGAGAAGAGAGCAGCGAAAAGAAATTCGAACTTGTTCTGCAAAAAGAAAAAGAGTTAAGAAAACTCGAAAAGCAGGTTCAGGATGCAAAAGTTAGCCTCGATGAAAAAACTATTGAGATTAAAAAGCTTGAAGTTGAACAGAATGATAAGCTTGAAAAAATATCAGGTTTAACATCTGAAGAAGCTAGAAAAATGCTTGTTGAAAATTTAGTTAATCAGGCAAAAATAGATGCTTCGCAAACCATAAAAGAAGTGCACGATAGAGCTAAAGCAGATGCTAAAAAAGAAGCTCAGAAAATAATCGTTCAGGCAATACAAAGAACAGCTGCTGATTATTCCATTGAAACCACCGTTTCAGTAGTTCAAATTCAGAATGATGAGATGAAGGGACGAATCATCGGTAAAGAAGGGCGAAACATTCGTGCTTTTGAATCGGCCACCGGTGTTGATGTTATTGTTGACGACACCCCCGAAGCTGTTATCCTTTCTTCATTTGATCAATTCAGAAGAGAAATTGCTAGAATCTCATTAGAAAGATTAATATCTGATGGAAGAATTCATCCTGCAAGAATTGAAGAAGTTGTAGAAAAAGTATCTGCAGAACTTGAAGAAGAAATTCAACGTGAAGGTGAGAACACAATTTTACAGCTTGGTTTACACAATATGCATGGAGAGTTGGTTAAACACATTGGAAAGATGAAGTATCGATCAAGCTACGGGCAAAATCTATTACAACACAGCGTTGAAGTTGCATACTTAACGGGAATTATGGCCGCTGAATTAGGATTAGATCCTGTGATGGCAAAACGGGCAGGATTACTTCACGATGTCGGTAAGACAGTTGATAAAAGTATTGAAGGTCCGCACGCATTGCTTGGTTATGATTTAACCAAGAAGTATAAAGAACATGCTATAGTTGTTAATGCAGTTGGATCGCATCACGAAGATATTGAAATGGAACATCCGATTGCAGCTCTTGTACAATCTGCAGATGCTATTAGCGGTGCAAGACCTGGTGCAAGGCGAGAACCGCTGGAAAGTTACGTAAAACGATTAGAGAACTTAGAACAACTTGCAAAATCATTTGAAGGCGTTGCAAAAACTTATGCAATACAAGCAGGCAGAGAGGTTAGAGTTGTTGTTGAGCACGATAAAGTGGATGATGCAAGTGCTGATAGACTAGCAAGAGAAATAGCACAAAAGATTGAAGAAGAGATGGATTATCCAGGACAGATTAAAGTTGTTGTTATACGTGAAGTTAGAAAAATAGGGTACGCAAAATAATTTTTAGTAAAACTTTGTTCTTTTAATAAATGTCACACTGAGCTTGTCGAAGTGTGACTTTTTTATTTACAGCCATCCTTAAGCAGTCCACCGCGGCGGACAGGATGACATAAATCAAAATATAAATTATGAAAATAGCAATAACCGGAAACATTGGTTCAGGTAAAAGTACTTTCTCAAAGTTTGCTGAGGATGCAAAATATCCGGTACTTAAAGCCGATGATATTTCTAAAACAATATTAGAGAATGATGAAAAAGTTCATGCTTTAGTAATAAAAGAATTTGGTGATAAATCATTTAAAAATAAAAAACCAGATACAAGTTACTTAGCAAAAATTGTATTTATTGATCCGGTTAAACTGCAGATATTAGAATCTATACTTCATCCAAGAGTAATTGATAGTATTGATAAATCGATTTCTGAATTACAAAAAACAAATAAGATTGTATTTTTAGAAGCTGCTTTAGTTTACGAAGCAGATATGGAAAAGATGTTTGATTATGTAATTCTAATTACCGCCCAAAGAGAATTAAGATTAGCAAGAAAGATCTCATCCGGAATTAGTGAAGCAGATTTTTGTAAGCGTGAAGCAAATCAAATTCCGGAAGAAGAGAAAAAGAAGCGTGCTGATTTTATTTTTTCAAACGATACTTCGATTGAAGATTTGAAATCAAAATTTAATCTGCTTCTTATTACACTCGGAATTATTTAATCATTGCGAATCCCTGATTTATCGGGGTGAAGCAATCTATAAAGCTTTTGTAAAGTAATTTTGAGATTGCTTCACTCGAATATTCACCCGCAATGACCTTAATATTAAAAATCTTTTTTATTCCATCAATAAAATACACTAAATTTGGAAAGCAATTTTAAAGGAGTTTGTTGTGGATGCTTTCAATAATCTTATCGTTCGTGTAGTTCAACTAATGCCAAAACCGGTGGTTGGATTCTTTTCTAAAAAATATATAGCAGGTGAAACACTTCAGGATGCAGTTGACTTCGTAAAAAAATTAAATGCAAAAGGTATTTATGCAACAATGGATGTGCTTGGCGAGTCCGTTGCAAATAAATCAGAATCAATAAAATGTAAGAATGAAGCACTAGAAGTTTTAGAAGCTATCGAGAAAAATAAATTGATGGCAAACCTTTCCATCAAACCAACACAAATGGGTTTAGCAATTGATGAACAATTTGCTTACGAACAAATTCTTGAGCTTGTAAAAAAAGCTGCTGAGTATAAAAACTTTGTTCGTATTGATATGGAAGACTCACCATTTACAGATAAAACAATTAATCTCTATAAACGAATATATACGGATTATAAAAATGTTGGTGTTGTAATTCAATCTTATATGAGAAGATCTTTCGATGATGTTGTTGCACTAAATAAAATTGGAACCAATTATAGGTTATGTAAAGGTATTTATGTTGAGCCCGTAGCAATAGCTTATAAAGGCAAGCAGGAAGTGCGGGATAATTACTTAAAAATTCTTGATCAGATGTTTAAAGATGGAAATTACGTTGGTATTGCAACTCACGACAAACCTTTGATTGATTCGGCTTATACTCGCATTAAAGAACAAAACATTGCAAAGGATAAATTTGAGTTCCAGATGTTGCTGGGTGTGCGTGAAGATTTGCGTGATAAAATAAATTCTGATGGTTATAAGATCAGAATTTATGTTCCGTTTGGTAAAGATTGGTATGCTTACTCGGTAAGAAGATTAAAAGAAAATCCTTCTGTTGCAGGAACTATTGCTAAAAGCTTTTTAACTTTTGGAAGAAGATGATTGTATTAGGGATTGAAAGTTCTTGCGATGAAACTTCTGTTGCGGTGTTAAAGGATGAAGAATTAACTGCCAATTTAATTGCTTCTCAGGATTTTCATACAAAATACGGTGGAGTTGTACCAGAGTTATCGAGCCGTGCACATCTACAAATTGTTAATCCTTTAGTAAAAGATGCATTAAAAAAATCAAACATAGAACTAAGTGATATTGATTTAATTGCCGCTACTGCTGGTCCAGGTTTAATTGGTGCTTTACTTGTTGGATTAACTTATGCAAAAGGGTTAGCCTTCGGATCGAATAAACATTTTATTGGTGTTAATCATATTGAAGGACATATCTTTTCAGGTTTCTTGATGCCGCAAAAACCTGAGTTTCCGTTTTTATGTTTGGTTGTTTCAGGTGGACATACTCTTTTACTTCTTGTAAAAAGTTTTTCGGAAATTTATAAACTCGGCAGTACAGTTGATGATGCGGCGGGTGAAGCATTTGACAAAGTTGCAAAACTTTTAGGTTTAGGTTATCCCGGTGGACCGAAAATACAAAATGCTGCAAAGCTTGGTGATGGAAATAAAATTGATTTTCCTGTTTCGGATTTAAAACAAAAATTAAATTTTTCTTTCAGCGGATTAAAAACCGCAGTGCTTCGTTATGTTCAATCACAAGGCGGAGTTGATAAATTTTCTTTGCAAGATAAAAATGATATTGCTGCATCTTTTCAGGTTGCTGCTGTTAAAGCTTTATCAAGAAATGTAAAACGTGCTTTAGAATTATACGAAGTTAAAACAATTTCTGTTGTTGGCGGAGTTGCAGCTAATGCTTATCTAAAATCAGAAATAACGAGGCTTGCAGAAAAATATAAAAAGAGTATTGTTATTCCTGATCTTCAATTCTGTGGTGATAATGCTGCTATGATTGCATTCAGAGCTAAATCACTATACGAAAATGGAGTTAGAGATACACTTTCCTGTAAACCTTTTCCTGCATTGAGTGAGAATCATTTTTTGGAGATATAAATAGTTTCGAAGGTAAATTGAGACTTGAATATAATTCCAAATGTAATTACATTGTGCCCACGAAAATTTATGAAAGTTTATGATGATAACTAAAGTTGTAAAAATTGGTAATTCAAGAGGAATCAGGATTCCCAAATCAGTTATTCAGGATAGCGGACTGACTGATGAAGTTGAACTTGAAATTGGCGACGGTCAAATAATCATTAAGTCACTTACTACTAACCGTGCAAATTGGGATTCTGCTTTTAAGAAAATGGCAAAAAATAAAGACGATGTTTTGATGGAACCTCAATCTTTATATAAAGCTACAAGTTGGGATAAAGAAGAGTGGGAGTGGTAAATGTTTTCTCGCTTCAGTGTTTATTTTGTTAATCTGGATCCAACTATTGGAAGTGAAATAAAGAAAACTAGACCTTGTGTAATAATTTCACCTAATGAAATGAACTTTAACATCTCAACCGTTATTATTGCACCAATCACTTCAAAACTTCGTAACTATCCCACTCGCATTCCTTGCAAAGTTGAAGGCAGGCAGGGACAAATCGTATTAGATCAAATAAGAACTGTTGATAAAATAAGACTATTTAAAAAAGTTGATACTCTGAATGGGGCAACTCAGACAAAAGTACTAATTGCATTAAAAGAAATGTTTGCTGAATAAAATTATAATTTGAGTTTTGTCTTTTCTTGATGTTTATTTTTTTAAAACAAAATTAAGGTAATACAATTTGAGCAACGATTATTTTGAAAAAAAAGCAGAGAGCTATGATAAAGATGTAAACAGAGTTAGTAATGTAGATAACATTGCTAATTCTATTTTAAGCAGCATTCCGTTTAATAAAAATATGCACATAATGGATTTTGGCAGCGGTACAGGTTTGCTGTTAGAAAGAGTGGCTCCGTTTGTAAAAAAAATAACTGCGGTTGATGTATCGGAATCAATGACAAAACAGTTAAGTGAAAAAATAAAAAACCTGGATTGTGAAGTTGAGATTCTTCAATTGGATTTAACAAAAACAAAAATGGATATGAAGTTTGATGGAATAATTTCATCAATGACGTTGCATCATATTGAAGATACACAGGCAATGTTTAATGATTTTTACACAATGCTAAATGATAATGGCATAATTGCAATTTCTGATCTTGATATTGAAGATGGAAGTTTTCATACAGAGGATACTGGTGTTTTTCATCTTGGATTTGAAAGAAAAGCTTTTCAGGATAAAGCAATTGCAGCCGGATTTAAGAATGTTAAAATTATAACCGCAAGCATTGATGAAAAACCACATGGTAAATATCCAGTGTTTTTGCTTACTGGTAATAAGTAAATAGACTAAAATTCTGCACACTTTGATAAATAATTTCCCGTAACTGCTTTATATTGCAAATAACATTTTGAGGAATTATTAAAATGAATGTAATACTTTTGATAATATTGGCATTGTGTTCATCAACTGCCTTAGGGTTAATGTTTTGGATGGCACTAAAAAACTTTGAAAGCTTATCTCACAATTTGACTTATGTAATTGTACTATCTTTATTTTTAACTCCCGCAGGTGCATGGTTTGTATCACTCTTTTATAAAATGAGAGAAAGTACAATTGCTCTAAAATCTAGAAGTTATAGAGCTAGTAATCTTAGCTAGCAATTTCTATATAAACTGCAAATGAAGGTAGCCATATCTAATCTTTTCAGCAAAGCGCAGTTGGTCATTGTATTAGCTGTTTTTTTTATTCTGGTTATAATTGGTTACATAACCTTTTTTACAGCCAACCATTTTGATAAACCTGCACCATTTACTTTTGAGATAAAAGACGGTGAATCATTTACCAGCGTAACAGAAAGACTTTACGAGGAATCCATTATTCCAAGTAAGTTTAACTTTAAAGTTGCAGGTTTTATTTACGGAGCACAGACTAAAGTAAAAGCTGCAAGGTATAAAATTCCGAATGACTTAAGTTATTTAGATTTACTGGATTTATTTGTTAACGGTCCCGCAGATTATTTAAGAGCAGTAAAAATAAATGAAGGACAGACAATCAAATGGCTTAGTGCAAAAGTAAGGCGAGATATTAAGATTGATTCCACGGCATTTGTAAATCTTGCAACGGATAAAGAGTTTATAAAATCATTAGGATTAAATACATCATCGCTAGAAGGATATTTGTTTTCTAAAACTTACAAGATGTATGAAAACACTTCACCCGAAGAAGCATTGCAAATATTCTACAAAGGTTTTACAGATTTTTTTACGGATTCATTAAAGCAACGAGCAAAGAAAATCGGGTTAACAGTTCACCAGGTTTTAACACTTGCATCAATCATAAAAGGTGAAACAAATCTTGCTGATGAAATGCCAACAATTTCTGCAGTTTACCACAACAGGTTAAAAATTGGTATGCGCTTGCAGGCTGATCCTACTATACAATATTTATTGCCAGGTGGATGGCGAAGGTTAACTTATGCTGATTTAAAAATTGAATCTCCTTATAATACTTATAAATATTCTGGTTTACCGCCGGGACCAATTAATAATCCCGGTAAGAACGCAATTATGGCAGCGTTATATCCGGAAAAGAATAATTATTTGTATTTTGTAGCCGGTGGAAATGGCGGACATAAGTTTGCCAAATCATATTCAGATCATTTAAAGAATGTTGCGCAGTACAGAAAATGGTTAAAAGAACAGAACTAGTAATTGATAACGAAACTTTAGATAAATCCACATGTCATCCTGACCTTGTCGAGGGATGGAACAATTGTTATGAGGTCACACTTCGACAGGCTCAGTGTGACAAAATGTTTAGTGAAAAAGAAGTATGTCATTTCGAACGAAGTGAGAAATCTGTATTTAATGGTTGATTTCTCAGTCAAAAAACCCCCAAAAAAAAAAAAAAAAAAAAAAAGCCCGAGGATTGCGGTAAAACTCTATTTAATTATATTTTCAGTTTCCTTCCTAATAGGTTGTGCAAACCAATTACCTCCGGGCGGGGGAGAGGTCGATTTGATTCCACCTGAAATTATTTTTTCTTATCCCGAAAATGGAACAACCAATTTTGAAGGTGACTATATAGAGTTTGAATTTTCTGAATATGTTGATAAACGCTCATTCAAAGAGGCAATTTTTATCTCTCCGGCAATTGATGAACAACTTGAAATTAATTGGAGCGGCACATCGGTTGAAATCGGGTTTCCAAATGGATTAAAAGATAGCTTAACATATGTTGTAACAATCGGAACTGATGTTGTTGATGTGAACAATAAAAACAGAATGTTAAACTCCTATTCATTTTCATTTGCGACGGGCGATAAGATTGATAAGCGAAGTATAGGTGGAAAAGTATACGGAAAAGATGCTGAAGGTACTTTGATTTTTGCATACAAATATGCTGATGACACAACGAAATATCTTGCAAGAAAACCGGATTATCTTTCACAGACAGGAAAAGATGGTACCTACAATCTCAACGGATTAGCTGAATCTGTTTATCGTGTGTTTGCGGTTAATGATGAATTTCGTGATTTACTGTATCAGGCTGATCAGGATTTGATAGGAATACCAGGTAAAGAAATTTCTTTAATCAACACGGATTCAACTTATTCCGGATTGAATTTCTTTATGATGAAAGTTGATACCGTAAAACCTCGCTTACTCGGAACAGTAATGACTGATTCCAACCATTTGGTAATTACTTTGAGTGAAGAGTGTGATTCTGCTTCTTACCTTGCAAATAATTTTCAAATTATTGATTCTACTTTGGATCAAGTTTATCCGATCGATTTTTCATATCGAAACAAATCTAAGAAAGAAGAATTTGTTTTGGTTCATAAAAATAAATTGAACACGGAGAATAGTTACTTTTTGGTTGCAAAAATATTGCAGGATTTGGAAGGTAATATTTTTGAAAATGAATCCACTGGCTTTGTTGTATCTGATAAACCCGATACAACAGCAATAAAACTTATTAAAACTGAACCAGGTAGAAATGGCTCAACTGATTTTAAGAATCCGGAAATACTTTTATTCTTTGATGAAGCGATTGCTAACAAAGAAATTAAAAATGCAATACAGTTTACCGATACATCAAAAAATAAAATTGGTTATAATTTAAGTTTTATTGATGATGCTACAATCTCTTTAAAGCCTGAAATGGATTTGAAACCTGAAAAGAATTATCAAATAAAAGTAGACTTAAATTATTTTTCTGATGCTGCCGGAAATAAAGTTGATTCGACATTCGTACTTAAATTTCAAACAATAACCGGTGTTGAATTTACCGGAATCTCAGGTAAATTAACAACTACAAAGAATAATGTTGTAGTTGTTTTACAGGATTCGAAAGATGCTAAAAAGTTTTTTACCGCTGTTCCGGATAAAACATCAGCTTATAAATTTGAAAGAATAGATGCCGGAATATATTCGATGTGGATCTATTCTGATAAAGACAGCAGCGGAACTTTCGACAAGGGTTATCCGGAGCCATTTAGATATTCCGAAGAATTTTATTTTGTCCCTGATACAATAAAACTTCGTCCCCGCTGGAGTGTTACAGATTATAATATTGTGTTTGAATAGAAAGTGTTTTTCATTGCGAACAGTTAACGACGAAGCAATCTATAAGCTAACTAAGAATATAACAGATCACTTCTCCGGATAAATCGGGATCGTGATGACATTAATGCTGAAAAATTATCTCACCATCTTTAATCGTGTGTGATAAAAGATTTCTTCCAACATTATAAACTATATCTGAATAATCAGTGGTATTAAAAACAGCAAAGTCTGCTTTCTTTCCTATTTCAATACTTCCAACGCTCTGTTCACGATTTAAAGCTTTTGCAGCATTGATTGTAACCGCATTAATTATTTCTTCAATCTTCATTTTCATTTTAATTGCAGCAAGACTCATAATTAAATGGAGATTTAAAATGTGAGATGAGCCTGGATTGTAATCAGTGGCAAGTGCAACTATTGCATTATTCTCAATTAGTTTTCTTGCAGGTGCAAATTGATAATCAAGAAACAGGGAAACACCGGGAAGAAGCACCGCAACTGTTTCGGAATTTGTAAACTTAGAAAAATCATTTGCAAGCAATACCTCTAAATGATCCACACTTGTTGCTTTGTGTTTTAATGCTACATCCAATCCGCCAACATTATTAAATTGTTCGGTGTGAAGTTTTAATTTTAATCCCGCATTGCTCGCAACGGTAAAAATTTTATCAATTTCTTTAGAAGTAAAAGCAGTTGATTCACAAAATCCATCACAAAAGTCTGCGAGTTTATTTTTTGCGATATGCGGAATCATTTTATTAACAACTAAATCCACATAACCGGAATGGTCATCTTTAAACTCCGGTGGAAAAGTATGCGCACCAAGAAAAGTTGAAACTATATCAATTGGAAAAATTTCGTTAATTATTTTAATTGCGTGAAGCAGTTTAATTTCGTTTTCGAAATCGAGTCCATAACCGCTTTTTATTTCTAAAGTTGTAACACCTTGTGCAATAAATTCCTGCACTCTTGGTTTCATTAATTCAACAAGATCAGTTAGTGAAGAATTTCTAACAGCAGTAACTGTAGTATTTATTCCGCCGCCACGTTTTGCAATTTCTTCATAATGTACGCCTGCAATTTTTTCTTTAAACTCATTAGCACGTGATCCTGCAAAAGCTGTATGTGTATGGCAATCGATCAGACCAGGCAGAATAATTTTACCGTTCAAGTTTATTTTTTCATCAGCAACAAATTTATTCACTGCATAATTTGGAATGATGTCTTTAACAATTCCATTTTCACAAAATATGGAATGATTTTCGATTACTTCAAGTTCTGATAATTCATTACCTCGTTTATAATTCTTACCACCGGTTTTTGCGGTAACTATCTGTGAAGCATTTGTAAAAATCTTTTTCATTATTTGTAAATATTAATTTTATCCTTAACAACTTTAGCTTCTTTATAGCCTAATTGATTTAATTTAAATCTTAAATCATCAGCGGGCTTCTGATTATCAAAATCACCAGCCTTAACCTTGTAAAAGGGAGGTTCAAAATCTATGTAGACTTCATAAGTATTAAGACTGAAGTATACATCAGCTTTTACTTGATTTGCTTCCTCAATATTATCAGTGGTTATAACTAAAACTCTAAAACCATCTTCTGTTCCAACCAATGATTCCGTTTTGGTTTCGATTACAGGAGAACCATAATCAAACCAAACGTTTTGATTTTTACTGACTGTGCCTGATTTTTTTTCTGGAATGGTTATTTGGGTTTTGTAAGGTGTTATATCAAAATCCTCTTTAGGTTCAGTTGATTTGATGGTTTCCTTATTTTCTTTGGAAGTGTTAGTAGAGTTTTCTTTTTCATTTTTGTTATATCTGCTGCCTGTTGAGGCTGAACAAGAATAAATGATCAAAATGGATGAAAAAACAATAAATATACTTTTTATCTCAAACAATAACTTTTTCATACTTACTCTTTGTATTGAATTGTCTCAAATATAACCTTTTTTAGTAAACCTAAGAAATTGCATAATTCGAACTACCCTCAAAATAAGCTGTGAATATTATATCAGTCATTTTTTGAGAACCAGCGCTTTTTTTCGTATTTTTGCAACATCATTAAAAAAAGAATAACCAAAATGGCTGCAAAAAAACTTAAAATATTATTTGTAACATCTGAAGTAGTACCTTTTGTAAAAACAGGAGGTCTTGCCGATGTTTCGTCTGCCTTGCCGCAAATGCTATCCGAATTGGGCCACGAAGTTAGAATTGTTATACCAAAATATGGTGCAGTGGACGATAGAAAATTTAAAATACACGAGATAGTTAGATTAAAAGATTTGATTGTGAAAATTGGTGATAAAGATGTTACTTTTTCATTGAAGTCATGTTTCTTGCCAGGACCAAGAGTTAGAGTGCAGATTTACTTTTTAGATAATCAGGAATACTTTGGCAGTCGCAATAGCTTATACGTAGATCCTAAGACCGGAAAAGATTATCCTGACAATGATGAAAGATTTATTCTCCTTAGCCGTGCGGTAATGGAACTAATTATTAAGCTTGGCTGGATTCCGGATGTTATTCATTTAAATGATTGGCAATGTGGATTGGTTCCTGCATATTTAAAAACTGTATACAAAAACCAAGAAGGATTTGATCAGTTTAAGACATTGTTTACTATTCATAACCTGGCTTATCAAGGAGAATTTCCTACAACAACATTTAAGAAAACCGATTTGCCAAAAGAACTTGAATCAGTTTCTAAAGGCATCATCCATAATGGTAAAGTAAACTTTATGAAAAGCGGTTTAATGTTTGCAGATGTGATAAATACGGTTAGTCAGACTTATGCTAACGAGATTAGAACAAAAGAAGAATATGGCGAAGGTCTTAAAGATGTTTTAGCAAAAAGAAAAGATTCTTTATATGGAATCGTGAATGGAATAGATAAAAATGTATGGAATCCTGAGAAGGATAAACAAATTCCGGCAAACTTTTCAGCCAAAAATATTGATGAAAAATTAGTTAATAAAAAAGAACTTGCTGAACGTTTTGGATTAACCTTCGATGAAAAGGTTCCAATTATTGGATTGATATCAAGACTTTATGATTCCAAGGGACTGGACCTTGTGCAAAAAGCTTTTGCTGATTTGATGAAGTTAAATGTTCAGATTATTTTACTTGGAACAGGTGATCATAAGTATCATTCTTTCTTTGATAAAATGGCTGCAAAGTTTCCGAAAAAATTTGCAAGCTATCTTGGTTTTAATGATGAGTTAGCACATTTAATTGAAGCCGGTTCAGATATGTTTCTTATGCCTTCAAAATATGAACCCTGCGGTTTAAATCAGATGTACAGCCTTGTTTATGGTACTGTTCCAATTGTTAGAGAAACAGGCGGTTTAGCTGATACGGTTGTTAAGTTTAATGATAAGACTGAAGAGGGAACAGGATTTGTTTATAAGAAATATGATGTTGATGATATGCTTAAGGAAATAAAAAGAGCAATCAAGATTTTTGAAGACAAGAAGACCTGGCAGAAGATTATGAGATCAGGAATGAAATCAGACTTTAGCTGGGATTCATCAGCAAAAAAATATATAGAACTTTATAAGACCATGTTATCATCTGATTAGTTGATGTTAAGTAAAGCTGTTTTTTTAGATCGTGATGGTACATTGAATTATGATCCGGGTTACTTAGGTAATCCAAATGATCTTGAATTGTTTTCTGATACTGGGAATGTACTAGCTGCACTCAAGAACAAATTTCAATTCAAACTGATAGTGATTTCAAATCAAGCAGGAATAGCCAGAGGAATAATTACAGAAGAACAAGTTATATCTGTAAACAATGAGTTGAATAAAAAACTATCAGAATTTAATGTACAAATTGATGCATTTTATTATTGCCCTTTTCATCCCGATTTTAGCAGTGAAGAAGATTGTCTTTGCAGAAAGCCATCTCCCAAAATGATTTTAGATGCTGCCAATGATTTGAATATCGATCTATCTAAATCATATTTTGTTGGTGATACTGCTGCAGATATAATTGCTGGTTTAACTATACAGTTAAAAACAATTTTGGTCAAAACAGGTAAAGGTGCAGAAAGTATTTCTATCTTGCAAAATGAAAATAATTTTCCAAGCTTTGTAGCCGAAAATTTAACTGAAGCTTATAAGTTTATAATTAATGATTCTACCGGAGTACCCTTTAGTGACTAATAAGAAATTATTCTCTCTCATTTCTGCAATTACTATATTTTTAATAATTGGATGTAATGATTCTCCAACGGATTTAGGTGTTGAGTTTATATCTCAGGATGGTGTTGAAGTCTTTAAGCTAGACTCTTCTGTTGATTCAATTTCTCAGCAATCTAATCACTTTAAAAAAGTTATAAATCTTGGAAGTTCAGATCATCTTTTGATTGGTAAGGCAGATAATGTTACCGCAAAAACACTTTTAAGATTTGCAATAATTATTCCTGATACTATTCTAACCGAATTGAAAGCAAGATCTTTAACTGTTTTAGATTCTTATATAGAGCTGAATAAAGATTATTCTTTTGGTGATTCAGCAGCGTTGTTTGATTATCAGGTTTTTAAGATAAACAGCAGTTGGTCAGCTTCTACATTTACAGCCGATAGTCTTTCAATACTTTTATATGATAATGTTGATTTAAGTTCAAATAGAACTACCACAAATGACACGCTTTATTCTTTTCATGTTGATACAACGTTAACATCCTCCTGGCTTCAACATTATGCTGATACTTCAGTTGCATCAAATTATGGAATTTTATTAGAACCGACGACAAACTCTCAGAAGGTATTAGGTTTTACCGCTTTCAATATAAGCGGAATTGATGATCCGAGATTAAGAATTGTGGTACAAAAACCAGGCGCCTATATAGATACATTAATCGGATATATCGCAGCGGATATCAGTGCTGTTGTGGGTGAAGTTCAAAATACTGTTAACGAGAATTTATCTATACAATCAAGTCTTACTTCAGAAGCTAAATTATTTTTTGATTTGTCTGTTTTACCTGAGGATTGCGTAGTTAATTCAGCGAAACTTACTTTAACTGTTGATACTATTCAAACAAAAACCGGCAGCAATTTTACCAATTCATTAAGAGTCTTTTTATTCAGCGATTCTGCAAAAAAAGAAATAAGTACAAGTTATATTTATACTTTGACCAGAAGCGGTGCTAATTTTACGGGCGATATTACTAACATTATACGTGCTTGGAAGAACAATGTTGATAATCAAGGTATGTTAATAAGAGCAACAAGTGAATTAAGGGGTGTTGAAATATTTTCTGTTAAGGGCAGTAGTGCTGCAGACGTTTCTCAGAGACCCAAATTAGAAATTGTATATGCAAGAAAGAAGTATTAATTGATGAAAAGCTTTCTCTTTACAGGTTTGATTATACTTACAAGCATTCTTAATTTGAATGCACAGAGTGGTTCTGTCTATACAAGATATGGTATTGGAGACCTTGAATTTGGTTATTCACCTAAAATGATGGGTATAGGTGAACTTGGAATCTCCCATCTCGATCCTGATCATTTGATGATATCAAATCCTGCAAGTTGGTCGGTGCTAAGCAGAACGAGAATTGAATTTAGTCTCGGTTACAGAGGGGTAAGGATATCAGATGCTTATCAATCTAACTATACAAGTGAAACTGATTTCAAAGGATTTACAATCGGTTTTCCTGTTAGCAGAGAATATGGTGTTGGAGTTGTTGCAGGTTTAGTTCCATATTCAAGAGTTAGCTATGAAGCTGAAGAATTTATTAAAGTTGAAGATGAAGTAATCCCTTCATATAAAGTTTTATATGAAGGTAGAGGCGGGCTATCAAAAATATTTTTAGGAACCTCATTTTTTGTTCCTTTTGGTTTTTCTGCTGGTTTGACTTTGGATTACTATTTTGGCAATCAGAGCTACTTCTCAACTATCGAGTTTGATAATAATGTTGTAAACCTTAAAGCTATTTATGAAAATAATAGAAGAGCAACGGGTTTTGGAACTACAGCTGGAATAATTTCATCTAATCTAGCAAAAGATTTAGATATAGATATATTTGATGATTTAAGATTTGGTCTTTCGCTAAATTATTTTGGAAACCTCAGTACTGATACTATTTATACATCATTATCGCTCTTTCTATTAGACACTATTGCTATCGCAGAGACTGAAATGCAGATTCCTGCACGTTTTAATGGCGGCATAAGTTTTGCTTTTGCAGATGCGTATAACATAAATTTAGATTTTATGTATCAGCCAATGAGTAATTTTAGTTTTAATAATCAGCCTGATGCAAATTTGCGTGATGCAAATAAATTTAGTGCGGCTTTTGAGTATAAACCGAAAAAATCGATGGGAATGACACTCTGGGAACAAATAATTTGGCGGTTCGGTTTAAGTTATGAACAAACTCAATATATATTTAATGGGCAAGGAATTAATCAGTATTCGGTGTTTGGAGGATTGTCTTATCCTCTTGGAGTTGATAATAGTATTGATCTTGCAGTGCAGTACTTAAACAGGGGAACAACAGAAAATAATTTACTTATGGAAAACGCAATCAGAATTTACCTAGGTCTTAGTTTTGGTGAACTCTGGTTTTTAAGATATGAAAAATAGATCACGATTAATCAATAAAGGTTAGAAAAGTGAAAACATTAATACAAACAATCGCAATTACTTTAGTTCTGTTCTCATCTTCAATCATTGCTCAAACTGCAGACTCCATGAAAGTGCTGACAGACTACAGTTTGTTTTCTGAATATCATAAAAATAAAGACTGTGTAAGTGCTTTACCATATGGATGGAGCGTAATTGAAGCTAATCCATCAAAGTTTAGCAAGTGGATTTATTATAAAATGGAAGAATGTTTTTGGGCGTTGCACGATTCAACAAGCACAACTCCTGAGATGGTTAAATCTATTCAGGATACAATATTGTATTTCTATGATTTAGCAATAAAATATCGTGAAGAAGATAAAGGATATTTTCAGGCTCGGAAAGCATATGTTTCAGAACTATGGTTAACGCTTCCAGCGACTGCAATAATACCTGAATACGAGCAATCAATTGCATGGCAGCCTGAGTTATCATCATTTTATTATAATAGATTAGGCCAGTTATATGTTAATAATGATGATGGCACAAATGGATTAAAAGAAAAAGCGATAGATCTTTACACTATTCTTGTTGAACGTGAACCTGAAAATCCAGTCTGGGGAAATATTATTACTGAATTATTTGGTAACATTGATGATCGATTAAAATTCCAGAAAGAAGCATGGGAAAAAGATCTGCAAAACGAAAAAAAGGCCAAGGCATTTGCTTCAACCGCAATTCAGGCAAGTGAGTGGGCTCAAGCAGTTGCACCTTTGGAATTTTTAGTGAGCAAAGAACCTGAGAATGTAGGATTTTTATCGCAATTAGGAAACGTTTATAATAAATTAGAAAATACAACAAAATCTGAAGAAACATTTTCTAAATTAATTAAACTCGAACCTGAGAATAAAGATCATTACTTCTATTTTGGTAAAGCTTTGATGGAAGCCGGAAAGTATTCACAAGCAAGAACACAGTTCTTAAAAGCAAGTGAAGTAGGAAACGGCTGGGCATTACCAATATTTTATGAAGGATTTTTGTATGAGCAATCTGCAAGCGGATGTGCAGATTTCGATAGAAAAGTTGTGTATCTCTTAGCTCAGAATACTTATAGAAGAGCTCTAAATATGGATCCAAACCTTGGTGAAGCAAAAGATAGAATAAATGCTTTATCAGGTTCGATTCCAACAAAAGAAGATTATTTCTTTAGAGGAATTAAATCAGGACAAACATTGACTATAACCTGTGTTGGCTGGATTGGCAAAAGTGTTACAGCCCCTTAGTTTTAATTCATAATTTTTAATCTGAAAAGGTTTCTTGAGATTTCAGGAAACCTTTTCTAATTTTACCTCAATCATTCATCAAAATAAGCGGCTAATATGGAATCATATCTAAAAAAAGATGCTGAAATTTATAAAGTACTTCAATCCGAAATTGGAAGACAAACTAACAAGTTAGAATTAATTGCAAGTGAAAATTTTGTTAGTCCTGCTGTATTAGAAGCTGCAGGATCAGTTTTAACAAATAAGTATGCCGAAGGTTATCCTGGCAAAAGATATTACGGCGGATGTGAATTTGTTGATCAGGCAGAAGATATTGCTCGTGATAGATTAAAAAAATTATTTGGAGCTGAATATGTTAATGTGCAGCCACATAGCGGTTCACAAGCAAATATGGCTGTACTAATGACTTATCTCAAACCAGGGGATAAATTTCTTGGATTAAGTCTTGCTCATGGCGGACATTTAACACACGGTTCACCCGTTAACTTTTCGGGAAAGCTATATGAGGCAGTCGGATATGAATTGAATGAAGCAACCGGTTTGCTTGATTACGATAAGATTGCTGATCTTGCTAAAAAAGAAAAACCAAAACTGATTATCACCGGTGCAAGTGCTTATTCAAGAGATTGGGATTACAAAAAGTTTAGAGAAATAGCTGATTCGGTTGGTGCTTTTTTAATGTGCGATATGGCTCATCCAGCAGGTTTAATTTCAAAAGGTTTACTTAACAGTCCTATTGATCATTGTGATGTTGTAACTTCAACAACACACAAAACTTTACGCGGCCCACGCGGTGGAATAATTCTTATTGGTAAAGACAAAGAAAATGCCTGGGGATTAACAACTCCAAAAGGCGATAGAGTTAAAATGATGTCCGAGTTAATTGATAGTATGGTTATGCCCGGTATTCAAGGCGGACCATTGATGCACATTATTATGGCTAAAGCAGTGGCTTTTGGTGAGGCTTTGAATGATTCATTTAAAGATTATGTAGTGCAAGTTAGAAAGAATGCCAAAGCATTATCTGCAAAATTAACTGAATATGATTTTAATATCGTATCCGGAGGAACAGATAATCATTTAATGTTGATTGATTTATCAAATAAAAATATAACTGGTAAACAAGCTGAGATTGCTTTAGAACATGCTGGAATTACAGTAAATAAAAATATGGTTCCGTTTGATAAACGCAGTCCATTTGTAACAAGTGGAATAAGAGTTGGAACACCAGCATTAACAACGCGCGGAATGAAAGAAAAAGAAATGGAAGTTATTGCTTCAATAATTAATAAGGCAGTATCTAGTTTTGAAAATGAAAAAACTTTAAATGATCTTCAAGAAGAAGTTAAAAAGTTTACAATTTCTTTTCCATTATTTGCAGAATCAAAGTAAGTAAAAATTATTTTGGCAGAAGAATTATTACAAGAAGATAAAGATGATGGGGGATTTGAACCCGAAAAAGAAATGACATTTCTCGAGCATCTAGAAGAATTAAGATGGAGAATCATTTACTCAATTATCGGTATTGTAGTTGGTACTATCCTCGCTTGGATTTTTATAGATTTTCTTGTTGATGTTGTTTTATTAAAACCTGCAAAAGATTCCGGTGCAGTGCTTCAAAACTTAAGACCATTCGGACAATTATTTCTGTATATGCAAATTGCAATTATGGTTGGAATGATAATTAGTATCCCGAATTTGTTTTATCAATTCTGGCAATTCATCTCACCTGCATTAAGAAGTAAAGAAAAAAAATATATTTTCTGGATAGTGGTATTTTCATCAATCTGTTTTTTAGGCGGAATTGCATTTGCATACTTTGCAATGCTTCCGTTAACACTAAAGTTTGCTGCTGAGTTTGGATCAGAATCAATTAAGAATGAATTTTCAATTGATGAATATATGTCCATCATAATAAGTGTTATGTTAGCGGCAGGATTAGTTTTTGAACTCCCTATGATTTCATTCTTCTTATCAAAACTTGGCATTTTAAAACCAAGCTTTATGAAAAAGTACAGAAGACATTCAATTGTTATAATTATGATACTTGCTGCTTTTCTTACTCCAGGAGCTGATCCGGTTTCTCAACTTGTACTTGCAGTTCCTTTGTTTGTACTTTACGAGATAAGCATTTTTATTTCCAAAATATCGCAGAAGAAATCGTGAGTAAACTTTCACTAAAAGAAATAAGCAGTCCAATAAAATCTGAGCTAGAACGCTTTGATGAGATATTTAAAGAAGCTTTGCGCTCTAATGTTGGATTGGTTGATCTTGTTGCCCGTTATATCATTCGCCAAAAGGGTAAGAAGATTCGTCCTCTTTTGGTATTGTTATCTGCAAAGCTTTCAGGCGGAGTTACAGATAGAACTTACCGTGGTGCTTCATTAGTTGAACTTCTTCATACAGCAACTCTAATACACGATGATGTTGTGGATGATGCTGACAAGAGGAGGGGAATGTGGTCTATTAACGCTTTGTTTAAGAATAAAGTTGCAGTACTGATGGGTGATTATTTACTTTCTCGCGGACTGATGATTTCTGTTGATGGAAAAGACTATGATTTTCTTGGCGTAACAACAAATGCTGTAAAAAGAATGTCTGAAGGTGAACTTCTTCAAATTCAGAAAACCAGAAAATTAGATATTGATGAAGAAACTTATTTTAAAGTTATATCTGATAAAACTGCTTCACTATTGGAAACCTGTTGTTCAATTGGTGCAATGAGTACAACAGAAAATAAAGATTATATTGAAGCAATGAAAAACTTTGGCCACTCACTTGGAATGTCTTTTCAGATCCGAGATGATATTCTTGATTATGAAGGAAAATCAAATCTTATCGGTAAACCTGTTGGTGGTGATATTAAAGAAAAGAAAATCACTTTACCTCTTATCTATTCACTTAATAATGTTCCGAAGAATGAAGCTTCAAGAATCAGAAAAATATTGAAGAACGGAAATGATAAGACAAAAGTAAAAGAAGTAATGAAGTTTGTTCAGGAAAATAATGGAATTGATTACGCACTTACAGTTGCAAAGAAATATTCTGATATGGCAAAAGATGCATTAAACATTTTTCCAGATTCTGAGATAAAACTTTCTATGTCGGCCTTAGTTGATTTTGTAACCGATCGAAAAAATTAAAAATCCTACAGTCACTAAGTGTTTCGTAATTACTAGCAATGTCACGCTGAGCCTGTTTAAGTGTGATTCAATTTCAAATTATAAGTGTTCGACAGGCTCAGACTGACAAACCAATCTGCTATAACTTCTTAATTCCTTCTTTATAATCAAAACCTTTTATAGGTTCGCGTAAAGTTAGAACAGGGCAGGGAGCTTTTCGTACTACTTTTTCTGCGGTGCTGCCAAACAAAATATGTTCAACTCCGCTGTGGCCATGAGTTGCAATAATTATCAAATCAATATTTTCTTCTTTTGCAGTTTCTATAATTTCTACAAAAGGTTTACCTGTCTTGATAATTGTTTTAACATTCGCAATCTCATTGATTTCACTTTTTGCAAGTTTTTGCAATTCATCTTTTGCTCTGTCATCCCATTCTGTAGTTATTGAAGGCATTGCAATCTGGCCCATACTAAAATCAGGCGGATAAATAACCGGCTCAACAACATAAACTAATATGATTTCTGCATTAAATGATTTTGCAAAGTTAACTGCATACTTTAATGCACTTTTTGAGTAATCAGAAAAATCGATAGGCACAAGAACTTTTTTTATTGTCGTTTCCATCTTATTTCCCTTTCTCTTCTAATACATTGTATTGAAGATCAAAATAATCTTCATTTAATTTTCTTAAACGTAAAGCAATGATGCTTGAAATACCGGTTAATATCTTTATTCCTTTTCTTGGATACTTTTCTATAAACTCATCAAGATCGGGTTTAAAGATAACTGAAACTTTACACGATGTTTTAGCAATTGCAGAAGCAGATCTTTTTTCACCATCAACTAAAGCTAACTCGCCAAAGAAATCTCCTTTAGAAAAAGTTGCCAGAACATTTTTAACTTTCTGAGCGTTCTCTCTTTCTATCTCAACATCACCATCTCTTATTATATACAATCCGATTCCAGGATCACCCTGATGAAATATGAATTCACCTGCAACAAAAGTTCTGTTATGGATAATTTTTATGAGTGATGTTAAATCGCCTTTTGTTAAATCATTAAAAAGAGGAATTGTCTTTAATGAATTCTTCAAATCAGTTTCTTCTGTTGGTGAATTAAAAAAATTAACCCAAAAACTGCTATGTGCTACTTTTTCTTTTTCCATAATTTCCTCTAATTGAATAAACCTGATTCTGCAACGCGCCAAAGTTTTTGACACGGGAATCTGTTTTCGTAAAATGCTCTGCCAATAATTACAGAATCAACTCCCACAGGAATTAAATTTTGCAAATCTAAAAGCTCATCTTTGTTACGAACACCGCCAGAGTGTGTAACTTTAATATTGCAATTTTCTGCAATAGATTTTGATAAATTAATATTTGGACCCTGCATTACTCCATTACGACTAACATCGGTTACAATAACTCTATCAATACCAATTTCAGTCATCTCTTTAACGTAGTAAAAGTAATTCATATCAGATTTTCTTTGTCTGCCTCGTGTTACTAACTTACCATCTAGTATATCAATGGATAAAACAATTTTAGTTGGACCAAATTTTTCAAAAAGTTTTATAAACTCAACACGATTTTCTAATGCCATTGTGTTGATAGAAATTCTGTAAACACCTAAATCAAAAACTTCTTCCGCATCTTCAACACTTCGTATTCCTCCGGCAAATTCTATTGGGATAACTACAGAACTGCAGAGTTCTTTTATTATATCGTGATTTACATTTGAATGATCGAAAGCAGCATCAAAATCTACTACGTGAAGCATCTTTGCATTTTCTGCACGCCATATCATTGCCATTTCAACCGGATCATCACCGTATTCTTTGCAATCGAGTTCAGGAATTCCCTGAACAACTCTTACAGTTTTGCGGTTGTGAATATCAATCGATGGAATTACTAATAGATGTTTTTTTATTGGATTCATTGCATTAAGAAATAATGATGTTTATTCCTGTTAAAAAATAACTAAATGAACTGAGAAAGTAAAAGATGAATTTTGTATCTATATAGTTTTCAAACTTAAATCGAACTATCCTAAAATAGATAATAATCGCTGGAATGAAACCTGAACTACGAATTACTCATCCACTTTCCACTTGCCATTATCTTTAATTGCGTATCTGCCGATAATCATTTTTTGTATTTCGTTTGTGCCTTCAAATATTTTTAGAATGCGTGCATCGCGGTAATATCTTTCAATAGGCAGTTCACGACTAAATCCCATTCCGCCGTGTATTTGCACAGCTTTATCTGCAATCTCAGCCATAGATTCCGAGCAGAACAATTTAACAATAGCGGCTTCGTTAGAAATATCTTTTTTAAGATCGTAATTATTTGCAGTGCGGTAAACAATGCTTTCCATCGGGTAAATTTTTGCAGAAATTTCTGCAAGCATAAACTGCACTGCCTGAAATTTTGAAATAGCTGATCCAAATTGTTTACGTTGTTTTGCAAAGACTGTAGAAAGTTCAAGCAATTCTTTTGAAGCACCAAGACATCCGGCACCAAGTCCGATTCTTCCTGCATCAAGAGTTTTCATTGCAATTAAAAATCCTTTACCATCCTGCCCAAGTAAATTTTCTTTTGGTACTTCAACATTTTCAAAAGTTACTGTGTTTGTAACGCTGCCTCTAATACCAAGTTTCTTTTCTTTTGCCCCAATTATAATTCCAGGAGTATCAGCATCAACAACAAAAGCGCTTATTCCTTTATCGGTTCTTGCAAAAACAGAAAACACATTTGCAATGCCGGCGTTTGTAATCCAAACTTTACTTCCATTTAAAATCCATTTATCGCCAACAAGTTCTGCTTTGGTGGATAAATTAAAAGTATCTGAACCTGCACCAGGTTCTGTTAAAGTAAATGCTGCTATTTTTTCGCCTGATGTAAGCAGGGGAAGATATTTTCTTTTTATTTCCTCAGATCCGCCAAGGTAAATTGCGTTTGTTCCAATTGATTGATGTGCGCCAATAAATACTGCGGTTGAGTTGCAGGCTCTTGTCATCTCTTCCTGCATAATGCAATAACCTAATTCACCAAATCCACCACCGCCGTATTCTTCAGGAAATGAAAGACCTAAAAATCCCATCTCGCCAATTTTTTTAATCAAATCAATTGGAATTTCTTCATCCTCATCAATTTTTTGAGCTAACGGTCTAACCTCACCATCAACAAATTCCTTAACCAAACCACGTAACATTTTCTGTTCATCAGTGAAATTGAAGTCCATTTAGTCCTCTAAAGTTGAATTTTCGTATAATTTTTATTTGCTAAATGTGAAAATACGTTAAAAATCAAGCAATATTAAGCCTATAATTATATTTATGCAAAATCTTTAAAAATATTGACTTTTCTTACTTAATTGTTCATATTTCAAACCGATGAACAAAGAATTTAGGCTAAAAACGAAAGAAGGGGATTTTCTTAACATAAGTGCATTCGGTTTTGAAAATATAAAATCATCACCTTGTTTAATTTTTGTTCATGGTTTCAAAGGTTTTAAAGATTGGGGTTTCTTTCCATACAGTGCAAAGCACTTTGCAGACAAAGGTTTTTTTGTTCTTTCTTTTAATTTTTCGCATAATGGAGTTGATGATGAAGGATTTGATTTTAATCGCCTAGATAAATTTGCGGAAAACACAGTTTCACTCGAAGTCTCAGAACTTGTTCAAGTTATCAATGCTTACAAAACTGGTTTTTTTAGTAATGATGTTAATGGTAAGATTGGATTAGTAGGTCATAGTCGTGGTGGCGGAGTTGTTCTTTTAAGCACTTTGATTGAAAAAATTGATGCTTATGTTGTTTGGGCTTCTGTTGCAAAATTTGATAGATATACTGAACGACAAAAAGCAGAATGGCGAAAACAAGGATTTGTTGAGGTTTTAAACTCAAGAACAAATCAAATGATGCGAATGAATGTTGAATCGCTAGAAGATGTTGAAAAAAGCAAAGATGGTTCATTAAGTATTGAAAAAGCAGTTAAGAGTTTAGATAAGCCTTTATTGATTCTACACGGAACAGAAGATTTAACAGTTCCGATTGCAGAAGGTGAACAGATTTATAATTGGAGCGATAAATCAATAACTGAATTTGAAAAACTTGCAACTTGTGGTCATACGTTTGATATTGTTCATCCGTTTGAGGGAAGTAATAAAAAGTTTGATTTGGTGATTTCTAAAACGGAAAATTTTATTCAAAAAGTGTTTTGTTAAGTTATTTTCCTTAGTCATCCTGAGCGAAGACTAAGGATGACAGTTATTAAAAACTGGAACGGTCACACTTCGACTTCGCTCAGCGTGACAATTGGTTTTTAATCGATTTAATTAGAATTGTTGTTTATTAACTTGTTTTATTAAATAGTTTTTATGGAATTAAAGAACATCATTTTTATCATAGTTTTTTTAGCGGTTTTTGGATTTTTTGCATATAGTGTAAATAATCTGATTAAATATCTTAAAGTTGCTAAAAAGAAGGATGATAGATCTGGCGATGTTGTCTCAAGATTAAAACGCGTTTGGAATATTGCATTTGCACAAACTAAACTTTTACGCGATCCTATTGCAGGAACATTGCATCTTTTAATTTTCTGGGGATTTGTTCTTTTTATTTTTGCAGTGATTGAAACGATATTTCAAGGATTTTATTCACCGTTTTCACTTTCGTTTCTGGGTCCGATTTACTCACTTATAACTTTAGTTCAGGATTTATTTGGATTACTAGTTATAATTTCAATTATCTTTTCACTTTACAGAAGATTTATTCAGAAAGTGCCAAGATTAGTAGTTGATGATCATGGAATGAAGGATGCAGCATTTATTCTAACGTTAATTATGTTTATCGTGATTTCAATGTACGGACAAAATGCTTCAGGTTTTGCTAATAATGGAATGAGTTATCACGAATCGGAATTAAGACCGGTTTCTGCTTTTATAAGCGGATTATTTTTTGCTGGTACAAGTTCAATTACAACTTTTTTGTATGAGTTTTTCTGGTGGATGCACATTTTGTTGATTTTTGGATTTCTAAATTATCTGCCGTACTCAAAGCATTTACATATTTTAAGTTCAATACCAAATGTTTTTTTGGCAAATCTCGATCCTGTTAGAAATACAATTAAAAAACTTAATCTTGATGATGAAAATGCAGATACATTTGGAGTTGCAGATATTGATCAGTTTAGCTGGAAACAGATATTAGATGGTTATTCCTGCACAGAATGCGGAAGATGTACTTCTGTTTGTCCTGCAAACACAGTTGGAAAATCACTTTCACCAAGAGATATAATTGTTGATATCAGGAAAAGAACATTAGAAAAAGCTCCGCTGATTCTTGAAGGAAAAACTGAAGGCGAGTTGTTTGAAAAAACTCTCGTTCACAATTATATAACTGATATGCAACTGTGGGAATGTACAACTTGCATGGCTTGCGTTCAGGAATGTCCGGTAATGATTGAGCATGTTGATTCCATAGTTGATATGCGAAGAAACCTGGTTTTAACAGAATCAGAATTTCCGGCTGGATTAAATCCTGTATTTAAAAGTTTGGAAACCAATTTTTCTCCCTGGGCTTTTAATCCTGCAGATAGAGCAGAATGGGCATCGGGAATGAATATCAAATCAATGGCAGAAGATAAAGATGGTGAAATTTTATTCTGGGTTGGTTGTGCAGGTTCTTTTGATGATAGATACAAAAAAGTTTCTAAAGCTTTTGCTACTATAATGCAAAAAGCTGGAGTTAATTTTAGAATTCTTGGTACTGAAGAAAAATGTAATGGTGATACGGCAAGAAGACTTGGTAATGAATATCTTGCTCAGATGATGATGCAGGAAAATGTTGAAACTTTAAACGGTTATGGTGTTAAGAAAATAGTTACTGCTTGTCCACATTGTTTTCACTCATTAAAAAATGAGTATCCACAGTTCGGTGGCAATTTTGAAGTTAAACATCATACACAATTTATAGAAGAGTTATTGGCTGGTGGAAAAATCCAGATGAAAAAGGAAAGTGAAAAACATAAAGTTACTTATCACGATTCCTGTTATCTTGGCAGATATAACGATGTTTATGAGTCGCCAAGAAAATCATTAAATAAAGTTGCCGGATTAGATTTAGTTGAAATGGAACGTAACAAAAGCAAAGGTTTCTGCTGCGGAGCTGGTGGCGGAAGAATGTTCTTAGAAGATGAAGAGGGCGGCAGAATAAACGAAGAGCGCGCTAAAGAAGCATTAAGTACAAATGCTGATACAATTGCATCAGCGTGTCCGTTTTGTATGACGATGATGACAGACGGAGTAAAACATTTTGAAAAAACAGAAGAAGTAACTGTAAAAGATATTGCAGAAATAATACTGGAAAACATTAATTAATTCATTCACACATTCATAGGAGGTTCTCATGGAAAAATTCAATCAACTCGTACAATTCGTTCAAAGTTTGGAAGGTGATTTCCAAAAATTTTATGTGAAAGAACAAGCTGCTGCAGGTACACGCGTGCGCAAAGGCTTGAGCGATCTCAGAAAATTATGTCAGGAAGTCCGAAATGACGTTCAAGACGTTAAAGCTGCAAGAAAAACTCCAAAACCATAAGAGTATTCTGTAGCAAAAACTTACTAAGGCTGGGTTAGAAAATAGCCCAGCCTTATTTTGTATTATATGAAAATTGCAATAATTACAATATCGATTTTATCATTCTTTGTATTCAACTCTCCATCAACTTTTAGATTTGAGGAAAGTAAAAGAATTATCAATCCGGATAGTTCTGTTACCATCAGCATTTCTGTTGTTGGTGATTTAATGTGTCATGGTCCCCAGTTTGAATACGCAAGAGTTGGAAAAGATAGTTTTGATTTTAGTCCTGTTTACAGAAATGTAAAAAAATATTTGGAGTCATCAGATTTTACTTTTGGGAATTTAGAAACTGTTACTGCGGGAAAAGAAAGCGGCGGTTATACTGGTTATCCGTTTTTTAATACTCCAGCTGCTTATATAACTGCATTAAAAGATGCTGGATTTGATTTACTTGTAACTGCAAATAATCATTCTTTGGATAGAAGTGAAAAGGGAATTATCAGAACAATTAATGAAATCAATTCCAGAAATCTTAAATATGTAGGAACATACACATCACAACGAGACAGAGATTCAATTCGTATTTTTAATATTAAAGGTATTAAGATTGCAGTACTTGCTTATTCATACGGAACAAATGGAAATCCAATTCCAAAAGGAAAAAATTATTTAATCAATCTTATTGATTACGATTTGATTGGAAGAGATATTCAATCTGCAAAAATAAATGGAGCAGAATTAGTTTTGGTTCATTTTCATTTTGGTGAAGAGTACAAACGTGAACCAGTTCAGTTTCAAAAAGATGTTGTAAACAAAACAATTGAACTTGGTGCTGATATAATTATTGGTGGTCATCCACATGTTTTGCAGCCGGTTAATTTTTATAAAACTAATAATCCAAAACTTGATACAGGTTTTGTTGCATACTCAATGGGAAATTTCTTTTCAAATCAGCAAGATAGATATAAAGATGCCGGAATGATTCTGACATTAAATATCAGAAAAGATTTTGTAAATAATAAAATTGAAATATCTGAGGTTAAATATTTACCAACCTGGGTTTTTAAAGGTAATACAACAAAAGGCAAAGAATATCTCATAATGCCATCAACAAATATTACAGATACAACAATCAGTTTAACTAAAACTGAAAATGAAAAAATGAATCAGGCTTTTAATGATACGCGTTATATAATTACAAAGTACACAAACAATGTAAAACTTAGAGAGCAAAGAGATTAGATTTGAAAAATAGATCGTCGCTGGTATTAATATTTTTAACTGTGTTTATAGATTTACTTGGCTTTGGAATTCTCATCCCAATTCTTCCATCATTCTCAGTAAAAGAATTGCACGTTGATGAAGCCGCAATCGGAATTGCAATTGCGATTTATTCTTTTGTTCAGTTTTTATTTAATCCTGTGCTTGGAAAGTTATCCGACAAGTATGGAAGAAAACCTGTTATAGTAGTTTGTTTATTTCTAAATGCAATGGGTTACATTGTTTTTTTCTTTACACATTCATACTTAATGCTTTTAGCTTCCAGAGTTATTGCGGGAATTGGAGGAAGCAGTATTGGTGTCGCACAGGCTTACATTGCTGATGTTACAACTCGTGAGAATCGTTCTAAAGGAATGGGATTAATCGGAGCAGCATTTGGATTAGGATTTGTTTTTGGTCCTCTTATTGGTGGATTATTATCAAGTTTGGATATGCTGTTACTGGTTATGTTGCAGCGGGATTTTCTATGATAGCTTTTATACTAACAATATTTTATTTGCCAGAATCACTAAAAAAAAGAAGAATATTGAGATTTATCTCTAATCCGCAACGAAGAAAACTATTTGATTTTGCAGCGATGAAAAAAATCTTACAGAAACCAGATTTAGCAGTTCTGATTCTTTTGTTTTTCATTTTAACATTTTCGTTTGCTAACATCTACGGCACTTTTGCATTACTTGGATTAAAAGTTTACGGATTTACCGATATGCAGAATGGTTATATGTACGGAATCGTTGGGTTATCTTCTGCAATAATTCAGGGCGGATTGATTGGCCGAATAAATAAATTAATGTCTAAAAAAATGATCTTAACAATTGGTTCCATTGTAATGATGTTATCTCTTGCAATGATTCCTTATGCAGGAACTTTTTTAGGATTAGCAATTGTTTCAATTGTTTTGTCTTATGGTACAGGAACTTTTCAACCAACAGTTTTAAGTTTGATTTCCGAAGTTACTTCGGAAACAGAACAGGGAATTACGTTGGGAATGAATCAATCACTTTCATCTTTCGCAAGAGTTTTGGGTCCGCTGTGGGGTGGATTTGCGTTTGAATATTTAGGTTACCCGTTTCCTTTTTTAACAGGAGCAGTTTTTACATTTATCATATTTTTATTAACGGTTTTTTATTTACCAAAAAAGATTAAGTTAGATTAGAAAATTATTTAAGAGAAAATGTTCAAAGTAGGAAAAGTTGAAATAGATAAAGCGATTTTACTCGCACCAATGGAAGATGTTACAGATATTTCTTTTCGTTTGGTTTGCCGAGAACTTGGCGCTGATGTTGTTTATACAGAATTTGTGAATTCAGAAGGATTAGTTCGTTCAAATGCTAAGACGCATAATAAACTAAAAATAATTGAAGAGGAAAGACCAGTTGGTATTCAGATTTACGGCAGCAGTATAGATTCGATGGTTGGTGCTGCAAGAATAGCTGAAGCTGAAAATCCGGATATGATTGATATTAACGCTGGCTGCTGGGTAAAAAATGTTGTTGGCTGCGGAGCAGGTTCTGCATTGTTAAAAGATATTCCTTATCTAACTCAACTTGTAAAATCTGTTGTTGATTCAGTTTCTCTTCCTGTTACAGTAAAAACAAGAATCGGATGGGATAATAATTCAATTCAAATTGTAGAAGTAGCAAAACGCCTCGAAGATGTTGGAGTAAAAGCATTAACAGTACATTGCAGAACTCGCGTAATGGGACATAAAGGTGATGCTGATTGGAGCTGGATTCCAAAAGTTAAAGAAGCTGTTTCAATGCCAATTGCTTTGAATGGAAATGTTCTTGATGCAAGCGATGTTAAACAAGCATTTAATGAAACGAATGCAGATGCCGTTATGATTGCACGCGGTGCAATCGGAAATCCCTGGATCTTTCTCGAAGCAAAAGAAATTCTAGAAAAAGAATATATCCATACCAAGATTGATGATGAAATGAAAATCAATACTTGTCTACGTCATTTGGATTTAGCTATTGGTATTAAGGGAGAACGAAGAGCAGTAATTGAGCATAGAAAATTTTATTCCGGTTATCTTAAAGGAATGCATCATGCATCTAAAATCAGAAATGAATTGATGCAGTTTCTGGATTACATTCCGGTTAAAGATACTTTATTAAGATATTTGGATGAGCTAAAAAAAACAGAATTATCTTTTTGATAGATTAAAATAATTATCATACCGTATTGAATTTATTCTCCTCACATATACTCGCAAGATTTATCTCAACATTATTTGTTCCACCATCATTTACAATAATCATCTTTTCGATCTTTGCTTTTACTTTAGAATCAGAACCGAGTAAACAAGTTGTAACTATTTTAATTGCATTAGTATTTGGATTCATTGCACCGATTGTGCTTTTTCTAATACTTAGAAAAAAAGGTAAACTTGCTGATCAGGATGCATCGATCAAAGAAGAAAGAACAATCCCATTTCTTATTGCAATTATCTTTTATCTAATTGGTTTATGGATTATGATAAAATATGATTTAAATATTATTTCAATCGCATTTTGGTTTTGCTATATTTCAAACACAATAATTACAATTTTTATAAATAGATTCTGGAAAATTAGCGCACACGCAATGGGAGTCGCTGGACCTTTTTCCGCGATGGTTTTTGCATTTGGTTGGATAGGAATAGTTTTGTTACCAATTGTAATTTTAGTTGGATGGGCGAGAATTGAATTGAAATGTCATACACTTACTCAAGTCATAGCTGGAATTTTATTAGCATTTATTTCAGTTTATATTCAAATGAGTTTAATAGTTAAATACTTTAGTAAATAGAGTTTTGTAATGATTAAATCAGAATTAAAAAATAACACTGCCATCATCACACTAAATCGTCCGGAAAAACGAAATGCACTCCATCCATTTCTTGTTGAACAACTAAAAAATAAACTAGGTGAGTTTGAAAAAGATGATTCTGTAAAATCATTGATCATTACAGGAGAAGGAAATACGTTTTGTTCTGGTGCTGATCTAGAATATCTAAGACAAATATCCAATAACACATCAGTTGAAAATTATAAGGATTCAAAATCCCTTGCAGATTTATTTTTAATGATTTACAATTTCCCTAAACCTACTATTGCTGCGGTGAATGGATCAGCAATTGCGGGAGGATGCGGACTGGCATCAGTTTGTGATTTTATTATTGCGCATCCGGAAAAAAGTAAATTTGGCTACAGTGAAGTAAAAATTGGATTCATTCCAGCGATCGTATCAATCTTTTTGATTAAAAAAGTTGGTGAAGGTTTGGCCAAGCAATTGTTATTGGAAGGCGAAATCATTTCTGGAAAGCGAGCTTATGAAATTGGCTTTGTAAATTATCTTGCTGAAGATGTACTTGATGAATCACTTAAGCTTGCTGAAAAATTAAATGGTAATTCTGTTGAAAGTATTAGATTAATAAAACAAATGATTAACACGATTTCAAACCTCTCAGTACAAGAAGCTGTAAACCATTGTATTGGATTAAACACAATTAGCAGATCGACAACAGATTTCAAAAAAGGCATTGACTCTTTTCTAAATAAGGATAAATAAATGGATTTAAAAGCGCATATCAGAAATGTAAAAGATTTTCCTAAACCCGGAATAATGTTCAGAGATATCACAACTCTTCTTAAAAATCCCGAAGCATATAATTACACTCTTGAACAACTATTAGATTTTGTAAAAGATAAAAAAATTAATAAAGTAGTCGGAATAGAATCACGCGGTTTTATTTTTGGATCCATGCTTGCACATAAACTTAATTGCGGATTTATTCCAGTAAGAAAACCAGGAAAACTACCAGCAGAAAAAGTTTCGATCTCATACTCACTTGAATATGGCGAAGATAGACTTGAGATGCATAAAGATGCTATCGAACCAGGCGACAAAGTTTTAGTTCACGATGATTTACTTGCTACAGGTGGGACTATGAATGCAGTCTGTCAATTGATCGAACAACTTGGTGGTGAAATTGTTCAGGTTTCATTTATTGTTGAGTTATCATTTCTAAATGGACGAGATAAATTAAAACCTTATGATGTTCGGTCGATTGTTAATTACGAAGATGAAAAATAGTTTACTGGAAAAACTTGAAAGAAGTACAGTTCATAAAAAATAATTCTGAACGATGGAGGGAAGTAGAATTATTTCTTTCAAAAAAAACATCGATTCATGATCCTGATAAATTAGCTGAGTTATTTATTCAGTTAACAGATGATTTATCATATTCAAAAACGTTTTATCCGCAAAGCAAAACAACACAATATCTTAACAGTTTAACATCCAAACTTCATCAATCTGTTTATAAAAATAAAAAAGAAAAGCGAAGCAGAATTATTTCATTTTGGAAATATGAACTTCCGGAAATCTTTTTTGCAAGAAGGAAAGAATTGCTGATTTCATTTGTAGTATTTTTTATTGCTATTGTTATTGGTGTCGTTTCATCTGAAGGAGATACCGGATTTGTGAGATTAATTCTTGGTGATAGCTATGTAAATATGACTCAAGAAAATATCAAGAATGACGATCCATTAGCTGTTTACAAGCAGATGAATGGTGTTGATATGTTTATGGGAATTACTTTCAATAATATACGTGTTTCATTTTATGCTTTTATGGCGGGCTTATTATTATCAGTTGGAACTATTTTACTTTTGTTGTATAACGGAATAATGCTTGGTACATTTCATCATTTATTCTACACACAAGATTTACTTTTTAAATCTCTATCAATCGTTTGGATTCATGGAACCTTAGAAATCTCATCCATAATTATTGCCGGCGCGGCAGGATTAGTTCTTGGTAACAGCATTTTATTTCCGAAAACATATTCGCGAAGACAATCTTTTCTAATCTCAGCAAAAGATGGTGTTAAAATAATTATTGGATTGATTCCTTTATTTATTGTTGCGGGATTTCTTGAATCTTTTGTAACAAGATTTACACAAATGCCAATCTTTATAAATCTGACTATAATACTTTCATCTTTATCGTTTATAATCTGGTATGTTATAATTTATCCATTCAAACTAAGTAGAAGAGAAAAAAATGAATCCACAGAAAATTGAGTTTCAGCGGTATAGAGATTTTGGACAAATCATAAATGCAACTTTTGAATTCCTTCGCGAGAATTTTAAGCAACTAGCTAAAGCAGTAATATATTTAGTTGGGCCTTTTGTTCTGCTGACCGGAATATTTGGAGGACTATATCAAAAAGATCTATTTTCTTTTACATCCACTGTAAAATCTTTAAGTGAATTTGGTATTGCGTTTGGCTTATATATATTTTTTGCAATTCTAACTTCTCTGGTTCTGGTTAGTACAGTCTATTCGTATATCCTTTTATACTTAAAACGCCAGGATGATATTCCAATAGAAGTTGATGAGGTTTGGCTAATGGTTAAAAGTAAGACTTTAAAGATTTTACTTTTCTCTATCGGGTACGGATTAGTAACAGTATTTGCAACTGTTTTGTTGATTATTCCCGGAATCTATGTAAGTGTAGCATTGATGATTATTTATATAGTTGGTCTTAATGAAGATAAAGGTTTTTTTGATTCAATGAGCAGATCTTTTTATCTAGTTAAAAATAAATGGTGGTTTACTTTTGGGTTATTAATTGTTTTAAGTTTAATTCAAGGGTTTTTAGGATTCTTATTTCAGGTCCCTCAGTACATAGCGATGTTTGTTATTGCATTTAACTCAGTGGATGGCAATGGAACAGACAGTATTACAGAGATAATCCTTATCGTTACAACAATCATTTCAACCCTAAATTTTATTTTCTATGCAATCAGTTTAGTTGGAATTGCTTTTCACTACTTCAGTCTCGTTGAACAAAAAGAAGCAAAAGGATTGTTAGATAAAATTGAAGCAATATAAAGTTATACTTTTCATTTCCTTTCTTTTTGTTATTTGTTTTGTGGATAAATATTCTGCACAAACTGCTCATTCACAAAAAGCTGGGATTCAATCTGATGCAAATTCATCGCAGCAGATATTAGCCGGTGATTCACTAACAATTAATTCCGTTCCAATTGATTCAAAGTATAATTCCATTCAGTATGATTCTTCAAACATTATCGTTCGTTCAATGGATTCAACAAAAATTAAGTCTTATCTAAAAGATAAAGACTTTAGATATTTTGAAGATCCCGAATCTACAATGACTTTGTGGGAAAGGCTGATGGAATGGTTGAAACGTCAATTCCTGAAATTAACTGAATATGATTCATATAATACAGCGTGGGATATATTCATTTATCTCCTTATCGCTTTGGCTGTTGTTGCAATTGTGTTTGGGATTTATAAATCTGAGATTAAAGGATTGTTCCTTTCTAACAAAAATAAAAATAAGCTTAATGTTTCAGAGTATTTAGAAGATATTCATACAATCGATTATGAAAAGATGATCGAGGAAGCAATCGCAAATAAAAATTTTCGATATGCTATCAGATTAAACTATTTGCGATCATTAAAGATACTCTCCGATAAAGAAATAATTTATTGGAAAATAGATAAAACAAATCGCGAATTCCTCAGAGAAATAAAATTAAATAATTTAAAATCAAAGTTTGAAAAAATTACAACTGATTTTGAATCTATTTGGTATGGAGGATTTGAGATTGATCAAACCGCCTATCTGCAGTTGCAAAATTATTATTCAGATTTCAACTCAACATTAGAAGCAACTCAAAAATGAGAAATCTGAAATTTATAATTCCGGTAACCATTGTTTTTGTTGTTTTAGTGATAATAAAAATGTTTACACCGGAACCGACAGATTGGAGCCCAAGTTATTCAAAGAATGATAAAATTCCGTTTGGTTCTTATATTCTTTACAACCAATTATCAGATTTATTTCCTAACAAGAAAATTGAATCAACAAATCTTCCTTTCTACAATATTACCAATGAAAGGAAAATTGAAAACAAAAATATTATAATCATCTGCAATCAATTTGATCCGGATGAACTCGACGCAAAAATATTAAAAAGACTTTTAGAGAATGGCAGTGATATTTTTATTGCGGCCAATTCAATTGGAAAATTTATAGCCGATTCAGTTAAGTTATCCACAAATTATTCATTCTTTGGTGGCTTTGATTCTGCATACGTAAATTTTTCAAATCCTTTACTTATGCGAGCTGATGATTATAGATTTACGAAAGGAAATTACAACCATTATTTCGCATCATTCGATACAAACAAAGTTACAGTTCTCGGAACCAATGATCTTGGTTTTTCTAACTTTATAAAAGTTAAAATTGGGAGGGGGAATTTATATATTCATTCTGTTCCTAATATCTTTACAAATTATAACTTATTAAAAGCTGAAAGAGACTATATCTTTAAATGTCTTTCGTATTTAAATATTCGTGATGTAATATGGGATGAGTATTACAAGGAAGTAAATAAATATCAAAGCACTCCAATAAGATATATATTAAGTCAACCATCCTTAAAGTGGGCATATTTTACATTAATAATTTCGTTAATATTTTTTGTGATTTTCAGAGGACGACGTGATCAGCGTGTAATTCCAATAATAAAACCGTTATCCAACACCACTTTGGAGTTTGTTGAGACGGTTGGAAATCTTTATTTCAGACAGTCTAATCATAAAAATATTGCAGATAAAAAAATCACTTACTTTTTAGATTTTATTAGAATTAAATATTCTCTTAAAACATTGCATCTCAATGATGAACTAGTGAAACAGCTTTCTGAAAAAAGTGCAATTGATGTAATTGAATTAAGAAGTTTATTTAAGCTTATAAATTTGGTATCAGTTTCAACTTCAATAAAAAAAGAAACTTTGTTAGAATTAAATAATCAAATCGAAAACTTTTATACAAAAACAGGTGCATATGGAAAATAATTTGCAAAACAGAACTGATTTAACCGCTTTAAAAGAATCAGTTGAAATTGTTAAAGCAGAAATAAGAAAAATAATTGTGGGACAGGATAAGACAATTGAATTGTTACTTGCCTCCATCTTTGCAGATGGGCATGTACTGATTGAAGGCGTGCCTGGAATTGCCAAAACACTAATTGCAAAAATTCTTGCAAAAACAATTTCAGCAGATTTTTCAAGAATTCAATTCACACCTGATTTAATGCCTTCTGATATTCTAGGAACCTCAGTTTATAATATGAAAACTTCTGAGTTTGATTATAAGCGTGGACCTATTTATTCAAATATTATTTTAATAGATGAGATCAATCGTTCACCTGCAAAAACACAAGCAGCGCTATTTGAAGTTATGGAAGAACGGCAAATAACAATGGATGGTACTACATACATTCTGGAAAATCCATTTATTGTATTTGCAACACAAAACCCGATTGAACATGAAGGAACTTACAAATTACCAGAAGCACAATTAGATAGATTTCTTTTTAAGATAGAAATGAGTTACCCAAGTTTGGAAGAAGAAACAAAAATTCTGCTTGAGTACAATGACAGAAAATCAAAAAATGACTTGAGCTTGATCAAACCCGTATTTTCTAAAGAGCAACTTGAGGCATTTCGTTTTCAAATCCGATCCATACACATTGAAGAAAAGATAGCTGCTTATATTGCAAACATTGTAAACCAAACTCGTAATTCAGGAGATCTATATCTTGGTGCATCTCCAAGAGCATCAATTGCAATTATGATTGGAGCAAAAGCTATTGCAGCAATACGCGGTAGAGATTTTGTTATTCCCGATGATGTGAAAGAAATATCATTTCCTTCGTTAAGACATCGTATAATTCTTACTCCGGAAAAAGAGATGGAGGGTAAGAATGCAGATGAAATCATTCAGCAAATCTTAAATCGGGTTGAGGTTCCAAGGTAATGCGTTTCTTTAAAGGATTTTATCTTACCTCAAGATTTCTTTCGATAGTAGTAGTAATTGTACTATTCTTTTTCTTTGGATATTATTTTCCAATCCTATTCTTTCTTTCAAAAGTATTACTTGTATCATTTTTAACAATTATCATAATTGAATCTTTAATTCTTTTTTCAAACAAAAATGGTTTTTTTGCTGAGCGAATTCTTGCGGATCGATTATCAAACGGAGATGATAATGAAATAAAAATAGTAGCAACGAATAATTACACTATCAAAACAAGAGTTAAGATTATTGATGAACTACCGTTTGTTTTTCAGATAAGAGATTTTGAGATAAACTCCGAACTTGAAAAAACATCAACAAAAATATTTAACTACATTATTAGACCAGTTAAAAGAGGCGAGTATCAATTTGGTGCTTTAAATATTTATGTTTCAACAATGCTTAATATTGTTAGCCGTCGTTATCGATTTGAACAAAATAAATCTGTTGCAGTTTATCCTTCTTACATTCAATTAAAAAAGTATCAGCTTATGGCCGTGTCAGATAGACTTTTTGAGGTTGGAGTAAAGAAGATTAGACGCATTGGACACTCTATGGAGTTTGAGCAGATAAAAGAATATGTGCTTGGTGATGATTATCGCACTGTAAATTGGAAAGCAACTGCCCGCAAAAGACAATTAATGGTAAATCATTATGTTGATGAAAAATCTCAGCAGGTTTATTCGATAATTGATATGGGTAGAACGATGAAAATGCCATTTGATAAAATGTCGCTTCTAGATTATGCAATTAATTCTTCTTTGGTCATTTCCAATATTGCATTACTAAAGCAGGACAAAGCAGGCATAATTGCATTTAATAATAGAGTAACATCAGTATTGCCTGCCGAAAGAAATCCCCTGCAGATGAAAAAAATTGTTGAACTGCTTTATAGTCATCAGACAGAATTTCTTGAATCCGATTACGAAAGACTTGCTGCGGTAGTTAAATCAAAAATAAAACAAAGAAGTTTACTTCTATTCTATACAAATTTTGAAACTGCGAATTCACTCAAGCGACAGATTAAATATTTCAAGAGTCTAGCTGCTTCACATTTGTTGATAGTTATTTTTTTTAAGAATACCGGACTTGATAAACTGCTGGGCAGCAAATCGGATTCAATCGAAGAAATATATCGTAAAACTATTGCAGAAAAATTTTCATTTGAGAAAAAAATTATTCAAAAGGAATTAGCTTCAATTGGTATTCAATCAATACTAACGACTCCACAGCAGCTATCGGTCAATACAATCAATAAATATTTAGAACTTAAAGCGCGGGGAATGATTTAATGGAAAACATTGGAATTGAAACGACACAGAATGTTGATATACAATACAACATCGCCAGCATTGGTGATAGAGTTTTGGCACAAATTATTGATATGTTAATATTATTCGGTTATGGATTTGCAATGATATTTGTGGTTTTATTTTTAGGTGATACTTTTTCTGGTTCACTAATTTATTTTCCTACAGCTACATTCATAATTTTATATTTGCCTTTTTTCTTTTATGATTTACTCTGCGAGATTTTTCTAAACGGTCAATCGATGGGAAAGAAAATTCTAAAAATAAAAGTTGTAAAAATTGATGGTTCACAGCCTGGACTTGGAAGTTATTTTTTACGTTGGTTATTAAAACCGATAGATGTTTTTTTTACTTATGGTTCAGTTGGAATAATTACGATGCTGATAAATGGAAAAGGGCAGAGGCTTGGCGATCTTGCTGGAAATACTACTGTAATAAAACTGAAGCAAGAAGTAAAACTTGAAGAAATCATGATTCCAACGACTATTCAGAGTTATGAAGTTAAATTTCCACAGGTGAGTTTATTATCTGATAAAGATATTCAAGTAATAAAAGATGTATTAAATCATAGAAAAAATACAGATGCAGTTTCGTATCAAAATATTTTAGAAAAAGCTAAAGTAGGAATTTCAAACAAAATGGGTGTTCAGAGTGAAATGAATGCTCTTTTCTTTTTGGATACGGTGATTAAGGATTATACTTATCTGAATTCAAATTAAGGTTCTTTTACTTTCCAATCTTTTGGAGCGATCACAACTACAAATTCGCCTTTGGATATTTTTTCTGGAAAAGATTCAACCAAATCTTTTGGAAATCCGCGCCAGGTTTCTTCAAATTTCTTTGTAATCTCTCTGCAAACAACTATAAATCTATCAGGTAAATACTCACTTAATTCTTTTAATAACTTTTCAATTCTATACATCGATTCATAAAGAATAATCGTGCGGTTTTCCTCTGCTAATTCTTTTAGTTTTGTTTGTCTTCCTTTCTTCTGTGGAAGGAATCCCTCAAATACAAAAGCGTCGGTAGGAAGTCCGCTCATGCTGAGAGCCGCTATTAAAGCAACTGCACCAGGTATAGGAATTATTTCAATCCCTTTGTCAATACAAGCTGAAACAAGACGAACACCCGGATCAGAGATTAAGGGTGTTCCAGCATCAGAAATTAAAGCGGCAGTTTGGTTTGATAGAATTCTATTAATAACATGTTCAATTTTATTTTTCTCGTTAAAAGCATTTAAAGAAAATAATTCCTTCTTAATTTCTAAATGATTAAGTAGATTGGCGGAATTACGTGTATCCTCACACAACACAAAATCAACTTCCTTAAGTGTCTCTATTGCACGAAGAGTTATGTCTTTAAGATTACCTATTGGAGTGCTAACAATGTAAAGTTTCATATTCAAAAATACTTTAAAACAGTTACGGCTCCAACATTGGAGCCGCACCGTGCAAGTAGTTAATATATATTTTAGTTATTGGACACCATTAAACTTAAAACTTTTCGGATAATAGTCAAGCCCTTATCAATTTCATTTTCAGTAATGTTAAGCGCAGGTCTGAATCTGATTGATTTTTCTCCGCAACCTAAAATCATAAGTTTTTCCTTATAACAATTCTCTCTGAACTGATTTCTAATTTCGGCTGATAGTAAATCAAAAGAGCACATTAAACCCAATCCACGGGTATTACTAATAAGAGCTGGATAATCTTCTTGTATTTTAGAGAGCTGAAATTTAAGATGTTCACCAACTTTATTTGCGTTATCAACAAGTTTTTCATTCTTAATAACATCAAGAATAAATTTAGATCTTACCATATCTGTTAAATCAGCACCCCAGGTTGAGTTAATTCGGCTTGAAACCCTAAAGACATTATCATCTATATCATCAATTCTGTCTGAAACCATTATTCCGCACACCTGAGCTTTTTTTCCAAAAGCAATTATATCAGGTTTTACATAGTAATCTGAGGCCCAGAATTTGCCGGTTAAACCAAATCCAGTCTGTACTTCATCAAACATTAATAAAATTTCATTTTCATCAGCTATGTCACGGAGTTTCTTTAAGAACTCTTTACGGAAAAAATTATCTCCACCTTCAGCTTGTATTGGTTCAATTATAATTACAGCAATGTCATCAAGATTTTTTTTGATTGCTAAATTAATTTCAGCTATTGCTTTATCTTCAAGTTGTATTACTTCTTCAAGGTTATTTTCCAATGGAAATTTAATTTTAGGATTTGTAATTCTTGGCCAATCAAATTTTGGAAAATACTTAACCTTAGTTGGATCAGTATTTGTGAGCGACATTGTATAACCACTTCTGCCATGAAATGCTTCTTTAAAGTGAATTACTTTATGTCCTTTTTCTTCTTTGTAACCTTTAAGAAAATTCTTTCTAACCTTCCAATCGAATGCTACCTTAAGACCATTTTCAACTGCAAGAGCCCCACCTGAAATAAAGAAGAGATGTTTCATATAATCTGGTTTAGCAACTTTAGCAAAAGTCTCAACAAACTCTGCCATATAAGTTGTGTAGATATCAGAATTGGAGGGTTTGTTAACGGCAATCATGCCAAGAACTTGTGTAACTTCTTCAGAATGCAAATATGGATGATTTAATCCAATTGGCGAAGAAGCAAAGAAAGTGAAAAAGTCGTGGTATTCGTCGCCTGTAACTTGATCAATAATAGTAACTCCATTGCTTTTCTCCAGATCAAGAATGATCTCAAAACCGTCAGCAAGCATATACTTTGATAAAGTTGGAATAACCTGATCAGCTGAAATTGCAGGTGTATATTTTTTTTGTAATTTATTTTCGTCTGTTATTAAAGAATTCATTTTCTACTCCTAATAGATAATGAGTGAATAATTGTAATGATTTAGAAAAAGATAGAAATAGGAGAGAGATTAGAATACATTTTCGAAATTAGAAACAAAGTAGCTTCTATAAGAAGTAGAGCGATATTTAAGGATGTTATTCATAATATTTATAATCGTTATTACAATATAAAAGTTTAACCCCAATTATTCCAAGTATTGTACTATTATTTAATTAAATAAATAAAAATATTAATTGAAAATTCTTTGATTTTTACATATTAAATAGCTAAATAATTACAGAATTTTATAATTATTGTTAATAACAAAGCTTAAACTGATTTTGATCAAACTTAGACTCATTAATAAAACTAATTTCCTATTCATCAATTAAATTAGAGGTACATTATGAAAAGAAGTAATACTATTTTAATTACTCTTTTAACCTTTCTCACCTCAATGTTTATTTTCACCAATACTTTGAATGCTCAATTGGTGGGAACAAAAACTATTCCTGGTGATTATGCAACGATTCAACTAGCTGTAACCGATCTTAATACACAAGGAGTTGGATCAGGCGGTGTAACATTTAATGTTGCTGCCGGTTACACAGAGATTGTAACAGCACCAATAATTATAACTGCTACCGGAATTGCTGGTAATGTTATAGTGTTTCAGAAAAGTGGTGCTGGTGCTAATCCACTAGTTACCAGAACCGATGCTGGTACATTAATCACATCTGCAATTGGTGGTGATGGAGATGCTATTATTCGGTTACAGGGAACAGATTATATTACATTTAACGGTATAGATGTCACAGCATCAGATGCTGGTATCGAATATGGATACATGACCCATAAACCTAGTGCAACTGATGGCTGTCAATTTGTTTCTATACAGAACAGTTCTGTAACAATGACAAAAGGAACAAGTGGATTTGTTATGGGAATTTATGTTGGAAACGGAACTACAAGTGTTTCAAGTGCCACAGGAGTTACTGTTACAGCTTTAAGCGGAATAAATTCTAATATTACAATTTCAGGCAATACTATACAGAATGTCCATGCGGGCGTATATGTAAGAGGTTCTTCTGCTACTGGTTTTTATGATAATAATGTTATTGTTGGCCAAACAGGTGAAGGCAATATTATTCAGAATTTTGGCGGTGGAAGTGCTACAACAACATATGGAGTTTATTTTATATATGTTAGTAATCCAAGTGTTGCATACAATACTATAAATAATGCTGGTGGAGGTGGAGCCGCACATGGTTCTACTTTATATGGAATATTTTATTCAACAGTGTTGGGAGATGTTACTGGTAGTAATAATACAATTACTCTGGCTAATACTTCGGCTAGCTCAGCAACTCAGTTTATTTACAATTCAAATGCTGTAACATCAACAACATTTAACAATAATACTTTTGCTGCTGGAACAATTTCTTCAACAGGTACTGTTTATTTAATTTACAATTCTAGCACGACACCATTAATCTCGGTGTCAGGCAATCAGACAAGTGGTACAATTATTAGGACTGGTGCAAGTGGAAGTACTTATTGCTACTATAATTTAGGTTCACCTACTAGCGGAACAGAGACCATTACTAATAATAATTTCTCAAATATTCAAGTAACTGGTACTTCATCTTTATATGGTATTTATTCTAATACTGCCACAGGACAAAACAGAGTTTTATCTGGAAATACAATCTCCAATTTTACCGGCGGTACAGGAAGTTTATATTGCATTTATGCACTGTCAACGACTTCAAATCAAATATTTGGTAATAGCGTTAATAATGTTACTACCGGTGGAACGACGTATGGCTTGTATTTCAGCGGAACAAACCCGACGGTTTATAACAATAATGTTAACACCATTACAACTACGGGTACAACGTTATACGGTATTTATGATGCTGGTACAGGATTAACAAACTGTTATAAAAATCAAGTTTATAATTTTACTGTTAATAATCTTAATCCAGTTTTATATGGTATTTATATTACAACTGGAACAACTAATTATGTATATAATAACTTTGTTTCAGACTTAAAAACTCCATTAGCAAATGCTGGTATTCCACTTGCCGGTATTTATGCTTCAGGTGGTACGTCAATAGGTCTATATTATAATACTATATATTTAAATGCTACAAGTAGTGGTGCATTATTTGGAAGTGCAGGTATTTATGCCTCTACTACTCCAACACTGGATATGCGTAATAATATTGTTGTCAATCTATCTACACCAAATGGTACAACAGGATACACAGCAGCATACCGCAGGAGTAGCACAACTTTGACATCATACTCTAGCCTATCTAATAGTAATGATCTTTATGCCGGTACTCCTGGTGCAAATAATTTGATTTTCTTTGATGGTACAAATTCAGATCAATCAATTTCAAATTACAAAGCAAGAGTTACCCCACGAGATGCTTCAGCTTTTTCAGAAAATGTAGCATTTGTAAATACAGTTACTACACCATTTGATTTACATGTTAATACAAGTGTTGCTTCACAGACAGAATCAGGTGGAGTACCAGTTTCAACCCCAATAGCAGTTGCAGATGACTTTGATGGGAATGTGAGAAATATTTCCACTCCAGATGTGGGAGCTGATGAATTTGCAGGTATTGGCTTAGATTTATCTGCACCACTAATTGTTTATACTGCTTTGCAAAACACAAGCTCTACGGGTAGTAGAACACTTGTAGCTAATGTAACTGATGCAAGTGGTGTGCCTATAACAACTCCAGGTTGGCCAAATTTGTATTGGAAAATTAATACATCTGGAACATATACGGCTGTGACTCCAACATCTGTAGTTGGTAGTGATTACACTTATGGATTTGGTTCAGGTGTTGCTACGGGCGATACAGTTTTTTATTACATGGTAGCTCAGGATAATGCAACTGTTCCTAATGTTGGGTCTTTCCCTTCAGTTGGAGCTGGCGGATTTACTCCTAATCCTCCGACAGCGACGACACCGCCTACTACTCCAAGTAGCTATGTAATTACCCAAACTGGACTTTCCGGTACTTACACAGTGGGATTAACTCTATTTAATAGTCTATCCGGCAGAAATATAACTTTTAATAAATCTGTACAGAAAGTATTAAAAGAAGTATGGGTTGAATCTACTAACGTTGAGAAGCAGGTAGAAAAAGGAATGGAATCAAAGGATGTTATAACTGAAACTTCAGACAAACCTGCAGGTTACTTCAAACTTATGGAGGTTGAAGAAGTTAACTGGATACCGATGGAAAATGGAAATTTATATACAGGCGATCTGTATCTTAAAAAATCTGAAAATCCTGAGTTAGATTTTCCAGCCGGTGTTGAAGGAGTATATTCAACGGTTACTGCCGCTGTAGCAGATCTTAATTTACGCGGTGTTATTGGCGCAACTTCATTTGCCTTGGTTGATACAACATATCCATCTGAAACTTTTCCGATTACGATAAATGTTGCGAATGAAAATATTCCTACAAGTGTTAATAATGTTACGATTGCTCCAGCTGCAGGTGTTACAACATCAATTTCAGGAGCATCTGCAACAGGACCAGTATTCAGAATTCGTAATAGTTACGTAACAATAAATGGTTCAGACACAAGTGGAACATTGCGTAATCTCACAATTCAAAATACGAGCACAACCTCCCCACAGGTGATTCACATTGCCTCTTTTGGGACAACTCCAGTTACAAATGTTAGTGTAAGAAATTGTAATCTTATTAACGGTGCAAATACAAGTTCCGCTCTTGTTTTTTCAGATTTAGGCGGAACTGCTGGATATTTTAATAACATTACAATACAAAACAATAGTGTTCAGAAAGCATACATTGGTATTTATGCTCTTGCGACTGTGGCTACCGGAAATGGAAGCGGATTATTGATAACAGGTAATGATCTTAATATTTCAGGTACAAATTCTATCCGCTTAGCGGGAGTATATGTACAAGGTGTTGATGGTGCTACGGTTTCAAATAATAATATTGGGAATTTTACGACTTCAGATGCTTCCAATATTACAGGAACCTGGTTCGCTACAGGAACAATTAACAGCAGTATCTCTAACAATATAATTGGTCCAATTAACTCAACAACTGGTGCACCTAGAGGTATTGTCGTTTCATCAGCTTTCTCGAATGCAAATGTTAACATAGCTGGTAATACAGTTACAGGATTAAACACTAGTTATTCAAGTGCTCCATATGGCATACACGTGTTCTCCACAACTACTGGTGTAACAGTGGATAGAAACAAAGTTAGCAATATATGGAATACAAATAGTGGTGGTTATGGTTCGCGAGGAATACACGTAAATACAGGCGTTGTATCAAGCAATATTACTTTAAAGAACAACTTTGTTTCGGATGTAAAAGCCACTTGTGATGTTTCAAGTACTTATTGGGGTATAGGTATTGGTATCGAAGGCGCAACTAGTGGTGTAAACGTATATTATAATTCAGTTAATTTATTCGGTAGTTTGGTAGGTTATACTTCTGGTACAATTTCAACTGCGTTTGGTGTATTATCATCAACTGCTGCATTTCTTGATGTAAGAAATAATATATTTGTCAATACTTTCGATAACACAAATAGTGCAACAGATAAAGCTTATGCAATTAACAGTGCAGCACCAAATACTGCATTTACAAGTATTGATAATAATGACTATTACGCTGCTGGTATTCCTGGAATACTTGGTTACCTTGGGGCAGATCAGACAACATTAGCTGCTTGGCAAACAGTAACGGGGCAAGATGTAAACTCAATGAATGAGTTTGCTCCTTTTACAGATTCTACAGATTTACATATTCCAAACAGTACTTCAACCAGATTAGAATCAAGAGCAATAACAATTGCAGGAATTACCATAGATATTGATGGTCAAACCAGAAATGTGACTAAACCTGACATTGGTGCTGATGAATTTGCTGGTTCAAATCCTGATGATATCCTTGCTGGTGATTATTATATTCCTAAGGGATCTAATCCAAAAGGATTTACTACTCTTGCAGATGCTATAACAGCTTTGAATACTTTTGGTGTTTCAAGTGCAGTAAGATTCTTAATTGATGATAACTTAAATGAAGTTGGAGCAAATCTTCTTATTACAAGAAGTGATCTTACAGCAACCAACAATTTGATTATCAAATCTGCTCCAGTAAAAACTCCAACAATTACTATTACTGGTGCTTCCACTGTTGCAGGTGCAAGTCAGTATTCAGGAATCTCATACAGCGGTGCAAGCTATATTACCATAGATGGTTCCAATACTGATGGAGGTACAACTCGCGATTTGACGATTGCAATGAATGATAGTCTGAACGGAAGAATTGGCATACAATTGTATGGCAATACAGATAATATTGTCATCAAAAATCTTTATCTAAAATTCAATTTAATAAATCTGGTAAATGCATCCACACGTGGTATATATGCGAATGGACAGGCTAGTGGTGTCGCTGATAGTTTGATAGTAGAAAACTGTCAAATTGCAGATGTTGCTCACGCACCCGCATATTCAATCAGCATTACTGGTGCTAGTGCTTCACTATCATATGTTTCGAAAGTATACATTAAGAAGAATGATTTGTATGGTATAATGAGATCAGTATATTTCTTCTACGGAGGTGCAGCAGGAACAACTTCCGAGATAAGTGGGAATTATATAAGTCCCGCTTATGCACCGATTATAGGAAATGTTGTATGGGGAATGTTGTTCAACACTTATGGTGGTACAATAAATATTCATAGTAATAAGATGCATCATTTAATAAGTGCCAATAACGTTACCAGTGGCATATATGGTATCGGAACATTAACTGGCCAACCAGGAACTATTGTTAATATTTATAACAACTTCCTTGGTGGTGATTTCCAACATACTGGAACAGGTATTCCTGCAAGTGTTGATGTGATATCATTCCAGGATAATATTCCGCAGGCTAATGTATATCATAATACAATAGTGCTTAATAATATAAACAAACCAACAGCACCAAGATTAACAGGTATCCGTTGGGGCGGAACGGCAAATGTTAATATAGAAAACAACATTGTAATAAATGAGAATGATGCTGCAACTGCTTATGCTCTTTACAATGGTGGTGGTACGTTTACTTCAAATTACAATGATTTATATGTATCAGGTGCTACTGCTAATATTGGATTCTCTGGTGTATCTAGACAATCTTTCCAAACTTGGCAGGATTCAACAGGTCAAGATGCTAATTCTGTGAACGTCTCAGCTCCTTTCACTGCTGCTTTAGATTTCCATATCCCTGATGGTACACTTACACCATTAGAATCAGCTGGAACACCAATAGCGCTAGTGACTACTGACATCGATGGCCAGGTTCGTAATTTATCCAATCCTGATATTGGCGCTGATGAATTTGCTGGATTGCTCCAAATAAATGGACCTTCAAATCTAACAGCAGTAGCAGACACATTTGCAGTGCTACTAAATTGGACAGATAATTCAACAAATGAATTAGGATTCTATATTGAAAGAAAAGATGGTGATTCACTCAGTGTTAATCCATTTGCTGTGATAGATACAGTTGGTATCGGTGTTGTTTCTTATAATGATTTAGGTAGAACACCTAATACCACTTATACATATAGAGTCCAAGCCTACAATTTACTTGGAGTTTCTCCTTACAGTAATGTTGTAACAGCAACTACTATAATCCCTGTTGAGCTAACTTCATTCGCTGCAAACGTAAGTGATAAAGAAATATCAGTTATGTGGTCAACAGCTACTGAACTAAATAATAGGGGATTTGAACTTGAGCGTAAGCTTGATGGTATCTGGGAAAAGGTTACATTTATTGAAGGTAGAGGCACAACAACTGAAAAATCAGATTATTCATATTCAGATAAATTTAAATATGATGGATTCCAGGGAACAGTTCAATACAGACTAAAACAAATTGATTTTGATGGAACAAGTACTTATTCAAAAGCAATTTCAGTTGAGGTTGATTTTACTCCTAAAGAATACACTTTATATCAAAATTATCCGAATCCGTTTAATCCTTCAACGACTATAAAATTTGCTTTGCCATTTGATAGTAATGTTAGAATTACTGTTTATAATCTACTAGGAGAGCAAGTTGAAGTAATCTTTGATCAGGTTAAAGAAGTTGGATATCATAATGTTAGTTGGAATGCAAGCAGCCTTGCTTCAGGTGTTTACATTTACACGATTGATGCTAAATCTGTTGATGGATTGAAGAACTTCAATTCAGTTAAGAAGATGATGCTCGTTAAGTAAATTATCTTGTTCGTATAAAGCCGTCCAACTGGACGGCTTTTTTTTTAATTTGTTTTTATTATAAATATATGTTACACTTACTGTAACAATTTATAAAATTATGTCAGCTTCAACAAAATTATCTACTTCTGTAAAAGCATTGTGTTTTCTTGCTTTAGATGATAAACCAAAGAATAGTACAGAGATTGCAGCATCTGTAGGAATCAATGCTTCTAAACTTAGAAAACTTCTATCTATGCTAGGTAAATCAGGCATAGTTAAAAGTGATAGCGGAATGTTGGGAGGATTCTCACTTGCCAAAAAGCCTGAAGAGATTCACTTACAGGAAATATATTGTGCTATTGAAGATCGTAAAGCTTTTTACTTAAATGTTAATGATGATAATCTTGAAGAGAATGGTAGATCGGAAAAAATAAACCATTTTTTCCTTGATCTTTTTTCGGAAATTCAGGTAGAAATTGAAAATAAAATGACAGACATTACTTTAAAATCAATTATAGACAGAATTAAATAACACTTAAAAGGAGTTACAAAATGGAATTCTTAAAAAACCTTGGAATTAAAGAAAAGAATTTTGGATCCTCAACAGGAACAAAATGGAATGAAACTACTGATAGTGGCGAATTAAAAATTTATTCCCCAGCGACAGGGGAATTTATAGCATCAGTTTATCAAGCTTCTGAAGCTGATCTAGAAAAAATAATGAAATCATCTGAAGAAGCATTCAAATATTGGAGAAAAGTTCCTGCTCCAAAACGTGGTGAAATTGTTAGACAAATTGGTGACAAACTTCGTAAATATAAAAAAGATCTTGGTTCATTGGTTTCTTTTGAAATGGGAAAATCGTTGCAAGAAGGAATGGGTGAAGTACAGGAAATGATTGATATATGTGATTTTGCGGTAGGTCAATCAAGACAGCTTTATGGTTTTACAATGCAATCCGAGAGACCCAATCACAGAATGTATGATCAGTATCATCCCTTAGGAATTGTTTGTACAATTTCAGCATTCAATTTTCCTGTTGCCGTTTGGGCTTGGAACGCAATGTTGGCCGCTGTATGCGGTGATGTTAATGTTTGGAAACCTTCTTCAAAAGTACCGCTATCAGCAATTGCTTGTCAAAATATAATTAAAGATGTTCTGGTTGAAAACAATTTGCCGGAAGGAATATTTACTCTAATAGTTGGAAAAGGTTCTACCATCGGTGAAAAGATTTTGAATGATAAAAGAATTCCGTTGATTTCTGTGACTGGTTCTACAAATGTTGGAAGACATGCTGGTGAAGTGATTGCAAAAAGATTTGGCAGAGCGATTCTTGAACTTGGCGGAAACAACGCAATTATTATGACTCCTGAAGTTGATCTTAAAATGGCAATGCCAGCTGTTGTTTTTGGAGCAGTAGGTACTGCAGGACAAAGATGCACTTCCACAAGAAGACTAATTGTTCATGAATCTATATATGATAAAGTTAAAGATTCATTGGTAAAAGCATATAGCGGATTAAAAATTGGTAATCCACTTGATGAAAAAAATCATGTTGGTCCGCTTATAGATAAAGGCGCTGTAAAAGATTTTACCAATGCATTAAAACTTGTTATTGAAGAAGGTGGAAAAATAATTCATGGTGGACAAGTTCTTGAAGGAGAAGAATATAAATCAGGTTCGTATGTTGTTCCAGCAATTGTAGAAGCTGAAAATCATTATAATATTGTTCAGGAAGAAACATTTGCACCAATCTTATATTTAATGAAGTATTCTGGTGATGTTAAAAATGCGATTGAGCTTCAAAATGGAGTGGTTCAAGGCTTATCTTCATCTATCTTTACAAATAATATGAGAGAAGCTGAAATGTTCTTATCAGCTGAAGGTTCTGATTGCGGTATTGCTAATGTTAATATTGGAACTTCTGGGGCTGAAATTGGTGGTGCTTTTGGTGGCGAGAAGGAAACTGGAGGTGGTAGAGAATCAGGATCCGACTCGTGGAAAACATATATGAGAAGACAAACAAATACTATTAACTATGGTACTGCGCTTCCTTTGGCGCAGGGTATTAAATTCGAAATATAGTTCGTAAATATTTTTAGCTGTGTAAAAAAAGGGAAGTAAGATTGTAAAATTTTACTTCCCCTTATTATTTAAACATACCTTGATACAAGAAATTATTACATGCATTATTTTCCTGCCTCACTATTAGTGTTTTTTGAAAGAATCTGAGGAAAAAGTGTCTGACAGATTTTGTCAATGAGAATTCTATATCATAATTATCAGTCTATTCCTAATGGCCTGACATTTGCTTTATTGATAGAAAAAATAATGATGATGAACTTAGATATATCAAAAATAACTTCTTGCGGCTCTGATTGGGAAACTAATCGCTACACTTTTCTTCAGACCATAAAGAGCTGGCAAAATGATATTAGAAAGAATAGACTTTTTCCTGCTCTTGATTTTGCTTGGCAACTGCAAAATAGGTTTAATGATATTTTGTCAGAAAATATAGAATCAAAGTATTGGCTGGAAAAGGAAGTTAAAGGGACTTTCATTGATGATAGATTAGTGATACTGGAGAAAGCACATCAAATAAGTTTTCAGCTTGATAGACTAATTGATTTTGTGAAATGGGGATTGAATGAAAATATTGATTTATTAGATGAAGCTGAGATAATCAAACAATTTGTTTATGAGAATATTCAGATAGTGCCTTGCTGTAATACAGATAAGTATAGGGGTAAAGGTTATATTCTTGTTCCAGATAATAAAATCAGTGTTTATAAAATCTATCTTTACGAGTTATCAATTAATTGGTCAGTAGATGAACCGGTTGAATATTTAGATTTAGAATTATTGCGATCAATTCCGTTTAGCATGGTTAAAAATTCAGCAAACAGTTTGATGAGAGAATTTATAAAACACGCACAAAATTTGTATGATCCAATGGTTTATATATGCGAAACTGAATTAGATTTTCCTTTTAACCAGACACTTTTACCAATCATTAAAGCAAAACTTTTAGATTCAGTAAATGGGATAACACCATATATTTAACCTATACTCATTAGTATATAATCAGAAATTATCTTAGCAGTTTCATCAAGTATGTAATCCTTTTTATCATTCTTAATTACAGGAACTTCCTCATCTAATAATTCTGTCTCATCATTAGTTTGAATCTTTTCATCTCTCTCAAGCTTTCTTTGTTCCTCTTTTAGCTTTTCTTCTTTTCGAATATCCTCATTTAATGAGATGAAAGTTTTTTTCTTATTCTCTTTATAAATTTGAATGTCTTCTATTAAATTCTGAAAATCCTTATTTGAAGAGATTCTTTGTAAGTGCTTTTTATTTATTTCCGGTAATAACTTTGTTAAATCAGCATATCTATTGAAATCAGCAGATTTAATCTCATCCCAAGGTAAGGCACTTGGTTCGGAACTTTCTCCAAAATCTTTAGGATCGATCATCGTAGGATAAGAAATATCCGGAACTACACCAAGATTTTGTGTACTGCCGCCATTAACTCGATAGTATTTTGCAATTGTTAATTTAACCTGGCCTAAATTCAAATTCTTTTGCGATGACAATCTATTTAAATCAATTAAGTTTTGAACAGTACCTTTTCCATAAGTTTGCTCTCCAATAATAAGTCCTCTGCCATAATCTTGAATTGCACCAGAAAATATTTCTGAAGCAGACGCACTGAATCTATTAACTAAAACTGCCAATGGACCATCATAAACAATAGATGGATCAGGATCTTTTGCAATATCTATATTTCCTTCAGAGTTTTTTACTTGAACCACCGGACCATCTTTGATAAACAAACCCGTAAGTTCGATTGCTTCTTGTAGTGAACCACCTCCATCTTCACGCAGATCAATAATCACCCCATCAACATTTTCTGATTTTAACGAATCAAGAATATTTTTGACATCTTTAGTTGTACTTTTATAATTACCATCCCCATTTCTTTGTCCTTCAAAATCATTATAAAATTTTGGGATGTCTATAACACCAATTCTAAATGGTTTTTCATCATTCATTATTTCAAGAACACTTCCTTTAGCTGCCTGATCTTCTAATTTTACTTTTTCACGTATAAGTGAAATCTCAATTGGTTTTGCATTTAAATCACTTCCAGCCTTAAGTATTTGCAACCTAACTAATGTACCCTTAGCCCCACGAATTAGTTTAACTGCATCAGTAATTCTCCATCCGATAATATCCTCAAATTCACCATCTTCACCTTGGGCAACACCGATTATTTTATCATCAGCCTTAAGTAAACCGCTTTTATCTGCAGGACCGCCAGGAATTATCTCTGCAACTTTTGTATAGTCATCTTCTGTTTGTAAACGCGCGCCAATACCTTCTAAAGAAAGGCTCATGTCTATTTTAAAGTTATCAGAAGTAACAGGTGATAGATAATTTGTATGAGGATCAATCGCCTGAGTAAATGAGTTCATAGCAATTTGAAATACATCTTCGGAATTTGATTGATTTAAGAATTGAGAAAAATTCTTATACCTTTTTTTAAGAGTTTTTTGGATAAACTCCCAATCTTTACCATTAAGCTTATATGTTAATGCATCGTTTTTTAATCTTTTACGCCACAGCTCATTTAGTTCTGATTGATCTTTTGCCCAATCAGATTTATCTCTATCGTATTCATAGTTTTCATTTATAGAATAATCAAATTCAGTATTTAATAATTCATCTACATAAGTCATTCTTTCATTTAATCTTTTCAAATAAATATTAAAAACATCATAATAAAATTGAATATCACCCTTAAATAGCTTGTCATCCAATAGAAGTTTCTGTGTATTGAATTCTTCTATATCAGATAAAATAAAATAATTTTTACCGTTATCAAGAGCATCCAAATATCTATCAAATATTATAATTGAAAGTGAATCATTGATATCAAATTCTTTGTAATGATATCTTGTTAGGATTGAAGTAATAAGTTGATTTTCTATCTGATAGTGATTGTCTGGTTTGATAACTGTTAAAGTATCAGAAGGATTAAGCAAATGATTATTACTTATTGTGCTTCCTACTAATAAGCTACTCCAAATGAAAAATATTGACAAAAATATTAGTCTTTGAGTCATTTTATGCTGCTTTTTAATCATTTTAATCTTTCTTAATGATAAGATTGTTTAGATGCTAAAATTAATGTTTTTCTTTATCTAAATATATAATTACAAGTGTATTTTCAAGTTAATAAGACTATAGTTATTCTAAATGTGTTCCCTAACAATAATCAAACAGTTATGATAGAAATGGATAATAATTTTTATAAATTTTAGCAGTAAAATAACTTAATTTGGTAAAGGATATGGCAAAGTCAAGGGAAATATTAAGAAGAAAAACTCAATACTCTGATCCACTTAGTGCTTCTGTTGAGGATATTTTTGCAGAGATAGAAAATGAAATTGAACATAAAGATGAGATAGAAGTACTTGACCGGAACGGAAAAAAAGTTGTTGTATTTAATGATCCATTGTACTCACGCGAACCACGAAGTACAGTTAACTATTCTATTTTTAGAGGCAAGTGGGAATTTGAACCTTTAGAAGATATAGATGAAAATGATTCTGATAAATGTGCAATTCAGTTTAAGCCATTAAGCGATTCTGCTGAAGTGATAATTGCTTTTAAATCAATCAAAGATCGAGTTGAATTTATGAACTCAATTTATGCTGATGAAGAAATGAAACAAGTGGGCAGCGGAATGAGTCTTGAGAAATTTGCAAACTCAAAGGTTTTAAAAACCACCGGAGGATTGCTCGGCCTAACAGTTGCCGGTTATGGTTTATATAAAATGTTTTCTAAGAAAAACGATGATAAATAGAAAAGCTTAAATCTATTTCAACTTTACTGCAAGATTAAAAACTTCATCTGCGTGAGTTTCTACATCAACATCTTTTAATATATTAGCAATTTTTCCTTGTTTATCAATTATAAACGTAATCCTTGAATCCAAGCCAATCGTATTTAAAACTCCGTAAGCTTTACTAACTTCTTTTTCCTCATCAGATAGCAAAGGGAAGTTCAAATTATAATCGTTGATAAACTCTTTTATAGATGCTTTAGAATCAACACTAATTCCAAATATGACAATATCATTTTCTTTAAACTTGATGAAAGAATCTCTGATTCCGCAAGCTTGTGTTGTGCAGCCTGGAGTGTTTGCCTTTGGATAAAAATAAATTATAACAGGATTTTTCCCTTTATAATCCAATAATGAATAAGTATTTCCTTCGGAATCCTCTAAAGTAAAACCTGGAGCTGAGTTTCCCACGCTTAAATTATCAGCATTACCGCCACAGCTTTGAAATATTATAAATGAAGCTACTATTACTGATAATAGAGACATACTAAATAATTTCATACTAGTCCTCACTTAAGACAGTTCTGTTAAAGATAAATTCCACATTCTTTAACATCGTTTTATTTTGAAAAATTTCATCTAATTCTTCTATTGATATATATTTTTTCAGCTCATCAGATTTGGATAATTCATCCTTTAAATTAAGTTTTTCATCCTGCCAGACTTTCATAGCTGAATCCTGAACGATACGATAAGCATCTTCTCTGGAAATTCCTTTAGTTACAAGTTTTAACAAAATAGTCTGAGAAAAAACTAATCCGCGGGTAAGATTTAAATTTCTAATCATATTTTCAGGATAGATTAGAAGCTTAGAAACAAGTTTAACCATAAGATCAAGCATATAATCTAATCCTATACAGCTATCCGGAACAATAATTCTTTCCACTGAAGAATGTGAAATATCACGTTCGTGCCACAAAGCTACATTTTCCAGAGCTGCAATGGCATTGCTGCGAAGAACCCTTGCTAAACCTGTAACACGCTCGCTTACGATAGGATTACGTTTATGCGGCATAGCAGATGAGCCTTTTTGTCCTTTAGAAAAATATTCTTCAGCCTCAAGAACTTCTGTTCTTTGAAGATGACGAATCTCAATTGATATTTTTTCTAAAGTTGCGCCTATAATTGCGAGAGTTGTTAAAAACTCAGCGTGTCTATCTCTTTGAATAACCTGAGTTGAAACGGGCGCAGGCATTAAACCCATTTTCTTGCACACATATTCTTCTACAGCAGGGGAAAGATGCTCAAATGTTCCAACGGCGCCTGAAATTTGACCAACACTTATAATATCAATTGCTTTTTTTAGTCGTTCAATATTTCTTTTAGTTTCCTCAAACCATAAAGCAAACTTTAATCCCATAGATGTTGGTTCTGCATGTATTCCGTGAGACCTACCTACACAGACTGTATTTTTATGTTCGATTGCCCTTTTTTTGAGTGCATCCTTAAGATCAAATAATCTTTTTAAAAGTAATTCACCAGCACTCTTCATTTGATATGATAAAGTTGTATCTAAAATATCGGATGAAGTCATTCCATAGTGAATATGTCTTGATTCAGGGCCAACGTATTCTGCTACATTTGTTAGAAATGCAATAACATCATGTTTGGTTGTTTCTTCTATTTCAAGAACTCGTTTAACATCAAAATCAGCTTTTTGTTTTATTACTTCTACATCAGATGTAGGAATATCACCTAATTCAGCACGTGCCTCACATGCAAGAATTTCAATTTTTAACCAGGTATCAAACTTAAATTTGTCTTCCCAAATTTTACCCATTTCAGGAAGTGTGTATCTCTCGATCATTTATTTCTCTCCAATTTCATTTTTTTTGTTAATTCAGAATTATCCCGAATTATTTTTATTTCAATCTGCTGCTCAGCTCTGAATTCCTGAAAAACCCCAAAGATAGTTTGTTCATTACTTATCTTATACCCATCAATTTCGGTAATTATATCTCCACTTTTCAATCCAGCATTATCGGCAGGTGTATTTGGCAATATCTTCGTTATGATTACACCTTTATTACTCTTTAAATCATAATATTTCATAATGCCTGCATCAATCGATTGAATACTCATACCTATTTGAAAATCCCTGTCAATTTTTCCATTCTCTTTAAGTTCAGTAATAATCTTTTTTACTTTATCAATGGGTATGGCAAAACCGAGGCCGATGTTACCTTGTACACCACCGGCAGTATAAATAAGAGTATTCATTCCTATCACTTGTCCAATTGAATTTACAAGTGCTCCACCGCTATTGCCGCCATTAATTGCCGCGTCAGTTTGTATCATATTTAAATAATAGCGCTCATTGATTGGTTCGAGATTCATTCCAGTTGCACTAATAACCCCAACTGTAACGGTTGGTTTATCATTAAGTTCAAATAATCCAAAAGGATTACCCAATGCAATTACCCATTCTCCAATTATTATATTATTTGAACTTCCTAATTCCACATAGGGTAAATTATTACCGTCAATTTTCAGCAGACAAATATCAGAAACAGGATCAGATCCAATAATTTTAGCCTCGTGATGGCTTCCATCAGTCATTGTGATAGTTATTTCAGTTGCATTGCCCGCAACGTGATCATTTGTAACGATGTACCCATCAGGTGAGATAATATAACCTGATCCTAATCCTTGAACCTTCTGACTTGAATTACTTCTATTTCCAAAAAATTGTCTAAAAAAAGGATCATCAAAAAAAGAACTGAAAGGATCTCTATACTGCCTAATTTCAATTACATTTATTCCAACGATGGCTGGACTAACTTTTTGCACAGTGTTTGTGATAATATTTTCTCGAGAATTTGTTATTTCATCATTGAATCGTTTAGCCTGTTCTAACGATGTAAGTGAAATATTCTTAGAATTAGTTGATGTGAAAAAATCATTCTGAACTTTTGAGTTGAGATAAACGAATGATGCGATAAAAATGATAGTGAACGCAGCGATGGTTATTATAAATGTTTTTCTGGTAATCATAGCTTTACTTGTTTTTATTTGAAATAATTTCTTTTAATGGTTCAATATGTTTAATGAAAATTATCAATAATCCGCCGGAAGTAAAAAGTAATAATTCATTCACTAAAACCGGCTGTGGAAAAGCAAACTGAATTAGATAATCTGGAGATGCTAAAACTGAAACTAGTGATAAAATTGTAGCTAAAATATTTGCAATGTGAATATCTTTTTTAATCAAATAGACTAATACCCAAAATAGGATCCAAGCAATTAGCAAGAATGGAAAAATTATTGCGCTGCCACCAGCAGCAGTTGCTAATCCTCTTCCACCTTTAAATCCAAGCCAAGGATTAAAACAATGGCTGAATATAGCAAACAGAACTGATATCGAGGCTATTAAAAATGATGATTCAAGAAATAATAGTATAATAAGCACTGGAATAACTGCTTTTATAAAATCTAAAAATAAAACTAAGAGTCCAATTGATTTTGAATTAGTAACTTCATAAGAATTCATTGCCCCAACATTTCCAGTTCCAGCATTTGTTATATCAATACCTTTTTTCTTTTTAAGAATAAGATAAGCTGATGGAATTGACCCAAATAAGTAACCTATTATAGCACTTAGTAAATATTCCATATTTAATCGATTTGTTTGACTACTTAAAAATAGTGAAATAAATTATTTTTGGTAAGGATGAAAGAAGGGAAGTAAGAATAAACACAAAGAATTAATAAAATGCCATTTTGTGACTTTCACTAATTACGTTTCCGGATTTATCCTTAAGATTATTAATGATCAGCCTGTAGGATGATTGAGGGTTATATTTTTCTGTATATAAAACGACTGCAGTATCACCAGCAACAACACCAACTTTGTATATTGCAATCGGTATTTCATTATCCTGATAAAGGGTGTAATTATTTGTATCAAAAATACCGTCGCGGGACATCGGTTCGTTAAATTTAACGAGTACTTTTGATGTATCCATACCTTGTTGAGCATATATCTCAGAAGTCGAGAGACTAGCTAATACTAAAAAAATGAATATTGGAAATAGTTTAAGCATATTATCAATTTGAAATAGTTTGGCTATTTCAGTTATCCTAAACTAGTGCCACTTAAATATTAGAAAATGAGCCAAATATGCTCTTTATTGATTGGGTTTATTCTCAAATGAGGAGTTGAATGATAAATTGTCACAAAAAAGAACAATACTGAGAAATGAAATGAAAAAAATATTGGTATGTTAAGAAATTGAGGCGCCGGTCGGATTCGAACCGACGAATAAAGGTTTTGCAGACCTTCCCCTTAAGCCACTTGGGTACAGCGCCAAATTTAAAAAATAAAATCCACTTTCGTGGATTTAGAGCGGGAAACGGGACTCGAACCCGCGACATCAACCTTGGCAAGGTTGCGCTCTACCAACTGAGCTATTCCCGCATTCAATATCAATAGAACATTGTCTAAAAAACACGAGCGAAATATAATATGGTGCTCTCATTTATGCAATATTCTTGAAACAAAAAGAGCCGCAATATGCGGCTCTAAAGTAACAAATGCATATTGATGAAAATTATTTCATTAACATCATTTTTCTAACACTTGAATATTGAGCAGTTTCGATCTTATATAAATACATTCCACTTGGTAGTGAAGCTGCATCGAAAGAAACATTAAATGCACCAGCATTCATATATTCATTCTTAAGAACTTTTACTTCTTCACCCAATAAATTATAAACAGCTAATTTTACAAATGATGGTTCTGCAAGTGAAAAATTAATTGTTGTTGATGGGTTGAATGGGTTTGGATAGTTCTGATCTAAAGCAAATGCTAATGGAGCAATAACGTCAACAAATATTTCATTACTGTATTCGTAAGCGCCGCCAAAATCAATTTGTTTTAATCTGTAATAATAATTTCCGGTTTCGATACCAGCATCTGTGTAAGAATATTGTTTTCTTTCAGTAGTTGTTCCATTACCTTGAACACTACCAATTGTAACAAATTGTCCTTCAGTATTTCTTCTCTGAACTTCAAAACCCTGATTGTTTAATTCAGTTTCAGTTGTCCAATTTAGAACTACAGATCCATTATTAACATTTCCTGAGAATGAAGTTAATTCTACTGGTACTACTCCTACATACTTCAAAACAACACCACTGCCGCCACCAGCAAATCCTAAGTTTGCATCAATAAACTGTATATGCTGAACACCTAAAGTGCTAGCCGAGGCTGGTATAATCTCTTCATTCCAAGTTGCACCGTAATTGGTTGTAGTGTAAATCTTATAACCAAATGTTGTACTATTAAGTACAACCCTTACTAAGTTTGACCCATCTTTTAAAGCATTCATATTAATTGTTGCAAATGATGTTACTCCAGCAGGTGGAGTAATGGCAGACCAACTTGTTCCACCATCTGTTGTTTTTACTAAAGTTCCGTTATTTGATCCAGCTAATCCATTATTATTATCAGTCATTCCTATCGCTTGGAAATATAATCCCTGAGTTGTACCTGTTCCTGTAACAGTTGCAGAACTCCAAGTTCCATTGAAACCGGTGGTTGTGTAATAAATTTTGCAAGTTGTTGAATTCGAAGTTGTGTTTGCAGATCCAATCCAAAAATGATTTTGATCAGTCCAATCCCAAGCATTAATTACCCCAAATTCATTGTTTGCTATAGGGGAGTTAGACGCTAAGGTCCACGCAGTGCCACCATTAGTTGTAAATCTATTTTGATATGGTACTCCATTACCCGATGGATCACCGGTGTAAACACCATTGTTTAGATCAAACATATGAATACCATTGATGAAACTTCCTGCAACACTAACTTGAAGTGACCAATTTGCTCCACCATTTGATGTCCTGTAAATAGCGCCTGCGGTAGTACCAACCCAGCAATTACTAGTATCAATTGCGGAAATTCCGTAAAGATTGACTGCAGGAACACCAGAATTTTTTAAACTCCAGGTTGTACCCGCATCAGTTGAACGAAAAATTGAACCACCGTCGCAGCAAACCCATATAACACTTGGATCGACAACAGAAATAGAATTAATATTTGCGACGTTTGGAAGTGCAGTAACTTCTTGCCAACCTATCTGAGAAAAAATTGTTGTACTCAGAAAAGCTACTAAGACGAGAGAATGGTAAATATATCTAAACATAAGAACCTCCTGTGAAATATTTTAATATGATAAAAACAAGAATAAATAAATTATTTGTTTTTATTTAACGAAATAATAGCATTGGGAAGCTTTATAATCAATATCTGTATGAAAAATATTTTTCAAATAATAATAAAAAATTTCTTTTTTAATAAAATTTTAATAGTAGAAGTTTTAGTAGTATGAGTTAGCTATAATAAAAAAGAGCCGCAATATGCGGCTCTAAAATAACAAATGAATATTGATGAAAATTATTTCATTAACATCATTTTTCTAACACTTGAATATTGAGCAGTTTCGATCTTATATAAATACATTCCACTTGGTAGTGAAGCTGCATCGAAAGAAACATTAAATGCACCAGCATTCATATATTCATTCTTAAGAACTTTAACTTCTTCACCCAATAAATTATAAACAGCTAATTTTACAAATGATGGTTCTGCAAGTGAAAAATTAATTGTTGTTGATGGGTTGAATGGGTTTGGATAGTTCTGATCTAAAGCAAATGCTAATGGAGCAGTAACGTCAACAAATATTTCATTGCTGTATTCGTAAGCGCCGCCAAAATCAATTTGTTTTAGTCTGTAATAATAATTTCCGGTTTCGATACCAGCATCGGTGTAAGAATATTGTTTTCTCTCAGTAGTTGTTCCATTACCTTGAACACTACCAATTGTCACAAATTGTCCTTCAGTATTTCTTCTCTGAACTTCAAATCCTTGATTGTTTAATTCAGTTTCAGTTGTCCAATTAAGAACTACAGATCCATTATTAACATTTGCAGAGAATGCGGAAAGCTCGACAGGAACAACGTTTAAATCTTCTAACTGATAATCATCTATATACATATTATCATTAGCAGTTGCACCAAAGAAATCATTTGCATCCAGGGTTAGAGGGCATCCAGTGCCAGTGGCTCCTAATGTCCATTGCCATGTATGAACTAAAACACCATTTACAAACATTTGTGACTGGTTAGCATCCAAGTCTACGATATGTTCAACTGGGAACCATGTATTAGCTGGCCAATTTGCAGTAGTTATTGCAGTAGTGGAGCCAGCCATTAAACTACAAACTCCTGTTGAGAGGAAGAATATTTCCATTCCCCAATCACTTGTTGAACCAGCAAAAGTTGCAAGAGTATTAAAATAGCCAGATTTAGTTGCTGGAATATAAGCCTGAAAACTAATTTTATATTTACCTGAAGTATAAGCCAAACCAAAATCTTTTATCAAATCATCGTTAAAAATAATTTTTGCAGAGTTTGTGCCACTATAAGCGAATTCATTTGATACTAAAGCGTCTTCTGCACCACAAGGAGCATTACTCCAGGTTGTCCAGAAAGTAGGATTTGAACAAGCAACTAAGTTGCCGGCTGTATATGCGTCAAAATTTTCAAAGAAAATTGGAGGAGGAGGAGGAACTGCACCAGCAATAACTTCAAAATAATCTAATCCAACATAATCACTCTGAGAACCGCTAGGACCGCCATTTGTTGTATAATATCTAACAGCAAATCTAACAGTTCCAGAAGTAGTAAAATTACCAACGAATTGCTGCCAACCAGTTGTTGAACTATTGAAAGCAGCAAGATTTACATCGAATGAAGCGGGAGTTATACCGCCCGTTGTTGAGACCTTAATTTCCAAAGGATCTGGATAAATACTAGCATCTGGTGAGCGATGCCAAAATTTAAGTGTATCGCCAGCAGTAACAGTAACCGGAGGAGAGATTAGCCATTGATCAATTAACAGCCCATTTGCACCATTGAAGTTTTGTCCGATGTAACCATTTGTCGGTCCTTCATATGCAGTAAATACAGTGGTGTTACCTTGAAAGACATCACTTGTTCCACCACCATCAACATTTACAAAAACCCAACCTCTTGCTTGAATTCCAGCAAGTGTATTATCACCATTCATATCATCTAAAAACAGTGCTGAAATAGATCCCTCAGTAATTATTGGGGAAGAGGTTTCAATCATTTGAGTTCTTGCACCTTCTTGAGCAAAGAAAAAAGAAGAGGTGAATAGAAGAATAAAGAGAACAGTACTTATTTTACGCATGATCACTCCTTGAGTTAGTTGTTAATAAGTTAAATTAAGTAAGTAGAAATAGTTCAAAAGGTCAATACAAATATTTGTCAAAATCTTTAATTGATATTAACTATTTTACAAATAAACATCAACCTTCTGATGAATTATTTTCTTGCCCCATGAATGAAGCCACGATATGGCAAAGAATGTTGTACAGTAATAAAAGCTTCGTTATCAATAGATTCAATAAGTGCGATAACTTTTTTCTGACTCTTTCTTGGTACAATCAGTAAAAGCAATGATAAATCTCCGGAAACCCCTTGAGCTGGGAGAACAGTTACACCATATTTTTCTTTTCGAAGCGTTTCTGCAATTTTTACGCTAGCTGAGCGAGAAATAATATTTAGCTGAGCAAAACCTAATCCAATTTTTTGTTCTATAGTTATTCCAAGTACGTTTCCTATTCCAAATCCAATTGCGTAACCGAAAAGATTAATTACTTCATCAAGGTTTTGAAAAATATACCTGATCGCAAATACCCAAATAAGCACTTCAATCATGCCAGCTAGACCAGCTAGATATTTTCTTCCTTGTACAACTAGGATGGTTCTCATAGTTCCAATTGATACGTCGCAAATACGCATAAACATTATTAACAAGGCACCCAAAATTGATTCAAACATAATTATCTCTCATTTTCATTTCTAATTTTATCAATACTACACAAAATATTTTATCTTTGTTTAACAAATTAAAAATAATCTAGTAAATATGTTTAGAGTACAAAGAGAAGAATTAGTTGATGAGATAACAAGAAAGGGTATTACAGATCTTGCTGTAATCAAAGCAATTGGAATTGTTCCTAGAGAAAAATTTATTGAAAGAACAATGCATCATATGGCCTACAAAGATGTAGCATTACCGATAGGTTATGACCAGACAATTTCACAGCCTTATACAGTGGCTTTTATGACTCAGTTATTGAACATCAAAAAACCTGGAGTGAAAGTCCTTGAAATTGGCACTGGTTCAGGGTATCAGGCAGCAGTTTTATTTGAAATGAAAGCAGATGTGTACAGTATTGAGAGAAATCTTGATCTCCATCATCGTACCACAAAACTTTTTGATAAGCTTGGAATTCGGGTTCATGCTAAATACGGTGATGGCACAATTGGCTGGAAAGAATTTTCACCGTTTGAGGGGATTATCGTTACTGCCGGTTCGCCAAGCATCCCCAAAAATTTGAAAGAACAACTTGCCATTGGAGGCAGGATGATTATTCCAGTAGGAGATCGTGCATCGCAGAAATTGTATCTGTTAAGAAAGATTTCTGAAATTGAATTTGATTCAGAAATAATTCCAGAATTTTCGTTCGTTCCATTAATAGGCAGAGAAGGTTGGAAGAAGTAATTGTAATTGTTGGACCGACTTGCTCTGGTAAAACAAAATTAAGTTTGCTATTATCAGAAAGATTAAATGCAGAAATTATTTCTGCAGATAGCAGACAGGTCTTCAAATTATTGAGTGTAGGAACGGCAAAACCATCTGCAGATCAGTTAGAAAAGACAAAACATCATTTTATTAGTGAATTAAATCCTGATTCAGTTTTTAATGCAAGCATGTTTGCTGAAAAAGCAGTACTAATCATTAAAATTTTGCATTCACATAAAAAAATTCCAATAGTCGTTGGTGGTTCCGGTCTATATATAAAAGCTTTGATAGACGGAATAAGTGAGTCAGCCGATACAGATAATGAATTACGTGAAGAACTTTTGGAATTAAGACAAAAGTATGGAAACGATTATCTCTATAATGAACTCAAGAAAATTGACAAGGTGAGTTCTGAAAAAATGCTTCCGCAAAATTGGAAACGTGTTATGAGGGCATTAGAGGTTTTTAGATTAACTGGAAAACCAATTTGGCAACACCATATAAGCCAGTCTCATTTTGCAAGTTTCAATTTTCGCCAGATAGGGTTAATGTGGGATAGAAAAATACTCTACAAGAATATCGAAACAAGGGTTGATAGTATGTTGAAAGAAGGGTTGGTTGATGAGGTTTCATCTATTATAAAATTAGGTTATGCTAAGGATTCTAATTCGTTAAACACTGTTGGATATAAAGAAATAATTCAATATTTAGATGGTGAAATTTCCATAGATCGTGCTATTGAATTGATTAAACGAAACACAAGGCGCTATGCAAAACGACAAATGACTTGGTTTAACGCGGATAAAAGAATTAAGTGGTATGATATAAATTCGGAAATTGATTTAGTAAATCTTGCAGATAAAATTGCAAAGGAAATAAATGAAAGAAAAAATTAAAATTGCATCCGGCCAAGGGTTTTGGGGTGATTTGATTGATGCTCCATATCATCAGGTTACAAAAGGTGATATTGATTATCTAGTAATGGATTATCTTGCCGAAGTTACAATGTCTATACTTCAAAAACAGAAAAATAAAAATCCTGAACTTGGTTATGCAAAAGATATTCCTGAACTAATGAGACGAATCCTTCCAATTATTACTTCAAAAAATATTAAAGTTATTACAAACGGCGGAGGTGTAAATCCAGTTGCATGTGCAAAAGCGGTAATGAAAGTTGCAAAGGAACTTGATATAAAAAATTTAAAAATAGGTGTAGTACTTGGTGATGATATAAAGGATCAGATAGATGAATTAGTGAAAAATGGTGCTCCTTTAAATAATATGGAAACAGATGAGCCAATTTGTACTGTGTCAGACAAAATTCTAAGTGCAAATGTATACTTTGGGGCTTTTCCAATTGTAGAGGCTCTTCAAAAGGGAGCTGATATTATAATTACAGGAAGAACAACAGACACTGGATTAACTCTTGCACCGATGATTTATGAATTTGGGTGGAGGAATACTGATTACAATCTGTTGTCAGCAGGAACAGTAGCAGGACATATTTTAGAATGCGGCGCACAATCCAGTGGAGGTAATTTTTTAGGTGATTGGCAAGCTATTCCCAATATGGCTGAGATAGGTTTTCCAATAGCGGAAGCCTACCCAAATGGTGATGTTATAATTACGAAGCATCAAAATACAGGGGGCAGAGTTTCATTTGAAACGGTTGCGGAACAATTGCTTTATGAAATTGGCGATCCCAAAAGTTATATAACGCCAGACTGTGTCGCAGATTTTACATCAATAAAACTTGAGGATTTGGGAAATGATCGAGTGAAAATGTATGATGTAAAAGGTTTTTCCGAAACAAAATTTTATAAGGTTTCATGTTCATATTCTGATGGATTTAGTGCGGTATCTACTTTAACATATTCCTGGCCTCAAGCTCTTACAAAAGCAAGAGTTGCGGATGAAATTCTGCGAAAGAGATTAGCGAATCTTCTTTTGCAATTTGATGAAATCAGAACAGAATTTGTTGGTTATAATTCTACTCACGGACCGTTGGCTAAAGAACTTAATGAAAATGATATTAATGAAATAATGCTAAGAGTTGCAGTCCGATCTCATGATTATAAATCTGTAGAAAGATTTGGTAAAGAGATTGCTCCGCTTATACTAACTGGCCCCCCTGCTGTAACAGGATTTGCAGGTGGTCGACCAAAACCGAGTGAAGTTGTTGCTTATTGGCCGGCTCTTATTTCAAAAAAATTAGTTAATCCAATTATTGAGATAATGGAGTTATAATATGAAAATTAGATTACTAGATATTGCTCACGGAAGAAGCGGTGATAAGGGCGATGCTGCAAATGTAGGGATTATTGCATATGATGATAGAGGTTATAATATTATTAAAAAAGAACTTACAGCTGAAAATGTAAAAAAATACTTTGAAGGTATTTGTCTAGGAAAAGTTGAGAGATTTGAGCTTCCAAATCTTAGAGCTTTAAACTTTTTATTACATAATACTCTTGGCGGAGGTGGAACTGTATCGCTTAAACATGATGCACAAGGGAAGACTTTAGCAGCGGCTTTATTAAAAATGGAAATTGAAATTCAGGAAATTTAATTGCGGAGTAAATATGTTTGAAGAAGAAATAAAAACCCTAAATAACTACAAGATTCGAGTCAATAATCTGCGGAGTTATCTTTGACGTTGATAAAAAAGAATTTAAAATAGAAGAATTACATAAGAAAACAGAAGCACCGGATTTTTGGAATGACCAGATGGGTGCGCAGAAAATATTACAGGAAATAAAAACACTTCAATCCTGGGTGGAACTTTGGAGAGGCATTTACAAAAAATCAGAAGGTGTTGATGAATTTATCCAGATAGCACAAATAGAAAATGATGAGTCACTAACAGATGATATCTCTAAAGAACTTGAATTACTTGATAAAGCTATTGACGAGGCTGAGTTTAAAAACATGCTCAGCGGCAAGGATGATAATAAAAACTGTATTCTAACTATACATTCCGGTGCAGGTGGAACAGAGGCGCAGGATTGGGCAGATATGCTTTTAAGAATGTATTTGCGTTATGGAGAGAAAAACGGTTTTAAAATGACCTTAATTGATATTTTAGATGGTGATGGGGCGGGGATTAAATCAGCAACTGTTGAGGTAGAAGGCGAGTTTGCTTATGGTTATATGAAAGCTGAAAATGGTGTTCATCGGTTGGTTAGAATTTCTCCCTTTGATTCAAATAAAAGAAGACATACATCATTTGCTTCAGTATTTGTTATTCCTGAAGTTGATGATACAATTGAAATTGAAGTCAATCCAGCTGATCTTAGAGTAGATACCTATCGGTCCGGTGGAAAAGGAGGACAGAATGTTAACAAAGTTGAAACCGCAGTTAGGTTTACACATCTTCCAACAGGAATTGTAGCGGCTTGCCAAAGTGAAAGATCACAGGCTCAGAACCGCGTTAATGCAATGAAATTATTAAAATCAAAACTTTATCAACTTGAATTAGAAAAACAAAATGCCGCCCTTGATGAAGTTGAAAAAAGTAAGATGAAAATTGAATGGGGAAGTCAGATTCGCTCCTACGTTTTTCATCCTTATAACATGGTTAAAGATCACAGAACAGATGAAGAAACCTCAGATACACAGGGCGTAATGGATGGAGATATTAACAGGTTTATCAAAGCATTTTTATTAAAGTTTAGTCAGAATTAATCAAATCGTGAAATCATTTAATGATATTGATTGATGAAACATTTATTAATAATTGTTTTTTCTGTTTATGTTTTAATTCTTGCATTCTTTTCGCTGGATGAATTTCCAAAAGAAAGTATCAATACAAACTATTTTCCGTACTTAGCTGAGAGACCAATTACAGAAGATGGCTTCTACGCTTTAAAAGTCGCCTGGAACATTGGCAATGGAGATGGGGTGGTATATAATTTTAGTCAACCAACAACAGGAATACAACCACTGTTTGTATTTCTCACATCAGGTTTAGCTTTTATTAATAAGATTTTTAATGGAGACAAAAATACTTTTTTAAGATTAGTTATTCTCTTTTCAGGATTGATTCAAATATTATTTGTATTCATTTTATTTAAGCTTTCATTATTACTATCTCCTTTAGCTTCAAAAAACAAACTGTTTTTCATATCTATTCTTGTGGTTTTGTACAACTTCAAATTATTTCTCAATTTTTTTAATGGACTTGAAACAGGTCTTTATCTTGTTCTTTTAGGTTTATGTATATACAAAACATTTAAACTTCTTGAATCAAAACCATCTTTAAGCAACAATATCTTATTTGGTTTTCTGTTGGGGGTTACTGCACTAGCAAGGCTGGATTTTATAATCATTGCTGTTACGCTAATTTTACTTTTAATGTATAATAAAAAAATTTCTTTTAATGATTTAATAGTTATTTCTATTTCTTTAACTTTTGTTTTAACTCCTTGGTTTTATTATGTTTTTTCTATTCAAAATAGTTTTATACCAACTTCCGCAGTAATCCAGTCAGGAATAAGTACAAGTGAATTTAGTTATAGAATTGATCAATTTATATTTTCACTACTTAGTAATTTCGTTCCATTTTATCATACAGGATTAACAAAAACCATTTTATTTTATCCAATCGCCATAGTTGTGATAACAATAATAATTAAATACAAGAGACAATTACTTCTAAAATATTGGAATAATGAAGTTCTTAAATATTGGATTATAAGCATTAGTTTAATTTTAGTTATCTATTTGATTTTTGCCTCTCAGCCATATTTTTATTTCCGATATATTTCGATTCCTTCTGTTATTACATTACCATTTTTTATCGTTTTAATTTTTGAATATTTTGAAAAAAAATCGAAGTTGATAAATTTTACTTTACAAAGTATAATTATCATCTTTTTTTTTATAAACATTTTTTATTATTTCCATATCCCAAAAAATGTTACAGGATTAGCCGTAAGACCAATTTATATTCAAAATCATCTACACATGTATAAAAAAATTGGAATGGCGCAAAGTGGTATATCAGGTTTCTTTTTCGACAATATTATTAACCTCGATGGTAAAGTTAATTTCCAAGCATTAAAAGCTATCAAGTCTAATAATTTATACCAATATATTAATGATGAAAAAATTGATGTTTTAATTGAATGGAATGAGTGGTTTGTATTATTAACAAAAGATAGTTTAGATTACCGGTGGAAAAGTGTTTCAAATATGATTGAAAATCGTAAAACAAAAATATTAATAAGAATTTAATATTTGTTATTGAATGTTTATTTGATCAATTGCAAAAAAAAGATCTTATTCTCTTTTTAAATTGTACATTTTAGCAACGTTGGTTAATCTTCTCGGATAATCAGTTTGCATGCCATTTATTCCGCTCTTAATTAAGCATTCCATTTCACGTTTATCATTTATAGTGCAACCAATTAGAAAATCGATTTTGGGGGAATCTAATTTTTTGTTTAACCGTAATCTTCTTCTTACATCATACCATATCACTCTTCTAAAAGTCATCCAGTTTGCAATAGTTATTTGTCTTGGCCGCATGATAATCGCAATATTATTTTTATGCTTTAGAGCCGTTTTAATTGTGCTATGAATTCTTGGAAGAAAAATAAATCCAGGCGGAATCTCAACATCTAAACTATAATTTAGATCAGAATATTTTTTCTTTGCTATTTCCAAGACTTCAGTGTAGAATGTTTCGATAATAAATTTTGCAGAAGGATTAAACTCTTTTATTAGCTCGACAAGTTGATCAAGAATAATAAGTATTAATTCCTTCTCATCTCTTGGAACTTTAATATCAAGAAAAACATATTTGATTTGATTTTTATCTTTTATCCAATTTATAAACTCCCTGAATGTTGGAATGTGAGCATTTACTGATTTAGATTCACCTTTCTTAACATAATTAAAGTGTTGTCTTATCTCTGATAATGTTAGTTCACTTGTTTTATTTCTAAACCCACTAAACGGAGTAGGGAAATCGGGCTTGTACGCAACATCAGGTTCAATTCCATTTTCTCGAATCAACGCAACGAGTTCATTAGGATTCCAATCGTGCCAAAGAATTACCTCTTTATCTTTGGTTACACATAAATCAGTTTCCAGAGAATTAACTCCCTCACGCATTGCTCTTTCAAATGATTGGATTGTGTTTTCGGGTTCATTTACTGGAGAACCACGATGACCGCAAATGAGAAATAAATTATCCTTATCAACTTTTAATTTACTGATTGGACAAAAACGAAATAATTCTCTTAACCAAACTTTGTAAACGATTAATCTTCTCTTTAAACTTGTCATAATCAAAGTTAATTCTGATTTTTCTAATGGATGAATTTTCTTTACTAAACAAGATAACCGAAAAAAGTAAAAAGATAAAAGATCATGAAAAAAAAGATTATTAGGACTGAAGAAAAAAAATCTAAAGCAAAAATAGATTTCTTTAACAAAGTATATAAAGTCACGAAAAAAATTCCATTTGGAAAAGTTTCTACTTATGGAGATATCGCAGAAGCCTGCGGCATTCGTTCATCAGCAAGAACAGTTGGATGGGCATTAAATGGTTGCAGACCAGATATCCCTGCACATAGAGTCGTAAATAGATTTGGAGCACTGACGGGCAAAATCCATTTTGGCGATCCAAATCTTATGGAAGAATTATTAAGAAATGAAGGAATTGAGTTTGATGAAAAAGGCTGCGTAAGACTGGATAAGCACTTATGGAAACCAAAACAAAAATAAGCTAGAGATATTTTTGTTTCGATAATCAGTTGTTTAATATTTTCTCCTTTTATATTTCAGATACTTTCTGAAATAAACCTCCTGAAAAATTATTTGCTAAATACATAATACTAACAGGCACATTAAATATAGTTAGTATGCTTCTATTACTTTATTTTTGCTATTAAAATTTAACTATTTGAAGTATTTGAATATTGCAAATAGTTAATTGCAACATTTAGAATCAAAAATATTTTTATTTTACATAATACTGGATAAAAAATGTCTTTAAAACAAAAGCTCTTAGATTTATTTAAGCGAATAGAAAAAGCACAAACAGGCGGCGGAACAAAAGCAATTGAAAAACAAGTTGCTATGGGCAAAATGCCTGCCCGGGAGAGAATAACAACTTTATTAGATCGGGATTCATTTCACGAATACGATTTATTTGTTGAGCATAAATGTGCTGACTTTGATATGGATAAAAAGAAACTTCCAGCGGATGGAGTAATTACAGGTACTGGTTCAATTGCAGGGCATCCAATTGGAATATTTGCTCAGGATTTTACAGTTGCCGGCGGATCATTAGGATTGATGCACGCAAGAAAAATTACAAAAATTATGGATCACTCAATTAAAATGGGTATTCCATTAATTGGCATAAATGATTCAGGAGGTGCACGTATTCAAGAAGGAGTAAATTCTTTAGCTGGATATGGAGAAATATTTTATCGTAACACAATGGCTTCAGGTGTTATTCCGCAAATTTCTGTAATACTAGGTCCCTGTGCGGGGGGCGCAGTTTATTCGCCTGCATTAACAGATTTTGTTTTTGTTGTTGATAAAATTTCAAAGATGTTTATTACTGGCCCTGAAGTAATAAAAACGGTACTTGGTGAAGAAATATCGATGGAAGATTTAGGCGGAGCAAGAGTACATACTGAGATTACAGGTAACGCACACTTTTTTGCAGAAAGCGAACAGGAGTGTTTTCAACAGATTAAAAAATTAGTTTCATTTATTCCGTGGAATAATAAAAAGAAAGCAGATCCATTACCTCCAAGACCACCAAAATCAAATTATAATGTAGAAAATATTATTCCACTTGATCCAAAAAAACCCTATGACATTCGTGATGTTATAAAATCAATTTGTGATGATTCAGACTTTTTTGAAATACAAAAAAGCTGGGCTGCAAACATTGTGATTGGATTTGCAAGACTTAATGGAGAAACGATAGGTATAGTCGGTAATCAGCCGCTTGTTCTTGCTGGTGTTCTTGATGTTGACTCATCTGATAAGGCTGCAAGATTTATCAGATATTGTGATGCCTTTAATATCCCTTTAGTTACACTTGTAGATTTACCAGGATATTTACCAGGAATCGATCAGGAACATGCTGGCGTAATTAGACATGGTGCAAAAATACTTTATGCTTATAGTGAGGCTACAGTTCCCAAAATTACAGTAATATTGCGTAAGGCTTATGGTGGCGGATATATTGCAATGTGTTCAAGACATTTAGGAGCTGATTTTGTTTTCGCTTGGCCGTCTGCTGAAATTGCTGTAATGGGACCAGAAGGTGCTGCGAATATAATTTTTAAAGCAGAAATTGCAGGTGCAGACGATCCGGATGAAATGAGAAAGCAGAAAGTTTTAGAATACACAGAAAAGTTTGCTAATCCCTATATTGCAGCGGCAAATGGTCATGTTGATTCCATTATTAATCCATCTGAGACCAGAGAATTTTTAATTCACGCTATAACAGTTTCTGAAAATAAATCTGAAGTTAGAGCATTTAGAAAACATGGAATTCCACCTTTTTAAATATGAATAATTATAATACAAAAACATTGGTGATTGATGATTCAGTTTATGAAACTGGATTAACGAAGAAGTATTTAAGCAGAAAAACTTATAAACCTGTTGATCATAAAATAGTTAATGCTTTCATTCCCGGATTGATTCAGAAAGTATTTGTTAAAGTTGGCGATAAAGTAAAAGCGGGTGACAGACTATTAATTCTGGAAGCAATGAAGATGCAAAACATTGTTAATGCACCTGTTGGCGGAATTATCCGAGTTGTTCCCAAAGAAGGGATACTTGTAAAAAAGAATGAGCTTCTTGTCGTTCTGGAATAGGATTTTATTTTCCTTCATCAAGTTATTTTGATAAATTGAATAGAAACTTTTAGATGATTACATGCTTAAGAATTTGCTTTTCAGTTTTTAATTTCTAAAAAATTTAGTTCACCTAGTTAAAGATCTTAATTGATTAGAATTGTTTTATTATTTAAGTTCTGTTAGAGAAATATTTTAATAAAATGGATTTATATTCTACCTCTTCAAAGTTCAATTCGATATCAAATTATTATTTCGATTCGATCATTTACTTTAATCCAAAATCACTATTTAATATCACTTCTTTCATTTGGGGCTCATATGAAGGTTACAATATTTTTTACTCTGTTTGTTTCAATAATTTTTTGGAATTGTTCTTCAGACACCGTTACAGTTACCTCTTTTTCACCGCAAGGTAAAATTGAGCAGCTAACTAATTTTACAATTGTGTTCTCACACGATTTAGCACCTGCAGATCAAATAGATAAATGGGTGGACACAAAATTCATAACATTCACACCAAATCTGAATGGGAAATTTAAATGGTCTAATCCAAACACTTTAATATTTTCCTCAGAGACACCGTTAAGTCCAATTCAGGACTATAAAGCTAAAATAAATGATGAGGTTTTATTTAAGAAACAACTAAGTACTGACTTTGAGGAGTTTGCATTTAATACTCCTGATTTTGAAGTGGAAGCAGTTGAGTTGTTCTGGACCAATATTGCTCATCAAGACTATAAGATTACTGTGCAGGCAAATATAAAATTTAACTATGCAGTTGATCCAAATAAACTTGCAGATTTTCTAGAAGTTAAAAATGATGGAAACCCGGTTAATGATTTTAAGATTATGTCCGATCAAACGACAGAATTAATTGCAGTTAATTTTGGTGAGATGAAACAGAAAGAAAAAAAACAAAAATTTTCAATAAAGATTAAAAAGAATTTACCATCAATATTTGGGAAAAAACCATTAGCAAATGATAGAGTTTTTGATTCCGAACTACCATCAATAACTAAACTGGTAATAACAGATGTAACCTCCGGATTAAATGGGGAAACTGGATGGATCGAAATTTTCACTACTCAAAAAGTTGATGAAAGTGTTGTAAACAAATTTCTATCCATCAAACCAAAGTTAAAGTATGAAACTTTTATTAATGATAACAACATTCGTATTGAACTTGAAATGAATAATAATCAGTCTGTTGATCTATTAGTAAAAGCAGGATTGCCCGGGTTATATGGCGGAAAACTGGAAAGCGACTTTGAACAGCAGATTTCAATATTAAACGTAAATCCTTCGCTTAAGTTTAATGATAAGACTGGCATTTACCTGCTAAAAGGCGGAAGTCAAAGTCTCGAAGTTCATTCTGTTAATATCGATGAAATTGAAGTTGAGTATTCGCAAATATTTGAAAATAATCTGCTGCATTTTTTAAATCGTAATTCATACCGACGTTACTATGATTACTATGATGATTATTCAGACGATGACTATGGCTATGAAGAGGATTATTATGACAATTATTCATACTATAATAATAGTAATTACAGCGTTGGAGATTATGGAAAAGAAATCTTTACGGAAAAAATTAAAATTGAAAACAAGGATAACCTGTTAAAAAAAATCAATCTTAACATAAAAGATAAATTAGATAAAAGATTTAAGGGAATATATGTTGTAACAATCCGTTCAAATGATGAAAGATATTTAAGCGATTCGAAAATAATCTCATTATCCAATCTCGGTATAATTACTAAAATGGTTGATAGCGAAATTTTTGTTTTTGTAAATGAAATTAATTCAACTGAAAGTGTTTCAGGTGCAAGAGTAAAAATCATTTCATCAAATAATCAAACCATATATGAGGGTGAAACGGATGATGAAGGAATTGTAAAGTTTGTTGCTGATGAGAAATACTCAAAAGGTTTTTATCCCAGTCTAATTCTTGTTGAAAAAGATAATGATTACAATTTCCTTGATTTAAGTTCAACAAAAGTTGGAACATCAAGGTTTGATGTTGGTGGTTTATCAACTCCTCAAAAAGAATTTAAATTATTTTTATACGGCCCAAGAGAACTTTACCGACCAGGAGACAATGTTAATATCTCAGGAATTATACGGAATGATAAGATAAAAGTGGTAAAAGACATTCCTGTACTAATAAAGATTTTAACTCCAACAGGTAAAATATTTGAAGAGTATAAAAAAGATTTAGATAATCAGGGTGCATTTGATTTACAATTTAATCTTCCAACATTTGCTCAAACGGGTGCATACATTGCAGAAGTTTATACGGGTAGTGAGATGTTGATTGGTTCTTATGGTTTTAAAGTTGAAGAATTTGTTCCTGATAAAATAAGGATAAATGTTAAATCCGATAAGCAACAATATATCCCTTCTGAAAAAGTGAGTATTAGTCTATCAGCCGAATATCTTTATGGTGCAAAAGCATCAGGATTAAACTTCAAATCTGAATTCAGTTTTAAGCAATTACCTTTCTCAAGTAGTAACTATTCAGATTACAGTTTTAATAAATCATCAGTTAAAAACTCTAATATAGATAGTTATTTCCCGGAGGGAGTTTTAGATAATAATGGTAATGGCTCAATTGAATATTTAATTCCAACTGATATTCACAGCGGGGGCTGCATAGATGCAACCGCCACAGTAAATGTTTTTGATCCAACAGGAAGAACCGTTACTCGCTGGGCTGATTTTAAAATATTTACGCGTGATTATTTTATCGGAATAAAATCTCCGGGTTACTATTACGGTGTAAATGAAAATTTAAATTTTAATTTGATTGCTGTTAATTCTGCTGATAAATCAATTCCAAAGTTTAATGCAACAGCTAAACTTGTAAGACTTGAATGGCAGACTGTTTTAAAGAAAGATAACTCTGATAGATATTTTTACGCATCCGAAGAAAAACCTTTTGATGAATGGGAGAAAAACATAGTAATTGATGGAAAAACCCCATTAAAATTTAAAGTTAACCGATCAGGTAAGTATGAATTAAGAATATCAAAAACTGGAGATGAAGACTATCAAAAACAGGAATTCTATGCTTACGGTTGGAGCAGCTCTACATCAACATCATTTAAAGTTGATAGAGAAGGCAGGATTTCAATTGTAACTGATAAAAAAGAATATCAACCCGGAGAAACTGCTAAAATACTTTTTGCCTGTCCATTTTCTGGTAAGATGCTTGTGACAATTGAACGAAATAATGTCCTTCATCATGAGTACATTGAAGTCAAAAATAAGTCTGCTGAATTATCTATTAAGTTAACCGACGATTACATGCCTAATGTTTATGTAACCGCAACACTATTTAAGAAACATACACCGGAACAAGAGTCTCCATTTTTTGTTGGTCATGGTTTTTCGTCCATTCGTGTTGTTAAAAAAGAAAATAAACTTTCTGTAAATATTTCTGCTCCTGAAAAAATAAAACCAAATACAACTCAGACGATTACGATAAAAACAACACCATCAAATAATATCCAGGTTACTTTAGCAGCCGTTGATGAAGGCATTTTGCAGATCACAAATTATGAATCACCTAATCCATTTAATTTTATGTATGCAAAAAGACCATTGGAAGTTAATAGTTATGATTTGTATGAACTGCTTTTACCTGAGTTTAAGAAAAACTCATCAACCGGAGGTGATGGAGGTGAAGATGAAAGTAAGAAACGTACAAATCCAATAATAGTTAAAAGATTTAAACTTCTTTCATTTTGGAGCGGAATCAAAAAAGCCAACGGTGATGGAATTATAAAAATTCCGGTTAACATTCCGCAGTTTAATGGAAGCGTTAGACTAATGGCGGTAGCATATTCAAACTCAAGCTTTGGATCGGCTGAAAAAACTATGCTTGTTGCTGATGAGATAATTATAGAACCGCAGATTCCAAGGACACTTTCACAAAACGATAAGTTAATTTCTCCTGTAACAATCATAAATACTACTGATAAGGAAAAACAAGTTAAACTTACAATGAAATTGGATGGTCCTTTAAAATCTACATCTCAAAGCGAAAAGACTATCAAGATAAAACCTAAATCATCTGAAATAGTTGTCTTTAATATTGAGGCTTCATCGCAAGTTGGTGTAGGCAAAATATCGTTTATTGTTACCGGTCAGGCAAATGCTAAAGAAGAAATAGAAATTGCAATAAGACCAATTTCTCCGTTGGTTGTTGAAACGGGAAGTGGAACTATCAAAGCTAATGAAGAATTGAAAATACTTATTCCCAAAAACTTTTTGTCAAATACTCAAAGCACCACTTTAACGATAAGTAAGTTTCCTGCAATAAAATATGCTAAGCAACTAAAACAATTAATTGGTTATCCGCATGGATGCATCGAACAAACAGTTTCAAAATTATTTCCTCAATTGTACTTTGAAGACTTAGCAAAGCTTGTTGCACCTGAATTTTATAAAACTACAAATCCTGTTTATTATGTTAAAGAAGGCATTAAAAAAATAGAATCAATGCAATTACACAATGGTTCAATTGCATATTGGCAGGGTGGCGATTATTCAAATTGGTGGGGTTCAATTTATGCGGCTCATTTTCTTCTTGAAGCACAAAAAGCCAAGTATAATGTTTCGGAAAATACACTTGATAGACTTTTAGATTACATTAGCCAGCAAGCGAAAGAACCTTCAACATATAATTCAGTTATTTATTCAAGCAACGGAAGTCGAACAATTGTAAATATCGCACATAAAGAAATACTTTATTCTCTGTATGTTTTAGCTCTCGCAAAAAAAACTGATTTATCTACCATGAATTATTATAAGGCAAGATTAAATCTATTGTCCGAAGATTCAAAATATTTCTTAGCCGGAGCTTATGCTTTACATGGAAGATGGAATTCCTACTACGAAATAATTCCTAAATCGTATGAACCGGTTCATCCGGAAAGATTAACAGGCGGTTCTTTTGATTCTGATATTCGTGCTAATGCTTTAATGCTTAATGTTTTGTTGGATTTAGAACCTGCAAATAAGCAGATACCAATTATCATAAAATACCTAACTAAAAATTTAGATGATGCATATTCAACACAAGATCAATCATTTACATTTTTGGCTCTTGGTAAAGCTGCAAAAAATGTTTCCGGAAATAACTTAAAAGTTGATGTAATTGTTGATGGAAAATCGATCGCCAATTATGATGATAAAGATTTAACTATAAAGGATAACAGACTAAATGCAAAAGAAATAGTTGTAAAAGCTAAAGGTAAAGGGCAAGTTTATTATTTCTGGAATAGTGAAGGAATAAAACTTAACGAAAAGGTGAAAGAAGAGGATTCCAATCTTAGAGTGAGAAGAGAATTTTATAATTATAAAACAAAGGCTCTTATCACAAATAATAATTTTACACAGGGAGATTTGGTCATCTGTAAAATCTCGTTGTATGGAATGGAAAGAAATGCTGATAACATCGTTATAACGGATATGGTTCCTGCAGGATTTGAGATTGAAAATCCACGGCTAAATGCTAAAGCAGAAGTTGATTGGAAGACTGACTCACCACTTAATATTAATTATATGGACATTCGAGACGATAGACTATTATTATTTACAAATGTTACCCAAAGTAAGAAGAAAGAATTTTATTACTTGTTGCGTGCTGTAAATCAGGGCTCCTTTCAACTGCCGGTAATTGGGGCAGAAGCTATGTATGATAGGGAATACCATTCCTTTAATGGCTCGGGAGTAATTAATATTAATGCTCGTAAGTAAAAGTTTAACTTGTGGATTTAGTATCAAAACTAAAAAATATATTCAAAAATAAATTTGCTAAGTACTTTCTATTTTTTTTGTTAGGATTAGTTGGATTGGAATTATTTTTTCCGTTGCCCTCAACTAAACCTTATTCAAAAACTATTTATGCAAAAGATGGAACTCTGCTCACCGCATTTCTAACTGAAGACCATAAATGGAGATTGCGTACAAGGATTGAAGATGTTTCGCCTGATTTAATTAAAGCCATAATTGTTAAAGAGGATAAAAATTTTTTTACACATAACGGTTTTGATTTAACTGCCATTGTAAAAGCTTTATTCAACAATATTTTTTATGATGAAAAAATATCCGGTGCATCAACCATTACAATGCAGGTTGTAAGAATTCTTGAACCTAAAAAAAGAACTTACATAAATAAATTTCTTGAAATAATCAGAGCAGTTCAGTACGAAATACATTATTCTAAAAAAGAAATTCTTAGTATTTACCTTAGTCATCTCCCGCTGGGTGGAAATATTGAAGGTATAAAATCTGCTTCATACATTTATTTTAATCACCATCCGAAAACACTAAGCTTATCTCAAGCAATAATGCTCTCAGTGATCCCGGGAAATCCTAATCAATTACGATTAGACCGAATAAACGATTCGATAAAAAAGAAAAGAGATTACTGGATTAAAAAGTTTATCAGCAAAAATGTTTTTCCCAAACAGGATTTACTTGATGCATACAAAGAACCTATTAAACCATATCGATTTTCAATACCGATGATTGCCCCGCATTTCTGTTATTACTTGAAAAATCAAACCGACACAAATGAGGACCAGGTACAATCAACATTAGATTTAAGTGTACAGCAAAATGCAGAAGATATTTTAGCAAATTATGTCAATAGAATCAGAAGCAAGAAAATATCAAATGGAACTGTACTTGTTATTGATAATCGAAATTCGTCTGTGGTTGGATATTGTGGTTCAGCTAATTTTAAAGATAGAAAACATCAAGGACAGGTTAATGGAATATTAGCGCAAAGATCTCCAGGATCAACATTAAAACCAGCATTATATGCTGAGGCATTTGAATTGGGATTTCTTACTCCAGGAACAAAGCTGCTTGATGTTCCTATCGAAGTTGGAGGATACGAACCAGAAAATTTTGATTTAAAGTATAATGGATTTGTCACTTCAGAATTTGCTCTTACCAATTCTCTTAATATTCCTGCTGTGATATTATTAAATCAATTAGGAATAAAAAGCTTTATTGAACTTTTGGAAAGCGGGGGATTCAAGCAAATAAAAAATCAAAAAAATAAACTCGGGCTATCAATGATTCTTGGCGGTTGTAGTGTAACTGCGGAAGAACTCGGTAGATTTTATTCTGCTTTTGGAAGAGAAGGCAATTATAAACAATTAGCTTACACAAAAAGTGAATTGAATGATGATGGAGGTCAAAGATTATTCTCGAAAGAAACAAGTTATTTAATAGCTGAAATTCTATCCGGAAATAAGCGGAACGATATGGTCGTGGATATGGATTTTTCCAAACTACCAAAGTTTGCATGGAAAACAGGTACCTCTTATGGAAAGAGAGATGCCTGGGCAATTGGTTTTAATCCGAACTATACCATTGTAGTATGGGTAGGCAATTTTGATGGAGAAGGTTCGCCTTTTCTTACAGGTGCAGAATCTGCCTTGCCTCTACTTGCCGAATTGTTCAATGTGATTGATTATAATTCAAAAATGAAATGGTTTGAAAAACCTGCCAATATTTATTCAAGAGAAATTTGTTCAGTCTCTGGATTATTACCAACAGATCTATGTAAGGAACATACAACTGAATTAGCTATTCAAAATCGTTCACATAATAATAAATGCGATATTCATCAGGAAGTATTAGTTAGCAATGATGAATCAATCCAATTCTGCAATGAGTGTTTACCAGTTAGCAATTATATAAAAAAAATATTTGTCGTTTATCAACCTGAGTTATCAACATACTTTAAAAATAATCATATCGAGTTGGATACTATTCCAAAACATAATCCAGAATGTACTTCATTAAAAAATGGTGACGGACCAAAAATCATTTCACCTTCCGAGAGTTTTGAATATTTAATTGATAAAGACGATCCTCAAGAAATTGTTTTATTATCTGCTGCCGATCCGAAAATAAAAAATCATTATTGGTATGTTAATGATGAGTTGATTAGTAAATGTCAGCCCGGAGAAAAAGTTTTTTATAAATTATCTATGGGTAAGTTTAAAGTTGTTTGCCTTGACGATTTAGGTAGATCAGAAAGTGTTACTATAAAGGTTAAATGATATTGAGTATTAAAAAAAGGCGATTCAATTGAATCGCCTTTTTTGTTACATTAACTTTATAAAAAGCTTAAAGTGATTCTTAGCTGTGAGGTGAACTACACACTTTAATATTTCTTCACGTCTATTGATGAAACTCCGCAATTGATATCAATGTAAATCTTCTTTGGATATTTATCAAAATTTTCTGAGCGATATAAATCATTATCAACTTTTTTAAATCCTTCATAATTTCTGCTTGATAAAGCTGCTTCATCATTTATTTCACACCCTACGGAATCTGGTATTAAAATATCGATATCAGAAGCTCCAGCATCGATTTTTATTCTTGCTACATCTACAAGATTGCCAAGTTTTACATTAAATGCTGCAGCACCCATCCCAACATCCAATCTGCTTACTTTATATTGTGTTAAATCTAAATCAACGGAAGCGGCACCAACACTAAAGTTCAAAGCCCACTCAGGGTTTTTATTCAAAGACATTTCTACAGAGTTTTTATAATTTTTATTATGAAGTTTGATATGATTGTTTCTCATCTCAAAATTTATTTCAGCATGAGAATCCATATCCTGCCTATCTAAACTATAGCTGTTTACATTCCCTTCAGTAATAAAATCTATCAATTTATCTGTTGGAGTTAGGATTTTAAATCCACCAGCACCAGAATTAAAATTTAATGTTGCTGTTTTAATTGAATCAGAGTATTCCTGAGAGAAATTAGTAGTATCATAAACAGCTTCATCATCATTAAAGTTTATTTCAAAATCATCATCAATAAGATTTGTAGTTGCACTTACCGATGCATAAAGAGTTAATGCTAACACCAATGCAGCTAAACCTGCAACAATACCTTTACCAATTTGGTTTTTTACAAGGATAGAAACTCCTATCAGTACTAATACCATTGGCCAGAATTTCCAGGCCGAATTCCAGGTAAAGTTCAAATCGGTTAAATTGCCGATAAGAACTAAACCTCCGATTGATATAAAAAATACTCCCCAGAAAATATGTGATGTTTTCATTGTCTTACCTCATTAACAGTATTGTTACGTGCGTTAAGTATTATTGCAAAGCCTAATCCGATAAGAATTAGCGGCCAAAAATCACCAAAGTGAAAATGCGGAACAAAATTATCTAAAAGAAAGATTCCGCCCAAAAGTATTAAAAACGCTCCGGCATATATTGATCTGTTACTTTGAGATTTATTGATATTCATTGCGCTCATATTAAACTCTGTGTTTTCACTTTTTTTTTCCTCATCAGATGGCTGAGAACTGCCACTAGGTGGATTAGTGTTAAAAGGCGTTATAATAAATGGTTTTTGCGGAATGATAATCCACAGGATTATATAAGCTAGAATACCACTGCCTCCAAAGATTACTGCAAGAACAAAAATCAATCTCACTAGAACTGGATCAATTGAAAAATATTCTGCTAAACCTCCGCAAACCCCACCTAGCATTTTGTCTGTTACCGAACGATATAGTTTCTTGTACATTTCAGAACTCCTTTCTGTCTGTAATTTCTGTTGCAATTATAGTAAAGAAATACACAGAAGGCTTTTTTTATAGTACCAACGGTATATGATTATTAAATTAGGGAAAAACAGTCTATTGTCGGGCCAGTGGTATCGGTGAATGGCAGGAAAATTCTGCTAATTATTGTATTAATTAAAACTTAGTTTATTTTAGTTGTAACATTTAAATAAATAATGAAGTTTATTATTACATGAAAATTGCTCTCTGTCAAATCGATCCGATCATCGGACATCTGGATTATAATAAGAAAAAGATTTTAGATGGATACAAAAAAGCTATTGATGCAAAAGCTGATCTTGCAATCTTTCCTGAACTTTCACTTGTTGGTTACCCGCCATTAGATCTTGTTGAAAAACAGGAATTCCGTAAAGCCGTTAACAAGGCTGCAAAGGAAATTGCATTACAAACTACAGAAGTTGGTTTAATATTCGGTGCAATTACGGAAGATAACGATAAGATTGGTACAGATATTCATAACTCAGCAATTTTTTGTTTTGATGGTAAGATACAGTTCGTTCAGCACAAAACGTTAATTCCAAATTACGATGTGTTTGATGAAATGCGTTATTTTGATTCTGCAGAAAGTGTTTTAGTATTTAAATTTAAAGATGAAAAACTCGGCATCTCAATTTGTGAAGATATATGGAACGATGCTGATTATTGGTATCGAAGAAGATATCATAAAGATCCTATTCAGGAATTGCTTAAACAAAATGCTTCTATTTTAATAAATATTTCTGCAAGTCCTTACTCTTACGGAAAACGTGCGGCACGTAAAGAAATGCTTTCAGTGCTAACGAAGAAAGACAAAATTTCACTTGCTTATGTCTGCTGTGTTGGAGCACAAACTGATTTGATATTTGATGGTGCAAGTATGTGCTTTGATGAAAATGGAAATCTTGTTAAGCACGGAAAAGCTTTTGAAGAAGATTTTGTAATCTTTGACACGAAAGAGAAATATGTTCCAATAACAAAATGTGAAGAATCTTTTGAAGAAGAAGTTCATAACTCACTTGTCTTTGGGTTAAAGGAGTATTGTAACAAATTAGGTTTTAAAAAGGTTTTAGTTGGATTAAGCGGTGGAATGGATTCTGCACTAGTAACCTATATTGCTGTAAAAGCTTTAGGTGCAGAAAATGTTAATGTAATTCTAATGCCATCAAAATATTCAAGTAAAGGAAGTATAACCGATTCCGAGGCACTGATTCGTAATCTCGGAATTCAATCAGAAAACATTAGCATCCAGCCAGTTGTTGATGAAACATTAAAGCAAATGAAATCCATTATTAAAAATGATGTTAAATCTCTGACTGAAGAAAATCTGCAAGCAAGAATACGCGGACTATATCTGATGACTTATTCAAACAATAATGGACATTTACTTCTTACAACAGGAAACAAATCTGAAATGGCAGTTGGTTATTGCACATTATACGGAGATATGTGCGGTGGACTTGCTGTTATTGCAGACGTGTACAAAACTGACGTTTATAGAATTGCAAATTACATCAACAGAGAAAAAGAAATTATTCCTAAAGCAATAATAGATAAAGCCCCATCAGCAGAACTTAAACCAAATCAAACTGATCAGGATACTTTGCCACCTTATGATTTACTTGATAAAATTTTAAGGATGTATCTTGAAGAAAATAAAGAGTATATTGAAATTAAAGATGTTATTGGTGATGAGGATTTGGTAAAAAGAGTGTTACGAATGGTTGATATGAATGAGTTTAAAAGAAATCAAGCTGCTCCGGCACTGCGTGTTTCTTCAAAAGCATTTGGATATGGAAGAAGATACCCAATCGTACAGGGTTGGAGAAAATAATTCAAAGGATTTTTGACTTTTATCTACCAAAGTGATGGAAAAATCGATTGTAAATTCATAACAGTCTTATTAGTTTTGAAATAGCAAATATTTTAATTTAAAGAGAGAATAATGGCTAAAGAAAAAGAACTACAACAGCTAAGCGAAGTTACTGTTCGTTTTGCTGGCGATTCCGGTGATGGAATGCAGTTGACCGGTTCGCAGTTTAGTGATACAACTGCTTTTGTTGGTAACGATTTAAATACCCTTCCAGATTATCCCGCAGAAATTCGCGCACCAGCCGGTACCATATACGGCGTTAGCGGATTTCAATTACATTTTAGCAGTATAGATATTCACACACCGGGTGATCAGCCCGATGTATTGGTTGCGATGAATCCGGCTGCTTTAAAGAAAAATCTTTCTGAACTAAAAAAGAACGGAATTTTAATTGTTAACAGTGATGCCTTCGATTTAAAAAATCTTAAGCTTGCTAACTATCCGGCAAATCCTTTGGAAGATGGAACCTTGGAAGGTTATACTGTATTTAATGTGCCTATAAGTACACTTACAGAAAATGCACTTGAAGGAACACCGCTTTCACCTAAAGAAGTTGCAAGATGTAAAAACTTTTTTGCACTTGGTTTGATGTACTGGCTTTACAATAGGCCTATTCAGAATACAATAGATTGGATTCAGGATAAATTTAAAAAGAGTCCGCAGTTTGTTGATGCAAATACAAAAGCTTTACATGCAGGATTTAATTTTGGTGAGATGACTGAAGCTTTTACTACAAGATATGATGTAGAATCAGCCAGACTGCCAAAGGGAACGTATAGAAATATTTCTGGTAACGAAGCAACAGCTTTTGGATTTCTTGCAGCTTCTGTTCAAAGCGGATTGCCATTATATCTTGGATCATATCCAATAACACCTGCTACAGAAATTCTTCAGTACATCAGTAACTTTAAAAATTTTGGAGCAAAAACATTTCAAGCTGAAGATGAAATTGCTGGAATCGTTTCTGCAATAGGTGCAGCATTTGCTGGTAGTCTTGCAATAACAACTACAAGCGGCCCGGGTTTAGCATTAAAAACCGAAGCAATCGGTTTAGCGGTTATGACTGAACTACCGTTAGTTATAATTAACGTTCAACGCGGCGGACCAAGTACAGGATTACCAACAAAGACAGAGCAGGCTGATTTACTACAAGCAGTTGTTGGTAGAAATGGTGAATCACCGGTAGCAGTACTTGCAGCAAAAACACCACGTGATTGTTTTTATATGGCTATTGAAGCATCAAGAATAGCATTAAAATATATGACACCTGTTATTCTTCTTACAGATGGTTATATAGCTAATGGAACTGAACCTTGGAGAATTCCAAAAGTAGAATCATTGCCAAAAATCGATGTTAAATTCAGAACTGAAAAAGAAGGATTTTATCCATACCTAAGAGATGAAAATCTTGCAAGGCCTTGGGCTGTTCCAGGAACACCTGATTTAGAACATAGAATTGGTGGACTAGAAAAAGCAGATATTTACGGAACAGTAAATTATGATCCGGATAATCATCACAAAATGATTAAACTTCGTGCACAAAAGATTAAGAATATTGAAAACGATATTCCTGATCTTGAAGTAGATGGCGAACAGCAAGGTGAACTTTTGGTTTTAGGTTGGGGCGGAACTTATGGCGCAATTAAAGAAGCTGTAATTAAATCAAGAGCACAAGGAATGAAAGTTTCACAAGCTCATTTACAATACGTTAATCCTTTTCCAAAAAATACTGGCGAAGTTCTTAAGAGATTTAATAAAGTCCTTATTCCAGAAATAAATCTTGGACAACTAGCAAAGCTTATTAGAAGTGAGTATTTGGTTGATGCAATTCAGTTTAATGTTGTAAGAGGATTACCATTCAGAGTATCAGATATTTTAGAAACGATTAAGGAAACACTCGGAGGAAAAAATGGAAAATAAAGTTGAAGTAAAGACGGCTAAATTAACTGCTAAAGATTTTTCATCTGATCAGGAAGTTAGATGGTGTCCGGGTTGTGGTGATTATTCAATCCTTGCACAGGTACAAAGAACTTTTCCTGAAATCATTAATGTGCCTAAAGAAGATGTTGTTTGGATTTCCGGTATCGGATGTTCAAGCCGTTTTCCATACTACATGGATACTTATGGTTTTCATGGTATTCACGGAAGAGCACCAATTTTAGCAACCGGAGTAAAACTTGCAAATCCAAAACTTTCTGTTTGGGTTGCAACCGGTGATGGTGATCTTTTAAGTATCGGTGGAAATCATTTCATACATGCTTGCAGAAAAAATATCGATATAAAAATTCTGTTGTTCAACAATCGTATTTACGGATTAACAAAAGGACAGTACTCACCAACATCAGAAAAAGGAAAAGTTACAAAAACAACTCCTTATGGAAGTGTTGATTATCCATTTAATCCAACTATGCTTGCAACTGGTTCTGAAGCTACATTTGTTGCACGATCAATCGATAGACATACAAAGCATTTGCAGGAAATGATTAAGCGAGTTGGTGCACATAAGGGTACAGCTTTCTTAGAAATCTACCAGAACTGTAATATCTTTAATGATGGAGCGTTTTCTGTACTGACTGAAAAAGAAACTAAAGACGATAATGTTTTAGTTCTTGAACAAGGCAAGCCAATGGTATTTGGTAAAGATGGTAATAAAGGTATTAAGCTTGATGGCTTTACACCTAGAGTGGTTGATTTAACCAGCGGACAATATTCAGTTAATGATTTGTGGGTGCACGATGAATTTGAAGAAAGTCCTGTTCGTGCAGCAATACTCTCTACATTTACAGAAACTCCGGGGATGCCAACTCCGGTTGGTGTTTTCAGACAAGTATTAAAACCAACTTATGATCAAGGATTAGAAGAGCAGATAGAAGCAGTTAAAAAGAAAAAAGGCCAGGGCGAATTAGCTAAAGTTCTTTTTGGTGGAAATACCTGGGAAGTTAATTGATTAAAAGTAATTTAACTTAAAATTGTTTTTTTATGTTCTGGTGGGCTTGAAACAGTTTCAAGCCCATTTCTATTTTATATAAGAAAATTTGAATGTCATTTCGAAGGAGTCCTCGACTGAGAAATCTAATTAATATTATATTCAGATTTCTCCCTTTGGTCGAAATGACAAGAAAATAAATATCCGGAATTTATGATTGATTTTGAAAAACTAAAAAATATCATTTTAAGCAATTCATCGTTTCTGTTAACTACACACGTTAATCCGGATGCTGATGCAATTGGTTCTGAAATAGCATTCTACTTTCTACTAAAAAAACTTGGTAAGAAAGCATTCATAATCAATCACAGTGCCTTACCATATAATATGGAGTTCTTCAACAAGGATAACATCATACAAAGATATGATGAAGAACTTCACAAAAATGTTTTTAATGAAGTTGATATACTCGTAGCTCTGGATTTTAATCGAGCTGATAGAACAGTTAGCATGGAAAAGGCATTTCGTAAATCCACAAAACTAAAAATTTGTATCGATCATCATCAGGATCCAGAAGAATTTGTCGATCATCAGTTTATTGATACGGATTATTGTGCAACGGGACAAATCATATATGATTTCATCAAGCAAACTAAAATTGTTGAACTAGATTTTGAAATTGCAGAACCGCTTTATGCTGCAATAATGACTGACACAGGTTCATTCAGATTTGATAGAACAACAGCGGAAGTTCACAATACAATTGCTGAACTGTTAAAGCATGGTGTAAATCCGGAACAGGTTTACGATAAACTTTATGATCAAAGTAAGTTTAGCAAAGTTAAGCTTCTTGGCCGTGCGCTAAATTCAATCAGTCTTTTAGCAGATAATAAAATTGGTTATATGATTATTACACAAAAGGATTTTGAAGAACTCGGTGCGATAGAAAGCGATACCGAAAACTTTGTTAATTATAATCTCTCAATTGAAAATGTAGTAGTAGGAATTCTTTTCATCGAACTGAAAAATGGCTTCAAAGTTAGTTTCCGTTCAAAGGGAAGTATTCCTGTTAACCAACTCGCAAATGAATTTGGCGGAGGTGGACATACAAATGCTGCCGGTGCTAGATTCTTTACTAACAATATGCAGGAAATGATTCCTGTAATCCTTTCAAAAGCAGAACTTTATCTAAAAAACTGAAGGTAATATTTATGTATAGACTAAATCTTATTTCGGGCGGAACTAAAATTTCATATCAGCCTTTATCAATAAGCCTAAAATATTTAATTGATGATAATAAACTTGAAAAAAGTTTACCGAACCTTGAAAAGATTTTTAACATTAAATTTTCAGAACTGCAGAGACAAAACTTTCTTTCCAGCGAGGGCGGAAAAATTCGCGTTACTAAACCTTCAGGAAAACCAGATGCTTTGATTTTATGGAAAGTTAAACTAGATGAAAAGTTTGATGCCGATTATTTTAGAAATCATTTAGCAGAGTTTATTTCTAATCTTAAAACAGAAGTAACAAAAAATCTTCACATTTTTATTCCTGCGTATTCAGCAGTAAAAAAACATTTTGATTCTGAGGAATATTATTATCAGACCTTTGTGGAAGGCGTTTTGTTTGGCAATTACTCATTCGATAAATACAAATCTAAAAAAGTTAAACACAAAGTACTTGATGTTCACTTTTATGCCGAGAATGAAAAGAAATTAAAAAGTGCGATCACAACAGCAGAAAAATTAATTACTTCAGTTAACATAACAAGAGATTTACAGAACGAACCCGCTAACAATCTAACTCCGGAAATTTTAGCAAAACGCGTTTCAGCCGAAGTAAAACCTTTTGGAATTAAAGCTACAATATTTGGTGATCGGGAAATCCAGAAAAGAAAAATGGGCGGTTTAATTGCAATCGGGCAGGGAAGTATTAACAAACCAAGATTTATAATTTTAGAATACAAGCCAACAATAAAATCAAAGAAGAACAAAAAAGGTAAAACCAAAACCATTGCTCTTGTTGGAAAAGGTATCACATTCGATACAGGCGGCATCTCACTTAAACCATCTAAAAATATGGGCGAAATGAAAGCCGATATGTCCGGTGCAGCTGTTGTTGTTGGAACTTTAATTGCAGCGGCAAAAAATAATTTACCTGTTCATTTGTTTGGAATAATTCCTTCCGCAGAAAATATGGTATCAGGAGAATCAATTCGGCCCGGTGATGTTGTTAAAATATCAAACGGCAAAACTGTAGAGATTGAAGATACTGATGCTGAAGGCAGAGTTGTTTTAGCTGATGCACTGCATTATGCCTCGCAATTAAAACCTGATCAGATGATTGATCTTGCTACGTTAACCGGAGCCTGCGTTGTTGCTCTTGGTGAGTTTGTTGCTGGTATGTTTACGAAGAATGATGCAATGGCTGGAGGACTGTATAAAAGCGGTATAACAACTTATGATCGCGTTTGGCGCTTACCGATGTGGGATGATTTTAATGAATTAATCACAAGCGATGTCGCCGATGTTGCAAATCTTGGAAGTACACGCTGGGCTGGTGCAATTACTGCAGCAAAATTCTTAGAACATTTTGTAGATAAAAATATTCCGTGGACACATTTAGACATTGCTGGTCCTGCAATGAATAATCCTTCAAGAAGTTATACAAAAAAATATATGACAGGATTTGGTGTAAGACTTTTGTTTGATTATCTCTCACACAGGGTTTAATGTTTACCTCACCTCCCTCCTTCTAAGCAGGGAAAGAAGAAGAGTTTTTTACCATCTAACAATTTGACTAAAACATTTCTTTAAACTAAGTTTATAGCGTTACCTTATTTAAAGTATTCCTTCCATATAAATGTTATGCTTAAAAACGAAAAAATCCGTAATGTAATATTTATACTTCTTGGTGTTCTACTGCTTTTAATAAAACCTCATTATAATGGTCCATTCCTCGATATTATAAAAAGCTATCTTGGCAATATTTCTATTTCATTTTCGGTTTACTTTATTATCAGCTTTTATTCCAGACATTGGAAAATGAATAAACTGATTACCGCATTGATAGCGTTATTGATAGTACAGTTATTCGAAGTATTAAATGGTTTTGGTGTTATGACTAATGTATATGATAATTTGGATTTGCTCGCAAATCTTTTAGGAATTCTAGTTGCTTTATCTATTGATCTGATGATTAAAAACGTTTTTCTAAAAAGCAGAGTATAAATTCCCATTTACCAATTGACTAAAATAACTTCTGTTTTATAACACCATCTTTAATTTCTAGAATAATATCAGCAAGTTTCATCAGTTCGGGATTGTGGGTTACAATAACAAATGTTTTCTTAAAGTTATCGCGCAGATCAAAAAGCAGTTTATGGATTGCATCACTATTTGCAGAATCAAGATTACCGGTAGGCTCATCTGCAAAAATTATTTTGGGATCATTTGCAAGTGCACGTGCAACCGCAACTCTTTGCTGTTCACCGCCGGAAAGTTCAGCAGGTTTATGTTCCGCACGGTCCTTCAATCCAACAATTTCTAACAGTCTTAATGAATTTTCAGAAGCAGATTTTAAGCTAACACCTTTTATCATCTGTGGAATAGATACATTTTCAACGGCTGTAAACTCAGGCAGCAAATGATGGAACTGAAAAACAAATCCCATATTTTCATTTCTGAACTTGGCAAGCTTATCATTATTAAAATCAAAAATATTTTTCTGCTCATAAAAAACACTACCGCTGTCCGGTCTGTCTAATCCGCCAAGCAAATGCAGCAAAGTAGATTTACCTGCACCAGAAGCACCAACAATAACAGAAATTTTATTCGCTTCAATCTCAACCGAAATAGATTTAAGAACTTCAAGCTTAACCTTTTTAGTTGATTGATAAGACTTTGTAATATTTTCTGATGATAAAATGATACTCATATTTACTATTCCCATTTAATTGCTTGTAACGCATCAACCTTGGCGGCCCGCTTTGCAGGTATAAGCGATGCGATGAAAGAAAGAAACAAAGATGCACCTGCTATCACAAAGAAATCCATCAATCTTATTTCTAACGGAAGCGAATCTATTTTGTATTGAGTCGGATCAAGCGGATATATGTTATACTGTATCTGAAGAAAACAGATTAAGTATCCGAGTAAAACTCCTAAACCTGTACCTATCAATCCGATCATCAATCCTTCATACATAAATATTTTTAAGATAGAATTTTCTTTTGCACCCATAGATCTTAGAATTCCAATATCGCGCTTCTTTTCGATAACCGACATTGAAAGCGAACCAAGAATATTGAAAGTTGCAACTGCGATAATTAGTGAAAGTAAAATGTACGCGACCCATCTTTCAATCTGCATAACCGTGTAAAGTTCTTTGTGAAAATCATACCAGGTATTAATCTCAAATCTATTTTTATCCAATCTTTCACTCAGATAATCCTTAGCGCTAAACGAATTATCAGAGTTGTTCAGCTTAATCTCATAACCTTGGTAACTTTCTTTATACCCCAAAAGATATTGAGCTTCACCAAGATTGGTAAAAGCTAAACCTTCATCATATTCATTATTCTTGGAACTGAAAATTCCTCGCACAACAAACTGCTGAGTATTTGGCATACCAAACTGTGCAATTACTTTTTCAATTCCGGCAGGGGAGATTATTGTAATTGTGTCATCAATAAGAACCTGCAACCGATCCGCTAATCTCAAACCGATTAATATTCCTGGCGTTTCATTTTCTTCACTCAACTCACTGCTGCCGAATAAAACGTTGTCTTTAATATTATAAAGTTCATCAGCATTCTTTAAATCAATTCCTTTAAGCGATATCACCTGCGTAATTCCGGAACTGAATGCCAATACTTTTCCGCTTACAAATGGGGCAAATGATTTTAAGTCGGGAGTTTCTTTAATGATAGATGTAACCTTTTTATAATCATCATCAGCACTATCAACTTTATATTCAACTCTAAGATGAGGATCAAAGTTCATAAGAAAAGATGTAACCAAACTTCCAAACCCGTTAAATACGGAAAGCACAACGATAAGAGCCGCAACCCCAAGAGTAATTCCGGTTATCGAAATAAAAGAAATAATTGTAATAAAATTAATCTTATGTTTCGAAAGGAGGTATCGCTTGGCTATAAACTTTTCGTAACTCATTAATCAAACCTCAGCGCTGTAACAGGATTGATCCTTGAAGCAAAATAACTTGGAATTATTGCAGACAGCAAAGACAGAACAAAAGTAACAGCTGATATTAAAAAGAAAACATCCATACTCATTTCAATTGGTACTCTTGTAACAAAATATACACTGGAGGGAACTTTAATGATATCAAACTTAAGTTGGATAGACATCAACAGCCACGCAAGAATATTACCGGAAGCTATCCCAATGAACGATAAATATATTCCCTGATAAACAAATATTTTTATAATCTCTCTTCCTTTTGCACCTAATGATTTTAGTATTCCTATGGAATTTGTCTTTTCCAACACAAGCATTAGTAGTGCGCTTATGATATTAAATACCGCAACAATTATTATTAAACCAAGTACAATAGGTATTGGTTTTTTCTGCAGTTCAATCCACGAAAAAATATTTCTGTGTATTTCAAAAATTGTTCTTGCGTAATATGGATATCTTAACTCTCTTCTAACAAGTTGGGCAAGGCTGTCTATTTTATCAATTGATTTTAATTTAATGTCAATTCCATTTATTTCATTGGGCATAGAAAATAGATTTTGTGCAGCTTTTAATCCGGTGTAACCAATCATATTATCATATTCGGCCATGCCGCTTTCAAATATTCCATCTACAAAAAAGTTTTGTATGTTCGGTAAATCATTCATTGAAGGGATCTTATCATTCTTCAAGGCAAAGAGTGTTACTTTATCGCCAACTTTTAATAATAATTTTGTCGCCAAAGTTTTACCAATAACTATGGAGTTTTCATTATCAAGATTTAACTTACCTTCAACAAGATTGGATTTAATTTTATCAATTTCTTTGCTTTCAATTATACCTTTAACATTTATTCCTTCTTTACGATTCTTTGTACTAATTATAGCAAGCTTAGAAACTGAAGGAGAAATAAAGTCTATTTGATCCTTAAGCCTTATGTTTAATTTTTCGATATATATATCAGCTTTGGGCAGAGATTCTTTATATGATAAAATTTTAATGTGTGAATCAAAATCCGTTATTTTTTGTGTTAATGTTTTTTCAAATCCATTCAAAACACTTAAAGCTATAATTAAAGTAGCGACACCAAGAGAAATTCCCACAATGCTAATAACTGAGATCAGATTCAGCAATCTTGAGTCTTTATTGGAAAGGATATATCTTCTAGATACAAAAAATGCGAAATTCATTTCAAAACGATTGATTTTTGTTGTAGACAATTTAAAGATTCTATTAGTCCTAAAAAATTGTTTTTTAGAACACAAACGTATATATTTTCAGCTCGATTTTTAAGAATTATGGTATTTCGGGGCGTAGCGTAGTCCGGTTATCGCGCCTGCTTTGGGAGCAGGAGGTCGCAGGTTCGAATCCTGCCGCCCCGACACAAGAATTTCCCTGGTAGATGTTCATTTAGATTTTGTGGAATTTGAGCGCCCGTAGCTCAATCGGATAGAGCATCAGCCTTCTAAGCTGAGGGTTAGTGGTTCGAGTCCACTCGGGCGTACTAAAGAAATTGTTCTTTAAATGGTGAGCGTAGCTCAGTTGGTTAGAGCACCAGGTTGTGGCCCTGGGGGTCGTGGGTTCAATTCCCATCGCTCACCCAACCATTTATTTATTGAGTTTTATTGATTGCACTGGCCCCATCGTCTAGTGGTTAGGACATAGCCCTTTCACGGCTGTAACAGGGGTTCAAATCCCCTTGGGGTCACTAACTTAAGCCTCGAAATGTAAAAGTTTCGAGGCTTTTTTATGTTTAACTGAAAATCGTAATTATCAGATTTTTTAATTCCTCAAGTGATCCATACTCCAAACTCTTATGATTAATTGTCTAGATGGTAAGGTTTCTCAAGTATTATCCGTCTATTTTTTCAGTTGACAATCGTTTAGTATTTATTGCTTATGTGGTAATAAATAGGCAAATTTATTTCGAGAAGAAATTTCATTTTACAGAAATAATTAATCAGCAGTTGTCTGAGGAGAAAATATGAACAAAAATGAATCAGCAAAATATCTTGCCAGTCTTACAAAACGCTTATTAGCAACTTACGAGGAAAAGCACGCCAGCCTTGCATTAGAAGGAGGCTTAACTGGATCAGAATTTAAATGCCTAGGTTTATTCGGATCAGATAAAGGACAAAGCAATCGTGATATTGCCAGACGAATGAATCTCAGCGATAGCCGATTGACGAGAATAATTGATGGGCTTGTGGATAAGGGATACTTAACAAAAGAGTATAACCGAAGGGATTCGAGATGTGTTAATTTAAACTTGTCAAGAAAAGGTAAATCGTTTGTTAAGAAAGTGGACACACTTAATGAAGATGCTCATAAAAAGATTATAAATGACATTAATGCTTCTCAACAAAAATTTCTAATATCTGGAATGGAAAAACTTTGTTCTACGGTTGAGAAGTTGTTAGGAAAAAATAAATAATAGACTTTTTAATTGATTCATTGAAGTGAGTATAAATAAATGAAATAATTAATAGTATATTTGGATTGTACTTAGTAAAGGCTTCCCCCCAGGCCTGAAGCTAAGGCAAAGCCCTGATGCTTAGGTGTCGGGGCTTTAATAATTTAAACGACTCGTTTACAAATATAGCTAAATCGTTATTTTGAAAAGCTTTCAATCGCTTCTTCTCTTGTCCAGAATTGTTTAAATATTTTATAAAGACCAGTTCTAGCAAACATTACTTTGATACCGCTGGTGGGCGTTATAACGATGATATCCCCATTTTTTTTCCTGATTTCTTTCACAGTTTTCACCATAATTCCAATAATCATTGAATCGGCAAAAAGGCATTCACTAAAATCAACTATTATTTTAAAATGCTTTGTTAAAACTTGGGACTGAAGAGTCTGTTCAAATTCTTCGGCTTCTTTAAATGTGGCTCTCTGGATTTTGATTGTAATAATTGAAAGCTCATTTATAAAATCAACTGGAAAGTGTTCTGAATAGAAAATTGAATTTGATTTCATATTAAAACAAGGATATTAAGTGAATTTAATTGTTGGTGTAAAAATAGTAATTCATTCCCTATAATGCCTACATAACATTATCAGTATTTGAATATTTTTAAAAGGTACTACTACAGAGTATCTGATTTTATATGGATAAAATTTATGGAAGCGGTTCTATAGATTTTAATATATCGAAAAATAAGGTATTATATTTAAAGAAAATTTGAGTCTAAAATCTTAAGGACAAGCAGCTTAGTCCACCATCAAGTTTTCTAAACTCAGATACATCGACTTCAATAGTCTGATAACCTAACACTTCAATTTTACTTTTTGTTATTGGGAATCCTTGAGGTACAAGAACATTATTATTAATCCAGAGACTATTTGCAGCATATTTTTCTTCACCATCAATAAGAATCAGATTATATTTTTGGAACTCAGGATGGTATTTAAATTCTCCGGTTACAAGTAAGTTATTGTTTTCAAGATAAGATACTCCTGATTTAAGGTGCAGCACATTTTTAAGTGAAACTGCAGATCCAGTCATTCCATATTTATTAAGAATTGAAATCAATTGACTTGCTCCCTGTGCATTAGTTCTTTCAGATAAGCCAATAAAGTAATGAGCACCAACCATCATCACATCCCCAGCTTCTAAAGTCCCGGGTTCTATGATCTCCTCAACCATTTCATAGAAATTAATTAAGATTTTTTTAATTTCATGTATTTCACCCTTACGAGATGAAGCTCCTGGATTTGTAATTATCGCACAATGAGGAGTTAACAGAGCGGTATCTTCAACAAAAGTAGAGTCAGGATATTTTTCATTTGCATCCAAAATTGTGACCTCAAGACCGCATTTTCTAAGAGCATTAATATAGTATTGATGCTGGACAAGGGCTTCTAAGTAATTTGGGATACCAAGGTTAACAGAAGTCAGGCCTCTGATCATATTTTCGCAAGGAATTTTAACAATGGATTTTGTAAACATTGATTCAGATATTAAATAGTTTATTACTCGCTTGAAATTGTTTTTTTAAGCTAATTTATATGCTAAACTTCGTCAATTTGTTTGTAACAATCAAAAGAATAATAAATTCAATAGTACATGAATTGGAACATTTATTAATTATTGATTGATATTTTCATATAATTTATATACGTTTACAAAAAAAACGGTGACTAGCATGAACAAACTATTAACTTTCATTTTCACCATTATTCTGATCGCGTTTTCCCAAACCAATTATAGCCAATCTAATTTTAATATTGATACTTATAGGCAATTTCTGCAATCAAATCAGAATATGGATTCTGATCAACTTTTACTAATGCATCCAGCTGGAAGTTTTGTTGGTGATTTAAATTTAAATATTTCTAATACAAGATATCTTGACAGCATTATATCGAAATATTCATTAACACCATACGAAATCTCTTTGCTTGATCAAAATGGATTTTTTGTTTCAGAAAGAATGAAGAAAATATCTTTTGGTGAGTCATTCTTAGAAATATTTCACAAAGATTTACCAGTTTTTGTATCAACAGATGCCATCCTACACGCTTTTCATGTTTCATACGATAGAATACTAAAAGATGCTGAACTCGGTTTTCTAATTGAAAAAGTAAAATCATTATTATCAGAACTTCATTCAAATCAGAATTTACTTTTTACGAAGTATAGTACAGATCCTAAAATGCTTACGATGCTGAAGGATGTAGATGTTTATCTAACTGTTCCATTAAAATTATTTGAATTACCGGTTAGTCCATATTATTCAGAGAACGCCGGAAAAATTGACACGATTTTACAATTGATTGAAGCTGAAGAAATGACAACATATGAATTATTTTCTGATAATTGTAAAGTTATTGATTGGAGTCAGTTTAAACCTCGCGGACACTATTTTGAAGATGAAAATACCTGGCCGCAAACAGAATTACCTAAATATTTTAGGGCTATGATGTGGTTAGGAAGAACAGAGTTGTATTTAACCAAACCCAAATCTGATTCAGTACTATGTCCACCACCTTCTTTTAATGATGTTAAGCGTCAGATAATAGATTCTTATCTTATCAAGGAATTAATTGATGTAACAAATACATACTCACATTATACCGAAATTGAAAATACAATAAAGATATTTGCAGGTGAACAGGATAATGTAACGCTAGATAATCTTACATATTTGAAGAATGCTATCAACTTTATTGATGCAGATGAGTTATTAGACAGTCTAACAATCGTCGAGTTTCAGGATACACTTAAGAATCAGAGTTTTGCATATCAACTTATTCTTTCACAGATATTATTTAATGATCCGATGAGTCCGGATAGCATTGTTCCTGCATCAGCATTTATGTTGTTTGGGCAAAGATTTGTAATTGATTCTTATGTAACTGCAACCGTAGTCTATGATAGAATTAAATATTACAATCAGTTTGTGTGTAGATTATTTCCATCGCTCTTAGATGTATTATTTGCACTTGGTAATTCGGCATCAGCACAACTTCTAATATCTGAATTAAATGAATACCATTATTCAACTAATCTTGCTGCTTTAAGATATTTAATTGATTCTTACGATGATGAATTCTGGAGTGCGAATTTATATTCAAATTGGCTTAACATAATTAGAAAGCTTAATCCGCCGGAGGATAGAAATAATCTTCCACCGTTTATGCAAACTGCAGCTTTCTGGCAGGAAAAAATGAACACACAACTTTCATCCTGGGCAGAGCTAAGACACGATAATCTTTTATATGCCAAGCAGTCTTATACTGGTGGAACAGTTTGTTCATATCCTTATAGCTATGTTGAACCATTTCCAGAGTTTTATCAAACCCTGAAAGATTTTTCAGTTTCTGCAGTAAATAAATTACAAACAATAAATTTTTCAGACCCTGGATTGCAATATTCCATAACAGAGTACTTTAATACTCTTGGTAATGTTATGGATACTTTAAAAACAATCTCTGTGAAAGAATTGAATCAGGAAATGCTGACTGCAGAGGAAATAACATTTCTGCAAAATATGATTTATGAGGATGGCAGTGGAGGCTCGGGTACACCTCCATATTTAGGTTGGTATCCAAGATTGTTTTATAATGATTTCTTCTATAGTGGAAACAGTATGACAAATAAGGGTCTAATGGATAGTGATCATCTAGTTGCAGACATGCATACGGTTCCAACAGATTGTTTTGGTAATATAATGGGATGGGTGAAACACGTTGGTACAGGCCCAATAAATCTTGGTGTTTTTATTGCACCCTGGAATGATGGAGTTGAAACAGCTTTCATCGGTCCGGTTATGAGCTACTATGAATATACAACTGAAGACTTTTTAAGATTAACCGACCAGGAATGGAACAATCAGTATTTACAATCAGCTTTAAGACCAGAATGGGTAAATATTTATTTAGCAGATTCAATCGGAAATTCTCGTGGTAATGGTCCAAGTTTAATAACTTCTGTCAATGAAAATCCAATTACTAATATTATTCCACAGTCTGAGTTATTAATATCAAATTATCCTAATCCATTTAATTCAAGCACAATAATTGTTTTTACAATTCCGTATGATCTAACAAATCAAAACACAGAGTTAAGAATTTATGACGTTCAAGGAAGCTTGGTTGCAATATTAGTTAATCAGCAATTAGCTGCAGGTAACTATATTATTAAGTGGGAAGGGAAGAATCAAAATAATCAAAATGTATCTAGTGGAATTTATTTTTATAATATTAAAGTTGGAGAAAAAGTAAAAAGTGGTAAAATGAATTTGTTAAAATAATTTTGCTGACTGTCTGAATAGTTTTATCTTTCGGCAAAAAATATTAAACAATGCTAAATTATATTCTTGTCTCAGCCGGCGCCGCAATTGGCGGTGCACTTCGTTTTGGAATATCAAGCTATATCCAAAAAAACATTTCAGTAATCTTTCCTTATGGTACTTTGGTTGTAAATGTTATTGGTTCTTTTATACTTGGTATTATAATGTTCTATCTTAATGAAAAAGAATTAATTGGCAGTGAATTCAGGTTATTTTTAACGGTTGGATTTTGCGGCGGGTTTACAACGTTTTCAACTTTTTCATATGAAACTTTGGCATTATTCCGTGATTCGGAAATTGCTCTTGCACTTTATAATGTGATGTTAAATGTAATATTATGTTTAGCAGGGATCTATTTAGCGTATCTTATTTCAAAACTTATAGGTTGATTTATGCAAACTAATAGTGAAGCAAAACTTCTTAGAATATTTGTTGGGGAAAGTGATCGTATAAATGGTAAACCTGTATATGAAACTCTTGTTTTAAAAGCACGGGAAGCGGGACTTGCTGGTGCCACTGTGATAAAAGGAATTATGGGATTTGGCGCAAATAGTAAAATCCATACATCAAAACTTTTAACTCTTTCGGAAGACTTACCGTTAATAATCGAGATAGTTGACACTCTTGAAAAAATAGAAAGTTTTATTCCAACCATTAATAATATTTTTGAAAATGCTAATATTGGTGGATTAGTTACTATAGAAAAAGCCCAAATAATTAAGTATATATCCACAAAAAAATAGTTTAGCCGTTCTACCACTTTACCTTTGTTACCATTCTAATCAATTACTTAACAAACTCATAACACTCTCTTAACATTAACTTAACATTGAAACTTTAGTTTTCGGGCGTCGAAGGAAAACAAAAATTATTATGGAGAGAAAATGTTAAAAGTAATTCAACTAAAATTAAGTGACTATCAAAAATTGAAATCTATATTATCAATATTACTTTTCTTGACAATTATGCAGTCAGAGATGTTATCGCAACAAAGTGGAAGTATTAGTGGTAAGATTACTGATAAAAGTAATAACGAAGAATTAATTGGGGCTAATGTTCTAGTTGTTGGAACAAATCTTGGTGCTTCATCGGATATTGACGGCAAATATAACATAGGTGGCTTGAGTGAAGGATATTATACAATTAAAGTATCTTACATTTCTTATAACAGTTTAGCCGTAGAAAATATTTTAGTTAAAACTGGTAATTCAACTAGAATTGACGTTCCGTTAGAACCAACTACAACCGAACTTGAAGAAGTACTTGTAACAGCAGAAGCGCTTAAAAATTCCGAAACATCAGTATTAAAAATCCAAAAGAATTCAGCAAACATAGTTGATGGATTTAGTGGCGACCTAATCAAGAAAAATAATAGTTCCGATGGTACTGATGTTTTGAAGAGAATGTCAGGCGTTACAATTTCAGAAGGCAAATATGCATTTGTAAGAGGTGTTGGTGATAGATACAATAATACTTTACTTAATGGTGCAAGTCTTCCAAGTACAGATCCGGAAAGGAAAAGTTTCTCATATGATATTTTTCCTGCAAACCTGATTGAGAATGTTATAACAGCAAAAACATTTACACCGGATAAACCGGCAGATTTTACAGGCGGCTTAGTTCAAATAAGTACTGTTGAATTTCCTGATAAGTTTACATCTCAGGTGAGTATTAGTTCTGGTTTTAATACTAAAACAGCCTTTAAAGACTATACAACATATGCTGGTGGCAAAACAGATTTTTTAGGACTTGATGATGGTACCAGGGATTATCCGAGTCTTATAGGTTCAGAAAAAGTTGTAAGAGGCAATTACACTGATCCTCAGCTTCAGGAAATAACATCAGGATTTGCTAATAACTGGAATACTACTTTAAAAAATGCTCCGATAAATGGCAGTTTTAAGCTAAACGTTGGGGATAAATTTGAACTTGGTGAACAGGATGTTATGGGTTACATAGCTTCATTTTCTTATGCAAATACATTTGTAACCACTCAAAAACAAAAAAACTTTTATGATTTTTCCGGAAGCAGATATGATTATGATGGAAATAGTTATTCATCAAATGTAATGTGGAGCGGGATGTTAAACCTTAGTTATAAACTTGGGTTAACAAATAAAATAAGCTTAAAAAATATATATAACCAAAATGCAGATGATGAAACAACGGTTTACAAAGGGGAGTATCGTTACGCTGATCAATACAGAGAGATAACCTCATTACGTTTTGTTTCCAGATCATTGCTGTCAACCCAACTCGTGGGTGAACACAAAATAAACTTCACTAATGGATTAAACATTGACTGGATTTTAGGTTACTCGCAATCAAAACGAAATGAGCCAGATGCAAGAAGATATGTGTATTCAAGAAATTTGGAAGAACCTTCTGAACCTCTCAGGTTTCAGCTTGATCAATCACTTGCTACAAGATACTATGGTGATTTAGTTGATAACGATTACAATGGAAGCATCAATTTTAACTTTAAGCTTTTTGATGATCCCAACCTTCCAAAGGTAAAAATTGGTACACTATATAATCGAAAGGATAGAGTTTTCGATGCCAGAACATTTGGATTCAGAAATCTTTCCGGTGGAAGTTTTTCAGCAGAAGACAGCATTTTACAATTAAGTGTGCAGGATATATTTAAACCTGAAAACATCAACAATACGTTCATTGGAACCAACGAAATTACCAAACCATCAGATAGTTATAATTCAAATCAAAAAGTTGCTGCCGGCTATGCAATGTTTGACGCAAGTTTACTAGAAAGAATAAGAATAGTTGCAGGTGCTCGATTTGAATACTCAAACCAGGTACTTAACTCTTTTTCTCAAACAGGTGAAATTATTTCTGTAAACAATGTGTATAGAGATTGGCTACCTAGTGTTAATCTAACATACTTATTAAATGAAAATATAAATATTAGGCTCGGTTTCAGCAAAACACTTGCACGACCGGAATTTAGGGAACTTGCACCATTCAGTTATTTCGACTTCCTGGCAAATGAATTAGTTCAGGGTAATCCGAACTTAAAAAGAAGCTTAATAAATAATTTCGATTTAAGATTTGAATATTTTCCGCAAGGCGGAGAATTAGTAGCTGTGAGTTTATTCTACAAAAAATTTAATGATCCAATTGAAGAAATACTTACTGCATCCTCAAGTAATGAACCAATCAGATCTTATGCGAATGCTATCAGCGCAGATAATTATGGATTAGAACTTGAACTTAGAAAATCACTTGGTTTTATCAGTGAATCCATAAATAACTTCTCATTTGTCGGAAACGTAACTCTTATAAAATCTACTATTCAGTTAAATTCTGACAATTCAGGTTTTCAGGAAAGTGAAAGACCACTTCAGGGACAAGCAGATTATATTTTCAATCTTGGATTGTATTTCGATGATTTAGCTTCTGGCATTAATTCTTCAATTGTTTACAATAAGGTTGGATGGAGAATAGCAAAAGTTGGCACAAGTGATTTGGGCAATACTCTTGAAAAACCTGTAGATGTAATTGATTTTTCCATTTCAAAAAGATTTTTTGAGATGCTTACTTTAAGACTTAGTGTAAGGGATTTACTAAATCAGGATAAAAACTTTATTCAACAAGCACCGGGCGGAGATCAGATATCTGAGCTTAATAGAACCGGTAGAAACGTTTCATTAGAATTATCATATCAAATTAATTAATTATAAAAGGATATATTATGAAAAAAATACTTTCTGTTCTGTTACTCTTTGTTTTAATGGTTGTTAAAGTCCTTGCTCAGGATGTTAATCTTCAGGGTGATATAACCTCCAATACAACTTTAACTTCAAACAATACATATTTGTTAAAAGGATTTGTTAGAGTTCAATCAGGTGCTACATTAACAATTGAAGCAGGTACAAAAATTTACGGAGAAAATTTATCTCAAGGTGCATTGATTATAAAACCAGGTGGTAAAATAATTGCTATGGGTACCGAATTAAATCCAATAGTGTTTACAAGTGAATATACAAAACCTGGTTCTTTAAGAAGCCCGTATTATGGAGACTGGGGTGGAATTATTCTTCTTGGAAATGCAAAGATCAATGTTCCTGGTGGTACAGCATCGATTGAAGGTCCTGGTGATTCTTACGGTGGAAATGATGATGCTGATAATAGTGGTACCATGCAATATGTAAGAATAGAATACCCTGGTATAGCTTTTTCACTTAACAATGAAATTAATGGTTTGACTTTTGGTGGAGTTGGAAGTGGAACAGTAATTGACCATATACAAGTTAGTTATAGTGGAGATGATTCTTATGAGTGGTTCGGCGGCACGGTAAATTGTAAGAACCTTGTTGCTTATAGAGGCTGGGATGATGATTTTGATACTGACTTCGGATACTCTGGTAAACTTCAGTTTTTATTGAGTGTAAGAGACCCTGAAATTGCAGATCAGTCTCAATCAAATGGATTTGAATCCGATAACGATGGTTCCGGTTCATTAAATACTCCAAGAACCAGCCCTACCTGGTGGAATGTAACATTAATTGGACCTAAAGCTAATTCGTCTACTACCATAAATTCATTGTATAGAAGAGGAATGCATTTAAGAAGATCATCGCTTAATAAAATTTCTAACGCTTTAATAATGGGATGGCCAAGAGGCATAGTGATTGATGGAACAAATACAGTTCAAGCTACAATTAATGGTAATATGTGGGTAAACAACTCTATAGTATCAGGCTGGACTTCAGCTGCTATCGATACAGCAAATGCTGGTAATTTGAATTTTACCCCGACTACATGGTTTACAAATAGCAGTGGAAGAACATATGCTAATAATAGTGATGTTTTATTGACCGATCCATTTAATCTAACAAATCCAAATGTTACACCACTTACTGGCTCACCAGTTTTAACTGGTGGCGCAACACCTCCCAACGATGGTTTTTTTGACGCAACGGCAACTTTTCCTGGTGCGCTAAGTAATGATCCCGCAAAAAACTGGCTAGCAAACTGGGTTACATATCCACAAATTACAACTGATGTTGATGATGAAGAATTAGGTATTGTTACCGAGTTTAAATTGGAGCAGAACTTCCCGAATCCATTTAATCCATCAACAGTTATAAGCTTCAGCGTACCGGAAGCATCAAATGTTAAATTATCTGTTTATAATGTACTTGGACAAGAAGTAGCAGTTTTAGTAAATGAATTTGTTAATGCAGGCAGATATTCAAAATCATTCAATGCAAAAGATTTATCAAGTGGTCTTTACATTTACACTATTGAAGCTGGTTCAGTTTCAATTTCAAAGAAGATGACTTTATTAAAATAAAAAAATTCTCTCTCCTCTCTCCTTCGACGAGGGACGCTGCATCTACTGCAGCGTCCTTTTTTTGTTTAGGTATTTAAAAATGATTTTTTAATTTTGAACAAATGAAAAGATCAACAATACATATTTTATTAATCCTATTATTTTCTAACCAAAGTTTTAGCCAGTCTAACAATTCTTATTATAATGTTTTTAATTCTATCTCAGCAAGCGCGATTAGTAATCATCTCAATGTTCTTGCTAACGATTCTTTGGAAGGCAGGGCAGTTGGGACCATGGGTGCCGAGATAGCCGCAAACTATATTTCTAATTTCTTTTCAAATTTAAATTTGAAAAGAATATCAAAAGACAATTCATATTTTCAAAATATTCCTATGCATGGCAGTAATCCACTTAGTGGTTCAGAGTTAGTTTTTATTCTTGATAAAGATACAATGAACTTAGTATTTTGCTGAGGATTATTATCTGTACAGGTCCGGACAGCAAACGTTTATGCCGGCATTTTTGCCAATCGTTTTTGTTGGATACGGAATTGTGGCTCCTGAATTTGATTATAACGATTATCAATCTGTAGATGTTGAGGGTAAAATAGTTGTGTATCTTGACGGAGAACCTATTTCCGATGATGAAGAATTCTTTGACGGACCATCACCTACAATTTATGCTAACCCGGAATCTAAACGAAGAATTGCTTTTGCCAGAGGTTGTGCCGGTACAATTCAAATACCTATTAGCAGTTATGAATCATGGGAAGATGTAAATAAAGACTTTCAGTTTGAAGATGTAACTTTAGCTTATACTGTATCTGGTAACTTGAATATCATTATTAATCCTGATGAATCAGATAAATTATTCTTTGGATCAGAATATTCATTTAAAGATGTTATTGAGATGCACGATAAACAGAGTATCAAATCTTTCGATCTAAAAACTAAAATGCGTTTTAGAGGAGTATTTAAAGAACGGGATTTTATTTCATCCAATGTAATCGGAATGATAGAAGGCTCTGATCCAGAGCTAAAAAATACTTATTTGATAATCTCCGCTCACTACGATCATCTTGGCATAGGTGAATCTGTAAAGGGTGATTCAATTTACAACGGAGCACTTGATAACGCTCTTGGTGTTTCTGTAATGCTGGAGTTGGCAAAGTCTTTTTCCTCTTTAGAATCCAAGCCAAAAAGATCTATAGTTTTTATTGCAACAACAGGTGAAGAAAAAGGACTTCTGGGTTCAATTTACTATACAGATAATCCACTGGTTCCTCTATACAAAACAATTGCTAATGTTAATATTGATGGTATTGCTATGTTCAAAGATTTTTCTAGTATAGTTGGTATAGGAATGGAATATTCAACACTTGATCGATCGTTAAATATCACAACAGATAATTACAGTTTAGAACTTCAAGACATTCCACCGCAATTCAGACGGGTTGGTGCTTTTAATAATTCAGATCAGCTTGCATTTGCTAAGGCTGGCATACCTTCTATCATAATTCTTGAAGGAACAAAAAATAAAAGTAAAAGTGAAGCGGAAGTAGTTGAGGCTTTTATAGATTATTATATTAATCGTTACCATAGTCCTCAAGATGATATAAATCAAAACATAGATTATAAAGCTGCCGAGAAACATACCAAAGTACTTTTTGATTTTTGTTATCAGTTAGCGAACAGTAAAACAGAACCTGAATGGAAATCAGGATCTCCATTTATAAATGCAAGATTACAATCCATTGCGGAAGAGAAATAGATGAGAAATAAATTCCTAATATATTTTATAGCGTATATTGTTTTTACAGCAGGTTGTTCAAGTAACATTTCCAAAAATAATATTGTAACAATTTCCGGCTCTGATACTATGTTTGAATTGACTTCTAAGCTTGCTGAAGAATATATGAAAGATCATCCAGGAATTTCTGTTAAGGTTGATGGGGGAGGAACGGCTGCTGGAATAAGACAACTTATTAAAGGTGAGATTGATATCTGCACTGCATCACGTAATCTAAAACCTGAAGAGGCTAAAGCACTTGCAGATTATTATAGATCACTTGGATTAGTATTTCTGATAGCGAAAGACGCTCTCAGTATTTATTTGCATCCTGAAAATCCGGTTCAAAATTTAACTTTTAATCAACTAAAAAAAATTTACATTGGTGATATAAATAATTGGAAAACAGTTGGCGGGGTTGATACATTAATTCAACCTGTAACCAGAAACCCGAATTCGGGCACTTATCTTTATTTCAAAGATCATGTCTTAGATGCGGAGGAATATGGAGACAATTCTATCATCATACCTACCACACGCGAAATAGTGAAATATGTTGAACAAAATATAAATGCAATTGGTTATGGCGGAATGGGATACACCGGAAAGGTAAAACACATTAAAATCGATGGAGTAGAACCAAGTGAAACAAATGTTAGAAATGATACTTATCCAATTATCAGGTACTTACATTTTTTTACTACAAAATCACCTGGAGGTGAAGTAAAGCGATTTATTGATTGGGTGCTTTCACCTGCAGGGCAAAGTGTGGTAAGAAAAGCTGGTTTTATTCCTTTGTGGGAAAATAAATTGTAACAACTCTCTTAATCATTCCTTAACATTATAATAATATTCTCTTAATTTGTAATTGCTTGTATAGATTTATCTTTAAATAAAAAGAAGGAACATTTATGCAAAAATCTAATTTATTTTTTACTTACTTAAGTAAATTAAAACCGTTGAAAAAGAATCATGCAGATGAGGATAGCGATAAAGATGATTCCAATCAGAATTCAACTGAAACATCAAAAACTGATAATGAATGGCTGCAAGAATACGAATTGATTTATAGTTCTTATTCTATTGATGGGTATTAATATTATTGAGTTAGTTTTCTTTCTGCTTAACTTTCTTAAAGCTTCTAAAAACAAACAATGTTTGAGAAATGTAATGGGCAGGGAAGTATGTCTTCAATCCATATTCATCAGCTTTAGTTTCTGGTAAGTAAGCTGTACCAAACATCCAATCCCAAAAAGCAAATTTTGTAGCAAAGTTTCTGTTTCTTCCTTTACCGGTTGAGTGATGCCAGCGGTGCATTTCCGGTCCATTAATTATTTTTTGCAGCCAGCCGGATTTTATATCAACATTACAATGAATGTACATTCCCCAAACAGCACTTATCAAGCCTTTGTATGCAATAACTTCAACCGGTGCACCAAGTAAAATTATTGGCGCAAACTCAATTGTTTGGTTTAAAATGATTTCTAATGGATGTGAACGTGAACCGGAAAGCCAATCTACTTTTTTTGGTGAGTGATGCGCTTCGTGTAATCTCCATAACCATTTATTTTTGTGCATCCATCGATGCATCCAATAAATATAAAGATCGTGAGTAACTACAAAGAAAATTAACTGTGCCCAGATTGGTACTTTAGCAAATAATTGTAATCTCGAGATTCCTGTTGAGTTATCAATAAAATTAATTATCACACCAAAAATTAAAATGCTTAAAATATAATTTTGAGCAATCGTGTACATTGCAAAATCATCAAAGAAACCTTCACGCAAAATCTTTTGGTCCTTTGTATAAGGAAATAATCTTTCCAGAATTACAAATACTATTGCCGCAAGAATAATTAATGATGTGGAAATTATTTCTGCAGGAGACAAACTATTTACATAATTGTAAACAGTAGTAAATATTTCTGATAAAATGTTTGCTTTCATAATCTATAGTTTTGTCATTGCGAGGGAATCCTTTTAGGGTGACTGAAGCAATCTAATTAATAATCAGATTTCTTCGTTCGAAGACTGTTTCGCAATGACTGTGTTTGATTACTTAACTCTTCTTAATTTTTTAATTTGTCCAAGTTCGCTATCGTAAACTTTTTTTATTCCATCGCCTAATGAAATTTCTATATCACGAATATTTCCAACTAATCTTTCCATTCCGCCAACTTCAACAGAAGCAGCTTGATCAGTTCCCCACATAGCGCGATCTAAAGTTATGTGCCGTTCTACAAAGCAAGCACCAAGAGCAACAGCAGCCCAGGTTGGAGCCAAACCGACTTCGTGTCCGCTATAACCAACTGGAATTTCAGTATACTTTTGCTTAAGCGTTTCGATCATTTTAAGATTTAATTCTTCATTCTTGCAAGGATACGAAGAAGTAGCGTGAGCAATCATTAAATTATTTTTATCCATTAATGAAATAGCCTTATCAATCTGTTCCATTGTTGACATTCCGGTTGACATCATTATCGGTTTGTTTAGCTTTTTATGTTTTTCAAGTAAACTAAAATCAGTTAATGATGCTGATGCAGTTTTGTAAAGCGGAGGATTAAATTGTTCAATAAAATCAACCGCTTCTTCATCCCAGCAGGATGCAAACCAAATCATTCCAATTTCTTTGCAATACTTATCAATCTCGGAGTATTCTTTTTCACCAAACTCAACTTTGTGTCTGTAATCAATATAAGTCATTCTACCCCAGGGAGTATCGCGTTCAATATTCCATTGATCTTTGGGCGTACAAATTTCAGGAGTTCGTTTTTGAAATTTTACAGCATCGCATCCTGCGTGCTTTGCACCAGCAATTATTTTTTTTGCAATTTCAACATCACCATTATGATTGATTCCGATTTCTCCTATTACAAAAACAGGATGACCATCACCAATAAAACGAGCGCCAACTTTAATTTCTCTTTTGCTCATAAAATTCTTTCAAAATGTTTTAAGAATTATTCTTAAATGCTAAAATTAATTCTGCGAACTCACGAAATGCTCCGTTACCAGCCTTGGTTTCGCAAACATAATCGGCAATATCTTTTATAAAACTCATTCCATCATTGGGAGTTGCAGTAAATCCGCAAAGCTTCATCACATCATAATCATTAGAATCATCACCGATATAAGCGATTTCATCTTTAGCAAAACCATTCTTTTGTTTAATTATTTCAAGAACTTCTTCTTTCTTTTTAACTCCAAGATAAAATTCTGTCATTTTTAATTTTTCCGCTCGTGATTTTACCGCCGCTGAATTTTCACCTGTAATTATTATTGTCTCAATACCTGCATACTTTCTCAGGCGTTCAACTCCCATTCCGTCTCTTACTGAATATCTCTTAAAAGCCTCTCCCTGAGGACCATAATAAATTCCTGTATCAGTTAAAACTCCATCAACATCAGTTAAGATAACTTTTATCTTTTCTGCCTTTTCTTTTAAGTGAAGATTTTTCTCTTTAAGTTTTTGATCAACTACCATGCTGTCCATCCTCCATCCACGATTAGATTTGCTCCAGTCATGTAAGATGAAGCATCACTTGCTAAAAATATTATTGCACCTTTGTAATCTGATGGATATGCCATTCTGCCTAAAGGTGTTTTAGCGGAATAATTATTTATAAAATATTCATCTTGATTATTTTCAACTCCACCAGGTGTAAGTGTATTTACTCGAACGCCTTTATTGCCCCAATATGCTGCAAGAAATCTTGTAAAGTTTACAATTGCGCCTTTTGTTGCGGGATAAGCAGGCGATTTATAAAATGATTGTGAGCCATCTGGTTTTTTGTAAATTGATTGGTCAGGTCCAACCAATCCATAAGTTGATGCAACATTTATAATACTTCCTTTACCGGCTTTTGCCATTTCGCTTCCAATAATTTGAGAACAGAGAAATGTTCCTGTTACATTTACATCCAAAGATTTTTGCCACATATCCAACGGGTAGTTTTCAAACATAGATTGTTCTGCGGCTGCTAGTGGATTTTCAAACATATCATTTATTGCAGCATTGTTTACAAGAATATCAATCCTGCCAAATTCTTTTATAGTCTTATCTCTTAGATTTTCAACCGAGGATTTATTGGTGATATCAACTCCAACTCCAAGTGATTTGGTTGAAAGGGAAGAAGCAAACTCTTTGCACTCTGTTTCATCAAGATCGCAAATTATAACATTAGCACCTGCATCGGAAAGTGCAACACAATGATTTTTTCCGATCAAACCAAGTGCACCTGTTACAATTGCAACTTTGTTTTTTAATGAGAATAGTTCTAATGAATTCATAAATATTTAGTCTTATCTACGTCACACTGAGCGAAGTCAAAGTGTGAATTGATTAATTTAGTTATGTCAGCCTTCAACTGGCTCAGTCTGACATTAAGTTATTTCTTTCTTGGTTTCATATTAAAGTTACTAACTTTTCTAAACACTGGGCCAACAGGCTCACCTTTTAAATATCCTTTAACATTATTCTCCTCAACAGCTTTTTTTAGAATTGGAAGAACTTCTTTATAAGCTTTTAATGTGTATTCAATATCGGAATCAGAATGTGAGAAAGACATATTATGAAATCCTCCCCATAGAATTCCGCGTTTAATCATTTCCTGTTGAACAAGCGATTTCATCTCAAGTGGATTTCCAGCAGAAGAATCAAAAGTTATAATTGTTCTGCAATCAAATCCAGAACATTTTGTGTAATTCATTCCTAGTTCTTCTGCGATTTTATTGTATCCAATTTTTAATTTGTTTCCTTGATTTGCTAATTGTGCCGGAACATTTTTATTAATCATTTCATTGATTGTAGCTTTAGCAGCAGCTAATGAAAGTGCTTCACCACCAAATGTAGTGAAGAAAAAAACTTCCTGTTCAAGCAAAGACATTACATCTTTTCTTCCAGTTAGAATAGAAATCGGCATTCCATTAGCAACAGCTTTTGAAAAACAAGCCAGATCAGCATTAACGCTAAAATATTCCTGTGCTCCTCCAATTGCGATTCTAAAACCACTCCACATTTCATCAAAGATTAATAATGTTCCATTATTTGTACAAACATCACGAAGTTTCTGTAAAAAATTATCTTTTGGTTCTTCAAAAACATAAGGTTCTAAAATCACACAGGCAGTATCTTCATCAATCGAATCAATAACCGATTGAATATCATTATAATTAATTGTGTAAGTCATATCCTGAATTGATTGTGGAATTCCTTTGTTGCGATCGGTCACTGCAATGTACCAATCGTGCCAGCCATGATAACCGCAGCATAAAACTTTATCACGTTTTGTAAAAGCGCGGGCCAATCTAACAGCAGCAGAAGTAACATCTGCACCAACTTTGCTGTAACGAATTGATTCTGCATTTGGAACAACTTTGTGAATTAACTCTGCAACTTCAACTTCAAGCGGATGCATTAGAGAAAAAGTTATTCCATCTTTTAGTTGTTCTCTAATTGCTTCGTCAACTTTATCATAAGCATAGCCGAGTGAGATAGGACCGATACCCATTTGATAGTCGATGTATTCATTTCCATCAACATCCCAAATGTGGGAACCTTTGCCGCGTTGTAAATATTTTGGAGCAACCCCTTTTACATTTTGTTGAGGTCCTTTTGCAAGTGTTTGAGTTGTGCAAGGAATTAATTCCAGCGCAACTTTATAGTATTCATCCGATTTTGCAATGATTGGATAATCTTTATTAAATTCTACTTTATTAGGCATTGCTGAACTTTCGTAAAACAGACTTCAGTCTGTTATTAAATTATTTGTGAAGCACCAACAGACTAAAGTCTGTTCTACGTTTTTTATCATATTAATTTTTTGTTTGATCTGATGTAATTGTTTTTAATTCACTTAAATGATTTCTGTACCAGTTAACTCCGCAATATTCCTCATTTATTTTTTTGATATCAGGTTTTCTCTCTAACAAATCAAGAATATCTTTAAGTGTAAATTTATTGTTTATTGGATAAAGTTCATCATAAACCTGTTTTATGAAATTGTAATCTTTTTCATAATCAATAGTAAAGCGATGAGACATTGAGTAATCAAGTCCATTTTCCCAAACAACATTTCCTATTCTAAATCTATCTGGATTTTCCCAGAAATAGGGAGTGGTGTGTTCTCGTTCAAGTTCCAGTTTTGCATTTTCCAAAGCATCTTTAAGAGCTTCAAAGCTCATAATCTCAACATCATTTCCATCAGGATAAGTGGGTGGATGAAGATTGCTTACAAAATCATATTTATCAGAATTATCTATATAAAATTGTAAAACTTTATCAATAATATTAGGATCGATTAAAGGACAATCTGAAGGAATTTTAACTACAGCATCAGCGGTTAGCAGTTTAGCAGCCTGGTAATGTCTATCTAACAAATCTGTTGGGTGACCACGAAAACAATTTAACTGGTACTCTTTACAAAGTTCTTCAACTTGATCATCATTTTTGTCTGTTGTAGTTGCAATGATAATTGTTCCTCTAAGTTTTGATGCAGCAACTCGTTCATACATTCTATACAGTAAGGGAGCATTTGAAAGAGGGAGGAATATTTTGTTAGGCAAGCGACTCGAACCAGTTCTTGCTTGAATAACAGTTACAATATTTAATTTATTTTCCACTTTAATTAGAATATTGATTTTACTCTTACAAGTTTTTGTTTTAGCATATACTTGATCTCCAATTTAAGATCTTCCATATACTTATTTTTTTCTTTAACTCTAATAACAGGCTTGGTTGAGGCTAATAATTCTCTCGCAACTCCAGCAATCACTTTTGCAGAAGTTCCTCCATTCTGAATTGGGAATAATCGTTTAATGTCTGCAAGATCAATATTACAAAAAACTTCTTTGCCCAAAGAAAGTGCAGGAAAAATCGTACTTGAAAATCTTGTAACTAATGCATCACAATTTGCAATCATCGGATCGATACTAACTCCGTGATAAACCAATGCTTCTGGTAAATATTTTTTTACTTCAGCAGTTCGCTTTTTAACTAACTCATTTGGATGAAGTTTTACAATTATTTGTTTATCGCCTGCAATCTTTTTGGCGTTTAATAAGAACTCTTTTCTGTTTTCATACTTAGTAGTCTCTCTAACATCCGCAGTTGCTACTAGCACAAAGTTTTTATGCTCAAATTCAAGATTTCTAAATTTATCAAAGTTATCAAAATTTGGAATACCTGTAACTCGAATTTTATTTGGGTTAACGCCTCTATCAATAAATTGTTCACGAAATCCTTCTGAAGCCACACAAAAATAATCGTACATATGAGATAGTCCTGTCATTGATGTACTTGCACACCAACGACCTAATCCTAAAAATCTTGTAACATGGTAGCGCCAATCAGGTGGGTCAGTCATTCCTTCCTGAACGAGAATTGTTTTAAACTTTTTAATGTTTCTTGGAACTATTAGGTCCTGAGATGTGAAAACTAAATCATAATTATCATTCTTGCCTTCAAAATCCAGCTTTAGATTATGATCCTTAATATACTTAAGGGTAATACTTTTAAATGTTCCTCCCATAATTGTAAATTCTAACATTCTAAGCTTTGTCATCACCCATAAAGGTCCGCTTGCATAGTAAGGCGTAAAGTAGGCATCAACTTCAGGTAGTTCTTTTGAGATTTGGTGCATAATAGTGGTTTGATTTAACGAACCACCAATAAAGAGTACTTTGGGCTTATTCATTCAAAAAAATTTGTAAAGTTATTTAACGTTTATTGTTGATTAAAAGCTCTCAAGTTCTCTGATTTCAACTAAAACAAATATAACACATTGTAAATTTGATAAAAACTTTAATAAATCACCTATAATTCTCGTGATTTGAGTCATAAATGTAATGGTCAATTAAAAGTGGACTAATTATGAATAACGCGCCTCACAAAGTTGTGCAAATTTTTCTGTTTCTGTAAATTACCATTAACAATAGTCTAACATAAGGATTTACAATGTCGATTCAGAAACCTAAACGACTCAATAAAAAGGATGTTATTGGAATCATTTCTCCAGCTTCTTCACCAGACGAATTTTCAAGAGTTGAAAAAGGCGTTAAGTACTTAGAAAGTCTTGGTTATAGAGTAAAAGTTGGAGCAAATGTTGGTAAGAATCACGGCTATTTAGCCGGTACTGATCAGGAACGAGTTGATGACATTCATTCTATGTTTAAAGATAAATCTGTAAAAGCAATCTTTACTTTGCGTGGCGGATACGGAGCCTTTAGGTTACTGGATAAAATTGATTACAGAATAATTAAAAATAATCCCAAAATTTTTGTTGGATATAGTGAGATAACAGCTTTACAAATGGCATTCTTAGAAAAAGCCGGATTGATAACTTTTGCAGGTCCGATGGTTGCAGTTGATTTTTATGATGAAGTTAGTGAATACACCAGCGAATTGTTCTGGGAAACGATCACATCTAATAAAAAAATTGGAAAACTTGAGTATCCTGAAAATCAAAAATTACCTTTTCTACAAAAGGGTAGCGCATCTGGTAGAATTGTAGGTGGCAATTTAGCTGTATTTGCTCATTTACTTGGTACTCCTTATTTCCCAAATCTTACGGGCAAAATATTAATGATTGAAGATATTGGCGAACTTCCATATCGTGTTGATAGAATGTTAAATCAGTTAAGATTAGCTGGAGTATTTAAAAAAGTTAAAGGAATTATTTTAGGTAGATTTGTTGACTGTCACGAACACGATCCAAATAAAAAAACATTAACGTTAGGTGAAGTTATCGCAGATTATATTACGCCGATTAAAGTTCCATCAATTTATACTTTTCCACATGGGCACATTAAAGATTTTGTAACTATTCCTTTTGGATTAAAAGTAAATCTTAATGCTACAAAGGGGATTGTTGAATTTGCTGAAGGTGCAGTTAAGTAGGTTCCTGTATAAACGTAAAATAATTTTTACATTTAAAAAATAACTCTGTTTGAAAAGCGGCTTCTTCATCATCAAACATTGCCCAAACGGTTGAACCGGTTCCGGTCATCATAGAATAATTTGCCCCAAAGTAAAGCATCTTTTCTTTTATTTCTTTTATCTCCGGGAAATGTTCAAATACAATTTTCTCAAAATCATTAGAAGCAATTTTCATAATTTCATTAATGTTAAGTTTATTCTTACCAATAAGTGATTTTAAACTTTCTTTGGGTTGATTCGGTTTAATCAATCCAAATGCCCACTTCGTTGCTATGTGAATCCCAGGGTTTACGATAAGCAAATATCTATTAAGCTTAAAATTTATCGGGGTGATAATTTCACCACGCGATTCGGCGTATGATGGATCAGGATTTAAGAAATATGGTACGTCCGAACCCAGTTTTATTGCAAGTTCTGCAAGTTGATGATTATCAATATTGAGATTGAAAAGTTTTGCAAGAGCGGTTAATGTTGATGCTGCATTAGAACTTCCTCCGCCAAGTCCAGCACCTATAGGTATATGTTTATCTAAAAATACTTTTACAGGCAGTTGAATATTAAAATGATCTTCTAATGATTCTTTTGCTTTTATAATAAGATTAGTTTTTTCTGTGTTAAGTTTTTCATCATTGCTGTTAAAAGAAAAATTTTCTGATTTAGTAAAACTAATCTTGTCATAAAGACTTATTGGATAAAATATTGTCTCAAGATTATGAAAACCATCATCTCTTTTATTTATAATATTGAGACCGATATTTATTTTTGCTAGCGATTTTACAATAAGATCATTCATCAATTAAATATTTAATTTTCTTTGTATGTTCAGGTGTGGAACCGCAACATGAACCAATAAAAGATGGTTGATATTTTAAGTATTCCTTTGCTTTTTTAGCATAATCCAAAGGTGAAATAGCACATTCAATAGTTTTATCAGTTAGTTTTCCACTACCGCAGTTCAGATAAAAACCCCAGTTTATCTCAGGCTTTAATCTTTTAATTGCATTTTCCAGGGCTTCAAATGTTATGCAATTAAAACCTATTGCCAGCGGGTGATATTTTAATACATACTCGATTGCATCAGTGAGATTTTCGCCGGAAAGTAGTTTGGGTTTATCAAGAAAGAAAAAATTCATTACAAAAGGAATATGATTTTCACCGCAATATTTTGCGATAAACTTAATTTCATCAAAATGACTTTGGGTTTCATTCATAATAAAATCACAACCGGATTCCATCAATGCATCGATATGCACTTTATGATTCCATTCTAAATCTTTTTGGGAAATTGTCCGTTCAACCTTGTAACAATCTTCAACCGGTGGATTTGAACCAGCGATTAGGACTGCCGCCTTACCGCGTGCACGTTTTGCTAGATCGACTGCCTTTAGAACAGTTCCAACCACATCTGTAACTCCTGAAGAAATAAGTGAATATGGATTTGTTCTAAATGTATTTGTTGTAATTATGTCAGCACCAGCCCTTATGTAATCTTTATGGAGAGTAATAACTTCATTTACTGAATCATCATTAGCTTTTGCACTCCAAACTCTCTTGTTCGATGTTAACTTCTTTTCCTGAAGAATACTTCCCATAGCTCCATCAAGAACTAAAGGTCGATTTATCTTTCGTGCTTTTTCAAATAAATTATCTCTTGCGGCAACTTTTACTTTATCAAAATCATCAAAATATTTATCAACTTCATTAATAATCCTATTCAAATCAAGATTCTTTATACATTCTAGATCAAACGGACATTTCTTTTTCCAGCAAGGGGAACATTCAAGATTTTCCTGAAATATTTTTACTCCTCGGTCGTAAAGATCAATTTCTGTCCAACAGCTTAATCCAAACCAGGCTATAACATATTTCTTAAGAGCAATCGCTAAATGCATTCCGAACGAATCACCTGTTACCACAACTTGAGGAATAGACTCATAGCAAGCACCCTTTCTAACACCATCAGTAGTTGGTGTGTTTATAACTCTGCCTCTAAAGTAATCTGCAATTTCTTTATTTCTTTCTGTATCTTCCGGACCTCCAAGAAGCATTACTCGATATTTTCTTTTGGCTAATAGTTTATTGATAAGAAAAATATGCTGACCAACAGACATTTTTTTATTAGGATATAAGTTTGAGCAGCCTGTATTAAATCCAATAATCTTGTCGGTATCTCTTAACCGAACATCTCTTTTATATTCTTCAATAAACCGCAATTCCTCATTTGTGAAATTGAAAATATAATCATCACGTTTATAATCAAGCTCAAAAGTTTCTGCCAGATAATCCTGCCCTGTTCGTTGATTAACTTTGAATTTTAAGTGATCATCCATACCAAGATTGTAATTATAATAAGCACCTTCATTAACAGGAATAATAACCCCGTTTTTGTCGAGACCAAATCCTAACTTTTTCTTTGCTTTAACAGAATTCAAAAGAGCGCATGATCGTTGAGATTTATCAACATTCATAACAATATCAAATTCAATTTCATTTAAAATTGAAATTGATTCTGCATCGTAAATGAATACTTTATCGATATGTGGATTATGGTAAAGCAGCGGTGCAGCGATTTTAAGTGTTACCCAAAATATTTTCGAATCAGGGAACTTTACTTTGATTGAAGGGAGCTGTGCTGTTGTCATCAAGACATCACCCATTGCATCAAAATTAATTATCAATATTTTTTTACCTATCGGTCTGTTTTCTTTGCATCCATCCTTCCAGCAATTATGGTCTGGATAGCAAGGTTTATAACCGGTAAAATTTTTACAAGACGGAATCTCTAATTTGTTTTTCATTATGTTTTGTTAAAATGTTTGTTTGTATATATCAATAAATGCATTATAAACTTCATCTACAGATACGCTATTTATTAAATTACTTTTTGATTTTATTGCAATAAACTTGTCTGATAGCGGTTTCCAACTTACATAATTCCATTCATAGTCCGGATAGATTGCGACTATAGGTTTATTAAATGCAGATGCAATATGAACTGCTGCTGTATCCGGAGAAATTAAAAAATCACTATTGTAAATATATGATGCAAAATGATGAAATGATTTATAAATCTGATTAATCAATAATTCTTTATTAACTTTATCAAAAATCTTTATGCGTAAATGCTCATCTTCCAAAGTGCTTAATGGTAAGAATATAATTTCTGGAATTTCAAGGTGAATCCTATTAATTAACTCGATCCATTTATCAATTTCCCAGTATCGTATTTCTGCACCGGCAGATAGATTCAGCGCAACAATTTTATAGTTCTTTTTGATGTCATTTATTTGCTTCTTTATATCAGCATTTTCTTGTGTGCCAAGATAAAGCTTAGGATGAATATCATTCTTTGATAGTTTAATACCCAATTCATTCAACAAATAACTAATTCTATCAATAATATGAGTTTTATCTTTTTGCGGCTGAGGGAATAAATCTGAAGAATCATTTGGAGTAAAATTAAATCCAACTACTCTGTGTGCCTTAATTATTTTTCTAATAATGCTAGATGTGGTTGAAGGATCATCATTTAAATCTATTACCAGATCATAAAATATTTTTCTTAAGCTTAATAATTTGCTGTATAAATAGAGATTTTTCTTTGAGAGGATTAGATGATCAATATCGGAATTGTACTTTAAAACTTCCCGGTTTGATTGTAAAGTGAATAGTGATATATCAATTCCAGGAAATCGTTTCTTTAAAACTTCAAATACAAAAGATGAAATTATTATATCACCAATTTTCCCCAAGCGAACTATGAGTACTTTTTTATTACTAAGATCGATCATTATCTCTTTTTCTGAAATTATCTGTTGATAAGAGAGCTTACTTTCTTTATAACAGTATCTGTGCTTAATTCCCGCATACATTCATGCTGAAAAGGACAAATCAACTTATTGCAAATTATACAATCTAGATCATCCTTTATTACGTAATCAGAATTTTGTGAATAAGGTCCATGTGCTTTTGGATTTGTTGGTCCAAATATTCCAAGAGTTTTCACACCAAGAGCAGCAGCAATATGCATAGGTCCTGAATCATTTGCAATTACCAGATCACATTCCGAAATCATTGCAGCCATTTGTGGAAGCGAAGACTTTGGAGCAAGTAAACAATTCTCTCCAAGTTTAGATTTAATAAATTGCGCATCACTTTCATCACCCGGCCCCCAAAGAACTAAAATTTTACAATTAAATTTATTAACTGATTCGGTGCAAATATCTACCCATTTTTCTTTATCACATCTTTTTGAATCCCAACCACCGGCTGGGATTATTCCAAATACTTTCTCACCATCTAGATTATTATCATTAAAGAATTTGTCGGCAAAAACCTTTTCAAGATTCCCAACATAATAGTGTAATTTCTTCGAAATAATATTTACACCAAGAGGTGTTAATAATTCTAAATTATGCTCGGCGGAATGATGATCTCCTTTACCAGAAGTGCCTAAAATATTATATGCATATTTTCTTCCGCGATATGCATACCCGACTCTATATTTTACACCAGAAAAAAATGTTATCTGAGCACTTCTTGGATTTGACCAAAGATCAATTAGCATATCGTATTTTTCTTTACGAATCCTCCAGGCAACTTTTAATACAAATTCCGTTTTGTGCATTGTTAATACTTTATTTACAAGAGGATTATTTGTAACAGAATGTTTTGCAAAATGTTCTGTCAAATAATCAATCTTTGCGTTTGGATAATGTGCTACTAAATTATCAAGAATAATTGTTGATAGAACTATATCACCTATACCACGTGGTTTTATACAAAGTATTTTATTTATTTCAGATGGATTTATTTTCATTTAATATTATAATGATCTAAACTTGAACGCAAACCTAATCTTGAACTCATTTAATGTGCGTCAAGCCAATTGTCGCCAATTCCAGTTTCTGCAATTACGGGAACTTTTAACGGTAATGCATTTTCCATTAACTTTTTTATGACAGGAAGCAATTTATCAATTTCATCTTTATGTGCATCAAAAACCAATTCATCGTGTACTTGCAATATCATCTTAGTTTTTGTTTTATTCTTGGTTAGCTCGTTGTGGATATTTATCATTGCTAATTTTATCATATCAGCTGCTGTTCCTTGAATCGGCATATTAATAGCAACACGTTCTTCAAATTGTCTTACAACTCTATTATTACTGTTAATATTTTTTAAATATCTTCTTCTGCCGGATAAAGTTTCTGCATATCCTTTTTCCTGAGCAAATCTAACAGAACTATCCATAAATTCTCTTACACGTTTAAACGTATTAAAGTAAGTATCGATAATTTCTTTTGCATGAGTTTGTGTCACACCTAATCTTGTTTTCAATCCGAAAGGACCTATGCCATATAGAATTCCAAAGTTTACTTCTTTAGCCTTTCTTCTCATATCAGGAGTAACATCATTAGGATTAACTTTAAAAACAAGTGCAGCCGTGCTTCTGTGAATATCTTCACCTTCACTAAATGCTTTTATCAATGCTTCATCACCACAAATAGAAGCCATAATTCTTAATTCAATCTGGCTGTAATCCGCACTTAATATTTTATGATTTTTATCGCGGGGCACAAAAGCTTTTCGAATTTCCTTACCCATTTCGGTTCGGATGGGGATGTTCTGCAAATTCGGATCAACACTCGAAAGTCTGCCAGTTGAGGCTACTGTTTGATTAAAACTAGTATGAACGCGTCCGGTTTTTTTGTTTATAATATTCGGCAGAGCATCAGCATAAGTAGATTTTAGTTTTGATGCCTGACGGAAATTTAAAATCATATCAATAATTTCATGTTCACCGCGTAAGTTTTCAAGTGATCGAGCATCTGTCGAAAATCCAGTCTTAGTTTTTCTTCCCGTGGCAAGATTAAGTTTTGTAAATAATACTTCCTGAAGTTGTTTTGGAGAATTGATATTAAATTCAGTTCCAGCAACTTTAAATATTTCTCCGGTATAATTATCCAGTAAAATCTGAAGATCTTTACTGAACTGTCTCAATGCAGGTATATCAATCTTAATACCTTCATTTTCCATATCTTCTAAAACTGGAACTAAAGGGAATTCAATATCATAAGCCACTTTTTCAATCTGCTGCTTTTTTAACTCAGCATCTAATTTTTCATAGAGCTTATAAGTTATGTCTGCGTCCTCAGAAGCATAATTTGATAGTATAGCGGCTTCTGCCTCAAATATTTTTGTTGGATCTTTTTTCTCTCCGATCAATGTTGAAATTGGAATAGGTGAGTAGTTAAGATATTTTTCCGCAAGATCATCCATTCCGTGTTTTTGATCTGCATCCAGTACATAACTTGCAAGCATAGTATCGAAATAAAAGTTCTTAACTTCAACTCCGATGCTTCTTAAAACTGCAATATCATATTTACCGTTTTGACATACTTTTTTTATTTCATTGCTCTCAAATACTTTTTTAAAGATCTTGATGAAATTTGAAACCGGTAGTCGATCAGATAATTTATTTTCAAATAACCCGGGTTCATCATCGAATGGATTTACAGCTACGAAATAAGCCTCATCCGGTTTTATGCAGAATGAAGCCCCTGCCAGTTTTACTTCAAATGTATTTAATCCATCAGTTTCAGTATCAAAAACAAATAAATTCGATTCAAGTAATCTTGCCGCAAGCTTTCTTGCTTCATTTTCTTTAACAATTAACTGATACTTAACTTTTTTATCATCAAAAGAAATCATAGCCTCATTTGAGAAAGTTATTTCTGTTTCTTCTTTAATGTCTTTTGAAACTTTTACCTCTTTTATGTCTTCAGAAGAGTTTGTTTGATAAAACTTAATCAACTTGGCATAAATAGCTTTGAACTCAAGTTCAAATAATATTTCTTTTGTTTTTTCAAAATCAGGATTTGTAAACTTTGCATGTTCAAAATCAAACTCAATTGGAACTTCACAATAAATTGTAGCAAGATCTTTAGAAAGAAAAGCATTTTCCTTGCTGGTTTCTAATTTCTTTTTGATACCGGCTTTATCAATTTCATCAATGTGCTTATAAATATTTTCAATTGTTCCATACTTTTGAATCAATGGGACAGCACCTTTTGGACCAATTCCAGCAACACCGGGAATGTCATCACTGCTATCACCAATCAGGGCAAGATAATCAACCATATATTTTGGTTCGAAACCAAGCTCATCAATTACTTTTTGTTTATCATAAAGAATAGCTTCATCAGACATCTTTCCAGGTCTTACAACATTTGTTTTATCAGTAATCAACTGGAAGTAATCTTTATCTGGGGTAATTGCATAAGATATTAATCCTAATTTTTCCGCTTTTTTTACAGCAGTGCCAACAATATCATCTGCTTCGTATCTAGGCAAAATATAAAGAGGAATATTTAAAGCAAGTACAATATCTTTAATCCTTTGTAATTGGGGAATCATATCATTGGGCATTGCATCACGGGAAGATTTATACGCTTCATACTTTTCGTGTCTAAAAGTTTTTTCTTTGGAATCAAAAGCAACTGCAAGATAATCCGGTTTATGATCTTCAAATACTTTTATGAGTTGATTCAAAAAACCGTAAACAGCCGATGTTGATTCGCCTTTACTATTTGTTAAGGGTCTGTTTATAAAAGCAAAGTAAGCACGATATGCAAGAGCCATTGCATCTATGATTACAAATTTTTTGTTTTTCATAAAGAGGTTTTAATGTGATTATAATTGTTGTCAGAAAATAAAGATTAGTTAATCAAAATTGAAGTAAATATATAAAAGAAAATATTTTAATATTATTTTTAATATTGTGATTGAATTAAGTATTAACATATTTTTACAAACAAATTAAATCGGAAGGTGTAAACGACTTTTTGCAGTTCTATTAGATGCATTAAAGTTTTATATATGAAAAATTCACAGGTAAGTCCTGCAAAAGATATAATTAAAGCTATGGGGATAGTTTTTGGTGATATAGGAACAAGTCCAATTTATACACTTTCAATTATATTTACATTAACCATCCCATCTCAAGAAAATATTTATGGCGTTCTCTCTTTAATATTTTGGACACTTATTACTCTTGTTACAATCCAGTATGCCTGGCTTGCAATGAGTATGAGTACTAAAGGTGAAGGCGGCATAATTGTATTAAAAGAAATCCTTATAACAACTTTAAAGAAAGGAAGAAAAGTAGGCTTTATTTCCTTCCTTGGTTACATCGGTGTTTCTTTACTACTTGGTGATGGGGTAATTACTCCAGCAATCAGTATTCTTTCTGCCGTAGAAGGATTAAAACTTATTCCCGGTATGGAATCCACGGGGCTGAGAACAATTATTTTAATTACATCTATAATTACTGTTTTATTATTTGCAATACAGTTTAAGGGAACTTCAAAGGTTGCATTGTCATTTGGCCCAATAATGCTGCTCTGGTTTATAAGTTTATTCCTTTCCGGTTTCTTTTATTTAATTCATATGCCGGGAATACTTTTAGCATTTAATCCAATGTATGCAATTGAATTTTTTATACACAATGGCTTGCCTGGATTTTTTGTTTTAAGTGAGGTTATACTTTGTGCCACTGGTGGAGAAGCGCTTTATGCTGACATGGGGCACCTTGGAGGAAAACCAATTCGTCAAGCATGGTCTTTTGTTTTCTTCGCATTGATAATCAACTATTTTGGTCAAGGAGCTTATATTCTTGAACATAATGATACAAATCAGGTGCTATTTAAGCTTGTTAGTACTTTTTCAGAGGTATTTTATATTCCATTTTTAATTTTAACTTTGTTCGCAACTATCATCGCCTCGCAAGCAATGATAAGTGCAGTGATGTCTCTAATCTTTCAGGGCATAAATATCGGAATATTTCCTCTGATGAAAATCAAATATACATCTAAAGAGATGAGATCGCAGATTTATATTCCATCTGTAAATTGGTTGCTGTTATTAGCTGTTCTTTTAATGATCATGGTATTCAAAGAATCTGCTAATCTTGCGGCTGCTTATGGTTTAGCTGTAACTGCAACAATGTTTATTAGTTCTATCTTCATAGTTGCTATACTATGGAACAGAAAAGATTATGTTAAAATGTCTATTGCTTTATTTGTTCTGATTGTTACCTCTGTTTACCTGGTTGCTGTTACGCATAAAATACCTTACGGCGGTTATTGGTCCATAATTATTGCAACTGTTGTATTATTAGTTATGTGGTTATGGATTTCCGGAATGAATAGACTAAGAAAATTTTTACGCTCTGTAACGTTAGATGTTTTTGTTGAAAGTTTTAAGCAGATTTATGAAACTGGTAATTATGTTAAAGGCGAGGCACTTTTCTTTACTAAGAATATAAATTCAGTATCACCATATATACTGCATTGTATGTTTAGAACGGGTATTATGTATGAAAAAAACACTCTAATTTCTGTAGAAAATACAGATTTACCTTATGGAATAAAATTAGAAAGGTATGAAGAAGTTACGCCCGGTTTATTTGTAGCGCGGATAACTTACGGATACATGGAAGTCCCAGATCTACCGGCTCTATTTAAGGAGTGGAAGTTTAATGTAAAAGCAATATTTTATGGTGCTGAAGAAATTAAAACAACAAAATTTTTCTTCAAGTTCTTTATAGTATTAAAGAAAATAGCCCCAAATTGGGTAAGTTATTTTGATTTTCCATACAATAAGCTTCACGGTGTAGTAACGCGTATAGAAATTTAATTATCCCAAAAACTTTAAAATTATTTTATGAAAAATATTTACCTTTTATTTATTGTTCTTGCTTTATCAGACACTGCATGTGCACAAACTCATACTGATACTCTATTTATTGCACATTGGAATGTTGAAAATCTTTTTGATACAAGCGATGATCCAAAAACGGAAGATGAAGAATTTTTACCATCTGGGATAAAAGAATGGAATGATGAACGACTTGATAAAAAAATGTATAATCTCTCAAGAATTATTCGTTCAATGAATAATGATAAAGGGCCTGATTTATTAGGAGTCTGTGAAGTTGAACATCAGTTTTTGTTGGATACTATGATAACCAAGTATCTTTCCGATAAATCCTATAAAACAACTTATCTCGAATCTCTAGATGGAAGAGGGATAGATAACGGAATAATATTTAACTCAAAGAGATTTTCATTACTTGATGTTAAGGGTCATAGAGTTGATCTTGGTGATGGTTATGATACTCGTTATATTTTAGAAGGAATATTTTTGTTCGAGAAAAAAGATACAATATACTTTTTTGTAAATCATTGGCCTTCGAGAAGAGGCGGGGAGGAAGAATCAGAACCAAAAAGAATAGCAGCAGCAAAAACAGTAAGAGTTGAAGTTGAGTCGATCTTAACAAAAAATAGAAATAGCAAAATTATTATTGTCGGAGATTTTAATGATGAGCCAACGAATATTTCAATAACAGAATATCTTAAGGCTCAGCCATTCTTTTGCGATTCTTTAGACCATGAAAAATTGCCAGAAGATTTAGGAACAGATTTATTTAATCTATCGTATAAAGCCTGGTTTGATGGAGCGGGAAGTTTTAAGTATCAAGATGATTTTAATATGCTTGATCAAATTATCATCTCCAAAAATCTTTTACTAGGAGATGATTTAGAATATGATTGTAATTCTTTTGAAGTATACAAGCCATATTTAATGGTAACCAGAACTGGTAAATTTCAGGGAGCACCTTTCCCAACTTATGGCGGCTCAAGATATCTGGGTGGTTATAGTGATCATTATCCGGTAACGGCAAAATTTTTAGTTAAATAGAAAAAATCAAATGGATAAAAAACTTATAATCTTTGGAGCGAATGGCGCATTAGGCAAAGGTGTAACTAAATCATTGCTTTCAAAAGAATATGATGAATTTTATTTATTCGATTTCAAAATTGATGAAACGCTGTCAGATGCAAGAGTAAAACAATTTATAGTTAAAGATTTAAGTATCGAAAAAAATGTTATGGCATCGATGTTTGATGTGAAAACAAATGAAAAAACTAAATTGTTTTTATATTCTACGATTGGTGGATATTATGGAGGAACTTCAGTCTGGGAAACTGAGGAAATTGATTTTGACCGAATGATAAATATGAATCTTAAGACAAATTATTTTATTGCTAAACATTTTTCATTATTGGTTAAAAAAAGTTATGGCGGATCGATTTGTTTTACTTCTGCCTTTACTGGCAAACATCCTGAAGAATTAAAATTTGCTTACGGTTCATCGAAAGCGGCATTAAATTATTTAGTGAAAACCCTATCATCTGAAGGAAACAGTATTAATTTATCTGTAAACGCAATTGCACCCTTTATAATCGATACACCGGCAAATCGTGAATGGATGAAAAATGCAAATTACTCTTCCTGGATGAAACCCGAAGAAATTGGTGATCTTATTCATTCACTTTTCCAGAATTATAATTTTGTTTCAGGCAATATTATAGAACTTAAAAAGAGGTTTAATAGTTAGAATAAGATCAAAACTCTAACAATAACACTAAACTATTTTGTTGACTTTGTTTTTCGAAATACTTATTGTAGTTACACGTTTTTAAGAAATTTATTTGATCATTTACAAATTTTGAACTAAAATCTAATTTACCAGGAGGTTATCTTATATGGACTTCATAACAACAATCGCATCGATATTCAATATTATTGCTCAAGCTACAAATGAAAGTGGAGTAATGAATTGGCTTACGGAAAAATACATTGCAGGTGGAATATTTATGCATCCAATCCTTGCATCATTCGTAGTAGGATTAGGTTTCTGCTTTGAAAGATTATATACATTAACAAAAGCAAGAACTAATACAAAGAAATTTATTGTAGATGTTAAAAAGGCACTTAATAATGGCGGCGTTGAGGCTGCAAAAAAAATCTGCGAGAATACAAGAGGTCCAGTTGCTTCTGTTTTTTATGCAGGACTTTTAAGATATGATGAAGGTCTTGAAGCTTCGGAAAAAGCTATTTCAGCTTATGGTGGAATTGAAATGGGATTTCTTGAAAGAGGTCTTATCTGGATTTCTACATTCATTACACTTGCTCCAATGCTTGGGTTTACAGGAACAGTACAAGGTATGATCGAAGCTTTTGATGCTATTAAAGAAGCTGCTCAGATTTCACCAGCAATTGTTGCTGATGGTATCGCAGTAGCATTATTAACAACCCTTTTTGGTCTTGTTGTGGCTATGATTCTTCAGGTTTTCTACAACTATTTTGTATCCAGAATTGATAGATTAGTTGGAGATATGGAACAGAGCTCAATTGAATTGATTGACGCTTTATATGAAATTAAAACCAGTAAGAAATAATAACTAAAATAAAATTTGATAGGTATTTTACATGCTGAAGAAAAAACAAATACCAGAAGCAACAATCCCAACTGCATCCCAAGCAGATTTGGCATTTCTTCTTCTGTTATTCTTTTTAGTAACCACTACAATAGATATTGATACAGGACTTGGTCTCACCCTACCTGAATATATACCAGAAGAAGAACAGATAGAGGTTAAAATCGACCCAAGTAGGATGGCTGCTGTACTTGTTAATGAGAATGGTGATGTGTTGATCGACGGAAATGTGATTCCCGTTTTTCAAATTAAAGATATGCTAAAAGCCAGAATTGCATCCAAGAACGATTTACCAAAAAATAAAAAGATGATTGTATCGTTAAAAACTGATCGGAAAACTGTATATCACGTTTATATTTCAGCTTTAGATCAAATAAAACTTGCATACTTTGAAGTCAGAGATGAATATTCTAATCTAAAATTCGGCAAAAAATTTGCTGATTTAGATGAAGAAAAGAAAAGTATTGTTAAAGAAGTTGTTCCGATCATAATCTCATTAGCTGAACCGGAATCTATTAAAAATAGTTAAGGATTATAGAATGAATTTTAAGAAAAAACGTGCTAATACGAAGGAAGAAATTCCAACAACCGCAATGCCGGATATTGTATTTATGCTGTTGATGTTTTTTATGACTGTAACGACGATGCGAGATATTGATGTTCTCGTTAGTTTTAAGTTGCCTGAAGCAAAAGCACTTGAAAAAATTGAAAGCAAGCGATTAGTTTCTTACATCTGGGTTGGAAAGGATAAAAGAATGCAAATAAATGATTCTTTTGTCAAAATGGAAGAAATTGAAGGTATAATGTACGATAAAAAACAAGCTCTGCCTGAAATAATTGTTTCACTAAGATCTGATCAAAATGTTGATATGGGTTTTATAACCGATATTCAGCAAGCTTTAAGAAAAGCTTACTGCTTAAGAATAAATTATTCGGCTATGATTAAAGTTTAATTTTAACATTGTATCTAATTATTTTAAGGCAGGTTTGAATTATTTCACCTGCCTTTTTCAATTTATGAGGTTAGTATGAATTTAAAAGATAAAATAAATCAGGATTTAAAAGATGCGATGAAGTCTGGCGATAAAATCAGACTTAGCGTTGTAAGATCAATTCGTGCATTGATACTTGAGTTTGAAAAGAGCGGGACAGCTAAAGAACTAACACCTGAAGATGAGTTAAAAATGCTTACAACTGCTGCGAAGAAAAGAAAAGACTCTATAGAACAATTTCGTAATGCAGGAAGAAATGAACTTGCTGAAAGTGAAGAGACTGAACTAAAAGTTCTTATGGATTATCTTCCAAAACAAATGGATGAAGTTGAAATTAAGAATGAAATAGTCAGATTAGCAACTGAAATTGGGGCAAAGAGTAAAGAAGATTTTCCTAGACTAATGCCTTTAGTTATGAAAGAATTAAAAGGTAAAGCTGATGGAAAACTTGTAAAATTGATAGTAGAAAGCTATTTGGGTTAGAATTGAATTTTATTGATATAATAATAATTACGGCTCTTGCCATTGGTTTTCTTTTAGGTTTTAAAGATGGCTTTGTAAGAAAACTCGTTGGCATAATTGGTTTTATTGCAGCAGTAACTATTGCTATTTTATTTTCATCCTTTGTTGGGAGAATGATAGAATCAGTTTTTGGAATTGAATTTTATCTAGCAGAAATAATGGCTGGGATGTTATTGTTTATTGCGATAATGATTGTTACAACAATTCTTAAACGTGTAATTCATCCTTTTGATAAAGTGAATAATTTAATTAACCAATTGATCGGTGGATTTGTTGGTATAATACAATTGTTATTTTTTATAAGTGCAATATTATTACTTTTAAATATCTTTGATTTTCCTGATAAGAAAACTCAAAAATCATCTGTATTTTATAAATATGCTTATGCTACTATCCCAACCTCAATAGACTTCCTTAAGGACTACACACCAAGTACAGAGGATGTAATTAAAGATTACATTAATCAAAAAGATTCTATCCAATGATAGATGAATTTGTTTTAGAAAAATTAGAATTTGAAAAAATTCTAAATCAGATTTCTAAATATTCTTGTACAGAAAGTGGAAAAAATCTTATACTCAATTTATTTCCTGCTTCAGACCTTGCGTTTATTAAGACAGAGGGTATTTTAATTGAAGAAGCAAAAGAAATACTGAACAAAGCTGGTCATCCTCCAATTGAATTTATTTCAGATATAAATAGATCCTTGACTGAAAGTAGAATTGAAGGTGCGATTATTTCAAGTAACAAAGTTTTAGAGATTCTTAAACTTGCTAAAACATCAAGACTTTTAATTCAATTCTTAAAATCAGAGTTAAAAGATGATTCCAGACTAAGAGATAAATTGAATTTCTTATTTTCTGATAAATTATTTGAACATCATATTGAAAAAGTAATAAATGAACAAGGCGAAATAAGAGAAAATGCAAGCAATGAACTTTCGAGGATAAGGAAAGACATTAATTCAAGAAGAAATGAGCTTGTAAAATCAATAAACAGAATAATCAAAACTTTAAAGGACGAGGACATTGTAAGAGAAGATTATCTGACACTTAGAGATGGCCGTATGGTGATTCCAATTAAAGCCGAACATAAAAGACATATACGTGGATTTATACATTCTGAATCTTCGACCGGACAAACGGTTTATATTGAACCTGAAGAAACTCTTGATTTGAATAATGATATTATTTCGCTTTCGTTTGCTGAAAGAAGAGAAATCGAAAGAATATTAAAAGAACTTACAAAGATGATTGGACAATCAAGTGAGCAGCTAAAAACTTCACTTGATACCATTGCATACATCGATTCAATTTTTGCAAGAGCAAAATATTCAACAGAAATAATTGGATCTTTTCCTCAAGTAGATAATTCAAAACCAATATTTATTTCCGAGGCAAGACATCCAATCTTGTTAAAAAAACTTAGCAGGACAAAGACAGTTCCGCTCAGTTTTGAACTTAACAGCGATAAGGTTGTTGTAATTACAGGTCCAAATGCAGGTGGAAAAACTGTAGTATTAAAAACTATTGGAATATTAAGTATCATGCTTCAAGCAGGAATTCATGTTCCAGCTAATTCTAATTCTAATTTTCATATATTCGAAAATATTTTAATCGATATTGGCGATCAGCAATCAATTGAAGATGATCTATCGACTTTCAGTTCTCATTTAAAAAATCTTAAGAGCATTATTGATAATGCCGGTTTAAATTCATTAATCCTTTTGGATGAAATTGGTACAGGAACTGATCCAGCAGAAGGCTCTGCTCTCGCTGCTGCAATTCTTTCCACATTATTAGATAAAGGTTCAACAGTCTTCGCATCAACTCACCATGGTAGTTTAAAAGTATTTGCATATAATATTGATGGAATGCAAAATGCTGCAATGGAGTTTGATCACACAAATCTTTCACCAACTTATAAGTTTAATCTCGGTGTTCCTGGATCAAGTTACGCTTTTGAAATTGCAAAACGCACCGGCCTAGGGGAGGATGTTTTAGATAAAGCAAAGCAAAATATTGATTCTGATAAGCATAACCTGGAAAAATTCTTATCAGAGCTTGAAGAAAAATCCAACAAACTAAATAAAAAGTTGAATTCACTTGAGATTGAAAATTCGAGACTTGAAGGACTGTCTTCACTTTATAAAAAGAGTTATGAGAAAATTGAGAAGGAGAAGAAGGAAATACTGAAAAAAGTTAAGTATGATGGTGAACTTTACCTTGAAAACCTAAATAAGAAAATTGAAAAAGTAATTAAGGAGCTAAGAGAATCCAATGCCAGTAAAGATGTTATCAAGGAATCAAAAAAAATTATTCAGGAAATAAAATCTGAGAATAAAGAATTTTTTACTGATAATGTTGAAAAAATTAGCGATAAACAAAATTTTGTTATTGGGGATTACGTAGGTATTAATAATTCATCAACTACTGGAAAAATAGTTGAGTTGAATAAAAGTAAAGCAACTATAATATCGGGCTCAATAAAAATGCAGATAAATCTTTCTGATCTGTTCGAAACAAAAGAAAAGAAAACCATAGTTGATAATAATTATTCCTCATATAAAATAACAGAAGCGAATTACAGATTAGATATTCGTGGAGAAAAACCTGAGGTTGCTGAGTTTCAAATAATAAAGTTTTTAGATGATGCATACCAGAGTTCTTTAGAGCGAGTTGAAATTCTTCATGGAAAGGGAACAGGTGTACTTAAAAGAACTGTTTGGAATATTTTAAAACAACACGAAAAAGTTAAAAATTATTACTTTGCTGCTATTGAATTTGGTGGTGAAGGTATTACTATTGCTGAATTAAAATAGGAGTTTATTTGTTTAAGAAAATTCTTATCGCTAATCGAGGTGAAATTGCTGTTAGAGTAATTAAAGCATGCAGAGAACTTGGGATTAAATCAGCAGCAATTTATTCTGATGCTGATCTAACTTCACTTCATGCCCGAATGGCAGATGAAGCGTTTAATATTGGAGCTTCACCTTCTTCTGAATCTTATCTTAATAAAACCAAAATTATTGAACTTGCAAAAAAAATAGGTGCAGATGCAATACATCCCGGTTATGGTTTCTTTTCAGAGAATACCTCATTTATTGAAGAAGTTGAAAAAAGCGGAATCACGTTTATTGGCCCCACCTCAAAATCTGTCAAGATGATGGGAAGCAAAACAGCAGCAAGAACTTTGATGAGTAAGAATAATGTTCCAGTTGTTCCAGGTACCCTAGAGGCTATTAGTAATGTTGAGGAAGGAATAAAGATTTCTGAAAATATTGGATTCCCAGTTTTGCTAAAAGCATCTGCTGGCGGTGGCGGAAAAGGGAATGAGAAAAGTTACTAGTAAAGATGAATTTAAATCAGCATTTGAATCAACAAAAAGAGAAGCACTTAAGTCTTTTGCTAACGATGAAGTTTACCTTGAAAAGTTTATTGAAAGTCCAAAACATATAGAAGTTCAGGTTATTGCTGATAAACATGGAAATTACCGACATGTTTTTGAACGCGAATGTTCAATACAAAGAAGACACCAAAAAATAATTGAGGAAGCTCCATCCTCATTTGTAGATAGTATAACAAGAGATAAGATTACTGCTGCCGCAATTCAAGCAGCAAAAGCTTGTGGTTATTTTAATGCTGGAACAATTGAATTTCTTATGGATTCAAAGAAAGAATTTTATTTTCTTGAGATGAACACTCGTATTCAAGTAGAACATCCTGTTACAGAATTAATTTCAGGTATTGATCTTGTTAAAGAACAGATTTCAATTGCTGCTGGCAATATAATATCTTTCAGCCAAAATGATATTCGTATTAATGGATATGCTCTAGAATGTAGAATTTATGCAGAGGATCCTGAAAACAGTTTTCTTCCTTCAACAGGAAAAATATTACTTTATAAAGAACCAAATGGAATAGGAGTAAGAGTTGATTCTGGTTTTGCAGCAGATTCTGAAATATCAATTTATTATGATCCAATGATAGCTAAACTTATTTGTTGGGATAGAGATAGAAGTAATGCAATTTGCAGAATGAATAGAGCTTTAGATGAATTTCAAATAGCTGGAATAACTACTAATAAAAAGTTTTTAAATTATATCTTGAACACGGATGAGTTTGCCAGTGGTAATTATGATATCAATTTTATTGATAATTTAAATTATACTTCATTGTTATCAGATAAATCATCGAAAAATAATGATGAGTACGAAATTGCTGCGAGTGTTTTAGCCGCTCTCAAAAAATCGAACAGGAAATCTTCAATAAAGAAAAGTGCCTCAGAAGCTAGCAATAAATGGTGGGAGCAGAAATATGAATGAATTTGTAGTTAGAATAAATGGAAGCCTCAAACAGGTTAAGATCGTGGATGAAAATATTGTTGAGATTGATAATGTGCAGATGAATTATGCAATTACAGAATTAAGCCCCTCAAAATTTATACTTAAAATTAATAATAAAATTTACGAAACCTCGTTGTGGAAAAAATCTGATAGTGAAGATTCTATCTTAGTTAATAATTATTATACCAATTTAAATATTAGAACGACGCTTCAAGAAAAAGCATATAAACTTTTATCGGCCTCACAGAGTAATACGGAAACGGTAACTATTATTAAATCTCCGATGCCAGGATTAGTCTTTAAAATATTAAAAAATGCTGGAGATAATATTGTTAAAGGTGAGACAGTTATGATTTTAGAAGCAATGAAGATGGAGAATGAGATAAAATCTAATATAGATGGAAAAATTAAAGAAATATTTGTTTCTGAAGGAAAACCAGTAGAAAAATATATTTCTTTGTTTAGTCTTAAATAATTTGTTATTTGTAAAAAATTGCTAATTTTCGCTAAACTACTTATCAATCACTTTCATCAGGAGGAGAGACTTGAGATCTCGAATATTACTTTTAACAGTGCTTTCATTTATGATTTCTACCAATTTGTTCGGCGGTGGATTTCAACTTAATGAACACGGTGCTAGAGCCTTAGCAATGGGAGGTGCTTTTACAGCTGTCGCAAATGATCCATCAGCAGTTTATTGGAATGGTGCGGGTTTATCATTTCTAAAAGGAACCCATATTGTTTTCGGTGCTTCATTTATTGCTCCAAATAGTACTTTTAGAGGAGTAACCCCGGATGTTGATAAATATAGAGGGAAAAATCTAATTTTTTACCCGGTACATTTTTTCGCTTCCCACAGTTTGAGTGATAAATTTTCAGTTGGTCTTGGTTTCACAACTCCATTTGGTTTAGGTACTGAATGGGATGAAAATTGGATCGGAAAAAACTTAGCAGTAGAAACACAGTTAAAGACTTTTATTTTAACGCCTGTTGTTGCTTACAAACCTATAGATAATTTATCTCTTAGTGTTGGTTTTGTATATAGTTTTGCTGATGTTCTTATTACAAGAAAAAATCAACTGCCTTCATACCTGAATAATGAGGAAGCATTCATTCATCTTGAAGGAGATGATATGTTTGCCTATGGATTTAATGCAGGTCTTATGTTTAAACCAGCCAAATTCATTTCTGTTGGTGCTTCTTACCATAGTGAAGTAAAATATGAATTTGAAGGTACTGCTACAATCCTAGAAGCTCCTGAACAAGTTATTAATTCGTTACCACAAGGAAATATAACCGCAGAATTAACAACGCCTCAAAATATAGCAGTTGGTATTGCTGTTGATATTTCTGAAAGAGTAAAAGTTAGTGCAGATTATCAATATGTAGGTTGGTCAAGCTACGATAAATTGGAGGTTAAATTTACTGACCCGGAACCTGATGTTGTAAGTTCAAGCCCAAGAATGTATGATGATTCCTATATTATAAGATTAGGCGGCGCATATAAATTTGATGATCAGGTTACATTTATGGGCGGTGTCTATTTTGATAATAATCCGGTTTCTAATCAATTTTTAAATCCTTCTCTTCCAGAATCTGATAGAATAGGATTAAGTTTTGGTATTGAAGCTCACTTATTTGAGAATTTAAGCTTTCAGGGATCATATCTATTTATAAGAGGAAAACAATTAACTGTTACAGATTCTGAAGAAGTTTACAGCACTCCTGATTATAGATTTAATGGTACTTACAATACTTATGCAAATATTTTTTCACTCAGTTTTCTATATAGCTTGTAGGAGGAATGGATAAAATGAATAATAAAATGAAAATGTTGTTTACTCTTTTATTACTAACTTTTGTTGTTATCGGTTGTGATGATTACACTGAGTTAGATCCTCCAGTTACTCCAACTGTTGAAACTGGTTCAGCTAACTTTTCAAAAATGGTTACAATTGGTAATAGTATTACAGCCGGATATCAGAGCGGTACTATTTATCAGAGTGGACAAATGTACAGTTACGGAAATCTAATTGCTCAGCAAGTCGGAGTTAATTTCGAAATTCCATATGTTTCAGACCCAGGACTTGGTGGAAGAATGGAAGTTGAAAGCTTAGCTCCATTTACAATCTATTACAATAATTCTCGCGGATCATTATTAAATGCAACATATCCAGCACCATATAATAATCTAGGTGTGCCTGGTGCATTAACTTATGATGTTTTATTTGCTACAAATTCAACGAACTGTGCATCAGCATTGTTTGCAAATACCCCTAATCCATATTTTGATGTTGTATTAAGAAATAGTGTTTTAAACAAAGGTACACAATTACAACAAGCTATATCATTAAACCCAACATTTATTACGTTATGGATTGGAAACAATGATGTACTTGGTTACGCCACAAGCGGCGGAACTGCACCATCTGCTCCAACAGATGCAGCGCAATTCGGGCAAATCTACGGTGGTATTTCTCAGGGTTTAGCTCAATATGCTACTCTTAGTGGTGCTAAAGTTGTGGTTGCTAATATTCCTAGTGTTACGGCAATTCCTTTTTTTACGACGGTTGGTTCACAGATAGCTATAAATCCTAGTATTCCTTGGACAAATTTACCACTTGGGTTATTTATTCAAAAAAGGCCGGTAAACAGGAATTCAACATGGTTTGCTGATTCAACAAATTGGTAGCACTTGTACAGATTTTGATAACCTTAAGAGGAAGTTCGTATGCTGCTTTATTAGGACAGAGTACTGGAAAGTTTTATAAAGATTTTGGATTCCCAGGTTTACCAGCTGGAATTGATACAACAAAACCTTTTGGTTTCCATCCACAAAATCCTTTTCCAAATGCTTTTGTTTTGGATGCAGATGAGATCACAATTGCTAATAATGCTGTAACAGCTTTCAATGCTACAATAGCTTCACTTGCAAACACCTTTGGATTTGGATTAGTAGACATTAATACAGCATTTAATCAATTTCGTGCAGATGATTTCACAGGTGGAACTTTAATAGATGGTGTCACATTCAAAACAACTTATATTTCAGGTGGATTGTTCAGTCTGGATGGTGTTCATCCTTCAAATCAAGCCCATGGTATAGTCGCAAATGAATTTATTAAAGTAATTAATACAAAATATGGTGCTAAGATTCCATTGGTAGATGTTGCTAGAATTCCCGGCAGCATTTATTTTACTAGTAAAATAAGTTACAACCGTGGTTATCCAGTTATACCCAATGAAGTATTTGATCATTTACTTTTCTAAATATACTTAACTATTCATTTAAGGGATGGTTTACCATCCCTTTTTTTTATAGTTTTTGGAAAACAAAATTGAGGCATATTAATGAAATATTATTTAATCCATTCATTACTTTTAATTTCTGCATATTTTTTTATTTCCGGATGCTCAACTTCTCAAAAAAGTGCTGAAGAAGAAAAGCAGATCTATATATTTGATGAGGTTCCTGAAGAAAAAACTATTGAAGTCCCAACGACAGGGGAGTATCCAAGTTTAAAGGAAGCTTATTATGTTGTACAAATAGGTGCTTTTACAACTGAGGATAAAGCACAGGCTTTTGCCGAATTAAGTAGAAGCAAAACTAATTATAAGTATAGTGTTATATACGGTGAGAGCACCAAGCTATACCTTGTGCAGGTAATACCATTCTTTAAATCCCGTACAGAAGCTGAAGAGGTTAGAAATAATTTGTGGAAACTTACTGAATTTGTTGATGCTTGGATTGTAACTGTTAATAAATAAATAAAAAGGGCTGCTTAATTTAGCAGCCCTTTTGTATTTATCTAACAAGTTAATTTATTCTTCATACCAGCTAACAACTCTGTAATATTTAGTACTTGGAAAAAAGGGAGGTCTTACTTTTGTAAATCTAGTATCATATTTGTGGACATAACTGTAGCCACGTATTGGATTTCCAGAACCATCATAAGTTGCTGTAGCCTGAACATTCTGTCCGATAATTCCTCCAACCAAATTCATTTTATGAGCTGCTGTATAACCATTATAGTCTTCAATTACAAGACCATCTTTCTGCGAAAATATCGATGAATGAATTGTGATATCACCTCTGGTTATATCTTTTGTTACTGTTACTTTGTTTTCTGCAACCATTCCTAGCATATCATCGCAAGCTGGATTTGTTATAGGATCTTTTTCATATTGAATGGAATTTGTAATAAAAATCTGTCCTGCATTTGCATCACCCTTCTGAGAAGCAACAATTGTAGCTCTGCCATTTAAAGTACCCTCAACTCTAAGATTACCTTTTTCAACATAAATAACTCCATTCGGTGCTAACGTTGTAAGAGGCACAGTACTATAACCAGTGTAACTGCCTGATCCAAGTTTAAGTCTATATTTAACATTTCCATCAGCTAAAAAATTCAGATCGACTGTTGTAATTTTACCGGAATTAGTACTATCTCTAAAAATCTTACCGTTATCGTAAGCTGCCGTTCGAATAATTGATGTATCAAAATTTAACGGAACTGGTTCTGTTACTTTAGTACCACCAAAAAATTCTGGGTGAGAACTTGCATTATATAGTTTTATACCTTTAGATGTAGTAACAGGTCCTAAAAATACTGGATTGTAATAACAGTTTACCCAATCATTGGCATGGAATCTGCCCGAGAATGTATCACCAGTAGCGGCCCATATGCTTCCAAGAACATTATAGAAGTTTCCAAACATTGCAAAGTTTTCTGGTTCAAGAAGAATCTCAACTCGTTTTTCTACTCCATTATATTCTCCAACAGACGTGATTCTGCGACTGTCCCAGCCAACAGTATCTATATCAACATCTATTTCTCCACCTCCAAAGCTAAGGTTGGAAAATCCGGCCATCCAAGTTTTATTTAGATAAAGTTTATTGATAGCCATGTTAGCTCCACTAATTGCAATACTTTGCGCTCTTGTTGAACTATAATAATCTGAAAAATTCTCTGTTATAGATACACTATTACTAAGAATATTTCTGCCAAATATTGCAAAAATTGCACTGAACAGCATCACTAAGATTATTGAGATTTTACCTCCCATAACGTACCTCTAGTTTCTTTTTAAATTTTTTGATGTAACAGTTAATCTACGCCAAAAGGCTTCTGTGTATTTTTGATCGTATGCAAAAGGATCTTCTACTCTAAATGATATTTTTATATATGTTGCTAACCCTGGTGATGCTAGCGGAGTAGAGAGCGTATCGTATAAAGCACCAAGATATTGAAATTTAAATTCTGTGATGTTATTACTTACAATAAACGGAAAATCTGAATTAACTTTTCTATATAAAATTCTATCTCTAGGATTTGGAGTATTGCTTAACATATTTATATCGCTAACAAAATAATAAACCGTATCGTATTCACCATTTTTGTCAACATCAAACACAATCTTAATTGAAGAAGTATCGGCTAATGTAACTTTTGGATCATCATTCATATTCATTGGGTCTGAACAGTAACCTATTTTATTGAAATCACCATCAACTATATTTGCAATATTCACAACCTCAACTTGAAGGTTAACATCATGACCAGTTGCATTATCAACTTGATAAACATTTTCATTCAGCTTTAAAAGATTTAATAGTAAAAGACCGCCAATAATTGTAGCGCCGATTATATCTAAAATTGTTGTATATCCCATTAATTAAATCCTTTTACTTTTTAATCCAATAAGGTCCAGAAACTAAATATTGTGCTTAATTTAACAGTATCCATCATCGCAGAACTAAAAACTGAGACTGTTATTTTTTTATGATATTGTTTCGAAGCAGATTTTACATCAGGAGCAGTATCCGTTACATATTCAACTATTGAGCGGATTTCAAATTTTGTAGCGGCACCCGTTTGAGGATTTTTCAACGAAAGTGAATCAATATAGAGCAAATTATTATAATCATCAAAATCATCAAAGTCTGGATAAACTTCACCGGTTTCTTTACCAAGCGTGGTTGAGAAATCTGCAGCAGTAGTGATCGTTTTGGTTGTATCTAATGCTACTGCGTCATAGGCTTTATCTTTAGCTTCTTCTATAAGTGAATTTGCAAGCGAAGTTGCTACTATACCAAATTTGGAATTATATGAAGCTTGCGCAGAAGTAAGGTGAATACTATTAAACCTAAGTACCAAAAATGATAAAAGCATCATGGCACCCATTGCAAGCATTGTCTGTCCTGTATTCATTTATCTATTCAATCTTTATTTTATTGTTTTTTGAAATTATTCAAGTATTAAGCCAAAAATTGTTAGGTTTTATTGTCTTATTAAATGAGTTTGTATTTTAGTTATGTATGATTATGAGATAAAATATTTATTCAAAGTCTTGATTATGTCAAATTTTCAAGTAAAAAAAAGATCGAATCAATTGAATTGAATATGACATGTATTGTTCAAAAAAGGTCGGTAATTATTACGTAACTACTTTACTTATAAATCTTTAACTACCCTTTAAATATGGAATTTGTTTGAAACAAATTATAAATTAGCAACAAGAAAGATCATCACTTTCTAATAATTAAAAATCTTATCCTAAAATAAACTTGGAGGCTGTTATGGCTTTTTCATTAAATAAAATTATGCTCATTGGTAATCTTGGGCGTGATGTTGAAACTCGTTTTACAACAGGAAATGTTTCTATTTCAAGTTTCTCTATGGCTACTACAAATGGATATAAAGGTAAAGATGGAAATTGGGTGAATGAAACTACGTGGCACAATGTTACAGTTTTTAATATGTCTGATTATATGAAAGAAAACTTGAAAAAGGGACGCAAAGTATACGTAGAAGGTAGATTGACAAAACGTGAATACACTGATAAAGAGGGAATTAAACGATACTCGACAGATGTTATTTCTGAAAAAATTATTCCATTAGACAGTTCGGGTGAGGGCAGTAATTATTCTGAAAATACTTCTGCCGAATCGACAACGGTTAATGAAATGCCACCTATTGAATCTAATGATGATTTACCTTTTTAACTTCTAAGTATTTAGAATATAGAATATATAAGGCGGATGAATGAAATGGTTTTATTCATCCGTTTTGAGTTTTAGAGATAAATCAATTTTACATTTAAATAGTTTGACCGAGATATTTTGTTAATTTTGAAGTGAAAATAATTTAAGTAATTAAAATTCCGGAACCGAAAATGAAAGATGAAAGAAAAACTGAAATTAGAGTTGGATTGACTGTTCTAATCGGTATTCTAGTTTTTATTTGGATTTTGGGATGGGCAAAAAACTTTTCAATTAAGTCGAACGAGCACTTCGTAAAAGTTAGATTCACAAACGTTTCAGGACTTGAAATTGGCGATCAGGTAACTGTTAATGGTATGCGTAAAGGTTATGTAAAAGAAATGTTAGTAGAACCTAATAATGTGCTTGTAGAACTTTCAATTGAAAATGATGTTCAGTTAAAAGAAGATGCTACTTTTGCCATTTCTATGCTTGATCTAATGGGTGGAAAAAAGATAGAAGTATTTCCCGGAACCTCATTAAACACTTATGATAATAAAAAAATTAGTGAAGGGAAATTTTATGCTGATATTCCTTCAGTTATGTCTTTGTTCGGTTCGGTTCAAGATGATTTAGTTACTGTTCTAAAAGATGTTAAAATTTCCCTTCACTCATTAAACAAATATCTTACAGATGATAAGTTAAGTTCGGACGTAAAAACTTCTCTATCAAATCTTAGCCTGTTAACAAATAAGTTGAATTTGATGATTAGTGAAAATAGGAGTGATGTAAGATCCTTAACAAGAAATGCTGTTGAACTTACAGAAACAAGCAATAAACTTTTAATAAGCAATAAAGAAAATATAGATCAGCTATTTGTTGATTTGAAGAATGTTTTTCAAAAAAGTGATTCTTTACTTTCTGATCTGAACTATCTTACTAAAGAAACGAAGAATCAACAAAATAATGTTGGAAAAATTTTATATGATGAAAATATAATAAACGATCTTAAACAAACTCTTAAGCAGGTTAATGAATTAACTTCAATTCTGATAGATCAGCTTAAAAATGATGGTGTAAACGTAGATGCAAATATTTTCTAAAATTCTTTTAGTACTCTTCATAACATTTACCATTTCTCATAATTTATTATCAGAATCAAAAGATCCTGTGCGTGGAAAAAATGGAATGGTTGTTTCAGCAAGTGAAATAGCTTCCAAAGTCGGAATTGAGATTTTAAGAAAAGGTGGTAATGCGATTGATGCAGCTGTTGCAGTTGGTTTTGCACTTGCAGTAACTTATCCAGCAGCTGGTAATATTGGTGGCGGAGGATTTATGGTCATTCATCTGAATGATGGAACTAATACAACGATAGATTACAGAGAAAAAGCACCACTTTCTGCAAATGAATTTCTTTATCAGGATTCTTTGGGTAATTTTCTTTCTGAGAAAAGTCAGATTGGTGTTACTTCATCTGGTGTGCCAGGCAGTGTTGCTGGATTAATTTATGCTCTAAATAAATTCGGAAAGTTATCCTTAGCGGAAGTTATCCAACCCGCGATTGATTTAGCAAGAAATGGATTTATACTTGAGTATCGGCTTGCAAAATCCTTAGAATATGAAACAGAATCTTTTAATAAGTTTGAGTCATCAAAAGAAGTATTTACAAAAGATGGTAATGCTTATGCCGAGGGCGATTTATTTAAACAAAATGATCTAGCAAACACATTAGACTTAATTAAAAATTATGGTTCGGATGGATTCTATTCTGGTAAAACTGCTGATTTAATTGTCAATCAAATTACTCTACAAGGCGGCTTTATAACTCTTGATGATTTGAAAAATTATAAACCTATCGAGCGAACTGCAATTACAACTGATTACAAAGGATATAGCGTTATTACAATGGGGCCACCAAGTGGTGGTGGAGTTTCACTTCTACAAATGCTTAATATTTTAGAGAATCAGTCTTTTGTCCAGGCTGATTGGGGAAGCAGCTTTTATTTACATAAGCTTATTGAATCAATGAAATATTCATTCGCAGATAGATCTAAACACATAGGAGATCCTGATTATTATCAAGTTCCAATTGATTGGCTTCTGTCAAAAAAATATTCAAAAGAAATATTTGGAAAAATAAAAAATAATGCAGTCCCTTCTTCAGAAATACTTCCGGGTATAACAAATACTTATTCAGAAAGTGAAGAAACAACTCATTATTCTATCATTGATAAATTTGGAAATGCCGTAAGTACTACAACAACAATTAATTCATCATATGGCAGTAAAGTGGTTGTAGAAGGTGCTGGATTTTTACTAAATAATGAAATGGATGATTTTAGTTCCAAACCAGGGGAACCAAATCAATTTGGTTTAATTGGCAGCGAAGCAAATAAAATTGAACCTGGTAAAAGAATGTTAAGTTCAATGTCTCCAACAATAATTTTAAAAAATAGTAAGCCATTTATGATTGTTGGATCCCCCGGTGGTTCTACAATTTCTACCGTTGTTCTGCAGGTGATTCTAAATGTTTTAGATTTTGGTATGGATATTCAGCAAGCCATAGACATGCCTCGTATTCACCATCAGTGGCTTCCGGATGTGATTAATTATGAAAAATTTGGATTAAGTTCGGATGTTATTCAATCTTTACAAATTAAAGGTCATAAGATGGGTGAACTTAGAACATTAGGTAGATGTGAAGGCATAATGGTAGATTTTGAAAATCAAATATTTTTAGGCGCTACTGATCCACGTGGATATGGTGCTGCAATTGGATTTTAATCGGATATAAAAATGGTAATTGGTATTGGAATTGATATAATTGAGATTGAAAGAATCAAAAAAAGTATAGATACTTACGGCGATTCATTCTTAAATAAAATTTATACAAAAAATGAATTGGACTATTGTCTTGCAAAACACAACAAGTATCAGCACCTTGCAGCAAGATTTGCGGCAAAAGAAGCTATCTATAAAGCTCTTGCTACCGGATGGGAAAAAGATGCAACATGGAAAAGTATGGAGATTACAAACGAACCTAATGGATTACCTGTTGTTGCGTTTTTTGGAAAGTTAAAAGAATTTTTATCTGATGATAAGGATATTAAAATATCGCTCAGTCACTCAGATAACTATGTAACTTGTGTTGCAATAATATTTATGAAGAATTAGTAATATATCAATGAATATCTAATTGATTAACAAAAATCTAATTTGTAGTTTTAATAATAAAATTGAGTAGTTAATGGAAAAAAACTGGTACAAATATTTTAACTATGGAACAATTGCACTTGTTTTTGTTTTAGCAATCTTGCTTATGATTGATATGGTTAGAGGAACTTATGAAATCATTCCTCGATCCTATTATCTGCCTTTGATAGTTATAGTATTTTTTATTTTTATATTAAGAATAGTTGCCCGAATTTATTTTATGAAACAATCAAAAAAGCAAACTTAGAGGTGTAAGTCTTCGAACGATCTATTCCCACAAATGGTAAACTCAATTCTAAAGTTCTGGTTTTGAATCAAAGCTACGAACCACTTTCTGTCTGCAATATTCGAAAAGCCGTTATTTTACTTTATCTTGGAAAAGCAGAAACTATTATAAATGACGATAGAAAATCTTTACATTCAGTTGGTAAAAGTTATCCCTGGCCTAGTGTAATTCGAATTAGTAAATTTGTAAAACTTCCTTATAAAAAAGTTGTGCTAACCAGAAAAAATATTCTTAGACGGGATGCTTATAAATGTGCTTACTGCGGTAGGGCTGATATTGCCTTGACTGTGGATCATGTTTTTCCCAGAGCACGTGGTGGAGATGAAACGTGGGAAAACCTTGTTACAGCCTGCACTAACTGTAATAATCGCAAAGGTGATAGGACTCCTGAAGAAGCAAATATGAAAATGATTTTCCGACCATTCAAGCCAAGTCATATTTTATTCATTAAAAATGTGGTTGGCAGACTGGATGAACGATGGAAACCTTATCTTTATCTGTCCTGAAAATTACACGCTTTATTATTATCTTTCGCTTGAATTTTTTAACAATAATTATACTAAATGCCTAAAAAAAGAATACTTAGCGGAATGAGACCGACTGGTAAATTACACATCGGTCATTATGTTGGTGCATTGGAAAATTGGGTAAAACTTCAGAATGAGTATGAAAGTTTTCACCTTATTGCTGATTATCATGTATTAACAACAAGTTTGGATACAAGTGATGTTTATGAAAATTCGATTGAGATGTTGATTGATTGGTTAGCTTGCGGATTGGATCCGATAAAAAGTCCGATGTTTAGACAATCACAGATTAAAGAACACGCAGAATTAAATTTAATTTTTAGCATGCTAATTACTGTTAACAGATTAGAACGTAATCCTACATTAAAGGATCAAATAAGAGATCTGAATATTGAGAATGTAATTTATGGTCATTTAGGTTATCCTGTGCTGCAAACTGCGGATATCTTATTATATAAAGGTAATGCTGTTCCGGTTGGTGAAGATCAGGTTCCGCATATTGAAATTTCGAGAGAAATTGCCAGAAGATTTAATAATCAATATGGAGATGTTTTTCCTGAACCCGAGGCTTTGCTTACAAAGTTTTCTCGACTAACTGGTTTAGATGGAAATGCTAAGATGAGTAAATCTTTAGGAAACACAATTTTACTTTGTGATGATGTTGAAACTATTAAACAGAGAATGAAGAAGGCAGCAATTGATCCGAACAAAATAAAAAAGGATACTCCAGGAAATCCTGATGCATGTACCGTATATTCTTATCATAAAAAGTTTAATGATGAAAATATTGGTGAAATTGATTCAGATTGCAGAAATGGATCAATTGGTTGTTTTGATTGTAAGATGAAATGCGCGGCAAAGATTTCTAACTTTCTGGAACCGATTATAGAAAAAAGAAAATACTATGAAAGTAGAATTGATGAAGTAAAAGATATTCTGCACAGTGGGGAAATTAAGGGAAGAAAAGTGGCTGAAGAAACAATGTCAGAAGTTCGTGAAAAAATGAAATTAGGTTAATGTATAAAATAAAATTAGATCAATTTGAAGGGCCTTTAGATTTGCTTCTCTTTTTTATAAAGAGAGATGAATTGAATATTTATGATATTCCTATTTCACGAATTACCGGCGAGTTTTTAGAGTATGTTAATCTTATCAAATTAATGGATCTTGAAGTTGCTGGTGATTTTATTTTGATGGCCTCAACCTTGATGCACATTAAAGTTAGAATGCTTTTACCACGTGAAGTTGATGAACGAGGCGAAGAAATTGATCCCCGAGCTGATCTTATAAGAGCCTTGCTTGAATATAAAAAATATAAAGAAGTTGCCGAGGATCTTACGTACTTTGAGTCGAGTCAGCGTAAAATAAGTTTTAGAGGAGATTTTTCTGAAGATGCAATGGAATCACCTCCTGAGTATGAAATACTTTTAAAAAATATTTCCATTTATGATCTTGCAAAGGCGTTTAAGAAAGCAATTGAAGGACTAAAACCACAAATTGTTCACGAAGTAAAAAAGATAAACGTTTCAATCGATGAACAAATTCAGTATATATTAAGTCGAATTGGTGAAAAAGGTGAAATACATTTTTTAAGTCTAGTTCACGGTATGAAGGAAAAGATTAGAATCGTTATAACTTTTGTGGCACTATTAGAGTTAACAAAAATGGAAAAAATAGGAATAAAAGAATCACCTGATTTTAATGATTTTGTAATTTACGGTAGATAAAATGGATAAAACCTATACATCAATAATTGAAGCGTTAATATTTTCTTCAGATGAACCAATTTCTGAAAATGAAATTATCCGTGCTATAAAGGGAATTGACGGTGAAGAGATCGAAATTAATTCGTCCGATATTCATTCCGCTATCGAAGAACTGAACAATAGATATGAAGAACACGGAAATTCGTTTAAGATAAAGAAAATTGCTAACGGATTTATATTTGCCACAACGGAAATAAATGCAAAGTATGTTGGTTTTTTATCTTCAGAAAAATCTAAAAGAAGATTAAGCCAGGCAGCATTAGAAACACTTGCTATTATTGCATACAAGCAGCCAATTACAAAACCTGAGTTAGAACAAATACGTGGAGTTAATTCAGATTATATTTTAAATACTCTTTTAGAAAAAAATCTTATTACTATTACAGGCAGGGCAGAAACGATTGGAAGACCATTGTTATACGGAACGACAACAGAATTCTTAAAGTATTTCGGGTTGTTTAATCTTAGTGATCTTCCAAAACCGCGTGAAATTGAAGAGATAATGAAAGATGAGGATTTCATTGAGCAAAAAAATAAAATAATGATGAACTTAGTTGAAGAAACCCTTGAACAGGAATTAGAAAGCTCAGAAGAACATAATGACGAGACTGAATAAATTTATTGCCGATAGTGGAATTACTTCTCGAAGAAAAGCTGAAGAATTAATCTTACAAGGCCGAGTTACAGTAAACAAAAAAACAATAACAAAACTCGCTTTCAATATTGATGTTGAGAATGATGAAGTTACAGTTGATGGTGAGAAGATTAAACCTGCGGAACATGTTTATTATCTTCTGAATAAACCCAAAGGCGTAGTTACTACTACAGATGATGAAAAGAATCGAATGACTGTGACTGACCTTATCAAATCAAAACAAAAATTATTTCCTATTGGCAGACTTGATTATAATACAACAGGTGTTTTAATCTTAACAAACGATGGAGATTTTGCCCAAAAATTAATTCATCCTAAAAATAACATTATTCGTGAGTATGAAGTTAAAATTGACAAAGAACTAGAAGCAGAACATGAGCTTGCTCTTTTAAAAGGTGTTTTTATTGATGGAACAAGAGGTAAATTTATTGCTATTAAATATGGTAAGAAAAAAGATAGAAAAAATATTACAGTCCAATGTACTGAAGGTAGAAATCATTTTGTAAAAAAAATGTTTACAACAATTAACTATACAGTCGAAAAATTACACAGAAGCAGTTTTGCGGGAATTGTACCGGATATCCCAATTGGTTCCTATAGAAAGCTAACACAAGATGAAATTAAAAAATTATCTAAATAAAACATTTACTTTAATCTCTATTTTATTTTTGTTTAATATTTGTATCCACGCACAGGATTCTACAAAGATTAAAAAGGACTCTTTGCAGCTTTACTCATACTCTACAATATCTGAACTAAGTGAGCAGCTTGATGACATTTTTAATGATAATAGTTTTAGAAACGCAAATTGGGGTGTTGTAATTCAGTCACTAAAGAATGGTGAATATTTTTATAAAAGAAATGAAGATAAGTTTTTTGTTCCAGCTTCTAATTTAAAACTATTTACTACAGCTGGTAGCTTATTATTATTAGGACCCGATTATAGGTTTTCTACAAATATTTTACTCAACGGATATCAATCAGGATCAACGATATATGGTGATCTTGTAATTCAAGGACGAGGAGATCCAACAATCTCCGGCAGATTTTATAATAATGATATTAATTTGGTTTTTGATACTTGGATAGATTCTTTGCTTGAACTTGGTGTAACAAATATAAAAGGTAACATTGTTGGTGATGATAATTTATTTGATGACATTGGATTAGGAAATGGATGGGCTTGGGATTATGAAACAGATTGGTACGCTGCTCAATCAAGTGCAATATCATACAATGATAATTGTGTGGATATAAAAATTTACTACGACCATAAATATGATTCTGTAATTGTATCATCTAAACCAGAACTAAGAAATATAGTAATACTAAATAATGTTAAACCTGCCGTTGGAAGTGAAAAAACTAATATTGAGGTTATTCGAGAAAGAGGCACAAACGTAATAAATATTTCCGGTAAGTTTAGAAAAGACACGGATACTCTTATTACATACGCCACAGTTCAAAATCCAACACAGTTTGCAATGCTTGTTCTTAAAAATCGTTTAGAAAATAGAGGAATAAGAGTAAATGGATATGCTGTTGATATTGATGATTACGAAAGGGCTATAGATTATAACGATCTTGATTTGTTGTTTGTGAGTTATTCTGAAAAACTTAATGAAATTATTAAAGTAGTTAATAAGGGCAGCCAAAACTTTTTTGCTGAACAATTATTAAAGACTATTGGGTTAGAAAAACTTGGTTTCGGTTCAGTTACTAATGGCGTTACAGCTGTTAAAGAAATATTTGCTGATATCGGTTTAAATCCTGATAATATTATTATGGTTGATGGCAGTGGGCTTTCACATTTAAATATGGTAACACCAAGGCAAGTTGTAGAGCTTTTAAAATATATGTATTCAAATAAAAAAGTTTATGCGGATTACTATAATTCATTACCGATAGCTGGGATAGATGGCACTTTAGGTAAAAGGATGAAAAATACAACCGCAGAAAAAGTTGTGAGAGCTAAGACCGGTTTTATTAGTTATGTTCGAAGTTTGTCAGGCTATGCAGTTACAGGGGATAATGAACCAATTGCATTTTCTATGATTGCAAATAACTTTAGTGTGCCGGTAAAACTCGCAGAAAATATACAGGATCTTGTCTGTTTACGATTAACAAATTTCAGGAGAAAATAATTTTGGAAAACAATGTCCAACCATCTGTTAACGATTTAATTAAAAGACGATACGAAGAGCTTGAAGAATTATCTAATAAAGGTGTTGAAACTTTTGCATATTCATTTGATGTGAATTCAGATTCAAAAAAGATTAAAAGTGAGTTCAAAGAAGGCATTGAGATGAATGTGAGAATTGCCGGTAGAATTATGGCAATCAGGAGAATGGGAAAAGCTTCATTCGCGCACGTGCAGGATCAAAATGGAAGAATACAAGTTTATCTTAAAAAAGATGAAATCGGTGATTCATACGACGCATTTAAATTAATGGACATTGGTGACATCATAGGAATAGAGGGATTTGTTTTCATAACAAAGACTGGTGAAATATCAGTTCATACTCGGGAATTAAAATTACTAAGCAAATCTTTGCAGCCATTACCTATCGCTAAAGAAGTTGTTGATGAGCAGGGAAACAAAGTTATTTATGATCAATTTGCAGATAAGGAATTGCGCTATAGAAGAAGATATGTTGACCTTATAGTTAATCCAGATATAAAAGATGTTTTTATTAAAAGAAGTAAAATTATTTCTGCTATTAGAAATTATCTTGATACTAGCGGATATCTTGAAGTTGAAACTCCGATTTTACAGCCGCTTTATGGTGGAGCAGCAGCACGCCCTTTTGTAACTCATCATAATGCATTGGATACCGAATTATATTTAAGAATTGCTGATGAGCTTTATCTTAAAAGATTAATCGTTGGCGGCTTTGATGGTGTTTATGAAATCTCCAAAGATTTTAGAAATGAAGGAATGGATCGATCACATAATCCTGAGTTTACAATGTTGGAACTTTACGTTCCTTATAAAGATTACAATTGGATGATGGAATATGTTGAAAATATGTTTGAGCATGTTTGTAATTCAGTATTTAACACTTTATCATTTAATGTTGATGGTACTGAAATAAACTTCAGAGCTCCTTGGAAAAGAGTTTCTATGATCGAAGCAATTGAAGAAAAAACAGGCTTAAATGTTTTAACTTGCTCAATGGAAGATCTCAAATCAGCATCCAAAAAAGCTGGAATAGAAATTGGCGCAATACATTCTCGTGCAAAGTTTATTGATGAATTGTTTAGCATTGCAGTCGAACCTGAGTTGATACAACCAACATTCATAATTGATTATCCGCTTGAACTATCACCACTTGCAAAAAAACATCGTACTAAAGAAGGAGTGGTTGAAAGATTTGAAGGATATGTTTTTGGCAGAGAAATTTGTAATGCATTTTCAGAATTAAATGATCCTATTGATCAAAGAAAAAGATTTGAGGACCAGGTTAAAATGAGAGAAGCCGGCGACGATGAAGCTCATCAAATTGATGAAGATTTTATTCGTGCATTGGAATTTGGGATGCCGCCAACAGCTGGACTTGGTGTGGGAATAGATAGAATTGTAATGTTATTAACAAATCAGCAATCAATTCGGGATGTTGTTTTCTTTCCACAGATGAAACCTGAAGTGAAAAGTTAATACTGGAATTATTTATTGACTTAAACAAGTCTTTGTATTTTATTATTTACATATAGATTATTTTAATTTATTGGAGCAAACGAATGTCTTTCAAATCTGTAAAATTTCCTTATCTATTGTTCACAGCTGTTATAGGAATTGTGCTTGGTGTGTTTTTAGATAAAGTTTTTTCTGAGGATAATCTGCGTGATAGCATAAGAAAATTTAATGATGTATTAACATTTACAGAAAAATATTATGTAGAAGAAGTTGATACTCAGAAATTGGTCGAAGCAGCCATAAATGGAATGCTAAATGAACTAGATCCGCATTCAGTATATATTGCACCAGAACAATTTACTCAGGTTGAAGAATCTTTCCGTGGTGATTTTGAAGGAATTGGAATTGAATTCCAGGTTGTTAATGATACTTTAACAGTTGTATCAGCAATTTCCGGTGGACCAAGTGAGGCACTCGGAATATTATCCGGAGATAGAATTGTCAAGATTGAAGATGCATCTGTTATTGGTATTTCAAATGATGATGTGCGTAAAAAACTTAGAGGAAAGGCCGGCTCTGAAGTAAAAGTAACTATTAGCCGAGTTGGTGTTTCAAAACTGATCGATTATAAAATAGTCCGTGACAAAATTCCCCTTTATTCTGTCGATACTCATTTTATGATAAATGAAAATACTGGTTATGTTAGCGTATCAAGATTTTCTGAAACAACCTATGATGAACTTGTTGATGCTTTGGAAGATTTAAACAAAAACAAAATGAATCAGCTTGTAATAGATCTTCGTGGAAATCCAGGAGGATATCTAAATCAAGCCGTTAAAATAAGTGATCTTTTCATTAGCGGAAAAAAGAAGATTGTATACACTGAAGGACGAAGAAAAGAATTTGATGAAGTTTATTATGCTGCTGAATCTTCGAAGTTTGAAGATATTCCATTGATCATTCTAATTAACCGTGGTAGTGCTTCTGCAAGTGAAATAGTATCCGGAGCAGTTCAGGACTGGGATCGAGGATTAATTGTTGGCGAAACTTCTTTTGGTAAGGGACTTGTGCAAAGGCAGTTTGATTTACCAGATAACTCTGCCTTAAGGTTAACAATATCTCAGTATTTCACACCAAGTGGAAGACTAATTCAGCGAGATTATAAGAATAAAAAAAATAAAGAAGAATATTACTCTGAAATGGGTGAAGATGAAGAAACAGAAGGAAATAATATAGACCACACCGCAGAGCAAGATTCTGTTAGACCAGAATATAAGACCGAAAAGGGAAGAATAGTTTATGGTGGTGGTGGTATTACACCTGATTATATAGTAAAATCAGAATTAGTTACTCCTTATACCCAGAATCTTTTAAGGACTAATGTGTTTTACACATTTATTCTTTCTTATCTAGATAAAAATACAGAAGCAATAAAAAATAAGTACAAAGAAGATTTAATATTCTTTAAAAAAGATTTTAAAATCTCGGAAGAAATGCTTAAGAATTTTATTGAATATGCTAAAACAAAAGAAGTTACATATAATGAGGAAGAATACAATAAAGATAAAGAATACATTGCTTCCAGATTAAAAGCACAGATTGCTAGAAATTATTGGAAGAATGAAGGATGGTACTCAGTTTTACTTAATGAAGATGATCAATTAAACAAAGCTTTGACTCTATTTAACGAAGCAAAAGAATTAGCTAAATTAAAATGATAAAGTACTCGGCAGCACTATTTTTTATTTTCAGCATTGTTTTAGTTTTTGGATTCTCTGAGATCAATATCAATATACCTCCACAGTACCATCAAAAAAAAATTGATGTTGGAGAGGAAATAACTTATGTGGTTAAATATCTTGCTTTTGAAATTGGGGAAATAAAACTAATAGTTCAAAAAGAACAAATAGATGAGAATGATACAATTTACAGCGCCATTGCTTATATCAATTCTTATGAGGGAATCCCTTTTGTAGATCTGCATCAAATCTATGAGACTAAATTTGATACAAAACAAATATCAAAGTACTTCAAAGGATCAATACTGTCAGAGGACACAACATATACAAAATATCATTTCAATAAGAACAAAAATAATATTCGCATCATTAAGGGTCGCGAAAGAACAAACGAAATCTGGACTGATTCAATAATAACTTATGATCGTGATTATCAAGATGGACTCTCACTTTTTTATTTTGCAAGAATGAGAACCGGGCAACAGAAAAAAGTAAACGTTCCTGTATTTATAAATGAAAAGTATGAAAAAACTTATATCAACTTTTATAATGAAGTTGAAGATATGGATATAGATGCAGTTGATTATGATATATCTTGTGTTAGATTGGACGGAGAAACCGAGTTTAGAGGTATATTTGGTCTAACTGGATATTTTGAAGGCTGGTTTTCAAATGATCAGTACGCTGTGCCAATCGTCGCAAAAATGCAAGTTCTTATTGGTAGCATAACTTTGGAATTAAAGAATTGGAAGAAAAAAGGATGGATGCCTCCAAAGTATCAGGAATAATTTATCAGGATGATGAAAGAAAACTCTTTCCTTATCTGGATCTATTTCCGGAAATACATAAAACGGTTTTTCTTGCTTCCGGTGTAAAGATTGTAGGTGATGTGAAGATAGGTGCAAACTCAAGTGTTTGGTATAATACAGTAATTCGTGGCGATGTTCACTACGTTAAAATTGGTGAGATGACTAATATTCAAGATTGTTCCATGCTTCATGTAACTAATGGGAAGTATCCATTGGATATCGGCAACAAAGTTACAATCGGCCATTCTGTTAAATTACACGGCTGCACATTAAAGGATTTATGTTTTATTGGAATTGGTGCAATAGTGCTGGATGGTGCAATCGTTGAAACAAATTCAATGGTGGCTGCTGGTGCAGTAGTAAAACCAAATTTTATTGTACCATCGGGAAAATTGGTTGCTGGTGTACCAGCAAAAGTTATTCGTGATTTAACAGATGAAGAGATATTTGATTTTGAAAAGTCTGCAATTCGTTATAAAAAATACTCTGAGATAACGATTGATTCTTTAAGTAAAATGAATCATAAATAAGAGTTTACCTTGAAAAATCTGCGTGTTTATGATACCACTGGAAAACTAAAAAAAAGTAAGATTCATGTCTTAATCAAATCGTTATCTATCGAACTAGGTTTTTTAGTATCAAATCTTGAGATTAATATTATATCAAGTAAAGCCATACTTGATATAAACAAAACATATCTAAAACACGATTATACAACTGATATAATTACGTTTAATTATTCAAATGTTCTTGATCAAATTGATGGTGAAATATTTATTTCAATTGAAGATGCTTTAAATAATTCTAAGAAATATAAAGTGTCTTTATCAGATGAACTTGTTAGATTAGTTATACACGGAATTCTTCATCTTTTAGGTTATGATGACCTAAATACTTCTGAAAAAAAAATAATGAAACGATTGGAAAATAAATTGCTTTCCAAGAATAATTTTGGTTTATTATAGTTAGAATAAAACAAAATAAGCAAGAATCCCTCTTGATCCCGAACAAAATAAATACTATTGCGGATCAGTCTTCAAAACAATTTTTTGAATCCATATTATTGTACGCATTAGATTAATAGATTTGCGTTATGAAAATTGATGAATTGGCTGAAAAATACTTAACAGAGATCAAAAACATCAGACGCTATTCTGATAATACCATCAAATCTTATAGAACTGATTTAGGAGAGTTTATAAGCTACTGTATTGAAAAGCAAAAAACTGAATTATCGGCAATTACGGAAAGGTTTGTAAAATCTTACTTAATGATTCTTAGTGAAAAAGATCTTGACAAAAAATCTATCGCAAGAAAACTCGCTGCTCTAAGAAGTACTCTAAAATATGCTTTTCAAAATGATCTGATTAATGAAAATCCATTATCATTTATTTCTAATCCTAAATCTAATAGAAAACTTCCCGAAGTAGTTTCAACAAATCTAATTCTTCAGATTTATGAATTGGCAGAAGAATCTGAAGAAAATTCTGAACTTGTAAAAGTAGTATTTGAATTATTATACGGGTGTGCACTACGCGTTAGTGAACTTTGTGATTTAAAATACTCAAGCGTTGATATGAAAAGAGCTCAGGTAAGGGTTCTCGGAAAAGGAAATAAAATGCGAATCGTTCCTATCGGAGAAAAGTCACTTCAAATTCTTAGTGAATATCTTCTAAAAAATCCAGTTAATTCTTATGATGACTACTTGATTCGTACTAAAAAAAATGATAAACTTTACCCAAGATTAGTTCATAGAATGATAAATAAATACTTGACTAAAGTTTCGGATATAAAAAAGAAAAGTCCTCATATTCTTCGCCATAGTGCAGCTACTCATATGTTGGATAATGGTGCAGATTTAAGGGCAGTAAAGGAGATACTGGGGCACGAAAATTTATCAACAACTCAAATCTATACTCATGTAAGTATAGAGCGGCTTAAATCCACTTATAAAAAATCACATCCAAAATCTTAAACAACGGAGGATAATATGAATATCCAGATAACTGCCCGCAAATTCAAAGCTCACGATACTCTTAAAGAGTTTATAAAAGACGAACTATCCTCATTGGAAAAATTTAACGATGAGATCTTCAGTGCAGATGTAATTCTTAGTTATCAAAACACAGCTAATAGTATTAAAAAAGTGGAAGTTGTTTTAAATGTTCCTGGGCAAACACTAAATGCTGCCGATCAGACAGAGGATTTTAAGACGGCTGTTGTTTCGGTTACAGAAAAACTCCGCAGGCAGTTAGAGAAAATTAAATCTAAAAAAGTATCGAAGACCAGATGATTAAGATAGATCAGAATGCAGTAACGCGTAAAGAAAACATTAACATTGGTTTTCTCTATAAGAATGCAAAAACTATTTGTAAACTTAAATTACTAACAGAAAAAAATGATTTTGATAAAAAAATTGTTGATCAAAATCTTCATCGGCCAGGATTAGCTCTGGCCGGTTTTGTTGATCTCTTCTCATATACTCGTATTCAGGTTTTTGGTAATACTGAAATGAGATATCTTGAACAGCTCAGCGATGAGAAAAAACTTGAATCATTAGAAAGAATTTTTGCATTTAATATCCCTTGTATCATTCTTACTGATGATAACCGACCATTTCCACAGTTACTTGAAAAAGCAAATCAAAATAATGTGCCGCTATTTAATACGAGTTTTTCGACCACAAAATTGGTTTATTTATTAAGTGATTTTCTTGATGACCAATTTGCACCAAGAATTACATTACATGGTTCATTTGTAGATGTATATGGAGTCGGAATTTTATTTGGCGGAAAATCAGGGATTGGGAAAAGTGAAGTTGCTTTGGATCTTATTGAGCGAGGACATCGTCTGGTTGCGGATGATGTTATTATTCTTACTAAAAAAGGTGAGGGCATTCTAATGGGTTCTGGTTCTGAACTTGGTCAGAAGTTTATGGAAATTCGCGGTCTTGGTATAATAGATATTCAAAGTATGTTTGGTGTAAGAGCCATAAGATTTCAAAAAAGACTTGAAATTGTTGTAGAGTTAGAATCATGGGATGAAAATACAGAATACACAAGAACAGGGTTGGATGACAAATTTGTAACAATTATGGGAGTAGAAATACCCTATATTAAGTTGCCAATTATACCCGGAAAAAATATCACTGTTATATCAGAGGTAATAAGTTTAAATTATTTATTAAAACATTACGGACATGATGCGGCTAAAATATTTCAGGAAAGGCTTAACGAGAGGATTAAGAGCAAAACTAATCTTGAAAGCAGGGGAGTAGACTATTTTGAGCATGATTTTGAGTGAATTTTACATTATTTAGATGTTGACAAAACAACCCAAAATCTTTAAGTTGCCCCACCATTTATGAAGAAGTTTTACTATTTCTCTGAAAAGAGCCTTAACTTCCTTGAAATAAAGCACTTCAAGGAAAAAGCTATAGCAGTTTTTATCGCCTCGGTATTACTCTTTAGCTCTATTTTGTTTGGTATGTTTTACCTTATATCTAATCTGTCCAGTAATGATGATTATCTTCAGTCTTTGAAAAAAGAAAACCAACTTTTAAAGGATAAATTTTTAACTCTATCAAATCAATATGTCAGACTTGAATCTGAATTGAATACTCTTACTGGTATCAGTAACGATTTACGTTTAGCTGTTAATCTTACTCCGGTCAGCGTTGAAGAAAGAAAGTTGGGTATTGGTGGAAATAATCAGATTTCAAAACTTTACGAAGATTTAGGTTCCGATATTTCTGACGCTATCGATATAGCTGATAAAGTTTTGAGAAAATTTGAATTTGAAAAAGTACAGTACGAAGAGATTTCATCAAAATTAAAGATGAATAATAATCTATTTGAATCCATTCCAGCAATAGTTCCAACTGAGGGAAGATTTAGCAGTGAAAGTTTTGGAATGCGATTACATCCGATTTTGAGAATTAATAAAATGCACAATGGTATAGATATAATTAATGATGTTGGAACTATTGTAAAAGCAACTGGAAAAGGTAAAGTAATTTTTGTTGGAATTAAAGGCGGGTATGGCCTTACTGTCGAAATTGATCATGGGTTTGGTTACCAGACAATATATGCTCATTTATCAACTGTAAGTGTAAGAGAAGGACAAACTGTTAATCGAAATCAGTCGATTGCAAAATCTGGCAATTCAGGTTTATCTTCTGGTCCACATTTACACTATGAAGTTTTACATAATGGGCAAAATTTAAATCCGTCAGAGTTCTTCTTTGATGAATACAATTATTTTGAATCTAATCTTAGCAATTAATATTTCGGAGGATTTTGTATAAATGATATGGACAGTGGAACTTGCAGCTTATTTAGATGATGCTCCTTGGCCAGCTACTAAAGAAGAGTTAATAGAATATGCCGAACGTATCGGCGCACCCTATGAAGTTATGGAAAATCTTAAAGAGCTAGAAGATTCGGATGAACCTTATGAATCTATTGAAGACATTTGGCCTGACTATCCTTCTGATGAGGATTTTTTCTATAATGATGAGGATGAATAACTTTATGGCGCCTTGAGCGCCTTTTTTTATGAGTATTTATATTGATGAAATAGCTGGAAATGATAAAGTAAAAATTATACTATCTAATATTTTACAAAGTGGAAACATTCCACATGCATTTTTATTTACAGGGGCAGATGGTGTTGGTAAAGAAAATGCTGCCTTATGTTTTACTAAAGAATTAAATCATTCTAAAGAAAATCAGGACAAATCAAAATCAGTATTCTCTCTAATTGATAACCTCTCCGAACCATACATTAAATACATTTTACCGCTGCCTAGAGGTAAAAGTGAAACAGAACAGAATGATCCTTACGAAAAACTTACAGAAGATGAAATTGATCAGATCAATTTAGAGTTTAAAAAGAAATCAAAAAATCATTATTATAAAGTTCAGATTCCTAGGGCTAACCTTATAAAAATTAGCAGCATAAGAGATATTAAAAGATTCCTTTCTTTTAATTATGAAGATATTAAGTTTAGAATAATTCTCATTTCCCAAGCTCATTTAATGAATGAAGAATCACAGAATGCACTTCTTAAAAATTTGGAAGAACCACCGGAAGGTGTAATTTTTATTCTTTGTACATCCGCACCTGAAAAATTACGCGAAACAATCAGATCACGGTGCTGGAAAATAAACTTTCAACCTCTTGAAGACAATGAATTGTTATCTATCTTGATAGAAGAATTTGAAATTGAATCTTCGATTGCAAAAGAAGTTGTATCATTTTCCGGTGGTTCTACACAGACTGCAATATCGTTAATAGAAAATAATTTTGAAGACCTATTAGATAAAACAATAAAAATATTAAGATATTCATTTGGAAAAAAATATCACTCCGCTTTATTGGAGTTTGAAGAGATGTTAAGTGAATCAGATGTAACAAGGATCAAATTGGTAATTACTATGATAATCATTTGGCTAAATGACTATCAGAAGTATAGATTTATTGAACGCGGCAGGTTCTACTTTTTAAAACAGATTGAGACTCTGGAAAAATTTAACTCAAAATTTCCTGATGCAGATGTTTCAGAAGTTGCTAATAAACTCGATCACATTTCCTCAACATTCAGAAATAACATCAACCTTAATATTGCAGTCAGTAATATTATTTTCCAACTTTCTAAACTTACTTATTCTTAATAATCAAACTTCTTTCTGATTCTTTAATATTATTTCTTTATTTTTGGTCAAAAATAAAATCAATTTCATTAAAGGACATTATGAAAAAAGTAGTTATTGTATCTGCAAAAAGAACCGCAATAGGTTCTTTTAATGGTGTGCTTTCATCTTTTTCTTCAGGGCAGCTTGGAAGTTTTGCAATTAAAGCTGTTCTAGAAGATTCAAAAATTGATCTAAACTTAATTGATGAAGTGATAATGGGAAATGTGTTGATGGGTGGACAGGGACAAGCACCCGCTAGGCAGGCAGCAATATTTGCGGGATTGCCAAATAAAACTGAATGTTTAACTATAAATAAAATGTGTGGAAGCGGACTTAAATCAGTTATGCTTGCACAACAGGCAATAGCATTGGGCGATGCAGAGATTATTATTGCTGGTGGGCAAGAAAGTATGAGTAATGCCCCTTATCTTTTACATAATGCACGAAATGGATATCGATTGGGGCATGGGGAAATAAAAGATTCTATTGTTTTAGACGGACTCTGGGATCCGTATAATAATATCCATATGGGAAGCTGTGCTGAATCTTGTGCTAGAGATTTTTCTTTTACACGTGAAGAGTTAGATAGTTTTGCGGTTCAATCATACAAGCGCGCTATAGAAGCAAGCAATTCAGGTAGGTTTAATGAAGAAATTTATCCAGTCAAAATATCATCAAGGACTGGAGATACTATTATTGATAAAGATGAAGAACCAGAAAAGGTTAAGTTTGATAAAATCCCTGCTCTTAAACCAGTTTTCGATAAAAACGGAGTAGTAACTGCAGCCAATGCTTCTAGTATTAATGATGGAGCAGCTGCTTTATTAATAATGAGTGAAGAGAAAGCTAAATCTCTTAGTTTGAAGCCATTAGTTGAGATTATAGCTCATAGTTCGGCTGCTAAGGCTCCAATTGAATTTACAACAGCTCCAGCTGATGCCATAAATAAAGTTTTGATAAAGGCTGGAATGAAAACTGCAGATATAGGTTTATACGAAATTAATGAGGCATTTGCGATTGTATCACTGGCAGTAAATAAACTCCTAGGACTCAATCAGAATAATGTTAATGTTAACGGAGGTGCTGTGGCGCTTGGTCATCCTATTGGAGCAAGTGGAGCAAGAATTTTAGTAACTCTTATACATGAAATGAAGAAGAAAAATACTGAGTTTGGATTAGCTTCTTTATGTATAGGCGGTGGTGAGGCCTCAGCATTGATAGTCAAAAACTATAATTAGTAAGGAGATTAACATGGAAATAAAAAAAATTGCAGTTATCGGTGGTGGTACAATGGGTAATGGTATTGCCCATGTTTTTGCGATGAAAGGATTTGATGTATTCCTTACAGAGATGAATGAAGATTGTTTTAGCCGTGCTCTTAATACAATTTCTGCTAATCTTGATAGACAAATTAAGAAACAACTTATTTCTGAAAACGATAAAATCAATATTCTCAGCAAAATTAGTAAAGTTATTGGTATTAAAAATATTCCTCCCGACATGAATTTAGTTATCGAAGCTATATATGAGAATAAAGAGGCTAAACTTAATATTTTTAATAGTTTAGAAAATAGACTTAATTCAGATTGTATATTTGCTTCAAATACTTCTTCAATATCAATAACGGAACTTTCTGCAATATGTAGAGCTGATAAGTTTATTGGAATGCATTTTATGAATCCCGTGCCCGTAATGAAATTAGTTGAAATAATTAGAGGCTATTCCACTTCTGATGAAACCTATGAGAATATAAAACTATTAACACTCAAATTGGATAAAGAACCAGTTGAAGTCTTCGATTACCCTGGATTTATCTCAAATCGTATTTTAATGCCAATGATAAATGAAGCAGTATTTGCATTAATGGAAGGTGTTGCATCAAAAGAGTCAATCGACTCCGTAATGAAACTTGGAATGGCACATCCAATGGGACCTTTAACACTTGCTGATTTTATTGGGCTTGATGTTTGTCTTGCGATAATGAACGTTCTATATGATGGATTTAATGATCCTAAATATCGTCCCTGCCCATTATTAAAGAAAATGGTGGCAGCTAATAAACTTGGGCGTAAATCCGGCGAAGGTTTTTATAAATATTAAAGCAATTCTTTGAACTATTATAAAAATATAATAAATAAATTCATAGATAAAGCTAAACTCTTTTTAGATAGAACTGCATTTCCTGAATATACTGTATTTAGTTTTTATGCAATTCTTATAGGAGCAGCCGCGGGTCTATCCGCTGTGCTGTTTCATCTATCAATTGAATTTTTTAATAAAGTATTTTTTGAGAGAACTAAAGAAGGATTATATTTTCTCGGTGCTGCTGCAGTTATAATCCTTCCTGCAATTGGAATGTTCATTCAGAGTCTGATGATTAAAGCAGCTCCGGAAATTTCGAAGAAAAGGGGAGTGCTTGAAATTATAAAGTCAGTTGCGTTAAGAGGTGGTTTAATAAAATTCCGAACGACATTATTTCACTTTTTTGCACCAGTTATTTGTATTGGTTCTGGAGGTACAGTTGGACCAGAGGGACCAGCGGCTCAACTTGGTGGAGGTGTTGCTAGCAAAATTTCCACACTATTAAATTTTTCTGATCAGAGGAGAAGGATATTCACAGCAGCAGGTTCGGGAGCAGCCATTGCCGCAATATTTAACACACCTTTGGGAGGAGTTTTCTTCGCTCTTGAAATTATTCTTTTAAACGATTTCCACACACCTACTTTTTCGGCTTTAATATTATCATCTGTTACCGCAAGTGCAATCTCAAGGATCTTTCTAGGAAATGAATCTATCTTTGTTTTTTCTTCACCCGAAATTGGAAGTTATAGCTATTTTTATTTATTTATATTATTAGGATTTTTAACTGGATCTATATCGGTTTTATTTCTTAAATATAATGAACTTACGAGCAATCTATTCAAAAACAAAATAGTACGATTATTCCCAAGTTGGTTGATGATGATTATTGTAGGGTTAATGGTAGGGATTTCAGGATATTTTTATTCGGACATATTTGGGATAGGTTATTCGGGAATTAATAATATTCTAAGTAACTCTTCAACATGGCAATTGGTAATTGTCCTTCTAGCATTGAAATTTACTCTTGTACCTTTAGTATTAAATAGTGGTGGGTTCGGAGGCACATTTGCTCCCGCATTATTTATTGGAGCTTGTCTTGGTTATTTATTCTCATATTTCACTACATCGATTACTGGAATACCAACCGATCCTACAACTTTTATTCTTGTTGGAATGGGTGCGTCACTTGCCGGAATCAACTCAATTCCTATTACAGCTATATTGATGATTTTTGAGATGTCAAGAGAATACACAATTATGCTTCCATTAATGCTAGGAGTTATTGTAAGTTCAACCATAGTTCAGATTGTAAATAAAGGTTCAGTTCATCAGAAATTATTAGAAAAACAAGGTTTTAAACTTTCAAGTGGAAAAGAAACCAATGTCCTAAAATCAATTTATGTTGATGAAATCATGCATTATGATGCAATAATATTGAACTCAAAAACTCCATTAAATTTTGTAGTAGCTAAGTTGATGGAGTCTCCGCATCACCGAATCTATACAGTAAACGATCAAGGGAATCTTATTGGTGCAATATCTGAAAACGAAATACGACCACTTATAACTGAATATGAATCACTTAAAAATGCTCTTATAGCTGAAGATATTGCCAGAACTAAAATCAGTAAAATACGTTCTGATGAGAATCTTGATCACGCTTTAAAGTTATTAACTAAACAAGATATTGAGGAACTTCCTGTAGTAAGTCCTGAAGATGATCTTAAAGTGATCGGAACGATTTCTCGAAACGATATACTTACAGCTTATAACAAAGAAAGTATCAAGCACAACCTGGCTGAAGGATTATCTAAAGAGATTAATACTCTAGATGAAAATATTGTATCTAAAATTGCAAATGGATACGCTATTATTGAAAAGAAACCCTTAAGAGAATTTATTGGAAAGAATCTAAGTGAATTACGATTTAGAAATCGATACGGCTTAGAAATACTTATGATTAAAAAGACTGCAGGAATTTTTCATGAAAGCGATGCAGAAAATAAATTAGTTATGCCGGGACCTGATTATAAAATTGAAGAGGATGATATTTTAGTTTTATTTGGGAATGATGAAAAAATCGCTTTAACTAAGGATTGGTAAATTCAAATGTGTCCGATAATGTATATTATGTAAACTAACTTATTTACTATTCAATCACCTACCACTTAATTTAATTATTATAAAGATGATCGCAATTATAAATACAATCCATATTATCGGATTCTTCTTTCTTGGTTTAAATTTTCTATAACTCTGAAAACCTAATTTCTTTTTTAATTTCTCCTGCGGGTCTTGCTCAGGTTTGTAAAATCTTGAAGGGTAATCGAAAATTCTATGATGTGGTTTTTTCATTAACATAGTTAAAACCTTAATTAAAAATAGCCTCGACAAATGAGATTGAATCAAATTCTTGAAGGTCATCGATTCCTTCACCGATACCAATAAATCTTACAGGAATATTTTGCTTGGCAACAATTTGAAAAACAACACCGCCTTTTGCTGTACCATCTAATTTTGTTATCACCAACCCAGATATGGCAGTAACCTTAGAAAATTCTTCTGCTTGTAAAATGGCATTCTGTCCAGTATTAGCATCAACAATTAACAAGGTTTCATGAGGAGCTTCTGGGAGCAATTTTTTAATTACTCTTCTTATTTTATCCAGTTCACTCATAAGATTTATTTTATTATGTAATCGTCCTGCTGTATCAATAAGTACTACATCATAATTTTGATCGATTGATTTTTTAACAGTTTCGAAAACTACAGACGATGGATCGGTACCTTGTGTACTTTGAATAATATCGACATCGGCACGTTTTGCCCAAATTTCTAATTGCTCATTTGCAGCAGCGCGGAATGTATCGGCTGCACCCACAATTACTTTCTTACCAATCTTTTTATAATTATTTGCTAATTTCCCTATTGTAGTTGTCTTCCCCACTCCATTTACACCAACAATCAAAATAATGTAAGGTTTATTTAAGGATAATTCTTTACTATCATAATTCTTGATTGATAAAACGTCTGTTAACTCCTTTTTTATTAAATCTATTATTTTCTCACCGGAACGATCTCTTTCAGATTTAAGATTTCTTTTCACAGATTCAATGATCTTTTCAGTTGTGTCAAACCCAATATCTGAACCAAGTAAAATTTCTTCAATCTGATCTAAAGTTAATTCATCAATTACTGCTTTCCCAGTAACTGTTTCAGTAATGGAATTAACAATTTTATCACGTGTTTTACTAAGACCTTCTTTTAATTTGTTGAAGTTAAAATTCTTAAATAGACTCATTTTTCTTTTTCTTTATAAATTCCATTGCTCTATATATGTATGCTAATAATGATGCATACATTAATACTATACTTAAAATATAAATAAACTGATAAATTATGTTTTCGCGATTAATTCCAATTAATATCATTAGTACAACCGAACCAATAAATAACACTGTTAGCTTTCCAAGCTTATTGGATGGAAGAACTCTACCTAGTTTTTTAGACACAAATAATCCGCCGATAAATATTATTAGATCTCTTAATATAATAGTAAGAAAGTAAAAAGTAGAAATCTCATTAATTAGAAATAGTTTTATAACAACAACAGCCATCGCAGTTTTATCTGCAAGAGGATCAATTATTTTCCCAACTTCTGTAACCTGGTTTAATTTTCTTGCAAGATATCCATCCAGCATATCTGTTGCGGCTGCAAAAACACAGAGTGCAAAAGTTAAATATCTAACAGATTGTGATTCATAATTATCTAATAAAAACCACAATGGAATTACTAGCAGGAACCTAAGGAAACTAATACCATTTGATATTGTAAATATTTCTTTTCTGCTAAATTTCATCTTACAACTGCAAACTTACCAAGCTTTTCTTCACCTTCATTACGCATTTCATCAAGCTGAACAATTCGATAAAAGTAAATTCCAGTTGATATTTTATTTCCGCTCAAATCAATTAAACTATAATCAACACCGCCATTACCATCAGTTTCTTCAAATTCATTGATCATAATTCCATCAATAGACCAGATAGTAATCTTTGCTCTCTGGGGTAAGTTAGCAAAAGTAATCTTTTCAGTTCCTTCTTTTGTTGGATTAGGATAAACATAAACATCAGAAAGATCTTTTGCGAAAGATGAAAGTACCAAATAACTACCTGCACCGCTGTTTATAAAAACACTTCCGCTTATTACATCAGATTGAAGATTATTTATTCTAAGAACGTACTCCTTCCCTATTGATCCAATTGGTTTCTGATTAGTTAGATCCAGGTAAATAGTTTTAGAATCATTCGGATCTATTGATACTGATGAAACTTTATTATCGGGGGTAAAAATATAATTATTAAGGTCTTGTGCAGATAGCTGATCTACACCAAAATTAAAACTAACTTTTATTTTATAAGCATTAACTACTTCAAATGAAGTAACATAAAAAGACTGAATTTCCGGTAAAGGTGATACCGAAAAAGCCAAAGTGTCTGTCGCAATTGGTGAATTATAAAAATCTTTTATGTCCTTAATAATTACGTTCAATTCTCCATCTGGAAGATTTTCATTAAATGAAAGCAGGTATGAGTATTGATTATTCGGAGTAATTGAATTAGGATATCCAACAGTTGGAATCTCAAATGATTGAAGGTTCTCAATTGTGTTTTTCATTTTTTCAGAAAATTTAACTATAACACTCCTGTTACTGTTGCTGACAGCAGTAATTGGTAGTGCTGGTGTATGAGAATAAACTTCAATTATATTACTCAATCCTGAAAGTGGTTCAACCTTTACTGGATCATATGATTTGACTGCATAATAATATGTTTTGTTCTTCTGAACATTTATATCAAGATATGATGGTTCAAAAACCAAGGAATCAATTAATTCTAAATTGGAGGCATCGAGTCCTTTGTAAATGTAAAATCTTTCTGCTAAACCGCTCCAATTTAGTTGAATACTGATTGAGTCTTTGCTAAATCCTAAAACATTATGAGGAGTGGAGGCTTGATTCGAAAACGAAAATTCAAAAAACTCAATTTCATTATTATTTGGGAAAGCAACTTCATTTATTCCGTTATTGTTTAAGTCACCAATAAAAATTGAATTTGAATTAATGTTCTCTTTGTATGCAATAATTTTATTATCGCTAAAATCTCTTTGAAAAATATAAGCATAAGGAAAAACAAATAAGATCAATTCATCATCACCATCATTGTCAAGATCGTTCAATCTTATACTGTTTTCTGATTTTCTAAATGCATTATTGAATTCAGTTGAAGCATCAATTAATGCTTTATCCATAATAAAGTTTACTGAATTACCAGTAAGATTGAAAATAACCAAGCGATAGAATGGCGAAACATCCAATTCATCAATTGAATGAAGCAAAACAGCTAACTCGTTTTTACCATCTCCATCAAAATCTCCGCTTGTAAGGTAAGCTGAGGAACCAAGGAATTGAGTTGGAATCACATATTGTTCAGCGAATTGGTTATTACCAATGATCTTATAGCTATAAATATCACCATCCTGATCAATCATCCAGAATTCACTTATCCCATCACCATCAATATCATCAACTACAGCATTTGGGGAGTTGATAATATTACCACCAAAACCAACAGGAGTAAAATTCTTCAAAGTTGCAACTTTAGTAAGGTTTAGATTTGATTGCACTTCCCAAACCTCGACAGTCGAATCATTTTGAACTGAAAATACTTCTACTATTCCATCTGCATCAACATCACTAGCAATTATTGGCCAAAACTTACTACCAGTGTTTGAATATTTTTGTGTAAATGTTGATGAATTTATAGATGTCTGTTCATCTATAAATCCATCACGAACAAAATAGTTTAATAAATCTGTCAATCCATTTCCATTAAAATCTCCCACATCTTTAACGATCTTTTCATTCAGCGAATCAATTAACGTAAATGTATCATTCTCAAAATTATAAATTGAAGAAACTTTAGGGTTTGAATTAGTTCTAAGAATTATGTTATCAGCATTACTTGAGATCAAAGAAAGTGATTTTTCAAATATACTTCCGGCAGGTAATGTATATGCTAATTTATATTCGGTTGATATTTCAGCGTTATAAGTTGTTGGGAGGATAAAATATTCACCATTATTCTTTACCTCAGATTTTAGTCCTACAAGATTTTCAGCCTCAAAATATATTTCATATAAAGTATTCTGACTAGCTAGATCTTTCGGAATGAAACCATAATGGAGTGATTTTACGAACTGATTGTTAATAGTGAATCCATCTAAGGTTACAAAATTAAACTGGGGTTCACCAAATACACGATAATACATTTTTACTACCGACGGATCATCTGTATACATCGCTGCGATGACTGTTGCTTTATCACCATAGAATGCTGGAATCACAGAAATCAATTCAGTTACCGGTGCTGTCCTATCGATATGAAAATTAATACGTTCCTCAAGAGTTCTACCAGTAGTTTGATTAACAATCAATCTTAAAGTATAAACTGAATCTGAATAACCACTAACATTTAAATTAAAAATTTCCTGATTAGAAATTTGAGTAAGACTATTTGTAATTAGAGGCAGCCAATCGGTTGGATTAAAACCTGTTCCCACTTCCAAACTATAATTTGTAAAGTAGGGAGAAAGGACTGAGGCAACAATTGTAATATTATTTCCTGATGTTGCAAAGTCCTGAGTTGGTGTATGAAATTTAATTATTGAAGGTGCAGTAACTGAAAGAGCTTTAAGAAGATTTAATCTTCCTGCACCACTTCTTAAATCCCAGCCAGATTCACCAATATCATCTGAAGTTGATTTTAATATTTGTTTAATTTCTTCGTTAGTAAAACTTTGCTTGGATAAAACTAAGCAAGCAGCGGCAGATACAAATGGTGCCGAAGCAGAAGTTCCACTGATAATAGCGTAACCAGAATTTTTAGCAGTCGTCATTATAAGTGAACCTGGGGCAACTAAATCGATTGTTGAACCGTAATTTGAACTACCTGCAACATAATCTTCCTGAGTTGAATTACCTACGCAAATTACTTCAGAATAACCTGAAGGATAATGTGGAGCACTGGAACCTGAGTTGCCAGCACTAGCAATCAAAACAACATTTTGTGAATAAGCATAACGAATTACATCTCTTAAGACGTATGAAAAAGCATTATCACCAAAACTCATATTGATTACTTTAGAACCCATAACTACTGCATACAATATTGCAGCTGCAACATCATCTTCTTCTCCATATCCGCCTGGATCAAAAGCCCTGAGAGTTAATAATTTAATTTTTGGCGCAGCACCTGAAATCCCATAAAGATTATTTGATTCAGCGCCAGCTATGCCAGAAATATAAGTTCCGTGTCCTTGATCATCAAAAGGATCATTATCCCAATTTAAATAATCACCACCGGTGGAATCAAATGGAAAACCGACTCTATCAGTAAAATCCCAACCACGATAATCATCAATAAAACCATTTCCATCATCATCAACTCCATTACTTTTTTTATCATTACCAAATTGATCTGTACCAGTTTCACCAGAATTAACAAAAATTTTATTTGCCAAATCAGGATGATCATAATCAATTCCAGTATCAATAATTCCTAATAAAACAGTATCAACTCCTTGAGCGATGTCCCAGGCATCAAATGCTTTTATTTTTTGTAATGCCCACTGCTGAGATATTAAACTATCATTTGGAACAATATCTAACTGGTAGTTTGTAGATTTTTGTATGTACTCAATATCATTATCCGAAGAAAGCATAGAAGTAAAATTTGCTTCATCAACATTTTCTGAAAAGTTCACCTTAACAATTCTTCCAAGTACTTCGTCTCCCCTTCCCAACCCTTTTGCAAGATAATCTACATTATAGCTTGGTAGCGAAACTGGTCTATCACCAATTGAATTTGAAATTATCTGATCAGATATTTTTGAGTCAACAATATCAATCGGCACATTACTTTTATATTTAATAAAGTATGTTGTTTGTGCAAATGATGGGATGGTTAATAAAATTAATGAGGCGAGAATAAGAAACTGATTAAACTTCATACATCTCCTTCTTGAAGTTGGTATCTACATTAGTCGGATATCTTCCCGAAAAACAAGCTGTGCAAAAATTATCTTTGCCTGCTTCAGAAACTGCTTCCAACAATTCATCGATAGTTAAGTATTCTAAGCTATCTACTTCAAGATACTTTTTTATCTCTTCGATATTGCCATTCTTTTGAAATGCAATTAATTCCTGGCTGCTAGGAAAATCCATCCCATAAAAACATGGGTGCATAATCGGTGGGGATGATATTCTTAGGTGAATGGATTTAGGATTTGCTTCCTTTAGTAGATGAACTAACTGTTTTGATGTTGTTCCTCTAACTATCGAATCATCAACTACAACAATTGTTCTTCCTTCAAGAACACCTTTTACGATATTGAATTTTATTCTAACTCCGGTTTCACGGTTTGTTTGTCCGGGCTGTATAAAAGTTCTTCCAATATAGTGACTTCTAATCAAACCAATTTCTAAACGTGCATCAATTCCCTGTTTTTCTAATTCTCTTGCATAACCTAAAGCGGTTGTGTTAGAACTATCAGGAACGCTAATTACATAAACTCTTTCACCATCAGGATCAGTAACCGGATGTTTTCGCGCAAGCTCTTTACCTAATCTGCGGCGCATTTTATCAACATTATGTCCAAATATAAAACTATCCGGACGTGAAAAATATATGTACTCAAATACGCAATGTTTTTGTGGTTCAGGTATCTCTTTAATTCTGAATGATTTTATCACTTTTGTTTTTATTGATTCATCATCTATTACAATCATTTCCCCCGCTTCAACTTCACGTAAAAACTCTGCGCGCTGAATATCAAACGCACAAGTTTCTGAGGCAACCAGTATTGCATCCTCTAATTTACCTATGGATAATGGACGAAAGCCAAGTGGATCACGTGCAGCAATTAATTTATCATCAGTAAGAATAACAACACAATAAGCACCTTCTATTTTTCTAAGTGCCTCCAGTATCTGATCAATTTGATTATCAAGTTTACTTCGAGCGATCAGATGAAGAATAACTTCTGTATCACTTGTTGTCTGAAATATAGCACCTTCATTAACCAGTTCTTCTCTAAGTTCTTTTGCATTTGTAAGATTTCCGTTATGGCCGATTGCAAGGTTTCCCATTCTGTAATTAACCATAAATGGCTGAATGTTTTTTCTTGATTTAGCAGCGCCTGTTGTTGAATATCGATTGTGACCAATAGCAGCATCTCCATAAAGAGAATCCGAAAGCAGGTTATGATCAGCGAAAACTTCAGACACTAAACCTTCACCTTTTATAATATTAAAGTGGGCGCGATTATCTCCATTAAAAGAACGAGTTACGATTCCACTTGCCTCCTGCCCACGATGTTGTAAAGCATGCAAACCATAATAAGCTTGCGCAGATGCCGTATTAGAACCATATATGCCAAAAATACCACAATAGGAAATAGGTTTGTCTTCTTCGTAATTCATTTTTTCTTAAGATTTAGTTGTAAATAATTTGCGAACAAAGTTAAGTAAATGAAGATATTTTATGAAATCAATATGTAGCCTTTGTAAAACTAAAATGTGATTAATTTCATTAAAATTTTTACATAATTAATTGTAATTTTGCTAAGCTATTTACAGAGGAAAAAATTTATGAAAAGCGAATCAATAAAATCATTTATAGAATTAAAAAATATTGCTGTTGTCGGTGTTTCCAGAACAGGAAAAGGATTTGGTGCTTCAGTTTATAATCATCTTAAGGATAATGGATATACAGTATTCGCTGTGAATAGAATCGGTGGATTTTCAAATAATATTAAGCTCTACACATCACTTTTTAAAATTGATCACCCAATAGAAGGAATTATAACTATTGTACCCCCTGCCGAAACCGAGGAAGTAATTCATGTAGCTAATGATTTGAATATTAAAAATGTTTGGATGCAGCAGGGCTCATCTTCTAAAAATGCAATCAATTTCTGCAAAGAAAAGGGAATTAATTATGTTGCCGATGAGTGTATATTAATGTTTGCAGAACCTGTCAAATCAATTCACAAATTTCACAGGTGGATCAATAAATTGACGGGTAAATATCCAAGGATGGATTCTAATTCTTAAATGGCTTACAGCTTTTAACTATTCATTATCTAAAAAATCCGCAATTTCTTTTTTGCATCTTTCAATCTCACAGCTTACCGCAAGATGTCCGCAGTTATTATTCAATAACAGTGTTTTTGTTTTCGTCAGTCCAGCAAACCGTTTAGTTTCAGTTGGATTAATAAGTAAATCTGTTTCCGAAATAATAAAAAATAATTTTGCTTTTATTTGTTTTGCTGTTTCTTCCATCGATCCATTAAATTCTTTTGAAATATCATGATTTGAAATTGCTTTAAGTTGATATTCATAATCATCAAGTGTAAATGAGCTTGAAAATTCATTATCAAATTTCTTAATGTAATCTGCAAAATCTTCACGCTTTATCTTTTCAACGAAATAGTCCGGAGTTCTTCCCATTACAGCCATAAGCATAGCAATAGATTTTCTGATTTCTTTATCAGTGACTCCATATTTTTTCCCAGCCTCTATAATGTTTAGTTGAGCATTTATCCAAAGTAAATCATAGGTGCTCATTTTAGGAGTGCCAACATAAGCAACTATTTTAGATATGAAGTTTGGATAAGCAATAGACCATTCCAAAACTTGCATTGCACCAAGAGAACCTCCAACCGCGCCAAATAGATGGTTTAATTTCATTTTTTCTGTAATAAATTTATGCTGGGAGTTTACCATATCGCGAATAGTAATCTTGGGAATAGATTTAATCTTATATACGTTATGATTGGATGGAGAAGAGGAAACTCCATTTCCCAAAGCATCTATCGCAATTATAAAATACTTTGTTGTATCTAAGAAACTATACTTTTGAATAAGACGAGTAATATCATCAGTTGTTCCTTCAAACCAGGTTGGAAAGATAAGAGCATTACTTGAATCTTGATTTAGTTTTCCAAAAGTCCTGAACCCAATTACACATTTCTCGAGTACATCTCCATTTACAAGTTTAAGGTTTCCTATTTCAGAATATTTTTGCTGTGATTGTGCAAATTGAACTGAACTAATTATAAATATAAAAATGGAGAACGCTAGTATTTTTTTCATAAGTCCATATTAATAAAGTTAATTTATATTCAATTAAAATTTATAAATTAGATTCAGCATTAAGAAGAATTATACAAAAGAAATTTGGACGATTATGAAAAATAATTTATACCGCTTTACTCTATTATTGGTTTTTATATTTTGTTTTACAATTAATCTCAAAGCTCAGATTATAGACATAAACGAAAAATGGGTAAAAGTTGCCGATGCCTTAAATTTTCCGGAAGGACCAGCTTACGATGGCAAATCCACAATATGTCTCTCAAACTGCTATGGTGGTTGGATAACAAGATATTCTGAAGGTGTTAAAGATACTTTCATTTCAAAAGTGGACGATTCATTGTTAATCGAAAAAACAAATGGGTTAGCATTTGGGTATGATGGTAGCTTATTCGTTTGTGAATATGGTAAAGGAAAAATACTTCGAGTAAGCCCGGACAGTAGAATTGAAGTTTACTCTGATGGTTACAAGGGAGAAAAATTTAATCGGCCAAATGATTTAACTTTTGATAAGAATGGTAATTTGTTTTTTACTGATCCGAAGAGTTATGATAAAAATATATTAGACGGCAGAATATTTTTTGTGGATGCAAATACTAAAGAGACAAAACTTATTGAAGATAGTTTAGCGTTTCCGAATGGGATAAATATTTCTCCAATTGATGGTAAACTTTACGTATGCGAATCGGCAAAGCAAATAATTGTAAGGTTTGATATAACACGTGAGAATAAACTAATAAACAAAGAAAACTTTGTAGAAATACCTGGAGGTGATCCAGACGGAATTGAATTTGATGTTGAAGGAAATTTATTTGTTGCACATTTTGGCGGAAAGGCAATTTATATCTTTTCTCCAGAAGGTGAACTATTACAAAAAATTGAAACACCAGGTTCTAAACCAACAAATCTTGAATTTGCTGATGAAGATTATAAAACTCTTTATCTAACTGAAGTTGAAACGAATGCACTATATAGAATCAGAACAAAGCACTCAGGAAAAAATAATAACTGAATTTTATTCAGTAACAAATCAATTCATCTATTTATGTTGAACGATGGCATCTAATATTAGTCCCGTAATTCTATCCGCATTAGAACTTGAAGTGCACTTTGGTGAGCAAGTTATACTTGATAAAGCCTCATTGAGCGTTCACGATGGAGATCGAATTGGATTGGTGGGCAGAAACGGAGCAGGTAAATCAACATTCTTAAAAATTATTTCCGGATTGCTGCCTGCTGACTCTGGTGAGGTTGCCAAGAAAAAAGATTTAATTGTTGGATTTCTTTCACAAGAATTTACTTTAGATGAATACAAGAATGTTTATGAGAATATTCTTGATGGAGCGGTGTTAGAACTTAATCTCATCAAAGAATATGAAAATACTTCATTTGATGCTGCACATAAACATCATCTTGAAGAAAAGATATTACGACTTGATTCGTGGAATCTTGAGAAAAGAATTAAGATGCTTATTGATTCTTTAGATGCCCCTGCCGCTGATAGAGATATTAAAACACTTTCCGGTGGAGAGAAAAGGCGCGTAGCACTCTGCAGGGCTTTAATATCAAAACCCGATTTACTTATTCTGGATGAACCTACAAACCATCTTGATACCAAATCCATCGAATGGCTTGAAGATTTTCTTGCTCAGTATAACGGAACCTGCATATTTGTAACTCACGATAGATATTTTCTTGATAGAATTGCAAATAGAATTGTTGAATTATCCTCGGGAGTATTCTATTCACATCAAGGCAACTACACAGAATATTTAATTAATAAATCAGAGCGGCAAGCAATTAAAGAAGTTGAAGAGCGTAAAAGACAGATGTTCTTGAGACGTGAACTTGAATGGGTAAGACGCGGTCCAAAAGCACGCAGAACTAAAGCAAAAAGCAGACTCGATAATTATCAGGAAGTTGCTTCTCAAAATGATTTTGAAGTCGAATTGGATGTTGAGTTAATTATTCCACCTGCAGAAAGACTTGGTAAAAAAGTTTTAGAGTTTAAAGATGTTGGTATAAAACTCGGTGAAAGATATTTGTTTCAGAATTTTAATTTCATTTTTGAGCCAGGAAGAAAAATTGGTGTTGTTGGACAGAACGGTGTTGGCAAAACAACTTTACTTAAAATGATTCTTGGTTCAATGCTCCCTACTATGGGTAAAATGGAAGTTGGTGAAACTACGCAGTTCAATTATGTGGATCAGGCAAGATTATTATTAAATGATGATGATACGGTGATTAAAGCAATTGGCGATGGAAGTGAAACAGTACGATTTGGTAAACAACAGCTCAGTATCTGGACTTATTTAAGAAGATTTCTTTTTACTGATGATAGAATCAATACACTCGTTGGCAGGTTATCTGGAGGAGAAAAAAGCAGATTAACTCTTGCAAAAATTTTGTGCAATGGCGGTAATTTTCTAATACTGGATGAACCAACAAATGATCTTGATTTGCCAACACTTAGAATTCTTGAAGAGGCTCTCTTAGCATTTGATGGTTGTGTAATTGTTGTCAGCCACGATAGATATTTTCTCAATCGCATTTGTGATGGAATCTTAGCATTGGAAGGCAATGAAGAAATCTTTTACAGTGAAGGCGGATATGACTTTTATATCGAAAAGAAGAAAAAACGAGAACAGAGCTTAAAGGAATTAAAAACAAAAGAAATTACTGAAGATTCCAGAATCAGAAATAAACAGAAGAAGCTTAGTTATAAAGATTCGTTGGAACTCGATCAAATTGAAGGAAAAATTGTTCAGGCTGAATCTGAAGTAGAAGAAATTGAAAAAATATACAGTTCGCCCGATTTTTTTGAAAAATATGCTGCTCAAACCAACGAATTAAATACTAAACTTGAAAACGCAAAAGAAAAAGTAAAAAAACTCTATAATCGTTGGGAGGAATTAGAGAGTTTGAAAAATAGTTTATCCTGAAAATATTTTTGAAGTATGCTATATCTCCTAATCAATTGCACCTCAAAACTTCTTGAAAAATAGTCAATCTGCCTGAAATAGATTTTCCATGCAAATTAGCTTGATTTCCATGCAATTTACACCGCATGAAAAATCAAATTTTCATCCAAAATCTAAAGATATTATTAAAATAACAGCTGGCACAATTCTTCATTATTACTTCTCAAAAGTTCATAACAAATTTCACAAAATAATAGGAGCTAAAAAATGAAAACATCAGAATTCGTGAAGAAAAACTTTTTTCCGATGCTGCTTTTGGTAATAATGTCTTTTTTCGTCGGGTGTCAGGACGATATGACGGTTCAATCGACTGACGAAATTACAACGGATCAGCAAGCTCTTCAAAAACTTGCAGATGAAGATTCAGTACTTATGTCTTTCGAACCAAATTATGATGAAGGCGGTGAGATGGATCTTTATAAAGTGAATACTGAGATTTATCCCTTTAAAGTTGGTCATAAAATGAGATTGGTTAATAGGACCATTTCTGTGACATTTGATGGCGATACAGCTTATGGATTAGTTACAAAAACTTTTGAAGGTGTTTTATCCATTAAAGGATCGTATGATCCAAATGCGACAAATCCTGACACATTAATTAAAAAAGTTTTTACATCAGTGGTTACAAGAAATGTTGTTTTTGTAAAGATAGCAAATACAAAGTTTCCTGAAAGAAACTGGAAAATTGCTGCTATATCATTACCAGAAGGTGGAACATTAAATCCAAATATTGATATAAACAAATTCACTGCATTTTTACCCAATGGAGATACTCTTGTCATAAATTCACCTAATGACTATTACCTAGTAAGAAATTGGGGTCAGTGGTGGAGATGGCATCATGTTCCTGTAATTAATCAAGGAGGTGAAGTACTTTTGAGAGTTGAATTGAACAGTGCCTATGCAGATACGGATTTTGTTACACTAACATTTGGAGCTGATAGATTTGGAATGCATAGATTTAAAAGAAAATTTGAGTTGATTTCTTCAAATGCTAATGGTAACATTTATGAAAAAGTATATGAACAGACTTTTGTTGCACATCAGTTTCCCGGATTCTTTCACGCAATTATAAATGCAATGCCTAAACAGGTTGTATTCGATGACTCAACTCCGGTTGAAATGGAATCTTGGGGTGTTCCCTACTTTGTAAGACCATAAAAACTTTGTTGATCTGATTTACAAACCCAATTTCTTACAGGAATTGGGTTTGTTTATATTTTTGTAAATGAAGATTAAGAATATTTTAATTGAAAAAGCTAACAAGTAATAGTAAGTTCAAAAAGATGAAAAAATATATTTTTTACATATTAGTCGTATTCACATTTATTTATTCTGGATGTGATAAACCCGGACCCACAGAACTGATAAATGATCCAAATGAATCCGAAAATCTGGAAGTAGAAATCATTAGCAAAGAAATTGATAATGAATTTTACTCAAATGGATTTGATACTAGCGGAGTTACAGAAGATTTACGTAATTATGCAAGCATAGTTTCTGTTAGTGGTATTAAACTTACTCTCGATGGACAAACAGTTAATATATCAAGTGCGCAAACACTTTTGTTTGATAAAACAAAACCCTTTAAATCACCAAGAGGGAATTATTCTTGGCTACAACACTATTATACCTGGAATAATAAAGTTTAATGATATTCAAGCCAGAATAACAAATTATCGTGTTCGTTACAGAGAAGAAGGAGTTTTAATTGATACTGTTTTAGGAAAAAAATATGAATTGTTTAATGTAAATGGCAGATCATTTAATGATCCGTTTATTTATCCATATAATTCAACAATTTCTTTCACTTATGATCCATTTATCGGTCAACCATCAGGTTTTGATATAGCAACACCCAAAGAATTAACTGGCAGTGTTAGACTGGTTAACTTGAATAATCAGAATAAATTTAATGCTGAACTTTTATGGAATGCTGAGTACGTAAATAATTTTTCAATTATTCTTGGCGGTGTTAAAAATTCTAATCAGCAGGTAGTTCCCTTTTTTAGGCTTAAAACAAAAGATGATGGAACACTTATAATTCCAAATTCAATTCTAAAAAATATTCCGCGTGATAGGTTCAATAAGATATCAGTTACCTTTGTTAGAAAGTATGATAAGTTAGTACAAGTTCAGAATACTGAACTTTATGTTAGTTCACAAAGCATTCACACAATTATTGTAGACATTCCTTGAGAATAATTTTAATCACAGGATTTGTTATGCTTTCAATTGTTTCTGGATTAGGCCAAACATCTTTTGGACTTAACGGCGTGTATGGGATTACAAATGAATCTTTCACATCATTGAATTCATTTGAATACAACATCTCAAATTATTCAGTTATAAAAGATTGGGGTTTTTCATTCACTTATGGTGGTGAGTTCGCGTCATCAGTTACAAGTAATTTATACCAGGTAACTGCAGCAAAAACATTTGGTTCACATTTCATATCTCTTCGGTATACACCCGGATATCAAAAAGAATTTATATTCAAATCTGGTGAAGCAATTCCATATAACAATACTGAGCCTATAACACTGGAATCAAAGTTTCAATATAAAGAGCTATTCGGTTTGGGGTACTCTTACAGTGTGAATAAAGAATTTAGCATTGGACTAAATTTGCGATATTTCAAACAGGATTTTACTAACGAAAATGTAACTGCAATATTTTCTGATACTATTTACTTTGTTAGGGAAACAGAATTAGATAATTCTGATTTATGGAAAACTGATATTGGCGTTGTTTGGAAACCATCAGAAAGATTGACTTTTAATTTAGGTTCGATTAATCTATTAACTTTTGGAAGAGAGTTTGCCTACGAAGACAATAGTGATTTCGAAATTAGAACAGAGAAAGCTGTTTTTGCAGGAATCAATTTTTCGCCTGTTAATGATTTGAACTTGCATCTTAGCTTAGAAACTAATAATTCTTTTTTAGGCGGTATGTCCTATTTGGTTGATTTTAACAAAAATAAAATTGGATTTTCAGTTTCAGCTTTTCACGATAAAGAACAAGAACCATTTATAGCAGGAATAATTCCGGCAGCTGTATTTACATCAAAATATTTAGATCTTTCACTTACTTATATAAAATATTTTAGTGATAGAAATAACTCAGGAAGTTATTCTGATTTTAAGGAGAATGGTATTTCAAATATTATAAACAATAAATACAGTTATGATAAACTTCTTTTAACTACAAATTTTAAATTAAATACACTTGTTGAACAGCGTGTAAAATTTCTGGGTGTGGAAATAAATCAAAATATTTATCCTGCTTTAAATGATAAGTACCTTGATAATCCTATCGCAACTGCCCAAGTTGTAAATCTTACAAATGAACGGATAGATGTTAAGCCTGTTATGGTAATTAATGGAATTAGTGAAGAAAAACTTCAATCTCCTATAATCTCAATTCTTCCTTATGATACTAGTGAAGTAAATTATTATGCTGTTATTTCAGAATCCTACGCTGGCGTAAATCCGGAAATTACATACGCAAACTTTTATTTACTTACTGTGAATGATGATTTTGATGATGAATATCAGAAGGCTTTGCTTATTAATGGAATAAATGCATGGGATGGAAATGTTACGAACTTGAGATATTTCATTCAACGTGATATGGATTTTTCAGTTAAGTATTCAAAAGCGATATTAGCTAAACATAAATCGGAAATAGATACACTCGCAAATGTTATTTCCGATTTTTATAAAGCCAGAATTATTTTCAATTCATTTATTGAAAATCTAACATATACGTCTGATCCAAGAGCTTCCGCTGAGTATGTTCAATATCCCAGCCAAACACTTGAATTAAAAGGTGGTGATTGCGATGATCTTAGCGTTTGTTACAGTTCATTACTTGAAAGTATTGGTATTGAAACAGCTTTAGTTGATTATAAATCAGATGATGTCTTAAGGCATGTCAACATTATATTTAATACTAAACTTTCACCACAGCAGGCAGAATTAATTTCTGAAAATGACACAAAGTATTTTATTAGAAAAAATGAATCCGGTAATGATGAAGTTTGGATTCCGGTTGAAACCACTTCCCTATCAGATTTTGAAAGTGCTTGGGCGATTGCCTCGGACAAATTCCAAACTGAAGCAATTAACAACTTTGGTTTAGTTAAAGGCGATGTGCAAATTATAGATGTTTATTAACCGTTAAAGGTAAGAAAATGAAAAAGTATATATTAGTTCTGTTATTCTCAGTTTCTGTTATTCACTCTCAAACATTTCAAGTTGAGAAACTTAATGGGAATGTTAAAATGTTATCGAGTAACAGCAACACATGGCAGCAAGTCAAATCTAAAATGATCTTAAATGAAAATGATGTGGTCAGTACGGATAAAAATTCTTCAGTTTTAATTAAGGGTAATGATTTATCATTTACATTAAAAGAATCTTCAGCAATTACTGTTGCAAATATAAAAAATATGACTTTGGATGAATTAATACTTGCGTTGGCTATGGAAAATGTAATGAACACTCCAAGAAAAAAAGGAAATGAAAAATCTGATAATACTGGCGTTTATGGAGATAAGATTTCGAAGGAAACTCTTTCAACTTTAAACTCTAATGATTTTGGAATGAAGCGGCTAAATGGTGCTAAACAGTTAGCCGAAAATGGTATGAAAGAGTCTGCTATTGTTGCTTCGAAAGAAATTTATCGTAAATATCCCGATACAAAAAAAGACGCAGAGAGCAGAATTTATTTTGCAGATCTTTTATTCGGTAGCGGACTTTATGAGGAATCTTATGATGAGTACACTGAGATTAAATTACTTGAACTTAAAAGTGAGCAGAAAAGTCACGTTAACGAAAAACTTGAACAAATAAATAAAAAACTAATTAACAAATAGTTTTAATTCTTATTAATAATATGTCTAATCACTTCATCGAGATAGGTATGATATTTTTGTGGAAGGTTTTTATACTTAGAATTAAGTTTTAGTTTTATTTCGTTGAATGATAAAGATTTATTCAACTCAACGTCTTTTTGAATATTTACCAGCCAGGTATCCAATTTTGATTTTACTCGTGTTAATACTTCATCATTCTCATCTTTAGAAATAGTAATAATCGATTTCATTTCATCAAAATTATTTTCAACTAATATTTTTAACGATAGTCCTCTAAAGTTTTCTGCAACAAGAGTTCGGCTCACATTCCCGAGTTCTCTTGCAGTTTCATTTATAGAGGAATGTGTGAACTTTTTGTTTCGTAGGGATTCAATAACTAAATCCTCAAAATTAAGTTTTACACTTTTTACAATTTCATCAGGTAAATCATTTAATTGAATTAAACTTCTTTTCCCCGCTTCACAAAATACTTTTGCTCTTCGGATGACAGATTCCAGTTCTCTAACATTACCTGGCCAATCGTAATCATTCAAAGATTTTAGAGCCGCCAGTGAGAGTTGGTATTTTTTATCATCAACTTCACAAAAATATCTTGCGATCGGTTCAATATCTTCTTTTCTTTCACGCAATGATGGAATGTTAATATTGATCACATTTAATCTGTAAAAAAGATCTTCTCTAAATTTCTTTTCCTTAATAAGCACTTTAAGCTCTTTATTGGTAGCAGAAATAACCCGTACATCGGTAAATGAAGTATTTACTGAACCAACTTTATCATACTCACCAGATTGAAGCACACGCAAGAGTTTTACCTGAAAATTCTCTGTTGTTTCACCAATTTCATCTAAAAGTATAGTACCCTTATCTGCTGCTTCAAACTTTCCAATCTTATCTATAACAGCACCTGTAAATGCACCTTTCACATGTCCGAATAATTCGCTTTCAAGAAGTGATTCCGTAAGAGCCGCACAATTAACGGCAACAAACTTTCTATCTTTCCTATTACTAAGGGAATGGATTGCTTTTGCAACTAACTCTTTTCCTGTACCGCTTTCACCTGTGATCAGTATTGAAGCATCTGTAGGAGCAGATTTATTTATCAATTCCACAACATTTTTCATCTCCGCAGATTTAAATACTAAGCCTGAGAAATTCTGTTCAACTACTGCTTCACTAACTTCTGCTGGTATCTGATCATTTTCATTCTCTCTTAATTTTTCAATGTCATCTTTTAACACTTCAATTTTTTCCAATAATTGTCCAGTGTTTTGTGTTGATGATTGATTTAGAAAGTTCTGTATACGTGAAAGTTCTTTTTCCTTTTCAGATAAAAGTCTTTTGAATAACTCTGATTCATTATAATATCCTGTTAATTGGTTTCTCTTATCAATAAGTATGAAAGATATATTGGCAATAAACATTAATATCAAGGGAATTAACAAAAATGAGAAAGCTAATTCTAAAAACCATAGTCTATAAATTAAGAAATAGACTAACAGTGAGGTTGAAAATATTATAGTATATAAACTAAGAATCCGCTTTTGTTTCTTTAGAAATATTATTATAAAAATGATAAATAATAGAAACGCATAAATTGATAAGCTGTAGTAAGAGTCGTTAATAAATCTATCATTTAATAGATTGTCTAGCGCAAAAGCATGTAATGCAACTCCCGGTAATTTTTCATCAAATTCTGTTTCAAACACAGATGATAATTGAGGATCACTTATTCCAACTAAAATAATTTTGTTCTTTAATTGCAGAAGTTCAGGGTCATTTTCTTGTACTAATTGAAAAAATTCCACAAGAGAATAATTCTTAAACTTATTCCATCCTGATATGAAATTAATTTTAATCATTTTAGAATAACTATTGTGGATACCTGCTAAGCTTAAACTAAATGCAGATTCATTTATAGATCGATTCGAAATTTGTAAAGGTATCTCAATGCCATTGTTGCGGATAATATTAATATGCCCCGTTGGAATCTGATCATTAATTAGTTTTGGACTTGGAAAACTTAATGAGTCTGTAATAAAATAATCGTTAATTTCTTCTAAACTTCCTGCAAGCGAACTAAGAACAACATTATTTGCTCTGCCGATTTCTCTCTGAAGTACATTATCATAAACAGCTTGTGAAACAAACTTTGCACTTAAAAATATTTCTAGTCCTATTTTCTTTACTTGATAGGATGAAAGATTATTCAATAACAAAGCATAATAACTTCTCTTTAATGGCCACGGACCTAGTTGCTCAATGTCTTCTGAAGTAATGTGGATAATGACTATAGAAGAATCAGGTTCTTTTTCACCTGAAATCAGATTAAATGAAGAAACTAAAAAGGAATCAAACGTATTTGGAATTACTTGAAATGTAAAAAGAATGGCTGTAGTAAGTAAAGCAACTGATATTTTAACTATTGTATTTCTGTTCACTGGCTGTTTTATTTGAGTGAATTGGTTGCATCAAATCTAATCAAAATAAATATATTTTTTAATATTAAATTGAGCCAGAAATAGTGTCAACTATCTCCCAATTAGACAAAGATATATTGGAAAAAGTAAAAAATAAGGGAGTCTATACTCCCTTAAAAATAAATAAAACCTGCTAAGACTGTGATAATTCTAATCAACCCTTTTAATGTATGACAGAAACTCATCAGCATTAACAAATCCTGTTAATCGTTTTATTTCATTTCCTTTTGAATCAATAATCAAAACTGTAGGCATACCAATTACATTAAATCTTTTTCTAAGCTGCTCATTCGTTTCATTGTTTTTAGTCATATCAACTTTATAAACTGTAAAACGTTCAAATTCATTTAATACCCGTTGATCAGAAAAAGTTAGGGCATCTAATTCCTTACAAGGAATACACCAATCCGCATAAAAATCTATCACCATTCGTTCATTATTCTTCAGGGATGCTTCATAATTTTCTATACTGAATTTTTTCCATTCAGGTTCAAGTTGCTCTTTTGGAATCAAAGCATAAATCGAAACAGCCAAGACCAAAACAGAAAATAATATTTTAAATGTCCTGAATCCTTTTGCATTATTAGCAGTTTTATCAACAAAAAGTAAAATAATTGCAGCAATTATTCCAAAGATAGGAAGTGAATAACCCTGTATTGCTTTTGGCAAAATTGGGTCTAAAAAATAAAATGCCATCCCGATTAGCAGGAAACCAAAAATGTGTTTTACCCCTTCCATCCATAAACCGGCACGTGGTAAACTTTTTATTTTACCTGAAAAGATTGCAAGCAATAAATAAGGAAATCCTAAACCTAGAGCGAGTACAAAGAACATAAGAAATCCATAAAGAGGGTCACCTTTTGCTGCAACGTATGTAACAAGTCCAAGCACAAACGGTCCAATACAAGGTGCAGCAACAATTCCCATTGTTAAACCCATAAAGAAAGCACCAAACGCACCGCCTTTAGCCCCGCCAGCTTTCATTACCCAGGAGTCTGGAAGTTTAAATTCATAAACGCCAAACTGACTAAGTGCTAAAGCAACAAATAGAAGAGCGATTATAATTATTACAATAGGATTTTGAAGAAGACTACCGAATACAGCACCACTTAGCGAAGTAACAACGCCAACCACCGAATACGTCAATGCCATCCCAAGCATGTAAAGTAATCCAAGCATTACTAACCTGCTGGTCTTCCCTTCTGATTGACCACCAAAGTAACCAATTGTAATAGGGATCAATGGATAAACACATGGAGTTAGATTAAGTGCCAGGCCTGCAAGGAAAATGAAAATCAAACTTAAAAACAATCCGCTGTTCTCTAATGTTGATGCAATCGAACCTTCTTCGCTTTTTTCAACTTTAGATAATTCTTTTTTAACATCATCATTTTTTGGATTTTGTTGAGCCAACTCATCAGAATCTATTTTAATATTATTAGTATCTAATTGAAGAAGTATCTCTGATTGTGAATTATCTTCGCCTTCTTTTTTAATTACTTCTATCTCATATTCTGTTGAAATTGCATTTGGGGGCATACATGAAACATCGTTACAAGCTTGATAATCCAATGTTATTAGGACTTTTTGCTTGCCTGCAGGCGCATCGGGACTCGCTTTAAAAGTTAGTTTTGCATTTGAAGTTGCTTCATAAACCGAAACAAGTTCTTCTGAAAATGATAGTTTTAATTCGTGCGCCTTTGGATATTTTACTCCAATTAATTTTATTCCATTTCCTTTAGCAGTAATTTCACTTGGGATCAAAAAATCATCGTTTGGTCTATTTGAATTAATATGCCATGTTGGCTTTACAGTTATTGATAAAGTAATTGAAAATTGTTCGCCTTGAACAACCTTTAATGATTTTTCAACTACAGAAATATTAACTACATCCTGATTTTGAGCGAATGATTGTAATCCCATTATCAGAAAAATAATTATTGATAGCTCAAATATCTTTTTACTAATGAAATTCATTTTTATTCTTTTTCCTTTTACAATAAAATTACTTAGTAATAATCTTTAATTACTTATTGATTTGATGTTTGTATACTGCAAAAAGTTTCAAATCAATTCTTAATTAGATTTCCTTCTTTATCAAGTAAAATTGGATCACCAAAACCTAATTCTTTTAATTTATCCAATTGCGTTGCTTTATCACCAGCGATCAAATAAACCATTTTATCTGGATGGATATATTTTTGTGCAAGATCTTTAAGTTCCTCCAAAGTCATTTCAGATATTTGTTTTTCCTGATCTTTCACATAATCATACGGTAAATCAAATTTAGCAATTTGCCCTAACATTCCTCTTAATGCACCAATAGTTTCAAATCTAAGAGCATTAGATTTAATTAATGCATCTTTTGTAAACTTCATGTCCTCAGGAGAAATACCGTTTCTATATTTTGTCATCTCATCTTTAAATATTCCAACGGATTCATACGTTGCATTAGATTGAACACCAGCAGATGCTATAAAATAACCAGGAAATTCAGATCCTGTAAAACCGGTTCTTGCACCGTAAGTATATCCTTTTTCTTCTCTCAAGATTAAATTTACTATCCCATTAAAACTACCGCCGAGTTTATAGTTCATTACTGTAGCTTTAAAATAATCCGGATGTGTATAGGCTAATCCTATGTTTCCTATTCTAATTTCAGATTGTTTAGCTCCTGGAAAATCAATAAAATAAACAACTGATGATTCTAAAGTTTTAAATGATTTTGGTACATATACAGTTACATCAGTCTTTTTCCATATTATCTCTAAACCCGTAAATACATCCATTGCATCATCTTCACTAATATCACCTGCAATTGTAATGTTTGCATTTTGAGGAGAAAAACTTTTAACATAATAGCTTTTCAGATCATCTAAAGTCAATGCAGAAACTGATTCTTCTGTGCCTGCTGTGTTTTTTGAAACAATATTCTCATTACCATAAATAAGTTTCGAAAATACTAATGAGGCTGTAGAACTTGCAGAAGTTTTACTTCTTTTTATCGATTCAATCGTTTCATTTTTTAATCGGTCAAATTCTTTAACATCCCATCTCGGCTCAAACATTATTTCCTTGATCAGATTAACTGTTTCTTCAAATTTTGTAGAGAGACAATTTCCACGAACTATAATTGCATCATCTGAGGTAACTACTGAAATGTTAGAACCAAGATCCTCAATTGCCTGTTCTAGTTCTAAAGGAGTTTTATTTTTCGTTCCTTGCATAAGCATTCTGCTTACAAGATTTGCAGAACCTACTTTATTAATGTCATCAAGAAGTAACCCACCCTTAATAGTTATCTGAAAATCCACTAACGGTAATTCATTCTGTTCAATTCCGAGTATTTTTATTCCATTTGATAATTCATTGTTCCATATTATTTGTTCTTTTAATAATGGGTCTGGACCGTTCATTGGCATTTTAGAACGATCAAATTTTGATTCTAATTTCTCAACTTTAACCAAATTTTCAGAATTATTTTTTATTTTTATTTTTTCTTCTTCTGTATAGGATTTGATGTTGTCCCCTTCTACAATAAACGGGGTTGAATTTTCTGCTGCCAATTCTAATTTACCTTTTGGAACAAAGCTTAGTAAAACATATTTCTGATTCTTAATGTACTTGTTATAAACGCGCCAAACATCATCTGACGTAACGGCTAAACTGTTATTTAAATCCGTATTAAGATAATCTGGTGAACCTGTAAATACATTATAGTTGCCAAGCTGGCGTGCTTTACCAAGAACACTTGAAATTCCGTTGTAGAAATTTGTTTCGATGCCTGCCTTTGTTCTGGCTAGATCTTTTTCAGTAAATCCATCTTTTTCAAATCTCGAAAATGCTTCTTTAATAGCGCTTTCTACTTCAGTTAAATTCTTATCTGGAAAAGTTCTTATTCGTATCCTGAAATCACCCGCAACCTCACTGCTGTTATTAAATGTCATTACTGAAGGAGCAAGTTTTTTTTCTTCAACAACTATTTTATAAAGAGGAGATTTTTTTCCTCTTCCTATTAGATCTGATAAAACATCTAAAGCATAACTATCGTTTGTAAACTGTTCAACTGTTGGAAAAAGCATTGTAAGTTCCGGAGACTGTGCAAAATTATCTTCATAAGAAGCCCGCTTCCAGGAATCCAATGTAACAAGCTGTGGTTTTAAAGGTGCAACTGGTGCGGATGATTTTATTTCGCCAAAGTATTTTTCAATCCATTCTTTTGTTTGATCAGCATCAAAATCTCCGGCAACTACAAGTGTGGCATTATTTGGTCCATACCATTTTGTATAAAAATCGTGAACATCTTTTAAAGTAGCATTTTGCAAATCTTCAAGTGCACCAATCGTGGTCCAATTATATGGATGACCTTCAGGATAAAGTAATTTTCCGATAATGTAACTTGATTGCCCGTATGGCTGATTATCATAGTTCTGTCTTTTTTCATTCTGTACAACTTGTTGCTGATTTAAGAATGCATCATAAGTAACCGTAGGAAGCATATATCCCATTCTATCCGATTCAAGCCATAAAGCTAACTCAAGAGCGCTGTTTGGTACAATTTCAAAATACATTGTGCCGTCTTGCCAGGTACCGCCATTTAAAGTGCCGCCATTGCCTTGTATAAGCTTAAAAAACTGATCCTGAGGAACGTGTTGTGATTCCTGGAACATAATATGTTCAAATAAATGTGCAAATCCGGTTTTACCAGGTATTTCTCTATTAGAACCGACATGGAATTGAATTGCAACTGCAGCAATCGGATCAGATTTATCCTGGTGTAGAATTACCTGAAGGCCGTTTGATAAAGTATACTTCTCGTAGTCAAGTTTAAAATCAGATTGTGGTTTTAAAGTAATTACTATAAATAAAAATAATAGCAAAGATGATTTCTTTAAAAGTTCCAGCATTATTAACCTCTCCTGTAAAATATTTTAAATTTGTTAAACAAATATACAATACACTTAAAATAAAGTGCCATATATTTTAAAAAGTACGACGCAGTTTATTAGGATATTTATGGAATGACGATCTTTAATGAAAAATTGGATTTTGATTTGTTTTGAAATGAAATTTGTTTTTTACAAAAAAATATTATTCGTAATTAATTAGCTCCTTCTTGCCCTTTTAACCAATCAATCATTTTCTTATCTATTTCTTGTATGTGATTTTTCAACCAATCTGATAAAAATTTAGATATAGTTGCAGTTAAATCAACTTTGCCTAAACGGAAAAGCTTAATTAGTTTTTCTGATTGTTCTTTTAGATTATCGTGTTCCTGCCTATGATTTTCAAAATCAGGGTAAGAAACGGATTTCATTAAATCTTCTTCAGTTTTAAAATGAGTCCCTACATAAGCAGATAGTATTTCTATAGCATCTGAAAAAGCCTGATTCGATTCTTTATCTAATAATTCCAGGTTCAGATTATTTATCAGCTTGAACAAATTCCGATGCTGTCCATCAACAACCGGATGTCCTGTTTCATAACTTTTAGACCAGGTTACTATTTCCATTTTAGTTTTTCGGTCAAATCAGTTTATTTTTTCTTCGTTTTTGTTTCTACTTTTGAAGGACTTAACTCCGCATTCATCTCATCGGGGAAAAGGCTGTACATTGCGCCTGTAAGCAAATCCACCGACATTCCTGGAATAAAGCCGTTTAAGGCATTAATCCAAAACCAGTTGGACATTTGTCTGGTTATTTGTGTTTCGTAGGTTTCAAATCCATCCAATTCAAATTTTACCGAATGGTCAACACCTCTCTCAATATTAATCACTTGAGGAGTTGTACCAAATATTTTTCCATCCACATAAATTTTAGCATTTGGCGGATTTGAATTTAATTCTATTTCCTGAGTTGTAGTGTTAAATATTGTTGAGCATGCATTAAAGCCAGCTAAACCAATGCAGACTGATAAAATTATAAATATATATTTCATAGTAATTCCATGTTTCTATAATAATTATCGTTTTTTATTGGATTTTGTTGAGTAGAATTAAAAACCAGCCAGGGATTTTATTAAAAGGTGTGGTTTTGTTATATATTTAGCTTTGCTGTGTTTTGATATTTAATAAAGTTATCAAATCCAAAATCTTTTAATAATCATACTTGCAATACCCATCAATTCATCTTTTGTAATCCTGCAAATTACAACACAGAAAAATGATGCTTTATCGATATTTTATTCTAAACAATCTATCAATTAAAATTACTGTGTATTGCGTTACAAATACGTTTCAGATGCGTTTGAAATGTACTATATCTATTTTTATTTTCTAGTTTGAAATCTTAAAAGTATACAATACAAAAGGTATATTATGGCAATTCTAAGAAAGCAATTACTCGGTGAGGTTACTGGAACATTGGGAGATGCAATCTTTAGAAAAAGGTATGGTAAAACAGTGGTTTATTCTCGTCCATCAAAATACAGGATAAGTAAATCTAAAGCTGCTAAGGAAGGAAGGAATTCCTTTGCTCTTTCTGTTGCTTTTACAAAAACAGTTAATAGTATCTCTGAACTTAAACAAATCTGGTATCTTGCTAAATTAGAAGAAGTTGTAGCTTATAATAGGGTAATTAAATATAATAAAGGATTTATAATCAATGATTCATTAACCACGAAAAATATAATCACTCCTCCCGGTGTCGGTTTACTGATCTCTGATTTACAATTTTCAGAAAATATTCTAAAATTTAAAATTGGTCTAAATCATACCCATTAAAAATGTTGCTCCAGGTCCCATTTCATCTAAGCGATTTACTTTATTTCTATAAACCGATAAATACTGTCGTTAAACCGTTTGAAATTGTTTCACAAACTAACATAATTGAGTCAATTCCAAATAGTGATTTTATTAAAGTTGAAATAAAATTAAATATTGAACCGCAACAAATTATCTCAGAGTACAAAAATGTAATAGTTTATCTGGAAGGTTCTAACTTTAGTGGTAAAAAGAAAGAAATTTTCTGGACGAATACTGTTGCTATAGAATTACAACTGGGTAAATAGAATTATTATCTATTTACCACTAACATACTGAATTAAAATATTTTATCATGCTAACGATTCAATAATCGTTCTTATGCAGTGTGCATTTTGTTTTATTGTAGTCGGAACGGCGGGATTTGAACCCGCGACCCCTTGAACCCCATTCAAGTACGCTACCGGACTGCGCCACGTTCCGAATTTTATAATTTAGATACTAATAACTCCAATAGACTTTTAACTTCTTCAAGATCCTTTTGTAAACCTGTTTTATCTTTTCTAACAGCTTGAGGTTCATCAACAGTTACTGGTTCGTTTTCTTGTTCACCAGCTTGAAGTACTTTTTCAGGTGCATAGTTTTCCATTATCTTTTTTGCGCCTTCAATTGTGTACTTTCGCTCTCTTAACAAAGTCTTAATATGAAGTATGAGCTGTATATCTTTATTTGTATAGATTCTATTCCCAGCTCTGTTCTTTTGTGGTTTTAACTGTTCAAATTCAGTTTCCCAGTATCTAAGAACATATTGTTCAATATTAGTTATCTTACTTACTTCACTAATAGAGTAGTAAAGTTTTTTTATTGACAAATCCTTCATAGGCTTCTTAAAATTGTTTAATCGAAAATAACTAATCCTCTTATTAATATCAACTTTATGATCTTATTTAATTTAAATATTAGTGAATCTTACTAACGTATATACATAAAGTGAATATCATCTATCGTAACATAAATTGATTTAATAGAAACAGCATACTATTAAATACTATTTTATTATTCGAGTAAGTAAGTAAGCTGCCGCAAGGTAACTGTTTTCTTTGAAGCCAGAGATATAACCATTTGTATTTTTTGCAGTTAGCAGATTTTGCCTATATTCTTCCCTATTGGCAAGGTGAGATAAATGAACTTCTATCTTTGGTATCTTACATACTTCAAGTGCATCAAGTATTGCTACTGATGTGTGTGAATATCCGCCTGGATTAATTATTATTCCGTCATAATTTTCATCAGCTGATTGAATTGCAGAAACAAGTTCACCTTCCAAATTGGACTGGAAAGATGCAAATTCTATTCCTGGAAATTCCTTTTTAAGAAGATCAATTATCTGATCATTATTTAGGGAAGTATATTTAGTTTCATCTCTTTTTGAGAGCATATTTAAATTTGGTCCGTTGATTATGAATATTTTCATTTAAGATCTCCCATCTCTTCAATAAGCTCACGCAGCTTAGGATTAAGATAAATCTCATCAACACCAAGTTCTTTTAAAGCAACAGATAGAATCATAGCTTTACGTTGAAGGTTAGCATTTTTGTTAATAACAATTACTTTACTCTCTTTTAGTAAACAATAACCACCCTTAAAATCACCTTTCTCAAATCTAACAGATGCACCTAGTTGGCTTGCAACTGATCTTAAATCCTGAATTATTTCTTCAAACTCTTTTTCTTTTAATTTCATCTTTTATTAAGCTAATCTTTTTTTGTTAGGGGTTGAAAAACTATAAAATAATAAAATGAAAGATATGTTAATATTGCCACAATAGAATAACTGCTTAGGTCTTTTATTCTATCCCTCAGCAAACTGATAACTGTGTTGGAATCAAAAGAACCGTTGTTCAACATCATAATTATTTTGTAATCTATCAACATTAAATAAATTTCAAACGGTATGGTTATAATGATTGCAATAAGTATTATAAATAACCATCCGTTGTATCTTAGATTGATTTTAGAAGTAAGATAAAAAATGGTAGTGGAAAGAAACATCACAATGAAAGCAATAAAGTGTACAACGAAGGAAGGTAATATTGAGAATAAAATACCGTTAACATTTTCATTTGTAATATAACTCTTTAGAATTAAATCCGGCCCTTCAAATAATTGATAAACTAAAAATAATCTGGATAAATATGATCCAACCCATATAGCTGCCGCAATTAATGAAAGAACTGCAAAGACTTTGGAGATTGTTGAAATATTTTTCATAATTTACTCATTAAGTTGCAGCGAAAATAAATAAAAAAGTCGATAAATGTAGTGAGAAATTAGTTTGTTTAATAAATTTGAAATATGTGTACAAAAGTTGTGTTATTTTAATATTATAAAGGAAGTCATTTTTGAATGTGACCTAAATTTGGGAGCACCTAATTTTATTCACTCCCCTGTTTGTTAAATAAAATAATCAAACTTGTTACAAAAGGTTGTGAATAAGAAATATAAATGAAACAAGGTTTGCTTATACCATTAAAAATAGTTAATAATTATCTTAACTTATTGATATATTGAATTTATAGTCCTGAAAATAATGTTAATAATAATACTAAATATTCTTATTCTTCAGTATAGTATTTTGAATTTTTTCGGAAGGCAACGTGTTTGGATAGTCAATTGTATAGTGCAATCCTCTGCTTTCTTTTCTAAGCTTTGCAGATTTTATAATTGTGTGGGAGCACGTTACTATATTTCTCAATTCCAGAATTTCCTGAAATACATTAGTCTTTTTATAAAGATCTTCGGTTTCCCGAAAAATATTATGAATTCTCCTTTCGGCACGTTCTAATCTTATATTAGAACGGACTATACCAACATAGTCCCACATTGTCTGTTTAACTTCGTTTATACTATGTGTTATTAGCACCCTTTCATCATATGTTAACACTCCCGAATCATCCCAATCTAAGAGTTCGGGTATTAAAATCTCTGAATATTTTAAAAATTCTTTTATTGAATTTGAACATCTATAAGCATAAACTAAAGCTTCTAATAATGAATTGCTTGCAAGTCTGTTTGCCCCATGAACTCCAGTCATTGTTACTTCTCCGCTTGCATAAAGACCGGTTAGTGAAGACTGTCCATTTAGATCTACTACAATTCCTCCGCAGGCATAGTGAGCGGCCGGCACAACAGGGATAAACTCTTTTGTAATATCAATATTATTTATCAGACATGTCTGATAAATATTTGGAAAGTGATCAATAATTTCTTGCGAGTTTTTATGTGTTAAATCCAGGTAAACAAAATCTTCTCCGCGTTTTTTTAATTCATTATCAATTGCACGGGCAACTATATCTCTCGGCGCTAATTCTTTTCTTGCATCATAATTATGCATAAATAAACCACCATCTTTCGTTCGAAGCAATCCGCCAAACCCTCTTACAGCTTCTGATATTAAAAATGAATGTCCATCGTACTCAGATCTTGATTTAGTACTATAAAATGATGTTGGATGAAATTGAATAAACTCCATATTTCCAATCTCAACTCCAGCACGATAAGCCATTGCAAAACCATCACCTGTAGCAATCAACGGATTAGTTGTATGAAGATAAACTTGACCCAGCCCTCCCGTGGCTAAAATCGTTGCCTTTGCAATAATTTTGACAACCTCATTTTTTGAAGTATCTAAAATATATGCTCCCCAGCAGTTCATATTTTCATTTAGTGATTTTAATTTTCCAGGTATATTATGCTCCGTTAAAAGATCAATTGCAATAGCATTTTCAAAAATCTTAATATTTACTTTTTGCTCCACTGAGTGAATTAAGGCTCTTTCAATCTCCTGCCCAGTTAAATCTTTTGCATGCAATATTCTAGACATAGAATGTCCGCCTTCTTTTGCAAGATCAAATTCGTTGCCTTTTCTAGTAAACATAGTTCCTATATCAATCAGATCTTTAATTCTATCAGGTCCCTCCTTAACCATAGATTCAACCGCTTCTCTATCACATAAACCAGCGCCTGCGATTAAAGTATCTTCAACATGTTTTTCAAAGGAATCATTCGGATCAATCACTGAAGCAATTCCACCTTGTGCATAGTTGGTATTTGATTCTGCTTTATTTTTCTTTGTTACAAGAATTACATCTGCATATTCCGATACTTTTAATGCAGCAAATAATCCTGCAATACCACTTCCAATAATTAAGACATCCGTTTTTAAAGACATTTAAATTCCAATTATTTTTAATGAAATAATGGATTAAGATAATTAATTAAAGGTAATAAAAAATAGGCTTAAATTGAGAAAACTATTTTTGAGGAAAAGAATAGTACAGCCGACCAGGAAATGAAGTATGCTGATGTTATTATGATGGAATAACTTCTGTTTGCGGATAATGCTAAAATACTTTTTTGTATAAGAAAAAAAGACCAAATAATTGTAATCAATTCAAATCCAATTAGGATATAAGAAATGAATGGTTTTATCTCAAAAGAATACGGATTATTGGAAAATATATCTCCTCCAAGAACAACTAATTCAACGGGGAAAATAAAAACCAAACCAAATAAGTAAGGGATAAATGAATATGAATTGACAGCATAAATATCTCTAAACCTAAGTACTATTTCTTTTTTGGTGTATAAACTCTTTTGAATTAAAACGAATGAGGAACTTAGGACTAAGGTTATCAAGATCATAAGGACAAAACTTAAAATGAATGATGTCGTAACTCCGTTGATACCTAATTCAGGAACCGAAAGAAATCGTGAAATTAACAGATTCTTAATGACAATAAAAAAGGTAATAAAGACGATAAAATTCTTGTGTTCAGAAAATATTATCTGTTTAAAAGCCTTATTTGGATCTTCAATAATTAATTGTATTGTATTCCACAAGTCTATGTTTACAACTCTTTCTCTAAGGTAGGATTTACATTCTGAACAGATGTTTTTATATGCTGGGTTTAAGTGATTGCACTTTTTACATTTTGTATATTCAAAAAGCATAGTTTGACTATTCTTAAAAATTAACTCTTAGGTTTAACATTTTTGTACCAGTCATATAATTCTCACCTACGTTAAAATCAAAAAGATGTGCATCTACATATGCATCTACAAGATTAAGAAAGTATGTTAGTACAAAATATATTGCAAACTCGTCTCGCTGATCTCTATAAAAATTACGGTAATCTAAATACTTTGATTCACCTGTCTGAGAATAAAGGTCTTTATAGTCGATATAGTTGTTGTTGTTATCGACCCAGGCGTAAACAAACCACCCCATTACACCCCAAATAACAGGCGCTTTCCAGTAAGATTCGTTGTATATCTGTCCCCAACCAGGCAGAATCGCACTTCTTCCTACAGCTCCCCATGGAGACTTTTGCATTACGAAAACATCTGAGCTAATTGTTGTGGTATCTTGAATCTCCGTTGTATCCTGCTGTGAGAATAAACTTAAATTAAGAAGAATAATAAACGTAAATATCTTAATTGTATTTGCTGTCAATGATTTCAAAAAGTTCAAACAATCTTTCTAATTCATCGTTGGAGAAAAATTCGATTATAATCTCACCGCCTCCACTTTTATCCTGTTTGCAAAGAACTTTAGTCCCGAATATTTTTCTTAACTTATCTTCAACATCATTTAAGTTAGAGTTAATAGTCTTCTTTGGTTTGATGCTGAATGATTTTTTACTTGGAATTCCTTCACTGATAAGCTTTTTTGTAAGATATTCAACTTTTCTAACGGATAAATTATCCAATAGAATTCTTTCCAGTGCATAAAGCTGCATATCTTCACCGGGCAGATTTATTAATGCCCTTGCATGACCGGCAGAGATGCTTTCATCAACAAGACATTGCTGAATTTTATCCGGAAGCTTTAATAATCTTATAGAATTTGCAATAGTAGTTCTGTCTTTCCCAACCTTATCAGCAATCTGTTCCTGTGTTAAATGGCATTCATCCATTAATCTTTTATATGCTTTACTCACTTCAATAGGATTTAACGTCTCTCGTTGGATATTTTCAATCAATGCCAGAGCCAGCATTATTTCATCGGAATCTACTTTAATTATATAAGCTGGAATTTCCTTGTAACCAATGTCAGAATATGCTCGTAATCTTCTTTCACCGGATACCAATTGATACTGATTACCTGCAATTCTTCTTACTGTAATGGGCTGAATCAAACCATTTGCAATTATAGATTTCTTTAATTCATCAAGAGCAATTGGATCAAAATTTAATCTGGGTTGAAATGGATTTGGTGAGATAAAATCAACTGCAATTTTAGCTAATATATCAACCTGTTTCCCATCATCAAATTTAACGTTGGAGTAATCATGATTCTTTTGTTCTTCAGTTTCATTAAATCTGTTTGGATTGATTAAGGCATCCAATCCTCGTCCTAAACTCGATTTCATTTTGCTCATATCATTGGTTATTTAAAATACCTGAATTCTTTTCCAGTAATTCAGACGCTAGTGCCATATAATTTTGTGCACCACTTGAGATAGCATCATAAAGAATAATTGGCTTACCGTAACTTGGTGCTTCTGAAATTCTTACATTTCTGTTTATAACTGTGTTATATACTTTATCTCCAAAATACTTTCTAACTTCTTCGGCAACTTGATGTGATAGTCTTAATCTTGTATCAAACATAGTTAATAAAACTCCTTCAATAGCCAATTCTTTATTAAAGTGTTTTTTTACGATGTTGATTGTGTTTAATAATTGTCCTAAACCTTCTAATGCAAAGTACTCGCATTGAACAGGAATAAGAACTGAATTAGAAGCAGTAAGTGAATTAAGGGTAAGCAAACCTAAAGATGGCGGACAATCGATTAGTATATAATCATATTTTTCATTTATTTCTGCAAGTGCTGTTCGGAGAAGAGTTTCACGATTCTCCATATCAACCATTTCTATTTCGGCTCCAACAAGATTTATGTTTGATGGAAGCATATCAAGAAACGGCATAAATGTATTAATTATAACTTCATTTATATTTCTAGTACCAACCAAAACTTCATAAACAGAAGGAGTTTGATCTGTTACACTTAATCCAGAAGAGGAATTTGCCTGTGGATCAATATCCACCAATAATGTACGCTTTTCGGCAGCGGCCAGCAAAGAAGATAAATTAATGGTTGTTGTGGTTTTACCCACTCCACCTTTCTGATTTGCTATTGAAATTATTTTTGCCATCTAAATAGAATTGTTAAAAAATTGAGTTCAAAGATAAATGAATGAAAGTTATATATAAACAGTAAAAATTATAATTCTATCTCTTCACCAAAAGCTAAAACTCTGCAATTTATTCCTTTTTCCTCAACAAGAGTTTTAAATTCATTTGGATCAGAATTGATTACAGGAAAAGTATTGTAATGTATTGGTACTGCCGTCTTGGGATTCGCCAGTTCTACAGCTTTTACAGCATCTTTAATTCCCATAGTATAATTATCACCAATTGGCAGCAGCATATAATCTATAGGATTCATCTCACCAATTAATTTCATATCATAAAATAATCCTGTATCGCCTGTATGATAAATAGTTTTTCCTTCGATCATAACTAAAACCCCTGAAGCTTCTCCTGTGTATTGATTATCAGGCGAAAGCGAACCGTGATGTGCAATTGTAAATTTCACTTTGCCAAAATCAAAATTATGTGCTCCGCCAATATGCATATTATGTGCGTTAAGTCCTTTAGATTTAACCCATTCTGCCAATTCATTTACACATATAAATAGTGAGTTACAGCGTTTACCTATTTTCAGCCCATCACCAACATGATCTCCATGTCCATGTGTTAGAATTATAAATTCAGCATTAACATCCTTTGATTTTACTGGACTTACAGGATTATCATCGAGAAAAGGATCAATTAAAATTTTTATCCCCTTAACCGTTGTTATTTGGAAAGCTGAGTGACCAAAATATCTTAGTTTCATAATTTAATCTCCTCTGTTATTACAAAAGTTTTAAGAAATCTTTAAGAACTCTACCAGAAGAAAATTTCATTAATTCTAAATTAAATTTTTCTTCTAGAACAATCTTCCTTTCATTTGCTTTTTTAATCATTTCATCATCAATTCCGATGTGATTTTGACTTATTAAAGAGTTAATGTTTTCTAACGAAATATCGACATCTCTAACATTTCCAGAAAGATCCTGAAGTAATTGCACTTTATTATAGAATTTGAGAAATATTTTCTTGTCGTAACAAACGATAAATAATTCCATTGAATATCGGACTCTTCTCAAAGCAATCCTAACATCGTGCAAATTTTCAACTGATAAGTCCTGAAAGTATTTGTCTGTAAAATCCAGCAAACTCTCAATACGGTTTCGTAAAATAATGTTTGCAGATTTCTTAAACTGTTTAGAGTCTTTTATTTTTTCAATTTCCCATTTCCTTTTCATAATAATCTTTACTTGAATAATATTTTAATAAAACCAAGTATTGCATTTATTGGATTCATTTTACTGTTTTCATTTCCATAAATTGTAGAAATATTAATAAATCCAATCTTAAATCCTTCTCTGGCTGCATATACAATCATTTCACTTTCAGCTTCATATCCTATTGAGGATAATTTTACTCTTTTCAGCACTTCAATACTATAAATTCTATAACCGCACTGGCTATCTAATATCTTCTGTCCGGTTTTTAATGTAAGCAGCAATGAAGTTAATTTATTACTTAATATTCTTTGTATCGGCATATTTTTAGTATCATTAAGTCTATTGCCAATTACAATATTAAAATTAGTAAGTTCAGAAATAAATTCAGGAATGAATGCAGGATTATGCTGCTTATCAGCATCGAGTGTAATTACATTATTGAAGTTTTGTTTAATGCTTTCATTAAATCCTTTTTGAAGTGCATATCCTTTACCATAATTCCGATTTAATGAAATTACCTGCACTCTCTCCATATTATTAATCGTTTTTTCTGAACCATCTGTTGAGCCGTCATTTACAGCAATTATTTTATCAACAAAATTTAATGTTTCTGAAACAACATCAAGTAAAAAATCTTTCTCATTATAAAAAGGTATAACTGCACAAACTTTAGTTTTTTGATTTAAGCTGTTCAATAAAACCTTTCCATCCTTTTTTCTCAGGTCCTTTTAATGCTTTGTTAAGTCTTCTTTTTAGTGCATCTTTAGAAAGCCCTTTTGTGAGTTCCCCATTATCAGCAATCGAAATACTACCGGTTTCTTCAGATACAATTACGCTTATCACATCAGCCTGTTCAGAAATTCCTAAACCAGCACGATGCCGCATTCCTAAACTTTCACCTTTAACAGATGTTTGTTGAGATAATGGGAGTGTGCATCTAGCAGCTTCAATAAAATTTTTATTAACAATTACAGCACCATCGTGTAATGGAGATCTTGGATAGAAAATAGATGTTAAAAGTGGGGCACTTAATCGAGCATTTAATATTTCACCGGTTTCTGCAAATCCTCTTATGCCTGATGATTTAATTAGCACTATCAAAGCACCATGCTGATGTTGTGATAATTGAAATGCTGCATCGGCAATGACATCCGATACTTCATGAGATTCTGATTTAGCAAACACCTTAAACAAAGGATTACGGGCCAATAAAACTAAAAGTCTTCTTATTTCGGGTTGAAACAGAATTACAAATGCAATAACCCAAATATCAGTTATCAATCTTAATAACCAACTGACAGCTCTAAAATTAAGTATCTGAGCTATAAATGAAACCAAAATAATAACAAGTAATCCGATAAAAATCTGCGCTGCTACGGTACCGCGGAGAATAGTATAAAGTTTGTAAAAAATGAACGAGACAATCGCAATATCAATTACATCGGAGAGTGTTATAGTCAGAAAACCTATTTTAAAAAGATCAATCATTAAGTATTAAAGAATGTGTGAGGCTAATTTAACTATTTGATTACAATATTTTACATTATGTGTGCGAATAATTCTTGCAGACTTCAAAATCGATATTGTTTCCATAATTACAGTTCCAACATCTCTTTGATTAATATCCAAATCTAAAGTTCTGCCAATGAAAGATTTTTTTGAAAGTCCAACCATCACCGGATAACCAAGTGATTGAAAGTATTCCAGATTTTTAATTAAACTAAAATTATCTTCGATTCGTTTTCCAAAACCAATCCCGGGATCGACTATAATTTTATCGACGCCATTTTGTTTTGATTTTATACTCTGTACAAGTAAAAAATCATAAACTTCTTTTACAACATCAGTGTAGTCAGGATTATCCTGCATGGTCTTTGGATTTCCTTTGATATGCATAATCACAACACAAGCGTCATATTCTTTTGCAACCTGAGTCATATTCTCATCAAAAGTTAAACCGCTAATATCGTTTATAATTTGTGCGCCATTGTCTAAAGCCTGTTTAGCAACTTCGCTTTTTGTTGTATCGATTGATATGATAGCATCTTTTCTTAGATGCAAAATACTTTTTATTACAGGCGTTGTCCTTTTTAATTCTTCTTCCAAAGAAACAGAATCAGAACCTGGTCGAGTTGATTCTCCCCCGATATCAATTATATCAGCACCTTCATCGATCAATTTTAATCCTTGAGTAACTGCTTGATCAATCGAAAAATATTTTCCACCATCAGAAAATGAATCTGGCGTAACATTAACTATTCCCATTATTTTGGGAACAGTAAAACTTAGTTCCATATTCTTAAAATTGTAGATAAGATTATTCACATTTGTTACTAAAATTTCATATTCTAAACTTAAGACAAATCTAAATAAAAAAAGCGGTTATAAGCCGCTTTGATCAAATTATGCAAAAATAAAATTCTACGTCAATATCAAATTTTTTAACTCAGCAGTAGCTGCAGAAATATTATCACTATGGAAAATTGAAGAACCAGCCACAAATACATCACAACCTGCTTTTAAGACTGATTTGATTGTGTCTTTATTTATACCGCCATCAACTTCAATTAAAAAATTTGCATTTAATGATTTTCGCAGTTCAACAGCTTCCACAATTCTTCTTTCCGAATTAGAGATAAAACTTTGTCCTCCAAAACCAGGATTTACTGTCATAATTAATAGTAAATCAATATATTCTGCAATATCTTTTAGTGCTGAAACCGAAGTTGATGGATTGATCACTACACCAGCTTTTGCGCCAATTTCTTTTATCTTATTTAAAGTTCTATTAAGATGTACAACTTCTTCAAGATGAACTGAAATAATATCAGCACCTGCATTTCGAAAATCATCTAAATAATTATCTGGATTCTCTATCATCAAATGAACATCAATCGGAAGCTTAGTACATTTTCTTGCAGCTTTGACTATAACAGGGCCAAATGTAATATTAGGAACAAAATGACCATCCATAATATCGCAATGGATCCAATCAGCACCACTCATTTCAACTAATCTTATTTGTTGTGCAAGATTAGAAAGATCTGCTGATAATATTGATGGTGCTAAGAGTTTCATTTAATTCTCCTCTGGAAATTCTGCTCGTTCCGGTAGTGTTCCCTCTTTGGTAATAAAAAGATCAACAGTATTTCCGGAATTTAATTTATTACCGGGTGCCGGATATTGATCTAGCACAGTATTTGGAAGCAGTGTGCTGGAAATCTGATAATTAACTTTTCCGACTGTCAATGTACTGTCTGATAAAATTCTAGTAGCTTCAGTTAAAGATTTGCCAATTAAATCAGGAACAATAATTTCACCGGCTCCTTTACCAATGCTAACAGAAATACCTACACTCTGTCCTTTTCTAATGCCGGTACCTTCAGCAAATTGCTGATCAAACACCATATCTTTAGGATGAGTAGAGGCAATTTCTTCAATTACTCCAAGTTTTAATCCTATTCTTTCCAAAGATAATCTTGCATCTCTAACAGACTTTCCTTTTAAAAGTGGTACCGAAATTACTTGCTCACCACCGCTGATGAAGAGAAATACAGTTCTTCCCTCTTTAACAAGTTTTCCTGATTCTGGTTTTTGTAAAAATACTCTGCCAGGCGGAAGTGATACTCCAAATGATGTGTCTGCAATCGAAGGATTAAATTCAGCATCTTCCAAAGTTTCGAAAGCTTCTTGTTCTGTCATTCCAATAACGCTTGGAACACTTAATTCAGATCCGCTTACATATAAAGGTAATAATATAAAATCTAGTATTAAGATTATCGAGATCAATATCCCTAAGAATATAAGTAGTTTTTTAGCCAGCGGATTTTCGAGTAGTTTTTTCATTGACTCAAATATATCAATAGCTCAATATTTTAACAAACTGTAAATGATTCCATTAGCAAACTTTTAGAATTAATATATTTAGATTAGACATTGTTATGAGATTTATTTTATGTATAAAAGTTATTACTACTTAAATAGATTAACACTTGAACTAAGCAATATTCTTGCTGGAAAAAGAATTGCAAATATTTTTTCGCAAGAAAAGGATCGTTTGATTATCCAATTAGATGATCAAGATGAGTTATATCTCGAAATATCAGTAAATCACTCCGATCCATATATTAATGTCAGATACAAATTCTCTAGAGCAAAAAAAAACACTATTGGGTTCTTCAGTGAATTAGTCAATAATAAAATAAAAGAAGTTTTAATTGCCTCTGATGATCGCATAATAAAGATAGTTACAGATTTTGGTGATTTGTTTTTTGCGATCAGAGGAAAGCATACCAATATATTTTTCAATTCAAATATTTTATCTTCATTTAAGAACGAGACAAAAGATAATCTGACTCTTTTCAAACAGGAATTTGAGAGGAAGTTTTTTCTCAATAGTTTTAATATTCCAGATCCAGATGTAATACACGGTAAAAGTATAGCAGAGATACGACAGAAATATCGATTTATTGGCCGTGAAATTGAAAATGAAGTAAATATCCGGAAATCAGAAAATGATATTGAATCTGATATATTATTAACGGTCCTGCAAGATATTTTTACTGAAAATGCCGCAGTTTATACAAATGAAAATACCGGTGAATTACATGTTGGCTATAATTCGTTAAAGATTTACTCAATGTTTGAAAGACAATTTTTTGATTGCACCATCAAAGCGTTTAACTATTTTCTAATTAAGAGATATCAATACGAAGAAAAAAACAACAAACTTAAAAAAGTTATTTCATATTTAGATAGAGAATTAAAGAAAAACGCTTCCCGATTAAACAATCTGAACATTGTAATTGAAAAAGGCTCTCAAGAAGAAGAATACAACAAAATTGCAAATCTTCTTTTAATAAACCTGAACAAAATACATTCAGGAATTTCGGAGATGGAGATTGATGACATTTATTCATCTGGTTCTAAAATTAAAATAAAATTAGATAGTAAATTATCTCCGCAAAAGAATGTTGATAGATATTTTGAGAAATCCAGAGATAGTAAAATAAATTTTGAGAAATCAAGTAAACTTTTTTTTAGCGCAAAAAATGAGTTTGAAAGATTAAAACCGTATCAAATTCGAATCGAGAAAAATCCAAGTTTAGAGGAAATAAATCTGATTATGAAAGAATTAAAAATAAAAGATGACGAAAAACAAACCTTTAATGAAGATATAGAATCAAAGTTCAAGCATTATTTAATTGACAAAAAATATCACGTATTTGTCGGCAAGGATTCTGTGAATAATGATCTGTTAACAACAAGATTTGCAAAACAAAATGATTTTTGGTTTCATGCAAGATCGGTTTCTGGTTCGCATGTTGTTTTACGAACAGAAAATACAAAAGATGTTATCCCAAAAACTATTCTTAAAAAAGTTGCTTCACTTGCTGCATATCACAGCAAAGCTAAAACTGCTGGAGTTGTACCAGTTTCATATACATTAAAAAAGTACGTTTTTAAGCGAAAAGGACAACCAGCTGGTCAAGTATCATTACTAAAAGAAGAAGTCCTACTGGTTAAACCTGAAATCCCAGTTGATTCAGAATACTTAACAGAGTAAAATAAGTAAATAGAATTTTGTCTTTAAAAGGAAAAATTCTATCTTTTGCCAGCATATCTAAAGTAATTGGCATAAAAAACAATTAAATAAATCTTAAGTACACTATTTCACTAACAATGAGGAAAAAAATGAAAAAACTAGTTTACTTGTTCGTAATTGTAGGTTTAGTTGCAATGAGTCAACAAAACTACGCTCAATTTAAAGATTGGGGAACTAAATTTGGTATTCGTGGAAGTATATTATTCCCAGAAAACGAGTTTGCAAATTTAGGATTCAGTGGCAATGACAACACATCATTCGACTGGTTCAAAATGTCTTGGTTAGGTGAGGCATTTTTTGGTTTTGAATTATCACCAGCTTTGGAATTATCAATTAATGGCGGTTACGGTAAATATGCCGGAGTTGCTATGCAGGGTGAAGGCACAGATTTTGGTGAATATGAGACCACAATTATTCCAATAACATTAAGATTCAAAGTTGCCCCTTTTGATGTAAAAGGATGGAATCCTTATTTCTACGTTGGTGGTGGAGTCATGAATTTTAGTGTTGATCAGAAATCTAATGCAAATTGGGGAAAAACAACTGAAGAAGATGGTTGGGTAGCTATTATACCTGCTGGTATTGGTGCTGAGTTCGCTTTAAGTGAAAGAGTACTTTTAGATTTCGCTTTGGGCGGTGCTTTATCCTCTACATACGATCTCGATTCTTACAGAAGTGGTGCTGATGATCTATGGGACGCATATTTGAATGCTTCTTTAGGTCTTACTTTCACAGGCGAAAACTGTAAATCTGATAAAGATAAGGATGGTTTAGGAAAATGTGATGAAGAAAAAATCGGAACAAATCCTAAAGTTGCAGATACAGACGGTGACGGATTACTTGATGGTGAAGAATATCTTACATACAAAACAAATCCATTACAAGCTGATACAGATTTAGATGGTTTAACTGACTATGATGAAGTTAAATCTACTACCACAAATCCTTTAATTGCTGATACAGACAATGACGGATTAAATGATGGTGAAGAACTAAATAAATACAAAACTGATCCTTTAGTTATGGATACAGATAAAGAAGGATTAAATGATGGTTATGAAGTTGTGACCAGCAAAACCAATCCTTTACTTGCTGATACAGACAAAGACGGTTTAACCGATGCTGATGAATTAAATAAATATAAAACCAATGCACTTATTGCAGATACTGATGGTGATGGTTTAAGTGATTCTGAAGAAGTTTTAACACATAAAACTAATCCTTTAAAGAAAGATACTGATGAAGGAACAATTGATGACTATACCGAAGTTAAACGCGGTACAGATCCATTAAATGCAGAAGATGATGTTGTTAAAATCGGTGTTCCGATAGTATTAGAAGGTATTACATTTGATGTTGCTAAAACAACAATCAAACCTGAATCAGAAAATACTTTAAGAAAAGCTCTTAAAACATTAACAACCTATACAGACATTTCAGTTGAAATAGCTGGACATACTGATAGTGATGGTAGTGCAAAGAGTAACTTAAAACTTTCCCAAGGTAGAGCTGATTCTGTTAAAGAATGGTTAGTGCGTCAAGGTGTTGATGCAAATAGAATTAGCACTAAAGGATATGGCGAAGACAAACCTATTGGTGATAATAAAACAAAAGAAGGTAAACAGAAAAACAGAAGAATTGAATTCACTAGAACAAAATAATTCTGATCTGAATTAGATTTAAGGGTGTCTTTCGAGACACCCTTTTTTTATCCTGCTTCTGAGATTGTTTAAGAATTATGATGTGACTCTATTTAGATTTATAAAATTATTTTGAAAATATAATTTTCCCAAAATATTCCGGTAGATGAAAATCTGGTGTTGGATTATCAATAATATTCCACATTCCGTAATGCGTGATTTCTGTTTCATCCCCACATTTGAAAAAATTACCAATAGCTTCATTACCCTCGAATTTCCTATCTGAGATCTTTTCTAATAGACTAATTGGAATTGCACAAAATAATTTCCAATTATCAGAACCGTGGTATCCAATAACGGGTTTTTCTATGGTCGATATTAGCTTAAACTCTTTTAGGTCAGAAGAAGTTAGATATGATCTGTTCCTTTTAATACCATATCCCATTTTTATAGTACCGATAGCATTAAACTCAATATTAAAATATTCTTGAGTTTCATTTGGAAATAAGTTTACAAAGAATTCAACACAACTGTCTTTATAAACAGGATCTCCAACATTTAAATAACGTATTGTTACTTTTTGTTCATATACAATAAAATTCAGTAAAATATACTTTCTTGAGTAACAAGCCTTAACTATAACCTCAGGATGGTAATTATTCTGCATCCATAGATAATCTTTGATTTGAATTCCCTCGATCCCCTGCCATAAACTATCATTTGAGATATCTTGAGTCTCAGTTCTTAATCTTTTTAATGAATATATTTTACTTATCATAAATTATGTACTTATAAAAATATTATTAAAGAATTATATAATTAACAACATAAAGTTAAGAACAATCAAATAAATATCTTAGGGTATCATTTAAACAAACATTTTATTGTTTGGAAAGACTGTGCGGATTATTTATGCAAGTATTAAATTTATATAGAATAGATCTATACTAATTAATAATTGAATATGTTTTAGAGAAGGTATAAATTGAATCAACAAATAATTCTTAAAAGGCGCTTTATGAAAAATATTATTTTAGTTATGATCTTCCCGTTTTTAGTAGCATCCCCGCAAACAAGCTATTCTGATACAAATATCTCTAATCAACCAAAAGAAGTACAGCAGTCTGAACCTAGTAAATGGTACTACGGCGGTACTGTTGGTTTTAATTTCTGGGGAGACTATTTCTATCTGAGCGTTAATCCTTTAGTTGGATATCAGGTTTCACCAAAGTTTTCTGTTGGTGGTAAAGTACATTATTCATATATAAATGATTCACGTAGCGAACTAGGAGATTTTACATCGCATAATTATGGAGCGAGTATATTTACTCGTTACAGACCAATTTATCAAGCATACCTTCACGCTGAATTTGCTTATGCAAGTTATGAGAATCCAACTTCTTTTAATATCAGTACTAAGAGTTGGGGATCTGAACGTACTTGGGTGCCTTTTCTTTTGCTCGGAGGTGGGTTTGTACAGAATATTGGTCCAAATGCTTCAGTATATGCTGAAGTACTATTCGATGTTATACAGGATGAAAATTCTCCATACGAAGATTGGGATCCAATCATTAGTGTGGGCGCGGGCATAGGATTTTAGATTTATAAAGAATGGCGGAAGAATTTAAGTATTCTTCTGCCTGCAAATATTATCTAATCGCCTTAATTTATTTTATTAGAATGGATTCAGTTTAATAGTTTAATTAACCGCTTTTTTAATTATTCTAAAAAATATCTAACTCTTAGTAGCGCACTGCAATTGTCGTTTTATTTTATACAGTATTTATCATTCCCTTATTTAAGCAAGATTCTCACAGAATATTACACCTAATAAATATTTATTTTTTTGATGATTGTTGGAGTATTATTGTGCAGATTGCAAGAGATGAAAATGTTACTATACTTGTATTAAATGATTCTATTAGCGATTATTTTAATTAGTAAAATAATCCATTTGTTTGTAGCAAGAATACTAGCTATGATTGTTAGCAAATATTTGTATAAATCAGGTAAAAATAAATGGATGAATTATGGAAAATATGAATCTTGATTTTTCAATTGCTCAACTAGGAAAAAATAATATCCTTTCCTCTCTTACTAGATTTGATTTTACTCCGGAAGATGAACGCATTCTTTACCACGATGATATAGCGGAAATAAAAACGTTCTTGGAGGCTGGTATTGATCCACCAGGGTTTGAAGCAGCCGGTCCGCGTGAAAAGATTTATTTTAATTCAACCAATCTAAAGTGCGGTATTGTTACATGCGGCGGTCTATGTCCAGGAATCAATGACGTAATAAGAGCAATTGTTATGAGTCTTTACTATCATTATAATGTAAAAGATGTTATTGGATTTCAATATGGATATGAAGGAATACGATTTGCTGAAAAATACCCTCCCATTCAATTAACACCACAATATGTTAGTCATATTCATGATATGGGCGGAACTATACTTGGTTCTTCACGTGGTAATCAAGAAGCGAGTTTAATGGTAGATGCTCTTGTACGTTTGAATATTGGAATACTTTTTACAATTGGTGGTGATGGTACTTTGCGTGGTGCACATGCAATAGCTGAGGAAGTCAATAATCGCGGATTAAATATTAGTGTTATAGGAATTCCCAAAACTATAGATAATGATATATCTTTTATTCAAACTACTTTTGGATTTGACACCGCGGTTTCAGAAGCAAGGCGCGCAACACATACAGCACATATTGAGGCAATAGGGGTCCGCAATGGCATCGGACTTGTAAAACTAATGGGGCGAGATTCCGGATTCATCGCTGCTTATACAACGCTGGCAGATAAAGATGTTAATTACTGTTTGGTTCCTGAAAATCCTTTTGATCTTAACAAATTTCTATCAATACTTAAACAGAGAATTGAAAATCGTGGCCATGCTGTTGTTGTTGTAGCCGAAGGCGCTGGACAGCATTTGCTTGATGACAATAAAGCTAAAGATGCTTCAGGAAATGTTCGTTATGGTGATATAGGTTTATTTCTCAAAGATGAAATTAATAACTATTTCAAAATGAATAACACTGAAATCAGTCTTAAATATATTGATCCTAGTTATATGATACGAAGTCTTTCCGCAAATGCCCGCGACTCCGCTCTATGTCTGATGTTTGCTCACTGTGCAGTTCATGCTGGTATGGCAGGTAAAACAGATATGGTTGTAGGCTATTGGAAAAATCGATTTACTCATGTTCCAATTCCATTCGCAGCATCATTGCGAAAGAAAATAGACTTGAGTGGTTTTTTATGGCAAAGTGTTCTTGCTGCCACCGGTCAACCAAATCTATAGCTTAAAAGATTAATTTATTTGTGAGTCTTACTTTGATTCAGGATGATTAAATATACTGTTATCAAAAACCTAACTTTCATTTCTTAGCACACCATCTACTAATTTTGTAATAGTCGTCAGATAGTCTCCAAATTCTTTTACCTTTCCAATTATTGTAAAATCAAGATCACTATTTGCAAATCCGATCATTCAATTAAATGCTATTCTGTTTTACTGGATGCGACTTCACTTTTATTGTAATAAGAAATAATCATTGATATAGAACAATAGTTTTTATAAAACTATAAATGTAATCCCTTACTGAAGTAAGTTCTTTGCTTCAGCGAGTTCTTTAAGCTTATCATCTCCGACTGATGGATAATTTAAATTTAATGAAGTTAGCGCATCAATTACAGCTGAGGCAACAACTATGCGTGTAAACCATTTATTATCTGCTGGTACTACATACCACGGAGCTTCTTTTGTAGCAGTATTACTAATCATCTCTTCATAAGCATTCATATAATTTTGCCAATGTTCACGTTCATTTAAATCGGCCAAAGAAAACTTCCAGTTCTTTTCAGGGTTATCAATACGCTCAATAAATCTTTTTTTCTGTTCTTTTTTAGAAACGTGAAGAAAAAATTTTCTGACTGTCACACCGTTTCTGGTAAGATATTTTTCAAAGTTTCTTATATCCTGAAAACGCTCATCCCAAATATTTTTTGTTATTAATTTTTCAGGAAGTTTCTGGCTCCTTAGAATATTCTCATGCACCCTAACGATCAAAGTTTCTTCATAATAACTTCGATTGAATATTCCAATCCGACCTCGTTCAGGAAGATTTTTACTGCAACGCCAGAGGAAATCATGATCGAGTTCTTCACCTGAGGGAGCTTTGAATGAGTAAACCTGGCAGCCTTGTGGATTTATTCCTGACATTACATATTTAATTACACTATCTTTACCCGCAGCATCCATCGCCTGAAAGATCAATAAAACGGCCCATCTATCCTGCGCATATAATTTATCCTGAAGACTTGCAATTACTTCAACTCCTCCTTTTAATAATTCTTGAGCTTTAGATTTATCTTCTGATTTAAAGTTAAGAGTATCGCCAGGATCAATATCATTTAATTTGAATTCTTTACCAACGCTTATACAATACTTTTCAGAAAGTTTACCTATTTTTTTTATTAGTGTTTTACTCTTCATAGCCTTTTGCCTATATCTTTTAATTAAATTTATGTTAATGTTAAATAAAACATAGCTCATTGCAAAATACTAATAACAATTTTATAAATAATTGAAAGGGCAAAGAATCACTTCGCCCTTATTCTACTAAGTTATGCAACTGGCTTTGTTGGCTCTGTTGGAGTTTCTTCCTCATCATCTTTTCCGCTGCCGCGTACAAAGCTTTGATCAAAGAAATCCATACATCTTTCTACATCACCAATAAACATAGATGCAATTAAATGAACATTCTTCATAAGTTCATTTTCAATACCATCGCGTGTTGTACTAGTTGTTGATTTTTGTGCAGATACTTTACCAATCTTTTTAAGTTGCGCTTTGCGCGCAGCTTTAAAATCAGTTAAAAAGTTTTCTGCATCATTTTGCATTGCTGAACCAAGTGCTGCATTGTGTCTTTCTTTTGATGCTTAACAAATCTGATACGGCCACAAAAAATGACCATATCTATAATTGATTGCTATTTGTTGTTTTGACTGAATTTGATAGACAACTTGAATACAAAGTAAACAAGTAGCACCGCTCCTAATGCAAAAATAGTATCACCAAATGCTCTTAACCATCTTAGCGTTTGCATTAAATCTGTCTGTAAAAATTCCGAACTTCGTGCGTACCAATATCCATCTTTCACGGAAGCATAAGTTTGCATCAATCCAACGGGTAAAAGACTAAAAGTAACCATCGTGAACAAACCAATATTGATCAACCAGAAAGCCCACTTAATTGGTTTTTCATCCCATTCTAGATCAGGTCGCAATCCTCTTAAAGTAAACAGCATCAATCCAATGCCCAGCATACCATAAACACCGAACAATGCTGCGTGTGCGTGAACCGGTGTTGTATTTAATCCTTGCATATAATAAAGAGCGATTGGGGGATTGATCATAAACCCGAAAATTCCTGCGCCAAGCAAATTCCAAAATGCAACTGCAACAAAAAAGTTTATAGCCCATTTATATTTTGTAACCCATTCAGTGGCTCGCGATAACTTTATATTTTCCCAGGCTTCATAACCAACAAAAACTAATGGTACAACCTCAAGCGCACTAAATACTGATCCGAGAGCGAGGACTACCATTGGTGTTCCGGAAAAATATAAATGATGCAATGTACCGATGATACCGCCGCTTAAAAAGATTGTTGCCGAAAGTACAGTTGCTTTGCCTGCGGTTTTTATTGAAACTAAATTTAGTCTTGCAAAAAGAAAAGCAACAACAACCGTAGCAAAGACTTCAAAAAATCCTTCTACCCAAAGATGCACAACCCACCAGCGCCAGTATTCAGCAATTGCAAGGTTAGTATGTTTACCGTACATAAGTGCAGCACCATAAAAAGAAGCGATTGCAATAGTAGAAATCAGGAATAAAGTAAGTATAGGTTTTTGTTCATCATTTTTTCTTAATGCAGGCATAATAGCTCGCCACATTAAAAATAACCACAGGAATAAACCAATCAAGAGCGCAATCTGAAAAAACCTGCCAAGATCAATATATTCATAACCACTATGACCAAAATAAAACCAAAAATTATCAGGTAGTAAATGTTTTACACTTAACCATTCGCCAGCCATTGAACCAAGTACAACAATTAATAGTGCAATAAAAAGAATATTAACACCAAGCTTTTGTCCCTTTGGTTCAACACCACTTACTGCGGGCACAATATATAATCCGGCGGCAAGCCAGGCTGTTGCAATCCAGAAGATACCTATTTGAGTATGCCATGTTCTTGTAATTACATATGGAAGAATTTCTGCGAGAGGAATTCCGTAAAATGCTCCGCCTTCAACTCCATAATGAGCAGTTATAACTCCAAGAACTATTTGTAGCATAAACAACCCGGATACAACCCAGAAATATTTTAGAACTGCTTTTTGTGATGGAGTTATAACAGCACCAAGTAAGGGATCATCTGAAGGAAAATCTTTGTGTTCAACCTGACCTTTTTGTGTAGCGTACCACAAAGCCATAAGTCCAATCCCGAGTAAAAGTATAATTATACTTACGCCTGTCCATACAACAGTATCCGCTGTCGGCTTGTTATCGATTAAATCTTCGTGCGGCCAGTTATTAGTATAAGTTACATCCTCATCTAATCTGTTTGTTGAAGCTGCCCAGGAACCCCAAAAAATAAATGCATTAAATTTTCTGATTTTTTCAGGATCTTTTAAAGTGTTTTTTGGAATTGCATATTCATCTCTGCCATTTAAAAACACATCGCTGTAATGAATAACATTTAATTTTATTGCTTCATATCTAAGATCATCAATAGTAATAACACCGGTGTTTACATCGTAGGTGTTTGTTTTAAATATCTTCGTAACTTTTGATTTTATAGATGATTTTTCTGAATCTGAGAGTTGATTAAAATCTTTTTGATAAAACTGCATCGCAAGAAAATTTTGTGTACCTAAAATTTCTTTGTGCAGCCAATCTGCTGTCCAATCAGGTGCTACGTAACTACCATGACCCCAGACAGAACCAATCTCCATTCCGCCCATTGCTTGCCAAATATTTTGTCCATCCTGTATATCTGATTTAGTATATACGAGTTGACCACTTTGCGTAACTACCTTTTCCGGAACGGGTGGTTTCTCCTGATAAATTCTTGTGCCAACCCAGCCTAATACAGCAAAGGATATAATCATTACTAAGGAAAACCCAATCCAATATCTTTTCATTTTAATACCTTATATATACGGGAAATAAGTTGATTCATTTTCAAATATCTAGAGAGATAAAAGTTCCGTTTCCATTAAAATAGCCTTTGGAAAAAGAATATTATTTTCAAGATGAATGTGAAGATGTAAATCATCCTGAAACTCCTTTAACATTGAATAAGTTACTTTATATGTTGTGCATCCATCTGATGGCACGGTATATTTATTAGTTATTTCTTCAATTAATCTGAATCGATCACCTTCAGTACTATGTTCTGCCTTCATCATATGGATAGGATTGGTGACAGTTCCGAAATGAGGAGTATTTAATTTTTCATTTTTTTGCTTAGATATAACCATCTGCCTTACATAAGGGAAAAGAATAAGTTCTTCCTTTTTCATATGCTTTGCTAATTCCCCAGCTGATGCAGAAAACAATTCATGCACCTGGAATAATTCGGGATGATTAGTGCCGTGAACGTTACAAAGTTTATTAAGAAATGTAATTAGTTCAGGAGTTTTATTTACTACATAACTATGGTGTTTAGATTCAATGTGATTTGCCAATAAATCTATCTGCCAATTCTGATAATCAATAGAAGAATCAGAATTTTCATTTAGCACAGACATTACTTCATTTAATAATTTTTCTGAATCTATATTTTTATTGCTGCAAGCTTCACTAAACGGCACATTGCCTTTACAACAAAAATCAATGTTGTAGTTATTAAAAACGGAAGCTGTACGATAATTCTCAGCAACAATTTCCCCAATGGTCTTTTCATATAAGCTGTTCATATTGTTTCCTTTTAGTTAATGTATTTGTTTTGTTTTTCGTTTAAGGTTATAGCGTTCATAGGACATATTTCTATACACTGGATTGAGTTAAAACCTGTGCATTGATTGCATATCTGTGGTACAATAAAAAAATGAGAAGAAGAAAGTGGTTTAAATGATTTACCTTTATACCGCCAGGTTTTCTTAGGTTGAAATACTGCTTTAACAGGACACACAGATGCGCAGGCCCCACAGTTAATACAATTATTTGTAATGTTCATTTGTATCATAATCTATTGATCACTTAATTACTTTTTTAGTAAACGCAATCAAATTTAGAATTGAGAAGGGAGAGAAAAATTGACTTAAGTCAGTTTTTGTAAGATTTGTAATTAGATGTTTATAAAAGAAAGTATTGGGCTACTTAGCCAATTTCTTTATTCGTTCGTAGTCGGAGATAAAGATTTTTTTACCAGCAACTCTGATGATTTTATCATCCTGTAATTTTTTAAATGTACGGGAAAGAGTTGAAGTGATTGTACCTATAAAAGCAGCAAGAGTTGCTTTTGGAATAGATAGTTTTATAAATGGTTCGGGCAATTTTTCCGTGCCTGAAATTTTAATTTCATTTAACAAATATTTGGCTAATCGTACAGGAACTTCACTTGAATTAAGATTTTCTACTTGGATGATTAGAGACTTTAATCTTTTTGCAAATCCAGATAACATCTTAAGAGCCATCTCTGAATCGGATTTTAAAAGTGCAAGAAATTTATCTTTTGGTATTAGCAGCGCAATGCTTTCTTCAACTGCAACTGCATTAACCGGATAATTACCCCCATCAAAAAGAGGAATATCAGCAAAAGCATTTAATGGTTTTATTATATGCAATACTGATTCTTTTGCTTTAGGAGACATTTTGAAAATTTTTACAGTCCCCTTCAACAGAATATAAAACCCCAGATAAAAATCATCCTCTCTAAATATAATTTCGTTTTTTTTGAAATATTTTATCTTGCTGATAGAAGAAATTATTCGAAGATCATCTATACTAAGCTCTGAAAAAAGAGCAATACTTCTAAGAGTTTCTTTTTCCTGCAACATCACATCCGGCATAATGAATAAATAAATAATATTTCACTAATATTGCTTGAAAATAAAATAACAGAACCGACAAAGCAATTTTATTTAATCAATATTTTATTCTTTCAAAGATGGCATCAATGTGGAATGATGTTATCTTCATATACTGTTGAATTAAATGAGCAAGATATTCCGCCAACTTCTGCAAGCATTTGCGCATATTGTAGTCTTAAATCAAGAAGTTCAATTTCATTCTTACCTTTCCATTCATTGCCTCTTCCCTGTTTACTATCAACGTGAAAAGTAAAACCAAAGACTCCTGCTCTCTTTAGATCTCTGAGCAGTTCCATAGTAAGTGCTTTGCCGTTAGTATTGATAATCGGCTTTAGACCTCTATTTTTTATGTCTGCTACTATTTCTATTATATCAGGATAGAGTAACGGATCACCACCAGCAATTGAGATACAATCAGTGTTTCTTAATTTTTGAAAAACATCAAGATGATGTTTCACTTCTTTTACGGATAAATGAGAATCTTTAATATTTTCTCTGTAACAACCATCGCATGCTAAGTTGCACATCGCAGTAGGTTCTAACCAGGATATTGCATTGTCCGGTAGAGTCCAGGGTAGTCTGTATAAGTCGCGATGATTTAATTGACTATTATTCATTTTTATATACCAGTTATTATAAGCATTTATTCACATTTGAAACTTAATATATTAAAAATAAAAGCTCAAATGTTTGATAACAATGATTTTGTAGCGTTGGTATGAAAACGTTTTTTGTATTTATATCGTATGAAAAATTAATTCAATATCATTCATTAAAATATTGTAAGGATATAAAATCTTTTTAAAACATTACTATGAGTAGTAAGAATTATTTATTTTTGATAATAATGACACTATTATTAATAAGACTATACAATTAATACAATTTTAGGTTAACATAATTTCTTAAATATGGATTTTATGGACAAAGAAAAATCTGTCCAAATGTTTGCAATAAGACTATCGTTTTCATTTGGTATTCTGATGCTGGCCATTAAATGGTACGCATATTACCTCACCAGCTCAACCGCAATTTTATCTGATGCTGCAGAATCAATCATCCACATAATTGGCGTAGGCTTTGCCGTATTCAGTTTATGGTACAGTTTTCAGCCTGCTGATGAAGAGCATACTTATGGCCATCACAAAATAAGTTACTTCTCTGCCGGATTTGAAGGTGCGCTGATTATACTTGCAGCAATTTTTATAATTTTTATTTCTGTTAAACGATTAATCTTTGGAATTGAAATATCAAATCTGGATCAAGGTACATATTTTACTTTTTCAGCATCAGTTATAAATCTTATTTTAGGATTGTATTTAATCCGGAAGGGAAAGAAAAGTAATTCAATAATTCTTATTGCTAACGGAAAGCACGTACTTACAGATTCCTGGACCAGTTTTGGAGTTGTTGCTGGTTTATTACTTACCTGGATAACAGGCTGGCTCCCTTTCGATCCAATCGTAGCTATTGCTGCCGCACTGAATATTTTGTGGTCCGGTGGAAAATTAGTCCGACAGTCAATCGGCGGGTTAATGGATGAAGGAAATAAAGAGACTGCAGGTGCTATTAAGAAAGTTCTTGATCGAGAAACCAGCTCAAAGGGATTGGAGTATCATCAATTAAGATATAGAGAAAGCGGAAATATATTATGGCTTGAGTTTCATCTACTCTTTCCTAAAGGTACTTTACTTGAGGATGCACATAACATTGCAACAGAATTAGAAACTATTATTAAAAAGAATCTGAATGCTCAATGCAATATTATTACTCATTTAGAACCTCTAGATTTACACGATGAGATTCACGCAGAACCTCATAATTAAGTTTATAAAGTGATAGTCTATTTATACTAATTTAATACCATATTTCCTTTCAGATATTTCAATTCAGAACCATAATGTACATAGTCGCTTTGTTACAAATGAAAACAAGTCATTTCAGATATAGATTCTTTAAACTGTGAGAGCGGTATTATTAAGGAATAATGCAAAAGAAAACTAACAATATTTTACTTGATTCAGCTATCAATTTCATTTTATAATCTTTTATTTAGCAGTTTTTATTTTGATATCGTGAATTTGTTGTAAGATATTAATCTTTACTTCAGCTGATAACTATTCAAATAAGTTTAACAGAAAAATAATAATTCTACTAGAATATAAACCCGAATAAAACTTTTATTCTAGTAAACTTTACATCTGCTGATGTATTAATGCTGCTGCCTGTTTCTTCATCCTGGTTTCCTATATCAGCAATCTGCTTAATTACATCACTTCCAAATGAATAGGATACTCCAAGCGTAATTTCAGAACTACCAATATTAAAATAAGAGCCTGCACTAATATGGTATATATCCCATCTTGATAAAGAGATATTCGTTTCGGTGTTAGTATCATTTGCTGAAAAATCTGTAATAAAACTTCCGGCAAAGCTGAGATTATCATTCAACTTATAGTCCACACCAATGCCTGCATTTATAATACTTCTTAACTGCTGGGTTATTTCTTTATTAAAAGTTTCTCCTGAACTTTGTTCATTTAAAGGCACAAGATTGATTGGTTCATATTTATTAACTGCATTGTACCATTCGGCACTCACATGTAAGCTTAAAGTTTGCCACGAGTATGCAGCGCCTAAACCAACAGACCAGGAAGTTTTATATTTTGAGCCGAGATCATCCTGATAATTGCTTTGATAAACATTTTTCGAAGGGTCAGTCTGAATATTAATGAAGTTATGATATCCATAAGAACCGCCCCTAAAATGCTTATGCTGGGAGTAGTAATTGTAAGTCCAAGAGTAATTGATTTAAATTAGCACCGACTCCAAACTTCATCAATCCCCTGTAATTATTAAATTTTAAATTTCTTAATGCTAGAAAAGATGAGATTTGATTTAAAGAATCTAAGCTCTCAATAATGGTTTGATAGTTTGTTGTTTGATTTCGATAAGCAATATAGGCGGTTACGCCTAATCCAATAAATTCATTTAGCTTGTGAGAAAAAGTGAGTCCACCCCATATCTCATCAAATTTTTGCTGAAGCGACAAACCACCGGCCGCAAAGTTACTGCCAAACTCATTTAAGTTTCGTTCAGTTCCGATTTGTCTGGTTTCAAAATCAAAATTCATTGATTGTCTGGTTAACAATGAAAAAGCAAGTCTGTTTCTTCCAGTAGTATCAATATTAAATTTAAATGCTACAAAGGTTGGTGACGGTGAAATACTTGAGTAATCTAAATCTTTATTATTGCCAGCACCGTTTATAACGGTTACCAACTCGTATTGATAAACCTTTGCAGATAGAATAAGTTTAGGATCATCAAAGAAGGAAACGACACCCGGATTATAATATGTTGCACTTAAATCGGTAACACTTCCTATTACAGTACCTCCGAGCAATGTGGATTTTGTACCATACTGTAAATTCCAATAATGACTATCCTGCGGATAGACTGATGCAAATAAAATTAGAATAAATAACATAGATTTCATATTCGTAGTCTCTTTTATCGTGCTTAGAAAATAATTAGTATTTCTAAATCCTTATGAATCGAGTCTTTAATTGTAATAAGGTCATCAACTTCATTGCTTAAAATTTAATTAGTAATTAATTAAATCATACGTTAAAACAAATTGAAGAGCCACTGTTTGATCCTGAATTTTTGAGAAATAAGAATAAAGCAGTTCTCCGCCAACGGAGATCTTTTTATTTATAGGATACAAATAAGAAACTCCAAAATGTCCTCCTATACTTATCTGATTACTTTCCAATTTATCATCAAACATATTACCTGAGTTAAAAAGAAGATACATTCCCGTACCAGCATTAAATCTAAGGTTAGGAGTGATTTTCATAGAAAACATTAAAAATATCGGAACAGTGTACATTGAAGCTGAGAATTCTGTTGTTCCAAACTCTGTATCATAATTGCTTATATTTATTGAATAGAGATATTGATATCCTGTCTCAATACCAACGCTAAGCAAGTGTTCAGGATTCCACATTACTCTTACTGTTCCTGAGAATCCGTTTTTATTAAGATCGTTATAATCCATAGTTGTAAAATAGCGTGAATACCCTGCACCAAATTCAGCAGTTAATGAATATGTATTATCCACAATTTGCCCGAATGAAGTACAAGTAACAAAAATCAATAACGTTAAAATTGTCTTTAATAATTTCATAATATTTCTCTGCTATTTTATATAGTGATAGTATGATAGTATTGTAGGGTAATTTGTAAGTATACCATCAAACTCACCGTCAATAACAAAATGTTCAATATAAGATGGTTCATCAAGTGTCCACACAAAAGCTTTTTTTCCTTCGGTGTGCATTTGCTGTACAGCATCTGTTTGTGTTCCTTGTGTCCATCTTGTAGCCCAGACTTTTGAATTGGCTTGTCTAACCTGATCAAGAGAAAGTTCACATAGCGAAAGTACATCCTGAAAACCGGGGTAAGCAACAAAGGCATCATAAACATCTTGAGCAGGAAGACCAATGTAAATATTTAAATCTCTTCCCATCTGAGCAGCTCTCTGAAGTATTTCCTGTTGAAGTGCTATAGAAACTGGAAGAACATCTACATCTTTTGTGTCAAGCCACACAGTACGAAGATTAGTTTCTTCAAGAACAAACTCTAATGCTTCTCTTAACGAAGGAATTTTTTCTCCATTCTTTAAAGTAACAAGAGTCCTTAACTGAGCCCATGTAAAATTTTCAATATCACCCCAAATTAAGCTCTTCTGTGTTAAACGCAGATTTATATCGTTATCATGATATAAGAAAGCAACTCCGTCTTTAGACAGTCGTGCGTCTATTTCTACTCCGGTTGTTCCAAACCGTTCTGTAATATTTATCATCTCAATTGAGTTCTCAGAAACACCAAGATACTCTGAATTACGGCCACCACCTCGGTGAGCTAAAATATCAAAATTACCTTGTTTTACTTCCTGACTAAATTCACGTTTGAATTTAAACACTAACGGTTGGTTTGCTATTTCATTTCCAAATCCGTAAGTACCAATTAATCTAATCGTAGTTGTGGTATCACCGGATATTATTTCCCCGCCTCCCTCATCAGCTGGAATATAAAATGATGCAGCGCCTGATTCTGTGTTGGTAGAGTATCTCCAATGACCCACAAAGAAAATTACGGAATCTAGATATCCTCCCTCAAGTATTATATAGCCTCCATTTTTTCCTGAGAAAATTGACAGCCTGTCTCTAGTCCATTTTACAACTACCTGGTCGCCTAATAACTCTGCACCATTTACAACTTCATAAACCCCATCCATAATAAGTTTTGAATCAGAGTTTAGCGGTTTTGTTTGCGCTAAAAAATTGCTCGGATCAACTACCGGGTTTACTATATCTACCTCATTATTACAAGAATAAATGAAGAGTAGACATGCAATTGTTAATAATATTTTTTTCATAATATAAATGTAAATGTTGCTTCTGGTATATAATATGTTCGGTCAAATGTTGAAAACGCTGCCCACATCGGATAATAAAAATTAAGGAATGTTGATCGAATACCTAATACTACAAATTGATCATTCCACAAAGGCTGCTCAAAATACAATCCAATAGTCCATCCATTAAAAAAGTCTAAATCATTTGATATTTCTGTTTCACCATTTATTGATGTTTCAGCCAGATTTAAAACAAGTTCGGATTTTACTGAAATAGTAAACTTATCAAACCTGTATCCTGCGCTTAAATTCGGATACATTATCCAGCCGTTAAACTTAGTGTCAAAACCAAATTGTTCAAGCTGGCCAAACCAATAAGCAATATCAGCACCCACTGAAAATCCTAATCTATCAAATTGATAATTCCATTTTGGACCAGCAGAAAAATGAAAAGTAATTAGATTTGTTTCCACTCCTCCCTCAGCAATAAAGTTTTCAGGAAGTCCATATTTTAACCTGTATGAAAATAGTGGTGCTCTGAATACATCATCAGTTTCCACAACATCCTCAGGAAGTTTCGCGGTTGAAAGTCCAAGTGAACCTATCATCTGATTTTTAGAATAAGTATGTGGATAGTAAAATGTTTTTTCATTCATATTAAACTGCTGGGCTAAAACATTAGCAGACAGCGCCGCAATAAATATGAGGAGTAAATAAGATCGTAAAAGCAGTTTCATATCTTTAAACAATCCTTTTTTAATGACCTATGAAGTAGGTTTTTCTTTAATTGTAAAATAATACTTTTTTTATGAAATCATATATATAATAATTCTGTTAATTGATAATAAAGGATTACGGTCTAAGACACCAATAATTTGTCATCAGTATAAAAAAAAAAGACCGAAGCATAGTCGATCTTAATAATTAAAAGATATTGGCTAAATATTTTATTCTATATAATATTTAAACATGGATACTTTCTAAAGCTTCTGCTTTTGTATCATAATTCCTGATTACTCTGTCAATTCCTGTTTGACCAAATAGAAGGCGCATTTTCCCCGGTGAGGTAATTGTAAATATGCCTCCACCCTGTTTTTGAAGATCCTTATGAGCAATTACAACTGCTCCAAGTATAACGGAGTCAATAAAATCGCAATTGCTAAAATCTATTATAATTTTATTATAATCACATAATATATTATTTAAGGAGTTTTTAAATTCGTTAATATCCTTAAATGAGGGATGCTTAATATTTATTGTGAGAGTTGGAATTCCATCAACTACATCGGTCATAAATTCTTCCAAATCAATTAGTATATCTGAATGCATATATTAACTCCATATATATTACCTGATAATTTTTACAGAAACATTATAAACAATCAACACAAATATTAAGCCAAAATTGTAATCAGCTAAATTGAGTATTTTGAACAATTAAGTGTAATATTATTTAGTAAAGAATAATTTTAACAGTTTTAAATAATAATTGTAAAATTTTATTCAATTGAAAAATGTCTACGTTTATTAAGTAAATAAAAAGTGCTTAAGAACTGCATTGTTCCAGAACCTGGTTTAAGATCTAAGTTTTATATAACATTAACGTAAATTTAATTAGCGTTACGTTTTAAATATTAAAAATAATACAATGAGTAATAAAGATTTGAAAGTGCTATTCATTGGCGGCACAGGAAATATTAGCGCGGCAGTTAGCAGACTAAGTGTTTTTAGAGGAGTTGATTTATATTTACTTAACCGTGGTCTGAGAGACATTGAAATCGAAGGTGCTAAAAAGATTGTTGCTGATATTTCATATTTTAAGGAAATAAATAATGCTCTTAAGGATTATAAATGGGATGTTGTTGTAAACTGGATAGCATTTGAAGCCGATGATATTATGAGAGATATAGAACTTTTTCGAAATAAAACGAAACAATATATTTTTATAAGTTCTGCCTCTGCTTATCAAAAACCCCCTGAAAATTATTTAATAACTGAGTTAACTCCGTTATCGAATCCTTTCTGGAAGTATTCCCAAAATAAAATTGAATGCGAGAATATATTAAATCACTCATTCCAATCCGAAGAATTTCCAATTACAATTGTTCGTCCTTCACTAACTTATGATACAGTTATTCCGGTACCGTTTGGTGGCTGGACTGAGTATACAATAATTGATAGAATTAAAAAGGGAAAGAAAATAATTATTCACGGCGATGGTACATCGTTATGGACTCTTACACATTCTGAAGATTTTGCTAGGGGATTTATTGGATTATTAGGAAATCAGTCAGCAATTGGTAATTCATTCCATATAACATCTGATGAAGTACTTACCTGGAATAAGATCTATGAATATGTGGCAGAAGCTGCTGGAGTAAAAGCGAACGTTATTCATATTCCTTCCGATTTCATTTGTAATATTGATAAATCAAAAATTGGAACACTGCTTGGAGATAAATCATACAGTACTGTTTTTGATAATGCTAAGATTAAAAAATACGTTCCAGAATTTAGGGCAATAATTCCTTTTAAAGATGGAATTAAACAAACACTAACCTGGTTTGATGCGAATCCTGAAAGAAAAATTATTAATAATGAAACAAATAGAATGATTGATAAAATCATAAACGCTTATGTTAGGCAATGAATTTGCTCAAAGTATGAGGGTATTTAAGATTGATAAAATATCGTAATTATATTATGTTTGTATCATTAAAATTTGTATGCACCCGTCGCCCAACTGGATAGAGCATCTGACTACGAATCAGAAGGTTACAGGTTCGAATCCTGTCGGGTGTACAATAAAAGCCTTAATACAATTCGTATTCGGGCTTTTTTATTTTTTGAGTCTCACTGATTTAGCCGACACTTAGCATAAATTTGCTCTATGTAGTAAAAGAATCACGCGAGCGCAAAGATATTAAGACAACTCATATATATTCTTACTTAACGCAAAGCAGTTTATCAAACGAAGTTTGTTTATTATAAATTAAAAAAGGGCTCCTTAGAGCCCTTAATTTTTATTTCAATTTTATTGATTATTATTTCATCAGGATCATCTTTTTTGTAAGGTCGTAACCATTAGCTTGAAGTCTGTAGAAATATACTCCATTCGATAATGATGATGCATCAAAAGTTATTTGATAATTACCCGCTTCTTTATCTTCATTCACCAGTATAGCAAATTCGTTTCCAAGAATATCATAAACTTTTAATGTTACAAAAGAATTTTGAGGAATACTGTAACTTATATTTGTAGATGGATTAAATGGATTAGGATAGTTTTGTTCTAATGCAAAAGATGCTGGTGTGCTTAAATCTGCAGTAACAACTTCTGAATATTCAAATGTACCATCAAAATCTATCTGCTTTATTCTGTAATTATAAACTCCCATCACAATATTTTCATCATTAAAATAATATTCTGTAGTATTTGTGGTTGTTCCTTTTCCTGGTAAATGTCCAATTGTTTGCCAAATATTAGACTCCGCTGTTTTGCGTTCGATTTCAAACCCCTGGTTGTTAAGTTCACTTGCTGTGATCCAGTGCAGTTTAACATTTGGACTATTAACTTCACAAACGAATGAAACTAACTCAACTGGTACAACATTCTCTAATTGTATTTTAACTATTTGTGCACCTGCACCAGCAACAATAACCTCATTTGGTCCACTGAACGTTACACCAAGCACCTGAGAACCAAAAGAAAAATTTGATAGGCCAACATTAAATTGAGTCCAGGTAACACCGTTATCGGATGTATGATATACTCCTCCGGCATTTCCTACAACAACTAAATCATCTGCAGTACGAAATTCTATATCGTACAATTTGCCAGCGCCAGAAAATGTAAAGTTCATACTATTCCAAGTAATACCTCCATCTGTAGTTTTATATACAAATGGACTATTGCCAAAAAACCCGGTTGGTCCAACCAGTACACCAATTGACTCATTGAACATCTTTAATTTTGATGGAGGACTATCAGGTAATGATGGTGTAATTGTTAACCAGGTGGCTCCGCCATCAGTAGTTTTATATATTGCATAACCAAGCACAAATACTGTTGTAGGGCTAACCATATCAACACTGTTGAAATAATCATTAGGAATAATGCCTGTTAAGCTTGTCCAGGTATTTCCGCCATCAGTTGTTTTCCAAGCTTCTCCATTATTTCCGGCAGTAAATCCATATTGTGCATTATAAAAATCTACGCCGTTAAAAGCTTGCTCGGTAGTTGTACCGCTGTATTTTGTCCAATCAAAACCGCCATTTGTTGTTTTCCATACACTTCCACTGCTGCCAACTGCATATCCGGTATTTAGATCTATCATTTTGATAGATCTAAGATCAGCATCAACTGCATTAAGAGAGAATGAACCCCAGGTATCACCACCATTACTGGAAATTATTATCTGTTGACCAATAGTTGGTGTTGATGGACTTCCAACAGCGATAATTTTACCTGACTGATCTGCATAAATACCCTGTAGAAAATCTAACTTAGCATTTACTGTTGGTGTCTGCCATGTTGATCCATTATTAGTTGATTTATAAAAAGAACCCAAATCACCTGCTATGTATACATTAGAACCAAAAACCGTTCCTGCTCTCATAACTATTGCGATGTTTCCGCTTGGTAAAAATTGGGATGAAGTAAATGTTGCACCGGCATCTGTTGAAATGTATAAAGTTGAATCATAAGACATAATGTAAAGATTCGAACCTTGATTAAACATACTAAAGAAAGCATCTGTTGGTAGTGCGTTTAATGTGGTAACAACATTCCAACTTAAACCGCCATTTGTAGTTTTATAAACCATACCGCCTTCACTTCCAGCAAAACCAGTAAGTGAATCTAAAAATGTCATTGAGAAAATTGAAAGATTTCCAGCGGCTGAAGCAGTCCACGTAGTTCCGCCATCAGTAGTAAGATAGATATTATTTGTACCGCTGTAAGAGGCGGATACAATTATTCTTTGCTCATTAAAAACAACCATATCGTAGTAGAAGTCCTGAGGAAGTGTAGTACTTTTTACCCAAGTGTTACCTCCATCAGTTGTTTTTGCAAATGCATCTGAGTAGCTGCCAAGAACGTATCCGGTATTTTCATTAAAAAAATGTATGTCTCTAAGTTCTGTAAACGGAAAGTTACCTGCACCAACTTCAGTAAATGTTACTCCACCGTCTGTTGTTTTTGTTACACCTTCATATCCACAAAGATAACCCAAATTCTGATTAAGGAAAGAACCTGCCCGCATATCACCCGTGGTAGGATTTGGAGATATTTTTGGGACACCTGCATTCGGATTTATTGTAAATGTCTGTCCCCCATCCGTTGATTTAATAAAATTACCCGCAGTTCCTACTGCATATATTGTATTAGCATCCCAGGCTTTAATCCATCCAACCGAAGCTCCAAATGGTTTTGGATGAAGCCATTGATAATCAGGATTTGACCCTTGTGCAAACAGCTGCAGTCCAATCAAAATAATCATTAAAAAAACAGTACTTCTTAGATACATAAGAGGCCTCTCTTTCTAGTTATTAAAATCCAATTTTTGCTTTGTTGAATTATCGATATTTTAATTTAGCTAAATGTTTTTAGAAAATACACATCGAATCCCAAAAAACTATACTCTGATTTTTCTAAAATATTATTTTTGGCTTTATAATAAATGAAGTCAATTAAAATTCATATTTACATATAAATTCTTTAAGTCAAAGCTAATACTTCAACTTTTTAGTTTTATTTTAAAAATCACTCTTCTTTCTTTTGATACTTTGCTTTTTTACTTCCCTCGTAACTATCAATCTGCAAAAGCACTCCTTCTAGTTTACCATTTACTAACGGAATTCTTTTTGAAGTTTTTAATCCGATATGTTTTCTTAAAGTTGGTTCACCTGTGTAAATGAAAGCAGTTGTACCCTTGCACTTTGTTTTTATGAAATCACCAAGATCTTTATAGAGAACTTCAACATCCTCTCTAAGTCCAAGTCTAATTCCATAAGGCGGATTTGTGATAAGCACTCCATTTTCGAATTGTTTAATATGTTGGAATGGCTGTCCTGCTAACTCAATGTTTTCAGAAAATGGAAGACGCGATAAATTTTCCTGGGCTACTTTAATTGTAATCTGAGATTTATCACTTCCATAAATTAATTCTTTCGGCAAAGGTCTTATTTTCTCATCAGCTTCATCTTTTACTTTCTTCCATATCGATGCTTTATAATCTGGTAAATGGAAAAAACCAAAATTCTTTCTAAGATTCTGAGCAGGAATCCTGCAATAGTGCATTAAAGCTTCGCAGATAATTGTACCCGAACCGCACATGCAATCCAATAATGGTTTTTCACCATCCCATTTACTCAATCTTATAATTGCTGCGGCAAGAGTTTCCTGCATAGGGGCCTCCCCTGCTAAAAGTCTATATCCCCTTTTATGTAAAGATTCTCCTGAAGTATCAAGACTTAAAATTGCTTTATCTTTTTCAATAAATAAATTGAACCTTACATCAGGATTTACAGTATTAACATCAGGTCTCTTATCGAACTTTGAACGGAAGTAATCTGCAATTCCATCTTTTAATACTTGAGAAGCATATAGAGAATTATTTATTGTGCTCTTAGTAACTGATGAAGTGATTGAAAATGTCTGATCAAGAGAAAATATTTTTTCCCATTCAATCTGTTCTGCCGTTTTCATTATTGCATTGGCATTATTGCAATAAAATGATTTTAATGGCGCTAAAACTCGAGATATTGTTCTTGCGGTGTAATTTATTTTGTAAAGAGTTGTATGATCAGCTTCAAAATAAATTCCGCGATAAGCCACTTTAGTATTTTTTGCTCCAAGCTCTATTAATTCCTGTTCACAGAGTTCTTCCATCATTCCGGGAACTTGTGCAAAATAAATATTATTTTTTTGATAATCGTACATTTTATTCAATCCAATTAAAGTTTAATAGTCATTTATATTTTCAAAGTAAATATAAGGATGCTCTAATTAGTTTGAGACAATCAAATAATAATAATTAATACTTCTGAGGTAATTATTTTGTGTTTGAAGTGTGGGGTGCAGATTTCTAAATAAACTGTTTAACGAATGAGTAATAATAACATAGGCTGTTATTAAAAATAAGTTTAAAAAACTAATTCTATAAACAGCCTATTTAATAATATAGTTTTCTTATGGCAGATCAGAAATTCTTGCAGCAGAAAAATTACCAGTTATATTAATTTCAGCTAAGGAAGATGCTTCAATCAATTTTCCATTCACATTGCCTTCAACTTTATTACCAACAGATCCATAAGTACTTACTGTACTTGTGCCTTGTGATATCCCGAGATAGGTATAATATCCTGTTGAAGTAGATTTATATAAAATAATACCTGTCTCATCATTCCAGCTGAATGTACCTGTATTATTACCTCTAAAAATAATTGCCATATAAAGTGTATCATTATCCACTTTACCTGAAAACTGTATTGCTGTTACAGTATCAGAGACTGAATATTCTGCTAAACCATTACTAAGAGTTACAGATTTGTTTGTATAACCAGAACCATTTAGAGTCAGCGTTGCGGTAGAGTTGGTTACGTTGTTTGGATCAATAGGATTATCAGAATCACTTGAGCAAGCATAAAAGAACATTACCGATAATATAAGAATAAGAACTGATTGGGAGCGCTTGAACATTTTCATTTTTATCTCCTTACTTATTTTGTTGGACATTTATTTATTATTTGTAGTTATTAACTTTATACCATTATTAATTTTGCACCATTTAGCAATCCTAAACAATTAGACTTAGTATAATTGCAATTATAGAAATAGCAACTAAAAATATTGTGACATTAATAACAACAGTTAATACTTTTACTCTTCTTTTGCTTTTTTCATAATTGTCGTTCATCAAGGGCTTTCTAATTTATTTTATTAGCTGCATTTTTTTTGTCTGTGTAAGTGAACCAACTTGAAGTTTATAGAAATAGACTCCACTTGAAAGTTTTGCTGCATTAAATTCAACTTGATAACTTCCTGCTGATTTAAATTCATCAATTAGTATAGCAACTTCGTTTCCTAAAACATCATAAACTTTTAATATTTGTTGACCGCTAACTGGTGTTTGCCAGCTAATATTTGTGCCTGGGTTAAATGGATTTGGAAAGTTTTGTGCTAAAATAAATTCAACTGGGGTTCCAATTTCAACTTCAACAATATTCGAATATTCAAATGAACCATCAAAATCTATTTGCTTTAATCTGTACTGATATTTACCTGATGTAATTTCATGATCTTGAAATGCATAAGTTTGTGCTTCAGTTGAAGTCCCAATCCCATTTACAAAACCAATGTTTTGCCAGTTTTCATTTACCTCAATCTTCGAGGCTTTTAATCTCTGTATTTGAAATCCTGAATTATTTAATTCAGTAGCTGTTGACCAACTCAGATTGACTTTGTTATCATTTACAGCCGCGTTAAATGAAGTTAATTCAACGGGTATTGAGGCACTAGTAAACTTAAGAATTGTTCCATTTTCTCCAAAAAAATATAAAGAGGAATCAACTGCTGTTATGCCATAGATAAAATTATTTGTATTTGATGGAATTATATTCCAATTTAATCCACCATCATTTGAAAAAAGAACTTTCCCACTATCTCCGGCAGCATATACTAATTGTGATGTAATAATTTTTATTGCATTTAGATTTGCTCCATACTGTACTCCATAAACCGAATCCCATGTGAGACCTGAGTTAGATGTTTTTAATATCGTTGAGTTCTGTCCAATTGCAAATCCGTTACTGCTATCAAAAAAAGCAATATCATGTAAGTAAATATTAGTATTTGTAACAGTCGGATTCCAGGTAGCACCTGCATTTGTTGTTTTTAATATTTGTCCATTACTTCCACAAACAAAACCTAAATTTGGATTTATAAAATCGATGCTTTCCAAATATTCCGTAGAACCTGAATTCAACAAGTTCCAACTTAAGCCAGCATCTGTAGTTTTTGAAATAGTACCGAAATATCCGGCTGCATATCCAATGCTATTGTCAATAAAATCCAATCTTCGAAGATCTTGACTATTTACACCTCCGGAAGTATTCCATGTCTCACCTGCATCAGTTGTAATGTGGATAAAACCATACCATCCAACTGCAATTCCATAGTTTGCTGTAAGCATTTTTATATCAAATAAAGCTGGGTTGCTGATAAGACTTAAATTCTTTACAGTCCAATTAATTCCGCCATTGGTTGTTTTTAATATTGTTTTATTAATTCCAACAGCAATCCCTATGTTATGATCTATAAAATCTGCCGCGAATAAGTAATTTTCATTTCCCGAGGTATAAGAATTCCAAATATTCCCGCCATCAGTAGTTTTTAAAAGTTTACCGCCAGTACCAACAATAAATCCCAGATTAGAATTGACAAAATATCCATCTAATAAATCCATTTGTGTGTCAACAGTAACGTTAGTCCAGCTAATTCCTGCATCAGTCGTTCGCTTGATTGTACCTTGGTAGCCAACTGTAAATAGATTATTAGAGTCTTTATAGAAAATGTTTAGAAATGGCAAATTTTCACCGGAAAAAATATTTATCCAATTTTGTCCACTATCTGTTGTTTTAAATATTAATCCATTTCCAAAGTATCCTCCAACTATATACCCATTTGAAGAATCCGTAAATGATACCCCGGTAAGTGGCGATGAAGTTGATAAAATCATGCTAAACCAAATGTTACCTCCATCTGTTGTTCTTATTGCTGTACCAGCATCTCCAACTATAAACGCATTATTTGAATCAATAATTTCTATATCAGTATGATTATAATAAATTACTTTCTTACTCCAATTTATACCACCATCTGTTGTTTTGATGATGGTACCAAACAAACCCACGGTGTATCCAATATTTTCATTCAAAAACTTTATAGATGTAAGATTAGTATCTAAGTTACTATTCAATTCAAGCCAGGATGAACCTGAATCTGTTGTCTTTAGAATAAGACCGCTATCCCCAGCAATAAAAGCCGTGTTAGCATTTACTATATCCAGAGCATTTAGATTTTTTGATGCTGCTATCATAATATAATCCCAGCTTGATCCGCCATTACTAGTTTTAAGTAAGGTTCCAAAATTACCTATAGCAATACCATCGTTTGCATTAAAAAATCCTATAGAATTAAGCTTATTACCTTGTGGTTTAGGATTTGACCATTCAAATCCATTGAATTGTGACATAATATTTGGATTATATAGGATTAAAATCATTGTAATGACTAATAATATCTTTTTCATAATACTTTCATATTGTTAAAAAATGATCCATCAATAAGTGCCGCAAAGCTTTTACACCTTGCGGCGTTTTGATCAAGGAGATCACACGAACGATGCTTCCCATTCCTTGAAATAAAATATTTATTTAATCAAAGTCATTTTCTTTGTAGATATAAAATTGCCAATCTGAAGTTTGTAGAAATAAACTCCACTTGGAAGATTTATAGCATTAAAATCCGCTTCGTAAGTTCCAGCGGACTTAAATTCATCAACAATGGTAGCAACTTCGTTAGACAGTACATCATAAACTTTTAATGTTTGATGACCACTCACAGGTGATTGCCAACTGATAACTGTTCTTGGGTTAAACGGATTCGGATAGTTTTGTTCCAATGCATATTCAGTTAGTAATTTTTTATCTGTTTCAGATTCAACCTCTGTAGGATTTTCACAAAAAGTTCCGTTACCTGTGACATTACCTGATAAGCTATCTGAGCAAATATCAGCACCTGTCTGAACATCAAGAGATGCATTTGCTCCAATTATTAATGTGCTTTGTGCTTTTAGAGCAATTAAACTAAAAAAGACAATAAAGAATATTTTTGTTTTCATGTTAATTCAGCTTTCATTATTGAATTATTAATTATTATTTATTCAGTAATGTTACTTGTGAATTTTACATCCGAATTAATTATTACCTGCTCAATCTTAGCTAAGCGAGTTTGTAATTCTTTAAATGATTCAAGCTCACTTCTAAGTTTTTCGTTTTCAGATTTTAATTGAGCTATCTCTGTATCTTTTTCTTTCTTTAAATCCTGAACAGCTTTAACTACAATTGGAAATAAATTTCCGGCTGATGCTTCTATTCTATCTGGATTTTCTTTTAATACAAGTTTTAACCATTCTACTTCTGCTTCTGTTTGAGCGATATCAAGTTCCTGTGCAATAAATCCTGCTGTAGGAACATCTTGCATTTTACTTCCATCAGATTTTCCATCATTGTACCATTCTCTTTTATCCCAATTAAATTCTCTTGGTTGAATTTTCATAAGAAAATTTAATCCAAGCGATAAATCTTTTATGTTCTTTTTATCGCGTGAATCAGATAATGAAGTAATTGTAGTTGTGTTACATCTTAATGTTTGAACGAAAACATTACCTAAAGTAATTTCATCATTTGCAGTTGGGGATGAAGGATTTGCATCAATACCTATTAATGTTAGATTGGCTCCTGTTGTAACAGTAGAACCCGCATTGAATCCAACTGCTGTATTGTAATTGCCAGTACTATTTAAAAGTGATTGATAACCCATAGCTGTGTTATTAAAACCTTCTACATTTGATTTAAGTGATTCATATCCTGTTGATGTGTTATTTACTCCAGTTGTGTTTAAATACTGTGAACTTACACCTAACGCAGTATTATTGTTTCCGGTTTGGTTACTTCTTAAAGATGCATATCCGAATGCTGAATTAAAATTTCCGGTTGTATTAGGTTCCAATGTAAATGAACCAAATGATGAGTTGTAATTACCAGAACTCACTAGAGTTAAAGCCGCATTTCCTACAGCAGTGTTTTCTACTCCAGTAGTCAATCCCTGAAGTGTGGCAGATCCTATTCCTATATTACCATTAGAACTTGATGATAGTGAAAAATTTCCTGAATTATATCCAAGGAATAAATTATTATTTCCATAAGTATGAAGGAATTGTAGACCGGATTTATAAAATATTCCATTATTTTGATCAAGAGTAGTTCCAACACTTAAATTGTTTAAATTTAATTTATTATCGTTAACTCCAATAGTAAGAATATTTTGATTACTTGAATTTTTTATACTAAATATACCGTTAGCCCCTAACTTTGCGTCGATATTCTGAGAGAATAAATGAGTAGTTAATGAGAATAAAAATAAGAGAATAATTAATCGGGTTTTCATAAAAGAGACTCCTTTAATGTTGTTTAGATATTATTTAATTAAGGTCATTTTTTTAGCTAAGATAAATTCAGCAACTTGCAGTTTATAGATATATATTCCCGATGAAAGATTTATCGGATCAAACACAACTTCATAAACTCCTGCGGGTTTTTCTTCATTGACTAGGGTTGCTACTTCGTTGCCAAGAACATCGTAAACTTTTAATACGGTCTGAGCGAACCCCGATCCTATATTTGGGATACTGTATCTAATTTTTGTACCTGGATTAAATGGATTTGGGTAGTTCTGTGATAGCTCAAATTTATTTGGAACTACCTCAACATTAATTTCATCTGAGTAGCTAAATGTTCCCTCATTATCAATTTGTTTTAATCGATATATGAATTTACTGCCGCCAAATAATTTAGTATCTGTAAATGAATATTCTATAATTGAATTAGAATTTCCACCACCTTCAACAAATCCAATTTTCTCCCACCTTGTCACACTGAGCGGAGTCGAAGTGTGAACGGTCTTTTCAATCTCAAATCCATAATTATTTATCTCAGTTGCAGTAGACCATTTTAATTGTACAGAGTTATTTTTTTTTGAAGCAGTGAATGAGGTTAATTCTACCGGTAAAGCAGCTTCATTTCTACCTAATGTAAAATCCGAAAATGAAGTAATGCCAGAGACAGTTATTGACCCGCCATCACTTGGGCCACCCGGTAATCTAGAACTTATAGTTGGAAACGACCAACTGTTATCGTATTTACCTACAACCATTGCTGCTTCATCAGTTGCTTCAAAAAAAGCACTGTTAAAATCCTGCGGTAAGTATTGGAAGTTTATTGATGTATTTGTAAATGTAAGTGCACTATTTTTTGTAATATTCCAGTACCTTTGCATTGATTGAGCCTGTGTAACAACATTTGGATGAACATTTTGAAATGCTCCAACAGTTATTGTATTGAGATTGGTAACATTATTAAAGTTAAACGAAACAGGTGAATAACCATTTGCAGTTCCAACAGGAAAATCAACAATACCACTACTTGCCCATCTAACTAAATAACCATCAACGTAACCGGATCCTGATCGCGTAACCACAGCCCCCTGGTTCATTCTAACGTATGATGTATCAAAGTTAATTGTCTTAATGTTTCCATTCTGAAGTGTCAATGATTCATTAATTATTATATCAGAAATAAGATCAATATTTCCAAAGCGTGTTGTAAGATTTTGAAAAGGTGCAGATGTGTATATAGAGCCGGAGCCAAATGCCAAATCAATAACTGTTGAATGACCACTACTAAAATTTAAATTTGCACCATAAGTATTTGTCTGATAAATGTTTCCTCTAACCTCTAATGGAACATCTCCTGGGAAATTAATATTGCCATCCATATGAAGAAGACTTAAAAGCTTAACAGAATCGGGATTTGCAAATGTTAGCGTTCCTTCATAAACAACAAGTTCACCATCAATATTCCATTCACCACTGGTTCTGGTTATAGATGCAGTCGGAGATGTCGGGAAAAATGTAAAATTGTAACAATTGAAAGCTCCAAAGTTTGGGAAAGAGAGACCAATGTGGGTATAACTAGAACGCGCAAAAGAAAAATTATTAACTGATGAAGGGTAATACCAGCTTAGGTCATCAGGTATTCCTGAAGGATTAGCATTATTAGGTACACGTGATGATATAATTCCACTGTTTGAAAGAAAACCTAACCAATTAAACCATAGTAATGGATAGTTACTAGTATAATACGAAACTGGTAAGCTTGATAGCGGTATAGCAAATTCAAAAATATTTGCAGGATCATTGTACGATTTTATAAAATCATTTTCTACACTGTCCATCCAACCACCAATTTGGTCAGTGTGTCTGTATTCATCATAAGTTGGTTTTACATAAGCAAAAAATTCGGCACCGAAAGGTAAGTTTGTGGATAAACCATCTTTACCAGAACCTGTTTCAGTACCAAAAGGATTAAAGTGATAATTTACAGGAGTACTTGCTGAGTTATCAAGATAAATGCTTACTGCGTCCGAGCTATCTGAGTAGTTACTAATTCCGAAATACATATAATAATCATCAGTCCGCATATACCAGGTTTTACCATCACTTGTCTGCATATTTTGACCTTCAACGTGATTAACGTACTCATCTTGATCGATAATTCCATCAACAGTGCTCGGTATACCAATAGCAAACTCACCGTAACTATTGATATAAGCCCACAACTCATTTGTATTATCATCATATTCAGTGTATAATTCAGTAAACTGTCCTCTTCCAGGAGTAACGCGATGATATATTTTAACGGTGTAAGGATTAATTATTCCGGAGCTATCAATAAAATCACTAAACTTTATTCTTATTATATCACTAAAATTTATAGTTGGAAAAAAACCGGTGTTCTGGATTATCCAGCGATGATTAGAAACCGGCAGGATTTCGCCGTCGGCAGGTTTGTTCTCATAACAAAAAACATTAAATATTCCATTCCCTTTTCCAGTCTCAATCAAATTAAGTGTAATTCTTGTGCTATCAGCAGTCGTATTAAACTCAATTATACCAGAACCGGATACAGCAGAATTTTGTACTCCTGCATACAATCCTTCAGCATAAACACCAAACCATCTATTAAATCCAAAATATCCTCCGGCAAGTACATCAGTTCCAGACAAAGCGAGTGCAAAACATCCACCAGATAAACTAGAACTTAAATCATTCCATACTGTTCCGTTCCAATATGCTATATTATTAAAATTTGAATTCCAGCCATTGTAAAAAGGTCCTCCAACATAAACATCATCACCGTTAACAGCGATTGCTTCAACAATACCATTAGGTAACGCATCATTATTTATAATACCATTACCAAGAGCTTTCCAATCAGAAGAAGGTATCGAAAGATCAAAATATGCGACAGCATCTGCATTAGCATTGCCACCAGCATTTTTGAATGCCCCGCCGATATATAGATCAGAACCAGAGATTGCAATTGCCTTAACGTCACTATCCAAAGGAGTGCCCAAGCTCCCCCACGAAAAACCATCATATGTGGCAAAATAAAAAACCGCTGTTGCTGAATTGACATAACTAAAGTAACCACCAACATAAACATATGAGCCGTTTACTACTATAGCACTAACAGAACCATCCAACTGCCCCATAAAATTCCAGCTGCTGCCGTCCCATCTGGCAATATAATCGGCGCCAAATATTCCTCCAGCGCTTAAAAAATTTCCTCCAACATAAATATCACTGCCACTAATTGCGATTGCATAAACAACATCATTCAATCCAACACCAAGAGCGTTCCAGCTGCTGCCATCCCATCGGGCAATACGGTCTGCATCTAGATTTCCTCCGGCATCAGTGAATTCACCACCAACATATACATCATTGCCGGAGACTGCTATTACATGGACGGGTCCGTTTAATCCAGATAGGAGGGAATGCCAGGTATTATTTTTCTGATTATATCGAAGAATGTAATTTGAACCTGGGTTCCCCATAGCATCTGTAAAGTCACCTCCGATATAAACATCAGAACCTGATACAGCAATTGCATATACTGTATTAGATCCGGATGAATAAAAACCTAGCCCACCGTCCCAGCTAAACGGTGTACCGATAGGTGCGTCGTTCTCAGATTTTTTGTTTTTTAAGGTATTAAGATCATAGTTGGGTTCAATAATACTCCCATCTATTCTTGACATTAGTTTTCCATCCGGTGTTATTATCATATCTTTTCTTTTATCAGGTCGTTCCTGTGTAAAAGTAAATCCTGTTAATAGTATTACCACCACAAAAAGATTAATTAAGTTTTTCATTTTTACCTCCATCCTTACCTTAAAAGAATTTATTTGATTAGTATTATTGAATTAATTTTTGTTAAAATAACTTGTTATTTAATTCTCAAAGTGAACTCACCAGAATTAATATCGCCATCAAAGTTGTAGTGCTGAGAATGAAGAAAAGCACATTGATAACAGAAGTTAAAATCTTTTCTTTCTTCAGCATCTGTTGAATAGTTTTTTCCATAATTGATAAACTCCCTTTTTTATTTAATAAGAATCATTTTTCTGGTCTCGATGAAATTGCCTGCTGTTAGTTTGTATAAATAAATTCCTGATGATAATTGTGAAGCATCAAAATCAACTTCGTAACTTCCTACTGGTTTATCTTCGTTTACTAACCTGGCTACTTCGTTACCAAGAATATCATAAACTTTAAGAGTTACTTGCGCGATGCTTGATACTTGATACCGGATACTGGTAGTTGGGTTGAAAGGATTTGGATAGTTTTGCTCTAAAGAATATTGTTCCGGTTGAATATTTAACTCTTCGTTTACATCAGTTACAACTTGGGATAATGGACGACGCCAAATATTTGAACCATTTGTTCCAGCAAATAAGTATTGATCATCTGTACCTAAAGACATTACATTGTATGCACCGCTACCTAATCCATCATTAATTGGAACCCAGGAAATACCAAAATTTGTACTACGAGTGATTCCATTACCCATACTTCCTTCAAAAATGTTGGATCCTACAACGAGAAAAGATGTAACCCAGGTTTCAGGTTTTGAAAGTGTCCAATTTCCACCATTGTCAGAAGAAATGTAAACACCTCCAACACTACCTTGAGATGTACCAGCAAACAAATATCCCCCCACACTTATAAGCGCTGTTACATTCAAATTTGTTAATCCACCATTCCTTTCAACCCAGTCATATCCACTCAACTGAAAAACTCCACTATTTGTTCCAGCAAATATTTCTCCATCTATTTCCACAATTGCTCTAACTTTAGTTTCTGCTGACGGTAAACCAGTATTTATCGGTATCCATGTTGAGAGCGGATAATATTGAGGTAATAGGTATACTCCCCTCTCAGTACCTGCTAAAAAGTTTGAACTGTTTCCCCTCTCAAGAATGCAATTGATATCAGCCAAAAATGGAAGCTGCTCAGATTCTGCAGGAAATGCTGTGAAATTTTCTCCAAAATTTGTGGACATTGAAATTCTGCCGGAGACCATACCAGCTAATAAATTAAATGGATAAGATTCCACATTCAACAATGCACGTACATTTGAATATGGAAGCCCAGCTCCAGTATTAGTCCAACTTTGTCCGTTATTTGTAGAACTTACTAAACCACCATTCGTTCCGGCAATTACTGATAAGTCATTTTTTGCAAAACATAGAATCTGTCTGCCGGTTAAGGTTAAATCAGGGTTTGTCCATTGAGCGTTTATGTTTTGAAAAAATGTAAAATTGAAACAAAAAAGAAGAATTGTAAAATATTTCATTCGATCCTTTAAAAGGTATATTAAAGAGTAATCAAACAGATAAAACTATTAACCTTATCCAATTGCTTGTAGAAACATCCAGAGGACCGCCCATTGCGGCCCTCTGAAAAATAACTTATGTAATTACTTTAGAAGAACAAACTTTTTAGTGCTTGTAAATTCTTTTGAACCTGCAGACGAAACAGCATTTATTCTATAAAGGTAAACACCAGATGATAAGTCTGATGCATTAAACTGTACTTCATGATATCCAGCTGGTTGAACATCATTAACTAAAGTTGCAACTTCTTGACCAAGTAAATTGAATATCGAAATTGATACTTTGCTTTCATTTGGTACCGCATAACGAATTGTTGTACTTGGATTAAAAGGATTAGGATAATTCTGACTTAGTTCAAATTCAGTAGGTGTAACACCAGCTAAATCCTCAACACCAGTCCATCCGGTTGAATCAGCAATTGTAATATCATCAAAATAATACGTGTCACCAGAAGGTGAATATCCACCAATTCTAACTAACACATTCGGCTGACGATAATTTAATAAAGATGCAACTACCTGAACATAATTAGCGCCATTAAAATTAGGTTCTTTTAATCTTGTCCAGGTTAAGCCGCCATCATTAGAAGCTTCAATCGCAATATAGCCGCTGCCGCTATTTGCTTTTTTCACCCAAACAGAAACAAAAGGATTTGGTGCATTGGTAAGATTCATCAGACCAGATAAAGTAAGATAATTATAAGATCCGCCTGATGGTGGAAGTGACCAAACCTGAGCCCCGCTATAAGCATTTGCAGACTTTATTTCCAGTTGCCCTGTAATCCAATATTTTTTTGAAGTTGAATCAACTTCAACGTCATCAAATAATGGAATACCAAGAGTTTTAGTATTGTTATAAATTTCAATATCATCTAAATGCCAACCATCTAGACTTGTAGAACCGTTTGAGGTCGATTTAAATCTTACATAAGCAGCATTTAGTTGTTTGATTGGTGTAATTTCAAATTCACTCGATTTCCAGAGTGTATTAGTATTTCCAGTAAATCCTGATAAGTAAATCCAATTTACGTTATCAAGTGAATATTCAATGTATCCAAAATCAGCTGCCGGTTCAAAAGCATATCTATGATTAAATCTTAGTACAGGTCTTGTAACAGCTTGAGTATTAACCTGAACTACAATACGTCTATCAGAACTGATTGGGAAATTAGTTCCAGGGCTATCTTCAAGCGCGTGTGTTGCGCTGTGTCCCGGATCTCCGGCATCATCTGTGGTAACTGCCCAAGGTAGATCTGAAGCCCATCCAAATGTATTTTCAAAATCCTGAACAAATGGAGCTGTTTGAGAGATCACAGTAAATGCAGTTGAAAGATCTGCTCTGTCTGATCCTTGATTAATTAAAAGTTGTGTATCCCGTTCATATATTTTTGCATAGTACATTGTATTCATAAAGGTAAGATCAGTAAGTGTCGTTTCAATAGTAGCCTGATTAAAGAAATCAAACACTCTTGTTTCAGTTCTGTTTTGCAAATTATTTTCTGTAAAATAATTGTTAACCTGATTCTGATCTGTTGACAGAACAACTCTATAATTTCCAAAATCAACAGCAGTAGAAATTCCCCATCTAACTTTCATTCCGTTGTTAGTTGGAGTTAAAAGTGTTAAAGCTTTTGGTGTTGGTGCATTGTCTAATAAAATATCATCAATGTAGTATGTACCACCGGATGGATTGTAGCATCCGATTCTTACTACTACGTTATTTTGTCTAAAGTTTGCCAATGACGCTTGAAACCATGTGTACTGTGTGCCATTGAAGTTTGGTTCAAGCAGTGATGTCCAGGTCAAACCTCCATCACCTGAAGCTTCAATTTTTATATATCCGCTTCCACCATCTGCCTTTTTTACCCACAAAGAAATATATGGATTAGGAGCACCTGAGAGATTAAGCTTACCTGATAACGTGAGATAATTGTATGAACCGCCTGAAGGCTTTACTGACCAAACTTGAGCACCGCTGTGTGCGTTTGCAAGTTTCAAATCAAAACTGCCAGGTATCCAAGCATTAAGAGAAGTTGTGTCGGTTTCAACATCGTCAAAGAATGGAAATGTTTGAGTCCTTGGATTGTTAAATATTTCAACATCATCTAAGCTCCAACCATTTTGCTGATTTGCTGAATTAGATGTTGTTTTAAATCTTATATATCCATTGGTTTGGTTTTTAAGAACTCCTACATCATAAGTTCTGCTTTCCCATTCACTGCCGGTATTTCCAGTAAACCCATTTAGAGTAATCCAGTTAATGTTGTCCTGAGAAATCTCTACTGAACCATAATCAGATCCGGTTTCAAATGAATATTTATGATTGAATTTTAATACTGGTCTTGTCACTCCTGCAAGATTTATCTGCATTGTTAATCTTCTATCAGCATTGGCTGGATAATTACCTTGCGGGCTGTCCTCATACGCGTGAGTTGGACTATGTCCTGGATCGCTCGCATCATCAGTTGTAATTGCCCAAGGTAAATCGGCTACCCAATTTACAGAACCTTCAAAATCTTGTATAAACGGAGTAGTCTGAGAAGTTAGATTGAAAGCTGTTGATAAGTCAGATCTATCAGAACCTTGATTAACGAAACCTTGAGAGTCTTCTTCATATATTTTAGCATAGTAAAGTGTATTAGAAAATGTAAGATCGGTTAAAAGAGTATCCAATTTTGTCTTAACGTAAAAATCCAAAACCTTTGTTTCAGATCTTCCGCTAACTGAAGGTGAAACAAAATAATTATTAACATCACTAGTGTTTGTTGAAATAATAACCCTGTATTTATAAAAATCTGTTGCAGTAGATTGAATCCAAGTAACATTCATTCCATTATCTGTTGGACTCGCAAGTAAAATTGGTTGAGGGGCGGGTGCATTATCTATTCTTATGTCATCCAAGTAGTACGTACCGCCTGAAGGAGCATAACCACCGATTCTTAAAAGTACATTAGCTTGTTTATAGTTAAACAATGGCATCTGAAATCTTGTATATTGTGCACCGTTAAAAGAGGGTTCCAATAATGATACCCAGCTTGTACCAGAATTAGTTGATACTTCTATTTTAAGATAACCGCTACCGCCATCAGCTTTTCTTACCCATAAAGACATATATGGATTTGAAGTGGTTGATAAATCGATTGAGGAAGCTAGAGTTAAATAATGATAGCTTCCTGTTGTTGGAAGCATTGACCATATATGTGTTCCGCTGTATGCTGTAGCCTGCTGCATTTTCCAAATTGCTGCATCTCTTTGCCAATTTGAAGATGAGACGGTAGTGTCTTCAACATCATCGAAGAAAGGAAAAGAAACCTGGACTCCGTTTGGAGAGTCACTCCCCGAAGTTTGCGGAAATATTGATCCGCTAATAAAGAGAACTATTAGGAAAAACATTGAAAGAAATATTTTCATTTTTTTGCTCCTTTTTGTTATTGAAGAATCTATAACCTTAAGAGCAAAAATATTTTATTTGATAAGCTCGTGCTGTCGCTGGTGTGTCAATTCTTAGCGGTATTGTTGCAAAATCTTAGATAAAAGAATTTTTCTAATTTTTCTTGTATTAAGAGTTGTCCCTATTTATAAATTCAGATGGCAAGCAATCAAACAATTGTTTAAATGCTTTTGTAAAGTGAGAAGGACTGTTAAATCCTACTTCATAAGAGATTTGAGTGATAGAAAATTGCTTCTCAAGTATTAATCCAGCTGCCTTTTTAAGTCTAACTGTTCTAATAAATTCACCTGTAGATTGTCCGGTGATTGATTGCAATTTTCTGTGAAGCTGGCTTCGACTTAGAAACATTTCATTAGCAAATATGTCAGAATCAAAAGCAAAATCGCCGATATATTTTTCGACAATGCTAACTGATTTATTTAAAAAATCATGATCAGCTTTTTTTAGTGTAATATTTTCAGGAATAAATTTTACATCCTTGCTGTATTTTTCTTTAAGCAAAGTTCTTTGTTCTAAAAGATTTTTAATTCTGATAGAAAGCTCACGAAAACTAAATGGTTTTGTTACATAGTCATCAGCACCTGTTTCCAATCCTTCTATTTTACTTTCGCTTGATGCTTTTGCCGTAAGCAGAATTACCGGAATATGGGAAGTTTGCCAATCAGATTTGATTCTTTTGCAGAATTCAATTCCGTCCATTTCAGGCATCATCACATCGCTGATTATAATATCCGGTAATGTTTCAAAAGCTTTTAATAATCCTTTTTCTCCATTCTCTGATAATGTGATATAATACTCATCCTTAAGTAATTCACTTAAATAAAGTCTAACATCTTCAGAATCTTCAACTATAAGAACAGAACTTTTCTGCTTTATGCTTTTTATCGATTTGTGATTTTCTGTTTTTTGATAAACTTCCTCGGATTGTAAGTCATTAAATTTTTGCAGCATTGGATCTCGCTCAGAATCCTCTTCTTCAGATTTCTGCGTAGTTTTAATTTGAATTTTTTCTTCCTCATTCAAATAAAAATCATTTAAAGGAATTTCGAGTCCAAACACTGTTCCCTTTCCTATCTCACTGTCAACGTAAATTTTCCATTTATGCAGATCAACTAATTCTCTTACAAGCGCAAGTCCTATTCCCGATCCACCATAAGCTCTTCTTGAGGAATCATCAACTTGAAAAAATCTGTCAAATATTTTTTCAATTTTATCCTTTGGAATTCCGATACCTGAATCTTTTACATTAATCTGTAAGTGCTCATTATCTTTTATGAAAATCGATTTAACATCAACAGAAATTGATCCGCCATTTGGAGTGAATTTAAATGCGTTTGAAAAAAGATTATTAAATATTTTATCCAGTTTGTCTCTGTCAAACCAAACTAAAATTTTTTCGTGAGCTGAGGAAAAATTCATCTGGATATTTTTTTGTTCAGCATACGATGCAAAAGAATAAAATAATCCGCGTAAGACAGGAATGATGTTTTCATTCTTAGCTCTTACAGGAATGGAAGACGATTCTAACTGGGATAATTCGAGTAACTGATCAATTAGATTTTGAAGCTTTTCACTATTTCTATGAATTAACTTGTATTGTTCAATTCGACTCGAATTAATATCATTTAATAATTGTTCTGAAGGTCCCTTTATAAGCATGAGCGGAGTTCTGAATTCGTGAGAAAGATTAGCAAAAAATCTAGACTTCATGTTTTCAATCTCACGAATTTTTTTTGTCTCTAAATCTCTAATTCTTAATTCGTTTCTTAATCTGCTTCGGCTCAACTCAAATTTTCTTATCGCAAATAATCCAAACCCAATTAGCAAAATATAAATTGCATAAGCCCAGGCAGTTTTCCAAATAGGCGGTGCAATATTGAGATTTATTATTGCTGTTTTACTGCTCCAAAAACCATCGCTATTTGTACCTTTGACTTTAAAAATATAACTGCCGGGGTCAAGGTTTGTATACGATGCTAAATGAAGTGGGCCGCTTTTTATCCAATCTTTATCAAAACCTTCTAGTTTATATAAGTATTCTATTTTATTACTTGCATTGTAATCCAGAGCTGCAAATTTGAATCCAATTACGTTTTGATCATATGATAAATTAATTTCCTTTGAAACAACAATACTGGTTTTTAAATTGGAGTTTTCTGCCGGATGAATTGATCTGTTAAATATTTGAAAATCAGTAAAGACTATATTTGGTTCATATTTTGAAAGATTTATTTCAGCTGGATTAAAAATTACCGGCCCTTTAACAGTACCAAAAATCATTAAACCATTATTCGATTTAATGTATGCTCCTGAATTAAAAATATTACTATATAATCCATCAGCATTATTGAAATTTATTAAAGTACCGTTTGTTGAATTATGTTGTATTAGCCCTGAATTAGTGCTGACCCAGTAAGACCCATTTTTATCCACTAATATTCCTTTTATTGAATTTTCAAGTAATACTTTTTCTTTGGATAAATTAGAAAACGTTACATCAACACTGTATATATTCTTAGGATTATTTTTTATGACGGCTTTACTTGATCCATTTTCAGTTCCTATTACCAAAATCGTTTCAGATATATTTTCAGAAGTAATTTCGGTTATTGATTGAATAGAATTGTTTATTAGTGTATTTGTTTTACCTTGCTCAAATTTCCAACTTAAGAAGCTGCCACCATCTTTGGGAATAAATAGATTTAATCCACCACCATTTGTTCCAATCCATAATCTGCCAAGTTTATCTTCGTGTAAAGCCCAAATATCATTATGACTAATACTTTTATCGTTATTAATTTCTGCAATCCAATTATCATAATTATTTGTTTTAGTGTTGAAAGCAGCTAATCCACCACCCCAAAAACCAATCCATAAAATACTATCATTATCTAGATGTAACGCTTTGATATAATTTACTGCTTCAGATTGGAATGTCGGACTATTTATCTTTAATATATTTTTTTTGGCGGAGGCTAAATCGAAGTGTAATAGACCATTCCCGTATGTGCCGATCCACAAATCATTATTCAATCCTTTCTCAATTGACCATAAATTTAAGTTATTAAGTTCGTCAAACTTTTTTACTTCGAAGGATTGATTTCTTACTTGCAAAGAGAATAGCCCCTCCGTGGCGGCGATGTAAAATTCATTATTATTGAATTCAACTATTCCTTTAATATCTGCTTTTAATAAATCTTGAGCACTTGAACTCGAGGATACCTGTGAAAACTTTTTATTAAACTTTTGTGTTTTTAAAGAGTGATAACTCAATCCTTTCTCAGTGGCTATCCACAATACACCAGAACGATCCACTAACAATTGATCAATCTGATTTCCAATTATACTTTGCGAATTTTTTTCATCATTAATGAACTGTTCAGTATAATAATTTTTCAAGTCTATTTTATATAAACCACCGTACGTTGAAGCCCACAGAATATCTTTTCCAGATTCATTTTGTTCAACAACTGAAGAAAAGCTATTGCTGAATTGTGAGGGTAGTTTTGCATTAATTGTGAGACGATTAAAGCTCCTTTTTTCAATATCATATGTGCAAAGCCCATTAGCAGTTCCAATCCATATTAAATTATTAATTATTTCTGATTGGTTTACTTTCCATACAAGATTGTTGCTTAAAGATTTTAAGTCCGAGTTATCTGTTAGAAAAACCTCGAATCCACTTGAAATTTTTTCCGGGTTCAGTCTATTCAATCCATTGTATGTACTTATCCAGATGAACCCTCTATTGTCCTGAAGTAATGATGTTATATAATTATTACTTAAACCATTTTTAATTTTTGGATCAAACTTCCAGTTTTTAATTTTTCCTGATAATGGATCATAATTAAATAATCCTTGAGAATAGGTGCCAACCCAAATTGATCCCCGCGAGTCTTCAAGAATAGCGGTGATACTGTTTGAGGCTGATTTATTATCTCCAATTTTAATCAGCTCAATTTTTTCAGATACGGGTGAATATCTATTTAAATTTCCACCCTTTGTTCCTATCCAAATATTACCGTTACGATCTTCAAATAATGCCCAAATACTATTATCAGAAATACTATTAGTATTGCTTGGATTATTCCTGAATACTCTAAATTCAGAACCATCAAATCTGTTTAATCCGTTATCGGTGCCTATCCAGATAAAGCCTAACTTATCCTGCATCAGGCAATTAACATCGCTGCTTGATAGTCCTTCTTCTGTTGTAATTGATTTAAATATCACATTTTGAGGAAAATTAACACAAACTGAGATAAGAATTATTATAGATATTTTTAAAACAATTTTCATTTAACAATTATAAATAATTAACAAGTAAATAAAAAAGTAAGTGAATTTTGACAAGAAGCATAGTAAAACATATTCAGATAATAGTACTGACCTATAATAGTAATAACAATCTAATTAAGTGAATAGATTGATTATTAAATACCTATTTATCTGGCATTATTAATACTAATAGTTTTGGGTGCCTGTAAAGAGTATAGTTATATTTGAAAGACAATTTATTAATATTAATTCAGTCAATTGTAAAGAAATAAATAAAGTCTTTAGAGCATTTTTATGAAATCGATGTTACTCTTTTTAACAATATTATTAATTCAACTCTCATCTTTTCCTCAATCAACTAATATTAAAATAAAAGTAAATACTTCTGATGATTCATCATCAATATCGCGAGCTAATATTTCACTATCTGATATTTATTTTGGAACGACAAACAATTTTGGTGAAGCAGATTTTAATAGTTTACCCCCTGGCAAATACTTCATAATAATATCTCATATTGCTTACAAAAGATTTGAAAGTAATATTGAAATAATTTCAGATACAGTGCTAATGATTCAGCTTGCTTCAGAAAGTTTAAAATTGCAGGATGTTATAGTAACTTCAAACAAGTATGATCAGAATATTCAGATGCTTCCATACTCTGTTTCATCTATAAGTAAAAAAGAGATTGAGATGAGTCCTTCCATCACAGTTTCTGATTTATTAAAAACAGAATCCGGTATTTCGCTCTTGCGAGATGGAATTTGGGGAACCGAAGTTAGTATAAGAGGTTTAAGTCGCGCAAATGTTGTAACTCTAATTGATGGAAATAGAATCGAAACTTCAACTGATATAAGTGCACGCCTTTCAATGTTTGATCTAAATGATGTTGAAAGAATTGAAGTGATAAAAGGTGCAGCATCTTCACTTTATGGATCTGGAGCAACAGGTGGAACTATTAATATAATTTCAAAATCAGGACACTATACAAGTAAATTAAGTATAAGTGGGTCATACTCGGGCGGATTTAATTCTGTAAACAATTTATACTCCAATGGGATAAATATTATTGCCTCAGGAAATGAATGGATAGCAAAGTTCAGCGGCATTTACAGAAATGCACAAAATACAAAAACTCCTTCTGGCGAATTAAGTAATAGTCAATTTGAGGATAATAGCTTCAGTACCTTGTTTCAGTTTAAACCTTTTGAAGATCAGGAAGTAAAGTTTAGCTACCAGCAATTTAATGCATATGATGTTGGAATTCCAGGTGCTGCCCCATTATTTCCCAATAATGCTATTGTAACATATCCGAAAGAACTTAGAAGATTGCTCAGTGCTGAATATAAAATAAATAACTTAAGTAAGACATTAATAAAATTATCGGCAAAATATTTTCATCAATTTATCTCTCGAGATGTTGAGAATATTCCTGGAACTGTTCAGTTTGTTCCAGGCTCAAATGGCCAACCGCCAAGACGTGTTAGCGTTTTAAAGATTAGTCCCTGTGCAGATCATAATACAGATGGATTTCAAACTCAGGCAGATTTTAAATTTGAAAACCACTATGTTATTGCGGGATTTGATTTCTGGACTAGAAATTATAATGGATTAAGAACCAGGGAACAAAAAATTGAAATATTAAATCCAGTTGACTCTTCTGTAGTTAGAACAACTTATAAAACTATTTACGAAAAGCCTCTTCCTGATGCGGATTATAGCAGTGCAGGAATTTACATACAGGATGAAATAAATTTACTTGATAATTTAAATCTTACGCTTGGCGGGCGATATGATTTTATTTGGTTAAACAATGCTGAAACATTAAATCCTTTATACGAGATAAACGATGGAGTGGTAAACAATAATCCTGTTGGACAAAAGATTATCTGGGATGCTGAATCTGCTGAAAATAAATCTTATGTATTTAATATTGGTTTACTTTACTCGTTAGGTGATCAATCAAATATTTCATTTAATACAGCAGCGTCATTCCGATCTCCTTCTTTGGAAGAAAGATATCAGTACATTGATCTTGGAAGTGTGATTCGAGTTGGCGATCCAAATCTTAAACCCGAACAAGGATATTTCTTTGATATTGGTTTTCGGTTATTCCCGGAAAATTTGAATTTTACAACAAGCATCTTTTTAAACTCATTAAAAGATCTTGTTACAGAAATACCCGGAACTTATGACGGTAGAAACGCTCTTATAAAAACTAATATTGGCGAGGCATTATTATTTGGCTTTGAATACTCTTTTAACTTCAGAGTTAAGAATCAATTAAGCGTTTACAATACACTTTCTTCTGTCCGTGGGTTAAATCAAAAAGATGATCAGGATCTACCGCAAATATCTCCATTAAACGGAATTGTTGGGATTGAGTATTTTCCACTGGACTGGATGAGTTTTGATATTTCTGCAATTCTATTTGCAGAACAGAATAAAGTTGCCCCTGGTGAAAAAACAACTCCCGGCTATGCTACTTTTAATTTTAAATTGAACTTTGTAAATCTAACATTAGCAAATATTAAAGTAGGTTTTAGTGTTGGTTTAGAAAATATACTTGATAAGGAATATCGAAATCACCTTTCAACTAATAGAGGTTCAATAACAACTGAACCTGGTAGAAATATTTTTATAAGAGCTAATCTTGCATTCTAATTTTAACGTTTTTCTAATAGGAATAACTTTATGACATGGTTTGTTGTTGCAATTATTTCTGCTCTACTTTCTGCATTCGCCGCAATAACACAAAAGAAAGTATTATTTAATCTTGGCGCATTAGAATTTTCATTTTTATTGTCAATCGTAAACCTGGTTTTTTCAGTTCCCTTTTTCTTTTTTATTGATTACGAAACAATAAACACTTTAAATCTTTCAATACTTTTCGCAAAATCCGCAATTGGTGTTTTAGCATTTCTTTGCGTGATGATATCGTTAAAAAATTTAGAGATAAGTAATGCACTTCCATTGCTGGCACTAACTCCCGGGTTCGTTGCAGTATTTGCATTTTTTATTCTTGGCGAATCTTTAAAAAGTATTGAAATAATTGGGCTTGTGCTTTTGATTGTCGGGACATTTATACTTGAAAGTAAAAATATTAAAGAATTCGTTTTCCCTTTTAATGTATTTCTAAAATCAAAGTATCATCGATTTGTTATTTTTGCCCTCTTACTTTTTACTGCTTCTTCAATAATGGACAAGCTTTTACTTATAAAGTTAAATCTTACGCCAATCTCGCTTACAGCTTTTCAGCATATTTATTTTGCGATACTTTTTTCAATTATCTTTTTGTTTTTCAGAAATAAAGAGAAAATATCATCGGCAGGTTTGAATAAGGACAACATTGGTTGGATTGCTTTAATATCAGTGCTTACTATAGGGTATCGTTATACACAAATAGTTGCAGTAAGCCTTGCATCAGTTGCATTAGTACTCGCAATAAAAAGGACTTCAGTTTTTTGGGCTACCGTTATTGGCGGAAAATTATTTCATGATAAAGATCTTTTAAAAAGAAGTATTGCCGCTATTCTAATTCTAATTGGAGCAATTTTAATTCTGAGAGAATAGTTTTAAACCAATCTGGAGAAACAACTAAAACAAAATAATCATAGTTTTTTTTTCCCCGGGGGGGGGTTGGGCCCCTTTTCAGGGAAGACTCTATTCTTAAATCTTGGTTTTATTTGTATTTGGTTTGCGTCCCCATCGTTTCTTTTTGTTTTTGAAATATCCTGAAGAACCTGATTTTTTTTGTGATCCTGTCTTTTCTGTAAAAGTAGATTTTTCTTTATGCTGTTGCGGTTTTTGAGAACTATCTGGATTTACTTTATAAGGATGCTCGTGAATAACAGGAATTTGAATTTTTATAAGTTTGATAATATCCTTTAAGTAAGCTCTCTCCTCTTCTTCACAAAAAGATAATGCAATTCCGCCTAATCCCGCTCTGCCTGTTCTTCCGATACGATGGACATAAGTTTCAGGGATATTTGGAATATCATAATTAAATACGTGTGATAATCTTTCTATATCAATTCCACGTGCTGCTATATCTGTTGCAACAAGAACTTTTGTCTGTAAAGATTTAAAATTATTTAATGCCCGCTGTCTAGCATTTTGAGATTTACCGCTGTGAATAACTTCTGCAGATACTTTTGAATCAGTTAAATACTTGCAGACTTGATTTGCACCGTGTTTTGTTCTTGTAAATACAAGTGCTGAAGTAATTTTTTCATTTCTTAGTATATGATATAATAATTTTTTCTTATCAGATTTTGAAACATAATACACAGCCTGCTTAATTGCTTCTACCGTTTTAAATTCTGGAGTAATATCAATGCTAACTGGTTGAGTTAAAATTGAGTTTGCAAGTTTTATAATCTCAGGAGGCATCGTAGCCGAGAAAAATAGTGATTGTCTTTTGGTCGGCAATTTGGCAATTATCATATGAACATCGTGAATAAAACCCATATCCAGCATTCGATCAGCTTCATCCAAAACAAATAATTTTATATGATGAAGGTTTACATACTTCTGATGCATTAAATCTAGAAGTCTTCCCGGTGTTGCAATTAAAATATCAATGCCGTGCATCAACTTATCGGTTTGTGCTTTTTGAGATACACCTCCATAAATTACTGCATTTGTAAGTCCTGTGTGCCTGCCGTAAGCATTAAAACTTTCCCCGATTTGAATTGCAAGTTCTCTCGTTGGAGTTACGATTAAGGATTTAATAGTTCTTTTACCTTTATGCTCTTCTTTATCTTCACTAAGTATCTGTAAAATAGGAATTGCAAACGCAGCGGTTTTTCCTGTGCCTGTTTGAGCACAACCGAGAATATCTCTTCTATCCAGAATAACCGGAATTGCTTGTTTCTGAATAGGAGTAGGGATTTTATATCCTTCTTCCTGAACAGCCTGTTGAATAGGTTTTATAAGTTTTAATTTTTCGAATGACATATTGTTCCTGTTTGATTTTCTGAAAGACTTTAAGTTTTTCAGAATAAAGTAAATTGATTAACAGATTATATTACTGATTCTTTAAATGAATAAAAATCAGTTAGTAAAACTAAAACTCTTCCCCGCCGTTATTCGGATTTTCCATTTCACCATTCTCACGCTTTGGTTTAAAGTTATTTAAATTAATTCGTGCGTTTAATATTACCATTGGTGATTCACGTTCGAAGTAATTATAAGAATAGAAATCAGGTCCTGAGGAACTAAACTCATGTTTCGCAGTTCCAAATAAATCCCGAACTTGCAAAGTAAGTGAAAGTAATCTTTCAAATAAATCCTGTTTAACAGAAACATCAGCTGTAAAAAAGCCTTCCCAGGTTCCTTGAGAAGAAACACCCGGACTATTATAGTTAAAGTTTATCTGCAATTGTGTATTTGAAGTAATCTTAAACATATTATTCAGTCTCGTACTCCAATTGAAACTCTGCCTTTCAAATGGTTCATCATATAACGTACCTTCAATGCGGTAATTGTATAAATTAGCCATATAATTTGCATTCCAGAATTCCAGCGGATCAAATAATATCATCAATTCACTTCCTGTCGCAAAATCTTTTCCAATATTTGCTACAGTATTAAGACTAACATTTTCATCTTCTTCATATACCGAACGGATTCGCTCAATTTTATTATTTGTAATTCGATGATACAACTCAACAGATAAATTAACAGATCCAATGAATGTTTGTATTCCTGCTTCGTATGAATCAATTAATTCCGGCAGCAACTCAGGATTACCGATCCGTACATTATTCGCATCTACCCAGGTTAAGAATGGTTCAAGTTCCCATCCGTGCGGTCTTTGAATACGGCGTGTGTAGCTAGCCATCATTTGTGAGCCTTCAGTGAATTTATAAGAAGTATGAATTGTTGGAAAATAATCCCACCTATCAATTACAAACTCATCACTTTCGTTTATTAAATTAATAATTCGATATGTATACTCTGCTCTTAGCCCACCCTGTAATCCAAAATCACCAAACTGATCAGTGTATGTTGAATAAAACCCTTGATAATTATTAATATAATTTACAGAATTGCTAAACTCATATTGTTGCTGATAATTAGTAGTAAGTGAATCGTATAAGTACAATGCATTATTCTCATCAGAGTTTTCAAATTCAGCTTCATAACCGGCTTCAAATTTTCTAACATCCGAGAAAGGTAAAGTATAATCAATCTTAGCTTCAAGCTCGTTTGATGGACCAAACTCAGTTGTTTTCTTTCCATCCAAAATAAATCCGTTATCTATAGATTCCGTTAATGTGGATTCATCACCATCATTATATCTGTAATTAAACTCTCCTTTTATTTCGTGATTGCTCCCACCAAACTTATGGATGTAAGTAAGATTCGAGCCAGCATATTCTCCATCTCTCATTCTATTTGTCATATTCATATATGACAATGTATCAATCGAATTACTTGACCAATTATCATAATTTAATATAGAGTTTTGATTGCCTTCACGTGTTCCATACCTAACAGCTAGATTTATAAAATCTTTTTCGGTAAAATTAAATTCGATTCCACCTCTAATTCCAAATCCTATCCTTCCCCACTCAGATTCACCATTGGAATTTAGATACGATGTTGAATTTTGAGAAATGTAAGCGTCCTCAGAAATACTATTGCCGGGAAATATTCTTTTGTTGTAATCCATTCCCAACATATAAATTAAACTACTGGTTCTATATTGAAAAAGAAAATCTCCACCATATTTTTCGTGCAATCCAACGTTGGCATTTATTACCCCGCTTAGTCCTAAACTTTCATTCTTCTTTAAAATAATATTTATGATTCCTGCCGTACCTTCAGGATCATATTTTGCAGACGGGTTTGTAATTATTTCTATGTTCTGGATTGAACTGGCAGGGATTTGCTGTAATGCATCCTGCGAACTCATAATTGAAGGTCTGCCATCAATGAGCACAGTAAAATTAACACTACCACGGAGACTTACATTTCCTTCAATATCAACAGTAACGGATGGCACATTCTGCAAAACATCTGCGGCATTACCGGACATAACAGTTTGAATTTTATCAACATCAATTACTTTTTTATCTATCTGGTATGAAATCGGTGATCGTTCACCTTGCACAACCACATCTTTAAGCTCGAGTGCATTTGGTTTTATAAAAATCTCACCAAGATCTATGTTTTTTTTATCCGCAGTAACCTCGATATCAAAACTTTCGTATTTATATCCAATAAATCTTACTTCAACAATAAATTTACCGGGTTGAATTCCTGATAAACTAAATATTCCATTTGCATCTGTAATGGTACCATTAATCAGAGATGAATCCATTGGAGATAATAAAACAATGTTCGCATATTCGATGGTATGCTTCGATTCAAAATCGAAAACCGTTCCGGTTACCAAACCACCAGAAATACTATTTTGATTTCTTTGTGGAAAAAGATGTGTGCTTAATAAGATTAATAATACCGTAAATATTTTATTCATAACTTAAAAATACTTACGATAGGCTTACTGAAAAAGTAATTTATAATTCTTGTGATATGCTTCGATTTCCTGATTCGATCAATTTACTGAATATTGAACCCGGCATTAACAATTAGAAGTTTGGCTTTTACTGCATCAGATTCTGAATCAAAATAAAATTTAAAGTTACCGCCTGTTCCTTCTCTTATCTTAAGCAGTTCAATGTCCTTGATGTTAATATTATGCTCAAATAGAATTGTGGAGATTTTACTAATCATTCCAGGCTGATCTTTTACAAATATTGTAATATCAAATAACGGATCAATAAATCCTTTTGTATTGATTGGAATTTCATTTCTAAGTTGTCTTGCATCATCAAACAATTTATTTAAATCTGAGTAATCATCTTTTTTAATAATGTCTTTTAATGATGATAATTGTTTTTCAAACTTCTCAATGGAATCCAGAATCTCAGATTTATTGTATTTAATTATTGATTCCCAAATTGCAAAATCACTCGAAGCAATTCTTGTCATATCTCTGAACCCACCGGCAGCATAATCAAGAAAAGAATTTTCATCAACTTTTTGTGCTGAGTGATTAACTAACAGAACAGAAAGAAGCTGTGGTAAATGAGAAACCCGTGAAGTTATTTTATCGTGTAAATGAGGATCAAGTAAAGATATTCTTGCACCGGAAGTTTTGACTAAGTTTATATATTCATCAAACAACTTACTTTTGCCATTTTCTGTGCAGACAATAAAAACAGAATTCTCAAATAATAATGCATCGGAATTTTCGTAACCACTTTTTTCTTTGCCTGTCATTGGATGCGCACCAATGTAAGTACCTTTGCTGGATAATGTTTTCCACACATCAATAAATATTCCCTTTACACTGCAAAGATCTGAGATGATTTGGTTTTCATTTAGTTGGGGTGAAATAGTTTTAAATATTTCTAAACTGCTTTCAATCGGCAATGCAAGAAAAATAATTTCACAAGATAATGCTTCATTTATATCAGATAGTTTTGAATCAATTACTTTTTCTATAAAGCTTGATTTAAAACTTCATCTTTATCAAAAGCAGAAATGTAGATCGTTGGATTTGCATGCTTTAACGCTTTAGCAAATGATCCGCCAATCAATCCAAGACCAAGAATGGCAATACGATTTAAACTCAATTCATTTTCTCAAGTTCTTGTGTCATCTGTCTGAACTGATCAAATCTCATTGACTGTTCACCATCACTTAAAGCTTTGCTTGGATCGGGATGAATCTCAACCATTATTCCATCTGCTCCAACAGCTTTTGCAGCTTTAGCTAACGGAATTACTTTATCCCGCTGCCCAACTGCGTGTGATGGATCAACAATAATTGGTAAGTGAGTTAACTCTTTTAAAATTGGAATTGCACTTAAGTCTAAAGTATTTCTTGTAGCAGTTTCAAAAGTTCTAATTCCGCGTTCGCATAAAATTACCTGCCTGTTACCGCGAGCAAGAATATACTCCGCTGCATTAAGCAGTTCATCAATCGAAGCCATCAATCCGCGTTTTAACATAACAGGACGAAATGATTTTCCAACTTCTGAAAGCAATGAAAAGTTCTGCATATTTCTTGCACCGATTTGCAGTATATCAGATTTCTCCGCTACTTTTTCAACCTGATCAACAGAAAGAACTTCTGTTATAATCGGAAGATCATAATCATCGCCGGCAGATTTTAAATAATCAAGTGCTTCAAATCCCAAACCCTGAAAAGCATAAGGTGAAGTGCGTGGTTTAAAACATCCGCCACGTAAAATATGTGCAAAGTTATCTTTCACTTCGCGCGCACAATCGATTATCTGATCATAAGATTCCACCGAACAAGGCCCAGCCATAATTATAAAATTACCACCGCCGATTTTCACATCTCTAACTGTGATAATCGTATCTTCACTTTTGTAATCTCTACTGGCAAGTTTGTAAGAAACTTTTGATTTAGATTTTTTCTCTTCTTTGATTTCCGGAACTATAACTTCCGGCTTTACTTCTTCAGGTCTTGCAGAAATTCTTTCAACCTTAGTTCTCTCAATATCTTTTGCAGGATAACAGCCAAGAACTTTTAAATATCTTGTATGCTTACCAACTTCATCAAGCAAATCTTTTACATTTTGATTTTGAATGTTGCCTTGAAAATCAAGATAAAACATTTCTTCCCACGGATTACCAATTATCGGACGTGATTCCAGCTTGGTCATATTCACTTCATACTTTTTGAAAACAGACAAAGCCTCAACCAGCGAACCTGCTTTGTGTGCTGTTGCAAGTATCAAAGAAGTTTTAGTTGGAATTCTTTCATCTACTTTTATTGAATCGCGTGAACAGATTAAAAATCTTGTAAAGTTACCCTGCTGATTTGCAATATCTTCTCTTAGCACAACAACATCAAAAATCTCAGCGGCTTCTTTGCTTGCAATTGCTGCAAAAGTTTTATCACCTTTTTCTTTTATAAACTCAACAGATTTTGCTGTATCAGGCAACAGTTCAACTTCTGCATTGGGAATTGATTTTAAAAACTTACTGCATTGCCTTGCAGCCTGGTAATGTGTAAATATTTTTTTAATGCTGTTTAACGGAACATCTTCTGTAGTTATCAAACAATGTTTAACAGGAAATATTTCCTCGCCAACAATTTGCAGACTGCTGTTTGTAAGCGCATCGTAAACATCATTTATACTTCCGCTGGTTGTGTTTTCTATCGGCAGAATTGCATAATCGCAGGTTGAATCTTCAACTGATTCAACAACTTCATCAAAGGTATCAAACTTTTTAAAGTTAATATCTTTTCCTGAATCACTAAAGAACTGGTTAGTTGCAAGAAAACTATACGAGCCTTCAATTCCCTGTATTGCAACTTTAAGAGTTTCAGAATCATCTTTTAGATTTGTTGAATCAATTACAAACTTATTCTGGATTTTTATAGAATCATTAATAATTTCCTGGAAGATTTTGGATACATAATGAGTATCCAATCCATATTCTCTTCCAACTTCAAGCAATCTTGTAAGAACTTGTTTTTCTCTTTCCTTATCTCTTATGGATGATTTTTCTTCGTTCTTAAACTTGATAATCTCAATGCTTAATTGTCTTCTTTCTGCAAGCAGTTTAAGCATTCTATCATCTATAGAATTAATTTTTTCCCTGATTTCTTTCATTGTTTTTACTTTTGTTATACAAATAATTTCGGTAGCGAATATCGCTTTATTTTGATTGGCAATCAAGATGTTTAGGATTGTGGATATTATAAAAAAGAATGATTAAATTTTAGCAGTCAATTGATTGGGAAATTAAATGGACCAGCAAGATTTTCAAAAAGAGATGACTCGCATTGAAAAAAATAATAAATGGAAAAACAGAAAACTCTTTTTAATTCTCGGAGGGTTAGTCGCTTTATTAGTCGCCTACATAAATATTTCCAAGTTCATTAAAAATAACGAAGAAGAAAAAGCTAGGTATGAGGCAGATAAGACATCTTTTATTGAAGATTCTGTGTGGTTGGTAAATGTCTTATCAAAACAAAATCAGGATCAATTTAGTATAGATGTTTTAACTAGTCTGGATAATCGGATAAAAGGAAATTTCTATGGTTCAGAGAAAAGTAAAATACATTTATTAAATAAATTAATTTCTATAAAGGTTACAGTCGACACTGGAACAAGAATTCTAGATGAGTTCGATAAAGTCTCTCTTGTTAAAGACAAGACTAAAACTGTTTTAATAAATTTTGGTGATAAAGATAAATACAAAATAAATAGAATTTATCAGGGGTTTGCCAATGCAAAAAACAGGAAAGCTCATAAGCTAAAACTTAAATATCCCTATTGGAATACAAATGAATGTTTAACTGTATCTAATAGAAGAATTAATATTGGAATGACTAAAGAAATGGTTCGGGAAGCATGGGGTAGACCTGAAGATATTAATAGGACTACTAATGCTTATGGAACAAGTGAACAATGGGTTTATGGCTATAGTTATGTTTATTTCGATGATGATATTTGTACAACAATTCAGAATTAATTCTTAATTTAGTACTCACTAGCATTATGTCGAAATCATCATCAATGTGAAATCCGATTAAAATGATATTTATTCAAAGAATGAAAGCTATGCTTTCTTAACAACAAAATATTATATTTGTCTTAGAAATATTGTTTACTATTTGCACCCGTAGCTCAACTGGATAGAGCATTTGACTTCGGATCAAAGGGTTGAGGGTTCGAATCCTTCCGGGTGTACTTTTTTCAATTTAGAATTAAGAATGTAGAATGTACAATTTAGAGCAAATCTGGATTGTACTTTTTTATTTTTGCAACGATGCAAATTTGGGAAAGTCTAATTGTCATTCCCGTGAAAACGGGAATCCAAGACTTACTTTTAAGATTCCCGCCTTCGCGGGAATGACAGCACGCGTTATTTATCATTAATTTATATCAACATTAGCTTATGCTTTTTTCAGAAGATTCATATCGTTATATGTACGCGGCACTTCAGGAAGCACAAAAAGCTTTTGATGATGATGAAGTTCCTGTTGGTGCTGTGGTGGTTCATAAAAACAGAATTATTGGTCGTGGTTACAACCAGGTTGAAAAGTTAAAAGATGCAACTGCCCACGCAGAAATGATTGCAATTACTTCTGCATCAAACAATCTGCAAAACTGGCGATTAAATGAATGTGCAATTTATGTTACTTTAGAACCCTGCATTATGTGTACAGGTGCTTTGCTTTCATCAAGAATTAATGAACTTTTTTATGCAGCAAGTGATATTAAGTTTGGCGCTTGCGGAAGCATCCATAATCTTGCAGAAAATTCTAAAACAAATCATACAATTAAGGTTTACAGCGGTGTTTTGGCTAAAGAAAGTGAAGAATTGCTTAAGACCTTTTTTAATAAAAAACGTTTAAATACCAAGAAATAAAATCAAAATATTGAATCTTATCATGTTGTTTAAGTTCGGTTTTACTTCTAACTTGCAATAAAAAAATGAAGATTATATGCGCTTAATTCTATTCGGCTCTCCAGGGGTTGGCAAAGGCACCCAGGCAAAAATCATATCAAAAAATTTAAATATCCCCCATATCTCAACCGGAGATATTTTACGTAAAGCGGTAAAAGATCAGACAGAACTCGGAAAGCGAGCCGGAGAATTGATGTCGCAAGGTGAACTTGTGCCGGATGATTTAATGATAGGAATGATAAAGGAAGTACTGACTTCTGACGAATGTAAAGGCGGATTTATTTTAGATGGATTTCCTCGCACAACTATTCAGGCAGAAGCTTTGGATAGATTATTTGATCAGATTGGTTTTGATAATGCAATACTCGTTCATATTACTGCGGATGAAAAAGAAATTATAAAGCGACTGAATAACAGAAGAGCTTGTAAAGAGTGCGGAAATATTTTTAATCTTAAAGAGATTGAAGGTTTGGATACATGCCCAAACTGCGGTGCAAAGAATAGTTTTTATTTAAGAAATGATGATAAAGAAGATGTTATAAAAAACAGGCTGGATATTTTTAGTTCATCAACTATGCCTGTGCTTGGTTATTATGAAAATAAAGATCGTGTTATAGAAGTTAATGGATTTGATACAATTGAAAATGTTAATAAGAAAATTGTTGATTCATTAAAGGAAAAAATCTTTACTACTGATCTTTTTGTTTTAAGAAACCTTTAAGAATTTTTTTATCCTCAATTTTAAATATTCTGGTATTCCCTTTTCTTACCATTTCATAATTATGTGTGGCAAATAAAATTGCAGTTCCGCGTTTATTAATCTTTTGAAGCAAATCCAGTATTTCCCCTGATGTTTCAGGATCAAGGTTGCCTGTAGGTTCATCAGCAAGAATAATTAACGGATCATTTAAGATTGCACGAGCAATAGCAACACGCTGTTTTTCACCGCCGGAAAGTTTCTCCGGATTATTAAGTCTTTTGTGTGATAGTCCAACTTCATTTAAAGCATCATTTACTTTTTTCTTGATATCTTTTTTTGGAGTCGCAGTTACTTCAAGTACAAAAGATAAATTTTCAAAAACATTTCTGTCTGTAAGCAGCTTAAAGTCCTGAAATACAATTCCAATTTTTCTTCTTAATAATGGAAGTTCACTTTTCTTAATAGTTCTGGAATTAAAATTACCAACAGTTACAGTTCCTGATTGAGGAAGTAAATTCATATAAATCATCTGTAAAAGAGAAGTTTTACCTGAGCCGCTTTTGCCGATCAGAAATGCAAATTCACCTGCGCCTAATTCAAGATTTGCATTTTCAAATAATGTCTGATTATCATAATTAAAACTAATATTCTGAATTGATAACATTAAGCTTTCCTCTTCATAATAAATTGTACACGATCAGAACTTGCTTTTCCCTTGGTATATGAAAAAGCTTTATAACAATTTACAACATATAATCCGGACTTTTCTGCCATATCAAAAAAAGTATCGTAGGAATAAATTTTCTGCTTATGAGTTTCAGAAAATGTATCACCATTGGGATACGTAATTGTAAAAATGTTTTTATGGATCTTACTTGCGGGCATAAAAATACTTTTTCTAAGATAATTAAATCCCTTTGCTCTTCCTTTCGTTGTTGCTGTCTTCTGATGTTTATAACTATTGCTTTCCAGTGCAGCATCAAAGGTGAAAACTCCTTTTTCAGAAAGATGACTAAATACTTCTTTAAAGAATTTAAGTAATTGTTTTTTGCTTAGTAAGTAATTAACGCTATCGAATGAAGTTAATATCAAATCAAACTGTTTGCTTAATGGAATTGCTGTCATATCACAGCATACTTTATTCAGCTTAGTGTTTGAATGCTTTAGCATGCTTTTAGAAATATCTGATACAAGATAATTTTTATAGAGTTTTGATAGATGATCAGCTAAAGCACAATTACCGGAAGCAAGTTCAAGCACACTTGGATTTTTTACAACTTTGGGTTTTGTTATTGTATAAATATATCTAGCCCACCATTTGTAACTTACAAAGTTCATAAGATGAGGATAGATATTAGCTACGTGTAGATATGGATCAGTTTGATTTTGATTCTGCAATGGAACGATTCCTGTTTTGAAATATCTTGATTGCATATTTGTATGATTGGAGAATACTTGATTCATCAGCCTTGTTTAATCCTGCAATATCATAAGCAGTACCGTGATCCGGTGAAGTACGAATTAACTTTAATCCTGCTGTAAAGTTTACTCCGTTATTAAAGTTTAAAAGTTTAAACGGAATTAGAATCTGATCGTGATACATTCCCAAAATCATATCAAATTTTTTATAAGTTTTGTTTCCCCAAAATGCATCCGGTACAAAAGGACCTGAAACATCAAATCGCTTTTGTAGTGATTTGATAGCGGGCGCAATAATTTCAGTTTCTTCATTTCCAATTAATCCATTTTCACCAGCATGAGGATTTAATCCCAGCACTGCAATTTTAGGATTCTCTATCATTAGATCTTTTCTAGCTGTTAGATTGATCAACTCAATTGCTTTAATAATTTTATCTTTTTTAATCAACCTTGAAATCTTTGAGATTGGGGAATGAATTGTAAGTAATCCTGCTTTGATTTTTTCTGATAGAAACAACATCATATAATTATTATTGTTTTCATGCTTAGCTAACAATTCCGTATGTCCGGGAAAATCTATCTCCGCAAGACTAAAAGCTTCTTTAGAGATAGGTGAAGTAACTAGTACATCCGCAAAATTATTATCAATCAATTCAAGTGATTTAATAATAGAATGATAAGCTATTTTACCGGATACTTTTGTTGGATATCCCAATTTTGTTTTTGTATCAGGTAAAAGAAGTACGTTTAGATATGATGTAGAAAAAGAAGATTGATTATCAACAATTTTAAACTTGAATTTGGCATCAGTGAGTTTGTAGTAATATTCAAATACATTTTTGGGACAAGCAAATATTATCTGATTCGTATTTTTACTTTTTAATATTTTCTTGAAAGCTTTTACAGCTATTTCAGGACCGATTCCATTCACATCCCCGCAAGTAAATACAATTCGTGTCATTGTCCATTCACTAAAGTAAATTTACCAGTTCCCTCTGCATCAACAAAAACAAATTTTCTTTGTGATTTTTTATAAGTCCAGCTTTCTACTACCTTATCATCATTATCAGTATCACGTTCAATTGAATCGGGCGGACCAAATCTTATATAAGTTCTACCACGATCAGATTTAACGCCACCATTACCGGCAAGAGTTCTAAAATTCGTTTCGCAATAATCAACTCGTGTATAAAACTCATTCATCAGCTCATTGAATTTTGTTTCAGGTGTGGGATCCTGTTTACTCCAATAATTGAATAATTTTTCGTTATCGTTACCGCTGCCGCTAAATATCTCTGAAACAACTTCTTTACTTTCTATTATTTCAATATGTTTTATTGCCGCTTCAGGATCTGACAAACTGATTGGCCTTCCAATCCAAATTACATTAAGGTTATAAATCTGTTTGTCTTTTTCAGATTCATCAGTATAAATCTCTAATTGTATTGGTCCCTCAGTAAGTTTTGATGAAAAATCTTTAACAAGAAATATTTTCAACTTTGTTGTATCGGTGTTTTGCCTGATAACTACTCTATCATCGCATAATTTTATTACAGGATTTGCAAGAAATGATTCAGTAATTGTTTCATTAGCAACAAGAACTGCATCGCCCCTTTTTACAATTATATTAAGTGAATTTATTTTAGGGTCTGTAACAGGAATTACCAAATCATTAGTTGGCTTATTGAATGGAATTGACGCTGAATTATTAGACAGCACATATGAGTCTAATCCATCGCATTTAATTTTACCAGGTTCAAAAACAATTGGATTAAGAATAGTTTTTGATTTCCTTATTTCTATATCAATCGGCGGAATTCTGCGTTCACGTTTTGATATCTGGTCCGAGATAATTGCAAGTATATCATATTTACCTTCAGGCAGATTGAAACTAACCACACCTTGCAAAAACACATTTTGAGAGTTAGTTAACTCAAAATTTTCAACTGAAATTTTTTTATCATCAAATGCTCTCGTAACTATCTTACCCGAAGAGTCTCTGACTTCAATATTTACACTAAACCCAGCAATAAACAGATCAGTTTTTTTTTCAAAAAATAATTGAGAATAAGAAATTTTATAGGAGTAGTAAACCAAATAGTCTTGGTTTGACGGGAAAAAATGAATTTCAGAATTAAAATACTTACCAGATTGAATGATATCCTGCTGCATCACAAAATCCGGTTGAGCTAATAATTGAGAAACCAGAATGAATGTAAATAAAAGTATTTTCTTCAATTTTTAGCTCAAACTTTTAAATAGTTTAAATAAAATTCAATCGGTTTAATGAAACCGGAAAAAGATTTACCCTAATATTATAAATATGAACAGCATATTAGCTGTTCATATTATTTAAGAATTCTTTATTGTTTTTGGTTCCTCTTACTTTATCAAGTAAAAATTCCATTGCTTCAACAGGGTTAAAGTCACTAAGAATTTTTCTAAGAATCCATACTTTTGCAAGATCATCTTCTTTCATCAACAAATCTTCCCTTCTTGTTCCGGAACGATTTACATCAATTGCAGGGAAAATTCTTCTATCACTTAAATCTCTGTTAAGAACTAATTCCATATTACCTGTACCTTTGAATTCTTCAAAGATAACATCATCCATACGACTGCCAGTATCAATCAAAGCTGTTGCAATAATTGTTAAACTTCCGCCGTCTTCTGTATTTCTTGCAGCACCAAAAAATCTCTTTGGTTTGTGCAGTGCATTAGAATCCACACCGCCGGAAAGAATTCTGCCGCTATGAGGAACAACTATATTGTGCGCTCGAGCTAATCTTGTGATACTATCAAGTAAAATAACTACATCTTCTTTAGCTTCCACAAGTCTTTTTGCTTTCTCAATTACCATATCTGCAACCTGAACGTGTCTATCCGCAGGTTCATCAAAAGTTGAACTGATAACTTCAGCTTTTACAGAACGTTCCATATCGGTTACTTCTTCTGGTCTTTCATCAATAAGAAGAATAATAAGTTTTATTTCGGGATGATTACGAGTTATTGAGTTTGCAATTTTTTGTAGAAGAACTGTCTTACCACTTTTAGGAGGTGATACTATTAATCCTCTTTGTCCTTTACCGATTGGTGCAAGCATATCCATAATTCTTGTCGAGTATTCACCTGGGACAGACTCAAGCATTAATTTTTTAGTTGGATATACAGGTGTAAGATTATCAAACAAAGTTCTATTTCTTATGTGCTCAGGTGATAGCCCATTTACTGCTTCAACCCTGAGTAAAGCAAAAAATCTTTCACCTTCTTTTGGTGGTCTTACCTGACCACTCACAAAATCACCAGTTCTAAGACTAAATTTTTTAATCTGTGATGGTGAAACATAAATATCATCCGGTGAGGGCAAGTAATTATAATCAGAAGATCGTAAAAATCCGTATCCATCAGGAAGTACTTCTAATACTCCCTTAGAAAATGTTAAACCATCTTTAACGCTCTGAGCTTCTAATATCTTGAAGATTAGCTCTTGTTTCCTAAGATCACTGTAGCCAGCAATATTAAGATCTTTAGCAAGTTCATTTAATTCTACAATCTTCTTTGATTTGAGTTCAGAAATGTCCATCGGCATTTGCGGTACCTATTATTTTGTTTGTTGAATTGTTTTAGATTAAAATTGTTTTCAAATTGGTTGTATCCTGATAAGCTCTCGTGGTATTTCTAAATTGTATGAAAGGAACTCGAGGTCTTAACCAAACTTACATACTTACATTTATATTGTCAAGATTTAATTTTAGGTAAAATTGATTTTATTTCACCCAATAAGTACATACTTCCAGCCACTACCAGACAGCTATCTTTGTCCCCTTTTAGTTGTTCTCTGATAAACTCTTCTAAGTTTTTAACAACTGAGAATTTTACATTACGTTTTTTAGCCCTCTCACTTAGTAATCCTATACTTGCAGCTCTTTCATAATTTATTTCGTAAAAATAAATATTAGTAAAACTATTTTTAATCGTTACCAGCATTTCATCAATGTTTTTATCACTCATTACACCGAATAATATAGATGATACTTTGTAACTATTTTTCTCTTTTTCAAACTGGTTAATTAAGCAGCTAATGCCTTCAGGATTATGAGCAGAATCCAGAATTACCCTAGGTTTATCATTGATAATTTCGTACCTGCCCTGAAGTTTAGTATTCTTAACTACATTTTTGATTCCGTGGGTAATAACAGCCGGATCATCAATATCAAAAGTTTTAATAACACATAGAGATGCTAACGCAGCATTATATTTTTGATGTTTACCGATCAACGGAACTTCCCATTCATCAAATTCTAATTCCTCTGTATATAAATCTATGTGATCATTTTTCTGGATGATGTATTCTTCCAAACAAAATAGAGGTGATTTAACTGCTGCACATTTTTTCTCAATAACTTTTATAGCTTCTTCCGGTAATAATCCCACAAATGTTTTTGAACCACTTTTTATAATCTCGCCTTTTTCGAACGCAATTTGTTCAAGCTTATCACCAAGAATTGCTGTGTGCTCCAAACTTATCGATGTAATTACACAAGCCAGTGGATTTAAAACATTAGTTGCATCTAATCTTCCACCCAAACCAGTTTCAATAACAGCATAATCTACTTTAGAAAAAATGAAGTATTCAAAGGCCAGTGCCGTAGTGACCTCAAAAAATGTAAGCTGATATTCATCGATAAGCTTTTGATGCTTATCTATAAAATTTGCTATAAAATCATCAGGAATGTATTTGCCATCAACAGAAATTCTTTCATTAAATTTTACAAAATGAGGAGATGTATATAATCCAACTTTGAATCCATTTTCCATTAAGATACTTGCAATGAATGAGGATGTACTTCCTTTTCCATTGGATCCCGCAACATGAATTGTTTTTAATTTACTCTGTGGATTTCCAATAGATTTCAAAAACTTTTGAATATTTTCTAATCCGAGTTTGACTCCAAATGTATGAAGTGCAAATAATTTATTTAATGATTCTTGAATATCCATTTTATATTATATAAGATGCCGTTAAATCTGATAATTTTTCAACTTTATTCGCAATACAATAATCTTCAAGTTCTGTAATCATTTTTTCAGGTGCTGTCGGATCAATAAAATTTAAAGTACCAATTTGAACTGCGGAAGAACCTACAATCATAAATTCAATTATATCTTTCCAATTCATTATTCCTCCAATTCCAATAATTGGAATATCTACCTTGCGGGATATTTCTAAAACCTTAGCAAGAGCAACTGGTTTAATTGCCGGCCCTGAAAGTCCGCCATTAATATTAAATATCTTTGGTTTTCTTGTAAAAATATTAAATGCTGTTCCAACTAAAGTGTTAATTGCAGAAACTGCATCACCGCCTTCATCTTTTACAACCTGCGCAAACTCAGAGATATATGAAACATTCGGGGATAATTTAATAATCAACGGTTTATTTGTAACCGCTCGTACTTTTGCAGTAACATTTCCAACGGCATTTTTATCGTTACCAAACTGTAACCCGCCATCTTTTACATTCGGACATGAAACATTTATCTCAAATGCTTTAATAGTTTCTTCAGAATCTAGAATTCTTGTACACTCAACATATTCTTCAACGGTGCTGGCTGCAATATTGCAAATTAAAGGAACATCATACTTCTTTAGAAAAGGAATTTTTTCTTTCAGAAATTCATCAACACCAACATTCGCTAAACCTATTGCATTTAACATTCCGGCAGGAGTTTCAACAATTCGCTGTGGTGGATTTCCTTTTCTAGGATTTAAGCTTAAAGATTTTGTAACGATGGCACCAAGCTTATTCAGATTTGAGAATTCTGATATCTCATTTCCATACCCAACCGTTCCGGATGCAAGCATAATTGGATTGCGCAGTTGCAGAGAGCCAATCTTAACTGATAAATCAACTTTGCTCATATCACAACATCCTTAACATTAAATACTGGTCCATCTTTACAAACTAAGAGATATTTATCTGAGTTAGATGTTGATTCAATTGGGCAACCCTGGCAAATTCCAAATCCACAAGCCATCGCACATTCAGTTGATACTTCACAATCAATATTATGTTTAAGGCAGAAATCTTTTAAAACTCTCAGCATAGCATTAGGTCCGCACGCAAATACTTTTGATGAAGCGATCTCAATTTTATCCAGATTATTTTCTAATGATTGGACAACATTTCCTGTAAATCCTATTGAGCCATCATCCGACGATAAAACTAAATTTTCTAATCCATAAGTAATTACATCCTGTTTAGTTCTTCCACCAACAAAGGAAATAATTTTTTTATTATTTATTATTTTTCTGGTTAAGAATGGGAATGGAGCAGCACCTAAACCACCTGCAACTATTATAGCAGTCTTGTGATCACCTTCAAGATTAAATCCGTTACCAAGCGGACCCAGAATATCAACAAAATCTCCAGGATGTTTATGAGATAATATTCTTGTGCCTTCGCCTAAAATATTAAACATCAAAGAGATATTTTCTCCGTCAACATCACAAATACTGAATGGTCTTCGTAACAAAGGAAATGTATTTTCGGAAACACGGATATTTAGAAATTGTCCGGGTTTAATTAATCTGGCAATTTCCGGAGAGTGAATTTTCTGGATATAAATATTTTCGTGAACTTGTTTTGTTTCTAATACTGGAGAATTTACAATAAACAATCTGATTCCTCTTAAAATCGATTACAAAGTTTTGGATACTCAAACAAAAGATGGTTAAGGTAAATGAACATAAAACTACACTGCAAAATTATTATGTTCACAACAAATATCCGAATGTACTATAAATATTCATCCATTTTATTCATCTTTAAATAATCTACAATTTCTTTAACATCTTGTGCTTTGTCTCGTCTGCAGATCAAAACTGTATCGTTATGATTTATAACGATTACATTATCAAGACCAATTACGGCTGTAACTTTATCCGGTGAGTAGATGTATGAATCCGAAACCATATTTGTATAAACTTTTCCAACCGCTGCGTTTCCATTTTCATTTTTTTCTGATAACTGGTAAACTTCTTCCCAACTTCCTACATCGCTCCAATTAAAAGAACCTTTTGTGAGGAATACTTTTGAAGATTTTTCCATAATACCATAATCGATAGAAATCTTTTTTAACTGAGCATAAACAATTTTAAGTTCTTCTTTAAAATTTGGACTAGTTAAACTCTTTTCAATGGCAACTAAACCTTCGTAAAGATCAGGCATAAGATTTTTTATTTCATCAAGAATAACATCTGCCCGCCAGATAAACATACCACTGTTCCAAAGAAAATCACCGCTTTCAACAAATCTTAGAGCTGTAGCATAGTTTGGCTTTTCAGCAAATGTGTAGACCGGATAAATATTTTCAGCAACTTCCTTATCATTAATCTGAATATATCCATATCCTGTTTCAGGTCTGGTAGGGGTAATCCCGATCGTAACTAGTCCCTTAGATTCATCAGCATATTTAGCAGCATTTTCTAATACTTTTTTAAATTTATCTTCATCTCTAATTATGTGATCCGCCGGAAGAACAATTGTTACAGCATCAGGATCTTTAGCTTTAATAATTATGGATGCTAAGCCAATGCAAGCAGCAGTATTTCTGCCAAATGGTTCTTCAATAATGTTTTCTGCTGGAACATCAGCCAGCTGATTTATCACTTCCTGTCTTTGAATTTCATTTGTAATAACATAAATATTTTCTTTTTCAATCAAGCCTGATAATCTATTAACAGTAGCCTGAATCATAGTATCTTTGCCAATAATCTTTAATAGCTGTTTCGGTGTTTTTTTCTTACTTCGAGGCCAAAAACGTGAACCAACTCCACCAGCCATAATAACTGCATATAACTTCATCAATAAGATTCCTTACTTTTTATTGTTGCTAATTTATTTCCAAACTCTTCTGCTTTATTTAAATAACTATTTATATCAACATCTTTACCGCGCACAACAGCAACTATAACAATAAGACACGCGCGTAAATTTTCTATAACTTCTTTACCTGGCATTAGTTCCCTGTTTTTTATTAAAATTAATGCTTTGGAAACAATACGATGCATTCCTGAAAGAATTTCAAATCCTATTTTGCGTGATAATGCTGCATTGTCATCCATAATCTGAGCATATTTTATTAGTTCTTCATAATCAATTTCATTATTAGATATTTTCTTAAGAACATTATCCAGCGGTTTTATAGGTCCAAGAATTGTCGGTTCAAATTTCTGAATCAGTTCTTCATCTTCATTTTCAATATCTTCACTAAAAATAATGGTTTCTTTTATTTCTTCTGTTTCAGATTTTATAAATGGATCTTCTTCAGGAATTCTTTTTGATAAATCAATTTTTATCTCTTCTTTTGGAAAAACTATTGCGCCGTTAAGTTTTTCAATTGCTGTCTTAAATACAGCAGGAGTTGTAATATCAAGCATGTGTCCAAGATCTTTTATAAGATATCTGCTATGCTCTTTAAATTGATCTGATATTTTTAGTAGATCAATAGGGTTTTGGGTTAATGAATTATAAATATCATTTAAACGGATTGCAAGTAAAGATAGTTCTGTAATCTTTTTCATATTTATCAGATCATCACTAAGATTTTCTGATTTGGAAATTGTTTGCTTTAACAATGCAACAACTTCAATCTGCTGATTATTCAATCTCAGATTGTTTGCTGCAATTGTTATACTTTGAGTTATGTATTGCTTTATTAAATCCATTAATCTTTTACCACTCGCGGAACACGTTTACTGATTCCACAAGTAATTTCATAAGGAATAGTATTTATTTTTTTTGACCAATCCCAGGCATCTATTGAGTGTTTGCCTTTCTTTCCTAATAAAATGACATCATCATCAACTTTAATGTTATCAGATCCAACATCAAACATAATTCTATCCATTGTTACAGTGCCAACTTGATTATAGATTTTACCATTTATTATTGCCTGAGCTTTATTCGTTAGCGATCTTGAAAAACCATCAGCATAACCAATTGGAACAGAAATAATTTTAGTTTCATTCTTTGTAAAATATCTTCTGCTATAACTAACCGATTCACCTTGTTTTATTTTTTTAACAGTTGAAACTTTAGAAACTAATGACATAACAGGATACAATTTAATAGATTCTGAGGTTTGAAGCGAAGGATAATATCCATATAATGAAATTCCCGGACGAACCATATCATAATATGCATCTGGAAAGTCAATAATTGCCCCACTATTAGCAGCATGGGCTAATCCGTAGTCAATGTTCTCTGTTTTTAATTCCGCTATTATCTTATCAAATCTATTAATCTGTAGCTTTGCATAATCACTTCCAACTTCATCCGAAGATGCAAAGTGAGTAAAAATTCCATCGATAACAAAATTTTTATTTAACGATATTTTTTGAATGAAATTTATAGATTCTGAATAATCAACTCCCAACCGATTCATACCAGTATCAATTTTAATATGAACTGAAATCTTCTTATTTGATTTTAATTTACTCTTTTCAGTCAGTAAAATATTAAGATGTTCTTTGGTAGAAACTGAAGGTATTAAATTATATTTAAAAAACTTATTAACTTGATATTTTTCTATTGGATCAAAAATTAAAATCGGCTGCTTAACTTTTAATTCTCTTAACTCAACACCTTCATCGGCAGTTGCAACTGCAAAGTACTCAGGTTTTTGTTTACCAAATGAATTTAAAGCTTCAACGATTGTTTTTACACCATGTCCGTATGCATCTGCTTTAACAACGGCCATAATTTTAGCTTTACCAACTTTCTTTCTGATATTTAGAAAGTTCTTTTTGAGATTTTGGATACTAATAATAGCTTTTGTAAGACGCATAAATTAAAATTCAGACTGAAAGACTTTATTAAATAGTTAAAACTCTTGCAGAAAGTTAAATAATAATCAAAAATATTACTATAAAATTATCGTTGGAAAAATTACATCTCTGTTATAAAGAAATTCTTTGCTTACTTACACTGGATTTCACATCTAGTTCTTTTGTTCACCACTTAATAATTGTTCTGTGTTTACTAACTCAAATGTTTTTATTTAAGAATTCTTGACATTCCACAAATGCATTGGTAATTTTGATTCAAAATTTTTTAAAAGTATGCTGACAGAATTCGGAAAAGCTTTCATATTTATACTAATGGCAATAATATTTGTTGTTGGTATAGTATATCTCTCAAAACTCATTAGACCTTCAAGACCAACTCATGAAAAACTAAAAACTTATGAATGCGGTGAAAACCCTGAAGGCTCGCCTTGGATAAAATTCAATATCAGATTTTATGTAGTTGCACTTATATTCTTAATTTTTGACGTTGAAGTTGTAATGCTAATCCCTTGGGCTATGGTTTATAAGGATTTTGGAATAACAGGATTTTTGGTGGGTGGAATTTTCTTAGTGCTTTTAGGTTTAGGAATGGCATACGAATGGAGAAAAGGTGATCTTGAATGGGAAAAACCAAAAGTAGTTCCTCCTACACTTAACAAAGCAAAAATAAAACCTGATGTTGAAAAAGAATTGGTAGAGGCTTGAGTTTATGGGATTTTTAGATAAAGAATTTACCGATGGAAATATCGTAATTGCTAAAGCAGAAGATTTATTTAATTGGGCTCGATTGTCTTCTTTATGGCAAGTTAGTTTTGGTTTAGCCTGTTGTGCAATAGAAATGATGGCTACATCAGCTTCACATTATGATTTTGATAGATTTGGTGTAATTCCTCGTCCTTCACCCAGACATGCTGATTTTATAATCATTTCTGGAACCGTTACTCTTAAAATGGCAACACGTATTAAACGTCTTTACGAGCAAATGCCAGATCCAAAGTACATAATCTCAATGGGTAGTTGCGCTAATTGCGGCGGACCTTATTGGGAGCATGGATATCATGTTCTAAAGGGAATAGACAGAGTAATACCTGTTGATGTATACGTTCCCGGCTGTCCCCCAAGACCTGAAGCTTTATTAGAGGGATTATTAAAACTTCAGGAAAAAATTCGTCACGAAAGTATGATTAAGAAAACTGCATGAAAAAAGCTGAAGAAATCTTCCAACTATTAAAAGATAATTTTCCAGCATCAAATCTGGAATTAAAAACTGATCAGCCTACAGAAGCAATTATTATTGCATCACCTTTAGAGATAGATAAAATCTGTTTCTTCCTTCATGATGCTCCTGAATTATTATTTGACGACTTGATGAATTTGTCTGGTGTTGATGAACCCAAAGCTGGGCTACTTGCAGTATACTATCATTTAGGTTCCACAAAGATTAAACATAAGATTACATTAAAAGTATCAACAGACAGAAATAAGCCGGAAGTCTCTACATTAACTGAGGTTTGGAAATCTGCTGATTGGCATGAACGCGAAGCCTACGATTTGTTGGGTATCATTTTTCTAAATCATCCTGACTTAAGAAGAATACTTATGCCTTATGATTGGGATGCTGGCTATCCTTTAAGAAAAGATTATGAAAATCCTGAGTTCTATCAGGGAATGAAAGTTCCGTACTAAGGCAATATTATGGCGATAAAAACTGAAGAAATGGTTTTAAATATGGGCCCTCAGCATCCGTCAACACACGGAGTGCTTAGGTTAGAACTTGCCTTAGAAGGTGAAATAATTACTAATGTTATTCCGCATATCGGATACTTGCATAGATGTTTCGAAAAGCATTGTGAAGCAATGACTTATCCCCAGATAGTTCCTTATACCGATCGTATGGATTATCTGGCACCGATGGGAAATGAATTTGGTTATGCTATCGCAATGGAAAAACTTTTAGGAATTCAAGTTCCTGAAAGAGTTGAGTACATTCGAGTAATCATGGCTGAATTGCAACGTATATCCTCTCATCTTGTAGCTCTTGGAACTTATGGTGCTGATATTGGTGCATTCACTCCTTTCTTATATTGCTTTATTGATCGTGAAAAAGTCCTCAATCTTTTTGAAATTACTTGTGGAGCAAGATTATTATATAATTATATATGGATCGGTGGATTATCACACGATCTCCATCCTGATTTTGTTAGAAAAACACGCGAATTTATCAAAGAATTCAGACCGAACTTAAAAGAGATTAATGATTTATTGAGTCATAATAGAATTTTTATTGATAGAACAGCAAATGTTGGAATATTACCAATAGATACTGCAATAAATTATGGTGTATCAGGACCAAACCTACGTGGTTCAGGATATAAATGGGATATTAGAAAAGATGACCCTTACTCTATTTATCATAAATTTGATTATGATATACCAGTTGGCGAAGGAAAGTATGGAACAGTTGGTGATAGCTGGGATAGATACTACGTTCGCGTATTAGAGATGGAAGAAAGCTGTAGAATTATTGAACAAGCTCTTGATCAATTGCCGGAAGGTGATGTTCAATCTGCAATACCTAAAAGAATTAAACCTGTGGTAGGAAATGTTTACGCTCGAGTTGAAAACCCTCGCGGTGATTTAGGATATTTTATTATGAGCGATGGTTCTACAAGTCCTTATCGTGTAAAAGTGAGAGCTCCTTCATTTGTAACAATGCAGGTTCTAAATGAATTATGTAAAGGATATATGGTTGCAGATGTTGTTACAATTCTTGGTAGCATTGATATAGTTTTAGGAGAGATTGACAGATGATGTATGATTTTTTAGTTGATCTTTTTGGCAATTCAACTCTTGCAGATATTATAGCAGGAACTATTCAAAGTATACTTCCGTTATTTGTTTTCATTTTACCATTTGCATTGTTTGCAGTTTATCTTGAAAGAAAAGTTTCTGCACATATGCAGGATAGACTCGGTCCAATGCGTACTGGCTGGCATGGATGGAAACAAACTATTGCAGATATTATAAAACTTATTCAAAAAGAAGACATTATTGCGACAGATAATGATAAGCTGCTTTTTAATCTTGCACCGATTGTTGTTTTTGTTGGAAGTTACGCTGCATTTGCAGCCATTCCTTTCAGTAGTTACTTTATAGGAACTGAACTTGATCTTGGTATTTTTTATATCGTTGCAGTAACAGGTTTAGTTGTTGCAGGAATTCTTATGGCTGGCTGGGCATCAAATAATAAATATTCATTACTTGGATCAATGCGTTCGGTTGCTCAGATAATCAGTTATGAAATTCCTACTATTCTTGTGATGCTAAGTTTAGTTATGATAAGTGGAACGATGAGTTTACACACACTTAGCGAACAACAAACAGGATACGCTTGGAACTGGTACATCTTTGGCGGACCAGGAATGACACTTTCTAAGTTTTTATTAATTCCTTCTATGTTTATTGGTTTCTTAATAATATACATAAGCACACTGGCAGAAGTTAACAGAACTCCGTTCGATATTCCTGAAGCCGAATCAGAACTTGTTTCAGGCTATCATACAGAATATTCCGGAATGAAATTCGCAATGTTCTTTTTAGCTGAATACGCAAATATGTTTGCCGTTTCTGCAATTGTAGTTGCTTTGTTTTTAGGTGGATATCAATCCCCTATTGGATATTTTGGAGATTTGATCGGTGCAAGTTGGATGATTCCAATTGAGCAATTCACCTGGTTTACAATTAAAGGGTTGTTTTTTGTTTTTGTTCAGATGTGGTTAAGATGGACTTTACCTCGATTACGGGTTGACCAATTAATGACAACAAGTTGGAAGTATTTAATTCCAATTGCGTTTGTTAATCTTATAATAATCGGATTGATTACACTTTTATAATGAAAGAATATTTCGGAAATATTTATACGGCCCTAGCAACAATCTTTATTGGAATGAAGATTACGTTTAAGCATATGTTCGTTCCATCTGTTACTATTCAGTATCCTGAAGTAAAACCGCAGCTTCCTGAAAGAGAGCGTAACAGATTATATGTTAATATGGATGATTGCATTGGCTGTGATCAATGCTCAAGAGCTTGTCCTGTTAGCTGTATTGAAATTGAAACGACCAAGTCTTTACCCGGTGAAGATCTTGGTAAAACATCTAACGGGAAAAAGAAGGCGCTTTGGGTAACCAATTTTACAATAGACTTTGCAAAATGCTGTTATTGCCAGTTATGCGTATTCCCTTGTCCGACTGAATGTATCTATATGACAGATGTGTATGAGTTTGCAGAGTGGGAACGAAATAAATTAGTTTATGATTTTGCAACTTTAACTCCGGAAGAACGACAGGAAAAAAGAGATAATCTTGCAAAGTTCAATGCTGAAAAAGAAGCAGAAAAATTAAAAGCAGCATCTGAACCAAAACCTGAAATAAAAAAAGATCAGCCAGAGGAAAAATAGTTTGAACGATTTAACCTATAATATAATTTTTTACCTGTTTGCTGCAATTACTGTTTTATCCGCATTCTTTGTAGTTACAAACAGGAATATCGTATACTCAGCGTTTTTCTTATTATTTACTTTTTTTGGTGTTGCAGGAATCTATGTTCTACTTGGAGCTGACTTTGTAGCAATTGTACAGCTTATTGTTTATGTGGGCGGAATATTAATTTTATTACTGTTTGGTGTGATGTTAACTAACAAGATTACCAATGTTGAAATTAAATCCGGCACAATTAATATTTATCCTGCAGTAATTGGTGTTGGATTACTTTCAGGCGCTTTGTTAGCGGCTTTAATTACATCTACTTGGAAAACTTTTCCTACAGAAGCACCTCTACCAACCACCGCAGCACTAGGCACAATGCTTATACAGGAATATGCTCTTATATTTGAATTACTAGGAATTATTTTATTGATAGCACTTATTGGTGCAGCATCGATTGCGAGAAGAGAAGCATGATAGAAGTTGGATTAAATCACTTTTTAGTTGTTAGTACTCTTTTATTTTCGATGGGTATTTATGCCATCGTTACAAGAAAAAACGCTATCCAGGTTTTAATGGGTGTTGAACTTATTCTCAACTCAGCTAACATAAACTTCATTGCGTTTACACGCTTTGGCAACTTTGGTTTGCAAGGACATTTAATGGCGCTTTTTGTAATTGTACTTGCTGCTGCGGAAGCTGCGATAGCATTAGCAATTGTTTTGAATATTTATAAAACTTTATCAACGGTAAATATTGACGAAGTTGATAGCCTGAAAGATTAGTAAATGACAGAAAACAGTATAATAAATATTTCGCTTGCAATTTTATTTCTGCCTCTACTTGGGTTTGCAGTTACTTTGTTACTTGGTAAAAAAATAAAATCTATTTATTTGTTTGAAGTATTTCTTATTTCAATAGTACTTATTGCTTCAATTGTACTGGCATTTAATAAGCTTTCATATTTTATTGATGACAAAATTGTATCTGAACTTGAATGGTTCAGGTTAAGCGATAGTTTAGTCATTAAACTCGGATTTCTGTTAGATAACATTACAGTTCTAATGTTGTTTGTTGTTGCATTGATAAGCGCACTAGTCCATTACTTCTCTATCGCATATATGAAAGGCGATGAAAGATATAACCGATACTTTGCATATCTTGGAATTTTCACTTTCTCAATGAACGGAATTGTACTTACAAATAATATTTTGATGATGTATATTTTCTGGGAGCTTGTTGGATTATCATCATATCTTTTAATCGGATTCTGGTTTGAGAAAAAATCTGCCGCAGATGCAGGTAAGAAAGCATTCTTAGTAAACAGGATTGGTGATATCGGAATGTTTGCAGGAATTTTAATTTTATTCCTCACCTATAATACATTTTCATTCGATACAATCTTTCAAGCAATTGGAACCGGTAAACTTCCATTCAATTCTGATTTCTGGTTGTCAGTAACCGGAATACTTTTATTTATGGGCGCCATCGGAAAATCAGCTCAGTTCCCTCTTCACGTTTGGTTGCCGGATGCGATGGAAGGTCCGACTCCGGTTAGCGCATTGATTCATGCTGCTACAATGGTTGCTGCGGGTGTTTATCTAACAATAAGAATTTTTGGATTGCTAACTGCTGATGCAATGATGTTCATTGCCGTAATTGGAATGTTGTCAGCATTTATTCCTGCTACAATTGCTCTTACCCAAAATGATATTAAAAAAGTTCTAGCGTATTCAACTGTTTCGCAGTTGGGTTATATGGTCATGGCTCTTGGAGTTGGCGCTTACAAATTTGCTTTTTTCCATCTTGTAACACACGCTTTCTTTAAAGCTTGTTTGTTTCTTGGTTCTGGTTCTGTCATTCACGCAATGCATCACGAACAAGATATTAGAAATATGGGCGGACTAAAAAAGAAACTTCCTCTTACTTACGCAACATTTTTAATTTCTTCACTTGCTATTTCAGGTATTCCGCTTACATCAGGATTTTTAAGTAAGGATGGAATACTTGCAAGTACTTTTGCATTCGGATCATTAACAGGATATTGGATTTTTGCTGTTGTTGGATTCTTAGTTGCATTGATGACTGCATTCTATATGTTCAGATTAATAATCATTACATTTCATGGTGAACCAAGAGATCATCACAAATTTGAGCATGCGCATGAATCTCCTTTCGTAATGGCAATGCCTTTGGCTGTGTTGGCTACTTTATCGATATTTATTTTTTATACTCCCAATCCTTTCAGTGCGGATCAAGGTTGGTTTTTAACTAAATGGATTAACGCACCTGAACTTCATGCACCAAATGCAACACGTTTTGATTTTATGCAATCAGAAGTTGATAAAGAAACTGAACAAGTTGCTGAACATAATTCAATTCACGGAGAGATTACTTATTCTGAAAAATATACCGAGGCAATGCATTCAGCACATTACCCCGCAATGTTCTTATCATTATTCGTTGCAGTCTTAGGAATATTTACCGCGTTTGTTTTCTATCAATGGAAAAAAGTTGATGTGGACAAATTAGCTAATTCAATCAAGCCACTTTATAATTTCTCGCTTAACAAATGGTACTTTGATGAACTATATCATAAAACATTTGTAGCAGGTTTGCTTGGATTAAGTAAAATCATATACTGGTTTGATGCTACAATAGTTGATGGAATTGTAAATGGCTCCGCAGAAGTAACACGCAGAATAGCTTTCTTTACCGGTGGATTTGATAAATATGTAGTTGATGGCCTTGTTAACTTGATGGCATATATCACTGGTTTTATTGGTTTGATTTTCCGTAGAGTACAAACGGGAAAAGTTCAAACATACATTGTGCTCGTAATATTTTCGCTAATAATTTTACTCTTTTTATTCTAAGTATAAAGTTTGAAAAACAGGTATCATAACAATGAATAATTTTCCTATACTATCATTATTAACATTCCTACCAGTATTAGGAATGGTAATCGTTCTGCTTCTACCAAAGAAGCAGGAACTTTCCATCAAAGTTACCACGCTTGTTGTATCTGCTATACAAATTGTTTTATCAATAATTTTATTGATGAACTTTAATTATGCAGCAGGTGGTATTAACGATGCAAGTTCGTTTCAATTCATAGAAAAATTCAGATGGATTGATATTCCTGGTTTCGCCTGGATAGGTAAAATTAAAATAGATTATTTTCTTGGTGTAGATGGATTAAGCACTCCCTTGTTCTTTTAACAGCCATCGTAACTTTTATAGCAGCATTATCTTCCTGGACAATAGATAAATCGGTAAAGGGATATTTTGCAATGTTCCTTTTGTTAAACACTGGAATGATGGGCGTGTTCGTTGCACTCGATTTTTTCCTTTTCTACATCTTCTGGGAATTAATGTTACTTCCTATGTACTTTTTAATTGGTATTTGGGGCGGTCCTCGCAGAGAATATGCGGCAATTAAGTTTTTCCTTTACACATTGCTCGGAAGTATATTCATTCTCTTAGTTATGATTGGACTGTATTTCAGTTCTATGGAAACACTTGCAGATGGAACTAGAGTGTTTACATTTAACTTATTAGAATTGATGAATCATGCCAACTATACTGAAACAGGAATTCTATCTCCACTAAATCCAAACAACCTAAGATTTATTGCATACATAGGATTGTTTATTGGATTCGCTATTAAAATACCAATGTTCCCTTTCCATACTTGGTTACCTGATGCTCACGTTGAAGCTCCAACAGCGATAAGTGTTATTCTTGCCGGCGTTTTATTAAAGATGGGAACTTATGGAATACTAAGAATTTCATATCCTGTTTTTCCTGAATTAACATATCAATTAAGCTGGTACATTGCACTGTTTGGAATGATAAACATAATTTATGGTGCATTGGCTGCAATGGCTCAAAAAGATTTTAAGAAGTTGATTGCTTACTCCTCTGTTTCACATATGGGATTTGTAATGCTCGGTATGTCTGCATTAAATACTATGGGAATATCCGGAGCGATACTTCAAATGTTTAATCACGGCACCATCACAGCAATGCTCTTCCTTATTGTTGGAGTAATATACGATCGTGCACACACAAGAGATTTAGATTCATTTGGTGGTTTAGGTAAACAAATGCCAATATATACAGGATTTGTTACAATCGCTTTCTTTGCTGCAATCGGTTTACCAGGTTTAAGCGGATTTATTTCAGAAGCTTTAGTTTTCTTGGGTGGATTTGGAAATGGAACTACAAGAATTTTAACAGTCATTTCAACTCTTGGTATTTTATTAGGTGCTGCTTATATGTTGTGGACATTGCAAAGAGTTTATCTTGGATCGCTTAATGAGAAATGGAAAGACTTAACCGACCTTACAACACGTGAATATTTTATGCTTGTTCCTTTAACCATAATTGTAATTTATCTCGGAGTTAATCCATCACCAATGCTTAATCTTATGAATGCTTCTGCAAATGCTATGGTTAAGTTTATTAGTGATGCTCAAGGAATTTATAGTTCATTAAATGCGTTTTAATTTTATTATAAAGTGATAACATTGATTTTACCAAACTTATCAGAAAACCTTCAGGCTATATTACCTGAAATTTCATTGGCTCTAACCCTCGTAGCAATAGTACTATTTGATTTGATATTTATAAAAAGTAAAAAGTTTTTGCCGTTAATATCTATAATAGGTTTAATTGTTACTTTCAGTTTTGTTATTCTTCAGTTTGGTGATCCAAAATATGCTTTTGCAGTTTCTGGAAATTTATCATTTCTTTCTCTTGATAATTTTTCTGCATTCTTTAAGTTATTAATTCTTATTACAACACTATTTATAGTTTTATTTTCAATGTCTTCTCAGGAAGTTAATTCCTGTCCGGATAGGCACGGTGAATATTATGCTTTAATATTAGGGATGGTAATAGGAATGTTCTTTATGGTTTCTGCTAATGATTTAATTCTTATTTATCTATCTTTAGAATTACTATCCTTATCATCTTATGTTTTAGCAGGATTTGTAAAAACATCCATTAGAAATAGTGAAGCATCACTTAAGTATATTATTTACGGTTCTGCCTCATCTGGAATTATGTTATTTGGGATTTCAATTCTTTATGGAATTTCTGGCAGTACAAATCTTCACGAAATAAATTCAATACTTCAGTCTCCTACTGCTAATCAGTTAACATTTTTAATGTCTATTTTAATGATATTTGCTGGCATTGGATTTAAGATATCGATTGTTCCATTCCATTTTTGGACTCCTGATGTTTATGAAGGCGCACCAATCTCAATTACAGCGTTTCTATCGGTTGCAAGCAAAGCTGCTGGTTTTGCTGTATTAATTAGATTTTTAAAGATTACTTTTGCTCAAGGACTTGATAAATCTGGTTACTGGCAAATGCTCTCTTACATAGATTGGCAAATGCTTTTAATCTCCTTCTCTATAATCACAATGACGTTTGGAAACTTTGCTGCTTTATGGCAGGATAATCTTAAAAGAATGTTAGCTTATTCTAGTATTGCCCATGCCGGATATTTAATGCTCGGTGTTGCTGTACTTTCAGATCAGGGATTGATGGCTGTGTTGGTTTACTTTTCAATATACTTATTTATGAATCTTGGTGCTTTTTACGTTGTTATGTTAATTGCAAACAAAATAAATTCAGAAGAGATTGATGATTATAAAGGTCTTGGTTATTCATTACCATTACTTGGCACCGCACTAGGTATTTTCTTGGTTTCACTTACAGGACTCCCTCCTACAGCAGGATTTATCGGTAAACTGTATCTATTCATAGCCTTAGTAGATGCAAATATGATAACTGTGGCTATCATAGCGTTATTAAACACAGTAGTTTCATTATACTACTATATTCGTGTTCTTAAAGCTATGTTTTTAGATAAAACTGATAAAAAAGTTGAAATAAATCTCTCTCCATTAAATTACATTGTACTACTGCTACTTATTGCTCCTGTTTTAATTCTTGGTGTTTACTTTACACCTCTAGTAAATATTGCAAAAGAATCTGTTCAGCTCTTAGGATTTTAATCACATCTAATTTGCTATTAAATTCTTTTTCTTATAAGTTTATACCCGACTATAATAGTCTTATTTATGTTAAAACTATCAAAAAAATCAGAATACGCATTAATGGCAGCCAGATATATGGCAATAAAAAACCATGGCAACGCTGTAACTGCTAAAGAAATTGCAGATAATTACAAGATATCATTCGAGTTAGTTTCTAAAGTATTGCAGAATCTTGCTAAAAATAAAATTGCAATTTCATTTCAAGGAGTTAAAGGTGGATATACATTAAAGAAGAATCCATTTGAGATTTCTTTAATAGAATTAATACAGGCAGTCGAACCTGATTACCAAATTACAGATTGTTTACGGTCTGAATCACCGAAAAATGAGTGTTCATATTCTGATTGCTGCAAAATTCGTGACCCATTGGCCGAAGTTCAGAGAAAGATTGATAAAGTATTTTATGAAACTAAGTTAGCGCATATTATCTGATGAAAATATCAACACCAATATATTTAGATAATAATTCAACTACTCAAATAGATCCTAGAGTTTTAGAATCAATGCTTCCCTATTTACAAGAGCGATTTGGAAATGCATCAAGTAACCATAGTTTTGGTTGGATTGCTAAAAGTGCAGTTGAAAATGCAAGAGATATTATTGCAAATTTTCTAAAAGTTTCTTCAAAAGAATTATTTTTTACAAGCGGAGCCACTGAATCTATCAATTTAGTTCATCTAGGTTTAACTCAGAATATAAATCCCGATTCATTTCATATAATTACAACTAACCTTGAACATAGCGCAACAAAAGAATCATTAGAATATTTATCCAAAAAAGGATTAAATGTTACAGTAGTTAATGTTGATAAAACGGGAATTGTTGATCCTACAAGAGTAACGGAAGCTTTATCTGATAAAACCAGACTCATTTCTATCATCTTTGCGAATAATGAAATCGGAACAATAAACGATATTAAGAGTATAGGACAGATATGTAAAGAAAAAGATATTCTTTTACATGTAGATGCAACTCAGGCTGTTGGTAAAATCAATTTTGATATTAAGGAACTGAATATTGATTTTTTGTCTTTCACCGCTCATAAACTTTACGGTCCAAAAGGAATTGGAGCTTTATATGTTAATGGTAAGAATCCAAAAACAATACTTTCTCAAATAATATTTGGCGGAACACAGGAAGACTCAATTAAACCGGGCACTTTAAATGTTCCTGCTATTGTTGGGTTTGGGAAAGCAATTGAGCTTTGTGATGAAGAAATGACAAAAGATTACCATCATACAATAACATTAAGAGATAGATTTTACAAAAATATTGTATCAAACCTTGAAGGTGTTTTTATAAATGGATCAATAAAAGAAAGACTTCCAAATAACATTAACTTTTATATTGATGGAATCCGTGCCGATAAACTTATGCTCGAGTTAAGAGTTTTAGCTTTCTCAAATTCTTCTGCTTGTGCATCAGGTTCATCAAAACCAAGCAGAATTCTTAAAGCTATCGGTCTAACAGATGAGCAGGCATTAAGTTCTGTTAGATTTGGGTTTGGAAGATTCAATACAATAGATGAGATTGAGTATGCATCTCAGAAATTTATTGATGCGGTAAATAAATTAAGAACTAAAAATCAGAATAAATCACAGAACAATTAACAAATAATTAATTAGTCATGACACATAAAAACATCACTGGTCTTTTCGATGATCTAAAAAATGAAAGTCAGATTTTTTTAAGTTACTTAAAAGCAAAATTTCCGATTTTTCATAATTCAAATTTTTTCTACAGGGATTTTCAATATGGATTGAAAAGTTTTCTTGAGAAAAAAGGAATTACATTAACAGATATTAATCTTGATAGTCTTGCAAAGCAATTTTCTGGTTATTATGAAACTGAGGGAATTCTAATTCGAACAAGTAATCAAGGCTGGAAATTAAATTACCCCGAGTTTACTACTGCAAAACCCGGTGATCCATTTTCATTTTAATTAAAAATAATTTAGAGGTATGCAATGAGCAACACACAAATCGATTCTGAAATAACTATAACAGATAAAGCTGTAAAAGAGATCAAACGAATAATGGATGAAAATAAAATAACACAAGAATTTGGGTTAAGAATTGGTGTTAAAGGCGGCGGTTGTTCCGGTTTGACTTATACACTAGGTTTTGATCCTGAAACTCGTGAAGGTGATTCTATAATTGAACAAGAAGGCGTGAAGCTTTTTGTTGATGGTAAAAGTCTTTTTTATCTCTCTGGCACTCAACTAGATTTCTCGGATGGATTGAACGGTAAAGGATTTATATTTAATAATCCAAACGCAACAAAAAGTTGCGGCTGCGGTGAATCATTCGGTGTTTAATCTGAAAGGATAATATTATGCAAAGACGAAAATTTATATACGCATTGGGTACATTACCTATTGTTTCAGTTCTTGGAAAAGTTGAAAATAATTTAAATACTATCAAAAATCATATAAGGAGTACAAATACTATGGCAAAATTTGAATTGCCCCAATTACCATATACCTATGATGCATTGGAACCATACATTGATAAAATGACAATGGAAATACACCATTCTAAACATCATAATGCTTATGTTACAAATCTTAACAAAGCTCTTGAGGGAACAGAACATGAAGGAAAATCTATGGAAGAGATGTTTGCTATGATGTCTAAACTTCCTGCTGCAGTTAGAAATAATGGCGGTGGTCATTGGAATCATTCATTATTCTGGACTTTAATGAAACAAAATGGCGGTGGAAAACCAACCGGTAAAATTGCTGATGCGATAAATTCTGCGTTTGGTTCTTTTGATGAATTTAAAACAAAATTCAGCACTGCAGCTGCTACTAGATTTGGATCAGGCTGGGCTTGGTTATTAGTTCAGGATGGCAAATTAGTTGTTTCTTCAACTCCAAATCAAGATAATCCTTTGATGGATCTAGCTGAAGTAAAAGGAACTCCTGTTCTTGGATTAGACGTATGGGAGCATGCTTACTATTTAAAATATCAGAATAAGAGACCAGATTATATTGAAAACTGGTGGAATGTTTTAAACTGGGATAAGGTAAACGAACTGTTTTCAAAAGCATAGTTATTACTCTAAACTTAATGGGGAAGTGATATAATCTCACTTCCCTTTTTTATTATTATGAATCATACGATACCAATATTTCTATTAAAATTAGTCGTCTATCCTGATTCAAAATATCCTTTACATATTTTTGAAGAACGTTATAAAATTCTTTTACAAAAATGTTTAAAGGAAAATTCTGGATTTGGAATAGTAGCCTCTATAGACAAACGAATTTCGGATGTTGGAGTTTATGTAAAAGTTACTGAGATACTTAAAACTTATTTGAATGGTGAGCTTGATATAGTTGTTCAGGGATTAGAAAGATTTCTTATTAATTCCACATCACTTCATACAGATGGTTATTATGTTGCAGAAGTTGAGAAGTATACTGATGAAAATGTAATTATTGATCCAAAACTTAATGATGAATTGCAAAACGAATTTGAGGAAATTGTTGAGTTAGCAAATTATAAATTGGAAGATGTATTCTGGAATAATCTAAAATCTGCACAACTAAAATCATATAAGATTGCTGAGAAATCAGGGTTAACCTATGAACAGCAGCAGGAATTACTAATACTAAAAAATGAGAATGATAGAGTAAGTTATTTGATTAATTATTTTGTTTCAATAAAGGACAAAGTTGATAGGGCTGATGCTGTCAAAAAAATAATAATGAATGATGGATATTTGAACTAGAATAAAATAATAAATGCGAGTTTGAACTCGCATTTATTCTAATCTATCAATTATATAAAACTAGTTATTGTATTTTTCTTTAACACTTAATCTATTTATGGCTCTTGCTAAAGCACCCTGTGCTCTTGCCAAATTTAATTCACTATTCTTTTCAGCCAATCTTTGTTCAGCTCTTTGTTTAGCTTTTAATGCTCTTTCTTCATCGATTTCAGAAACTAGCTCAATTGAGTCAGCGAGTACAAGCACTTTGTTATCAAGAACTTCAATTGTTCCGCCGGCTGTTGAGTAATAATTTTCTTTACCGTCAGGCAGATCAACTTTAATCATTCCAACATCGAGTGTTGAAATAATTGGCGAGTGATTCTTTAAAACCTGAAAACGACCTTTTGTTCCGGGAACAGTAATAGATTTTATGTCACCGCTAAATGCTGATTTCGATGGTGTTACTATTTCAAGATAAAGTTCACTCATTTTTAAGCCATTTGCTTTGCATTTGCAACTGCTTCTTCAATTCCACCAACATACATAAAAGCGGATTCAGGCAGATCATCATATTTTCCATCGATGATTCCTTTGAATCCACGGATTGTATCTTCCAATTTAACATACTTTCCTGCTTTGCCTGTAAATGCTTCAGCAACATGGAACGGCTGACTAAAGAATCTTTGAATTCTTCTAGCTCTTCTCACTACAATTTTATCTTCATCAGATAACTCATCCATACCAAGAATATTAATGATATCCTGTAGATCTTTATAGTGTTGAAGAATTTCTTTACAATTTTTTGCAACATCATAATGTTCTTGTCCAAGTATTCCTGGCTCAAGAATTCTTGATGTAGAATCAAGAGGATCAACCGCAGGATAAATACCAAGTTCTGAGATCTGTCTGCTTAATACAGTTGTTGCATCAAGGTGTGCAAATGCTGCTGCAGGAGCGGGATCTGTTAAATCATCTGCAGGTACGTAAATAGCTTGTACAGAAGTAATTGAACCTTTATCAGTAGATGTGATTCTTTCCTGAAGCGCACCCATTTCTGTAGCAAGATTTGGCTGATATCCAACCGCAGAAGGCATTCTACCTAAAAGTGCTGATACTTCTGAACCTGCCTGAGTGAAACGGAAAATATTATCAATAAATAAAAGTACGTCTCTTCCCTCTTCATCTCTAAAATATTCTGCAATTGTTAATGCGGTTAGAGCAACACGTAATCTTGCTCCGGGTGGTTCATTCATCTGGCCAAACACTAAAGCTGTTTTATCAATAACTCCTGATTCTTTCATCTCCAACCAGAGATCATTTCCTTCACGAGTTCTTTCACCAACTCCGGCAAAAACAGAAAAACCACCATGCTGTTTTGCAATATTGTTAATCAATTCCTGAATGATAACAGTTTTGCCTACTCCTGCACCGCCAAACAATCCGGTTTTTCCACCTCGACTGTATGGTTCCATCAAATCGATAACCTTTACACCGGTTTCAAACATTTGAGTTTGTGTAGAAAGATTTTTGAACAAAGGAGCAGGACGATGAATAGGATATCTTTTTTCAGACTTAATTTCACCAAGTCCATCGATCCCATCACCAATAACATTTATTAATCTGCCAAGTGTAGCTGGGCCAACTGGAACTGAAATAGGTTTGCCATTATCGAACACATCCATTCCTCTTACCAAACCATCTGTAGAATCCATAGCAACAGCTCTAATTCTATTTTCACCAAGATGCTGTTGTACTTCTACTATTAGATCTTCCTGTTTTCCTTCGGTTGAAGTTCTTGGAATTCTTATAGCATTATAAATCTTTGGGAGATGTCCGCCATCAAATTCGATATCGACAACAGGACCAATGATTTGAATAATTTTTCCTTTTAACTCGCTCATTCTTTTACCTTCTTTATAAATTTTAAGGAGTAAAATTAGCCAAACAGGCTTTTTTTTACAAACTTTTAAGAAATTACTTTAAAAGCACCATCTTTTTTGAAATAGAAAATTCCTTTGTTTTTAGCTGATAAATGTACATTCCGCTAGCTAAATCATCAGCACTAAATTCTACACTGAGTACTCCAGCCGGTGCAATATCATTGTACAATTCTTTTACCTTCCTGCCAAGAATATCAAAAACATTAAGCTCAACTTTTTGCGATAAAGGCACTTCAAATCGGATTGTAGTTACCGGGTTAAATGGATTAGGATAGTTTTGAAGTAATGAAAATTTAGTTGGAACTATATTTATATTTTCATCTGCACTAGTAATTGTATTTATCGAATCTGTACCACCAGCTTCATAATATCTTGCGGCAAATTCCTGCAAATAAAAATTAGCCACCTGGTTATCCTGAATTATTAATGTGTTTTCATCATTACTATTTTCAGCAGAGGAAGACCAATTGTGTGAACCGGTAATTACATACGGTGTGTATCCGAAGGGCTCTGCATCTACAATTGCGTATTTATGATGCAGTAATCCAGATGTAAATCCTTTCAATCGGATATCAACTCCATTTGACTGTAAATAAGAAAACTGAGTTCCTGAATCAGTATTATTACTTAGAACCAATCGAGTTTTTTTATTTCGATTCTTAACCGCAATAACTGTATCAGCAAGATCTCTTCTTGTAAAAGTCATCAAAGCACCGTTGATAGATCTTTGTGTTTTGCTGAGTGTTTTACCGAGGTTGAATGTGGTTCCATCACTTGGACTAAAGAAACTTTGTACTTTAACACCTCCAATTACAAAATTATGAGGTGTGTTATTTAATTTTCTTGAACCGAATCTTGAATTTTGTGAATTCGGATTATCGGTATTACTTCCCCATTCTTCTTGAAACTCAACAGTATACGCTCCCGCTAAAGCAACATCTTGAAATAATACTAAGTTTTGTCTGTCATCGTTTGTTCCCGGGTCAGTAGGATTCCATGAGCCCATTATTACCCAGACACTATCAGGCGATCCGCCTCGGTAATCTATCACAAAAAATTTATTATGATGTAAACCGCTGCCATCATTATTTCCATAAGCATCATTAATATACGGGATACCATTACTTATCAGTGTTTGCCAGGGAGCTGTAGTTCTGTTGTCGTATTCACCTATTACTCTGATTTTTACACCACGGTTTTTAGCATTTACTAATGCTGTGGCAATATTAGCTCCCACAGTTCCACTTAAACTATATAAAGCAACATCAATAGATCGTTTTGCGTTATTAATCTTCTGTATAAGAATATCTGTAAAATTTGCATTTGCATTTGCATTAACACCTGATGAAACAGAAGTATTTACCGTATTATTAAAGTAAACCTGTATTTCTCCAGTTGTTGGAAAAGCTGAGGTCGTACTTGAAATTATATTACTTGAAAAACTTGTATCTGAATTAGCTACTGAAAAAGCCTGTAAGTTATAAATGGTTGCTGCGTTCAATCCGCTTACGGTAACGTTATGAAGATTTCTTAAATCATTATCAGGTTCAATTACTCCAAGTTCATAATTAGTTGTAACTCCATAACGGATTCTTGAAGTTCCAGGATTTATCGTACTCCAATCAAGTGTAATTGAATTTTGTGTCAGTTCAATTTCTTCAGGATATTTTTCAATTATTGGTCCATCAGAAATTATATCAGCTGTTATCCTTGGCATTAGTTGATAGCCACCGATGAAAGGTAAAGTAGATTTAAATTGACTTACAACTCCAACAACATCAAATCTACCTGCAGGTGCTACCAATCCAATAATTGGGGTATCGTTATCAATTCTTATTTGCACAGTATCTGATGAACTCGAGCCAGTTAACATATAATTTTTATAGGCCCAATTGCTGACTGGATTTCCATTTAATTCTGTAACTAATACTCCATTAATTCTTACTAAACGTCCTTCATAATTTTCTATTCCTGCAACACCATCTCCACTTAGCATAGATGGTGTGGCTAGGACTGGTTCAATTGAATTGCCCGAGCTTATAATAGTATGAAGAGTTGGGGCTTCGAGTTGATTCAACCCATTAAATTGTGTTATTGTACCGGAAACTAATACTTCATCACCTGGTTGAACAGCGTTAGAAAAACTTGATCCAAAAATTGAAATACCGCCGCTGTTGTCCTGAATATAGCTTGGACTACCAAATTGATTACTTACTGTTACAATTCCTCTTATCGTAACTAAATCTCCTAAATTAATTCCAATGCCATTTACATCATTAACTTTTGATTCTGAAATAGGAATAGGTGCGCCGTAAACTGTTAATACCGGAGAAGGACTTACATCACCAAGAACTGAGTCTATCCCTGACTGAAATAAAAATTTATATTTGCCTGTAAAGATTGGAGTTGTAACATCTGAGATAGAGATTAATACCGAATCGTCCAGAAAGTTTACATTAGAAAACAGAATTGTATCGGAACTTACAATAGTTGAAGCTGTAAAATTTTCAATTGATATCTGTGCCGAATTTTGTGACCAGATAAACCCTTCAGGAAAAATAATTTTTAGTGTATTGATACTATATTGTGGTTCCTTAATATAACTGAAGGATAGATTGATAGTTGAATCCCCTGACACAACTTGTGGATTTAAACTAACAGTACCGGAACCTTCTACACGCGCTCTCAAAGAAAGCATCCAATTATTATTGGTCGGTGTGTTCCCAATACCTAAGGATGATGTGCCAGTAAGTGTCCAATTAGCAGTGTTTGTTAACTCAGAAACATCATCTTCATTAAAGAAGACTGATGAATTACTAGAGGAAGTACCACTAAAATGAACCTTAGGACTTGGTAAACTTCCTGAATTTGCTGTTCCCCATGAAACTCCAAAAACGTGTACATCTGAACTATTTCTAATTTGAAGTGCTTCAGAACTTCCTGCAACCGAAAAAACTGTACCAGACAAATACAAAGCATTATTTGATTTCACTACGATTAAATAATCACTCGGATCAAGATCTTCTGTAAAAGCATTTTCTGATCGTGCAACGACTATAACGGTACCTTTTCTAAGACTGCTCCATAATGAATTACTTGTGAATGATAATGGCTGCTGAGCAGCTCCACTACTACTAAAATCTCTTACATCCCAATTTCGTAAATCAAGGCTATCCTGAACTACCAGTAGTTCAATCCATTCATCACTTGCACTGGAATTATATATTTCATTAATAATAATTGATTGTGGATGAAGATAGGTTACGAATAATAAAGCAAGGGAAAAATATTTTAATGTTCTCATTGTACATCCGTTGATAAAATGAATCTTTGAATCCTGTTATTTCCTCTATCAGCCACATAAAGTATTCTATCAAAATATGCAACTGAGTAAGGTTCGGAAAAAACTGATCGTCCACCGAATCCAATTAATTTATCTCCGAATGAATTAAATTTATAAACACTATCTTTTTCTGCATCTGCAACATAAATATTTCCGTTTGCATCAATAGTGCAACCCTCAGGACGAAGAAATATATTAGGCTCTGCAAAAGCAACTCCATCATTAGGCGAAAAAGCACTTCTATATCTTTCATCAATTGGAGTAACAATATAATTCCACCACTGTGCTTTAAAACTATTTGTACCGGACAATGTTACAACAATATCAATATTTCTTTTATTAAAAGACGCAAGTGAACTTATTCCATTGGCTGAAACCATTCCCATACTTGTTGGAGAAATATTAGGAACCCTACCAATAAGACTATCACCAGAGTTAAAATCAGAACTGTTTATTGGTTTGAACATAAGAATAGAATTATCCGGATCATATATACTTGAATTATTCGGCCCTGTTCTGGCAACATAAAAAGAGTTATCATAAAAAGCACAAGCTGCTGTGTATTTTCTAAGTGGCGCATTTAAATCATCAGGTCTCGGAAGCAAACGTCTTATTGGTGCAGTATCTAATTGATGATTGGAAGCTACAAGATCGATTTTATACACTGCGCTGAATGTTTGGCCTAACGTATCAAACTGGGCACAAACAATAAGATTTAATTTATAATCCTGTGCGATACTTATTGGATGTTTGATAGTTCGTGAACTTAATCTTTGACCATCAAGGTTAAGCATTATGATTTGATCATTATCAGTATCAGCAACATATACTAATGGTTCTCTTCCGATAATTATTTCTTCAGGATGATTAAATCCTTCCCAGTCAGGATTTAGTTTGATATATACTGTATCACCTGTAATGTTACCATCATCATCAGTTTGAAACTGCGTAATATCAAATTTATCGTGGCAAGAAGTTATGCTAAGTAATAATATTGCTGCTGCTAAATATTTTAAGTTTTTATATTTTATCATAAGCCAAGTATAATTGAAAATCTGTGAGCCGAACCTAATTTTGTAAAATTAGCAAAAGCATAATCTACGCTAACATTTGCTATACTAATAGGTACATTAACACCCGCACCAAAAGAATAATTTTGTTCATCAACGTTTATTTTATATCCACCTCTTGCAAAGAAGATCTTATTCCAGACATACTCAACTCCTAAAGATAAATTTTCACTATTATCATTTGGATGATTAAGCTGAATAGACGTTGTTACTTTGTGTTCATCATCTTCATAAGGTTCTAAAGCAAATCCAATTCTAAACATAGTTGGCGGTGAAAATGTTTGCCAATCTGATTTTGTTCTGTTACCAACTAAAACAACTTCTCCATCAGGCGCAAGATCATTTCCAAAATTTGTAACTGTAACTGCAAATCTTGTACTTCCTAATCCGGTCCAGTAATAAGTACCAAGATCAATCATTATTCCGCGCATTTTAAGTCTATCTAATGTTTCTTCAATGTACCTTACAGTTCCGCCAAAACTAAATTGATCAGTCATTTTTCTTGAATAAGAAATCGAGATACCCATATCACTGAAACCAAAATATGCACCTGTACCAGATGGCGCATACTCTGTAGTTACTTCCATTTCATCCATTGAAAGTGATGTTAAAGAAACTCCAAAAGTATTTGCATCATCAAGATGATATACAGCTCCAATAAAATCATGATTAATATCTACAACCCATTGATTGTGAGAAAACATTACTTGATTTTCTGAAAATTGTGTTAAACCTGCAGGATTCCAATATAAAGCTGAAACGTCATTTGCAATTGCAACGAAAGCATCGCCCATTGCTGTTGCTCTTCCGCCGACACCAATTTTTAAGAATTGTGCGGTTGAAATTCCTGCACGCTGACCTCCGAGCACCGGAAATAACTGAGGCTTTATTTCAGTAAAACTTATAGCAATAAATAAAAATGTAATTATATACTTCATATTAAAATCTCAAACTCACGCCAAATTTTATATTTCTACGAGTTAAATATCTTGCCGGATTATATGGATACGCTGTAATTGGGGCTTGCAGATCAGGATAACGAGGATCATTCCAGCTAGCTGGAACATCATCACCATATTCGTATGCTCTGCCAGTAACAGGATTAATAATCGCAGAATTTTTTGTATCCAATAGATTATTTACTTCTACAAAGACAGACAACTTAAGATTCATTAGCTGAAAATATTTTTCAAAATTTACATCAACCCAGAACCAATTATCACCAATCTCGTTGTATCTGGTATCCGTAACATATTCATACTCTGCCCTACCCTGTTCATCAACTGCGCCAGTATATACAGCTGGAGTATATCTCTTACCTGATTGGTAAAAGAATCTCAAGTAAAGATTATAATCGTCCAAAATTCCAGGCGCAAATCCAAAAACCGGATCTCCGCTTTCAACGTAGAAACTTGTTGAAACTGATGCTGTAATTGGTCTGTCCCAAGGAACAAATTCTTCTTTTATTGATTCTTTAAGATCACCTTGTAAAACAAGAACGCCTTCATCTGCAGAAGAACTTTTTCCTGTTACAATTGCATAAGTAAAGGATGCATTTCCATTAAACCATTTACCAATCCTCTTACGATATTCAAATTCAATTCCGCGTGAACGTGCATAGTCGGAATTTACATAGGTAATAAAACTTTGAGTTGAAAATCTTGGTGATACAATTTTAGCAGTTCTTGTATTTACGTAATCAAAAATATCTTTATAGTAAGCAGTAACGGTTAAAACATCATCGGAAGAAAATTGAGTCTTTAATCCGAGTTCATATGCAACGGTTGTTTCAGGATTTAAATTCGGGTTACCAAATTTCTGAAATGAGGATTGCGCATTCTGAGGATCCAACTTTGCATAAACAAACTGAGGTTTTGGCCACTTGCTAAAATGTCCGTATGAAAAGAACAACGTTTGATTATCTGAAACCGGATGCGAAATACCCAGACGAGGACTTAATCTTGCCTTAAATCTTCTTCCGTTGAACCAACCAAAAGTATCCTCCATATATTTTTCACGTATTTCATCCGGAATAGTTACCACATCAGGATTCTGTACTGCATCATCAACGTACTTACCAGGAAACCAATAATCCAAACGTAAACCAAAGTTTAATATCATTCCGCTCAGATTTATGTTATCCTGTGCATATAGTGAACCAAGTGCAGGATAGACTTTATAAATATCATTATTCAAACCAAGTTCACCAATCCATGGTTTATATATATCTATAACCTGCATCTCCTGGAATTGGAAATTAAAACCAGCTTTAAATTTATTTTTCTCGTCAAAAAAGTTCGTTAAATCCCCGCGAACTGAAAATTCCTCAACATAGTGATCTCGCCAGGTATATGGATTCCCAACATCCCAGAAACCATCACCGGGAATTACGCCAATCGTATCCCTATTTATATTATAATATTCTATAGGAAAAGTCACAATATCTTTAGGCTCATTGTACAAATACCAATCATTTCCATTTGCATCTGCACGCAAATTTGTGAAGAAACTATTTACCTTAAATTCATAAAATGTTTTTGAACTTAAAGTGTGTGTTACTCCAAAGGAGTTGTACTTATTATTATGTGTAAATGTATTTGCATTATCCAGTAGATATTGGAAATTGTATTGGTACCCAGGGCTTGGTTCAATGTACTCTAAATTTGATTGAAGTGATTGAGAATTTTGGTTTATGTTAACCGACTGATTAAATGAATAATAAAATTTTAATGTCGGTGAATATTTATAAGTTAATTTAGCTAACCAGAACCAATTGTTCTCAGCACGCGGGGCATATCTTGTTCCGTTAAAAACGGAAGAGACTAACTGATTTGCCGTAGGTTTAAAATATCCCTGAGTAATTCCATCAGTTATTCCAGTATAAAAACTTCCAAAAAATGTTAACTCACCGGGAATACTTATTCCTAGTGCGGGAAGAATAAAAGAAGTTATTGGTTCAGGACCGCTTAAATTTCCTTCAAGAATATCAGTGTTAAAAACATGATAAGAAGATTTATCACCCAAATTATCCCGCTTGTAAGAGACAGAACCTGAATATTTTTGTCCGCCTTCTCGAGTTCTAACATTTACAATTCCTGAAGTTGCTTGTCCGAACTCAGCGTTAAAACCACCGGTAATTACTTCAACCTCTTCAATTGCATTTGCGGAAAGCTGCAATCCGAATCCTGTACCGGCCAGCGGATCTTGTACAGAAACACCATCCAATAAAAATGCATTTTCATAGGATCTACCTCCCCGGATATGTATTGCGTTATCAGATTTTACAACACCTGACTGCTGTGTTACTATGTCTGCGATATTTTCAATAACTGCAATGTCTAATTCATCTTTAGTTATGGTTCTTTTACTCTGTGTTTCTTCAACATCCATCAAAGGTTTTTCACCGATTACAACAACATCCTGCCCAAGAGTTAAAACTGTTTCTTCAAGTTTAACATCCAGGTCTTTTGTTTTGTTTGATTCAATCTGGATTCCAGTGTATTGAACAGTTTTATATCCAATTAAGGATATATCAACATTATAACTTCCAACAGAAATACTATTAATCTTAAACTTACCGTTTATATCTGTTGCTGCACCGTAGTAAGTTCCTTTTATAATTACATTCACACCAGGTAAAGCATCACCTGTCATGGCATCTTTAACGGTGCCCGAGAGAATACCTGTATCCTGAGAATATATTAATAAAGAACTAATTAGTATTAGAAAAATTGTAAATCTTTTTATCATGGAGTCACTCCAAAATCTTCAAAAAAGACTTTACTAAGAAGACTCTTTACATTTGCTGATCCGCCATTAGATTTGCTTAAAGGTAAACCATAGAAGAATAATGATTTTGTATTGTTAAAGAATCCTATAAATCCCCTCATCTCATTATTCGGGAAATAATATATGGGTATCGCTCCGTTCGGGTTGAGATAGAAAGACTTAATCCTGAACAAACTTGTTATCGTTGTTAACTGAGGATACGCTGGATCCGCTGTGTCTGCAGAAATAATTGTATTCGGAAGTAAAGAGGTTCTGGTATAAATAGTATCGGTATTTATTGGTAAAAATCCTTGCAATAGAACGGGATCTACTGTTTGAGGAAACTGCATAGAAAAAGCTATCTTTCCTCCGGCATCAATAAATGTTTGCACAGAAGATGCTGCTAAATCTAGCGAAGGATTATTATCACTGTACCAAAGAACATATTTAAACAATTTAAGAGTCTGTAAAAATGTTACATTAGTATATGGCGGTTTTTGATTCAAATAATCATACACATCATATTTACCGCTTAATCCAAGACTATCCATCATTGCATCATAAAATGCCGCAGCACCATCAGAGGTTGAATAATCATCCATTATCAGGATCTCACCTTTTGGTTTTTTAACAAACCAGGTTTTTCCTGTATCTGGCAAAGAAATAAACTGAGATGTTGCACCTGAAATATCTACTGCCTGAACATAGAACTTGTTATAGTCATCAAATTTTAATCCCGGTAATTTTTCAGAGAAGATATTTGTTTCAATACCTTCAATTAAAATTTCCATTTTAGGATTTGATGAATTGAACTCTTTTGTTCTAAGTGTAATTGTCCTGACACTTCCATCCAGCGCTACAATGTTGTTTGGATCAGTTGTATCATTTAAAGCAATATTGATTTTTAATATTGTGCTTAAACCATCAAGATCATCAACGTTCCAGCCGAATGACATAACCGGAAAAGATATTGCAGGTATTGTACTAAGTGAATTCCATTCAATTGTTGGTGCAGTGTTTTTTAGAGGAAAATCTAACGTTGCAGGAGTTGGATCGACAAGACCTATATCGAAAAACTTTTCTCCGTTATTATAAATGCTATCACTATTAGAATCTATAAAAGGTTCGGGTCCGAAGTCTATACCGTTCTGAAAAACTCTGTTATCATAAATTCCATTGCCGCCGTTATCTGCAGAAGAAACTTTAAATGCATAAGTAGTATCACCAGCACCGATTTGAAGCGAAAATAAAATTTCGTTTTCATCAGTGAACGTCCAGGTGATTCCATCCCATGTGTAATAAAACCCAACTATCAATCCATCAGAATCATCACCCCACCAGGCAACCTTTAATCGGCTTGGTTGAGGTGCAATAGTAGAATCCGGAAATAATGCTATGCTTGTTTCAGGCGGATTATTGCCGGCAGGATTATCAATAAAATCTTCTCCACACGAAAGTAGAAATACGAAAGAGAATAATATTGTGGATATAAGTAAAACTTTTTTCATTTATCTAATTGCGTAACGAATAATTATTAAATACTGAAAATTCTTTTTCACAAAAATAAATTCCTCCCCAATCAGATTGAGGAGGAATAATTATTAACTATTTAAGTAACATCATCTTTTTAACTTCATTAAAACTACCTGCTTGAATACTATAGAAATATATTCCTGAAGTTAAATCATTTGCTTTAAATGATATTGTATGTGAACCGGCTGATTGATTTTGATTTACTAGAGTTTTTACTACCTGACCCAAAATATTATAAACCCTGATTGTTACCATTTCTGCTTTTGGAAGTGCATATGAAATGGTTGTGGAAGGATTAAATGGGTTTGGATAATTTTGAGATAATGAATATTCATTTGGCAGAATATTTTCATCATTTACATCTGTTGTGTAATTAACAAAATCATCATCTTTTCTTGGAGCTAATTTATAATTACTAAATGAATAGTAAAGAACTCCTTTAATAGAATCAAAAGTACCGTTTAATACAACCAACGTTGGTCTTTCAGATCTTGTTCCGTTATGATAAGAATGATTACCATCTTCTAACTCAACTCTTGTGTTTCCCGATCCATCACTAATAAACATTTCGCCAAAATTTGATGTTCCATCTGCACTTAAAGCTGTTATAGTAACATCGTTATATTGAACAAGAACACTTTCCCATTCTTCTTTTCCAATAGCATTATTACCAGATGTTCCAATTGTACCGGTTGTTAATACTTCTGCTTCTGGTAGTGCATTACCGGTTGATAAAACAGATATTGATGAAAGAGTATCAATTTTAGTTACATCAAAATCTTCTCGGATAACTCCAGTAACTGTAACTCGCTCACCTCTGTTTAAATTTAATACTTGTGTACCCATTGTACCTGCAGTTCCAATTTGAATTCCACTCCAGGGTCCCGAACCATCTTGTATATATACTCTAAGTGGTGTACTTCCAAAACCTTTAATGTCAGATGAATCAGCAGTTACTACGCCTGTTAAGCTTATGCGATAACCATTGTATGCACTATATCCACCGCCAAATGGACTGTATTGAGCATCTTTTATTGTCAATGGTCTGTTTAGAACCAAATAAAAATATTTTTGTTTTACAGTATCAACTGGGGTAATACTAACTAAATCCTGATTGTCCTTTGCCCAGATGTAAAAATCAACTAGAGCAGAATCTGCAACAACACCCGGTATAGTTCCTTTGTACAAAGAGTCAACAGCGGAAAAAGTCATTTGAACAGAATCTCTTGAACCTGAATTAACCGAATAATAAACTCTTGCTTCTGAAACTGTTCCATCAAGATCTTTAATTTTTGCAGATACTTCAACAGGTTGATTTGATACAACTTCTACGATGTCTCTTTTTATATCTGTAACTAATGGAGGACTTTGAAGAACAGGACCAATATCACCAGGATAAACAGGAACAATATAGTACCCATCTGTTCTGGTAGTTACTATACCAGTTAAGTATTCTAGATAAGAACCGTTAAGCGGTGGTTGATATCCAGGAATGATTCCTGCAGAACCTGTTTTAAAATATCTTGATTGATTATATATAAAAGCTGAGTGACCTGTAAAATCATTTATTTTAAAGTTACCATTCGTATTCCTATCGGAAGTGATAATGTTTCTAAAAGTAACTAACATTCCTTCATATTTTTCTGCATCAAAATTATAGCCGCCAGTTGAAGTAAATAAATCAGAAAGTTCTAATTCAATTGGAGCCGGACGATTTGGACGAGTTTCTAATATTGTAACTGGTATTGGTTGAGGTGCAGTAATTAATATCAGTTCCGTTGTAGTATTATATTCTGTTACAATGCCAGTTAATTCAACTACGTCAGCACTGTCAACTAAATCAAAAAAGGTACCTTGTGCAGCACCAACTGTATCATTCTGAATAATGTTTAATCCGCCCCATAAATTACTTTCCGGATCTTGAATATAGGTTGCCCATCTATTACCAGCAGAGATAATTACTCCTCTGTTTGTATCAGCATCGATAACAGTGCTAACCAAGGCTAATCCTCTTACTCTAACTGTATCACCATTATAAGGTGATGGTGGGTCTGTTCCTAAAAGTGAATCGGGTACTCCCTGAATATCCTGCAAAGTAACAAGCGGATATTCCTGAGCAATAATGTTCATAGAAAAAACGAACATTAACGCAAACAGTATGAAATATTTGTTTCTCATTTAATTCTCCTAATTATTTAACAACTAAAAATTTTCCAGTTTTAATATCACCGGTTTTATTATTCTTTACAGTAAATAAATATAGCCCGGTAGCAATCGCCTGATCATTATCTGTAACAAGATCCCAGGCGTGTTCACCGCCTGCAAATTTTTGTTTATCATCGCTTGCATAATTTTCAAACCATCGTGTATCTGCTCCATTACTTGCAGCATCGTGATTTAATTTTTTTACTATATCTCCTGCAAGAGTATAGATTGTAATTTCACATTCAGTAGGCAGGTTATAAAAATAAATTTTACGTAATCTTTCAGAACTTCCATCCCAAACAGCACTTCCATAATATGGATTTGGATAAACGCCAATCTCAATATTAGCATCTTCAACGGCCGGTGTTCCAGGTACTATTCTTTCATAATTTGCAATTGAACTCGATTCCAAAATATCAAGTTCATTTTCGGGATCACCTTCATCAAAAGCAGTTACAGAAAAAACATATTGCCAGCCATTTAAAAGATTAGGCAATTCAAATTTATAATAATACTCTGTTGGATCATTAGGGAAGGTAATTGGTTGATCTAATCTAACCTCAGAAAATCCTGTATTGTATCCAATTGCATTTGTTGCGCTATCAAACTCAGCAAGAACCACTAATGAGTTCTGTAAGTTTTGTGTTTGCGATAAATCAAATCCGGCTTGTGTTCTATAAAGTTTATAACCTTCAAAATCTTTCTTACCTGAAATAGGATCAATTGAATTCTCTGCTCTGTTATCCCAATAAATTGTTGCTTTCTGATTATCCGGAACTACTTTTACTTTTGGTGACGTTGGCGGTGTTGGAAGAATGTATCTTGTAATTTTACCGTCTCCATCTAAATCTTCATTAGCATCTAAGACACCATTACGATTTCTATCTTCACCAAAATATGCTCGTAAAGCCCAATCAGCATTTATGTATAGATTTGTTTTTTGTTCTTCCGTATCTAATGCTGCTAGTTCATCACCATATTTTTTTGCACACACAATTGCAAATACAACATTTATTGAGTCTCCGGGAGCGATTGATGAAAATGGACCACTCGAAACCAACATTGATCTATTTGAAGGTGTTTTAAATGTAACTGGATTTATTGGATCCTTCCATCTTTGAGAATTACCTAAATCAAAATAGCCACGCATTTTATTAAATCTTTGTATATCATCTAAAGGAGTAAAATATGAAGGATCAGAACCGTTGTGAGTCCAACTAACAAAACTGACAGAAGAAACTGAATCACCATCCATCAAAATTTTATCAGATAATTTGGGTTCTGCACCAAGATATTGAATACCAACGTAGCTGTCTGTGTAGCCTGGGTCACCGTTTGAATCAAACTCGTAAGCAATTTTAATTGAATCATTATACCCGTTTCCGCCTTTGGAATAAAATGCAGACCCGCTTGGTCTTCCAGTAATTTTGGTATTTCTAACAACTGTATCCGTCCAAAGTCCGACAAAAACACTATCAATATATTTTTCTGAAGTATTTTTGATCGTGTAATTCATTATCACAAAGAAATTAGCAAATGAAAAATTCCAGGCGTATGATTCCTGATGAACAACAATACCGAGAGGATGATGATCTGTAATCGGTTCACCATTTAAATACACTAAATTAGAATCAGTGTAATCCATAATAAAATCTTGATGAGAAATCGCGGATGGCTGATAAAATGGAGAATCAAATAATGAAGATCTTTCAATTACTTTTTCACCAATGCCATTTGTATATTCAAAACCGCCGCCTCTTGTAGCAGAAATTGATGAAGCATCAATTGATGCAGTAGTTACAAGAGCTTCATTAGTTCCTCTAACTATTCCGCCAAACCACAGTCCTCCGGCAAACAAATGCTCTATTCCTGAGCCAATCGGATATTCACAACTTGGTTGATTTGGCCAAAGTGAAAAGCCATTACCGTACATTCCAAAGTTAGTAACTGATAATCCAATGTTACCAACATTTGTAAATTTAGAATTGTCATCATCCAGGGTTTTAGGAAGAATGTATTGATTTTCTTGCGCAATTACACTTATTGAAAAAGATACTTGCAAAAGCAGGATTAAGAATGCGGTTTTAATATTCATTAAGTAAAAATATTCGATAGTCTATGTTAAAAATTTGCGGAGTAAAAATACGTTTATTATCGGTAATTATAAACACATTAAGAGATAAATAAATTGTTATTAATCCTCTTTAAATATTGCCCTTGCATGTTCATCGGCATGATATGAACTTCTAACAAGTGGTGAAGATTCTACAATTTTGAAGCCTATTTTTAAGCCTTCTTCCTTGTACATTTTAAATTCTTCAGGAGTTACAAATCTATCGACAGGTAAATGCAATTTAGTTGGCTGCAAATATTGTCCGATTGTTAAAATATCACAACCGTGATCAACTAAATCTTTCATAAGTTCTAAAACTTCCTCGGTTTTCTCACCAATCCCAACCATAATTCCGCTTTTTGTTTTTAGGCCTTTAGATTTGAACCATTTAATCAATTCCAAACTTCTCTCATACTTTGCTTGAGGACGAACCGCGTGATAAAGTCTTGGGACAGTTTCCATATTATGATTTAAAATATCCGGCGGATTCTGCATTATAATATTAAATGCATCTTCATCACCTTTAAAATCCGGAATAAGAATTTCAATTGTACAATCAGGTTTTTGCTCACGAATCAATCTCACACATTCTTTAAAGATTGTTGATCCGCCATCTTTTAATTCATCTCTGTTTACAGATGTAATTACAACATGTCTTAGATTTAATTCCACAACAGATTGAACAACTCGTTTTGGTTCTTCAGCATCAAGTTCATTTGGTATACCAACCTTTATATTGCAGAAACCGCAGCTACGAGTACAAGTATCACCAAGTATCATAAATGTAGCAGTACGATGATTCCAGCATTCTGAAATGTTTGGACATTTAGCTTCTTCGCAAACAGTATTTAGTTTTTGTCTGCGCATAAGATTTTTTACATCAGAATAATTTTCACCGATTGGTAATCTTACTTTTAGCCAATCAGGTCTTTTACCTAAATCTTTATTTTCTTTTTCTGCTTCTTCTTTAAATGCGCGTTGATGTTGATTTATCATAATTTTTTTTTTATTGTCATCACGAATCCCGAAGGGATGAAGTGATCTGTTAAATATATGAGATTGCTTCGTCCTGACGGACTCGCAATGACTAACTACATAATTCCATCAAAATTTTCTAATACTTCTTTAATGTTCTTTAAAAACATTCCACCTAACATACCATCAACCAAACGGTGATCGTGTGAAAGTGTTAAGGCCATAATATGTCTTACTGCAAAAGTATCAGAACCATCGACTTCAATAACAACAGGTTTCTTCTGAACGGCACCAACTCCAAGTATTGCAACTTCAGGTTGATTTATTATTGGCGTTCCAAATATAGTTCCGAATACACCGTAATTTGTAATTGTAAAAGTTCCATTACTAATATCATCTGGAGTAAGTTTTTTGTTCCTTGCACGATTTGCTAAATCTGCTATCGCTTTTGCTAAACCAATTACATTTCTATCTCCAGCACCTTTAATGTTTGGAACAATTAATCCAGTTGGTTCTATCGCAACAGCAATTCCAAGATTTATAAATTTCTTTTGCAGAATTGAATTTCCATCGATACTTGAATTTACAAGCGGATATTTCTTTAACGATTTTACAACTGCATCAGCAATGAATGCCATATAAGTAATCTTAGCATTTTCATTTTTCATAATCTCATCTTTTTTAGCACTGATGTAATTATGAATTCTGGTCATATCAACTTCAATCAAACCTGTAACATGAACCGATGTATCACGGCTATGAACCATATGATCCATTATTCTTTGTCTGATATTATCCATTGGAATTCTTTCAACATCTGCTGCATTATATACTGTTTGTGATGTTGATGGAATAGTTTTTCTTTTGTTTTCTTTTCTACCTTGAACTTGTTCTTGAACTTGAACTCCAGAAGTTTTTCTTTTCTCAATATATCCAAGTACATCCTTCTTAGAAACTCTTCCCTCTTGCCCGGTTCCCTTTATTGATTTTAATTCATCAAAAGTAATATTTTCTTTTTGTGCTATGCTTAAAACAAGAGGTGAATAAAATCCACTTCCACTTCCTTTTTCTACAGAATGAAAATCAACAGGTTTAGAAAAATTATCGTGCATTGATTTTATTTCTTGAACTTGCTCTTTTTTATTTTCTTCTTTTTTGCTTTCTTGAACTTGAACCTGAACTTTAACTTGATCTCCAACTGATAATTTCGCAACAATAGTCCCAACCTCAACTGTCTCCTGCTCACCAACAAGAATTTCAACTAAAGTTCCTGCTTCCGGAGAAGGAATTTCGGTATCAACTTTATCTGTACTTATTTCGAAAATCATTTCATCTTTTTTAACTACATCGCCAACTTTTTTATTCCATTTTATAATAGTTCCTTCCATAACTGATTCACCCATTTTAGGCATCGCAATTTCAATTACATTTCCATTTGAAGATTTGCTTTGAACCGGTTCAGAAACTTTTGGTGTTTCAACTTCGCTTATATCTTTTCATCAACAACTTGTTCGGCTTCAGATTTTGCCGGCGCAACTTCAACATTAGTTTCACTTGCAGATTGAATTCTCGCAACCACAGTTCCAACTTCAACCGTATCACCTTCTTTAACTAATATTTCAGAAAGCACTCCTGCTGATGCTGCCGGAATTTCAGTATCAACTTTATCAGTACTGATTTCAAAAATTATTTCGTCAAGTTTTACAACATCGCCAACTTTTTTATGCCATTTTATTATTGTGCCTTCATTAACACTCTCACCCATTTTCGGCATTATTATATCCATATAAACTCCTGATTACAAATGTTAAATTCTAAATATTCAATTTTCAATTATTTAATTTTATTCGATTGAGTCATATCTTGCAAAGCGAGATATCTGAATCTTAATACATATTAAGATTTGTCTTATCATCCGATTGACCGATTTTTTAATACTTAAGTAGATCTTTTATTCCATTATATATTTCATCACGACTCGGCAAAACTTCATTCTCTAAAATTGGGGCATAAGGAATATGTGAATCCTTTGCTGCAATTCTTTTAACAGGTGCATCAAGATGTTGAAAACAATTATCAGCAATTCGTGCAGCTATTTCAGCTCCAAATCCACCAAACAAAGTATCCTCGTGTATAATGATAACTTTATTAGTTTTCTTTACAGAGTTATAAATAGTCTCTTCATCCAATGGAACAATTGTTCTCAAATCAATTATTTCAACAGAATAATTTTCATCTTCTAATTTTTTTGCTGCAAGCATAGAATCCCACAAAGAAACTCCCCACGAAACAACAGTAATATCTGTTCCTTCTTTAACTACTTTAGCTTTTCCAAAAGGAAGTAAATAATTATCATCTGGTTCAGGAGCTATTGCATAACTTTGTCTATACAATCCTTTATGCTCTAAAAACAAAACAGGATCTTTAATTCTACACGCAGTTTTTAATAATCCTTTTGCATCAGCAGCATTGCTTGGATATGCAATAAAAATTCCTGGAATGTGTAAGAAGAATGCTTCAATATTCTGGCTATGGCAAAGTCCACCATGAATATATCCACCAACTGCAACACGTGTTACAACTGGTGCAGACCAAGTATTATTAGAACGATAACGCATTGGTGCCATTTCATTTTTCATTTGTTGAAATGCCGGCCAGATGTAATCACCAAATTGAATTTCAACAACCGGTTTCATTCCTGTAAGCGACATTCCAACCGCAACACCCATAATACTTGCTTCCGCAAGCGGTGAATTGAAAACTCTTTTCTTTGTAAATCTTGTTGATAATCCCTTTGTTGCTGTGAACACTCCACCTTTGCCATCTTCAATATCCTCGCCAAAGATGAACATTTCAGGATTCTTTTCCATTTCTTCGTGTAACGCATGATTGATTGCATCAACCATTACAATTTTATCACCACTCGGTTTTGATGATTCATAATTAAGAGTTTCTTTAAATCCGCTTTCATCAAAAATATATTTTGTTGCTTCTTCAGACTTTGGATCAGAAGAATGCAATGCTTTATCTGCTGCTTCACTTATTTCATCGTTAACATTCTTTTTAATTTCATCATATTGTGTTTGATCTAAAAATCCTTTTGCCATAAGGATCTGAGCAAATTTTTCAATCGGACATTTCTTTAAATCTTCTTCAAGTTCTTTCTTATCACGATATTTTTTTTGATCATCTGAAGATGAATGCGATTCTAATCTCACAACATCAGCTTCAATTAGAGCTGGACCTTTACCCGATTTTATATATTCAATAGCTTCTTGAATTTTTTCATATGATTGAAAGAAATCAGTTCCATCGATTCTTGCACGATGAAGATTATGAAAACCTTCCATCATTTCTGCGATGGAACTATCTTTTCCACCGGATTGATTCGAAACATGAACAGAGATTGCATATTTGTTATTTTGAATCACGAAAAGTACAGGAAGCTTTTCTCTGCTTGCCCAGTTTACTGCTTCGTGAAATTCACCTTGTGATGTTGTTCCTTCACCGCTACTCACATAAGAAATATTTCGCTCGCCTCGTTTTACTGAAGCCATTGCTGTTCCAACAGCTTGCAAAAACTGGGTGCCGGTTGGTGAAGATTGTGAAGGCATATTAAAATGTGTTGCGCCCCAATGTACTGGTAATTGTCTTCCGCCACTTGCCGGATCATTTGCTTTACCAAATGTTCCAAGAAATATTTCTTCAGCAGTTAATCCTGCCGTGAGTACTGTTGCCATATCCCTGTAATAAGGAAACAACCAATCTTTTTTTGGATCAAGTGAAAGTCCAATTGCTAATTGAACAGCTTCGTGTCCGGCTCCAGCAATATGAAAAAATGTCTTCCCCTGTCTTAATAAATTCATCGCTTTATTATCAACATTACGAGCACTTAACATCATTTTCAAAACATACAACAATTTCTCTTTAGTAAATTCATGTTTACCAAAAGTAATAGAATCATTTTTTCCGTTTGTCGGTTTCATCGAAGTTTTCTCCTTCGATTTAGTTGGTGTTGATATTTTTTTTGACATAAAAACCTTTTGGGTTTAAGAAATTAAACTCAATAATTCTTCTTTAGTTTTAAATTCAATTTGATCATAATTAAAAATTAGATCAAATGATGAATAATTTTTTCTTTTACTTCGTTTAAAGAAATTTCTTTTTTTAATTCACGATTTAATGATGTAACATCTTTATCAGTAATTCCACAAGGAATAATTCCATTAAACAATTTAAGATCTGTATTAACATTAAATGCAAAACCATGCATTGTTATCCAGCGGCTAACTTTGATTCCGATTGCACAAATTTTTCTATCATCAAGCCAAACACCCGTATATTTATCAACTCTGCTTCCATCTAAATCATATTCGGCACAAACTTTTATAATTACTTCCTCAATTGCTCTTAAATATTTGTGAGTATCTTGTTGCCAATTTGTCAGATTGATAATAGGATATCCAACAATTTGTCCGGGACCGTGATAAGTTATATCTCCACCACGATCAATATCATAAACTGAAATTTTATTTTCATCCAGATATTTTTTATCACTTACAAGATTTTCTTTATCAGCAGTTTTTCCAAGTGTATAAGTATGTGGATGCTCTAGCAAAAAAAGAACATCATCAATTTTATTTTCAACTCTTAGTTGATGAATTGATTTTTGTAAATCCCACGCATCTTTATAATCAATCAATCCTAAATCACAATAAACTAATTTTCTTTTTTCTTTGTTCATAGCTTTCTTGTTTGTCATTGCGATCCCGATTTATCGGGAGAAGCAATCTACCAATTAAATTTAGATTGCTTCGCCCGAAGACTACTCGCAATGACTTTTACCTTTAAACTCAAATGTGTATCGCTTCACCATATGCATTAGCAGCGGCTTCCATAATTGATTCTGATAATGTTGGATGAGCATGAACAGTTTTAATTATGGAATGCCCGGTCGCTTCCATTGCACGTGCAAGTGCTACTTCAGCTATCAGTTCAGTTGCTTCACTTCCGATAATATGTCCACCAAGTAGTTCACCATACTTTGCATCAAAAATTAATTTAACAAAACCTTCACGTTCACCAACTGCAAAAGCTTTTCCACTTGCCATAAACGGGAACTTACCAATCTTTATTTCATAACCAAGTTCTTTAGCTTTTGCTTCAGTCAATCCAACACTTGCAACTTGAGGCTGACAGTAAGTACAACCTGGAATATTTTCATAATCCACATCTGGATTTTTAATTCCTTTAATACCTTCAACACAATGTATTCCTTCAGCAGATGCAACGTGAGCAAGCCACGGTGGACCAATGACATCACCAATTGCATAAATGTTTGGAATGTTTGTCTGATAAGTTTTCTTATCAACTTTTACATGATTTTTGAAAAGCTCAATTCCAAGTTTTTCAAGACCAAATCCTTCAACATTCCCTGTAACACCAATTGCACTTAAAACTTTATCTGCACTTAATACTTTCTTCTCACCATTCTGATTTATCGTAACAGAAACTTTATTTCCTTTTACTTCAGCTTTTTCAACCATTGTTTTGGTGTAAATATCAATTCCACGTTTCTTAAAATTCTTTTCTAATGTTTGTGAAACTTCTGCATCTTCAACCGGAAGTATATGATCAAGCATTTCAATAATAGTTACTTTAGTACCAAGCACTGAATAGAAATAAGCAAACTCAATTCCTATTGCACCTGCGCCAATTACAATTAATTCTTTTGGCTGCTCAGAAATTCATAGCTTCAGTACTTGTAATGATGTTTTTTCTATCTACTGGAATATTTGGGAAAGTTTTTGGACGTGCACCTGTTGCAATTATAATATTATCAGCACTTATAGTTTCAGTTTTTTTGCCATCTTTATCTAATATCTCAATTTCATTCTGACTTATTAGTTTCCCAAATCCTCTTATTCGATCAATCTTATTCTTTTTAATCAGCATCTCGACGTTTTTCGTAATCTTATCCGAAATGCCTCGGCTTCTTTGAATAATCTCCGTGAAGTTGAATGAAAGATCTTTTGTATAGATTCCAAATTCCTTACCATGATTCTTTAAATTATCATAAATTTCAGCATTCTTTAGAAGTGATTTTGTTGGAATACAGCCCCAATTCAAACAAATTCCGCCCAAATTATCTTTATCAATCACAACTGTTTTAAAACCCAATTGCGCTGCTCTGATCGCTGCAACATAGCCACCTGGACCTCCACCTAGAATAGCAATTTGATATTTGTTTGGCATTCGATTTTTCCTGATTAGTTATTTTTGGTGGCGAAATATAGGAAGCGACTTAAGAAAATAAAATGTGACACACCATTTTTATGACTATTCAGTCATATTATTGTTTAGAAATTAAATTATGACAAAAACTTACAGAATTGATAAAATATTCTATATTTGCATACAAATTTTAACTCTAAAGGAACTATGGAAAATCCGATAAATTTAAGTGCTTCAGATTTTTATCAAAAAATTTCATCTGATGAAAATGCTGTGATTGTTGACGTAAGAACCCCACAAGAATTTAATGATGGACATATACAAAATTCGCTTTTAATTGATATTTATAATCCAACCTTTCAAAGTAAGATTTTGGAATTAGATAAAACTAAGAATTATTACGTTTATTGTAGAAGCGGTAACAGAAGTTATCATGCGGGTGTCTTTATGTTATCTGAAGGATTTGGGTCAGTTCAACATCTTGAAGAAGGAATAATTTCCTGGACTGAAAAACTTGAAAGATAATTTTGGATTCTAAAACAGAAATAAACCAGGACACTCAAGAGATAAATGACCAAATTTCTGTTGTTAAAATAACTGCTTTATGGGCATTTAGCGAATCAGCTTTTGGTGGGATTCTACACGCTCTTACTATTCCCTTCAGAGGAATATTTATAAACAGTGCCGCTGTTTTATTCATTACCTTGATAGCGTTATTTTCCAAAAACAAAAAAGAAATTCTCAAATCCACATTAATTGTTTTGTTAATTAAGGCACTTGTAAGTCCTTATACACCATTAACAGCTTACTTTGCAGTTACCATTCAAGGTTTGAGTGGATATTTATTATTTCTACCAAAAAATATTTTTAAGATTTCTACAATATTATTAGGGGTTTTCACACTGTTGTTTTCCGGTTTACAAAAAATTATTGTACTAACACTTGTATTTGGCAACACACTTTGGAAATCTGTAAATATTTTTATTAAACAAATTTCAAAAGAGTTTTTTTCAATCAATATTAATTCTGACATCCATTTTGGATATGTTTTAATCTTTGTTTATTTATCAATTCACGTTATTGCCGGAGTCTATATAGGCATTTACGCCGGATTATTGCCCGTTAAAATAAATCGATACAAAAATGAAATTCCTGGTGAACTGTTTTTACAAAATGATTCAAATCTACCACCAAAACGAAAAAAGAAAAAAAAGAATTGGTTTGTGCGTCCCACTGGAATCATGATCGCTGTTATTTCATTAACACTTTTATTTTATACATACATTTCACCATCCAGTTTAGAAATAGGATCTAACGAAATTTTTGTGATGTTAGTTCGTTCGATAATCATAACAATCATTTGGCTTACTTTAGTTGGACCGATAGTTAAAAAATTATTTCAAAAATATCTGGCTGGAAAAAAATCTTTTTATGCTGATGAGATAAACGAGATTATGGATTTATTTCCGCAATTTAATAAAGTTGTTTCTTACTGCTGGAAAAATTCATCTGACAAAAACGGAATTAATAGAATTCATAAATTTCTTTCAACGTCATTTTATTATTTATTATTAAGTTAAAGGCAACGCAATGGCACAATTACCCAAACGGTTTGAAAAACTTCATCAGGATTATCCAGAAGTTGCAAATGCTTATGAGCTGCTAGGAAAAGCTGTTCACTCTTCTGGTCCACTTGATGATAAAACAAGAGCATTAATTAAACTTGCAATATCAACTGGTGCGGGATTGGAAGGTGCAGTTCACTCACATACCAGAAAAGCAGCCGATCTTGGTATTTCTAAGGAAGAAATTAGGCAGACAATTTTACTAGCTTTACCAACTTTAGGTTTACCATCTACAATGGCAGCTATGAGTTGGGTTGATGATATTTTAGATAAGAAATAATAAAAAAGGGCATCACACAATGATGCCCTTACACACTCTGAAGAAATTAATTAAAAACTGCTGAAAGCATATCCAACTTCAACTTGCCATTGTTTCATTCCAAGTTCAATGGTTTGTGGAGTTCCGTTCAATGGATTTGGTCCTATGATATTATTTTCCAACGCAAGCATAAAAGCAACCGTAACCTCATGATTCTTTGCGATATCTTTTGAAATACCAAATGTTACATGATTCTGAATAACTGCAGGTGCAAGAATGTTAAACATTACATTTTCTTCGTTAATTGGATTTTGACTTACTGAATATCCTGCCATAAAATCCCACCCACAGAAACCAGAGAACATAACGCCGTATTTAATAACCAAAATATCTTTCCAACCAAATCCCGCTCCTTCCTCTTGTCCAAGTAATGCTGTTTGAAGATTTGGAAGCATTGGGTTTGCTATAGAATTAACTTGACTATAAAATATTTGTTTTACATCAAACATAAATTTCCAAGCTCCAGGTGTAAATGCAAAACCTGCTTGCCAGTTTGCAGGAACATCAAAATCACCAGCTTGAGCAAACAAACCTGCATAACGTTCAAACTCGCTCATATAAACTTTTGATTGGTAAGATGCACCAAAACTTAATTCTTCTAACAATTTGCCTTGATATCCAACTTTAAACCCGAATCCCAACGCTGTTGATTTTTCGTTACCAGTTAAGTTTGCAGGATCACTCGAGTACCCACTGAATGCAATAAGTCCTTTTGCAGCAAATCTTTGCCAGCCAATAATTCCAGCAACACCAATCGAATGATTACAAGCAAATTTATAAGCGAAAGATAGATTACCAAACATTTGTTCGATATTAACACCGGTTCCAGGGGAAGTAGGATCATAAAAAGTGGCTGTGGGATAATCACTATTCATTCCTCCATTACCGTATAAAGATAAAGCAACTGTAAACTTTTCTGAGAGTTTATAATTTCCGCCAAGTGTTGGAAAGAAGAAAGAAGTTTGTTCACTTTCAACTTTTCCTGGAGTTAATCCAAATGCTGGTGGTGGATTTGGAACTCCCGACACTTCATAATAACGTTCAGGACTGAAATATGATAAGTTAATTTCAAATCCATTATTCAAATTTGAAATGGAAGCTGGATTAGTAATTGCTCCAAGTGAACTTAATGATACTGCAACACCGGAACCGGCAAGTGCTGAATACTTTATACCATATCCGTGACGATAATAACCGTCGGTTGCAAAAGCGGTTTGGAAAATAAATCCAAGCATTAATAAAAGAACAAGAGTAGATTTTTTCATATGTATTTCCTTAGAACATTTAGTTTATATGATTATACTAGAATAATTTTTTATAACATTTAAAGTTAACGACTACACAGCGCTAATTAAAAAAAACTTATATAAATATTGCTAACAGCGAGTCAATTGTTTTATGCAATCAATAATTATTTTGTGATGTACAATTTCTAACATCGATTTATCCAGCTAACACCCTTCTCTTTTTTTCTTCTTACCAGTAGGAGCAGTTGTTTTAGTTTTAGTGGTTGTTGATGTCGGAAGTTTAATAAGTGTTGTATTTTCTGTTATCGATGAATCAGTTTGTGCTTGTCCTCCAAAATATTTTGCGACTTCTTTCATCTTTTCAAACTGAGCTAATTCATCTTTACTGCCATTTAATGGACTTTTTGGGAAAAGCACTTTTTCTTTCCATTTATTCAATCCACCATCTAAAATGTAAACACCTTTATAATTTTTTGATTTAAGGATAAACCAGGCTTGTGAAGAAGTAACATCATCATCTGAGAATAAAATTATTTTTTTATTTCTTTGAAGTTCTGATGCCGATAATTGGGGTAGTGGAATACATTGTGAATTTGGAATTGCGTATTCGTTATATTTTTCTTCACTTCTTAAATCAATTAATTCAAAATCTGCTCTATCTTTTATAATCCAATCTGCCAATTCTGTAACAGAGACTTTGTCAGAATTTCCAACGGTTGATAATGCAATATCTTTTTCATTCACTTTAATTGTAGTTCCACCGTAAGGATCACCGGCAAATAATGCCATAATACCCAGAACTAATGCTACTCCACCAAGTTTTTGATTTGTAGTAAGATGTGATAAAAACTTTTTCATAGCTTTTCCTTTCCGGTTTTTGCAGCCATCTTTTTTTCACCCCATTCAGCAGCAGCAAAAGCACCAAGTGCCATAAGAACAACAAGAAAAACTACTAATCCATAAGAAAGATTAAAGTATGAAGGAATTGTTACACTGCCCATAAATCCAGAATTAAAAAAGTTTTCGATTGATGGAAACATTTCACCAAAAACAAAAATCCCGAAAATCATTCCTAATACATAAACAACAGCGTCAATCTTACCAGTTGCAATTGCAACCATTGATGTGCCTGGACAATATCCACCGATTACAAACCCAACTCCTGCAACTAATCCACCGACAACCATTGGTAGCATATTTGTTTGCGTAAGATAAACGAGTGATAAATCAACAAAACCAATAACTGATAAGAAGTATAATCCTAACATTGCAGTTACAATTGCTGTGAACATAACTTTTAGTACACGCATATTTGTAAAGTAGAATTGTGAAGCAAGGATAGTTGCTCTTCCAAATCCACCTTTTTCTAAAGCGATACCAAAAGCAATTCCAATAGCAAAAGCTATAATTAAACTTACATCTGTACTGAAATAATCAAATTTGAAAAATGGTGCATTCATATCCATTGTCTCCTTAAGAAATAAGCTGCGGCATACCCACCAACAAAAACCATCATCATAAATGCCCAGCTTCCAAGATTTAATACAGCTCCACCGGATAATGCTTGTCCACTCATACAACCACGAGCAAGCTTTGCACCATATCCTAATAATCCACCTCCAACAAAAGCATATATCAATCTCATCTTTGTTGAAATGCGTGGACCTTTTTCAATTTCTTTTTTTACTCGATGTGAAATTGTACCTGAAATAAATCCACCAACTAAAACACCAAGAGTTTGGAAAATCAACCAATCCATAAGTGGATTTGCATTTTCATCACCAACATATTCTTTATAAAAATTATTCTGTGCAGCATGTTCAGGAGCAACCTTATTTACAGTTACAGCAACTGCTGTTGAAAGAGCACCAGAAGCTCCTAATCCTCTTCCCATTATTACAAAAGCAGCAAGTAGAACTAAACCCAAACCTACACCAACTAAGTAAGGATTTGAATAAGGTTTTTCTTTCATATTAATATGAACATGTCCTTCATCCTTTTCAAAAGCATGAGTAAGAATTTTTGTTATTGATGTCATTTTACTAAATCTCCATTAATGTAAATGAGCGTTAAACCAATGGCTGAATTGGCCAGCCGAAACTATTACGAATCTTAAGATTAATCCGCCAACAATAACTAATATTGGCGCAATTGCTGTGTGACTTACTTTATGATTAACTGCAAGTAACTGAATGATTAGTGGAACAATAATTCCGATACCAATTACAAACACCCAGAATACTGGTGCGTAAGCTCCGCTTAATAATAAATGTGCCGCTTCAATATGCGGTCTTGCGGATGAGAGTAATCCAAGAAAAATCATAACGAAAACAAAAAGTTCGATTACAAGAAATCCATTATCAGCTTTTGCTAGTAATTCACTTTCATATTTATTTTTTGCAAAGAGATGAACAAACGCAGCCGCTGCTGATAATCCCGAGACGAGAAACAGAACCCAAAGTAATGAAGTATTCCATAAAGGACGTGAACCAAGAGTACTGAGCAAAACTCCTGTGTATGCACCAAGCATCATTCCTAAAATCATATTTGCGATGCCGATGTTTTTTACAAGAAAAGGATGCTCGTTCATTTTTTTCGAATAGTCAAGAAGAATCGGAAGTTTATCTGTCATCCATTTTGTTGGTTTAATTAAAATGTTAGCTATCAAAGCGGGATAAACTAAAATTAATATCCATGCGCCCCATGACATTGGTGAAGTAAACTGAAAAGTTGTGTACAATCTCCATACATATAGTTTATGAGCTAAATCTAAGAACAAAGCAAACATTCCAAGACTTAATAACACAACACTTACAATCGGAATAAAAAAGCAAGAGCAATTACTTTCTTTGTGTCTGCCGGTGAATAAAAAGTATCCGGCAATTATCATCATTCCAGCAACCATTCCGCCAAGAAAAAGGTAAACAGGAATTTGCCATTCCCACATTGCCATTGATGGATCGACATGTGGATTATTTCTTGTAGTTGTAATTTCTAAAAGTGCATTCATTTCAAAAATCCTTAAACTAAATAAAAGATATTTGGTTGTGTGCCTGCGTCAGGAAGATTAATATGCCATTTGCGTGATTGAAGGAGCTTACTAACTTCACTGTTTGGATCATCTAAATCGCCAAAGTACATACAATAAGTTGGGCAAACTTCAACACAAGCTGGCTTCTGTCCTTTTTCAACTCTGTGAATACAGAATGTACATTTATCAGCATAACCATCCGGATGAATGAACCTTGCATCATAAGGACAAGCCTCAACACAAGCTTTACATCCAATACACATATTATGTTCAACTAATACCACTCCGCCAACATCTTGGATATGACTTGCACCAGTTGGACAACAGCTAACACAAGGAGTTTCTGAGCAGTGATTACATCTTTCAGTTCTAATTTCTAATTGTATATCAGGAAATTTTCCTTTTGCTTCAGTTACAATCCAATCCCTGTTGTATCCCTCAGGAATATTGTTTTCAGTTTTGCAGGCAATAACACAATCCTGGCAGCCAACACATTTACGAGTGTCTATTACCATTCCATATCTTGGCATCTTAAACCTCCATCTCAAAAGTTACAAAGTTCACACTCATTCCTGTACCTCCCATAAGCGGATCAGTTTTGTATTGAGTAACAAGTTCAGCATCACTTGCACCTTTCTTATATGTGCTTCTCAGCTGTCTAGATTTTTGTCCGAAGCCGTGAACCATATAAACACAATCCTGTCTAATTCTTTCTGTAGCTTTTACTTTTATTGGATCACTAACTACACCATCCTGATTTTTAAGTTTTATCCGATCTCCATTCTTTAGCCCGTATCTTTCTGCTAGATCAGCATTAACCCATAATTCATTTTCACTAAACAAATCTCTTAACAATGGATTAGATTGAGTTTTACTGAATGTGTGAACTGGAGCTCTGCCAAATAATAATCTAAAATATCCGGCTGGTGGTTCAGGATGTTTTGTAAATCTTGGAATTGGATCAAATCCCGCATCAGCAAGTTGAGTTGAATAGAATTCTATTTTACCTGAAGGTGTTAAAAATTCTGGTTCAACACCATCTTCAAAATAGATTGGTTGTAAAGCACCTTTGATTATTCCTTCTTTTTTCAACTCATCCAGCGAATGTCCTTTTAATTTCAGTCTTGTATCAAGGTACTCTTCAACGTCTTTCCATGGAAAGTATGCTCCCAGACCAAGTTTTTCTCCAAGTTTTTTAGCCATCCACCAATTTGGCTTTTGATCATTCGGAGCATCAATCACTGGCTGTCTTATTCCAACAAATCCTTCTCTAAAAGGTGATGCATTTAAATCATCGTATCTTTCAAGATAAACGGATTCAGGAAGAACAACATCAGCCCATCCAGCTATTTCACTTGGTATAACATCAACTACAACCATTAAGTCTAAATTTTGTATAGCTTTAATGGTTTCTTCTCGATTTGGTAATGCCTGCATTAAATTGGTGGCATAAATAAACCATCCTTTAATTGAATATGGATTTCCGGAAATTGTAGCTTCTCTTATTCCGGTAGATATTTGTTCACCGGTGGCAAATGGATATTTCGCGTCTGGGTTATCTAATGGTTCTTTCTTCAGTTCTGGATACGGAGCATAAGGATATTTTGGAATTGAATAAGAATATGGAACGTAAAATCCACCTTTTCTTCCCCAACTTCCTAACAAAGCATTTAATAGTGCAATTGCTCTGCTTCTCTGTGCATCATCACCATACCACGTTGCGTGTCTTCCAGGATGGACTAGAGTTGCTGGTTTGTACATCGCCATCTCTCTTGCTGTTTCCCTAATCACTTCTGGATCAATTCCTGTTTCAATGTAAGCCCACTCAGGAGTATATTGAGAAATTTCAGTTGCAAACTGTTCAAATCCGATTCCATATTTAGCAATGTAATCAGCATCAAAGAGATTTTCATTAACAATAACAGACATCCAGGCAAGTAATAAAGCCATATCAGTTCCAGGTTTAATTGGTAGATAATATTTTGCTTTACTTGCTGCTACAGAAAATCTTGGATCAACAACAATGATTGAAGCATGATTCTCTACTGCACGAGAAAATTCCTGAACTTGTGTATTATGCATATTCTCACCGAGATGAGAACCAATCAACACAATGCATTTTGCATTTTCAATATCAGTTCTTTCAGGTGAGCCAACTACATCACCGAATGTCAATTCAAAACCAACTTCTCTTGGGCCACGGCATTGTGCAAAACTTGGTGCTGTTTCGTTTGGTGAACCATAAGCTCGCATCATATGTTTAAAGAAACTTCCACCAATTCCGTGTGAGAATAAAGCCATTGATTCTGGACCGTAATCAGTTTTTAGTTTGTTCATCTTATCTGTTATGTAGTCGAATACTTCATTCCAGGTTACTTCAACCCACTTCTCTTCACCACGTTCACTTTTTCTTATCAATGGAGATTTTAATCTTTCTTTATCATAGTGAGCACCAACTCCGCCAGTACCTCTTGGACATAATCTTCCATTACTTAAAGGATCTTTTGGATTGCCTTCAACTTTCCACAACTCTCCATCTTTTACATAAGCTAACAAACCACATTTCCAGAAACATAAATCACAATAACTTGGAATTATTTCCAATCCTTTTTTCTTTGAAAAACTTTCTGCAGCATTTACAATTGTTTTTGCTGATCCAGCTAGTGCTGCTGCAGTTACAACTGTAGCGCCTGAAATCTTTAGAAATTTTCTTCTTGATAATGAATTCATTATAAGCTCGTTAATTTATTTCTTATAAAGTTTTTAATACTTCCGCATTCCCCATATTCCTGATACACTGAACAATTTCTACAATCCTTGGTCGCACAAATAGTATCATCACCTTTTACAGCCCAGCAAGGTCCGCTATGTCTTAGAAAAGCACTGCATTTACTTCTGTCTTCTTTACTACAATTCAATACTTCCCAGCAAGGCATCATTGCATAAATAGTTTTGATTCCGTTTATGCTAATTTTGGAATCATTTATAGCTGATCTGATACAATTAATTCTGTCAATATCATTTCTGGAATACAATCGATGATTTGAGGATTTTTTGTAAGGAAGTATAAGATCTTCTTTTTCATACATTCTAAGTGTATGAACTGAGATGTTTAAAAGCTTTGCAGCAATTCTGATCGGGTAAATTGGTTCTTCTTTAGAAACTTCGTTGAGCATTTAGAACACAGCATTTAAATATTGATATTTATAAATACCAACTTTATTGCCATTTGCATTCTTTGATTTTAGCTTAATTTCAACGTTTTGTACATAAGGATTTTTCATTTGTTGGAGATTAACAATTAATTTTTCTAAACTTTTAGAATTGGTTAAATGATTATAATTATCAATAGACTTGATTTTAGCAATAAATAAATAATTTATCGCTAACAATTAATATGAAGGTAAAATACAATTATCGGTTACTCTGCTTAGTACATCTTTGAAATCTGTTAAACTTTTTTTCATTACACTTGAGTTTTCATCGTGACAAGTTAAACAAGCACCAACGAGTAAAATTCTTTTTTGATCTTCAACAGTAAATGGTCTTGTATAAGTTCTGGTTGTGGATGTTTCATTTCTCGTTTTCATAAAACCAATCCATGCATCCTTTGGTAGATTATCTTCTATATGATTTTCAAACTGTGGTGTAAATATCCATTTACCATTTTTTGAATACTCTAATTTCCCCTTTCCATATCCTAACGCAAGTGGATTATTATGACACGATTTACAACTTCTTCCTGATTTATTAATTGTATGTGAAAAAGTTGGTGCGAATAATCTTTTAAATATTTTCTTCTGTGGATTCTTAAATTTATCAATCGTTAAAACCATTCCGGGAATAAAAGTATCAATAACTTCTTTCCCTGATTTTTCCTTTCTGATTCCTAGCACCGGATAATCAAAATAAAAATCACTTGGAGTTTCATTCCAGCTACCAACAATATCTTTATTGTCAAGTAAATCATATCCTTCCAAATTAGGATCATATTCTGTATGACAGCCTGCACAATGAGAAACCCATTCAGTATGGCAAGAGCTGCAACTAAGTCTTTGGTGAGATTTTCCTTGAATACAAATTGATTTTGGTTGATTTAGCGATAATTTTTTGTTTGAATTTTTTGTTAACAGATATTTTTCATTTCTTCGATTCACAAAAGTATTGATCAAAGGAATGTTGTTTTTCTCAGTAACTAAATATTCTGCATTCTCTTTTTTCAAATTTCTTAAATCGACAATTTTTTTTGATTCGAAATCAAGCTCAGTATAACTAACAGAATTAGTTTCTTTTGAATGACAATCAATACATTGTACCTTTGTCGCTTCTTCCATATGGTGATAAATATTTCCATCACCCATAATTTCCATCGAAACGTGGCAATCGATGCATTCCATTCCAGCTTTATGGTGCACATCATCTTTAGTTTTTTGGAAGACTCTTCCATCCATTAAAAGTCTGTATTCCTTATTCTCTTTTACTTCTTCCCAACTCTTTAGTGTTTCAAACCAGCCCTCATAATTTGTTGAAATTCTTCCCGATCGACTATGACAACCAAAACAATGATTGTTATTAATCTTTAAATTAAGTTGCGGATGAACTTTCGGAAATACGGAACCACTTAAATTTTCTTTTTTTGAATTTTGACTTTTGAATTTTGAATTAACATAACTGTTCAATTGCTTAATTGCTTCATTACTGTAATTCAAATGGCAAGCATTACACCCGCCGCCACGGGAAAGTTCGTTAATTGGTCCCAATTCTGTTTTTTCATTTCCAAGATGACACGATGCACAAAGATTTCTGTTATGATTATCTGCGTTCGATTTAGTTAAATCTTTTACATTAAAATGCCCTTCTGGTTTTTCCAGTTCCTTAAAAGTAAATTGATTAACTGATATAACTCCGCTCATTGTGTTCATTAAAGAAGAATTAACTCTTTCAGGAATGCCAGGATGACAAGCAGTTACGCCACATGTTTTACTCGCATCAGTTAAGTTTCCAGGAATTAAAATCATTCCTTTGTGTGCAAAATCTTTATTTGTTGTGTTTGGATTTCCGAGATGACAGGCATTACATCCAACAATCTCTGGGGAGTGTGATTCTTCAAATCCTGTCATTTCATCATGACAATTAACACATCCATTAAAATTAGTTTTAATAAAATATTTTTGTGAAAAGTAATCAGCAATATAATATGTGATAACAAATGAAAGTAAAACGAAAGCAGTATTTCTAATAATTACTTTCACTTTTAGTTAAAATATTTTTTAATCTTTTCATAGTCATCAGGAGTGTTCATATTCAAAAACATATTATCATTATAAAACTGAAGATGATCAATTATGATTGATTCCACTTCAACTCTTTGGTGTAAATCATACACACTTCCTTTAATCGATTTATAAATCTCAGACAAATTAAATATCACATCAATTTTTTCTATTACTGATTTATTATAAATGCCAAATAATCTTTGCGGAATTCCATTTATTGTTGGAATTATAATTTTTTTATCTGACTCTACTTTGGAAATATATTCTATCAACCTGGAATCTATTAATGGAAGATCACAGGTAACTACAAAGTTTTTAGAGGATTCGGAATTTTTAAGAGCAGAATAAATTCCACTTAAAGGTCCGCGGTTTAGTCGAATATCTTTTACGATTGGAATATTAAGAAACGCAAAATCATCACATTCATTTGCACTTAGAACAACATCACTTAAGACTTTCTTCATTTCATCAAGTATGATCTCAATAATAGTTTTATTTCCTAGTTTAAGAAGTGCTTTGTTAGTCTTCATTCTTGAACTTTTACCGCCGCAAAGAATTATTCCTGTAATATCATTTTTCATAGTCTAAAATAAAATTTAGTCAGCATCTTTAATTACTTAATTAGTTCAAATCCTCTTAACAATCTTCAAAGTCTAAACACTTAAATTAAAAGATGACATAATTTCCTAAAGATGTCATCTTTAGTTTTTTATTTTTTGTTAAAATTCTAAATACTTTATCAAACTAATGTTCCAGATACAATGGTATCCTCCTTTATTTCCTCTTTGAGATACAAAATAAAGGGAGTTGCCATCATTAGCCCATTCGGGGCAATAATCATTTCCCGGATGAAATGTAATTTGTCTTTTATTTTCTCCATCTATACCTACAACATAAATATCAAAATTATTTCCGTTAACTGTATCAATTGTCCGAGCAGTATATGCAATTTTTTTGCCATCTGGCGAGACTGATGGCTGTACTAATCCTGTACTATCATCTTTTAAAATTAATCTTTCTTCTCCGGTTTTTAAGTTTCTATACCACAACTCAGCCCATTTATAATTTTTTCTGCAGAATACAATTTGATTTCTATCATTAGGGAAAAAAGTTGCATTATATCCGCTGCATATTTTTGTTTCTTTTTGAGTGCGCAAGTTTAATTTATAAATAAAAAAACATTTGTTTGTTTTCTTATTATCATCCGAGCCTAAATATTCATTTTCAGTATCTTCTGAATAAGAATAAAAAATTGAAGTATCACCCGGCGCGAATTTAGGATTTATAGGATAAGATTTTCCATTTGTTAGATTTATTGCAGTTCCATTTTTTTCTTGAAGATTCACTAACCATATCTTAGGCTCGCCAGAATCTCTAAAAATATATGCTACTTTTTCTCCATTATTGGAGTAAGCGCCATCCCAGCTATTATATTTACTAACGGTTTTAAAATCTTCCTTATCACATATTTTTCTTTCATATATATAATTTCCAAGCCTATACATTGAATTCCGTGCCTGATTTCCGAACATTGCCTGGAATATAAATTTTTGCCCATCATTCGAAATATCAAATACTCTGTCTAATAGGCTATAAAACGTCATGCTTGTATACTTAATAGTTGCATTTAAGTGGTCAGAATCATTTGTTACTTGCTTAAATGTGAACTTCTCTTCTTCTCCAACTTTAATATTTTCCAGCAAGTACTTTTCAGGTAATCTTAGATTACAGCATCCATTAAAAATAAATACTAAAACTATTATAGATTGGAATATTTTTTTCATAACAAGCCCCTTACTAAGAGTTAATCAATTAATTTATTTAGCAATTTCTTCCACAATTTTTATTTTTTCTTCGAACTTATTAAAAGCCATATTTGCGTTACTCATCAATACATCATTTGTGATGCTGCAAAATGTAATTCCATATTTTCCTAAATACGTTTGCCTGTAAATATCATAATCTTTTTGATCAGATTCATTGTGAATGCTTCCATCTCTTTCAATTGCAGTTTTAGTTCGGGACAGTAGAAATCTATAACGTAGTGATCGACAGAGTATTGTCTTCTAAATTTATATCCGAGTGTTTTACGATCTCTAAGATAAGTCCACATTATCTTTTCACAGAAGGTTTGATCTCTTCTTAGTTTTCTTCGTTTTTCTTTTTCGGATGTTTTGTTAAAGTGTTGTGTCATCTTAAATCCCTACCTCATCCCTGCCCTTCTCCTTTCAAAGGAGAAGGGATTAATTCCCTCTCCTTCATAATGAGAGGGATAAAGGGTGAGGTCGTTTTTATGTTTTTTCTACAATACTTATTTCTTCTTCTGTTAAACCGTAAAGTTTATAAACAAGCTGATCTATTTCTTTATCTGTTTGGTTTATTTGCTGCTGTAGTTTGTTTATTTCTGTTTTGTATTCGTTTAAATATTGTTACCACTCATCTTGTTGTTTTAGTGTAAGCGTTATTTTCTTTTTCATTAGCCTACTAATTTAAATTCTTAAACTCAATTGTAAAATTATAATTTTTGTTAAGATTGAATGTAAAACCAAGTTCATCTACAAAAATCAAGTGTAAAAAACCTTCTGATAATTTTCTTCTTTGAGTAAGCGGATATTTTCAATTCTTTCAGCATCACCATAAAACTGAATGAACTGCTTATAAGCCTCCTCAACATTTACAGGATTGAGGTTGTTAAGATATTTATTGACTACAGATTTTTGGAATAAAGACATAAGTAGTAATTAACAATTAAGAATGAAAAAATAAAAATTATTATTTTATTTAATAGTTATTACTCACCGAGGCACTATCCTTGAGGCCAAAAGAAGGAATGTTTAGCAAATCGTATAGCTGATCCTGAAACAACTGCGCTAAAAATAAGGAAAGAAATTAATGAAGGCTAACAAAATTTAATAAAGAAATAACTTGAAAATTAATTATAGTATTCAACAGAATGACAAGATATTCTTTCAGTTAGTTTAATATTAAAATTTTATAGTAAAATTTTCAAGACTGCCCTGCCCGTCATGAAAAAACCACTATAGACAGGGTTTCTTTTTGTTACTACACTTTTAGCAATGATGAATGAACAGGAAACGAAAGTTTTTGACTTTGATTAATAATTATTAGAAGTTTTAATTACAGAGATTAAACTACTCCGATAGAGCAAGAGTTTCAGAGTAATTACTATGAATACCTTGCAGAGACAACATACCTAAATACTCTACCGAAGCAGTAGTTTTGAAATTAACCCTTTCAACTTCTTATAGGAGGAACACTATGAAATCTTCTTTCTCTCGTATTATTCTTTTAGCCGGATTATCAATTTTATTGCCCAAGGTCATACACACTCAAAGTGATCCTTTCCGTATCAATGAAACCGGTTCGCTTGTAAGATTAAGCTGAACGTGTTCAGTAAAATAATCTTTTATCTGATTGAAGTAAGCCTCAGCAAGGATGGGAGTAAGGTTAAAGTCCCTAGCAATATTGTTAATGATAGAGTTTTTAACAGACTTAGATTTAAGTCTATCGACGAACGAATTAACGACAGTAGCCATAAAAATACCTCCGGGAGATTATTATTTAAAAATACTTAATCTTCGCCTAGGTATCATATGATACTAACTATAAATAATTTTTAGTATTTTTAATCTGTGGTTAATGGGAGGTCAACCATAACTTCTCATTAACACAAGGCCCTGCGGCTTCGGTTGCAGGGTATCTTTTTATTTATACATATTCGACAAACATTAATATTTGTAAATCGAAACATTTTGACTTTAATAAAAATAAAATGCTTATTAAAAATTACTTTTTTTTAAATATTCATCAATTTAATTCCAACAAATAAAATGATTTTAACTCAGTGAGAATTTAATGAAAAAACTTTTACTGCTCTTAATTTTTAATTTTTCATTTTTATTTGTTAATTGCTTTAGCCAGCAATATGGTTGGATAGATATCAATTCTAACGACCCTGATTTTATTAACGATACAGTTATTGTGCTGGACAAGACACGATAATAGCCGGTTATACAGATGTATTCTTTCTTAATGGTAATGAAGGATGGATACGCACAAATGAATACAGCGGCATTATACTCCATACAACAAACGGCGCAGCTTTATGGACAATTGAAGCAGCAAGTATGGATACAAATTTGCTTAATTCAGTTCAATTCACTTCTTCAACAAATGGATATGCAGTAGGCAATTTGTGCAATTAAAAGTTTACGATGTTCTTGGAAATGAAATTACAACTTTAGTTGATGAATATAGAAATCCTGGAACTTACAATGTAGAATTTGGAATTGAGTGCCTACCGGACAGGCAGGTTTACAATTAAGTTCAGGAATATATTTCTATCAGCTAAAAGCTGGTGAATTTATTGAAACTAAAAAAATGATAGTGGTAAAATAATTATGAGATTAGTAAAAGTAATTGCATTCAGTTTTATTATTTCTTTGAATTCCTTTTGTCAATGGTCGTTTGTGCCCTCTTCTCCATTGGGAACTATAAATGACATTGCCCAAATCAACGATACAATTTATCTATCTCACTCAAACAACGGTGTGTATAGGTCAACAGATGGAATGAATTCCTGGCAGCAGGTTAATAATGGACTGAATACAAGTCAATCAAGAAGTGTCCATCAAATTTTAGTTTATAATTGGAATCTGTACGCATCAACGGTAAATGGAATTTATAAATCGACAAACGGCGGCGATAACTGGGTAAAGAAAAGTAATGGAATTACTATAGGGCCAGGTGCAATTTATGAGTTCACAGAATCAATATTTGAAAATAATGGAACATTATTTACCGGAACCTGGAATGGGATATATCGATCAACCGATGATGCAGAGAGTTGGAATATTACAAATGTAACTGGTTCGGGAATTCGTGCAAAGAATTTTACAGAGCATAGTGGAATTTTATTCGCAGCAAGGGAAAGTATTAATGATCCAAGCGGTTATAAATCATTCGATAACGGAATTAGTTGGGTGTCTATTCCAACAAGTTCACTAATTACTACAATAACGTTTTTATCAGAACCACCGAAATTATGGACAGGGACTATTCACGGGATTTGGTTATCAACTGATGATGGTATTAATTGGGTTAATAGGAGTAATGGATTAGCACCAGATCCATATAATTCAAGTATAGTAAGAGTAAATGGATATTTGGTAACTTCAGTAAAGTTTGGTGGATCAGGTATGTTCAAGTCTTCAGACGAAGGATTGCATTGGGAAGATTTCGGACAAGGACTTCCATTTCTAAACACTATAGAGAAGCTTCTGGTATATAATGATAAAATTATCGCAGCCACTGGTAATGGTATTTGGCAGCGAGATGAATCTCAGGTAATTCCCGTAGAACTTATATCATTTACAGCTTTATCTAATAATAGCGTTGTAAGGTTAAATTGGTTAACCGTTACCGAAGTGAATAATCAAGGTTTTCAAATAGAAAGAAGAAAATTTCAAGACGAAAGAAGTGAAGAATGGATAAATATTGGTTTTGTAAACGGAAATGGAACAACTATTGAACCCCAGAATTATTCTTATAAGGATGATGTTTCAGAAATTGCTTCAACAAAATTATACTACAGATTAAAGCAAATAAATTTTAATGGAAGTTTTGAATACTCTGATATTGTTGAAGTTGAAATAGTTCCTTCTGAATTTGCACTTTTCCAGAATTATCCAAATCCATTTAATCCTAATACAAACATAAGGTATCAGCTTCCAAAAGAAAGCAAAGTTGTGATCAGTCTTTTCAATGTACTTGGTGCTGAAATGATTGAACTTGTTAATGAACAAAAAGAAGCCGGTAGTTATGAGTTTGAATTTAATGCTAACAACTTATCAAGTGGCACTTATTTCTATAAGTTAAAAGCTGGAGATTTTGTACAAACAAAAAAAATGATACTTCTTAAATAATGTTCAATGTTAAATGTTCAATTTTCAATGAGGCGATTCTTTGAATCGCCTTTTTTATAACAGGCAAACTGCATTTGATAAACTGCTTTGAGTTAGATGATATACAACTGAGTAGTTTTTATATTTTCGTGTCCTAACAATTCTTTGACTACATATAGATTAACCCCACGTTGAACTAAATTACTTACGAAGCTATGGCGTAAATTATGGAAGTGAATATCATTGTTTAAATTTGCTGAACGAACAGCAGCTTTAAATTGTTTGCTGATAAACTCACCGTTTAGTTTTGCATTTTTTTTCTAATATTCTGAATTAGTATTTGAAATATAGGAATTACGCTGAATGCTAAAACTACTGCAAATAACTGTAAATATTTCTAATATGATATTAAAATATTAGAACCAAATCGATAAATGGAACATTGGTTGATAATTTCGCTGGCATTAAAGTTGGCAAGAACAAAACGAAATAATAATTGGCTGATTATTGACTTACCGGACATCAAGTTAATTAATGCCAAGTATCAAAAGTTCTGCATTGTCACAAACTTAAATCAGTATCACATAAAAATTAAATAAATAAAAAAATAGTTCGATAATTATTAGTTAATTAGTTTAACGTCCAATCATAAAAATAAAGGAAAAAATATGCTCTCACTTTACAGATCTTTCCTGCTCATAACCTTAATTCTTACAGTAACATTTTTAGGAACCACACAGGCACAGTATTTAAATAAATCAAAATATCCTGCTCAAAGTATTCTTAATAATACAAATGTCTTTGAAAATAATTTCATAAGCTCAATTTCAAAGTCAAAAAATATTATACACAATTCTGAAAGTATAAATGCAATATTCTCCGAGGATTTTGATGGAATACCTGGCCCAACAGCAGGCGGACCGGGAACTTATTTGTTTCCTTCCGGCTGGGTTTTAGCAAATGTCGATGGGTTTACTCCTGCAGGAGCCGTTTCATATGTTAATGAAGCCTGGGAACGAAGAGAAGATTTTAATTTTAGTGTTGCTGATAGCGCTGCTTTTAGTACATCGTGGTATGTTCCTATGGGGCAGGCTGATGATTGGATGATCACACCTGCTATAAATATTGGTTCTGCATCAACACTCAAATGGAATGCAGTTGCATATGACCCGTCGTATCCTGACGGATATGAAGTGAGAATTTCTACTACAACCCAGGATGTTGCGGGATGTTTGGCAAATCCTGTTTTGTTTTCCATTTCTTCAGAAAATAGTACCTGGACAGAAAGAACTGTCGATCTAGCACTTGCGGGATATGCAAATCAGACAGTTTATATTGCATTCAGAAATCATTCGACAGATATGTTTTTGCTTTTAATTGATGATATTCTTGTAGAAGATACTCAACCTTATGATGCACAGCTTACTTCAGTTTTGCAACCATCAGAATATACTATGATACCAGCCTGGCAGAATTATCCACTTGAATTAGGTGGATCAGTGAGAAACAATGGCACAAGTGATATTACTAATGTTGTTTTAACAGCAAAAGTATATCTAAATAATATATTAAATCATACAGAAGTTGGAAGTCCGGTGGCAACTATTATTCCAGGCTCAACTATAGCGATTTCATTAAACTCATATACACCTGTTGATACAGGACTTGTGGAAATAGAGTATTCTGTTTCTATGAATGAAACTGATGTTGATACTACTAATAATACTGGAACAGCAAACTCAATAATGATAACCGAGAATGAATTTGCAAGAGATGATAATATGCCGGTTGGTTCGTTAGGTATTGGTGCTGGTAATGGTGGTGAGCTGGGACAAAGTTACCTAATGAATACAAGTGGTTACATAAGAGGAGTAAAATTATATTTTACTAGAAGCTACGCCAACGAACCTGTGTTTGCTAATATTAGAAATATAGCCAATGGAGTACCAACAGATTTGATTGCAGTAACAGACACTTTTTATGCGCCAGATGATAATGCTCGATGGATAACATTAAATATAAGTAGTGGTGAAGCCGCTTTAGCTGCAGATACATTTTTAGTTAGTGTTAACGAAGTGGATTCTACTCTTACTCTAGGAAACACAACTAATATTTTTACAACAGGTACAGTGTGGGTAAATTGGCCAACTAGTCCTTTTGGTGGATGGGCTAATGTTGAAGCGTTTGGAGCACCTTTTGCAAAACCATTTATGCTGCGTCCCTTGATTTATGAAACAACAATACCTGTAGAACTTGTATCATTTAATGCTTCATTAAATCAATCGAATGTATCATTAAGCTGGACTACAGCGACCGAATTAAATAACCGTGGATTTTCTGTTCAAAGAAAAGTTGAGAATAAATGGCAGGATGTGGGATTTGTAGAAGGAAACGGAACAACCACGGAGATAAATTCATATTCATATATTGATGATATATCATCAATTGAGAGTTTCGGGAAAATCTATTATAGATTAAAACAAATTGATTATGATGGTTCTTTTTCTATGAGCAGCGAAGTGTTAGTGATGATGACACCTGCTGAATATAAATTGTCACAGAATTATCCAAATCCTTTTAATCCTGTTACAAGAATAAATTTTCAATTACCTTATGCTTCACACGTAACACTAAAGATTTATGATGTGATTGGTAGTGAGGTTGCGACTTTGGTAAATGAAATTAAAGCAGCTGGAAATTACAATTTAGATTTTAATGCATCATCATTAGCAAGTGGTGTTTATTATTATAAACTTCAAGCAGGTGATTTTGTTCAAAACAAAAAGATGATTTTGCTGAAGTAACACAATAATTTATTATTTTGAGTTGTACTTAAGAAAGGATTCCCCCCAGTCCTGAAATTAAGACATAGCCCTGATACTTCGGTGTCAGGGTTCTTTATTATTAAGGAATATCTATTGGGATGGGCAGCTGCCAGGGATTCTGATACTCATTAAATAGTTGCTTTGTAAGTTGAATAAGAATTGGGTTTGATGAAGAATCCAGCCAATAAATTAATTCTTTTAATTTTTCTGGTTCCATTTCTGTGCAACCTGCTGTGGTTTCGTTAGGCTGTGACCAATTGTGAAGGAATATACAAGAACCTGATCCGTTGATTATTGGATTTGTATTTTGTTCTATAACTATACCCTGTTGGTACCATATTTCGGCAAAAAACATTTTCTCTGATGATTGCCAATCTACTTCTTTAATATCATCCCTTGCTACTATCTGATTATAATAACTTGATTTTATATCATCGATACATTCAACCATCTCCGTAATAGGTATATATGGAATTTTCAATCCTTTGATTTCACTAGCACTAGCATAACCAAAAGCAGCACCTAATTCAAATACTCCAGCGGGACTTCTTCCATCACCTTCAGTTTTCATAGGCAGCTTTAATGAATCAATAGAATTTAATCCTCTTCCCCATCCAAGACCGTTTCTGCCAAGAACGATAGGAATAGTAGAACTTATCTTTTTCCAGGAGCTTTTATCATTCTGTCTTTCAAAGTAAACAAGTTCGCCATTTGTAGATGTTATGGAATCAGTTAAAACCAATACCATCTGTTTACTAGTATTTGGGATTGGAGAATTATTCCAGGTCTGAGCAAAGCAGATTGAAGTTGATAATAATATCAGTGTTAAAAAATATTTCCTCATAAATGACCTTTTAATTTCATACAACATTACTTAATTAGTGTATTGATTTTGTTTATCGTAATGACCTGCCGCTAGTAATGGTACCAATGCATAAGTTAGTAAATCCATCATCAAGCACTGGCATATTGATGAGGGATCATTACCTCCGGTACCGGAGGTCGAAAATTTAACGAACTATGCGGTCTGATTTTATTGAATTGCTCTCTCCATTGTTCTGTAATTACTCTTGCCTCCAAAATATTGTCAAATATTTCTCCGTTCAATAGCTCATCCCTTAGTTTTCCATTAAATGATTCTATGTAACCGTTCTCCCAGGGACTTCCTGGTTCAATAAATAATGTCTTTACTCCCAATCTTTCTAACCAGCCTCTAACTGACTTTGCACTGAACTCTGATCCGTTATCCGATCGTATATGGTCCGGGACTCCTTTTGTAATAAATAGTTCTGAAAGTTTGTAAAGCACTTCCGGTGCTTTTATCCGTCTCTGAGTATGTATGTTTAAACATTCTCTTGTGTACTCGTCTATGATCGTCAGCATTCTTATCGGTCTTCCATCGCTTGTTCTGTCTGCCACAAAATCGTAGCTCCATACGTGATTTGGATACAAAGCTCTTAGCCGTATACAAGAACCATCATTTAACCACAGCCTTCTTCTCTTCGGCTGCTTCTGTGGCACCTTTAGTCCTTCTTGTCTCCATATCCTCTCAACTCGTTTATGGTTTACTTTCCATCCCTGATTTCTCAGCAGTGCTGTTATTCTTCTGTAACCATAGCGACCATAATCACAGGCTAACTTTACTATCTTTTCCCGAAGGGCTTGTTCATCATCTCTTGTCTTTATCTTTCTTCTCTGAGTTGATCTTGCTTGACCAAGTACTAAACATACTCTTCTCTCCGAAACTTTCAGCTTTTCTTTTACTTCCTCAACTGCCCGGTGTTTCTTCTCCGGGCTCAGTAGTTTCCCCGGACTGTCTCTTTAAGGATTGCATTATCCAATGATAGATCTGATACAAGTTTTCTTAGTCTTGTGTTTTCTTGTTCAACTTCTTTTAATCTCTTCGCCTGATCTACTCGCATTCCTCCATATTCTTTTCGCCACTCGTAATAAGTCTGATCCTTTATTCCTAATTGACGATATATCTCCGTTATGCTTTGACCATTTGACTGCAAAACTTCTGCTTCCCGAAGTTTGCTTATGATCTGCTCGCCTGTGAATCGCTTTTTGCCCATATCTTTTTCTCCTTTGATCCTATTTAATAATTGGATTTCTTTTTTGAGGGCAGGTCAACTTTCTAACAGGAATATTTTATCACCACATGGTGGTTTTCCAATCGGCACAAGATCAGTTGCAATAACGTCGGAATCATTGAATATTGAGATCAATTCTCTTTTAGGGGCCTTCAATTTCCATCTTTCAACAGAGTTAACTGCTCAGTTATTTGCTGTAATATATCTTTCAAGTCCGCTTTCAGACAATTCAGCAAACTTTTCATTTGTACCTGTTGAAATTGATGCTCAGCAATTGCAATTGAAAAATACAATCACTTTCAGAAAAATATTATTCAGATCAGACCAGGTAATTTTTGAAAGTTACACAGAACATAAAGTTTATATTACTCTTGTAACTCTAGATTCGGTAAATTCTCCGGTTAATCTCTCTTAAACACTTTGCTTAGAATAATTGAACATATCATAACAAAAAAAATGGCGCTGTAATGGCGCCATAATTAATCTTTTCAATAAATCATTTTTTTATTCCACAGTCCGTCCCATTGCAGAAAGATTTTTGCTTCTTTCAATTGATTGAAGTGCAAGATATCTATCTCCAAACTTTTTGAGATTATCAGCTTCAGTATCATACCGATCATAATGTCTTTCTTCATCTGCAACTAAACTTTCAAAGATTTGCTTTGTTGCTGAATCTGCATTAGCTGATGATTGATTTGCCCAAAGATTATAATCACGTGCACTTTCCTGCTCCATATTTGCTGCTTTCTCTAACATCTTTGCAACATCTTTTATTTTTTCCACTTCCCCACCGACTTTCATTTCAACTTCTCCTTTTAAGAATAATATTCTTTCAGCTAATTTTTCAACGTGAAGCATTTCATCTATTGCAGTGCGCTTAAATAATCCGGCAAGTAAATCATAACCTTGATCATCACATAAAAAATGGAAGTACATATACTGATGAACTGCAAAAAGTTCATCTGCAATAGCTTTATTTAAAAGCTCTACACTTTTCTCGTGCATTTTATCTCTCCTATAAAATATTTTTTAGTTTGTTGTAATAAAAATACCAGTATTATGAATAGAGTTCTAGTAGTTATTATTTAATTAAAACCATTTTTTTCGTTTTTGAATATTGACCAACTTGTAGTTTATAAAAGTATATTCCTGAACTAAAATTGTTACTATTAAATTGTACATTATATTTTCCAGCAGGTTTGAATTCATCAACAAGTGAGGCAATTTCAGTCCCTAATAAATCATAAACTTTTAATGTCTGCCTGCCGCTTACTGTTGATTGCCAGCTAATTTTTGTACTTGGATTAAATGGATTAGGGTAATTTTGATCCAGATTAAATGATTTTAGAACATTGTCATTTTCTTCTTCAACTATTAAAGGATTGCCTGTAAGTTCAATATCCATCCAGTTCAGTCTTTGGATTATCCATCCTTTTAGAAAAGTTATTTCATCTTCATAAGTGGCACCTATATAATAATTTGGCCAAACATAAATACCAATTATTGGCCACTTAATAAAATTTCTTATACGTGCTTCACTAATTCTACTGACTGTCTGATCCATGTATGAAGTAATATTACTTGTAGAAAAAATGCTGCTACGAATTTCTATCCATCTTTCCTTAACTTTATTTTTAAAATTTGGATCGCTCATCAATCTTTTCATAAAATAAGTTCTTTTCCATGCTGTTATATCAGCAATCCATTCAGAAGTTAACCATGGCTGCTCCCACGCGCCCTCACCATAATTTGCAAATGCAAGATCATAATCCCAGATTGGTCCCAAACACAGTTTACCGCCATCGCTGTCTTTCTCTTTATACATATAAAAACTAAAACGATAAGCATCAACGCTCTTTACAAGTTCGGAGATTAAAAAATAATCCACAAAAGATTGCACATCTATATATTTTGAATAGCCATTAACTGTATCCCTGTAATTTGAACTTACTAGTGTGCTTTCTACTTTAAACATAAAATCTTTAATGTAGGCTCTCTGCTTTGGTGCAAGCTCCGCCGAATCAGGATCGTGGTATTGATAATAGGCTTTATCAAATCCGTACAATGGATTTACATTTACCTGCCAGCCAACGTCATAGGGCTTATCAATCTTTAGAATGTAACCACCTGTAAGTTCACTACCAGTTGTGTCCTGAGGGTTTAATTTAGCAATGTCTACTCTATTTTTATCTTGCTTAATTTTTTCCATTAATACATACAATCCCCGATAGGAACCATTTATGAATAATTCACAATATGCTGTTCGTGATGCGTATCTCCCTATCGATCTTGAGAGGTAGTATGGAATTTCATTTCGTAGAAAAGTTTTATCGGAATATGATGCATAAAGAACCCAGTCATTCTCTTTGGGCAGGGACATCAAAGAAACATTTAGATTATTGCCAGCAGAATCCTGAGTTTCAAATCCATATGGTTTTTTATCAAACATTGTTGATGAACTGCCTCTAATTTCAATACTGATTTTTCCATTATAATCAGTAAATGGATCAGATAAGTAATTTCTTTGTCCGTTTGGATTATTAATGATACCCATATTAACCACAATGCGATAACTATTATGGATTGTTTGTCCTTCTGTATCGATAAGGACAAGAGGTAGATTTGATGAAGTAAAAATCACTGAGTCCGGCTGCGCTACAGTCTCAGCATTCAAAAGGATTAAATAAGAAAAAAATACAATCAAACTCTTTTGCAACGATTTCATAAAATGATCTCCAGAAATTTCTTTATTTAATGATTAAAATTACCATTAATAATTATTACTAAATACTTGTAACAAGTTTTCTTTTAATAATTGTACGTTACCGCATAAATTATTTAAACTTAAAACTTTTATTGAACTTAGATTTTAAATATAATAAGTGAGTTTGAATATAAGATCTAAAACTGCTATAGAGTAGACTTTAGTGATATGAAGAAATGGAATATTAAATGTTTTAGAAAATAGCTTTAATAACGTAATTTAATTTTCATTCAGAAATTTAGAAATCGTCTGTTAGATTTAATAACTATATTATTTTATAAAACTGCTCTAAAGATGCAGGATTCGCTAAAGCTTCTTTATTATCAACATTTTCACCATTTAAAATTTTTGTTACTGCAAGCTCAACTTTCTTTCCACTTATTGTATGTGGTATCTCATCTACTTGCTTAATTATAGTAGGAACGTGTCTTGGAGTGGTTGAGAGTCTAATCTTAGTTTTAATTTTTTCGACAAATATTTCATCCAGCTTAAATCCGTTTTTAAGAACAACAAACAGAATAACTCTTACATCATTATTCCAATTCTGTCCTACTACTAAACTATCAATCACTTCATCAAGTGATTCAACAATTCTATAAATCTCAGCAGTTCCAATTCTAACTCCGCCGGGATTTAATGTTGCATCTGATCTACCATACACAAAAACTCCGCCATTTTTAGTAATCTTAATAAAATCTCCGTGATGCCATGCATCAGGAAATCTATCAAAGTATGCTTTCATATATTTTTCATTTTCAAAATCATTCCAAAAATAAATTGGACTTGATGGAAAAGGCTCTGTACAAACAAGTTCACCTTTTTTATCTATCACACATTCACCGTTTTCATCATAAGCTTCCACTTTCATCCCCAATCCTCTGCATTGAATTTCACCTGAATATACCGGAAGAATTGGACAGCCCAGCATAAAACAAGAAATAATATCTGTGCCGCCGGATATGGAAGAAAGTTGTAAATCAGATTTTACATTTTTGTAAACCCACTTAAAATTTTCTTCGCTTAAAGGTGAACCAGTCGAGAGAATCGTTTTCAGCTTCGATAAATCACACTTGTCCTTAGGTATCAATCCAGATTTTTCTATACTTGATAAATATTTTGGACTCGTACCAAATATTGTAATTTGTTCTTCTTCAATTTTCTTCCAAAGAATTTCATTATCAGGATAAACCGGACTTCCATCAATCAAAACAACACTTGCTCCCAATTGTAGTCCACTAACTAACCAATTCCACATCATCCATCCGCAGGTTGTGTAGTAAGAAATTTTATCTTCTCTTTTAACATCAGTATGAAGATGAAGTTCTTTAAAATGCTGAAGTAAAGTACCGCCTGCTCCATGCACAATACACTTTGGTTTACCTGTAGTTCCCGATGAATACATAATATAAACTGGATGATTAAAAGGAACTTGTTCAAATTCTATTATTTTTGAAGTGTTATCTAGTAAGTCATTAAATTTAATATAGTTAGATGTTAAGATAGAGATTGATTCAGACTGGTTAGCCTGCTTAAAATCCTCAAACTCTTTTATTAAAATTACTTTCTCAATAGAAGGAATTCGAGAAATTAATTTTTCAATTTTTTCCAAACCACTGTGTTGTTTTCCGCTGTAGTAATATGATTCATTTGCAAAAAGTACCTTTGGTTCAATCTGACTGAACCGATCATAGACACCATCGAATCCAAAGTCAGGGGAAGTAGAACTCCATATTGCTCCCAAACTAGTTGCTGCTAACATTGCAATTACCGATTCAGGATAATTAGTTACGAATCCTGCAACCCTATCATCCTTTTTTACTCCAAACTTTTTTAATCCATCAGCACATTGAGCAACTAAATTGTAAAGTTCTTTATATGTTAATCTTATTGTTGGATGATTTTCGCGAATTGAAATTATGGCATCTCTATCATCATTATATCTTAAAAGATTTTCAGCAAAGTTTAATTTAGATCCACCAAACCATTGAGCTCCAGGCATTATTCTCTTACCTAAAACGGTCTCATAGGATTTAGCGTGAATTATTCTTGAGTATTCCCAAATTGATTTCCAGAATTCTTCTATCTCGTTAATGGACCATTTGTATAGCTCATCGTAATTATTAAAATCTTTTTTGAAATGTGTTCTAAGAAATGAAAAGTATCGTGTAAAGTTGCTGTTACTTACTCTTTCAGCAGAGGGGATCCATATAGGTAAATTATTTTCATCCATTATCTCTACCAGCAAAAAGTGCAATCTTCCATGCAATCTCGGTTTGATTTGATTCAAGCGCAACCTTTGCAGTTCTCTCAAGCATTTGTTTTTTATTCGATGGAGATAAACTAGAATTGACTAGAATTATCTGTAACATTTTTATAAAATTCTTTTGGTTTTGAAAGTCTTCAAATAAAATTAAAGAATGATCGGATTCATTTTTAATACCTCGTCTAACTTCTTCTATATATTCAGTTACAGCATTCTCTGAAGGAATAATTTCTATATTACCAAACTTACCGAGATTATTAGCTGAATAGATATTTGAGTTTTTAATAAAATCTGGAATCTGGTCATAACCAATACCTTTTTTAGCTAAAGGTTTTTCAACTTCGAAAACATTGTCGCCAAATGCCCTGCAATAGAAATCACCAGACATCCGTGCTACCAGATCTATTTTATTTGGATGAATTATTCCGTTAACAAATACTTCTTCATCAACATGGAATTTTATAACCTCACAGACTGCAATGTTTGCAGAAGCTCCACCATTACCATAACTCATCATATCGATCAGCTTACACTCCATTTGAAATGGTGATTCTTTAACTCGTTTTGGTTTTACAATATCAGAATCAATGGGTGTTAGGCCACTTTTTACAAACTCATCAATTCCTCTTTCGTATTCAGTTGATGCAAGACTAACTTGCTCAACCATTGAATAAGTAACGGCCTGTACAACACATTCTTTTGTCTCAACCAAATTAAGATAAGTATCCTTAAATGAGCCATCTCTGCCTCTTCTGGAAGGAGAAAATGCAATAACAGGTGGATTTGCTCCAAACACATTATAAAATGAAAATGGTGAAAGATTATTTATACCATCTTTAGAAACTGTAGATACTAAAGCAATTGGTCTTGGTCCGATACCACCTTGTAATAATCGTTGAACTTCTGGTACAGATGACTCAGCTGGAATGATATGTTTCATTATAATTTCTTTTTTGCAAGAATTGACCGACTTGTTTTAGATTTTTTTAATTTGTTTTTCAATATCCCAAGTCCTGTTATCTCTAATTCTATTTCATCACCATCATTTAACCAAACTGGTTTATGTTCTAATCCTTTTTCTTTTGCCTCGATAGCCCAGGTTCCATTCAATTCTAAATAGCAGCCTGTTCCTACGGTACCTGAGCCGATAACGTCACCAGGATACAAGGTTACACCATAACTTGCTCTTTCAATAATTTCAGCGAATGTCCAATCCATCTGGTTTACGTTTCCTTGAGATATTTGCTTTCCATTATGCCTTGCTTTCATTTCAAGATTATACTTGTTACCGAATTTTGTTTTTAGACGATAAGGCTCCAATTCATCAGGAGTAACTAACCATGGACCAAGAGTAGTTGCAAAATCTTTTCCCTTTGCAGGACCAAGACTCAATTTCATTTCTTCCATTTGCAAAACTCTAGCTGAAAGATCATTCATAATCATATAACCTGCAATATATTCATCAGCTTTGTTTGAAGATATATTTTTCCCTTTCTTGCCAATTACAATTGCACATTCAAGTTCAAAGTCTAATCCTTTTAAATGATCATCTTCAACTTTTATATTTCCTGGTCCAAAAACAGAATTGTGGTTACCAAAATAAAATATTGGAAACTGATCAAATTCAGGAATCATTTCCACTCCCCTGTTTCTTCTGGCTGTAAACACATGCTGTCTAAAAGCATATCCATCACGCAACGAAGTTGGATTTGGAACTGGAGATAAAAGAACAAGCCTATTATACTTTAATCCAGATTTAATTTTTTCTTTTTTTATTGCTTCAAAAACCTTGTGAGCAAGTTTCATATACGCAGTTTCACCTTCAAGAAACTTTTTCATTGTAGAAGGAAGTTTTATTTTTATTGATGAAGCAGATTTTTGAAGATCATATACTTTATCATTAAATAATATCCCGAGTCGTTCTTCTTTTTTATTTAAGTATGAGACGAATTTCATTAGATTTCCTTAAAATATTTATTTCTTTTGCAACCACGATTGACTATAATCATTAACCATTGTTTCTTTAACATTTTTAGTTACGTACAATGGCGTAAATGTATCAATCATAACTGCGTATTCTTCAGTTTCGGTTTTGCCAATAGATGCTTCTGTTTTACCAGGCTGCGGTCCATGTGGAATTCCCATCGGATGTAAAGTTATAGAGCCTTCCTGAACACCAGTCCTGCTCATAAAATCACCATGTACATAATATAGAACCTCATCACTATCAACATTTGAATGATAATACGGAGCCGGAATTGCATCCGGATGAAAATCATACAATCGAGGAACAAAATTACATACAACAAAATGCTGTGTTACAAATGCAAGATGTATTGGAGGTGGAAGATGGATTTTACCAACTTTTGGAGCATATTCTTTAATGTTAAAAGCATAGGGATGAAGAAATCCATCCCATCCAACAACATCAAATGGGTGATGCGGAAGTTTATACTCAAACATTCTATTGCGAACTTTTAAACGTAATCTAAAATCACCAAGCTTATCAATAGGCTCAGTAAATTCAGGAACACGAAAATCCCTTTCGTAGTATGGAGCTTCTTCTGTTAACTGTCCGTACTCATTTCTAAAATGTTTTGGAATATCAAATGGAGTATCAGATTCCACAATAAATAGTTTATTGTTTTTATAATCATCAAACTTAATCTGGTAAGTTGTTCCCTTTGGTATAATCAGATAATCCCACTCAGCAAAATCAATTTTACCATATTCTGTTAGCAAAACTCCCTTACCATGATGAACAAATAACATTTCGTGCATCTGGCTATTGCGATAAAAATATTCTGTGTCTTCTGAAAGATGTGCAGTTGAAATTACACAATGATCATTTTTAAGAAACTCATTTCGTGCAGTGATTATATTACCGTTAGATTTTTTCTTATCAGTAATAAAATGATAATACTCAAGCGGCGCATCTTTCCAATCATTTGCAGATGAATCAATTTTAACTTCATCAATCTTTTCAACCTCAGTAGGCATATAAAGATGATACTTGTTAGAATAGATTCCTGAAAATCCTTTGGTACTAAAAAGTTCTTCACGATATAAAGATTTTCCATCTTCTTTGTAAAACGTTGTATGTCTTTTCGGTGGAACTTTTCCAACCTTAACATAAAATGGCATTTTATACTCCTAAATATTTTTTCTCTTAAACTTTTCTTGAACTTATGCCTGAACCTGAACTAACTATTCTTTATCCAGATTTCCTCTTACTGCTTGATCTCTTTCAATCGATTCAAACAATGCCTGAAAATTTCCCTGACCAAATCCTTCAGCACCTTCACATCTTTGAATTATTTCATAGAAGAAAGTTGGTCTATCACCTACAGGTTTTGTGAACAATTGCAATAAATATCCTTTCCCTTCAAGATCGCAAAGTATTCCAAGCTTTTGAAGTTCATCAATATTCTCTTTTATGTTCCAACCTTTTTCTTTTAACATTTTGTAATAAGTATCTGGCGGAGTGCTTAAAAATTCCATGCCATTTGCACGCATCGCTTTTATGGTTGATATAATATCATTTGTAGTTATAGCAACATGCTGGATTCCAGATCCAAAATATTCATCAATATACTCTTCAATCTGAGATTTTTTAATTCCGTCAAATGGTTCATTAATAGGATTTTTTATTGGAGCACCTTCTCGGGATCTAACAACTTTAGACAGCAATGCAGAATATTTGGTTGAAATATCACCTTCACCAAATTCAATAAATGTTTCAAAGTTTAAACTCTTGTTTAGATAATTAGCCCAAAGATTCATTTCATTAGTTCTTACATTTCCCACGATATGATCGACACTTTGCAATCCTGTATCCTCATTTGCAACAACAATATTTTGAACAGGTTTTGCATACCCTGGTTTAAATAATCCTTTATAGTTTTCACGATTTATAAAAACAATTTCAGCATCGTCATATAACTTTATAGCAGCCTCGACTATGTAACCAAACTCATCTTCAATTTTTTTAGGATATTGAACCGGAATACCGCCATTCTGAAGTGAAGTTTCAAAGGAATTATTAACATCCTTTACTCTTACGGACCATCGCTTAACTCCATCGCCGTGTCTTTCAACAAAAGATGCAACATCATAAGTAGAAGGTTTAACGGCTGATGTTAACACAATTCTTACATTATTCTTTTCAAGAAAGTATGAGACTCTATCTCTGTGTCCAGTTTCAGGACCAAGATAAGCCATTACTTTTAATCCCAATGCTTTTACGTGCCAATATGCCCACATTTTTGCTGAGCCAACATAAAACTCAACAAAATCATAACCGATCAATCCAAGATTGTTAGACATTTATAAAACTCCGATTAGTTAGTAAGGGTAAATAGTTGTGTTAAGTTAAAACTTTTAGCTAAGATAAAAAAGTAGATATTATTTGCGAGGGTTAAAGATTATCAAGTAACATAAAAGAAATTGTTTTATTCTTAACTTTTGCTGTTAGTGATTTGTGATCATACTTACACAACTTTAGCAAAGGACAAATTGAACAATTTGGATTAGTGGGTTTACAAATTTCTCTTCCTAATCTGATTAGATTAGTATGAAATGAATGAGCAGTATTTTCAGGAATATTACCGATTATTTTATAGAAAGTCTTTTCTGGTGTGTTTGTTTCAACAACACCTATTCTATTTAACGTGCGATGTACATGAGTATCAACAGGACAAACATTTCTTCCTAATGAAAAAAGTATAACACAACTTGCAGTTTTAACTCCAACACCGTTGTATGATGTCAGTTCCTCTAAAATCTCTTTATCATTTTTTGTTTTGATATGATCTAATGAAACTAGTTTTTCTTTTTTCTTTAACGATTGAAGAAGTTCATAAATTGCTTTGGATTTTTGCTTACCAAGTCCTGCTATCTTAATATGTTTTTCAATTTTGGCGGGAGTCAATTCAGCTAGTTCGTTCCAGTTCCTAAAATTGTCTTTAAGATTTCTATATGCCTGATATGAATTTTTATCATTTGTATTTTGGGATAAAATCGTCCCAATTATCGTATCTAAAGGATTTGGATTTTTCTTCGCTTTTTGAGGGACTCCAAAATAATCAATCAATAAATAATTTATTTTTTCAATTTTCTTTTTCATAACAAAACTTTTTTACAAAGATATTCAATTAAATCATTATTTTAGAAGAAATTTTTTGGAGATTTAATGTCAACTCTTATGGTTAGTATTTCTGGAATTCGGGGTATAGTTGGTTCGGGACTAGATCCTGAAGTGATAGTAAAATATACCAGTACTTATGCTGAATTTGTAGGTAAAGGTAAAGTTGTTGTTGGCCGCGATGCACGAATTACGGGAGAAATGGTTAATCAAATTGTAACAGGAACTTTATTAGCTAAAGGTTTAGATGTTATAGATATTGGAATTTGTCCGACCCCAACTGTTCAGTTTACAGTTAAATCATTACAAGCTCAAGGCGGAATTGCAATCTCAGCTAGCCATAATCCAAACGAATGGAATGCTTTAAAGTTATTAAATAGCACTGGTCAATTTATGTCTCCAGATGAACATCAGGGAATGAAAAAGTACCTTGATGTTGAAAATAATTTTGTTGATTGGTCCAAAATTGGTAAAAGAACAGTATACACTGAAGGTTTAATGAATCATATAAATGCTGTATTATCTTTACCAATTATTGATTTAGAAAAGATAAAATCTAAAAAGTTTAAAGTTTTGGCAGATTGTGTTAATGGTGCTGGTGCTTATTGTATTCCAGAATTGTTAAGATTGTTTGGTTGTGAAGTTATTGAAATGAATTGTGAAAAAACCGGAATCTTCCCCCGCTTACCAGAACCACTTCCAGAAAACCTTGTTGAAACAATGAAAGCAGTAAAAACGCATAATGCAGATTTTGCTTTAGTTGTTGATCCTGATGTTGATCGTCTAGTTTTAATTACCGATAAAGGTGAGCCATTCGGCGAAGAAAATACAATAACTTTGGCAGCTGATTTTGTACTGAATAAAACTAAAGGAAATGTCGTAGTTAATCTCTCGACAAGCAGATCTGTTGAGGATGTTGCAAAGAAAAATAATAGCGAAGCATTTCGTTCACCAGTTGGTGAAGCTAATGTTGTACAAAAAATGAAAGAAGTTGGTGCAGTAATTGGTGGTGAAGGCAGTGGCGGAGTAATTTATCCAGCTTTGCATTATGGAAGAGATGCATTGGTTGGAATTGCTTTTACTCTACAATATTTAGCAGATTCAGATAAGAAACTATCAGCAATAAAAGATGAATTGCCAAACTATTTTATTTCAAAGAAAAAAATCGATCTAAAAGGTGTTTCACCTGATGAAATAATAAAAATTCTAGTTTCAAATTATTCTAAAGAAAAGATCAATACAGAAGATGGTTTAAGAATTGATTTTGAAGATCATTGGGTTCATTTCAGAAAATCTAATACTGAACCGATTGTAAGAATAATTACTGAATCAAAAAAACAAAATTATTCTGAGGAACTCTCTAAAAAGTACTATGATGAGATAAATAAATTAATGAAGTCTTGATCTTTTTTGGATATAACTGAATAGTGCTTTATCAAATGGAGTTGATGTATCAAGAAGATTGTAATCGAAATTAGAATTTAAACATTCTCTTTTTATCTTATTCGTGAATTCACTCATAGCTTCTTGATAAGCTTTTTGAATTTGATATGGTTGAGTAGTTAACTCTTCATCAGTTTCCAAATCTTTAAATATTGCGTCCTTACCAAAACCAAAAGAACGTTCCATTGGATCAAGTATTTGAAATATTATCACTTCATTCTTCTGATGTGCAAAGTGTTTGATAGCTTTCAAAGTTTTATCAACATCATCAAAGAAGTCAGAAATAATTATAACTAATCCACGTCTTTTTATTTTTTCTGCAACACTATTAAGTGACTCTGCAGTATTTGTATTTGATGAAGTTTCGAGTATCGTTAACTCCCTCAGTATCTGCTGAAAATAGGAATTTGAAGACTTTGGTGGCAAATGTTTATGAATTTTGTCTGAGTAGATTGTAAGACTAACAGCATCCTGCTGTTTAATCATTAAGTATGATAATGCGGCTACAAGTGTTGATGCATACTCTATTTTAGAAATAGTTTTATCCGAAGCATACCCCATTGATTTACTGCTATCAAGTATAATGTAACTTCTTAAATTTGTTTCTTCTTCATACTGTTTAATAAAATATTTTTCCGTCTTTCCAAATACTCGCCAATCAACACTTCTTAAATTATCTCCTTGCATATATGGCCGATGTTGAGAAAACTCCACACTAAAGCCATGGTAAGGACTTTTATGAAGTCCAACCATAAATCCTTCAACAACTAATCTTGCACGTAAATCCAGGCTGCCAATTCTTGATATGATTTTAGGATCTAGATAACTTTTATATTCCGAGTTAGACTTGTTCACTGTTTAGTGGTTTCAGTTCTTCTAAGAATTTCTTCGGGTGATAACCCCATATTATCCAATTCCAACTGTGCTGATACTGCAAGAGGATGAGATGGATATTTTTCAAGAAATAATTTTAAACGAGATGTTGCTTCATCATATTTCCTTAAATCATTTGCAAGGATAAAACCTGATAGAAACAATGATTTTGGTGCATCCTGGTCATCAGGATATTTTTCATAAACCTGCATAAAATAATTTTGCGCTTTATTAAACGATTCATCTGATTTTAAATTTTTGACCAGTTGATTCTGATATATTGATGCAATTTGTACAAGAGCTTTTGGAGCCAAGACGCTTTCAGGATAATCATTAATTAAGGATTCAAATGATTTTATTGCTTCTGGAATATTATTCTCTTTCACAAACTTATTTGCTTGATCTAAATATTCTTGATCTGTGGTTTTTGAGCATCCGATTAAAAACAAAGTTAAGAGAAATAGGACAAAGTACTTTTTCATTTGATTTCCTGATTGTGTTATTGTTCTTGTAAAGTTATTAAAATGAGGAAGAATTATCAATTCACAAGAAGGTAACTCTATAAAAAAAGCCTCGCATTTCTACGAGGCTTTTAATTCTTACTTAAAGATTATGATTTTATTTTGTTAAGATCATCTTCTTTACTGAACTGAACTTCTGACCATCGATTCCATCTGCATCTATTCTGTAGAAATATACACCACTATTTAATGAACTTGCATCACATTCTGATCTACAAATGAATAGTTTTGGACTTGTTGTTGTTCCGTGGCCAGCTACAAATCCTACAACTTCATATGCAGTTCCGTTGCTTCTCTCAACCTGGAAACCGCTATTATTTAACTCGGTTGCTGTTGACCAATTTAAAGTAACATTTCTGCTATCTGTTGTAGCTGCAAATGAAGTTAACTCAACTGGAGTAATGTATGAGTATTGTACAACTATATGGAATATTTGCCTGTGACCAACCATCCCAATTGATATAATAAGTTGCACTATTATCACGTTCATCCATTCCGACAGCAAACCAGTTTTGGCCTAATGCAGCTTCTAAATCTGCATTAACTGTACCAGTTAATGGATAACTCTTCCAGCCTGTAGTAAAGGTAGATGATTCATTAGCATACAAATAAGCAACTGTTTGACCTGAATTAGCCTCTATTGAGGTTTTCAGTTCTGAAGCTGTAGCTGTTAATGGATTTAATCCTGGTAAAGGAGTTGCACTCCAATAAGGATAATTTGTTAAATTAACATAACCATTAAAATTAACTGACATAATATTAGCTGCATCTGGAATTGAACTTACATCAAACATAAACCAGCCATCCTCAGTGTTCAAACCGCGAACCTCACCATCTGTTTTAGCGGTACCATTTGTTGTACCTGTCCAGTATTGAGCAGCCTGTGGATAAAGAGTATCTATAACTTCGGTATAAAATGGATTTTGTATTGTTGTAAATGACCATGTATCGGCTGATGCACTGCAAGTATCATTTTTGCATACAACTCTCCATTGATAAGTTGTTGCATATTGAAGTGGAGCAGGAATTGTTAAAGAAGTTATTGGTGTACCACTATATACAGAAACTACATTACCAACTGGGCCAAAGAATACTTCAACATTAGTTGTTCCAGCACCGTTTGTCCATGTTGCATTTCCTGGAGAGGTAATACTAACACCTGTTGTCCCGCTCGGTGGATTAGGATTCGTTGCAGAACCTACCGGGCAAGGTGGTCCACAAGTATTGTCGATACCAAATGAGGTAATTTCAACAGCGCCCCAGCTTGTGACTAATGTGGTTGCGCCTGTGGTCAAGTCGGCTGTTCTTAATTCACCAGCACCTACAGCGTTATTGTAAGCAGCTATGTAAAGTGTTCCGGTAGCATTATCAAAATCAGCATCCTGTGCATAATTTGCATCAAAACCTAAAGGTCCTAATACTGTACCTGCACCTGTGGATGTGTTAATGCTTAAAAGCTGATCACCAACAATATCAACACCGTAAGCAGCACCATCACAATTAATGCCCACAGCAATTAAGCCAGCACAATTTGTAACAGTACCAACCAAGGTAGCAACATAAGTTGACGAATTGAATGTATATAATTCAGAGGAGGTAATATTAGTGCTGCCAAGATACATCGTTGAATTTGAAGGATTCCAAGCAAGTGAAGTGATTGTTTGACCACTAGTAACACCTGTTATAGTCCCTAATACAGTTTCTGCACCTGTTGTTAGATTTACAGTCATTAAAGTTGCGGGAGATCTAACAGCATAAAAAATACCGTTGCCATCAAAATCACCACCTTGATGAAGTGTTCCACCTGTTGGACCAACTAATGTTAAAGTACCTACTGGAATTGCAGCGCTGTACCAATTATTTCCAACTCCATCTGCACCGTAACCGGTATTTGGAGCTTCAATAGGTGAAGTTAAACCCAATTTAGGACCAGAGACTACCTTAGGATCTAATCCTACAGAATGTTCTGTTTTTTGCGCTAATATATTCATGCTGAAAATGAATGCAATAAGAATGACTAGCACAGATGTTAATCGAAAAGATCTACTCATAAATGAACCTCCTGAAAATAGTTTAAAAAGAAATGAATTAGGGGAAAGAGAATAGTTTGTCATTAACATTAATTTCCGGAATATCAAACTGAATAATTATTCTATGTTTAACTTTAAATATTTTTATGAATAATTCAATAGGCTCGATAAAAATATTTATAAATGATTGTTAACCAAATTATAAAAAAAAGCCTCGCATTTCTACGAGGCTTTTAATTCTTACTTAAAGATTATGATTTTATTTTGTTAAGATCATCTTCTTTACTGAACTGAACTTCTGACCATCGATTCCATCTGCATCTATTCTGTAGAAATATACACCACTGTTCAATGAACTTGCATTGAAGGAAACTTTTTGGCTTCCTGCTGCTAGTTGTCCATTTACTAATGTTGCTACTTCCTGGCCTAATACATCAAATATCTTTAAGCTTACTTTACTATCTACTGCTAAGCTAAAGTTTATTGTTGTACTTGGATTGAATGGATTTGGATAGTTCTGACCAAGTGAGAAGTCTTTTACTAAGATTTCTGCTTCAATTGTATTTGAATATTCAAATGTTCCATTGAAGTCAACTTGTTTTAGTCTGTAGGTGTAATTTCCTGAGGCTAAATTCTGATCAACAAATGAATAGTTTTGAACTTCTGTTGTTGTTCCGTGGCCAGCTACAAATCCTACAACTTCATATGCAGTTCCGTTGCTTCTTTCTACCTGGAAGCCGCTGTTGTTGGTTTCTGTTGCTGTGCTCCAATTCAAAGTTACATCTGTTTCATTTACACTTGCTGCAAATGATAATAGTTCAACTGGTGTGATACCGCTACCGATAACTTTAACATTATCAACAACCCACCACCAATCCCAAGCTGGTTGTACGGATCGCAACCTAAGTCTGAAACTTTGAAGAGCAACAAATGAACTAATATTAACCACTTCATGAGTATTTCTTACGTCTGTAACATCAAATGTTCTAACTGCTGTCCAAGTTGTGCCGCCATCAACACTTACTTCAACATAACCAAAATCTGTAGCACCTAAAGCCTGCCAATCATTATCAAACTCAAGATTGACAACACCATATAATGACGCATCAATTGGATTTGTTAATGTTGCAGTTGAAAGACAAGTACTTCCGGTACCAGCTTGATCAACATCAGCCGCAAAAACACCGCCTGTTGCAGTTACTGGAAGAGTATATGTATTTGGATAAGGAGGATTAAATACTTGCCAAATTACCGTTCCGCCATCATTAGTAATTGTCCATAATCCTGAGCCAGCTTCAAAATCATCAACAAATAAGGTTGTTAAACCTGGATCTAGTTCAGTTGTAAATGACCATGTAGCAACAGGACCACCAGTACAAGTGTCATTTTTACATACAACTCTCCATTCATAATCTGTATCATAAGCTAATGGACCAGGAATTGCCAAAGAAGTAATTGCTGCCCCACTGTAAACAGAAACAACATTACCAACTGGACCAAAGAAAACTTCTACATTAGTTGTTCCAGCACCGTTTGTCCATGTAGCATTACCAGGATTAATGCTTACATTTGTTGAACCGCTTGCTGGTGTTGGATTTGTTGCAGGACCTACTGGACAAGGAGCACCACCAGTACCATTCACTATAAAAGGTAATCCTTGTGGAAAGGTTCCATCTAGTAAATTAGCCCAACCAGTAGTGGTTAATTGTTTTGCATTGCCAGTAGTAGTTTGTCCCGTGATTGTAATAGGTGGAGTCCAAGGACCGGAAGCTAAAGAACCAGCTAATGTCCACTGAACCCAATATGTACCAGCAGGTAGATTAGTTCCAATAGTTGCATCAACTTTCATAATAGGACGATTACTTGCTAAAGGATCTGTATCAATAGAGCGGTAAATATTTGAAAAAGAAGTGGATGCTAATCTATTAGTAGTAAGATCTCCAAAAACAACTGTTCCACCAGCAGACGGATCACCATTCCAGATTTGAACAAAAACACCTGTAATAGTAGAAGTTGTAGTAGATCCCGTTTGATAAGTAAAGAAACTAATTGTCTCAATATTCCAGGATGCCGTGCTCGTAAAATCATCCGCAACAGAATTACCCGCTGTTTGTTGTGCACCAGCGCCATATGTAGAAAGACCTAATGCAGTCTGGAGAACACTTGCATCAGCTCCACCAAAACCGCCGCCAGGTAAATTTGCAAGTGGTCCATTATCAAAAAGAACATCTTCACCGCCTTCTAAGTAAATTGTTTGATAAGGCAGGCTAATTTTTTCCCCTCTTGTAATAGTTGCTTCGTCTTTTGCATTTCTTAGGGACTGAGCCCAAGCAAATTGAGTAAACACAATAGACAACAAAACGAAAAGCGATATAGAAAGTTTTTTTAACATGCAGACCTCCGAAAGTTTGAAATAGAGTTAGTTATAACATTTATAAGATTGACCAAATCATTTTAATCAAAAATCTAATTTTACGCAAGCATTACAAAAATAAATTTTATAAAAAATCAATACTGAATTTTGTGCCAGAACAATCTATCTACATTACTCTTAAATTTTATTTGATATTTTCATTCTTGCGAATTGATTCTTCAGATAGTTTCTTTTTAAAAGCTATTATTTTTTCCAGAAGTTCTGGATTCTCTGTCGCTAATATTTGAGCAGCAAGAATTCCTGCATTTTTAGCACCATTAATTGCAACAGTTGCAACTGGAACACCGGATGGCATTTGTACTATTGATAATAATGAATCCAATCCATCAAGGGATTTAGATTTGATAGGAACTCCAATAACTGGAAGCGGTGTAAAAGCCGCTGTAACTCCCGGCAAATGAGCTGCAGCTCCCGCTCCGGCGATAAATACTTTCATTCCGCGCTCATGCGCATTACTTGCGTATTCAGCTAGAAGATGGGGACTGCGATGTGCTGAGATAATTTTCATTTCATTAGTAATTCCAAATTCATTTAGAATATCTGATGCTTCTTTCATAATTGGAAGATCTGAATCACTTCCCATTATTATTCCAACTTGAATTACATTAGTCATTTTTTACCTTTCGAATTATTTATTATTTCCAAATAATTTGTTTTATGTTTTTTCCATCTGATTGCAAGAATACCCCACCTGATTTATCAGTCCTATAAATAATAGAATTAATTTCCTCCAGAGAATTAATGACTCTTTCTGAAGGATGATTAAATTTATTTTTAATTCCTGCACTTACCAAGGAAATTTCTGGCGAAACTAAATTTAAAAAGGCATCTGATGAACCCGTTGAACTGCCATGATGACCGACTTTTAGAACATCTGAATCCAGCATCTTTCCAAAGTTACTAGCAAGAAAATATTCGCCAGGATGCTCACAATCTCCAACAAATAAAAATGAAGTATTTCCGAAAACTATTTTTATAACTCCGCTTTTATCGTTACTTGAAAATTTTTTGTATAAATAATTATTAGGATCATTTAAAAAATATATTTTTACGTTTCCAACATCAAAAGAATATTTATCATAAATTCTTGTTTTGATTTTCTTTTGCGATAAATACTTTTCCAATCTTATAGATTTCTTACTTGAATCCGGCAATGGTCGGAAAATTTCTTTAATTCTATCATTATGTATAATTGATACAAAACCCCCATAGTGATCGAGATCGAGATGAGAAATAAAACCATAGTCGATTTTGCGAATCCCAAAATTATCGAGTAAAGGAATTATCACTCTTTCACCATTATCGATAAATGGGTTTGCTTCACCGGCATCGATTAGAGCAGTTTTACCATTTGGGAATTTAATTAGAAATGAATCACCCTGACCGACATCAATCATAAAAACGCTAAGCACATTTTTATCAAGCAACTCTTTATTATCAAACTGCGAATAGATAATTATTGTTGCAGACAAAATCATAACTAATACTATTTTCATATAAACCTTACTTATTTTCCGGAGGACAAGTAATACTAAAGCTAATCCTAAATAAAATATTATTGAATCATATAAAGAGTAATTTCTAATCCATAAAAAAGAAAAATCTAATTGCCCCGTATACTTAATAAAATCTATCATCCAACCTGAAAGTAAATCGTTTGCAGCTGCAAAATATATTGCGATGCTGTTTGATATTACTCCTATAAAAACAGTAATAAAAGCAATACCTATTATTACACCCACAGTTGGGATGACAATTAGATTGGCAAACAAAGCTACAACAGACAATTTACTGAAATAAGCAAGAGTAAAAGGAAGTGTTCCTATTTGTGCACTTAACGATACTCCAAAGAATAATAAAATGTATTCAAGCCATTTATGTTTTAAGTTTAACTTAAAAATAATTTTTTGTATGTAAGGATACAGAATGCCAATTGCTAGGACAGCAGAAAATGATAGTTGAAATCCGGGATTATAAATTTCATTTGGGTTTAATAATAGAATTATAAACGCAGCAATCGATATTGAATTAATAATATTGGTACTTCTATTTGAAAGAAAAGCAATGATAATTACAACTGACATTAATGTTGCCCGAAAAACCGAAGGAGGCACACCCGTTAAAAACATAAATGCCACTAAACCTAAAATTGTTAATATTGATCGGAGATAGATGCCAAATCTGCCAAAGATGAAAATAATAATTACAAGCACATAACCAACGTGCAATCCAGATACAGCGAGTATGTGAACAACACCAGAGTTAATAAATTCATTTTTAGTTTCGTAATCTATTTCACTTCTATCTGCTAGCAGCAAGCCTCTTAATAATCCAGCAGTTTGCGGATTATGAAGTTTGTGGATAGTTTCATCAATTAGTTTTCTTACAGAATGAAGCGAAGATTTAAAGTAGTCTTTTTGATTTGATAGAATATTTATGCTGTCTGTATTATACGAAACAAATAATCCAGTAACACTTTTTGATTTTAGATATTTATCATAATCAAATTCCCCAGGGTTTCTTTTTTCTCTTCCTTTTTGATAAGTACCGGTTAAATAAATTTTATTACCGGCATTTAATTGAGTATAAATATTTTTACGCTGAAGTGAATCGCCTCTGAATTTACAAATAATATAATCTTTGGTAACAATGCTATTGCTATCTATGATAAGTGAATCCGTTAGAACGGTGAATACTATTTCATAACTTCTTTCAAGTTCAACGCTTGTAACCTCAGCATAAAGTTTAACATTTTTTTCTTTCTGATAATTGCTAATCGGAGACACTATTCTTATTTCATTTACTTTTGATATATATATGCCAAAAATAAAAATCAGAATAAGGAATAAGACAGAGGAAATAATATTATTGAATCGAAAATATTTTGCTAACGACAACAATATTAGAAAGAAAATAAATACGCTAATTTGATAAAAATGTAAGTCGAATTGGAATAATCCAGCTGATAGAATTCCAACGATAAATGCAATAGTAAATTTTATAAATGGATAATCTTTCAAGTACAGTATTTAATTATTGATGGTTTAATCTCAGTTAAATCTTTTATACTCTCCGCTAATTGTAGTGCATTTTTTCCCGCAGTTAGTGTTAATGCAGGATTCATTGTATGTGTTTTCACAGAAAGATCTTCAAAGTTTCCGTGATCTGAACAAATAACCAAAGTTATTGCTTCTTTGTTAAGCTCTGACAAAATAGTAAACAAAAATCTATCTAAATTATTGTAGATAGCTTCAAACTCATCTGCAATTCTTCCATGTCCTAAATGATCCGTATGAAAGAACTCATATAATGTAAAATCATTTTTACCGGCTATTCTTAATAATCTTCTGGCGGCTGTTTCAGGACTTATAACTTTAAGCTGATACTTTAATTTACGATTCCATCTTTCATTTGTAATTTCGGCGGTTAATGCCTTACTCTGTCTAAGATCTGTAACTGAGTTTAATTTAATTCCTGATAAACGGCAGCTTAGAGATGTAGTGCTTAATCTGGTTTTACCGGACTTTAAATAATCAAAAAAAACTTTTGGATATGCATTTGCAAAATATGGTGTTTTACCTCTTTCCTTATATGCTTTAAATATATTTTGTTCAGCAATGATTGGGATTGTTGTGGAATAAGGAAATGGACCAAAATGTTTTCCAACAAACTTTGGAGCATTCATACCGCAAAATATTGCTACCTGTCCAGTTCCACTTTGCGGTAATCCTTCGACTCCTAGCTTGGCATCAGTTGGAAATACAAACATCCCATTTTTTTCTAAATAAGGCTTTCCTTTGTGTGGAGTTTCCTTAAATATGTTGTCAAACACTTTAAATCCATATTTAAAAAATGGATTGAACTCAAAATCTTTCTCACCAATTCCTACACCATCTATAAAAATCATCAGAACAGGATTCACTTTTTAACCTGTGGTTTCGATTCAACTAAGATTGTAACTGGTCCATCATTTATTATTTTTACTTTCATCATAGCGCCAAAGATGCCAGTTTGAATTTTATCAGCACCAAGATTTATTTTCATTCTGTTAATAAATTTTTCGTAGATCGGAATCGCGATTTCGGGTTTTGCTGCTTCTATAAAACTTGGTCTATTGCCTTTTTGAGCATCGCCATAAAGTGTAAATTGAGAAATAATTAAAACTTCACCGGTTACATCTTTTAATGAGAAATTCATCTTTTCATTTTCATCTTCAAAAATTCTCAAGTTACTGCACTTATCAGCAACAAATAGTATATCTTCCTCGGAGTCATCAATTTTGATTCCTAAAAGCACTACTATTCCTTTTTTAATTTCAGCTGAATAATTTTCTTTTTCGATGTAAACTCCAGCCTCAGAAACCCTTTGAACAAGTGCCCTCATTTCAGTTCTCCGCAAATAATTCTTTCAATTCCAGAATAATCCTTAGTGATTTTAATGTTTGTAAAATTATTCTGCTTAAAATATTCTTGAACTTGTGCGGATTGATCAATACCTAACTCAAAATAGATTTTCCCAGGTTTCTTGAGTAATTGATCTGATGCTTCAATAATATGTTTATAAAATGATATTCCATTTGAATTATCAGTTAATGCAATTTTGGGTTCGTGATTTTTTAATTCAGGTTCAAGAGATTCATAATCATTCTCAGAAACATAAGGTGGATTTGATACTATCAAATCAAACTTACCTAATGAATTCAAATTATCGTTCATAATATCAAAAAGTCTAAACTCAATTCTATCTTGTAATGAATTTATCTCAGCATTTTGATTCGCAACATCCAAGGCAGTTTTACTTATATCAATAGCTACAACTTTTGAGTTTGGTAAATTTTTTGAAATGGATAATGAAATGTTCCCGCTTCCAACCCCAATATCAAGAATTTTTAAATTATTGGATTTATCTGAATCATTAATAATCTTTTCAACTAGCAACTCAGTTTCAGGCCTTGGTATAAGAACATTTTCATTAACAATAAGTTTTAATCCATAGAATTCAACATTTCCAACAATATATTGCAATGGTATCCTCAATCCTCTTTTTCGTATCGCTTCACGATAAACCTGAACTTCATTTTCTGCAAGTGGTTTATCAAACGCCAGATAAAGTTCCAACCGTTTACATTTTAGAATTTCTGCAAGTAGTATTTCAGCATTAGCTCTTGGGGATTCCACACCTTTTTTCTGAAGATACTCCGTTGATAGTTTGATGACTTCTAAAACTGTAATCATATTAATATAAATCTATGAGGAGTTAAATTGATTTAAATGTAAATACGCAAACCCATATAAAATATTTACAATCAGAATATTTTTCCGATAGTATAATATCTAATCTAAAACTAGTATTTCTTTTACTACCTCAATCGTTCTTTGAGAGTATAGATATTATCTATTTCACTCGGATCATATCCTCTTAATACTCCCACGTAATAAGAAATCCAATCACCTATATATATTAAATCTAATAATCTTACTTTAAACAATTTTTCATTGCTTTTAAGACTAACGGTTTCAACTCCACTTTTTGAAAAAATATCTTTAAGTATTTCGAATCGTTTTTGTATTTGAGGGTGATATGTTTCATCTACAATGTTGATGATTTTTGAATGAAATAATTTTTCCTGATAAGATTCCCAGCCAATAATTTCGTTATGATTCATCTCAGGAATTTCATTATGAAAAGCATGAAGTTTTGAGTTTTCATTCAACTGACATTTAAATCTGTATCCAACTGCACTTGTTGAATCAGCAACAGAATATATAACCGGAATAAATCCTACTAAAGACTCTGCAAAAGTATAAGCAAAGTTTCCTTCTTTAGAATACTCAATTCCCTTTTGCTTCCATAGGCTGATTACATTCTCTACAATTTTTGTTTGATCAGAAATTAATTTTAACTCTTGTAATACCTTTAACAATGAAAAGAAACTTAACCCAAGCGAATATCTTGGTTGAAAACCAGGCTGAACTTGTACGCAAGGAAGCTTTTTAGAATTTGCGATTACTTCAACTTCACCACCAGTTGTAATGCAGACAATTTTACAACCAATACCAATAGCCTGTTTTAATGCTGCAATAGTCTCTTCCGTATTGCCGGAATACGATGATGCAATAAACAAAGTATTTTTACTTGCAAACTTTGGCAGGCTATAATTTCTATTCACTATAATCGGTATTTCTATATCATCAACTAAATAATTTTTTATTAGATCAGCACTTATTGCAGAACCGCCTAAACCGCTAATTATTATATTTGATATTTCTGATGTATTTATGCCATCAATAACAAATTGGTTTTTCCATGCGAACTCAATTTGCTGATATGTATTTATTAGAACATCAAACTGATTTTGCGGATCGTACTTTTTTACGTAGTCTTTTATTTCCATTGCTATAAAATATTCCTTGTTCTTGAAATGTTATTGTCATCAAAAAACTTTTTAACTTTCTTCTGAATTTCTACTTCAGTTTTACATTGCAGACATTCTTCGGCTAAAGTTTTTGCTTTTTTAAATTCAAATCCCCGAATAATTCTTTTTGCATATAATATTGTTCCCGGAGACATACTAAGAGAATCTAAACCTAATCCTACCAGCAGCGGAATAGCTAAAGTATCTGCAGCCATTTCGCCACAAATGCTAACTGGAATTTTGCTCTCTTTAGCAGCACTTACTATGTGATCAATTGTTCTAATTATAACAGGACTAAATTCCTGGTAGAGATTCGACACAAGATCATTCCCACGATCAACAGCCATCATATATTGGATTAGATCGTTTGTACCAATGCTAATAAAATCTATTTCCTCAGCATAGTCTTTTGCCATAACTGCAGCAGATGGAACTTCAACCATTATTCCGATTTTAATATGGTTGTCAAATTTTATTTTTTCTTTTTTTAATTCACTTTTACATTCCTGTATAATTTTCTGAGTTCGCCATACTTCATCAAGAGTAGAGATCATCGGTATCATAAATTTTATATTTTTATTCTCGCTTGATCTTAACACAGCTCGAATTTGAGTTCTAAACAGACTTTCATTCTCTAATAAAAATCTGATGCCGCGTAAGCCTAAAAACGGATTCGGCTCTTTATATTCACTAAATCTGAATTTATCTCCGCCAATATCAAAAGCACGAATTGTTACAAACTTTGGATAAATCCGTGATGCAAGTTTAGAATAAATAACGGTCTGTTCTTCTTCATCTGGGAAAGTGCCAAGTTCATTTAATATCTGTTCAGATCTATATAAACCAATACCCTTTGCGCTGCTGGTAATTACAATATCTATTTCACCAGTAACATCAACGTTCGCTTCTAGGTTTACCTCTTTTCCATCCATCGTAACTGCCGGTTGATCCTTAAGTTCCTCAAGTCCTTTTTGAATTTCATAAAGTTTCTTTTGTTTTTCTGTAAAGAAATTAAGTTGAACTTCAGTTGGATTAGTGATTATATAACCATGAAATCCATCAACAATAATTGTGTCACCATCTTTAATTAGAGTTGATGCATTATGTGTACCAACAACGGCAGGAATATTCAGTGATCTTGAAATGATTGCAGCGTGTGAAGTTAAACCACCATGATCAGTAACAAATCCAAGAGATTCACTTCTGGAAAAAAGCAAGGTATCTGCGGGAGTTAAAGCTTCGCTAACAACGATTAAGTTTTTTTCAATTTTAGATTGCCATCTTTTCTTTTGCAGATTTCTGATAATTCTATGCTTAATATCTTCTATATCATGGGCACGCTCTTTCATATATGATTCGTGTGATATTATCATCAATTCCTGATACTTTGAAATTTCATCTGCCACAATAAACTCAGGCTGAATCATTTCATCTTTTATTCTTTTTTCAATATTGCTTAATAGTATCGGATCATCAAGAATCATTAACTGTGCTTCAAAAATAGCCGCACGAACTTCATCCATTTTCTCACGTGCAATCCCAAATATTTTATTTAATTCTTTTTTTGATTGTCTAAGTGCTTCCTCAAAATTGATGATTGCTTCTTCACTATTAGTAATTGGTGCTTTGCTAATTTCAAGCTTCTCTTTTGTAAACAAATAGACTTTACCAATAACAATTCCCGGCGCTGCTGCAATTCCGGCAATTTTATTTTCAGAGTTTTTATATATGTCTTTAAATGATTTCATAATTCATCAAATCCTCTCTCAAAATATGCAACTATTTCATCACACGCTTGCTGCTCATCGGGTCCTTCAAACGTTAATTTTAATTCTGAACCTATTTCAGCTGCTAAAGTCATAACTCCTATAATGCTTTTACCATTAATACTCATTCCATCACGGTAAATAAAAAATTCACTTTTATATTTTGCTGCGAGCTTTACAATAGTGGCTGCCGGACGAGTATGAAGTCCTGCTTTATTAACTATCTTAACTATTTTTTCAATCATTACTTATTTCTTTTTATTAGTGAATCAGCAAGCCAGTAAAATATTTCTACTTCACTTTTGTTTGATAACATACTAATTGATTTTAATGCTTTTTTTGAGTAACTACGAATTGCAACTTTTGCATCATCAATAACGCCAAGTTTTTCATAAATCTTTTTATAATACTCTATTTGATTTTCTTTTATCCCTTTATTCTTTACAACTTTTAACAAATCATTTTTGTCTTTGCCCTTAGCTTTCTCAAGAGCTTCTATGAACAAAAATGTTTTTTTACCTTCCATCAGATCCCCGCCGATTCTTTTACCAAACTCAAATTTATCTGCCATAATATCTAAAAGATCATCTTGAATTTGAAATGCAATTCCTAGATATTTTCCGTAATCTGAAAGAGCTTTGATGTCTTCTTTACTTCCATCAGCAAGATAAGCGCCCAATTCGCAGCACATTCTTGCAAGGGCAGCAGTTTTTTTCTCAATCATTTTAATGTATTCAGGAAGAGAAACATTTTTTCTAGTTTCAAATTCTGTATCAAGACTTTGACCTTCGCAAACTTCAACTAATCCTTTTGTAAAAGAATCTAACGCTTGTTTAGCATTTACCTTACAATCCTTCAATAAAAATTCATAAGCCACCGCCGCAAGAATATCTCCTGTAAGTATCGCGGTATTCAAATTGTACTTTTTATGAATAGTTAATTTGCCTCTTCGCAAATCGGCATTATCCATTATATCATCATGCACAAGAGTAAAATTGTGAAGCATCTCAACCGAAAGAGCAGCGTTGTAAAAGTTTTTTATGTTTCCTCCAACTGCCTTTGCAGAAAGTAAAACAAGTAATGGTCTTAGACGCTTACCGCTGCTTTCAAGAATGTATGATGCCGGATCATAGAGTGAAAATGGACTTCTTCCCTTTAATGCTTGCGCAAGTTTTTTATCAATTATTTTTCTTTCTCTATCATAAAATAAAACGTATTTTTTTATATCAGCAGGTTTCAAAATAATTCTTCCTTTTTAATGATCTTTCCATTTTTAAGTTCTGTAAGATTTTCTGATCCGGTTAAGAACATAATTTTTTTCAAATACTCAAACCAATTTATAATTAATTTAGTTACCGCATCGTCTCCATTTTTCATCAATGTCTGAAGAATAATTCTGGCAGATGCAACAAGATCAGCACCAAAAGCAAAAGCTAATGCTAAATCATTTGCTGAATTAATCCCGCCTGAACCAACTAAAGTAAATTTATATTTTTTCTTTAGCGGATAAATTTCCTTTAAGCAATATGATGTTGGTAATCCCCAATCCCAGAAATCCTTATCAGATTTGCTTCTAATAATCTCAACTCCAGCCCAGCTTGTACCACCTGCCCCGGCAACATCAATTCCGTTAACACCAATATCTAATAATCTCTTTGCTGTATCTTTACTTATACCTGAACCAACTTCCTTAACAATAACAGGTACTTTAGATTTCAGAATCAATTTTTCTATTTTCTTTAATAATCCTACAAAATTTGGTTCACCTTCAGGTTGTAATAATTCCTGCAATGGATTTAAGTGAACGACAAATGCATCTGCTTCAAGCATATCAATCAAAGATAAAATATCAGTTAGATTTTTTGATTGAACAAGTTGGGCAGCGCCAATATTTCCTAAAACTGGAACACTCTTAGCAGTTTTACGAATGACTTTATATGAATAGTGATTATCTTGGTTTTCTAAGGCTTGCCTTTGGCTTCCAACACCAATAGGAATTTTTAATTCCTCGGCAATAACAGCTAGTCTTTGATTAATATTTTCTGCTTCTTCTGTACCACCTGTCATACAAGAAATAAGAAAAGGATATTTTATTTTTTTGGAAAAAAGCTTTGTTTGAAACGATAACTTTGAAATATCAACTTCTGTAAGTGCATCATGAATGAAATCATACTTCTCAAATCCATTGGTCTTTGAATGAAATCCAACCTTATCTGTAAGACAAAGTTGTATATGCTCTTTCTTTCTAGTTGATGTATCGTTAATGGATTTTTTCATTTCCGAGTTGATAATTTATTTGTTTGCAAAATATAGAAAATAAAATAAATATGCTGATGTTGAATTCACCCGAACTGAATATTCTTATTAAACTTAATAAACTCGTTTTCATCCACAAATAATTTGTCAACTACAACCTCGCCACGAACAGAATTTGTTAGAACAATTTTATCAGCTTCCAATAAATCTTCTAAATACAACCTTCTCTCTCTAATGCCCGAATCATTCTTTAATAAATGTTTACGATAAACACCGGGTAAAATTCCTGCATTTATTGGTGGAGTTGAGATAACGTTATTCTTGTATATAAAAATATTTGTAATTGCCCCTTCAGTCAGCTCGCCTTTTTCATTAAAGTATATTACATCAAAAAATCCCTTTGAAGTGTACTTGTTATATTCCTGATTATATAATGATCGATTTGTTGTTTTAAAATATTGAAATCTGTTTTTTGTATATATTTTATTTTTAGAAACAATGACTTTTGCTTCATTGAAGGACTGAAACATCTCTGAAAACGTATGAGTTAGATTACCATTCTTTTCCAAGGCTATTCTAAATCGATAATCATTTTTATCAATCCGAGAAATTACTTTTTTTATATATGACTTTGTTTTTTGTCTCTCAAAACAAAACAGAAAGTAGTCGGCTGCCTGTTTCATTCTATCTAAGTGTTCATCAAGAAGAAATATCTTTCCATCCTCAATTTTCATTGTTTCGAAAATCTCAAATGCTTTATTTGGTTCTGTTAAAAATTTTCCTTTTAGTTTTGTTTCTTCAAATTCTTCTTCTGCAATGCTGTCCCAAACTATACCGCTTCCTAAACCAATTTCTCCTTTACATGATTTTTTATCTATCGTTAAAGTTCTGATAGGAACGTTAAATGTAATTTTATTTTTTCTGATCAATCCAATTGAACCCGTATAAATTCCGCGTTTCTCTTTTTCTAATTCATTAATAATTTCCATCGTACGAATTTTTGGAGCGCCGGTAATTGATCCGCAAGGGTAAATGTTTTTTAGTATATCAGAAAGTCTTACATTCTTTTTTAGTTTCGATTCAACCGTACTAACCATCTGATAAACAGACTCATATTTTTCAACATCAAAAATATTTTTAACTTTTACAGAACCATATTCACTTATTCTTCCTAAGTCATTTCTAATCAAATCAACAATCATTACATTTTCAGCGCGATTCTTTTCGCTTCTTTCTAATTCATATTTTATAGATTCATCACTTAAATGATCAATTCCTCTCCGTGCTGTACCCTTCATTGGTTTCGAAATAATTTTTCTTCCCTTAACCTCAAAGAACATCTCTGGAGAAAGTGAAACTATAATTTTACCATTGTTATTAATAGCAGCAACGTATTGCGCTGATTGATTGAAAACGAGGTTACTGAATAGTCCCGCATATGATCCTTCAAAATCAAATTTACCTTTTACTGTAAAATTAACCTGGTATGTGTCTCCTTCTTCAATATAGGATTTTATTTTTTTTATCGATTTTTGGAACTTACTTTTTGAAGTGTTTAGTTTGAATTTATAAACCTTATACTTCTCTAATTTTTCAAAATCTATTCCAGTAGATTTAATTAACTGCACATTTTGCTTATCATAAAAAAAGAATTGTATTAGGTTTTCGTTCTTTGGCAAAAACTTGTTCAGTGTTTTTTCAAATAAATATCCTGCTTCATAATTCATCAACGAGTATCCAACAAAACCATCAGCAATAAGATCATCAATTCGATTTAATTTTTCATCCAGATTTCTCACAGATTTTATTGTAACAATTTCTTTTGGTTTTAAGAAAAGATAAGAATCACTTTTTCCATAAATTGGAGGAGTGTAAAAGAAAGCAGAGTTAGCAGTTGCTAAAACTTTATTTATGATTTCTTGTATTTGCATAATTGTAGGGAACGGACTCCTGTCCGTTCCGTGCCTTTTTAATTACATCCAAATCGGATCGGTCAGGAGACCGATCCCTACATTCAATATTTAATTATCTTAATTAAAAATCATTTCTTATTTTTCAATGTTGTTAATTTAACCAAACTTAGGATTACTTATGAGCAAACCGCGTCTTTCCTTCTGGCAAATCTGGAATATGAGTTTCGGATTTCTTGGCATTCAATTCGGATTCGCACTTCAAAATGCAAATGTAAGCAGAATATTTGAAACACTCGGTGCAAGTATAGATTCGATTCCGATTCTCTGGATAGCCGCTCCAGTTACTGGTTTGATCATTCAGCCAATTATTGGGCATTGGAGTGATAAAACCTGGAACAAACTGGGACGAAGACGACCATTCTTTTTAGTCGGAGCTTTGCTTGCATCAGCCGCAATCATATTTATGCCAAACTCTCCAACTCTTTGGGTTGCTGCAGGAATGCTCTGGATTATGGATGCATCAATTAATATTTCTATGGAACCTTTCCGAGCTTTTGTTGGTGATATGCTTCCATCTGAACAACGTACAGTTGGATTTTCAATGCAAAGTTTTTTCATTGGAATCGGAGCAATTGTTGCGTCTGCTTTGCCTTATATGATGACAAACTGGTTTGGAATTGCTAACACTGCTGGTGCTGGAGAAATTCCTGATTCAGTTAAATTTTCTTTCTACATTGGTGGAGCAGTTTTTTTACTAGCAGTTCTTTACACAGTTTTTTCTACAAAAGAATATTCACCTGAAGAATTAAAAAAGTTTAGTGATGAAGAAAAGAAATTATCTCAATCAAAAACTTCTATTACTGATTTAATTTCTGCATCATCATTTAACAAAAACGGATTGATCTGGATTTTTGTTGGGTTAATTGGTTCTGCAATTCTTTACTTTGTGCTGCACGAAAATGATTTTGGACTTTACGTCTTATTTGTTGGCTCAATAATTTTTGGATTATTACAATTAGTTGCTGGATTTTTTACAAATCAAAATAAAACTTCTGGTGGATTAGTTTCGATCTTAAATGATCTTTACAAAATGCCAAAGACAATGAAGCAGCTTGCAGTTGTTCAATTCTTTTCCTGGTTTGCTTTGTTTGCAATGTGGATTTACACAACTCCAGCAGTTACTCATCATATTTATGGTGCAACTGATCCATCATCAGAACTTTATAATCAAGGTGCAGATTGGGTTGGAGTTTTGATGGCTGTTTACAATGGCTTTGCCGCCATTATGGCTTTTTTCATTATGTGGATTGCAAAACTAACAAATAGAAAAACTGTTCATATGATTTCATTAATCATTGGCGGAATTTCATTTGCATCATTCTATTTTATAAAAGATCCAAACTTACTTTTAGTTTCTGAACTTGGAATTGGTTTAGCGTGGGCTTCAATACTTGCAATGCCTTATGCAATTCTTGCTGGTTCATTGCCTGCAGAAAAAATGGGAGTTTATATGGGAATATTTAATTTCTTTATTGTAATTCCACAAATTACCGCAGCGGCTATACTTGGTTTCTTTGTTAAAAACATTGTTGGTGGTGAAGCAATTTACGCACTACTTCTTGGCGGTGCTTCGATGATAATTGCTGGTTTGTTTACTTTAATTGTGGATGATGTGGATTAAAATAATTATTCTTATGTAGGGAACGGACTCCTGTCCGTTCCGTGTGTTCTTATATTTTTTATAACCTTCTACACTTATATTTATTCTATTTAGATATTCTTTGCGGATCGATCAGGAGATCGATCTCTACATTAAGACTATTTATTTTTAGAATTTTATCAACAAAATCATTTTTCGTGTCTGAACAAACTCTCCGGCCTGTAATCTATAAAAATAAACTCCGCTTGGCAGATTAGCTGCATTCCAATTTAACTCATAATTGCCAGCAGGTTTTTCTTCATTTACTAATGTTTCTATTTCAGATCCAAGTACGTCGAATATTTTCAGCAGAAACAAATTGCCTACTGCTTATTGCATATTGGATAGTGGTTGTTGGATTAAATGGGTTTGGGTAGTTATTCGATAATTTATATAGCTGAATAGAATTAATGTCATTATAAATTGATGTAATAGGAATATATGAGCTTATATTTTTTGTCTCGTTTTTCCAAACATTTCCATCCCAAGTTTGATAAAGTTCTTCATTAAGATTATTATTTTCGTCAAATAAATATGAGAATCTGTAAGAATTTAGCCAAGAACCGCCGGACCAAAATAGATAAATACTTTCAATATTATTATTGTTTCCATCATAAGACAATAAAAACCTTTTATCATTTGTCCAAGAGTTATTGGACCAAGTTTGAATCAGCTTTTCTATAAAATTATTATTACTATCATAATTTTTAAATACTTTTGAATAGTTGATCCAAGCACTATCAGGTCCTATTTGATAAAGTTCTTCTATAAGATTATTTCTGTTATCATAAATGTTTAGATAATGCTCTGAATTTACCCAAATATTATCATCCCAATGTTGAGAGATTACTTCAATAAGATTATCGTTTTCATCATATGTATTTGAAGTAATCGAATGGTTGATCCAAGTGTTATTCGTCCAAATTTTGATAAGAATCTCAATCTTCAAATTATGCTCATTGTAGGTGTAAAAATGTTTAGAATAATTCACCCAAACACCAAAGTAATAATCAAGTTGAATTTCCTCAATCAAGCTATTATTCTCATTGTATGTATATAATCTCTTCCAATAACTTACCCATTCTCCAGTTTCCCAATGTAAATAATGTAATTCTAAGAGATTATTATTAAGATTGTAGGTTGTCAAATATTTGTCAATATTAATCCAAGAATCATTGTTCCAAATTTGAAAAAGGTATTCTTTTCGGTTATCATTTTCATCATAAATGTAAGTGTACTTTAAATAGTTTACCCACTCATTTCCATTCCAATTTTTTTGAATTTCATCAATAACATTATTATTTAAATTGTATGAAAATTCAAACTTAAAAGAATTTACCCAATCGCTGTCAGACCAAGATTGATATAAATATTCCATAATATTATTATTAACATCATATTTGTTCGAGTTCTTCGAGCTATTTACCCAAGCAAAACCATCCCAATTTTGGTTAATATGCTCTATTAGTAGAAAACCATTGGCAAGTAGTTCTTTTTCTATTATTGTCCTTGAATCAATTGCATTGATTCTTCCTTCTTCATAAAATTCTTTTTGTGGATTTCTCAATGCAGTTTGCCAATTGCAATTTTTAGAGTTCAACTGCAAAAGTTCTATTTCGTCTAAGCCTAGAAAATCGTTTATGTTTGGTTGGTGAATTTCCCTTAGTCTCTCGTTAGTAGTTTTGTCTGGAAATACTCCAGTGTGTTTTCTCTCCTGAGAAAAAGTATGAAATGAGATAAGTATTGTTAGGATCATTATAGAAAGGATTGTTTTCATTTTACTCTCCTATTGTCTCTCAAAAACTAACATTTGGAAACACGAATATCAAGAAATAATGATATTAATAGTTGCTACAACTTCAACAACAATATAGCAGCAATACCAACTGCAATTGCAATTTTTCCGTAAAGATTAATTTTTTCTTTCCATATCAGGTATGCAGCAATAGCAGTAATAACTATTACTCCAATATTTTGAATTGGGAATACAATGATTGCCGGAAGTTCACTTAAAGCAGCAAGTAAAAAATGAATTGCAAATACATTTGGAATACCAAGAAGCAATCCTAATCTATAAGTGCCCTTATCAAACTTAATTTTTTTTACCTTAAGATAAGTAGTGGTATAAATAAAGGCCGCAAAAAATATTGTAAAAACAAATACACCTTTTTCTTCTTTAGGAAAGTTGTGTTCAAACATCTTCATCGCAAAATCCACAAAACCAATTCCTACTAATAATAAAAACAGGTAAATGTATTTATTTCCGGTACCTGGATGATTAGTATGATTTTTTAATGATAGATAAAATAAGTATAGCGTAATAAGAGCTAATAAAAATCCCATCAACATTTTCAAATCAGGGCTTTCACCAAAATAAATTATTGAGAGGATGACCGGAATTAAGATTGATAATCTTGCACTAACAGTTGCCAAAGCAGTACCTGCCTGGCTTATAGCTTTAGAGTACAAAATGAAAGTTGAGACAAATAATAATCCAAGAACCAAACCAAATAATATTGAGTTTAGTGAGTAATGAAAACCATACTTAAAGATGACAAAAACTAAAGCGATTGAAGATGCAGTTAAATAATTAGCATTAATTAGCAGAACAGTATTTGAATTTTTAACATGACCCTGTTTAAGAATCAATGCTAAACTACTGGAACAAAGAATTGCGAGAATTAAAAAAAGCATAATTTATTTTTCTTTGTAGGGAACGGACTCCTGTCCGTTCCGGGTAACTTAATATTTATTGAAATCTTTTAAATATAATTTATTTTCATTTACTTTATGAACGGATCAGTCGGGAGACTGATCCCTACATTTCTAAATTTTCTGGATTATTCTTTTCTAATTCCCATCTTAAAGGATTTTCCTGAATGTATTTTCGGATGTTATATAATTCTTTATCATTTCTAATGATTCTATCATAAAAAGATTTTTGCCATTCAAATTCATCTTTATTGACTAATAGATTTCTGATTTTTCTGGATGAATATGATTTGAATTTTCCAATAATGTCCGAGAGAGTTAACGTCTTTAGCTCCCTTTTTCCCCCTTATTTTTTCATAAATTATTATTATTAATATTAAGCTACATTATCGGCTACTTGTAATAATCTAATTCTACATTATAATATTTTGGAAGATTGTTCCACACATCATCAAGTATTTTACCAAATTCTGTCAGAATCAATTCTGAGTTTACAATATGTGAAAAGAATTCATTTCTATTCTTCATACAAATCGTTACGAAGTAATAGCTCGATTGTGAATAATCAAATTCTTTTAATCGCTGCTGCTTTCGCTTCGGTAATTCAATCATTTTTTGTAGGGAACAGACTCCCGTCTGTTCCGCGTATTTTTAAACTTATTATAAATTTTTAATTAATCGTTTTCTTTTATTGTTGCATCCTAATCGGATCGGTCGGGAGACCGATCCCTACATTAAATGGCATTATAAATTTTAATGCCCGCCTTTTGGTGGAGCAGCACTTTCCAAAGCGGTTGATCTTGGCTCCTTTACAAAGAACCAGAAGAAAACTGAGAAACAAATAAACACTCCGCAAAGAATATAGAGTAATTGAAAGTTCTGAGTTTCGGAAATAATATTTGCAACACCCTGACTCATCATTTGAGGCAAAACAACTGCAAGATTAAATATTCCCATAAACAAACCCATCTTTGCCTGGTTGATTCTTTCAGTCATAATTGAAAATACAATTGAGATTACTGCAGACCAGCCAATGCCGGTTAAAAACATTCCCAGGTAAAAATTAAACTCATACTTTCCTAAGAATGCAATATAGAAATATCCGATTGCACTAAATGCTAAAGCTGCAGTGTAAGTTTTTACTCTTCCAATCTTTTTTGCGATAAGTGATAATACAAATGGAAAAACAGCACCAACAGCATTAAGGATTAAAAATCCAAGTGAAACAATATTGCCTGTTGTAGCATCTTTACTTTGAATTGTTGAAGTTAAAAACTCAGCAAATTTATTTGCGAAGACATTTGAGAGATCAAGATTTGGTACGATCTGTTTATCGATAAAAAATCCTGACATAACAAACATACTTTGAAATGCTATCCACGTAAATGTATGAGCAAGCATAATCTTTTGAAATTCATTTGTGTCGGATTCAGCTTTACGTCCTTGAACAATAATCCAAAAACCAATGATGATTGTATAAGCTAAACTTAATATCAACAATGGATTGTGAATAACGCGTAATTCATTTTGATAGAAATGAAATATTAAACTGAAAACACCAAACACTAAAAATCCATACAAAGGAAAAATTGATTTAAAGATATCAAGTACAGTATGTGTTTTAGCATTCTCCTCTAAATCAGCTTTTAAATCTTTTGGTTCTTCAATAAATAAAATTGGACCCACGGAACAAACAAAAACAAATATCGCAGCAATTAATAAAAGTGTTTCATTTCCAAAAACCATTGAAAGAAAATATGCTAACACACCAAACGTTCCGGAAATAACTTGCATCCAAACATAACCGGTAGTTCGCTTCTTTCCTTCAGGAGTAAGATCTGCAATGATTGATCTTGCCGGATTAAAAGTAACGTTAACTGATAAATCCAAAAGCAGAGCAATTACAGAAGCAATCAAGATTATACTTGTAATTCCTGTGGCTTCAGAAATAACTCCGATTTGCGGAAGAGCTAAAAACATTAATGCACCAACAATTCCGCCAATCATAATAAATGGTCTTCTTCGTCCGCCTAAAAACCAAACGTTGTCGCTTATCATTCCAACTATTACCTGTCCGAATATTCCAGCAAGCGGACCAGCCAGCCAAACGAATGAAACTTCGTGAATATTTAATCCAAACTTTTTATTTAGTATCCAGCTTAATGCAGCAATTTGTGTGGATAGTGCAAAGCCCACAGCAGTTGCGGGTAAAGCAAGCATTGCATAAAATGAGTTTGAAAGTTTTTTCTGAATTTCTAACATAAATTTTGCCTTAGTTAGTGTGCTATTTTATCAACAAAAATATTTCTGCTGATTTTTTCTTTATTGTTATTTTTTTGTTTTGAGTTATATCAGTCACTTCATTCGTTTTGATATTCTCAATCTTTAAAGTCTTTCCTAAAGTTTCTTTGTACTTATTCAAATCAACTTCAGATTCTTTATCACTGCCATTTACAATTATCATTGCTGATTCATCATCAGTTTCCCTGAAATAAACGTAAACATTATCGAAGGGATAAAAATGAGTTAACTTTCCTTCAGAAAGTGATTTATGATTTTTTCGTAATTCCAAAAGATTTTGTGTGAAGTTGAAAATATCGTTCTGATAATCTGTTCTATCGCAACTTAAGAATGCATCAAGTGAATCATTTTCAAATCCACCGGGAAATGGTGAGCGTATTGTTCCGTGATGCTCTTCTCCAACAATTCCAATTTCAGATCCATAAAATATTTTTGGTATGCCTCTGGTTGTTAACAGAATTGTAAGTGCAATTTTATATTTCTCGATATCATTATTCGCAACAAATAATCCGCGGGAAATATCATGATTATCAAAAAATGTTAGGAGATTATTTGGATCGTAGTAAAGAAAATCCTGCGCAAGTGTATTAAAATTCCTTCTAATCCTTTTTTTCCGCTAAGGTAATTTCGAAATGCATCAGACAAAGCAAAATCAGTAACACAAGGAAGATGAGTATCCAGATGAACACCAAATTTATTTTTCTGTTGATACGCTGCAAGATAAGCAGGTTCACCTGTCCAGATTTCTCCAACAATATTAAAGTTTGGATATTCATCTAATATCGCTTTATTCCAATCAGCCATTGCATATTGGTTACAATACGGATAAGTGTCTTCACGAATTCCATCAATTCCTAAATACTCAATCCACCAAATTGTGTTTTGGATTAGATATTTTTTTAGAAATGGATTTGCCTGATTCAAATCAACCATATAATTTGTAAACCAGCCATCCCAGGTTAAATCAATTGATTCACCCGGACTGTATGGATCAGGAAAAGTCATTTTGTTGTGATTTGCCGGAAGATGATTTTCAACAGTACCGTTTATCCAACTTGCGAATGGTAAATCTTTCATCCACCAGTGATTTATACCGATATGATTTGAAACGTGATCCATAATTATTTTCAAACCTTTATCGTGAGCCTTATTTACAAGCTCTTTATAAAGTTCATTACTCCCAAAACGTTGATCAATATTGTATAAATCTGTTGCAGCATAACCGTGGTAACTCATGTACATGTTATTTTCTAACATTGGAGTAATCCATACAGAAGTAACTCCAAGATCTTTTAAGTAATCAAGTTTGGAAGTTATTCCTTCAATATCTCCGCCTTTTCTTCCATTTAAATCTTTTGCAGTAAACTGATCTAAGCTATCTCCTATCTTATTGTTATCAGGATTTCCATCACAAAACCTATCCGCCATAATCAAATACATTACATCAGACTGATTAAAGCCTTTAAATTTATTTCTAGAATCTTCACGATCAAGAATTGGATATTTTATAACTGTATCCTGATTCCCTTTCGAAAACCCAATTTCAAAATTGTATTCAGTTTTAATTTCTGGTGAGATCGCTAAATCGATAAAAAGATAATTTGGACTTTCAGCTTTGTGAACATTAATAATTTCAATTGGTCCGTGTTGAGGATAAAGCTCAACATCACTCAAATTCTTACCATAAACCATAATTTGGACGGTATCGTGTTTCATTCCAACCCACCAATTTGGTGGTTCAATTCTCTCAATTGAAAACTGTTGAGCTGAACTAATTCCTGCAAGTAATATGACAATGAGAAATGCTCTAAACTTCACTTAATTATCCAACTTTTTTTTGTGATGCAAAAATAGAGAATAAAGTTCAATTTCTTGATATGGAATTTCGTCATTCGTTTTCACTTGAAATATTGGTTTATCGATTATCAGTTGGATTATTGTTTTTTATAACACAGAAAACTAATTTTCTATTAGCAATAACAATAATTATTTCTGGCACACTACAAAAGGGAAAACATTTCTAAAAACAACATTCATTTTAATCAAGGGAGATCTTTATGAAAAATTTACATTTCATTTTTGCACTTTTGTTTTTTTCTGTGATTTTCATTTCTTGCGATCCAAAAGATGATGAGTCAAGCGATCCGAATGTAATTAACGGTGAAACAAATATAGGAATCAATACTGTTGGAAATACTTTTGGAGCATCTGTAAAAGTTGGGAATAATTATTATGACGTTGGGGATTCTATTTATATCGTTAGTAATAATAACGGTGTTGTTACAATGAGAGTTAAAGCTGATCTAACACAAATTCCTGCTTTAGATGTGATTAACGATGCTGTTCCTAGCAATTACAAAGATCAAAATGGAAAAATAAATGTTGATCTATCATTTAAAAGCACTTCTGAAGGTATTCAGGATTATAACTTTTTTACTAAATCAGGTAAATTTCACACCATAGCAAAATTTGATGCGAAGGTTGGCGATACATATCCAATTAAAAATTCAGAAGGTGTGGATATTGTAAGAACTGTAACAGAAAGAACTGATCAGGATGATTTTCCCTATGGTTTTTATGATATAAAGACAATTAAGGTTGAAGAAGATCCACAAATTCCAGGCATTAAAAATATTGTTTACCGTGTAAACCATAAATTTGGATTAGTGTGGTTTGAAATAGAAATGGAAGACGGTTCAAAAGCAAGTTCATACTTTTTTACTGATTATACTAACTAGTTGACTAGAAAATATCTTTGAAATTACTATTACCAAATAAATTTAGAATCTATGGGTGGATAATTCTTTTATTTGGAATAGTACTTGGGGTTATAAGGTTTTATTTTGGTATTAAACTGGAATTATTAAACATCAAAGTATTTGCAGTTTATTCTAAATACTTTGAAACTAATTACTTTAAAGTAATTGAAAATCACGTTTCTGAAGAATTAACAGCCCTATTAATATTAGTAGGGCTGTTTTTTATATCTTTTACAAAGGAAAAAACTGAAAATGATTTTATTACTGCATTGAGATATAAATCCCTCATTCTAACATTTTATATTAATACTGTTTTAGTTATCCTATCATTTTTATTTGTCTTTGGTTTTGGCTTTATTAACATTTTAGTAATTAATGTTTTTAGTCCATTTATTATATACGTTACTTTATTTAAGTATTTTCTTTATAATGCTCCAAAAACTGAAAATACAATGACTGATGCATTAAAAACTTGAATGAATTTCGGATTGAAAGTTTAATTATCTCTGATCGAATCTTTTCTTGCATTTTAACTCATTTAAGTTGATTTTTGTTTTCCAATTTGAACAAAATGAAACAGCAAACGGACGAAAAAAATATTGCGGTTAATCGTAAAGCAAGACACGAATTTGCCATTATACAAACCATTGAAACAGGAATTGTTTTAGTAGGAACCGAAGTTAAAGCTTTACGTGAAGGTAAGGCAAATCTTGTTGATAGCTATGCTTTAATCCAAAATAATGAAGTTTGGCTGCTAAGTTTGCACATAAGTGAATACAAGCAAGGCAACATAAATAATCACATTCCAACTCGTGATAGAAAATTGTTGATGAACCGATCAGAAATAAGAAAGCTGATTGGCAAGACAAAAGAAAAAGGATTGACTTTAGTTCCGCTTAGACTTTATTTCAAAAATGGCAGAGTTAAGGTTGAGATAGCGCTTGCTAAAGGCAAAAAAGTTTATGATAAAAGAGCAGATATTGCTAAAAGAGATTTTCAAAGAGATCAGGAACGTAAAATCAAGTATTAAAAGATTTAAAGATTAAAAAATTGAAAGACTAAAATCACAAAATGAGTGCAGTAAAATTCCCTTCATTAAATGAACAAATGGATATTATCAAACGTGGTGTTGTTGAGATAATTCCTGAAGATGAACTTGTTAAGAAAATTGAAAAATCATTAAAGACTTCTAAACCGTTAAACATTAAACTTGGCTGCGATCCGAGCAGACCTGATTTACATATTGGACATTCCGTTGTAATCAGAAAACTTGCACAGTTTCAGGAACTTGGTCATCAGGCAATATTAATTATTGGTGATTTTACAGGAATGATTGGCGATCCATCCGGAAGAAATGCAACTCGCCCTGCCCTTACTCTTGAAGCAACAAGAATAAATGGAAACAGTTATTTTGAACAAGCATCAAAAATTTTACATAAAGAAAAAACTAAAATTGTTTACAACTCAGAGTGGCTTGGTAAAATGTCTTTTGAGGATGTAATTAAACTTGCTTCCAAATACACAGTTGCAAGAATGATTGAACGTGATGATTTTACAAAGCGATTTAAAGCTGGTGAGCCGATCAGTGTTCACGAGTTTCTCTACCCTCTTGCCCAGGCTATGGATTCAGTAGCGATTGAAAGTGATGTTGAACTTGGCGGAACCGATCAGAAATTTAATTTACTTGTTGGCCGAGATATTCAGCGTGAATATGGAATTGAACCGCAAGTGATTTTAACAATGCCTTTGTTAGTTGGAATTGATGGTGTTGAAAAGATGAGTAAATCTTATGATAACTATATTGGAATTTCTGATGAACCTTCACAGATTTTTGGGAGAACATTATCAATTCCGGATAATCTCATTTATCAGTATTTTGAATTAGCAACAAATGTATCTAATCAAAAACTTGCAGAAGTAAAATCACAATTATCTGATGGGAATACCAATCCAAGAGATATTAAACGTGAACTTGCAAGAACTCTTGTTACAATGTATCATAATCAGGAAGCAGCAGAAATTGCACAACAGGAATTTGATAATATTTTCATAAACAAAGGCTTGCCTGATGAAATTGAAGAATTTAATGTTGGTGATAAAAAAGATATCAATATTTTAGATTTAATAATTTTAGTAAATTTCGCTCCATCAAAAGGTGAAGCACGCAGATTGTTAACTCAAGGCGGCGTTTCTATCGATGGAGAAAAAATAAGCGATGTTCAAAGTAGTATTTCTGTAAAATCAGGAATGATTCTTAAAGTTGGCAAACGTAAATTCATTAAACTCATTTAACTTAGTATCAGAAAGGGACGCAATTGTATCTACCAACCAAAATATTTTTCACCAAAGGTGTTGGAAGACACAAAGAGTATTTAAGCTCTTTTGAACTTGCATTAAGAAATGCAAGAATCGAAATCTGCAATCTTGTAACTGTCAGCAGTATTTTTCCAATCGGTTGTAAACGTGTTTCAATTGATGAAGGTGTAAAATTAATTACACCCGGTCAAATTACACATTGTGTTATGGCACGTAACTCAACAAATGAACCTAACAGATTAATTGCTGCAAGTCTTGGTGTTGCTATTCCTGCAGACACAAGTGCCTATGGTTATTTGTCTGAACATCATCCATACGGACAGCCTGAAAAAATCTGTGGTGAATATGCAGAAGATTTAGCTGCTACAATGCTAGCATCTACTTTGGGTGTTGAATTCGACCCTGAAAAAGATTGGAGCGAAAGAGAAGACATTTATAAGATGTCAGGAAAAATTGTTCGTACTTTCAATGTTACTCAATCAGCAGAAGGCGATAAAAACGGATTGTGGACAACAGTAATTGCTGTTGGTGTTTTTCTTCCATAGTAATAGAAAGCTTGATTGATAACTGAATATTCATTTTGGTTTATATTTTCCGCAGTAATTGCGGTAATGCTATTTATTGATTTATATGTTACCGATCACAGACGCGGAAAAATCACTTTAAAAGCAAGTCTTATTTGGAGCGGTGTTTGGATTTTCACCGCTCTGCTTTTCAATCTTTTCCTCTACTTTTATTTAGAATCTGGACATCAAAAAGCAATTGAATTTTTAACCGGTTACATTATCGAAAAATCACTTTCGGTTGATAATCTTTTTGTATTCCTTATGATTTTCAGTGTTATGGATATTAAGCCGGAAAATCAACCACATATACTAAAGTGGGGAATTTTAAGTGCAATAGTATTCAGAATAATTTTCATTTTTGCCGGTGTTGCTCTTATCAATCTATTTCACCCAATCATTTATGTTTTTGCGATAATTCTTCTTCTTGCAGCTTATAAAATGGCTTTTGGTGGCGAGCAAAAAATAGATGTTGAAAATAACTGGTTAATTAAAATATCTAGAAAATATTTTAAATTAAACACTGCGTATGAAGGTAAAAAGTTTTTTATAAAAGTTGATAAGAAAGTTTACATTACAACTACATTTTTTAACGTTGCTGCTCATTGAATCTTCAGACATTGTATTTGCAGTTGATTCAATTCCCGCCATTATTGCAATTACAAATGATACTTTTATAATAATCTCATCAAACATTTTTGCGATTCTTGGTTTGCGTGCCTTATATTTTGCATTAGCAGGATTAGTTGATTTGTTTGTTTACTTAAAGTATGGTGTGGCTATTATTTTATTCTATGTTGGGATAAAAATGTTGATTTCGGAATTTTACAAAATTCCAACTGAGATATCTCTTGTTGTAATTTTAATATTTCTCGGCGGATCAATTGTGTTATCGCTTATTAAGCGAAACAGATTTTCTCAGTAATCCAAAAGTATGAATTAAAACTGCAACAAATAGCCCTATAATCATTGGTTCAATTTCACTTAATACACCGCTTAAAGACTTTCTAAAATTAAACCACATCATACTAATGCTTACGGTAAAGACTATTTCTGCAATTATTAGTTTTGAAGATATTCTTAGTCTTGGATAATAAGCACTTATAACTGGCAAAATAATTCCAGGAATAAATAACGATCCAATTGTATACCATATCTCAACCACAGATGGAATTAAATAAGCAATAATTATTGAAATAATTCCTGAAATTATAATTCCGATTATTGTATATGACTTTATATTTTCTTCTTTGGAATTTCTTTTCACCCTGAAAATGAAATCTCTGCCAATAGTAGTTGCACTTAGGAATAAAAAACTGTTTAACGTTGAAATTATAGTAGCAAACATTGCCGCATAAAATATTCCCTTTAATCCTGAGCCTAATACTTTTTCTGCGAATAAAGGATAAGCCATCATCGGTTCTGATAGTTCAGGTAAAACTGCTTTCGCATATAGCCCGGTGGATGTTGTTAGAAAGTCAAATAAAGCAAAAAATATTATTGATATAAGAATTCCATTTCGAGCAATATTACCGGATTTGGCTGCATATGCTCGCTGATGAAATCCAGGATCAGCGAAAGTCCAGAGAGCAATTAAAAACCAAACTATTATAAAAGCTGGAGAAGTACCTCCAGTAATCGATAAATGAGTTTCCGGCAAATTTTGTTTAATAAAATCAAACCCACCAAATGATAAAAAGCTTACTATCAAAATGATAATAAAGCCAGCAAACATCACAAAGAATTGGAAAGCATCTGCATAAATGTTTGATCGAAATCCACCTTTAATTAAATAAGAACCAGATAAAACAAAGCTTATTATGAGTGAGATTAAAATGCTTGTATCAAAGACCATCGAAATAAGGTTTGCAGTCATTAGCAAGTAAGGTGCGGGTGATACTAAAATAAATACAATTACAGCAGAAGTTAAGCTAACTTGTTTTCCATAAACTTCACCAAGCTTATCGGGAATAGTAAATAAAGAAGCTTCACGAATTTTTTTTGCAAAGAATATTGCAAACAAAAATGCAAATAAGTAATAGGGAAATCCTTGAGTGAACCAGCTTACTAATCCATAACGGTATGTAAACTCCCCTACTCCAATTATTCCGCCATACCATGTTGAAACACTAACCAGAACAAATAGAAATAATCCCATTTTTCTGTTTGATAGTAAATAATCTTCTGAATCATTTTTAGTTTTTCTCGAAGTGACAAATCCAATTGTTAAAAGCACTAAAAAGAAAAGTAAGATTACTATTATATCTAAACTACTAAAAGAGATCATGCTTCTTCATAAAATTAAAATCACGAATAATGAATACTATACCGCCGGTGATTTTTAGTTCAATCATTTCAGAAATTGAAACATTGGAAGTGCTTTCCTTTTCACCAAAAGCAAGATTTGATTTTTGCAAAGGATATTGTAATCCTTTTGAGGTTATGATGGTCAGCTTATTAAAAGCATAAAGAGAAATAATTTCATTTATTTTAGATTTAATTAGAACTGTTTTATTATATGCAGATAGAAAAGAATTTTCAGCTGAGATATGAATTTTAATCTTATTAAAAAATTTAATAATGATTCCAAGATTACAAATTGTATGATCTAATCTATCACCTGTAACTCCAAGCAGTATTACTTCCTTAAAACCTTTTCCAATTGCAAACTTCAAACACTTTTCTACATCAGTATCATTCTGTCTTCTAATTTGAATAATCTTAGATTTGCCTTGAAAGAATTTAAGTGTTTTTGTTTCTGCGCTGTCAAGATCGCCAATTATAAAATCTGGAACAATCCCTAACTTCTTTGCTGAATTTGCTCCACCGTCAGCACAAATAATTGTGTTAAATCCTTTTTTGTAAAAATACTCTATAACTCGATTAGTTGGAGATTTTCCATTTGCGATGATTATACATTTTTTCATAACTATAATCCTAATTGAATTCCTGCAATAAAATTCCGTTCAGCTGCAGGAAAATATTCTTTACCAATTGCATAAGCTGAATATAAGTTATCAAAAATATTATTCACTTGTAAAAAGAATCTTGAATTTGTTAAACCATTAAACAGATTTAATTCATAACTACCGTAGAAGTCTACAACAAAATAGGCTTCGTTTTTATTGTCAACATAGTCAACAAACGCAGGAAAACTAATCAAATAGTCTTTCAAATTATTATCAAAATTATCTGAGTAAAATTCTCCTACGTATTTTGCATTTAACTTCAGCATAATATTAGAATATTGAAACTGAACACCTAGATTTGAAAGAAAATCAGGGAAACCACTTATTTTATTGCCTGATATATCTATCGATTCATTTTCACTTAAATAATGCTTGCCCTCACTAATGGTATTTCTGCTGTAACTTGCATTACCAAATATTTCAAGATAATCAAACGGTTTAAGAATAAAACTAAACTCGATTCCAGTGTGAGTTGTCCAATTGACATTACCAGTTATAGGCTGACCAAATCTATCAACTTTTCCATTCTTGACTATTTCATTTTCAAAAAGCATGTAGTATAAATTTAGATTAATAGTTAGATTATTTGATTGATGGGATAATCCTAATTCTAAATCATTCATTGTTTCTGGTTTGACCAAGGGCGAATCATAATTATATGTTCCGTCAGAATTTAATTCAAATTGAGGAATTTCGCCTCCGCTTGATTCCGCCGCATCATAATAATTTTTTAATCGCGGTTCTCTTGTAACTCTAGCCAAAGAAATAAAAGCATTTTGATTTTCATTAAACTTGTAGTTTACTCCTAATCTTGGATTTACAAATAAATCACTGATTGTAAAATCATTTCCTAAATATTTTTCATTATATAATCTGTATTGATGATATGCCAATTGAAGTTCACCAAGTAAGTTTATGTTTTCATTTAAATAGTATGATTCGTGAATAAAACCACCAATAATATCCTTTGCCCCATTGTAGAAGTAGTATTGATAATCTTTTGTAACACCAGATGGAAGATTTTCGGCATAGTTAATATTTCCCCAATGTTCGGATCTATGAATTCTAAACTCACCACCAATGATTAATTGTCCGTCATCGTGATCGTAACTAAACTTTGGAATCCATCCAAATTGTTTATTTTTTACCTCTGCTCTGATTAAAGCATTAGTTGGAATAAAAGAAGTATCAAATCCATTTTGTCTCAAACGAAAATAATCGTCATAAAAAACAGACCATGAACCATCATAATCAAAAAAACCTGAACCAAGAACTAAAAACAATGCGGAATTTAATTTTGTTTTTTCATTTAACTGATATTCATTCAGCAACTCAAAATGAGGCTGTGAGAAATTTTCTATCTCATCTGATCTTCTCTCTAAAGTATATGTGTAACTGTTCTGATCAGCTTCCCAATAAGAATAATTTTCTTTTCTTAGCTGTTTATCCTTAACAGCAAACTTTGCAATTCCAGTGTATGCTAATCCATCCGAAATTGGACCACCAAAAAGATTTAGCTGTGAAGTAAGTTTATCATCATATCTAACAACGGAAAGATGATATGAATTGAACTTTGACCAGGATTTGTTTCTGTAACCAGAACTAAGTATTTGAGAAAGCTTTGTATAGATTGAATATTTATTGTATAGCAATCCGCTTGAAAAGGAAGCACTATATTTTCTTGTGCTGTAACTACCATAAGAAGCCGACAAATCAAACTTTGGTTTTTCAGAAAATGGAGATGTAATAATATTAATTGAGCCGCCAATGGCTGGATAGCCAACAACTCCGGAACCAGAACCTCGCTGAACTTGAATAAGTTCTGTACTTGCAAGCAGATCAGGAAAATCCAGCCAATAAACATTATGATCTTCTGGATCATTTTGCGGAATACCATTTATCGAAACAGATATTCGTCGCTGATCAAATCCACGAATGCTCAAATAGTTGTAACCAATTCCATTTCCATTTTCAGAATAAAATGTTGTTGATGGAAGCTGCGATAAATAATTTGGAATGTCCTGAACTATGTAATCCTTTTGAATTTCTTCTTTAGATATTTTATCAAATGATATTGGCGTAATACCCTTTTTACCAACACTGGCTTCAATTAAAATTGTTTGCGATGGAAGAACCATTTTTTCAAGTACGATTAACAATTCATCTGATTTAAAATCAGTAACTGGAATTTCTATTTTCTTATAACCAACAAAACTCGCCACTATTATATCTTTATCTTCAAAATTTCCAATTAACGAAAATTTCCCGTCCTTGTTTGTGGTTGTACCTAAAGATGATTCTTTAACTATCAGGTTAGCTAAATGCAAAGGTTGTTTGGATTCAGAATCAATTACAATTCCCTTAATTGAATTGATTTGTGGAAAAATTTGAAAAGTAAGAAATATTAAAAGAATGATCATTTTTTTCATTGTAGTACTCCTAAAAAAATAGCCGTTTGGAGAAACGGCTATCGAAAAAAAATCATTCTTAGCCCGTTTTCCTACGCTGGCATTACCCAGATCAGGTTTTAGGGTATTATCTCAGATATCCCACGGGTAAGCGGGATAACACCCCTAACGGCTCGTTAGTAAAATTTTATTGCTTAGTTAAGTTTTAGTTTCTGTCCTGTCTTTATATTGTTCGTTGTTAAATTATTAAGTGATTTTAACTTTGCAACTGTTGTATTGTTTTTTGATGCAATTGAATAAAGCGAATCACCGTTTTTAACAGTATAATTTTGCTGATTTGTTTTTGTGTTCTTAGTAGTCTTTGTTGTTTCGTTAGGAATATCATTTACATTCGCATCAGAATATATTTTTAAAGTATTACCAGCTAAGATTTTATTACCAGAAATATTATTCCATTTTTGAATTTCTGATACTTTAACTCCGTACTTTTCTGCGATACTTCCTATAGAATCACCCGATTTAATCTTATAGTAGTTTACGTTGGAAGAATTCTTTGTTGTGTTGTCACCATAAGACGAACTTGTTGTACTGTTATAAATTTTTAACGTTTTGCCGGCAACAATTTTATTACCCGAAATGTTATTCCATTTTTTAACCTGTTGAGTTGTAACTCCAAATTTTTCAGCTATTTCGCTTAAATTATCACCCTTTTTAACTTTATACTTGTAAAGATTATTTTTTGAAACATTATTTTTTGTTTCATTAACAGCTACATTATTTGAGGTTCCATCAGGATAAATACGCAAGTTTCTACCCGACATTATTTTATTGCCTGAGATGTTATTCCAATCACGTAACTGATTAACACTAACACCGTATTTAGCTGCAATTAAACCAAGTGTTTCGCCTCTTCTAATTTTATGATAGACCATACCTGAATTTTTCGTTGTTTTAGTATTTTTAGTTGTAACAACGTTATTGTTGGTTTCAATTTCGGTAGTCTTATCAAGAGAAGCATAATAATCCTGCATCTCCTCAGGAACGTAAATATTAAGTGGCTGTCCTACTTTTATTGTAGTGGTATATGGAATATTATTCCAGTTTCTAATGTCACTTACTCTTGAGTTAAAAAGATCTGCAATGCCTAATAAACTATCGTCATTTTTTACGCGATAAGTTACCGCAACTGTTCCCTCAGGTATTATAGAAGCTGTTGATTCTTCCAATATTTCATTTTCATTTAAGGCAACTTCCTCGCTCATAACTTCTTCGGTAACTTCATTCTTAGATTCAGTAATCTGATTTGAAACAACTGTATTTTCTCCATTTAGAGTTGCGTATGGAGACACATAATCTTCGCTAACCGTTTGATTGTTTTGGTCCTGCGCAATTTGAGTATCAGTATTATCAGAAAAATTATCAACATTAAGGTTTGTGAGAACCGGAATTTTTAATTGTAAACCGGAATATAACTTTGATTTCGTAGAAATATTGTTTGCATCAGCTAGTTCATTTTTACTAATACCATATCTCTTTGCAATCTTGGTTATTGTCTCGCCTTTTTTAACATGATGAACTAAAAATGTTCTTTTTGCGGATTCAGGAATGTTCTTAATATTTGATGCGAACATTTCCATCGAACCTCGAGGAATTTTTAACGGATAACCGCCGCTATAATTTGATGGCGTTGATAACTGGGTAAGTTCAGGATTCATCTCCTGCAGAGTTACTAAATCAGTATTGGCACAAGTTGAAAGAAATTGTAAATCTAATGCACCATCAACTGTGTAAGTATCGTAATCTAAAGGTTTTTGATAATTTATATTGGTAAAGCCATATTTCTCTGGATCCATTGCAATTATTGTAACTGCAATATAGATAGGGACGTAATTTCTTGTTTCTTTTGGTAAGTGAGGTCTTACTGACCAGTATGAGTTATCACTAGATTTTCTTAGTGCACGAGTAACTCTTCCTTCACCACTGTTGTAAGCGGCTAAGACAAGATACCAATCACCCAAACTGGCATATAAATCTTTCAAATGTCTGGCTGCGGCATAAGTTGATTTTACAGGATCTCTTCTTTCATCATAATAAAAACTTGATTCTAAACCATACATTTTTCCTGTTGATTTAATGAACTGCCACAATCCAACTGCACTTGCCCATGACCTTGCTGTAGGGTTTAATCCACTTTCCATCATACTTAAATAAACTAACTGTTGCGGAACTCCAACTTCCTGAAATACTTTAGTCATCATTGGGAAATACTTACCGGATCGCTCCAACCATCTTCTCATTGCGCCGCTGCCTTTACCAGTAAAATAAGTCATCCACTGTTCAACATGATTATTTATTTCTAAAGGTATATCTGCAGGAATCACAACCGTTCTAGTTTCATCAACTTCTGTGGTTGTCATTTCAATTTCAGGTACAGATTCTTTCATCCATTCTTCATAAGCTGCGAATGACATTCCCTCGGGTAGCTCATTTAGTCCATCTACAAAGTTCTTATAATCATCGATAATTGAATTTTCAAGTTCAAGATAAGCTGCATTTTCATCGATACCGGGATAATAACTTAGATTGTTTACAATTCTTAAAGCTGCTTCAAAATTTTCAACTGTTTCTTTTGTACTATTTACTTCCTGTTTACGAAGCGCTAAAACATAGTACTGTCTGGCTTCCTCAAGCATTTCCGACACAATTCCGACTCTGTTCGTTGTTTCTGTTACTTCCGTTTGATTTTGATTGGTTACCTCAGGAGAGCTTGCGCAAGATGAGAATAGAAAGGCCACAAAAACAGCTATTGGGATCAGAATAAATTTCTTCATTAGTACTCCGAGATAAATTTAGTGGTTGCAATATATATGTTCATTTTGTTTTAATCAAGTAAAATTTCAAATCAAATAAGCTAAGGCTTAGTTTTACAAATACTTAAAAATTTATAAAGGCATATTATTATGTTTTTTTCTGGGGTTCAAATCTACCTTATCTTTTAACAATTCAAATGCATTAATCAATACTTTTTTTGTATTCTTTGGTTCGATTACGTCATCCAAAAAACCACGTTCAGCGGCAATGTACGGATTAGCAAATTTTTGTATGTATTCGTTAAGTTTTCGTTCAAGCTCAAGTTCCCTATTTTCAGATGACTCAATCTCTTTTTTAAAGATTATCTCCACAGCTCCTTTTGGTCCCATAACCGCAATTTCTGCCGATGGCCATGCATAATTAAAATCTCCACGAATGTGCTTTGAATTCATCACATCATAAGCTCCGCCATAAGCTTTTCTTGTAATTAAAGTTACCTTAGGTACTGTAGCTTCACTAAATGCAAATAACAATTTGGCTCCGTGCCTTATTATCCCATTCCATTCCTGTTCCGTGCCAGGTAAAAATCCTGGAACATCTACTAAAACAAGTAACGGAATGTTGAATGCATCGCAGAAGCGAACAAATCTTGCACTTTTTACCGAAGCGTTGATGTCCAAAACTCCCGCCAAAACTTGCGGCTGATTTGCCACAATTCCGATATTCATTCCCCCTAATCTCGCAAACCCGCAGATAATATTTTCAGCGTAATATTTATGAACTTCAAAAAAGTCTTCATCATCAACCAGACTTGAAATCACTTCTTTCATATCATATGGTTTGTTTGGATTATCCGGAATGATTGTGCAAAGTTTTACATTTTCTTTTAAAGATTCAAAATCAAATTCGTGGTTAGCAGGCTTATCTTTAAAATTTTGAGGAATGAAACTCAACAATTTTTTTACATTTAATAAAGTCTCTATTTCATTATCAAATGCAAAATGAGCAACACCGCTTTTTTGCGAATGTGTATCAGCACCACCAAGATCTTCAAAGGATACATCTTCATGAGTGACTGTTTTGACCACATTCGGTCCGGTTACAAACATATGGCTAGTTTTGCGTGTCATAAAAACAAAATCAGTTATCGCTGGTGAATAGACTGCGCCGCCAGCACATGGACCAAGAATTACTGAAATTTGAGGGACAACTCCTGAAGCAAGTGTGTTTAAAAGAAATATATCTGCATAACCACCAAGGCTGTTAACACCTTCTTGAATTCTTGCACCACCTGAATCATTTAAACCAATTATTGGAATGCCGGCTTTCATTGCAAGCTTCATAATCTTTACAATTTTTTCTGCATGAGTTTCGGAAAGAGAGCCGCCAAACACTGTAAAATCCTGTGAAAATAATGCAACAGGTTTACCGTCAATTTTTGCGAAACCGGTAATTACACCATCACCTGGGTAATTTTGTTTGTCTAACCCAAAATCAGTGGCTCTGTGCTTAACAAACATTCCAATTTCATCAAAACTGCCTTCATCAACTAATAACTCAACTCTTTCTCGAGCTGTTAATTTTCCTTTGTCATGCTGACTATTAATTTTTTGCTCACCGCCACCAAGTTTTGCCGTTTCTTTTTTTTGCGATAGTTCATCCAATTTGTTCTTCATGTTATTCCTGTTGGATTATTAGTTTAAGAACGGATTAAGTTTCTTTTCACGACCAATAGTACTTGATTCCCCATGCCCGGGATAAATTATTGTTTCATCCGGAAGCGATAATAGTTTTTCATTTATACTTTTTATAAGAACATCATAATTACCTCCCCAAAGATCAGTTCTTCCAATGCTGTCAAAAAATAAAACATCCCCGGTAATACAAGATTTAATATCGGGAATGTAAATACAAAATTCTCCCGGAGTATGGCCCGGAGTAAAAATAAAACTTAGTTCAGATTTGCCGAGTTGTAGCTTTTTATTTTCACTTAAATATTCATCTGGTAAAAGAGAGATTGAAAAATCCATTCCAACATAACTTGCTTGCATCTTTGCATTTTGAATGAGAGGAATATCAAGTTCAGGAGCCAAATAGATTGGATTAAATTTATTCTTAACAAACTCACAACCTAAAATGTGATCTATATGACAGTGTGTGTTAATCAGATATTTAACCTTAAAATTACCATCATTTATAAAGTTTTCTAAAATTTGTTCTTCTGATGAATCACTGCAGCCAGGATCAACAATAGCGCATTCTTTGGATTCATCATCCCAAAGAACAAATGTATTTTCAGAAAATAAATTGAAAGTGAATTTTTGAATTTGAATCAATATCAGCTCTTAAAATTGTTTTTAATTCTGCCAAATAACTTTTTGTTATATGTTGTGTAATTGTCTTTAAGTTCTTCTAATGAGTCTCCGCCAAATTTCTGTAAAAAGAATTTCGCAATAGACCAGGCAAGCATTGATTCTGCAATTACTGCACAGGCAGGAACAGCAACAAAATCACTTCGTTCACGTCTTGCATCTACTTTTTTCATTGTTGATAAATTTACACTCTCTATTGGAGACATCAATGTGGCAATTGGTTTCATTGCAGCACGAACTATAATTGGTAAACCCGTGGAAACACCGCCCTCAATTCCACCGGCACGATTAGTTTTTCTGGATAAAATCCTTTTTCATCACAATTTCATCGTGTGATTCAGATCCAAACTTTTCAGCTAATAAAAATCCTTCACCAATTTCAACTGCTTTAACTGCATTGATTGACATAATTGAATGAGCAATATCAGCATCTAACTTTGTGTCATAATTTATAAAACTGCCAAGACCGACTGGAACTCCGGTGGCAACAGTTAAAAATGTTCCTCCGAGCGTATCACCATTTTTCTTTGCTGATTTAATTTTACGAATAATTTTTTCTTCCTGCTCAGATTCCAAGACTCGAACAGAACTTTTATCAGATTTATCAGAAATCGATTGTGCAGAAAAATTTAATGGAATTGAATTATTAAAAAGCTTTTCAGCGAAATTATTTTCCGGATAAATTCCTCCGATACTTTCAACATAACTGCCAATCGTAATTCCAAATTCTTCGAGCAGTTTTCTGGCTATTGTTCCTGCAGCAACACGAGCAGCAGTTTCTCTTGCCGATGATCTTTCAATCGAATTTCTTATATCATTAAAATTATACTTTGAAACTCCCACCAAATCTGCGTGACCAGGACGTGGAATTGAAATTTTCTGAGTTTTCTTATTTATTGAATCAACAGACATCAAAGTTTGCCAATTTTCCCAATCTGCATTTCTGATCAGCATTGAAATTGGTGAGCCGAGAGTCTTACCAAATCTCACCCCTGATAATATCTCAGCCTTATCAGTCTCAATCCTCATACGTAAGCCGCGGCCATAGCCAAACTGCCTGCGTTTTAACTGTTGGTTAATATAGCTTTCAGATATTTTTAAGTTTGATGGAAAACCATCTACAATAGTCGTTAAAGCTTTGCCGTGAGATTCACCTGCAGTAAGAAATCTTATCATTAACTCTCCGATGCTTTTAGCAAATATAAAAAAAACGCCCGAATAAACGGGCGTTTCATCAAAATATTACATTTAAGTTACTCGGGAATTTCTAACCCAACAAATCTCGAATTACCATCTTTATCTTGGACTTTTAACAAAACAGCTTTACCTTTTTTACTATCAACGATCTTTTCGAAAGCTGAAACATCACTAACTTTTTTCTTATCAGCTTCTACTATAATTAAACCGCTGCCTAAACGCTGGTCTTCAGCCTTACTGAAACTTTCAACTTTAGAAATTAGGATTCCGGAATTAACGTTGAAGCTTTCCTTATCCTTATCACTTAAGTTTTTAACCGTCATTCCGATGCTTTCAAAACTTATTGTGCTGGATTTAGAATCTTTCTTTGATCCTTCTTCATCTTTTTTCATTACAGGTTTAGTAGTGGAATCTTCATCGCGTGCTTTAAGAGTTATTTTACGATCTATTTCTTTTCCATCTCTAAATATTTTAAGATTGATTGTTGTACCTGCAGATTTTGAGGCAACATAACTTTGCAACTCATTTGGCTGGTTAACTTCTCTGCCATCAATTGAAAGAATTATATCACCAGATTTCAAATCTGTTTCAGAAGCTGCGCCACCTTCTACTATATTCTGTATGATAATTCCGCGAGGTTTATCCAATCCAACTGATTTTGCAAGAGCATCATTAACCTCACCAATGTTTACACCAATGTAACCACGATTAACTTTTCCGAATGCTATAATTTCTTTTGCAACATTTTTTGCTAGATTGATCGGGATAGCAAAACCATAACCGATATATGTTCCTGTTCCCTGTGTTGCTATCGCTGAATTTATTCCGACAACTGCTCCCGAAAGATCAACCATTGCACCGCCGCTGTTACCTGGATTAATTACAGCGTCAGTCTGAATGAAATTTTCAACACCATAACTATCACGAATCAAACCAAGCTGACCTCTGCCAATCGCACTTACAATTCCTGCAGTAACTGTGGATGAAAGTGAAAGAGGATTTCCTATTGCCATTACCCACTGCCCTACTTTTAAGATTATCAGAATCACCAAGGTAAGCAGAGGTAAGATTTTCAGCATCAATTTTTATAACTGCAAGATCAGTCAATGGATCTGTACCAACAACTTTTGCAGTAAATGATCTTCTATCTGATAATCCTACAGTTACCTTAGAAGCTTTTTCTACAACGTGATTATTTGTTAAGATATATCCGTCATCAGAAATAATAATTCCGCTTCCGGAACCTTGCTGTTCTTTAGGTAGTTTGTCATCAAATGGAAAGAAGAAAAAATCCTGATGCGGGTTTTCTCTTTCGGCAACCACATTTATTTGTACGATTGCCGGAGTTACTTTTTCTGCAACCTCAATAAATGCTTTTGAAAAAGATGTAGCGTCAGCATCCAGATTAACCGGCGGATTTGATGCACCTAGATTTATATCTGCCCATCCCGGTCTTACCAATCCAAAACCTGAAACGAGTAAAGCACCGAAAAGCACACCAACTGCTACCAGAGCAACTGCTCCCAAAATGCCTTTAACTTTCATTTTTATTCTCCGAATTTTTTTTGTTTATAATTAGATTCACTTTTTGATCATTGGTATCGCTTTGTTCGATAGTTCCTCTACCTATAAATTTGAAATGATTGAATTCCTTTAAAGTCACTAACATGAAATTTCAGATAACGTTCCAATAATAAATTAAACCTGTCCATCAAATCAACACTAAATTTTTCTGTTAATCTATTGGTTTTTAGACAAAAGATTAACTCAAAAAGTTCCGCAGATACATTTTCAAGACCGGAGTGTGATTCAAAACAATCTGAACAGACAAATCCTGTGTTGTAATCAAACCCCAAAGATTTTTTAGCAACTACATCATTTCCGCAAATGGAACATTTATCAATCGATAACTCATAACCAAGTTCTGATAAAAAGAAAAGCAAAAATCTGCCGTATAAAAATGTAGAAGCCTCTTTCTTGTCATTAATCATATTTAGGATTTTTATTAGTCCTTTAAATAGTTTGGCATTGGCTTCGAGTTCTACTGTAAGATTTTTAACTAGTTCTATAATTGCAAAACTATATTTTGTATCATCAAGATCTTCTTTAATATTAACAAAATGTGAGATGAGATTAGCATCAGAGAGTATCTGAACATCTCTGGTGTTTTTTTTATAGAAGATAATCTGAAGATGATTAAGCGGATCAATAATTTTTCCACTTTTGGATTTTGGTCCGCGCCCGCCTTTTATAATTGCAGAAAGTTTTCCATCAGATTCTGTATAAAGCGTTACAATGCTGCTTGTGTCTCCATAATTAAGTTTTGAAAGCACAACTGCTTCCGTTTTAATTATATCGCTCATCTTATAAAATTATATGGGAAGAAATAAATATCTTCCTCAGTGATTATGCCCTTAATCAAGTGAGATGGAGTTACATCAAAAGCGGGAGAAAATGTTTTGATGTTTGGATTTGCAATTTGATTGCCGTTTATTGATAAGATTTCAGAACTGTTTCTGTATTCAATTTCAATATCAGCTCCAGTCGGAATTTTTCTATCTATAGTTGTTGTTGGCGCAGCAATGTAAAACGGAATGTTATGATAATTACAAAGTACAGCAAGATTATATGTTCCGACTTTGTTTGCACTATCTCCGTTAAGTGCAATTCTATCAGCGCCTGTTATAACAAGATCAACTTTGCCTTGCTGCATTAAAACTGCTGCCATAGAATCTGTTTGAACAGAAAATGGAATTCCATTTTTCTCAAGTTCGTAGGAAGTTAAACGCAATCCTTGCAAAAGCGGTCTTGTTTCATCAGCGTAAACGTGATTTACATATCCTTCATCAAATGCTTTTTTGATTACTGCGAAAGCAGTTCCAAATCCTGCGGTTGCTAATGCGCCAGTATTGCAATGGGTTAAGATGTTAGATTTTTTTGTAAAGATATTAAAACCATGTTCTGCCATTTTATTAGAACAATGTTCTTCAAAATTGTAAATGGCAACCGCTTCATCAAGTAAGGTTTGATATGTTTTAGAAAAATCAGTGATCGTTTGAAAAACTTTTTTCATTCTGTCCAGAGCATAAAAAAGATTAACAGCAGTTGGTCTTGTTGATGCTAATCTTTTATAAACTTTGTTAAAATGCTCTGAATGATTTGATGAAACATTTTTAAATGATAATGCTAATGCAAACGCAGCAGATATTCCAATTAACGGAGCGCCGCGCAATTCCAGCCTCTCGATTGCCGCGGCGATTCGTTCATAATCATCTGTATCAACATAAACCTCCTGCAAAGGAAGTTTTGTTTGATCTAAAAATGAAAGATGATCTTCTATAAATTTTATTGAGTAATAACTATTCTTGTTGTTTTTATGAAAATTTATTCCCCCAAAAAACCAAAATCTTTTTAAAATTAACTCCCTCTCCCCTGCTTTCCCGGGGAAAAAAATAAAATATTATTATTTTCCCCCTACTCTTGTTCATCAAATCTTGAAAGCATCATAAATTCTCTGTAACGATCCGATATCTGTAAATAAGATAAATCTTCTAATCCTTTCGTACTGAATTTTTCAACACAGAAAGAAGCCATTGTGCTTCCGTAAATAACCGCACGCTTTAAACTATCAGGAGAAAGATCGCGAGTCTTATATAAGTAACCTGTAAATCCGCCGGCAAAAGAATCACCCGCACCTGTCGGATCATAAATTGTTTCCATTGGATAAGCCGGTGCAGAGAATACAATATCATCTACAAATAAAAGTGCGCCGTGCTCGCCTTTTTTTATGATAAGAATTTTAGGACCCATTTCTCTTATCTTTCTTGCGGCACGAATTAAATTTGGTTCGTGTGCAAGCAATCTTGCTTCGCTGTCATTTATAATCAAAACATCTACTCTTGGTAATAACTGAAACAATTCATCTTTCTTTCCTTCAATCCAGAAGTTCATAGTATCGCAAACAATAAACTGTGGATCTTCCATCTGATCCAATACTTTTGATTGAAGAACAGGATCGATATTACCAAGACAAATGTATTTTGATTTTTTAAAATTATCAGGAATAACAGGATTAAAATCCTGAAAAACATTTAACTCGGTTAAAAGTGTATCACGCACATTCAAATCATAATGATATTTGCCCGACCACTTAAAAGTTTTTCCGCCTTCAACAATCTGCAAACCTTCAACATCAACATTATGATCCTGCATAATTTTAATATACTCTTTTGGAAAATCACTGCCGACCACACCAACTAACTCCACAGGACCGCCGAAATAACTTGCGGCGAGTGAAATGTAAGTTGCTGATCCGCCTAAAGCATCTTCCACTTTATCAAATGGTGTTTCAACTGTGTCTAAACCGAGTGAACCTACAACTAGTAAACCCAAAACTGACTCCTGATTATGATTATTTATAAATGACGCCCGAAAAATAGAAAAATACACGCAGAATGCACAACTTTTTAAAATGTTAAATGTTCAATTGATTCTCGAAGGACGCTGTCTCAGACCATTCCGTGAGCCATTTAACATTGATATAAAAGCATTTTGGTCTTAATAGATTATTATTTAACCAAGCATCATCTTTTTCATATCTGTAAAAACGGGAATGTTGCCTTCTCCGATTACTTCGATTCGGTAAAGATAGATTCCGCTTACAATATCTCCATAGCCTGTTTCAAATTCTATCTTGCCTTCTGCACTTTGGCGTTCTGTTGCGGTTGGATGGAATAACACTTCGTAATATCCTGCACTCTGATATTTGTTTACAAGTACTTTTACCTGTTCTCCAAGTAGATTGTAAACCATTACTTTTACATATCCCGGTGCTTTTAACCTGTATGGAATTGTTGTACTTGGATTAAATGGATTTGGGTAATTCTGTAAAAGATTATAATGCTCTACAACTATTGGAGGTGCTTCCGGTATTCCTGTTATGTTTATGTGTGCTTCTTCACTTGCAGGTGATTGATGATATGCACTGTCTATTGCTGTTATTTTGTAATAGTAATTGCCTGAAATAAATTTCTGCGGAGGATCATCATAAAAAACTGTGTCTGATAATACTGCAATTATTTTTGTTGTGTCATAAATAAAGTCCGGAACAGTATCACGATAAACTCTGTAACGGAAAAGATCTGCTTCTGTGTTCTTGTTCCATTTAAGATGAACAAGACCAGAATCCATTGATGCAGTTAAATTTCTCGGTGGTTTTGGTGCTAAATCCTGGTAAGTATATTTCTGTCCTAAAGGACCACCAAACATACCAATATCACTTCTGCTTCCATCAACATCAAGAATTGATGGATCACCTTTATCTATTGCAGGTGAATATTTCTGAAGATGAAAATCATAGCTACCATTTGCAGTTGGAATTGTGTCGTTTACAAACATTGGATCTGCGACTATATTACTATCTCCTACAAATGGTTGACCATTCATTAATTGCTGAACTTTCCAAAAAAGATTATAATCAGATCGAACGATTGTTGTGTTGTTCCTAAAAATACCAACACTACATTCTTTTAGAACATTGTTTTCAAGAACAGTTTGATATCCAGTACCTGTTGTTATTCCACCAGTAAATGATGATACTCCCGGAATATTTGATACAAGATTATTAACAGCGTTTTGCGTATCACCTGGCATTGAGTATAATGCAATTCCCTCATTCTGATAGTTTATAATTAGATTATTTTCAATGGCCAACCCACTTGTGTAAGCATCAACACCTATTCTAGTTCCTCCCTCATCAATTACAATATTACTTGTAAATGTGGGGTAACCGCCATAAGAAAAGTATACTGCTGTTGAAGCATTATAGGTCAATATTAAATTATCTGAATAAACAGAGTGACAAGTATCTGGCCCACATTCATCATCTATTCCAGTCTCATAACAATTTGTTATGAAACAATTCTCAACCAGAGAAGTAGAACGATTGATGGATATTCCATATTTTACATTAGTTACTTTACAATTTCTCACTATAATATTAGCGTTAAAAGTATGTATTCCTGCGGGTGCAATTGTTCCATTTCCCAAAACTGTAAAGTTCTCCATTTTTGCATTAGCAGAAAATTCTACAATGCTTAAAGGAACAGCATTTGCCCCATCAATAATTACACTGTCCATGCTCATCCCAATTAAAGAGATTGATTTATTTACAATGACTTGTTCAACATAAACACTCATTCGCAACATAAACAGTATCACCATCAACACAAATGTTAATGCACTTTTGTATGCTGTCTGCGGCGGTTTGCCAGCTTGTGTATGGTGGTGTGCTTGTGCCGGTTTTGCTTACGTAACGGATTGTTCCAATTAACAATGAAGAATTAAAAATTAAGAATGAAAGACAGAAAGAAAAGGAAATATTTTGGTTTCATTTGGTTTAATCCCAAAAGACATTTTTGTTTATTGAAACTTAAAAAGAAATTATGCGAGAAGCGAGAGTTATTTTTAAAAGTCCCCCTTTAATAAAGGGGGTGGCATTCCGAAGGAATGACGGGGGATTCACTTTATAAAAAGTTTCAAGCAAATCCCTCCCCTTCACTTCGTTCAGGTACTCCCTTTGGCTAAGGGGAGGAGTTAGGAAAAATTACTTCACAAGCAACATCTTTTTCATATCTGTAAAAACGGGAATGTTGCCTTCTCCGATTACTTCAATTCGGTAAAGATAGATTCCGCTTACAATATCTCCATAGCCTGTTTCAAATTCTATCTTGCCTTCTGCACTTTGGCGTTCTGTTGCGGTAGGATGGAATAACACTTCATAATATCCTGCACTCTGATATTTGTTTACAAGTACTTTTACCTGTTCTCCAAGCAGATTGTAAACCATTACTTTTACATATCCCGGTGCTTTTAACCTGTATGGAATTGTTGTACTTGGGTTAAACGGATTTGGGTAATTCTGTAAAAGATTGTAATGCTCTACAACTATTGGCGGTGCTTCCGGTATTCCTGTTATGTTTATGTGTGCTTCTTCACTTGCTGGTGATTGATGATATGCGCTGTCTATTGCTGTTATTTTGTAATAGTAATTGCCTGATATGAATTTCTGCGGAGGATCATCATAAAAGGTTGTGTCTGATATTACTGCAATTATTTTTGTTGTATCATAAATAAAGTCAGGAACAGTATCACGATAAACCCTGTAACGGAAAAGATCTGCTTCTGTATTCTTATTCCATTTTAGATGAACAAGACCTGAATCCATTGTTGCAGTTAAATTTCTCGGAGGTTTTGGTGCTAAATCCTGATAAGTATATTTCTGTCCTAAAGGACCGCCAAACAAACCAATATCACTTCTGCTTCCATCAACATCAAGAATTGATGGATCACCTTTATCTATTGCAGGTGAATATTTCTGAAGATGAAAATCATAATCACTATTTGCAGTTGGGATAGTGTCGTTTACAAACATTGGATTGGCAATTATATTACTATCACCTATAAATGGTTGACCATTCATTTAATTGCTCTACATTCCAAAAAGATTGTAATCAGATCGGATTGTTGTTTTCCCAAAATACTAACATACATCTTTATATGTTTTCATTGACAATTTTATCCAGTACTTTGTTATTCCACCTGTAAATGATGATACTCCCTGAATATTTGATACAAGATTATTAACAGCGTTTTGCGTATCACCTGGCATTGAGTATAATGCAATTCCCTCATTCTGATAGTTTATAATTAGATTATTTTCAATGGCCAACCCACTTGTGTAAGCATCAACACCTTTTCTCGTTCCTCCCTCATCAATCACAATATTACTTGTAAATGTAGGGTAACCGCCATAGGAAAATATATGCAGGTGTAGCACTCCATTTGAGATAATTATATTATTTGGATAAATTCCTGGCAATTCAATAACAGTACTATCCATACTGCTGCCAATTAAACTTATTGCTGTGTTTATTACAAGGTTTTCTTTGTAAACGCCGTTAGCCACATAAACTGTATCACCATTTACACAAATGTTAATACACTTTTGTATGCTGTCTGCGGCTGTTTGCCAGCTTGTGTAAGGCGGTGTGTTGGTGCCGGTTTTGCTTACGTACCTTACGGTGCCAATTAACAATGAAGAATTAAAAATTAAGAATGAAAAACAGAGGAAAAGAAAATATTTTGGTTTCATTTGGTTTAATCCCAAAAGACATTTTTGTTTATTGAAACTTAAAAATATTTGAGGTTAGATGCGAATAGAATTTTGTAGGGAATGGACTCCCGTCCATTCCGTTGGACTTTGAGTTATTAATAATCTATGATAAAGTAATTTCTATTTTGAATATATCTCAAACGGATCGGTCGGGAGACCGATCCCTACACACAGATTTCTCTCTTCGTTCGAAATGGAAAGTCCAATTTATAAAGATTGCTTCTCCCGACAAGTCGGGCTCGCAATGACTTTTAATTGAATTATGAAACTGATAAGAATATTTTATTGTTATAATAATTAACTTACTTCTAAGATTTAATAGACTTTTAGGAAAATAGATTTAATAAGTAAAAACGCAGATATTGATTTGCTTAAAGCTGGCTTTATTGTTGCATAATTAGTTTTTGATGAAAGGTTATCAAATGAAAAAAATATTATTGTTATCAGTTTTGTTTTCACTTGCTGTTTTTGCACAAGTACCAATTCCGGAAACTGGATGCTATCACTCAGCATTCACCGGAAATGATTCTCAATCAACTTTTGAAACACTAGCAGGAAAAAATATTGCAATAGAAATGTTCTTTACCGGATGGCCGAGCAACAAGGTTCCGGATTTTCCGTTAACAAAGTGCAATCAGATAGATGCAAACGGTGCAATTCCGCACATAACCTGGATGCCGCAAGTGCCGGGCACACCTTATCCATTAAACTCAATAATTAATGGATCGTATGATAATTACATTACTGTGTATGCAAACCAGGTTAAGAATTGGGGCAAACCACTTTTTATAAGATTAGGCCACGAGTTTAACGGTGATTGGTACACATACGGCGGTGCATTAAACGGAGGCGGCACATTAAACGGTTTTGGCGATCCCACAAAAGCAGATGGCCCAGAAAGATTTATAGCAGCTTTTCAAAGAGTGCATGATATTTTTGAAGGACAGAGTGTAAATAATGTTGTTTGGGTATGGTGCCCAAATAATGGAAGTTCTCCGTCCGAACCCTGGAATGTTCCGGAAGCATATTATCCGGGAGATAGTTATGTAGATTGGATTGGATTTGATGGATACAATTTCGGTACTTCACAAACATGGTCTGGATGGCAAAGTTTCTTTAATATTTACAACGCACTTTACCAAAAGTTTAAAACCTACGGAAAACCAATTATGCTTGGTGAGTTTGCTTCTGTTGAGCAAGGCGGTTCTAAAAGCCAATGGATAGCTGATGCATATTCAACCTGGATAAAGTTTGGTTACACACAAATTAAAGCAGCAACGTGGTTTCATATAGCAAAAACGGAAGGCACGGTGTTCACTGATTGGCGAATTAATTCTTCACCAACTTCCCTGCTTGCATATCAAACAGCAATTGCTGATCCTTATTTTCTTGCAAGTGTTCCGCCAACAGATGTTGAAGATGAAAAAGTTATTCCGGAATATTTTGCACTCGAACAGAATTACCCTAATCCATTTAATCCGTCAACTAAAATCAAGTTTGCATTACCAAGTTCTGGAGATACTAAACTTATTGTGTATAACATTTTTGGTGAAAAAGTAAGAACTCTTGTTCAATCATATCTTGAAGCCGGCATTCACGAAATAAATTTTACTGCAGATGGATTATCAAGCGGTGTGTATTTGTATGCTTTTCAGTTTGATGGAAAGCAAGAAATGAAAAAGATGATTTTGCAGAAGTGACAACAAAGGACGAAAGAGGAAAAACGTAAGACGTAAGAAGAAAGTATTCATCGGAATTCGATGTGCTAATAAAAATAGTTAAAAAACAGATTGCTTCGTTACTTCGTTCCTCGCAATGACATTCATAAGTTAATTTCTATAAAATTTAAAAAAGAATTTCTGTTGAGAACATAGTCAACAATTACATCAACAGATTTTCTTTGTCCATCCCACGCCAATAAATTCTTTGCTTCTTCCGCACTTAACCATTTATACTCGGTATGCTCTTTACTTATTTTCACTTCACAATCATATTTTACTTTTGCGGCAAATACAGGCAGTAAACAGATGTAATCTTTATCCGGAGCGTAGAATGAATTTACAGTTGGTGCAACCCAGAATTTTTCGGGAATCAAACTGGTTTCTTCTTTTATTTCACGCAAAGCTGCGTTGAAAGCAGTTTCATTTTCTTTAATCTTTCCGGAAACCATTTGCCAAAGATTTGGATAGTATTGCTCCGGTGAACGCTTGAGAAGTAGAAATTCAAGTTGGCCATTTTGCTCACGAAAAATGTGTGCTTCAATTAAGTTTGAGATTATGTTCATAATGTAGTCCAAGTCTATTAAGATTGTATTTCCAATTTTATATTAAATCTTTGGATTCCTGAAAAACACCAGTTATAAACCTCAGATCACAATACAATCTTCTTCATTCAATATTCCTTGATCATAATTCGATATTCTGTTTACAGAATTATTGTCAAACTTCGATTCCACTAAGTGTGACGGATTCTTAATTGTACATTCTAAATTCTACATTAAAAAAACGCTCTTGCTTCTGCACGCGCGGTGTGCACAACACGATTTGCTCCTTGAACTCTTCCATCATAACTGATTGTAGTCTGTAAAAATGATAAAAGTTTGTAATCAAAATTTAAGCGCCAGTAATAATTTTTACCAATCTGATTTCCGTTTGTTAATTCATAAGGGATAGAATTTTCAGTTGTGTTGGTTACTAATTCATCACGTTCTATTTCTATTCTTAATCTGCCTGTTCCTAAAAATGAAAAATTAAATCTTAAAAGCTGCGAGTTCAAATCTATAATCGTTGGTGTTGTTGGATGAGTGTCCTCACTTCTCCCAGCCTTTATACGAAAGCCAACTTCAATATTTTTATCGGGTCTGTAAGAAAATTCCGACGTAATATTATTTGAATTTATTTGTCTTATTCTGTTTGAGTTTTCCGGAGCGTTTACATTATCAATCTGGTTAATTAAATCAGTTTGATTTGAAATTTCTTTAACCATTTTAAATTTAATTCTTAAACTTCGTTCACGGTTGTAAAATTCTTCATACCCGGAATTATATTCATTAAGTGCGGTGCGCTGTGTAAACCTAAATCTAAAAGAGAGCTCCTGATCATTTTCAAACAGAAATAAATCCTGCTGTATATAATTTGAACCGCGAATAGTTGTGTTTTCATTCTGAAAAGTGGAAAGTTTCAGCAAATAAATATTTGTGTAAATACTATCACGGCTGTTTTCCTCAATCCTCCAGTAAGTTTCCGATGAGATTGGACTGACAATTTTGCCTAATAAAGTTTTAACATCAACTAATTCTGAAAAATTAATTTTCCATCTTGTACTTGTTTTCAAATCGATTACAGGAAAAAGTTCATCAGTCGGCAAAGTAACCTGAACATAATCGCCATCAAACAAAGTGGGTTCAAATTCGTTTTCTTCAGCTATCCCATTATTGTTAAGATCACCAAGATAAATGTAATTTCCGGTCCCCTGCTCAACACGCACAAAAACTTTTTGCAGCTTTGCAGATTTTTGGGTTGATACTTCATAATAAAAATCACCGTTCATCAAGCGATCCCAGAAAATAAATTTTGTTCTTGACCTTATAAGAACAGTTTCATTATCCAGAAATCCTTTTGTTTTAAATTCTTCCTGATATCGCTTATCTCGAAAAGTTAGAACAAGATTTGTATTCACTTCTCGAATACCATTATAATTCATTTCCAGTGAATATGTATTTGATTTAGATTCGTTTACCATTATTCCATTTGAAGGCAGGTAATCATCACGTAGAGAAAACTTAGTAAACATTCGAAATCCTGAGAGCTCCATTAGCTCAAGATAAGGTGAGTATTCAAAATATTTTAAACTGCCTGAAATAATAGAATCTTTTTGAGATGGTTTATCCTGCTTATCTTCTGCAAGAAATTCGAAACCTGGTTTTAATTGCCAGATTGTATAAAAAGCATTTCCTTTGTGTCTTAACCAGTTACTTTTTAAAGTTAAGTTAGTGGTTTTAACATAATCAAGATTGTACTCAACATTATAAATTTTAGAATCAGAAAATCTTAAAATATTATTAAATCTGTCCGATGAAAAGACATCACCCTTTCTTAAGAAACCTGCAGTGGAATTTAATGTTAATTCTTGAATCGGCTGAAGTAACACTCCAATTTCTCTGAGTGATTCATCCTGATTTTCAGTTTGGGTTGAAGTATTATAATTTCTGTTAAACTCAACTTCATCATATCTATCAAGCGACGTAAACTTACCTTGTATAAATCTATCGCGATAGGTTAATCCTGCTTTTCCAAAATCAAGATCACCTAACATAATTTGAGTAGGAGCAACTTTTAAAGAAATATTTCTTGCATAGCCGTAATTATCACCATCATCCAAAGCTGATAGGCGGTTTTTATCCCACAGACTTCCGGCATATTCTAAACTAAGTGTAACATTTTCAAATGGATTAACATCAACAACAATATTACCCATTTGCTTAAGTTGTGGAAGCGGGAGAAATAGTACCGGCAGATAACTGCCGTTACCAATTCCAACAAAACTGTAATAGCCAAGACTTTGTCTTGTGTAATCTCCTTTACCTTCACCAACATAACTAAAGCTTACATTGTAAAGCGAAAGTGAATCACCCGGATTATACACATAATAAGAAAAATCAATGCTGTTAAAGGTGGTATCAACTTTAGTGTAAATTCCTCTTACGATTCCTAGTGAATCAGGCTCGGCAAGTTTTACACCTGTTTTTACCGCTTTATTTCTACTATCACCGGCCAACGATAAAATATTTTTGTCATCCTCGCTTAAAGAGATGTCAATCGGCGAATCCTGATCATCACCTTCTCGCATATACTGAGCTTTTACTTGGAGTTTATTATTAAAAAATTTTGTTGATGTTCCAGTACCAAAAAAACTTCGGGCAAATTGCCTGTCGCTATATTCAAAATCAACATTTATTCTGCTGGCAGAAGTAATTAAACGATTCGGTGTAAAAGTAATTGTAGCGTTTGAATACTCAATTGTGTAATCATTATTCTCACCACGTTTAATTTCAATTCCGTCTAAAAATACTTTTTCAGTTCCTGCAATAATTATGATATCACGTTCATTATTCAATCCGCTTAAACGATAAGGACCCTGAACTCCATCTGAACCATTAAAACTGTTCGTATTAAATTTTCCTCGTGAATTAGCAACGGATACATATCCATTAACATCTTCAAAGGAAAATTCGCCCATCAATCCCTGAAGTTTTCGATCGATAACACCAAACTCTCCATATCGTTGTTTCACCTGATAATCACCAAAAGTACCAACTACATTAGGATGTTTTACCTGAATAAAAACCTTATCAAGTTCTTCAAGACTTTCAGTATTTCCTTCAGGCTGGATTGGTGTGTTTTCATCAGTTAACGCAGCAACTATTTCAATGTCTTCGGAAATCCTTCCCGATAATTGCAGACGCAATCCACTGTTAAGTGAAAAATCCTTTGTAGTTCCAACAGTAAATCCGCGAACAATCGTTCCGCTTTTCTGCATATCAGAACCAAATATTGCTTCTGGTGAAAATCCGCCGGTTGAAGTAAGAACACTTACGGTATCACCAAATTTTTCATCGTACTTTACAACTAAACTTCTTCTTTTATACTCTTTTTGAAGAGATAATTTTAAAGATCGATATGTAACAATAAGCGTGTCGAAGATCGAATATGGAAGCGAATCGGATAATGTAAAGAATGATTGTGCATATGTGAATGAATAATCGTAAGAATTCAGTTTTTTAGATTTAAGATAAATCATTTCTGAACCAGGAATAACATTAACAGCCGAGATTGGGTAATGATTCTGAAAGTTAATGGCAATTGTATCTGATACAAGAACCGAATTATAATCATTCTGTGCAGTGGCTTTGCTAAGCCATAGACAAGAAATTAATGATATGATATAAAGATATTTTATCGATTTCAAAAAGAAGTAGAATTATTTTTTGAAAACTAAATTAAGGTAAATGTTTAATCAAGGCTAAATTGATTATTTGAAATATTCTTACAAAAACTTTTCGCTCATGGAAAACCACCTGACAACATACAAAACTAAAGTTTTAAAGCAATTATTAACTATAATTCTATCCGGGAAGTACAACAATATTTTAGATTAATATTTAATTTCTTCGTAATTTTGGATTGAATAATTTTCTATTTAGTTTAATTACAGCTTAGAAGTTAAATTTACAGAATTGATAAAGGGAATATGCAAAGTTCAAAAATAGATTTTCTAGGAAAATACAATGAGTTGATTCAGACAGCAATCCGCTCATCAGCAGATTTTCCAAGCAAATTATGCGATTTTCTAGTTAAAGAATTCGAGTTAGAAGCAGCGGCACTGTTTAAAGTAACAAACAATAAAAATCTCGAAGTAATTGGAAAATCAGCAACATCTAAAAAATCATTATCCTCCGAAATTCAAATCACTTGTCCTAGTTGTAAAAACATCGTAGAAAATAACCAGGTTTGTCAATTTATTGTTCAATCAAATTGTTCATTTAATATCACGGATCATATCATCAATGAAGGGTGCGTATTACTAAATCTGGCTGATGAACAATCTGCTCTGCTTAAAGTTGCTAAGAAAACTCCATTTACAAAGAGTGAAACTGATAATGTTGAATTAATAAGTGAATGCTCAAAAAATCTTTTAAAATTATGGATTGGAAGCAAAGGAATTTTAAACAATTCCTTAAGCAGTATTATTGCGAATATCGCCCAGGAATTAAGAACACCTACAAACAGTATTATGGGTTTTGCATCCTTATTAAATGAAGAAAATCTATCCCCTTCTCAAACAGAATATGTTGGTACATTAAAGGATAATGCTTTTGATTTGCTTTCTGTAATTAATGATTTAATTGATCTTAGCAAACTTGAAAGCGGAATAACAAAATTAAACTTAACATCAGTCAATTTTAAAGATTACTTAAATGAGGTAGTCTCATTATTTAGTTCCAAAATTGAAAAATCCAGAATTGAATTTGTTTTAGATATTGACTCAGGAATACCTGATAATATAAAAATCGATACTCAAAAACTTAGATATATACTTCTTAATATATTAACAAATTCTGTTAGGTTAACTGAAAGAGGAAAAATTTCACTTTCGATTTCAGCTCCAAGCAGCAAAAAACTCGTATTCAGAATTTCTGATACAAGCCCGGGTTTGAATGCTAAAAAGAGTACTGAATTCTTTCAACCTTTCGCATTAATTGAACTGCAAAATTCTAAGTTTGGTAATTTGACGGGACTTGGTCTCTCGCTTACAAAAAAGTATATTGAATTTTTACATGGTGATATAAGTATTTCTACTGGCATTGGGAAAGGAATAACTTATACTTTTTCTGTTGTTGGAGAAATTCTTACATCAATTGAAGGGCAATTAGCAGTACTGCCAAAACCTGTTGGAACAAAGAATAAAGTTCTTGTTGTTGAAGATGATTACGCAACCTCAAAATTATTAAGTAATTATCTATCAAAATGGGGATATGAACCCACGATTGTTAATAGTGCTCAGCAGGCAATGAAGATTGTTGAAACTCAGCAATTTCTTTCTGTTATTATGGATATAATTCTTCCCGATGCAAATGGATTTGAACTTCTAAAACAGTTTAGAGAAAGTCCCCTTACAAAACATATGCCTGTTATAGTGTGTTCTGTAGAAGCTGAACAGCAAAAAGCTTTTATGATGGGCGCTGTTGAGTACTTTGTAAAACCTATTAACTACAAATATCTGGTTGAAGTTTTAACAAGTTATAAACTTAAAAAAGATTCCAATATTCTTATCGTTGATGATGACATCCCCACTCTAAATCTTATTAAAGAAGCCGTTGTGCAGGCAGGATTTAATGCTATTGCGGAACATCAATCATCAAAAGTAATTGGAATGATTGAAAACATGAATCTTGATTTAGCAATAATTGATCTTGATATGCCAGTGGTTAATGGTTTTGATTTGATAAAGATGATCAAATCAAATAAAAGCTTTTCAAAACTACCTATAATTATTTATACCGGTAAAGAATCTTACCAAGATGATCTGAAAAAAATTGATGGTTTGTTCTCAGACTTACTTCACAAAAGCAGCACAAACATTGAAGATCTTGCAGAGACTGTAAATGCAATGATTAATAGATATGATGAGCCTGCAAAACCTGAAGAAGTTAAGGACGTTAAAGATTCCGTCAAGATTTTATTGGTTGAAGATTATAAACATTCACAGATTATTGTTACAAGACTTCTCAAGAAAAATAATTTTGAATCAATTGTAGTTGTTGAAAACGGATTGCAAGCGTACGAACAAGTTCAAGAGCAGCATTATGATCTTATCCTGATGGATATGCAAATGCCCGTAATGAATGGATTTGAGGCTACACAAAAAATTCGGGAACTTGATGATTACAAAGAAACTCCTATTATTGCACTTACAGCTTTCGCTATGAAAGGTGATCGGGAAAAATGTTTGGAAGCCGGTGCAACCGATTATATTCCAAAACCGATCGACAGTCAGGAGTTTATCGAAAAAGTTAAATACTACACTGAGAATAAAATTATTAAGAAGTAGTGGCTGCTTTTCCCCGCACTTCCCTGTTCTGGAATACAAATACGATTTTGTATTTTTACTTATTCAAATTTAGGATTTCCAAAAATGATTAATGAAACACCCAGAGTCCGTTTTGCACCAAGTCCCACTGGTTATCTTCATGTTGGAGGTTTGCGTACTGCTTTATACAATTATCTTTTTGCTAAAAGAAATAACGGAACATTTGTTTTAAGAATTGAAGACACAGATCGAAATCGTTTTGTGGAAGGTGCTGTTGAAAATTTAATAAAAGCATTAAAATGGGCAGGTTTATATTTTGATGAAGGACCTGAAACTGGAGGAGATTTTGGTCCTTATATGCAATCTCAAAGATTAGATATTTATAAAAAGTATGCTGATGAACTGATTGAAAAGGGAAAAGCATATTATTGTTTTTGTACTCCTGAAAGATTAAAAGCATTAAAAGAAGAACAAGAAAAACAAAAATTACCGCAAGCAAAGTATGATAAGCTTTGTCTTCATCTTACAAAAAAGGAAGTTGAAAATAAATTAGCATCAGGAACCCCAAAAGTTGTAAGATTAAATGTCGAGGAAAATCATACAATAAAGTTTGATGATATTATACGTGAACACGTTGAGTTTGAAAGTAACAATGTTGATGATCAGGTTTTAATTAAAAGTGATGGTTATCCAACCTATCATCTTGCAAATGTGGTTGATGACCATCTTATGAAAATAACTCACGTTATTCGCGGTGAAGAATGGCTTTCATCAACCCCTAAACATGTATTACTTTATGATGCTTTTGACTGGGAGCGACCAATATTTGCTCATCTTCCTCTTCTTCTAAATCCTGATCGTTCAAAACTTTCTAAACGGCAAGGTGATGTTGCAGTTGAGGATTACCGCGATAAAGGATTTTTGAAAGATGCACTTGTAAATTTTGTTGCTCTACTTGGATGGAATGCCGGCGATGATAGAGAATTTTACTACATAGACGAACTAATTAAAAGTTTTTCATTGGAAAGAGTTAATAAAGCTGGAGCCGTTTTTGATCTTCAAAAATTAAACTGGCTAAACGCGGAACACTTAAGAAAGAAAAGTTCATCAGAATTGTTAGCTGATTTGAGGATAGAAATTCAAAAGTCAAAATTCAAAAGTCAAAATTTTTCAGATGATTATTTATCACAGATTATTGACACAATGAAAGAACGAGTTTCATTCGTAAAAGAGTTTATTGATACTTGCACATACTTTTATGAGGTTCCTTCTGAGTATGAACAAAAATCTGTTGAAAAAAACTGGAACCCTGAAACGCCAGAACATTTAAATAAACTTAAAGAAGAATTTGCCTCATTAAATAATCCGACAAAAGAGGATTTTGAAACAGCACTTTCAAAAGTTTCAGAAGAACTTAATGTTGGAAAAGGAAAACTGATCCATCCTTTGAGATTAACAGTTTCCGGGCAAAGTACCGGACCAGGGATGTTTGATTTGCTTTTTATTCTTGGCAAAGATGAAGTTGTTAAAAGGATTGAAGCTGCAATTAAACATATCAATTAATTTAAGTAAGCTGTCACACTTCACTAATAAAGTGTGACAGCTTAATATAAATATCTACTAATTATTTTTTCCCACCGGTTTTAGCCCACGTATCTTTTAAAGTCACGGTGCGATTAAATACAAGTTTTTCTTGTGTTGAATGTTTTATGTCTACACAAAAATATCCTTGTCTTTCAAACTGAAAACGATCACCGGGTTTTGATGACTTTACAAATGGTTCAAGTTTAGCATTTGAAATTATCTCAAGTGATTTTGGATTGATCAAATCTTTGTAGTCTTTATCTTTCTCACTTGCAGGATCTTCGACAGTTAATAGTCTATCGTATAATCTAACTTCACAATCAATTGCATTTTTTGCAGAAACCCAATGAATAGTTCCTTTAACTTTTTTTGTACTTGTTCCAGTTCCGCTTTTTGTATCAGAATCGTAACTGCAATTAAGTTGAATCACATCACCATTTTCATTTTTAATTACTTCATCGCATTTAATAATGTATGCATAACGCAATCTTACTTCTCCGCCTGGAATTAAGCGATGGAAACCTTTTGGCGGATTTTCCATAAAATCACTTTTCTCGATATAAAGCTCTTTAGAGAATGGAACTTTACGATGTCCCATTTCGGCATCTTCCGGATTATTTACAGCTTCAAGTTCTTCTTCACCATTATAATTTGTGATTACAACTTTCAAAGGATCAAGCACTGCCATAACTCTTTGTGCTTTTTTGTTTAAGTCTTCTCTAATAGCAAATTCAAGTAAGGCAAGATCAGTCATTGCATCACGTCTGGCAACTCCAACTATCTCTGCAAAATTCTGAATTGATTCTGGTGTATAACCTCTTCTACGATAAGCAGAAATAGTTGGCATACGTGGATCATCCCAGTCATCAACAAATTTCTGTTCAACAAGTTCAAGCAGTTTACGTTTGCTCATTACTGTATAAGTAAGATTCAATCTTGCAAACTCAATCTGCTGTGGATGATAAACTTCCAATTCATTTAAAAACCAATCATACAAAGGTCTATGCACTTCAAACTCGAGTGTACAAATAGAATGAGTTATGCCTTCAATAGAATCTTCAAGTCCGTGGGCCCAATCATATGTAGGATATATATACCATTTATTTCCTGTTCGGTGATGTTCAGAATGAATTATTCTATACATAACAGGATCACGCAGCAGCATATTTGGTGAAGACATATCAATCTTTGCACGAAGAACTTTTTCGCCATTCTTAAATTCACCATTTTTCATTCGATTAAACAAATCAAGATTTTCATCAACTGATCTAGTACGGTTTGGACTTTCCGTTCCAGCTTCAGTTACAGTACCACGTAATCCACGCATAGTTTCCGGATCAGAATCATCTACATATGCTTTCCCTTTTTTAATAAGGACAACCGCCCAATCATACATTTGATCAAAATAATCCGACGCATAAAATATTCTATCTTCAAAATCACCACCAAGCCATTTTACATCTTCAATTATAGAATCAACATATTCCTGATCTTCTTTGGTCGGATTTGTATCATCGAAACGAAGATTGAATTTTCCTTTATAATCACGAGCAATTCCATAATTAAGACAAATAGATTTTGCGTGACCGATATGAAGATATCCGTTTGGTTCAGGAGGAAATCTTGTGTGAACATTTCCATTCCATTTGTTGGTCTTTAAATCCTCATCAATTATTTCATAGATAAAATTTTTAGATTTTTCTTTTAACGAATCGTTTGAGTTTGATGTATTGTTTTCCATAATTCCAATATTTGTTTTTCACTGTAAAAATAAGGAAAGATGGATTAAAGCGTAAGGGTATAACTGCAATTAAATGACGTAGTACAGTGGAATTCTAGAAAAAGAGAAAAGAGTTAAAGGACGAGCAGATTGATAAAATTAAACTCGTCCTGAAACTTTATAAATATTTAACATCTGAAGAAAATATTCGATCTTGTTACGATCTAAGAGATTTGGAATTCTTTTAAAGTTGGAATAAACTTTAGTTATTCCAGTTAATCTTCCAAACTCGTTAACCATTTTCTGGATGATCTTGCCATCATCTTCGATGTCGTAATGTCCATCCTGACCAATATAGGTTTTACTCATGTCCAGTCCCGAATTTATTAATCAAATATTATGTTGTCTGGTTTGTCAATTACTTCGATATAAGAAACCTCGGGAATATGATTTTCTTCAAGAAGATCTTCAATTTCTTCTTCGCTATAATCATCAACATTCTCCCAATTACTAACCAACAAAAAAACACCGTTATCTTTCTGATGCTTTTTGTTTTTTGCTCTGTAAGTTTTTTTCATTTCAACTCCTTTTAGTTTAGTTGATAGTAAACAAGCATTGTGCCATATTTTGCCCCCAATTTATTATCGAAGGAATTCTCAAATTATTTATATCGTAAAGAGAGAAATCTTTTATTGATGCATAAAGAAGTTGGTAACTAAGGTTAAGTTTTTTATCTTTTGCCCACAAATTTTGATTGTTTGCCGAAATGGCGGAATTGGTAGACGCGCTGGACTCAAAATCCAGTGGGGCTTACACCTCGTGCCGGTTCGAGTCCGGCTTTCGGTACATCTTTCCTCTAAAGCCTTGTATTACAAGGCTTTTCTTATTTTAGCACAAAAAAATGTGTCAAATACGTGCCAATTATCTAATTTAAATACAGGAATTTTTAAGAAGATACCAGTGATGAAAATATTTTCCCATCGCAACAAAAAGAATTTCTTATGGATTGGATTATATGCTGAACGATAAAAGAATAAGAGAACTTGTTACACACGATGAAAAGAATGCTGAAATAATTCGAGGGCAAAGGCAAAATGAATTAACATTAGGAATCCATGGAATACGACCAACAGCTTAAAAAATCATATCACTTAAGTAATTACTTTACAATTATTTGAGTTCAAAAAAGAACTACCAGTACATCAAGTTATGAGAGATATGAAAACTATTTTACCGTCTAAGAAAGATTTATGTATAAATATTTTACAGATGCCTGTTCCGACATCGGTAGGATTAACTCAAAATAATTAGAAGAGTGTTTTAGAATTCTTTCCACCGAAGAAGTAACAAACTCAAAATCTTGACAAACGAGTACAATATGGAAATAATACATTCGTTAGAATTCCAATTACAAAAGGTGGACGTGTTCAAACTATTCGCCTTACAAAGAAAGCAGTAGATATTATAAAAGCGCAACAGGGAAAAAGTAAAACTTATGTTTTTCCAAACAAGAACGGTGGAATATTACGGAAAGCAGCACCTAATGAAGCATTAAAAAAAGCTTTGGATAAAATTGGACTGAACGGGACAATCCACATGTTGAGGCATACATTTGCATCCAATTTTTTGATGGATAGAGTGGGAAACTTAAATGACTTAATGAATTATCTTTCGCACGCTGATACAGAAACAACAAAAATATATGCTCATCTTTCTTCTGAATATCAAGCAGATATTGTGAAGAGGTTAGAGAAGTCTCAGCAAAGCATTAATTAAAGTGATTGATGTTTGGTTTAGGTTTTTCAACCAAAATTCTATAAACCTTTACTTTCTTGGAAAGCATACTTTTCGGTCATCAACTATTTCGCTAAGCTTGCATAAGCAACCAGCTTATCTTCATCATACTCTATTTTTATTTGTGGAAAACCATCAAGGAAGTGTGAAAGTTTTTCGTATCCAAATTCTTTATGATTAAATGATGGATGTTCCTTTTTAATCATTATTCCAATCGTTGCTACATTTATTCTTCGATTCTCTTTCTTTAATAAAGATATTATTCTATCCTTTATTTGATCGCTCACCTTCTTCTGTGGAGTTTGTAATGATTTAGATTCCTGATGTTTAATTTTTTCCGGACGGTACTCTATAATCCCATCTGCTACATTAACCAGATCCCGGGATATTGAGCCTGGAACTCCCATTAAGTATGTATTTTTTCCAAGGGATCTTAACTCATTCAGTAGAGGGATGAAATCACGATCTCCCGAAACAAGTATCAAAGTATTTATGTTTTGATTCTGCATAAACAACTTCATTGCGTGAACACAAATAAATGTATCAGCGCTACTTTTTTCTGTGCGTGAAAGCGGAGTAAAAACAGGTTGGATACCACTTGTTTGGAGATTATTGATTTGCTCATTGAATCTTACCCAATCACCAAATGCCTGTATTGATGCAATCCCTCCTTTTTTCTCGCATAATTTTCTGATTATCATTAAATCAGGTTCTTCACCATAATTATTGACCGAAGAGTAATATAGATTTTCAAAATCGATAAATACTGCAATTGTATTTTGCAACTGAGGTTCATTTTGTGTTTTCACTAGTATATTCCTTTAATAGCTTTTTGCTCAAAAATAATTTACTGACTTTCTTCCTACACTCAATGTAACCTAATTTATAATTTAGAAAAAATAATTAACTGATTTAATATTGAATAAATGAAATGTTTCATTCAATCTCAATATCAAACTTAGCTAAAAGTCCAGGGACTCCAATTAGAGAAAATTTTGATTTTGAGATTTTATTATTCTCAGGATCGATTATATAATTATTAGCCTTTCGGAAATCATATTTTGATTAATTAATATAGACGTAATCTTTCTCTGATTTTTTAATCAAAACAATTTATCCGGAGACTAGCAATCAAACATTTTTGAGATGCAGTGTGAGAATAATTATAATTAGATAAAAAACTGTTCAGCAAGTTTTTATTCTTTCATCATTTATGATAACCGCTAATCAAAATTATCTTCTGCTAATATTGTATTTGATTGTTTACTGCTATTATTTTATTAAAGAAATTAATACTATTTAATATTCATCTACCCATACCAGAAAAAATAGTGCTTGTAAAAAACAATGTTTTCCAAATCAAATTTTCAATAATTATTTCCGGATGATTTCCATGCAAAAATTATTTACCATTTTTATTGCTACTTTTTTAATAATAACCTCAGTGATTACTTTCGGGCAGGATAATTCACAATCCGATTCGCTTAAAAATATTTCGCTTAATGGACTTTCATTCAGAAGCATTGGTCCGGCAATTACCGGAGGAAGAATTGTTGATATTGCTGTTAATCCGGTTAATAATTTTGAGTATTATGTTGCGTCAGGTCATGGGTCTTTGTGGAAAACAACTAATAGTGGAGTAACCTTTTCACCCGTTTTTGACGCTAATAAATCTTATGCAATAGGATGTGTTGTTATTGATCCAACTAATCCAAATGTTGTTTGGGTAGGAACCGGTGAAAATAATAATCAGAACAATGTGATTTTTGGTGATGGAATTTACAAAAGCGAGGATGCAGGAAAAAGCTGGAATAACATGGGAATCAGCGCTTCGCATCAGATTGGTGGAATTGCAATTGATCCAAATAATTCTAACATAGTGTACGCTGCTGCTTATGGATCATCCAGATTTTCAGGCGGTGATAGAGGAATTTTTAAAACAACAGACAACGGTAAAACCTGGAATAATGTTTTAAAGATCAGCGAATTCACCGGCTGTTACCAGGTTCATATGGACCCGCGTTTCTCAAACATTTTATATGCTGTTGCACATCAGAGAATGAGAAATTTATACACGGGTGTTTATGGAGGACCAGAAAGTGGAATTTATCGCAGCCTTGATTATGGAGCCACCTGGGAAAAACTTAAAAATGGATTGCCTCAGGAAGATGTTGGAAGAATTGGCATGGCTATTTCACCTGTTAATCCTGATTATCTCTATGCCATTGTTGAAGCAACTGATAAAGTTAAAGGTGTTTACAAAAGCACTGACCGCGGCGCAAGCTGGACAAAGCAAAATAGTTATAATGCAACCGCACCTTTTTATTATCACGAACTTTATTGTGATCCTTTAGATTTAGACAGAGTTTACAGCAACGATACTTTTTTGCAATTTACTGTTGATGGCGGAAAAACATGGAAAAATTTGGGTGATGATAAAAAGCATGTTGATAACCACGCATTATGGATTGATCCTTTAAACAATAAACATATTCTTGCTGGATGTGATGGTGGACTTTACGAAACTTTCGATCAGGCAAAGAACTGGGATTTCAAACCAAATCTACCGATTGCAGAAATTTATAAAATTACAACCGATAATGCTGAACCATTTTTTAATGTTTATATCGGAACACAGGATAACAACAGTCTTGGAGGACCTTCACGAACTGTAAGTTCAGCTGGAATATTAAATCAGGATTGGCTCTTTACTAATGCCGGGGATGGTTTTGAGACGCAAGTTGATTGGAAAAATCCAGACATAATTTATTCACAATCCCAATTTGGTGGGCTTGTCCGCTTTGATAAAAGAAGCGGAGAAAATTTATTCATTCAGCCGCAGGATTTTGCCGATACTGCTTATCGATTTGATTGGGATGCAGGCTTTCTGCTTTCAAAGCACAATAATAAAAGATTATACCTTGGTGGCAACAAATTATTACGTAGTGATGATCAGGGAAGTACTTGGAAAGAAATTAGTACTGATCTAACACTAGGTGTTCCCAAAGAGATGCAAAAACTTATGGGACAAAGCTGGAGTATTGATCAGCTTGCCAGGAAAAGTAGTATGGCACAAATTGTAACGATTGCAGAATCCCCACTGGATGAAAATATTTTATTCGTGGGTTCAGGTGACGGACTAATAAACGTTACAACAAACGGCGGCATTAATTGGACAAAGGCAACAATTGAAGGATTGCCTGAGTATTCACGAATTCATCAAATCATAGCTTCTAATTTTGATAAACTTGTTGCGTACGCTGCATGCAACAACTACTTTGGTGGTGATTACAAACCATATATCTGCAAAACAACCGATGGCGGTAAACATTGGTTTTTAATTAATAATAATCTTCCGGAAAATGGAAGTACTTTTTCTATATCCGAAGATCATATTGATAAAAATCTTTTATTTCTTGGAACTTTGTTTGGCGTATATTTTTCTAATGATGGCGGAAAAGAATGGATACCATTGAAAAACGGTATGCCGCCTGCATGTGTAATGGATCTTGATATTCAAAGAAGAGAAAGTGATCTTGTTGTTTCAACATTTGGAAGAGGAGTATATATTCTTGATGATTATTCACCTTTAAGGTATTTATCAACAGAAACATTAAAAAAAGATGCTGAAATATTTCATGTAAAAGATGCATTAATGTTCATTCCATCTAACCCGCTTGGATTTAAAGGGGTTGCATTTATGGGTGCAAGTTTTTATTCAGCACCAAATCCGGAAGTAGGTGCTGTATTTACTTATTACTTAAAAGATGAGTTCAAAACATTAAAAGATTTGCGAACGGATGAAGAGAAGAAATTGCAAAAGCAAAACAGTGATATTAAATATCCAACTTATGAAACTTTAAAAGCTGAACAGGAAGAACCGGAAGATTATCTATTATTTATTATAACAGATGAAGCTGGCAATACAATACGCAAAATAAAAACAGACGCAAATAAAGGGATAAATAGGGTAACCTGGAATTTCAGATACACTCCTGTTACACCAATATCACTCGAGACACCTGACAATACCTTACCATGGAATGAACCTGAAAAAGGTTATATGGTTTTGCCAGGGAGATATTTTGTGTCCCTCTCAAAATTCAAAGATGGAAAGTTTACTGAACTGGTAAGTAAAAAAGAATTTCTTTGTAAATCTTTAAACAACACAACGTTTCCGGCAGAAGATATGTTTGCACTCAATACATTCAATAAAAAAGTGGCGGAACTTACAAGATCAATTGCCGGTGCGGATGCATTCAGAAACGAGTTGGTAAGTAATGTGGCTTACCTTAAGAAGGCAGTATTAGCCGGAGCTAATGTTCCAACTTCAACTTATAATAACATTATCAATATTGAAAGTGATTTAAGAGATCTTAATTTAAAACTAAATGGAGATCAACTAAGAAGCAGATATGAAGGATCTGCACCAACTTCTGTAAAACAACGTGTGGATTTAATTACAGGTGCTTTGTGGAATACAACTGCTGCACCAACAAATACTTTTATCAAATCTTATGAATCGGCAGCAAGTAAATTTGAGGATATTCTTCAGTCCTTAAAAACAATAGATACAAGTGTAAAGCAAGTTGAATCTGAATTGGAGAAATCAGGTGCGCCCTTTACTCCGGGCAGATTTCCCGAGTGGAAAAAGGATTAATTTACTCAATTAAAATATCGTACTTTGTTAATAGACCTGGTATACCAATTAGAGAAAATTTCGCTTTTGAGATTTTGTTATTATTCGGGTCTATTGCATAGTTATATGCTTCACGAAAATCACATTTAGATAAATTAGTATTATCAAATACGGCATTTCGTAAATCACAATCATTAAACGATGAACCTGTGAGATCTGCCCTGCCAAAATCAACTTCAACCATTTCACATTTTGTAAAATCTATTTTATGTAGTTTCATTCCAAAGAATGATGACATATTTAATTTACACCCTGTGAATTCAAATGATAAAAGTAATTGGTTACAACCATCGAACTGCAATCCTGTTAAATTACAGTTGTTAAATTTTACATCTCGAAAAACAGCCGCTGAAATATTGCTAGTCATTAGATCACAACCGATAAATTCACAATTTATAAATACGGATTCTGATAATTTAACTTTGGGGAATTTACATTTCTCGAATTTACAATTTTCATATTCACCTGCTGTAAATCCATCCTTTGCAAAATTGATGTTTGAAAATTCTTTATCTATATAATATTCTAATTCCGGCATATGTTCTCTAATAGAATTTATTTCAATTTATCTTAAACAAGTTTCTTTAATTCATTATAATATTTCAGATACTCCGCCAGTCTTGCATAATCCCTAAACTTAGGATGTGCAATTCTTTTTATATCCATATTATCTTCAAGATCAGCAAGCTTTACTTTTAGAGCAATCTTATTTGTTTTAATTGCCTCAATGTATTTTTTGTATAGAACTTTTTTATTGTGAGTTAATAATTTAACTGCAGTAATAACTTCTTCATCAAATCCTTCGACAACTAATTTTTCAATTGTCCAATCCATATCTTCAACAACATCGTGCAACACAGCAGCTATCATCTCGTTTTCAGTTTGCATCTTGAACATAAGTCTTAATGGATGTAAAATGTACGGCTTACTTGCTTTATCAACTTGATCTTTGTGAGCTGTAACTGCTATTTCTATTGCTCGTTCAAGTAATGACATTTATTTACTTATAAACTTTTCTCTAAAATCATTCGTGATTATTGTAATTCTACTATCTATTCTTTTATAGACTTCAAGTTTAATTTCTTCTGGCACTCCACCATAAAAAGCTTCGGCAATTGAACCATTAATACAAGCTAATGTATCACTGTCACCTCCAATATAAATAGCTTTTCTAATAGAGTCTTCAAAGTCATTAGAAATTAAAAAAATAATTATAGCTTGAGGAACTGTTTCCTGGCAGCTTTCATTAAATCGATAATTTTTTCTTAGGTCCTCAATATCTATATCAAGATTGTAACCAAAGTTTTTAGTGATATAATCTTTTATGATTTCTTTTGATTGGCCAGAGCGTGATAAGAATATTGCAGAAGTTGTTCCCTGAGCACCTTTAATTCCTTCCGGATGATTGTGAGTTACTTCTGCACTCTCTTTTGCTTTTTGTAATACCGTCTCTAAATCATTGTAAGCCCAACCAACAGGGCTTACACGCATTGCTGAGCCGTTTCCCCAACTATTGTATGGCTGTTGTTCTTTCCTGGCAGCCCATAGGTGAAATCTACTGCCATAGCAACAGCGTGGAAAAAGATGATAATATTCATAAAGTTTTATTTGATAATCAATACTTGATAGAATGCTATCTGCCAATGCAACGGTTAAAACTGTATCATCAGTAAATTCAGAATCCTTTACGAAGAGTGGAAAATCCAAATCTGGTTTCGAATTTGTGAATTCATATACAGAACCAATTATATCTCCAGCTATAGCACCTAACACTATTCTTTCCTTAATAATTAATTTAACTTTTTAATGCATAGTTGTTTTTAGTTTTTCCCATTTAACTCCTCAACAATTTCTTTAAAACTGGCTAATCTTGCTTCTATGTTCTCAACTATCTCAGGTGTAATTATATCTGGATCAGGAAGATTATCCATATCGCCAAGGCTATCATCTTTCAACTAGAAAATATCAAGATTGGTCCTATCATTTACTACTAATTCATCAGACTTGAGATCTTCGTCAAACCACTTGCTAGCAAAATATGCTAGTCATTGCTCTGTCGTGCTTGTTATTCCGAAGTCAGCAATCAATTCTCTTTGATGATTGAGTATTCTATTGAATTAGAAAACACCAACTCAGCACCCCCGGTAGAGAAATGGAATATGAAGGGAGTGTAATTTCTTACAATTAACAGTGTAAAATTAACAATGCACAATGTGTTCAAAAATTACATTACAAATTAAAAAAAGGATTTGATTAAGGCTAATGAATTTTAATAGTAATCTATAAAAGGGCTTCTATTTTCTGTTATAAGTATTTAGTTATCGATAATTATTTATGGAGGATGCGATGAGCAACCAAAAAAACTTGTACGAAGAGTTGGGTGAACTTGTTAATACTATTCTCAGAGAAATATTTGGAGGTAAAAAATGATACAGATATTTGGTATCGCTCTGATAATCGCTGAAGCTGCATTCAAAATTATACTCACCACTTCTAAAAATTCAAAATAAAATCTAACAACTTATCACAGGAGGTTAATGAGCTGGGTCGAACTATATCCTTTTGTAAAAACACGGGCATATTATGCTGTACTCAGGTACGAAGAGCCAGAACGTAGAAAAGATAAAATTCAAGAACTTGTTTGCCAGTCTTATGAGAAATATAAAAATGATTCTCTCAAAGGAAAAGAAATTAAAAAACAAGAGTACAAATATTTCGTTACTTCTCATGCTAAGCAGGTGGACGTAAGGAGTACTTGCAAAAAGGGTTATGGGGGTACATTTTCTATTGATGCTCTTTCCTTCTACAGAAGAATACCAGATGTTGAAACTGAGATTGTAGAGATTGTAGAGTTTGATGATTGGATGTAATCAAAGCTCTTGAAGAAGGAATCAGTTGAAGAACAGATTTCATTCAATATAGATTTCAAAGATTGGCAGAAAACTCTCACCAATAAAGAGAAAAATATTCTCTCTCATCTTATGCAAGGATATAATGCAAAAGACATATCCGATATCCTTCATCTCACTTATCAAACCGTAAGAACCATCATAATAAAACTTAAACAATTGTTCCTGAATTATTTCCGACCTGAGGTAGCATTAGTAATTCCTTAATCACAATAGTGGTTAAGGTTTTTCACCTGGAATGATTTGGGAAAAATTAGAACAAAAAATATTTACAATTCGATTTTTTGAATAGAAAATCGTTTGGACTCAGGCGGAGGCGGTTGGGATTTTACAAACACCTGGGCAATCGATTCCACAATAAACAACGGCTTTCCGCACCTTAAATAATCCTAAAAAATGTACCCTATTGCTAGTTGTGGTTGAAAGTAATAAGCATAAACAACTTGTCCTGCTATTTGTATATTTTCACCTGCCAGCATGTTAAAGCCAAAAGTTGCTCCAAAATTATATTTTGATTCAGATGAAACGATACAATTCGGCGATTCATCAGTTATTTTGTTATAAACATATGCAGAGCCTATGTGCACTCCCATTTTCAAATCTTCAATTTCAAAGATCTTTTCGATCTTTAATCCTAAAATTAAAAACTGCTGTTTCTTGTGATATTTATATTCTGATCTATCATAATTAACATTGTAATCAAATTGTGCTACTGAATGCAGGTTGATTCCGTTAAACTTGTAAAACAATGCTTCATATCCTCCGCCCATATGATAATTTATATAGTTCCTACCTGGTATTAAATTTACCAATGTAAAATAAACTGCTCCTTCTAAATTTACACTTAGCCATTCATTGATCTTATATTTACCATAAATTGCTGGTATGTCCCAACGTGCCCGTGTACTCCCATCAACAAACTCCTTATCAAATTCCCGCTGAAATATTTTATAACTAAATCCTGCTTCTATCTCATTTACTTGCATAAATGTTCCCGTTGTCTGAGCAATAATATTAATTGTTAAGCCCAGGTCAAATATTAGACAAAGAAAATATTTCAATTTATTGATCAAAATTAACTTCATTCTAGTTGCGATTTTAGTTCCATAAAAAATAACCCCTGTCCCGCGCTGTCACTTTTTAACTATTTTGGGATTAGGTGCTAGCCTATCTAATATTTTTATATCCTCTTGGCTTTGTACTTACCTGTCCGCCCGTGGCGGATTAAAGAGGCTAGGTGTAATAGTTTAATTACCATTATAATAATTTATAGCAGATTTTAGTTGTGGCTTTCTCATAAAATATGGGATAATAGAAAGTGCACTGACTACACTGCCAGTTACAATTAGTGTTAGGTTTGGCTTATCTTTGCTTCCTGTTAATAATCCTGCAATTATTAATGCTGCTCCACCTCCAAGCATTCCCCAATGCACATATTCAAGAGTTTTATAAGTTTTTAGACGATTTAAACTTTCCATATTATCAGATAACGCTCGCTCTAATTTTTCATAATCTGCCCTCATAATATCGCCATTATCCTTTGAAAAATATTCAAATGATATATCTGAAGAGGTGGTACTATATGGATTCCCAGGTATTGATACAGTTTCCTGATATAGATTAATTCTGCCAGCGACTATACGCTTTAAAAAATTATTTTTATATCCTTCGTGTTTTGTAAAATAACCATCTTCATTTTGAAAACTAGTTACTCTTCCAATTAAAAATTGGGCTGAATCATTAAGTGAAAGATAAGATGGTCCATTATTAGAAACTTTATATTTTACTTTGCCAAAAAGTTTTTCTCCATTTACAAATTCAATAAAGCTTGAATCATTTTGGGAAAACATTTCAATTGATAAATAAATTAGAAGGAGTAGCACTGATTTCATTTTGGAAGTCCTAAATATATTGCTTTTACACTTAACACCGCCCATAACAAGGAGGCCAAGTAAAACACCACAATTAAAAAATATTTAATTAAACAACACTAAGAACAAACTTAAAATTATTAACCTGTTTACCAATCCATCAAATGGATTGATCAATATTTTTATATCCTCCTGCCTTTGTACTTATCTATCCATCAGGGCGGATTAAAAAAGTTAGACACATTATTTTGAACCAGTATTTAATTGTATTAAAACTAATGCTCACTTATCTTCGGCTTAATGACTTCTCGGGTAATATTACTTACATAGTATTTATCAATTACTTTTTGATCAGAATTAAAGAAGAATATTAAAAATTTGTAATAAGGTTTTGGGGTGCTATACACATCTTCAAAATATTTTAACGAATAAACCCAAGCATCATTAGCTTCAGGAACTATTTTAACTGTATTCAGTCCAAGGGTATAGTTTATAAGATTAGTTGGAAGATTAGTTTTTCCAGAAGGTTCTCCAAATACACTTAACACATCATTTTTTTTTGATACTCCAATTTCTATTATGTTTTTCAAAGTATCAGTAAAATTTGTATTTGGCTCTCCAAAAGAATTTTGATAAATATATCCGTTTAGTGTATTTTTTATAAATTCAAGCTCTAGATTTTTCATTGAAACATAACTAAAATAACCAGGTTTTTGCGCATAAAAATAAACGTGAATTTTTGAGCTTACATTATTTTCATCGATTGTTTTAACTTCTTCTGGTTTCCCGAATAAAGTTTCAACATCGAAAACTTTTGTCGAATCGATCTTTAAATCAGTTGCAGGATTAACAGTAAATTGTCTGCCAGTTCCACAACCATAAATTAAAATTAGAATTGGTAAAAAACTGAATAATATTTTCATATAAAATCCCTTAATAATGCGCACTCAATAACTTTGCACCCAACATAAGTAAGTATTAAATAAAATTGTTAATTAAAAAGACCCAGCATCTAACATAAAGTCAGTCCCCCGCTGGTAAGGCGGTATAAAGGAGTATTTTGAGTAGAGTAGCATAATATTTACATCAATGCAGATGCAAATTAAATTTTTATTATTAAAGGTTCAATCTTTTTGAGTAAAATAATACTTCGTAGTTGGCAATCATTAAATAAGTATTTGATAACTTCTAACACCTAACTTATTTCTGAATCGTTGTTAGAAAGAATCCCTCCCCCCCCCGCTTTTTGTTAACTCAAGGCCATGCAGCTAAGGGGTCAGTGGCATAAGTCTATGTTATTAAGGAATATCTATTGGGATGGGCAGCTGCCAGGGATTCTGATACTCATTAAAAAGTTGCTTTGTAAGTTGAATAAGAATTGGGTTTGATGAAGAATCCAGCCAATAAATTAATTCTTTTAATTTTTCTGGTTCCATTTCGGTACAACCTGCTGTGATTTCGTTAGGCTGTGACCAATTGTGAAGGAATATACAAGAACCTGATCCGTTGATTATTGGATTTGTATTTTGTTCTATAACTATACCCTGTTGGTACCATATTTCGGCAAAAAACATTTTCTCTGATGATTGCCAATCTACTTCTTTAATATCATCCCTTGCTACTATCTGATTATAATAACTTGATTTTATATCATCGATACATTCAACCATCTCCGTAATAGGTATATATGGAATTTTCAATCCTTTAATTTCATTAGCACTTACATAACCAAAAGCAGCACCTAATTCAAATACTCCAGCGGGACTTCTTCCATCACCTTCAGTTTTCATAGGCAGCTTTAATGAATCAATAGAATTTAATCCTCTTCCCCATCCAAGACCGTTTCTGCCAAGAACGATAGGAATAGTAGAACTTATCTTTTTCCAGGAGCTTTTATCATTCTGTCTTTCAAAGTAAACAAGTTCGCCATTTGTAGATGTTATGGAATCAGTTAAAACCAATACCATCTGTTTACTAGTATTTGGGATTGGAGAATTATTCCAGGTCTGAGCAAAGCAGATTGAAGTTGATAACGATATCAGTATTATAAAATATTTTCTCATAAATGACCTTTTAATTTCATACAACATTACTTAATTAGTGTATTGATTTTGTTTATCGTAAGCGGTGCACTGCCTTCATAATGATTATTAACATTTACATAAGTATCAACTTTTTTAGTTTTAAGATAGTGAATTATCTCTGCAACTTTATCTAACTCATCATCTTTTGGTTCAACTATTGTGTTCCAAATATTTCCTGTTTTCTTTTCTATTCCACTTCTATCCGGACCGTGCAATCTTATTACTGCTGTGGATTTAATATGATCCTTGTATTCATTAAACACTTCCCAGATTGGAGGCATATAATATCCCTGCAGGAATATGATTGCTAATTTATTTCTCTCAAGAAACTCAAAAAAAGGTTTTTGAAGAAAGTTTGGATTGCGGATTTCAACACCGTAAACATATTTTTTTTCTATTGATTCAATGAAGGATTCAAACCTATCAAGAAACTCAGTAAGCCCGCTTATCTTTTGCTTATTCAAATATTCAAACTGAAACATCAGCATACCAATATTTTTCTTTATCGGTTTTAGAGTTTCAAGAAATTTTTCAAAGAGATCTGTTTTCAGGAAAAATGGATTTGGTTTTAGTTCTTCAGTTTTATTTTTATTGTAGAAATGTGTAATTGTGATACTGTTTGGTATTTTAATCGTAAATCTAAAATTATCAGGAACAGATTCTGAATATGATTTAACATCACTTTCCTTTGGTAACAATACTTTCTTTGGCTCAAACAAAGACCAGAACCATTGATCGACTTCAACAGTATTGAAATGTTTCGAGTATTCTTCTAAGAAGTTAACCTCTTCTTTATCTGGATATACAATTCCTTTCCAGGAATCATATTTCCAACTGCAGGTTCCTATTCTTAGCATTTCTCTAATCTCCTTTATGTTCATTTAAAATATAATAAATGTATTAAACTATATAGATTTTTTAAAAATTAATATTCCATTTTAACATTAAGATTCAAAGAATATCAACCAAGCTTTTTATTAACACAATACCCTGCAGCCTAGGTTGCAGGTGTTTCTTTTATTTATACACATTCAACAATCGTTAGCATTTGCAAATCGAAACATTTTGACTTTGATAAAATTAATATGCTTATTACCAGTAGTAAATTTTCTCTACTACGTGAGAGTAAGAGTTTAAGAGTTTAATTGCTGAATACTTACCGAGATAACACCAAGAATACTCACACGAAGCAGGCTTAATGTTTTATTTTTTTGACCTGCAAAAAAGGATCCTAATATTAATTCAAAATCATAATATTTTTAATAAATCAAGATTGCTTTATTCAAGCAATACTATAAAGGAGTAATCTAATGGTAAATACATTTAACCGAATAACATTAATTGTTACTTTTTTCCTAATTGCAAATTTAATTTTTCCTCAGAGTCAGACAATTTCTAACCCCGTTGTATCACAACCAATTAAAATGGGCATTTCACAATCTATGCGTGATCTACCACTAACAACTCCAAAAACTATTGAAAACTGGACGGATGGAATTATTCCTCTTCGAATACCATTTGACATTAATGTTCAGGAAGTAGTGAAGGATGGTTCCTTACAGGAGTATAATGGTCCCGAAGGTATTTCAAACATTACTAAAAATTTTGAAGGTGTTAGTGCTGGTGCCTATACACCACCTGATCCTTCAGGAGATGTTGGGCCAAATCATTACGTTCAAATGGTTAATGTGCAGACTCAGATTTGGGATAAAAACGGAAATTCTCTAGCCGGTCCTTTTAATAATATTAATTTCTGGGCAGGATTGCCGGGTCCGTGGGGTGGAACAAACGATGGTGACCCAATTGTTCTTTATGATGAAGTAGCAGATAGATGGATGGTTAGTCAATTTGCTTTGCCAAACTATCCTAATGGACCATTTTATATTTTGATTGCTGTTTCTACATCACCCGATCCTACAGGCAATTATTATCAATACGCTTATTCATTTCCTAACATGCCAGATTATCCAAAATTTGGGATTTGGCCAGATGGATATTATATGTCTGCAAACATATTTTCTTCTGGTGCAGGAAATTATCTTGGAACTTATGCAGCAGTTTTTGATAGAAATACAATGTTATCGGGCGGTACTGCAACAATGCAATATTTTAGTAATCCAAATTCTACCTATGCATTATTACCCTCAGACTGTGATGGGGCATTTCCTCCAGCTGGCGCTCCTAATTATTTTCTTGCAACCTACAATGGATACGGAGTTGGAAACACAAATCTTGATATATATCAATTTCACGTAGATTGGATAACCCCGGCTAATACAACTTTTACAGGACCATTATATTTAACAACACCAGCATTTAGCGAACCGAATTCAATTCCTCAACTCGGAACTACCCAAAAATTAGATAATCTCGCTGATAAACCAATGAACCGTTTACAGTATAGAAATTTTGGTGGTCATCAGTCTATGGTTGTTTGTCAGACTGTAAATGCCGGATCAGGACGTGCAGGTATGCGATGGTGGGAATTAAGAAAAACATCAGCGGATTGGAGTATTTTTCAGGAAGGCACTTATGCTCCATCCGATAGTTTATACAGATGGATGGGAAGTATTGCAATGGATGGAAGTGGTAACTTAGCATTAGGTTATTCAGCTTCAAGTTCAGCTATTTATCCGGATATTAGATTTACCGGAAGATTCGCCTCTGATCCCCTTGGTATAATGACTGTGGCTGAAACTGTTATACATGCTGGTGGTGGATCTCAAATAGGATTTACGCCGCGTTGGGGAGATTACACACAAATGGTTGTTGATCCGACAGACCCAGGTACTTTTTGGTACACAAATGAGTACATACCTTTCACGGGTTGGTCAAATTGGAAAACAAGAATTGCAGCTTTTAATTTTAGTTCTCCTTGCCCTGTTGGCTATGCATCAAATTCTTCACCATCAGATGGAGAAACGGAGGTATCAATTAATCTTGCACAAATAACGTGGCAGAATGGTGTTAGTACAAATAATAATGATCTTTATTTTGGTACCAATCCTGATAGCCTTTCTTTAGTTCAATCGGGAAGTTTAGCAACATCCTGGAACATTTCTTCTCTACCTTTGCAGTATAATACAAATTACTATTGGTATGTTGTAGAGAACGGTGACACCTGCAGTGTTACCGGACCTACCTGGAGTTTTAGAACCGAACCTGATCCTGGAATTATTTTATCCTGGGCAGATAATTTTGATACCTACACTGCCGGATTGAGATTAGCTTGCCAGAATCCTATTGATTGGACAACCTGGACTTTGATACCCTGCAGTACCGTTGAAGATCCTTTAATTTCAAATACTCAATCATACAGTGCTCCAAACTCATTTGTTATTGTACAAAATAATGACCTTGTTTATCCGATTGGTGATTTGACCTCTGGAAAATATTCAATCAGTTTTCGTATTTATCTAACAAATGATAAACTCGGTTACTTTAATACATTGTCCAAGTTCACTGGTGGTGTTTATGAATGGGCGATGGAATGCTTCTTCAAAGCAGGTGGTCTTGGCAGCTTGAATGCCGGTGGAATAGGTGTTGCTTCATTTACATACACTTATAACAACTGGAATCTTGTTGAACTAATCGTTGATATTGATAATGATGCAGCAGAATTAAAATTTAATGGAACATCGATCTACACTTGGCCGTGGTCCGCAGGGGCTACCGGCAATGGAAGCCAATTGAAATTATCTGCTATTGATTTCTTCGGTGAAACCGATCAATATCAAATGTATGTTGATGATTTTACATTTACTGATCTACTTTTTGTTTCAGTTGAAGACTCAAATGAAGTTAACGTTAATACTCCGGTTACTTATAGTTTAGATCAAAACTACCCTAATCCATTTAATCCTTCTACAAAAATAAAATATTCACTCCATGTATCTGGCTGTGTATCCCTGAAAGTATATGATATTCTTGGGAATGAAGTTGCTATGCTACTGAACGAAGAAAAAACTGTTGGCACTTATGAGTTAAACTGGAATCCAACCAATCTTCCAAGTGGTGTTTATTTCTATCAATTAAAAGTCGCAGATCCCGAACTAAATTCGGGAAAAGGTTTTATTCAAACAAAAAAAATGATTTTAATTAAGTAAGAATTTAATTATGCCTCTCACTAAGGGGGGATTTATTTTAATTGCAATAGTAGGAGATGTTATGAAAAAAATATTGGAAATTTTATTTTTCCTTCTGCTGTTTATATTAACAACTTTTTCCCAGGATAGAATTAACAGAGGAGTAATACCAGAGAATCCTACTATTGAGAGACTTCGGAAAGTTCACAATCCAAATGTAGATTATTTAAAAGTAATAAATGTCGAGGAATCCTTACCAGTTAAATCTAAAAATAGTGATTGGCAGAAGGCACTGAGAAATCAACAGATAGAGTTTTTTGATGAAGTAGGATTTAAATCAATAGATACAAGGAGAACCGTTAATAAAACAATACTTAGTAATGGTTTTCTACTAGTAGTGGAAAATCGCCAAAATTGGGTTAATTCTGCCTGGGAGAATTCATCAAAGTTTTCATACACATATGATGCAAACAATAACCTGACTGAAATGCTCTACCAATTCTGGGATGGTTCTGCCTGGGTGAATAATAATAAGGATACATACGAATATGATGGAAACAATAATATAATTGAATTGCTCATCCAATACTGGGTTGGTTCTGTCTGGGAGAATAGTATGCAGTATTCATACACCTATGATGCAAAAAATAACCTGACTGAATCGCTCGGTCAAAGTTGGAATGGTTTTGCCTGGGTGATTCGTGGTAAGTATTCATACAGCTATGATATAAACAATAACAAGATTGAACAACTCTACGAAGAATGGAATGGTTTTGACTGGGTGAATGATTATAAGTCTTCATACACTTATGATGCAAACAATAACAAGACTGAAGCACTCTACCAAGACTGGAATGACTCTGCCTGGGTGAGTATTGATAGGTATTCATTTACTTATGATGGAAACAACTACCTAATTGAAACTCTAATTCAAAATTGGGATGGTTCTTTCTGGGCGAATTATAGAAATTTAATATACTCATATGATGCAAACAATAGTCTTATTGAATTGCTCAGGCAAGATTGGGATGGATATACCTGGGTGAATGAATATAAGTCTACATACACATATGATGCAAACATTAACCTTACTGAACAACTTGATCAAGCTTGGATTGGTTCTTTCTGGGAGAATAATATAGAGTATTCATTCACATATGATGAAAACAATAACCTGAGTAAATCTTTTGTTCAAATTTGGGATAGTTCAGGCTGGGTGAATTATGGTAAGTATTTATATACATATACACCAGTAACAGCAGTAAATGGGGATTTAAGTTCTGTAAATGCTTATAGTTTATCAAATAACTATCCAAACCCATTCAATCCAACTACAGTTATAAGCTATCAGTTACCAGTGAGCTGTAATGTTACTTTAAGGATTTATGATATACTTGGAAAAGAAGTTGCTACTCTTGTTGATGAATATAAACCTGCAGGAACTTATGAAGTTGAATTTTCCACCACAGGCGGACCAGCATCAAGTACTAAGTATCCTGCATCAGGAATATACTTCTATCGGATGCAAGCGGGTGATTTTGTTCAAACAAGAAAAATGCTTTTGTTGAAATAGCGACAAACGAAGTATTAGTAACTACGATAAATAAATTTTATAAAGTCATCTCACAGAAGAGTACTATTTTTTTATTATCCGTTAAAGAAAGAATAATGAAAAAGATTCCGATACTAATTTTACTGCTTCTAATAGTCTCCTGCACCAGAGAACAAGATGAACAAAATATTTACTCAATCGATGGTTACTTTAAGGCCTATTTCCCAGATCAACCAGTTTTACATAAAAAATTTGAAAATGCAGCGGGTAAATTTGTTTTTTATAATTACGAGGAGGCTTTTAGTAATATTCATTATGTAGGCGTTTATCTAATTTTAAAGGAAAAACCCCAAGATAATGCGTTTTTATTATATAGATACATACATACTGCAGCGAAGAGCTGGAATGGAAAGGTAATAAAATTTGAACAGACAAAGCGTGATGGTATTGATGAGATATATTATACCTCTGAAACAATAAAAAACAATGAATTGTTTTATGAAGTCGGCATAGTTGCAATTAAAGATGGTATAATTTTTCAATGGGTTTTGGAGGAGTATGAAGGAATGAGAGAGGCTGAAAGGATCTTTAATGAAAAAGTAAAGTATTTCAAAGTATTAAAATAAAAATCATCAATTTAAGATTGCCTATTTATTTGAAACGATAATTATGAAAATAATTATTACTGCTTTTTCTTTTGATGAACCGTTACCTCGCTTATATTGTATCATTCAATGCCACGTCTGTTTTTATTTCGTTTGCAATCAGATAAGTAGTTGATCTTACTTCGTTGAATGAATTCTAGGACTTTTCTGTTGAGCCAATAGTTTATTTAAAACTATATCTGCCTTCTTACTGTTTTTATTTTCAAGTGGTTTAAATACTGATGTATGTAAGTAAAGAAATAGAAGAAATTGATGCATACATGAACAGTGCTCCAAAGAAAAAGAAATAATTTCATTGATTTATACCATATGCTTCTTTAATTTCGCACAGAAAAAAAAATGACAAATAGGTGCCAACTTTCTTTAGAAGATGCGGGAAAAATTAAGAAAATCTAGGAAAGTAAATAATAAGTTAAAGTCCATAAGTTATTTGAATAATTGATTTTACAGGCTTTTAAGAAGAATTCAAATTTTGCCAAAATTGAATCCGTTTTTTAGTACATATGCCTCCTTTTAGGAGGCGTTTTATTTATATATCGTAAAAATATATTACATAATTGAAATTAAAATCTTTAAAAATATTTGCTATAACAATCATATCTATTTTACTCTCATTGATTTACAATCATTTTAATCCAAATGGCTTAGGTCTACTTAGAGAAGAAAAGAGATTGAATTGGGAAAGCGATTCTTTAACACTATTTAATAAAATTGATTCATCTTTTTCAAAAACAAATTTATCTGAGACGAAGCGCTCTGATTCAATTTTTATAAAAAAGGTAGAAAGTGCCATAGAACCATTTACAGAACCTAAAGCTATTAAATTAGATGTAGCTTACAAGTTATTCAAAGATGGAATAAAATTTATTGATTCACGCTCAGTGGAAGAATTTTCTGAAGGGCATATAAAAGGGGCCATAAATATTCCATTTTATGGATCCGAAAATCACGTTGAAGTTATAAACCGCTTAAACAAAAATGAGATTGTGGTAACTTATTGCAGCAGTGAAGATTGTGATATTAGTATTCTTTCAGGTGATGAACTATTTGCAATGGGATTTAAACGAGTATATGTTTATGTTGGCGGATATGACGAATGGACAAGAAATAATTATCCAGCAAGTAAATAATAATCCTATGAACATTTTATTTTCCAATAAATATCTTCTTCTCTTTTTAAGAATTGTTATAAGTTTTGTTTTTATATATGCCGGAATTGAAAAAATTTCTGATCCTGAAGCGTTTGCAATTTCAATAGCGAATTATCGATTGCTGCCTATTGAAACTATAAATATTTTTGCTATTACTCTACCCTGGATTGAATTGGTTGCCGGAATTTTAATGTTATTTGGTATTGCAGTAAAAGAAAATTCCACCATAATATTTTCTATGCTTACAATTTTTACGATAACAATAATAATTAGTTTATTTCGCGGGTTAAGTATCGATTGTGGTTGTTTCGGCAAAGGATCTCAAATTGGAATGATGAAGCTTGGTGAAAATACACTTATGATTATTGCTTCATTTCTCTTGATTTTGTTTGGTTCAGATTTCTTAAAACTTAAATCTAATAATTAGTTATCAGAATTATTGTTTATTACATCCATTGTATCTCTCAATACTCCAAGAGACCGCTGACTTAATAAATCAATCTTTACCAAACCTAAATCTTCAAGTGAATACATATCAGGCTGAGTAATTATCAATCCCAGACCTTTGTTTTTAGCATATTCAAGAGCACAGTAATCGGTTATTTTACTAGGAGTAATTACGATTCCACTAGGGTGAATACTTAGATGCCTCGGAAAGTTTGCGATTTTAGAAGCAAGATTTACGATTGTTTTCCAAGGTTCTCTATCGAAACCTAAACCACGTGATTCAGGAAACTTTACAGAAATGTTTGGAAGATTTTGGGCATTTGTCCAGGGTATCATTTTGCTGTATTTCGATATTTCTCTTTCTGAAATTCCAAATGCCTTCGCTGTTTCTCTGAATGCTGAACGCGCACGAAAAGTAATTGTAGTCGAAATCATTGCTACCCGATCATATCCATATTTTTCAAAAACATATTTTACAATTTCATCCCGTTCTTTCCACGAAAAATCTATATCAATATCCGGTGGACTTTTGCGAGCACTATTCATAAATCGTTCAAAGAACAGATTTTGCTTAATTGGATCTATTTGTGTAAAACCCAAACAATAAGCAACAAGACTATTGCCGGCTGAACCTCTTCCAATTAACATCATTCCCCTTTTTTTAGCTTCATTCACTATGTCCCAAACGATTAGAAAATAATCAGAAAGTCTAGATTCACTGATTACTTTTAACTCTTTGTCCAAACGATTCTTAATATCACGATTAATAAGCTTGATTTTTTTTCTCAAACCTTCATACGCAATTGTATTCAATATTGTTGCAGGATTTTCTTTATGATTTGATTTAAAGATCGGATATTTGTAATCACCTAACTTTAAATCTACTTTACATTGATCTGCTATTGCGTTTGAGTTTTCAATCGCTTCTGGAATTTTTTTAAATACTTTTTCTAATTCCGTCAGATCTTTAATGTAACACTCTTCATCTACAACATCTTCTTTTGTTATAGTATCTATTGTCTTGTTCAACCTGATTGCAGTTATAAGTTTATGTATTTCGAAATCTTTCTTCTTTAAAAAGTAAATTGGATTTGATGCCACAATCGGAATATTATTTTCGATTGCAAACTGATATGTTTTAAGCGCATTTTTTTTATTCAGCGAAGTTGGAATAATTTCAGCGTAAATAGAATTTTTCTTATTAGTCCCTTCAATTAAATCAATGAAAGGTGTAATTAGAATTAAATCTCTCCAGTACTGGTTTATAAATCCATTTAACGAAAAATCATCATTCAATTTTCTTTGAGTGATAATTTTACAAATATCAGAATAGCCTGCATAATTCTTTGCAAGAAAAATTATGTATTTTTTTTCATTATCTTTTTCTGTTATACAAGTGCCCAGAACAGGATTAATATTTGCTTCATAACACTTTTTGGCAAACTGGATCAATCCATTCATTGCATTTGTATCCGTCACAGCAATTGAATTGATATTTTGATTAAGACAGGTTTTTATCAGATCATCAATTCTGATAGTTCCTTGAAGTAAGGAAAAATTAGTATGTACGTGTAAATGAATCATTTATGTTGTAATAGTTGATGTGAAATTAAGGAAGAGAGAGAAACTATAAAAAGATCTTTTGGAATTTATTTCGGATGTTTAAAAGCTTTCTCAGCGATATCTTTTCTATAATACATACCATCAAAATTTATTTTGCTAATTGCTTCATAAGATTTTTTCTGAGCACTAACCAGATTAAATGTGCTTATTGCCGAAGTAACACCTAAAACTCTTCCGCCATTGGTCAGAATCTTACCATTTTCTTCCTTGGTTCCGGAATGATAAATAATTATTTCATCATCACTTAAGTCAAGCCCCTTAATCTCAAAACCTTTTACGTATTCATCTGGGTAACCTTTTGAAGCGGCAACAACGCAGACAGAAGAGCCGCCGGAATATTGAACTGAACTTTTGTCAAGTTTTCCCAAAGCTGCTGAATATAATAGTTGCAGAAAATCTCCATTAAGAATTGGTAGAACTACCTGAGTTTCCGGATCACCAAATCTGCAATTAAACTCAATTACCTTTGGGCCAGATTTTGTGATAATCAATCCAGCATAAAGACAACCAATAAATTTATTTCCAGTCTTTACCATTTGAGTAAGTACAGGTTTGATGATTTTGATTTCAATTTCTTTGGATAAGCTTTCAATTATGATTGGAGCAGGAGCATAAGCACCCATCCCGCCTGTATTCTTTCCCGTGTCACCATCACCAATTCTTTTATGATCTTGAGCAGCTGGTAAACAAATAAAATTTTCACCATCTGTGATTGCAAATACAGAGGCTTCTTCCCCTTCGAGAAAATCTTCAATTATTAATTTATTGCCTGAATCACCAAAAATCTTATGTTCAAATATTTCTCTGATTGCAGCTTCCGCTTCAGATTTATCGCCGCAAATCAAAACACCTTTACCTGCTGCTAATCCGTCAGCTTTAATGACGGTTGGATAATCTATTTTTTCTAAATAACTAATTGATTCAATTAATTGCGAGGATGAAAATTCAATATACTTTGCAGTTGGAACATCGGCGTCAATCATAATTTTTTTTGCAAATGCTTTACTTGCTTCAATTCTTGCAGCATTAGCTGATGGTCCAAAAACTTTAAAACCTTCATTTCTCAAATGATCGCTTAATCCATCAACTAAAGGTTGTTCAGGACCTATTACAACGAGATCAACTTCTTTACTGTTACAAAAATCAGAGATCTTTAAATAATCAGTTAAACTGATATTAAAATTGGTTGCAAATTTATTAGTACCTGGATTTCCTGGAATACAAAAGAGTGACTTGAGTTTTTTACTTTGATTGATTTTAAGAGCAATAGCATGTTCTCTGCCGCCTGAACCAATAACTAAAACATTCATCAACCTTCAGCCCTCAGTTTTAGTTGGAATTGTTTTGTTAATAATTCAGTTAAATTATCTCTTCGAAACTTCTCTAAAACTTCTTCAGATGGATAAGGCAGTCTATTATTCTTATAATCATCATATACTTTTAGAATGGTATTTTTGATTTCGTCTATATTATCAGGGCTGCAAATATATCCAGCTCCCGATTCTTCAACAGCCATTTTTGCGGCACCATCAGGAACGCAAGCCAATATTGGTTTATTAGCTCCAATGTATTCATAAACCTTTCCAGGAAGTATTGCATCAATGTTTCTTCTTCTGCCCACCATAAACCAAAGCACGTCTGCAGATTTTAACTTGGCAATAGATTCATCATGATTCACGTACCCATGATCTTTCACAAAAGTTTGTAATCTAAGTTTGCGAATAACTTTTTGATTTTCTTTTCTAAGAAAACCAACAAAATGTAATTCAATGTTGGATGCGATATCAGGTCGTTCTATCGTTAACTGTTTAAATGCTTTTAACAAATAAACCGGTGAGTTATAAACCATAAATATTCCAGAATACATTAAAACCATTTTATTCTGTGGTTTTGGTTGAGCTGGAATCTTTACAAAATCTTCATGATCGTATCCGTGAGAAATAATAACAACATCATCAAAAGTTAAAAATGGATAAGTATGAAGAAGTTTTTCTTTGATCTTTCTATTTGTAACGAGTATTCTATCAGCAGCTTTTAATGCATGGTATTCTTTACTCTTATGAATTATTTTATGAAATGGTGTTGGATAAAAAGCAAAATAACTTTTATACCATAGATCCCTGTAATCGGCAAACAAAGGAACATCATGTTTCTTTTTAAGTTTTGAAATAACATCAAAAGCAGAAAAAGGAGGACATGTTATAAAAAGTGCATCAAATTTTTCTGCTGAGAGAATCTCATCTATTTTTTTAGCGGCAAGTTTAGCCCAGGATACTTTATTATCTGGAATAAAAAAAGTTTGGCTTAGTTTGTCAAGAATATTTCGTAAAAATTCACTAGGAAACTTAACTGTACCAAATTTCGATAGAATAGAATTAGGTTCATTGCTTCCTGATACTCGAATAATCCTGATATTCGAGTCAGCTAATTCTTTACTTAATGATTTATCATGAGCAAAATAAGCTACTTTTCCCGTAGTGATAACCGTTGGTTCCCAGTTATAGTTCTTCATGTATTTCACAAACTTCAAAGTTCTTTGAACTCCGCTAAGACCTAAAGGTGGAAAATAATACGCAACAACAAGAACTTTAAACATTATAAATACTTATCCTATTTATGACTTTGATAATTTGGAGACTCCTGAGTAAGAATAACATCGTGTGGATGACTTTCTTTAAGTCCTGCTAATGTAATTCTTATAAATTTACTTTTAGTCTTTAGTGATTTAATATTTGCATTTCCCGTATAACCCATAGATGCACGTAAACCACCAACAAGTTGATAAACTGTATCTTCAAGTGGCCCCTTGTAAGGAACTCGTCCTTCAATACCTTCAGGTACTAGCTTTTTAATATCATCTTCAGCATCCTGAAAATATCTATCCTTACTCCCTTTCTTCATCGCACTAAGTGAACCCATCCCACGGTATGACTTAAAACTTCTGCCTTCATAGAGGATTTTTTCACCAGGACTTTCTTCAACTCCCGCAAAAAGTCCGCCTATCATAACAGAATCTGCTCCTGCAGCGATAGCTTTTGGAACATCACCAGTTTGTTTTATTCCGCCATCAGCAATAATTGGGATACCATATTTTTTTGTTGCATTATAAGTTTGTGCAATGGCTGTAATTTGTGGAACTCCAACACCCGCTATCACTCGGGTAGTGCAAATTGAACCTGGTCCAATTCCAACTTTAATGGCGTCTACTTTACAATTAATAAGATCAAGTGCAGCTTCATAAGTTGCTATATTACCAACAATTAGCTGTATATACTTGAATTTTTTACGTATATCTTTTACAGATCTTAGAACTCCTTGCGAATGGCCGTGAGCCGTATCGATTACAATGGCATCAGCACCTGCATCTGTCAAGGCTTTTACTCTATCAATTGTATCATATGTAACTCCAACAGCTGCACCAACTCTTAATCTGCCATGTTCATCTTTACAAGCGAATGGATGTTTTTTCTTTTTAAGAATATCTTTGAAAGTAATTAGTCCTTTTAACTTTCCAGCTTTATCAACTACAGGAAGCTTTTCAATCTTATATTTCTGTAATATTATTTCGGCTTTCTCTAAAGTTGTACCTAAAGGCGCAGTAATCAAATTATTTTTGGTCATCAGGTCTGAAACTTTAAGCTTTTTATTTGGTTCAAATCTTAGATCCCTATTTGTTAGTATTCCAACCAGAAGATTATTCTTATCAATAACTGGAATACCTGATACTCTGTATTTTTTCATAATCTCAAGAGCATCGCCAATCGTTTTATCAGGAGTTAGAGTAATTGGATTACGAATCATTCCACTTTCAGATCTCTTAACTTTATCCACTTCATGACATTGATCTTCTATACTAAGATTTTTGTGCAAGATACCAATACCCCCTTCTCTTGCAAGTGCGATTGCCATCGACGCTTCCGTAACGGTATCCATAGCTGCAGAAATTATAGGTATGTTTAATTTAATTTCCGGGGTCAAGTATGTGGAAATATCTACTTGACGAGGCAATACAGCAGATTTACCCGGAACAAGTAAAACATCATCAAATGTTAAACCCATTTCCAAGAACTTTTTATCAATCATATATTTCCTTCCGATCGCAAAATAAATAAAAAAATTAATCGAACGCCGGTAAACCAGTAATGTCCTCACCAATAATCAGAGTATGCATTTCATGAGTTCCCTCATATGTAATAACCGATTCAAGATTTGCTGCGTGACGCATAACCGGATATTCATCTAATATTCCATTTGCTCCCAAAATTTGTCTGGATTTTCTAGCAATATCTAAGGCCATCTCGCAGTTATTTCTTTTGGCCATTGAAACCTGGTTAAACTTTAACGTACCGTTATCTTTTAATCTTCCAAGTTGTAAGTTCAATAGTTGTGCTTTAGTAATCTCTGTAACCATATATACTAACTTCTCTTGAGTCATTTGATATCCAGCGATTGGTTTGCTGAACTGTTTCCTTGACTTCGAATAATTCAATGCAGAATCATAACAAGCCATCATTGAACCAACAACTCCCCAGGCTATTCCATATCTAGCCTGATTCAGACACATTAGTGCATTTTTTAATCCATCAGTTTTCGGGAGCAAGTTATCTTCAGGTAGAAATACATTATCAAATATCAGTTCTGAAGTGATGGAAGCTCTTAGTGAATGTTTACCTTTCATTTCCGGAGCAGTATATCCCTTCATCCCCTTTTCAACTAAAAAACCACGAACAACTCCATTGAGTTTAGCCCAAACAACAGCTACATCTGCAAATGTACCATTGGTGATCCACATTTTTGCGCCATTAAGAATATATCCACCGTCCACTTTATTAGCTTTAGTAATCATACCGCCAGGGTTAGAACCAAAATCAGGTTCTGTAAGGCCAAAACATCCTATCTTTTCTCCTTTTGCTAAAGGTGATAACCATTTATCTTTTTGCTGTTCACTTCCAAAAGTAAATATTGGGTACATTACTAACGCGCTTTGAACCGAAGCAAAACTTCTTACTCCGCTGTCTCCTCTTTCCAACTCCTGCATAATTAATCCATAAGCAACATTATTTAATTCAGCACATTCATATTTAGCAGGAAGAGTTGGTCCAAATAAACCCATTTCTGCCATTTTGGGGATAAGTTGTTGAGGGAATTTGGATTCTCTGTTGTATTCTTCAATTATTGGAATTACTTCTTCGCTAACAAATTCGCGCACAGTACTCCTTATCATTAACTCTTCCTCGGAAAGCAAGGAATCAATGTTAAAATAGTCTACTCCGATGAACTTATTCATTGTTTCTTTCTAAAATTTGAATGGCGAAAATTATTAAAAGGTGATTAGAGAAACAATTTTAATTTATTAATTAAGTAACTAGAGCTTCTCGACAAAATTACCTTGATAAACTCCTTAAAATGTACAATCTTTGATTTGTGTTAAAATTGAACAATAAAATATCAAAATTATCGGCATACATTGTTTTGTTAGGTTATCTAACCATAACAACAGCAAATGTATTCCATCATCACAATATAGAATTAGGCAAATTATTTTCTTCCATAAATTCAACAAAAGAAGATCAGAATAACCATATTAATTTGCTTGGTTCTGAAGTTTTATGTGCTGTTCAATTTGCATTCAACTCGTTACATAATTCAGTAATCTCATTTGATACTCCGTATCAAGATTACCAAATTAAACCCGGTATTATTGATTTTGGTTTAGTTTCTTCTAAACCCACAAAAGAAACTATTTTTAGTTTCTGTCTTAGAGCCCCACCCTTTTTTCTCTCCTAAACTCATTTTTAAATATTTATAATTTTAATTTTTCAAGGAGAAGAAAATGATACCATTCTTTTTAAAATATTCTTATATCGTTTTGATATTATTATTGCTGATAATTACAACAACAAGTTGTAGTGATGAAACAGACCCGGTTATTCCTCCAACAGAACATTTTGAACCTGAAGGTTGGGTAATTAGAGATGCCACAACTAAACCAATTCTGGTTGTTTGGCAAGGTGTAATTCAAACCACATGGAATTCTGCAATAACACCGGATACACTTTATGCACCACTTAATGCGCTTTCAGATCATTACACTATAAAGTTTCTGGATATAAATAAGAATATCATCAATCCACCAACAGATGTTGATCATGAATTTGGGTGGCTTATCACAAATACTTCAATGCTGGAAATTATAAGAGATAATCCTACAGATTGGGCTTTCCATCTAAAAGGTTTAACGAATGGAACCACTTCACTTGAACTGCAAGTATTGCATGTTGGTCATGTTGATGTTAAAACACCTAAAATCCCAGTTATTATACGCGAAGATACTACCGCATATGGAGAACCAATCGGTTTACGATTAAGCTATGAAGATGATGGAACTGTACTGGCAACTGCAACTAATTTGACTTCGACGGGCTCTTTAGATGTTCAGAAGGATTCTTTAACGAATCATATTGAAGTAGAATTTTATGATGATCTAAATAGATACTTTCAACCCGAATATCCATTACATACTTTAGATTATACAGTTGCCAACCCAACAATTGTACAGATTCTTCCTGAAGCCGGCGAACCCTGGGTCATAAGAGTTAAAGGACTTGCAACCGGTTCAACCACTGTAACCTTCAAGTTAATGGTCTCAGGTGTTGCAGAATTTGTATCGTTTCCAATAAATGTAAATGTGCAATAGATGATTAGTAATTTTTATAAAGCTCATTATCTTTTTAAGATGATGAGCTTGTTTTTAGTTTTATATTCTCAAGTTGTTATCTCACAAACTACTCCGGTTGGAACACTTGAAGGTATTGTTTTAGATGGATCAAATGACATGGCTTTACAGGATGCAGTCGTTAAGATAATAGAACTTAATACTTACGATGTTACTGACAAGAATGGAATTTTTGATTTTAAATCTATTCCTTTTGGAAACTACAATATTGAAATTTCTTTTGTAGGATATAAAACAACCATAACATCAATCCGAATGGATCAGGAGATTAACAAAGGTTTAATAGTTCATTTGTTTACACTTCCCTTCGAAACTTCAACAGTTGTGGTTACAGGTTTACATACAACTACAAAGTTTGATGATATGAATGAGTTCATCAATGTGCTAAAAGGTAAAGAGCTTCAGCGGGAATTAGGTTTGACTTTAGCATCCACATTAAAAAATGAAACAGGATTGGCGATTAGAAGTATGGGTCCGGCACCAGCACGTCCTGTAATTCGTGGATTGGGCAGTGATAGAATTGCAATTACTGAAGATGGTATTCAAACAACTGATCTTTCTGCAACTTCACCTGACCACGCCGTTTCTGTTGAACCATTTACCATTGATAGAATCGAAGTTATCAGAGGTCCGAAAGTTTTATTAAATAACTCAACAACAATGGGTGGCGTCGTTAATATTATCAGAGACGAAATCCCTAAAGAAATTCCTGGTAAGTTTTCAGGTAATGCCGGATTTTATGGTGAATCTGTAAACACAGGTTATCTTGGGGGTGGCGTTGCTCAATTACCTCTCGGCAAATTTGTTCTTCGCGCTGAGGCTACAACAAGAAATGCCAAAGATTTAAGAACACCCATCGGTACTTTGGATAATTCCGATATTTCCACAGATAATCTTAGTGCCGGAATAAGTTTTATTGATAACTGGGGATTTACAGGGTTGAGTATTCGAGAATTTAAATCTGATTACGGAGTTCCGGGCGGATTTGTTGGTGCTCATCCCAATGGTGTTGATATAAGTATGCTTAAACGCCAGATAAACGGAAAGATTAATTATCAAATAAATTCTGAATCATTTGAAAATATTGAGTTCCAACTATCCCGTGATTATTACAAGCATACAGAATATGAAAGAGCTGATATAATCGGCGCTCAGTTTGTTATCTATAACCTTAGAGGAAGTTTGGATATAGCGAATAAGAAAATAGGTTTTTTGGATTTTGGAACATCGGGAATTTCATTTGAAGCGAGAGATTTTAACATAGGCGGATATGTTTTTACACCGCCAACTAAATCATTAAAACTTTCTACTTATTCATTTCAATCATTTGAATTAAATGATTTTAGTTTTGAATCCGGATTTCGAATCTCATATGATGAATTTAATCCTGATGATTCAAACCCAAGTACTAATAATGAACTGATAATCGATCGAAAATTCTTTAGCTATTCCCTATCTCTATCAACTCTTTATTCAATAAACAAGACTATTTCACTTGGAATAAATATTAATAAAACTTCCAGGGTTCCGACCATTGAAGAACTTTATTCGGAGGGTCCGCACCTGGCAGCATATTCTTATGAAATAGGAAATCAGAATCTGGAAAGCGAAAGCGGATTTGGTGCAGAACTGTTTTCTTACATAAAAAATGATAATCTGTTTTTGATGTTAACAGTTTTCAGAAATGATTTTTCTTACTTCATTATTCCAAGAAATACGGGAAAAATAAATAGCCAAACCTTATTACCAATTTATCAAACAGAAGGTGTAAGCGCGATATTCTATGGTGTAGAAAGTTATTTGGAATTTAAACTCCTGGAGTACTTTACATTTTCCAATACACTTAGTTTCACTTATGGAAATTTTAAAGAATCTGGTAATCCCCTTCCACAAATTCCACCGCTTAAGAATATAATTCAGGTAAAATATCTTAATGGAAATTTTATAACTGGAGTAAGTACCGAAATTGCCGCAGCTCAAAACCGTGTAGATTTGTTTGAAACATCAACTGCCGGGTATGCAGTTTTTAGTGCATTTATCCAATACTCCATAGAAACCGGCTCACTTATTCACAACATTTCGCTAAATGGAGATAATCTATTCAACAAAGAATATAGAAATCACTTATCCAGAGTAAAAGTAATAATGCCCGAGGCTGGAATAAATTTTAAACTAAGCTACAGATTGTATTTTTGATAAATAGAATTAAATATTATCTTTGGCCTTCAAATTTTCAGCTTTGGAGAGATGGGTGAGTGGCTGAAACCAACGGTTTGCTAAACCGTCGTAGGGGTTAAACTCTACCGCGAGTTCGAATCTCGCTCTCTCCGCAAAAGCTTCCAAATCTACTGGAAGCTTTTTATGTTTAAATGCTTCAAGGTATGGACTTAATAAATATTATTATGATGATACATAAGACTAAATTAGAAGACTTAGTTAGCATGATCTTGGCCTATCCAAATTCAAAATAAACTATTTCCCTTGTGAAATAGTTTATTTTAAAGAATTCTCCACTCGTTCTGAAGCAATTAAACATGGAAAATAATTTACAAGTTTATCTGGGTATGGTCTAAAAAAAATACTATTTAATCAATTTATTGAAATCAATCCCCACTGTGGCATGCCTAGTTGAGACTAAATCGTGAAAGCCAAGTAAACCTGCCCGCCGGTAAGCAAAACATAACTGATAAATATTCATCCCGATATATCGAAAAAAATAATTAGTCAGCCGTGGCAGATTTTGCATTTAGCTACAAATTTTTTCTTAACACTCGATAAATAAACTAATCTCGCAAACTTAAAAGCCGGTCCGCAGTGGCGGATTGTTAAGCTATAGTTTAAATGAAATCCCTGCGGTTATTAAAAAACCAGAAAAATCAAAAGTTATCGGCTCACCATTAATGTCTGTTATGGGCAAATCCTCATATTTTTGATTGCCTTCTATGTATGTACCTTTTAACTCACCAGCATTCGATATTCTGTATCCAACACCTGCCTCAAGTATAATTCTTTTTATGTTTAACATTACCCCGCTTTTTATTCGGCCGCTAAAATACTTGCCATCTACTTCCATCTTTATTTTAAAATTATTCCCAGGCGTGCTATAAACTCTAAACTCGGCTTCATACACTGTCTTAGCCATACCAACACCCCCACCAATTTGCATAAAAAAATTAAAATTTGTCTTATTAAGTGGCAACAGCATTTCCAATATCCCAAGCACTTCAAATGTACTTACATCATAAGTTTCATAAAATAAACCGCCGGCATCACTATAACGAAATTCACCATTAGACTTTATATAAGTACCACAGACACCAAAATTAAAATTGCCCGTACCAAACTTAAAATTTCCTTCAAAATATAAACCACCATCGATATCGTCAGGGCTTTTAGTTTTAAATCCATATGAAGAAAATAAATTCTCAGAATCCATTAAGTCATCATTAACTTCTTTCATACTCAATGTTCCGTATCCTATATTCAGTCCAAGAAGCTTCCTCGCTGTTGATTCTGAACTGTCTATTATCTCTGGTAACTCCGGTAATTCTGGGAGCTGCCTTGATATTATTTCGTTGCCCCCTTTACCAAATGTTATAAAATTACCGTTTGTTAATTGTATATACCTAATTTCAATTTTTAATTTTTCAAATATCAATCCGCTCGCACTCTCTTTAAACTCTACTGCATCTGTTTTAATCTTTTCAATTTTACCAAACATAATACTTCCATTGTTCAAAACTATTTTGTCATTGGTTCGTTCCTGGCAATACAGGTTAAATGAAAAAAATAATACAATTATCAATACTGTTGTTTTCATTGAACTTATCCCCTTGATAAATAGTGAATAGTTTTATTTATTAGATAAGCTGATGTATGTGTATACTTGAAGAAACAAAAAGGAAAGGAAAAAGATAAATTACCGTATTGCATATTTGCCTTTTGGTCAAAAAATATCTTATTGTTGATATAAAATTACTCTAATTGCTAGTTGTATTCAAATTTCAATTAATCATTTTTCATTGATTCCCGCTTTTGCCATTAGCTTCATTCCATCATCCGCTGCATTTCTTTACTTGATAGCTCCACTTCATTTCGCTCCTTCGATTCATTCAGTTAAACGCACAGTTTGCTGTTTAATTAGCTCGTTAAAAAAACTTACGTGTCTCTTGCATTTAGCAGCAAACTTTTTCTTAACACTCGCTAAATAAATTAACCTCGCATACTTTAAATAAGTTATGATTTAGTTTTTACTTTCATTACATAATCTCTGAATTCAGAAATTACCTCATTAAAATCTCTTGAATAAACTTTTCTAAACTGACCTTCATTATCATTTTCTTCCAAGAGTGCTTTAATATATTTTATAAATTTTTCTTTACCATAGGTTTTAACTAAATAATCGACAATGCAGCCGAATTCTGAGTAGATGAAGGCAATTTTATATTTAACATTAATATTTACCTCATCTTCCTTACTAGTTTTATAATATTCTGGCGGCATAAAATTACCATCTCTAATCGCCTTGTATGTGTCTTCGATATTTGGATAAAAGGAAGTCCCCATTTGTTTGACACTGTACATAGCTAATCCCTCAAGCAACCAGCTGGGATATCTAAACTCACCAGGAAAACCAGTATAGTTATAAATCAGTATATGTGATAATTCGTGCTTGATATATATTTCTAATGAAATAACACCTTGTTTATCTTCCTCTATTGCCCAAGGAGAGATGATAAGAACTCCACTTGAGAAAGCACAAAATCTTGCATTTGATAATGATCGCTGATGATAACTCTCATCATCCTTAAAGATGAAAATTTTAGGTTTATTTTTAAACTTTAGCTCGTGAAATAATTCAACAGATTCAGTAAGGGTATCAAGCCTGGTGAATTCATTAAATTCAGCTCCTTGTTGGACATAAATAATTGTATTATTTAATTCGTGTTCATCAAAGCCTAAAATGATTGGAGAATACGGAAATAATTTACCCCAAAGTAACATATAGATTAGTGTACAAAAAAATATTGCAAACAAAGTGAATACAAAATATTTTAGTTTCTTCTTCATTAGATTATCTATTAAGGTTATATCTCCGTTACACTTAATCCTTCACCAACAATAAGGAAGATGAATATTTCCATATCCTCTTGCCTGCCCGTCTCTGACGGATTAAAGAGGTTAGCTGCATAAATTAAAATTGTCTTGTTAAAGTAATTATTCTTTTTCTATTATGCTTTGTGTCATTCTGTTTTAGAATTAATACATTACCATTATATGATAATTCAAAGTTACCATTTAGTATAAGTGTTCCATCAAAATTAGTGGTATGAATTGCTGTATCGATTAACACAATAGAGTTACCATTTATGCTGTAGGTACCGGCACCTGTTGGTGGTAAATATAATTGTTCCGGAACAACAGAATAACTATTGTTAGTAAAGTTAAAGATAACATTGCCGCTTTGTGGTTGCCCATTAGATTCAGTAATAGTAAATACTCCGCTATAATTACCATTTTCAAGATTGAAATTTGAGTCAGACTCATCACAGCCAAAAAAAAGGATAATTAAAAGTAAAAATATTGCCTTCTTCATAACAATACCTCTTTGATCAATTAAAAATTGTTTAGATCACTAGCACTTATTATGTTGAGCTTAATCTGCCGTTGAATCCGCTGCGGCGGAAAGGAAGCAAGTAAAACACAACATGTAAATCCACTTCTAACTTTTTCATTTTTTTAACGTATAAAAACATTTACACCAAGACCGATTGAAAGTGATTTTTTTGATACATTTAAATCACTGTAGAACGCACTGTACTCATCGGGTAGTTTAGAATTGATAAATGTATATTTAATTATCGTTTCTAATGCTACATCTTCAGTAAGAAAATAATCGACACCCAGATTTAGTATTATGTTATTATTGATAATGTCATCGTTTGAGTAAATAGCATTTTCCGTAACATATGAATATCCAATTCCGGCAAATGGTTTAATGCGATCGAAATTAAAATAATACCTGGCTGAAGGACCAATGCCCCAGCTAGAATTATTATTGCCAAAGAATGAATTATTCTGATAGTTTAGCATAAGCCCCAAAGAAAAATTATCCATTACAAAAAAATCAAATCTTGGATCGAAAATAAAAATTGAATTATCCATATCAGACGATTCTTCATAGTTGGAGGTGTAAGAAATAGTTCCATTGATACTAAATGTTGATTGCTTTAGTTCAGATTGGCCGAACGTAAAACTAGTAAGTAAAAATAATCCCAAGAATACCACAAATAAATTTTTCATTGAATTAACCCTTTCTTCTATGCTAACAGTTTAACAAATAATTAGACTACTTAACTATTATTTAGAATTAATGTATTTATGTGTGCAGATTTATAAATACACTTCATTTCTTTAAATCAAGTTACTTTTTAAAACGATTATAAAACTGCAAGTACACAGGTATATTCAGTTAGAATAATAGTTTTATATTAAAAGATTTATAAAAATCCGGCATTGCTCATCGTACGCTCCCCGAGCCTGAAAAGATGAAAAGGGATATGTGTCTATTGGTATAGCTTAGTTTTATTATTTAAGCAGTTGAAACTTAATGCAATAAAAAGTTTTAGTCAATGGATAAATCTTTATTCGAATAGAAGAGGCTGAATATTATAGCCTTATAATATTAAAAACAATTTCAAAAAATTAAGAGTGATTAATAACTCTGCGAAAAAAATTTCCTTATCAAAGTTTACGCTGAATAGGTAGTAATTTTTTAAGTGATGCCGGGTTGTTACATAAAATAAATCAAATTGATTTTACATTTAAGAATCTTCTTTATCCATTCATTAATCTTTATCGCGGATTATTAAAATCTTCCATAAAAGCTCAAAAAAATAGACCTTATGCTGTATGAGTTAAAGTAAATTGACAAAATTTCGACTATATGATAATGTATTTTATGTCTTTTATGTACGATTTAATATCGAGATAAGTTTTTATATGAATAGAAATGATTTTGAAAAAAGATCAGCCATTGTAGCAAAAATGTTATTTATTGTTCTGGTCATTTGCGGAGCCTTCTATATTCGCTATACCTGGATTAATGAAGAAACCGCTTTATCGAAAAATGTAATGGTGATTGCAAGAACTACCGCAGATTTATTGCCAAATGTAAATTTTAAAAACTTTGATGTGGCTGTTTCCGATACTTCTAAAGCCGAATATGCGTCCCTTAAAAAACACTTATCAAGTATTGTTCAAAATAATCCTGATGCCAAATTTGCTTATATCTATTGCGAAAGAAATGGTAAAATATTTTTTATCGCCGATTCTGAACCAATAAATTCTAAAGATTATTCACCACCCGGACAGGAATATACAGAAGCTAAGATTATTGATAAGAAACCTTTTATAGATGGGAAGGAATTAATAACACCGGCTGTATCAGATAGATGGGGTACCTGGATTAGCACACTAATTCCAATTAAGGATGTTTCAACGGGCAAAACCATGGCTGTATTTGGTATAGATTACGATATTGCTGAATGGAATAAATCTATACTTTCGCACACAATCGAGGCAATTCTACTAACAGTTACCCTTCTATTAGTTTTCGTTTTCTTAGTGAACACGAGAGCAAAGAATAAGGTTCTAAGTGATGATATCCGGACTCGCAAACAACTGGAAAAGCAACTGAAAGAAAGTGTAGAAAGATTTAAGACTATGTTCAATGCGCACAGTGCGATATTAGTCTTAATTGATCCAATAAGTAGTCAGATAATTGATGTAAATCAATCAGCAGTACAATTCTATGGTTATTCTGTTGATGAATTAAAACGAAAATCTTTAAAAGATATAATTTCTAACACGAATAATGAAATAGTTAATCAGATGGAGTTGGCATCCGGAGAAAAGGAAAGCTGTTTTATTTTTTCACAGATAATATCCAACGGGGAAACCCGCATTGTTGAAGTTCATTCTTCTCCTATTGAAATTGAAAGCCGGATGCTGCTGTTTTTAGTTATCCACGACATTACGGAACGCAAAACGACTGAAGAAAAATTACAAAACGAACAACTGCTTTTACGAACAGTTATCGACAATATTCCTGATTCAATTTATGTAAAGGATTTGGCTTGCAGAAAAACACTTGTTAACCGCACCGAACTAATGTACACCGGTGTAAAAACAGAGGATGAAATATTAGGGAAAGATGATTTTGCATTTTATCCTAAAGAAATGGCTGAAGGATTTTTTGCAGATGATCAATTTGTTATTCAAACAGGAACACGGGTTTTAAATCGTGAGGAATATATAATTGATGCTTATGGAAATAAGCGTTGGTTACTTACCTCAAAAATCCCTTTACTTGATAAAGATGAGAGTATTATTGGTTTAGTCGGTATAGGCCATGATATAACTGAGAGGAAGTTTATTGAAGAGGCACTTTTGCAGAGCAACTTACGATTTACACAGCTATCCGAAAATGCCTCTGAATGGATTTGGGAAATTGATAACGCAGGGTTATATACCTACGTCAATCCAATAGTTAAAGAAGTAATCGGTTATGATCCTGAAGAGATTATTGGCAAAAAATATTTCTTTGACTTCTTTGCTGAAAAGGATAAAGAGGAATTGACTAAAATGGCATTCGATACTTTTAGCAAGCAAGAAAAATTTAAAGACTATATAAATACAAACAGACATAAGGATGGCAGAGAAATTATTCTTTCTACAAGCGGTGTTCCATTATATAATGAAGAAAACAAAGTGACTGGTTATAGAGGTATTGATGTTGATATTACTAAGCGCAAGAGATATGAAGAGGAGATCAAATTAAAAAACGAGGAGCTCATTAAAATAAATTCTGAAAAGGATAAATTTTTCTCCATAATCGCGCACGATTTGAGAAGTCCGTTAAATGGTTTTGTAAATCTAACAGAATTAATGTCTTTAAGAACCTCAGAATTTACAACCGAAGAAATTTCCCAATACTCTAAATTATTACACAACTCTGGTGTAAATATTTCAAATCTTTTAGATAATCTACTTAAATGGTCAATGATGCAAAGAGGAACTCTTGCGTGCAGACTACAGAACTTAAACATAAATACTTTAATACAAGAGAATATAGATTCAATTTCTACTAAAGCTCAGCAAAAGGAAATAGAAATTCGTTATTCACCAAATACTTCTATTTGTGTTCTTGCTGATAAAAATATGACAGATACAGTTTTGCGCAATCTACTCACAAATGCCGTTAAGTTTACTTATCGCGGAGGTAAAATAGATATCTCTGTCTTTGAGATCGACGACTCAACAGTCCAATTGTCAATTAATGATAATGGAGTTGGAATATCTGAGAGTGATATAAAGCGGTTGTTCCTTGTTAATGAAAAAGTTTCAAGTTTAGGAACGGAAGATGAACCCAGCTCTGGCTTAGGTTTATTGCTATGTAAGGAATTTATCGAAAAACAAAACGGACAAATATGGGTAGAGAGTGAAAAAGGAAAAGGGAGTGTTTTTAGTTTTACTCTGCAAAGATTTATTCAACAACATTAAAGCAGTTACTATTATTTGTAATAGGATTGATTCTCTCCCCTCTTATTTTATATAACTCATATAAAAACCCATCTACCGAAATGCAACAGGTTTCAAATTTATCTCTTCAAAAATTTAAATACTACTTGTAGTTGTATCATATTATAATTTATAGAAGAATAATTATTTTAAAATAATATGACTCTGAGGTATTTTTATTCATACAAAATTAAATTTTTTTTATCTGAATAATGACTTGAAATAGTCGATAGTATTTGAAGAATTGTGAACCTTTTTTAAAAATATCAAATAATTTTAACAATTGACTATTTTTTCATTAAATTAACTCTGCTTTTTTGAACTAAATAAAATTATTCTTTTGTAATTAAGTCAGGAAATGAAGAAAATCAAAATATTGCTTATTGAAGATAATCGACTTCTGCGTGAAGGAATATCTGCTTTGCTTAAAAAGCAGCCAGATATGAATGTGGTTACTACAGTAGGTAATGGTGAAAACATTCTGACTTTAGTTGGAAAATTTAAACCGAATATTGTTCTTCTCGATCTTGGTTTAAGAAATCAAAACAGTTTGCAAGTTGTTAAATTAATCAAATCAAATTTTCATAACATTAAAATAATTGTGATGGATCTGATTCCGTTACAGACAGACGTTTTTGAATTTGTTCAAGCAGGTGTTTCCGGATTTATGTTGAAAGATATAAGCGTTGCTGAGTTTTTAAAAACTATTCGATCAGTTTTTGAAGGTGCACAAGTTTTACCTCCGCATTTAACCGGATCACTTTTTACACAGATTGTAGAAAACGCAGTAAATGGATTGCCTCCACGAGTAATTAATGAATCAGTACGGATGACAAAACGTGAAAGACAGGTAATTGAATTAATTGCTGATGGTTCTACAAATAAAGAAATAGCACAAAAACTTAATCTTTCAACGTACACTGTAAAAAGCCACGTTCACAACATCCTGGAAAAATTAGCACTAAATACCCGTGTACAGATTGCAAAACACGCTCATCTTTCAAATGAATACAAAACTAATATAGATACAACTTCATTACTCGAAGAGTAATCTTACTTTCTTTAACTCTATTCCAAAAATTATAATCCATTTTTCATCCCTTTGGACTATTTTTTCGCAATTAGACTTTATCTATAATTTGCTGTCTTTTTGAGATAAAGAAGTGTAAAAGATGTTCTGTTTAATGGAACCGGACAATTAATAATATAAATGAAACAACTAATTACTGGATGAAAACATGAAAAAAAGGGAATCTAAATTTGAGAGAAAAACTCTTCCAAAATCTCCAACAAGTATCCAAGGATTTGATGAAATAACGGGTGGTGGATTACCAAAGGGTAGACCTACACTTGTGTGTGGTGGTGCCGGATGCGGTAAAACACTTTTTGCAATGGAATTTCTTGTACGCGGTGCAACTCTTTACAAAGAGCCTGGAGTATTTATTTCGTTTGAAGAGACTGAAAAAGAACTGACTTCAAATGTTGCTTCGTTAGGATTTGATTTGGATAATCTTGTTGCTAAGAAATTAATCTGGCTTCAGCATATTCGAGTTGAGCGAGGCGAAATTGAAGAAAGCGGTGAATATGATTTAAAAGGATTATTTGTTCGGATCCATCACGCAATTGAAAGTATTGGTGCTAAGCGAGTTGTACTTGATACTATTGAATCACTCTTTTCAGCATTACCAAATGCTACAATTGTACGCACAGAACTGCGTCGTTTGTTTAGCTGGCTGAAAAAGAAAGGTGTTACAACAGTAGTAACTGGTGAACGAGGAAATGGCACATTAACACGGCAGGGCCTAGAAGAATACGTTTCCGATTGCGTTATTCTGCTTGATCATCGTGTTAGCGATCAGTCATCCATAAGAAGATTACGCATTGTTAAATATCGTGGCTCAACACACGGAACAAATGAATATCCATTCTTGATTGATGAAGATGGCTTTTCTGTTCTGCCTGTTACTTCACTTGGCTTAAAACATATTGCTTCAAGAGAAAGAATTTCCACTGGTATTCCTCGTCTTGACACAATGCTATCTGGGAAAGGTTATTTTCGCGGCAGTACGGTGCTTGTTTCAGGAACCGCTGGTACTGGCAAGACAAGTCTTGCGGCACAATTTGTAGAAGCAGCTTGTAAGCGTGGCGAACGAGTTCTTTATTTTGCTTTTGAAGAATCACCTAGTCAATTTATGCGCAATATGTCTTCTATCGGAATTCATTTAGATCATTGGGTAAAAAAAGGTCTGCTTCACTTTCAAGCAACTCGCCCAACACTACATGGGTTAGAACATCATTTAACTTCATCTATTAAATTAATCAATCAAGTTAAACCGCAAATTGTAATTCTTGATCCTATTGATGCGTTTGTGATAGGCGCAAATCAAACTGAAGTTAAAGTAATGCTTCTTCGTCTTGTTGATTTTTTAAAGATGAGAAACATAACAGCATTTTTCGCCAGTCTCTCCAATTCAGGTGCAGCACAGGAACTTACAGATATGGCAATATCGTCATTAATTGATACCTGGCTTTTATTACGTGATATTGAAATCGGAGGTGAACGTAACAGAGGATTATATATCCTTAAGTCTCGTGGTATGGATCATTCAAATCAAATCCGTGAATTTATTCTAACAGATCATGGAATTGAACTACTTGATGTGTATGTTGGTCCTGAAGGTGTATTAACCGGCTCAGCCCGATTAACACAAGAAGCAAAAAATGATGCTCAGCAATTATCACGGCAGCAAGAAATTGAACGCAAGCAATCCGAAATAGAACTTAAACGCGCAGCAACAGAAGCTCAGATTGTAGTTCTAAAATCTGAATTTAAAACAGAAGAATCAGAAGCACTTAAACATATAGAGATGGAAAAAGCAGCAACTAAAAGGTTCACGGAAAATCAGAGAAAAATGGCTGCAAGCAGAAAGGCTGATAAGTTTGTTAAAAAAACTTTAGCGTAACTTAGTAAAGTAAAATTTTTTTATTTTAAGGTTATACTATAACTATCAGAAAATCATTTTGTCAAATTTACCATTGCAAACTCGACTGAGGAATCTGTATTACTTATCAGACTTCTAGGGCAATGCATTCAAAGTGACAGTCGCAATTCTCACAAAACTGCCTTGTGTTAATAACGAACAAATCTGATCTAATAAATCTGTGACTTAATATTTATCGTTCAACATCCTAACGATGTAGTCCACTTTTCATCCTTTTGCCTGATTTACATGCCTCGTCTATCTGCCTAGATTAATATTAAATTTAAACTCAAAGAGGCTTAAGATGTTTAGATCATCTATAATAGAAGAAAGCGGTGCTACGTTTAATGGCATTCAAAAGGTTGATGGGATGGATAAATTTGTAGTTGCAACAGATTTGCAAACTCTCTCTACTTATTATCTCCCAATAAAAGGATTAACCAAAAGGAAAGTCCAAACTAAATTAGCTAATGAACGAAAGAAATTTAAAATCAAATAATTATTTTTATTTGATCTGCAATAAGTAATCATAATCACTGTTTGTGATTACCATGACTAAGTGTTTATAAAATAGTTGAAGAATTCCACATCTCAGCATCCTGAAAAATAACAATTTACTCTTGATACCGGATGTAGTTCCCTTTTCATCCCTTTGCCTTATTGATTAAAAATCAAAATAGAGGCAACTTGATTTTGGTAATAAGTACGTAAATCAAAAACATTATCGATAATTGGAACTGTTATAAGTTTTGATTGATTGAGAATAAAATATGAACAAAATCAGATTACTAATAACAGCGAATGATCGAATCCTTAGAAATTGTCTTGTAGAGATTCTAAAAACCCAGGCTAATATTTCAATTTTAGCAACTTCGGGAAATGATAACAATATTTTACAAAAAATAAAGCAGTTTAATCCTAATATAATTCTTCTGGAAAAGAGATTAGAAAATGAAAACAGTTTAAGTGCTTTAATTACATTTAAAAATGATTTTCCTTTAGCCAAAATAATAGTTATGGATACTATTGTTAAACAATCTGAAGTATTACTTTATCTAAAAGCAGGCGCAAGCGGGTTCATATTTAAAGATTCATCACTGAATAACTTTTTAATTAATATTCGAACCACAAATGATAATTCTAATGTTATGCCTCCCCTCTTAACAGATTCATTATTTTCACAAATTGTTAAGCAAACAGTGTCTGATAATAATTTAAAAACCAGAAAATCAGTTCTGATGACAAGTGAAGAAAAATATATTAATGAACTTTTTAATAAAGGGAAAAATTTAAAAAAAATTGCAAAGATGATGGGAATATCAAGTGGAACTGTCAAAGATTTGATAAATCGTTCTATGGATATACTCACAAAGAACTTATCCGATAAATTACTTACTGTCATAAAACTAATGAATCTTTTGGAACAATTTCCAACGGTAAATAGATGGTCAATAATTAACCTGTCAGCAAAGTATGATTTGACAAAAAGAAAAGGTATTCACTCACCGAGCAGAGCTAATTCTTTTATGATCCTACTGCCAAATAATGTAACATTGTTTTTCTATGTATCTGAATCCAATAAAAAATTAGTTTCGATGCAAGAATTTTTAAGCAAGAGAAAAATTGCGATAAAAGAAGAAGCTCATAAAAAATTATTAAGAAAAGAATCAGTAAAAATCGCAAAAGAAAATAATCTGCAAATCAAAAAAAGAAATAAAGATAAGAAATCAATGACTATTCAATCGAGAAATAAGTTGATTTAAAATAAATATTAGTGCAAGGAAACAATGAATTGATGATAAATAGTTTATCTCATAAAAAGTCTCAACAAAATGGAAAATAATATTTCACAGCAATCTAAAACTGAAAACGAAACACCTGAAATCGTAATAGAAGAATCTCCAAGAATTTTGACTGATTCGATGTTTAAAAAATTCTTCTTGGAAGTAGCCTCGATTACCACCTTTACTTTTCGTTTTTTTAAAGAGGTAGTTAAACCACCGTATGAGTTTAATGAAGTAATGAAGCAATCTTTTCTGATAGGTTATAAGTCTCTTCCTTTAGTGGCTATTACTGGTTTCATAATAGGACTTGTACTGACTATACAATCAAGACCAACTCTGGCAAAATTTGGATCTGAATCATTGCTGCCTGCTATGGTAGCAGTTTCATTGATACGTGAAATTGGACCTGTAATCACTGCACTAATCTTTGCCGGAAAAGTAGGATCAGGTATTGGAGCAGAGTTAGCCTCTATGAATGTTACTGAACAAATTGATGCTATGCAGGTATCAGACACAAATCCTTTCAAATATCTTGTTGTTACAAGAGTTCTGTCTGCAACATTAATGCTTCCCATCCTTGTAATACTTGCGGATGGTTTTGGTTTATTAGGTTCACTTGTCGGTGTTAATATAAAAGGAAATGTCAGTTCTTATTTGTTTTTTTCTCAGATATTTCAAAGTCTGGAATTTAATGATCTGATACCGGCTATCGTTAAAACTTTTTTCTTCGGTTATGCTATCGGTCTTATAGGAAGTTATAAAGGCTATAATTCAAATAAAGGTACTGAGGGTGTTGGTGAAGCAGCAAATTCCGCAGTGGTATTATCATCATTGATGGTTTTTATAATAGACATGATAGCAGTACAAATTACAAGTTTGCTTCAAGGTTAAAATTGAGCAGTTAAAAAAATGCAAGAAAATACAACCGATATCGAAACTAAAAGTAAAACTGATTCCGAAAAGAAGGGTGATGTTGTAATTGAGATGCAGCATCTTAAGAAATCTTTCGGGAATAATCACGTGCTGCGGGATATTAATCTTACAATTAGTAAGGGAGAAAATCTTGCTATACTTGGACAATCCGGAACCGGTAAATCTGTGCTTATTAAATGTATTGTTGGACTAATAGATATTGATGACGGAAAGCTTTTAATATTCGGACAAGATATTTCTGAGCTAAAGAATAAGAAACTTGTAGAAATACAAAAAAAAATTGGTTTCCTTTTTCAAAGCGGTGCCCTTTATGATTCAATGACGGTTAGAGAAAATCTTGAATTTCCATTGAGAAAACAATCGAACTCTTTATCAAAAGAGGAATTAGACTCGCTTATAAAAGAATCACTGCACGACGTTGGACTTGATAAGGCGATTGATAAAACACCTTCAGAGCTTTCTGGAGGCATGCGTAAGCGTTTAGGTTTAGCGCGAACATTAATTTTAAAACCAGAGATTATGCTTTATGATGAACCTACAACCGGACTGGATCCTATAACATCAAAAGAAATAAGTAATCTTATTCTTGAAGTGCAAAGAAAATACCATACCACTTCCATAATAATTACTCACGATATTGAATGTACAAAACTAACGGCAGACAGAATTATTGTAATCAAAAGCGGAATATGTGGTGCAGAAGGAACATTTGACGAACTGGAAAAATCTGCAGATCCATGGATAAGATCATTTTTTGAATGAAAAAGAATGCAATTAAGCAGGAGTATTTAAAATGAAAAAGAATTCAAGTAATAAAATCAAACTCGGGATATTTGTTTCCCTTGGGTTAGTGGTACTGATTTTAGCAATTTATTATATCGGGGAAAAGCAGCTCTTATTCCAAAGTACATTCCGTCTTTCAGGAGTGTTCGAAGATGTTGCAGGACTTCAGCCAGGTAATAATGTACGCTTATCCGGGATAAATATCGGAACGATAGAGAGCATAAGTTTAGTAAGTGATACAACTGTAAGAGTTGATATTGTTATAGATGAAAGCAGCAGAAAGTTTATTAAGAAGGACGCTATTGCAACTATAGGTTCAGAAGGACTTATAGGGAATAAAGTATTGGTTATAAATCCCGGAACCGGCGGGAAAAAAAGTATAGAGAATAATGATGTAATTCAGACAGCTCAGCCAATCGATGTAGATGATATAATGATATCATTAAAAACAACGATTGATAATACAGCAATTATTACAGGTGATTTAGCAAAGATTTCAACCAACATAGAATCAGGAAAAGGAACCATTGGCAGGCTAATGATGGATCAAACCTGGAGAGAAAATATTCAATCTACAATAGTTAATCTGAAAGACGGCTCAGAAAAGTTTGTAGTCTTTATGGATAAATCACAACAAATTGACAATATTCTTTTATCTATAAATTCAAACATAGACAGTACATCTGCTGTCATTCAAGATTTATCAAAGATTGCCAGTAAGATCCAATCAGGAGAAGGAGTAGTGGGAAAACTATTAATGGATCAATCGATGGGACAAAATCTCGATTCTACATTAATTAACTTGAAAAAGGGTTTAGCCGAGTTTGAAATATTTATGAAAATGGCACAGGAAAGCTGGCTTCTAAGCTTTTAATTTTACAACAGAATTTGTTTCTTGATTCTTAAGAAACAAATATTTAACTGTAATCAGACTCAACATTATATACACAAAATTTATTTAATAACTTAAAGAAAGCTCAAAATAATGAATGCAAAATCAATTGGTCTCGCAATAGTTGTGATAGGTTTGTTAATGACTTTATATACAGGATTTACTTATGTAACAAGAGAAAAGATTGTTGATATAGGTAACGTTGAAATAACTGCAGATAAAGATAATACTGCAAGCTGGTCTCCTTTTATTGGAGTGGGAATAATGGTTCTTGGTGGAGTAGTTTTTTTCGTAGGTAAAAAATCTAGTTAGGACTAATTTAGATTTAAGTAACTGTTAATCTAAAAGAAGTAGTTCTTTTTTCATCCTTTCGCTCGATTGAACAAACGAACTTGTCTTATTACTTTAATGTAGAATCTAAACGTAGAAATATTAATTGAAAGGATACTTACTATGTTATACACTATCGCAGTTGTTCTAATAGTTTTATGGCTACTAGGGCTGTTAACATCCTACACAATGGGTGGCGTTATTCATGTTCTTCTTGTAATTGCAGTTATAATGATTTTAGTAAACATTATTAATGGAAGAAGGGCACTATAATTTTTGTTTAGAGTAAAAGTATTTTTAACTCTATGCAGTGCTAGTAATACAAGACCAGGATTGCATTCGTAATGAATGGTAAGGAAAAACTCAATGTTATTTAATCAACTCCGTACTCTTCGATTTCCTGATATGCTTACTCTTCTTGGTCTTTTGTGTGTATCAACTTCAGTTTACTATTCATTCACAGGACTAATAGTCGTTGCTTACATTCTGATACTTATGCAATTCCTATTAGATTACTTTGATGGAAAATTAGCAAGGGCAATTGGCGGCGGTGTTCTTGGAATTTACTTAGATAGTTTTACAGATTTTATGGCTGTTGCTTCATCAGTTGTGTTTGGTTGGTTTTTAGGTATAGATGGAATTGCAATGCTCATCGCCGGATTTTTAAATCTTGGTGCAGCATCGATACGGTTAGCATACTTTACAGCATATAAGCAAAAAGGATTCACAGGTATTCCAACAGTATTAGCAGCGTCAGCAGTTTCAACAATTGCCTTGCTCGGATATTTATTTGCACAAGAATTTCTCAACTGGTTTGTGATATTCTATTTTATTTCGGCAATAGCAATGGTTTCTGATTTGAGATTAAAAAAATTATAGCCAAAATGTTTAATTCCGAAGAAAATAATTCATCTAGAGCTGTACGCGTTTTAATTAGCGTTGCAGCTATTGTAATAATTATTGTGGGAATTAATCTTGCGCAGTCTATCGTAGTCCTTTTCCTTGTTTCTTTTTTTCTGGCATTGCTTGGAACCCCGCCTGTAATCTGGTTGAAAGAAAAACATATTCCATCAGGATTTGCAGTTTTGATTGTTATGTCTTGCATGCTCGTTGTTGTAATTTTAATTGGTCTACAGATCGGTATTTCATTTGGCAGCTTTTCAGATGAACTGCCTATATTACAATCACGAATACGTGAACAGGTTTTAGATTTTGTTGTTCTGTTAAAAAGTAAAGGCATTGTAGTTAAAGAAGTATTCTTCCTGGAATATATTAATCCAGAATCAATAATGAGACTAACGGCAGAATTGTTAACTGGTTTTAGTTCTGTATTATCTGATCTTGTTTTAATTCTGCTAACAGTAACTTTTATTTTGCTTGAAGTCTCGAGTTTTCCAATAAAACTGCGAACCGTACTTGGGGACCCGCTGCAAAAATTCCCACAGTTTATAAAGTTTGCTAACGAGATGAAACGTTACATGGTTATTAAAACTTTCATGAGTCTAGGTTCAGGCATTCTGATAACTGTTTGGTTGTACATTCTAGGTGTTGATTATCCATTGCTGTGGGGTTTTCTCGCTTTTCTGCTTAACTACATTCCAAATATCGGATCAATAATAGCAGCCATTCCTGCAGTTATTTTGGCAATTGTTCAGTTGGGCTTTGGAAGTGCCGTACTTGTTGCAGCAGGATATTTAGTAGTTAACTTTATAGAAGGCAATGTTATAGAACCACGCCTAATGGGCAGAAAACTTGGACTTTCTACACTAGTTGTTTTTCTTTCTTTGATTTTTTGGGGAGGCTTACTTGGATTGGTTGGAGCAATTTTGTCCATACCGCTGACGATGACACTAAAGTTTGCATTTGAAAGTAGTGAAAGCACAAAATGGATTGCAATCTTACTCGGATCAGAAAAGTTTGATCAACCTATACTTTCATTTTCAAAAAAGAAAAAACGATGAAGAGTACTCTGCATATTGAAAATGATAAATTTAATTGGAGAAAAATATCCCCTCGGAAATTTGTAAAAACCATAAGCATTATTGTGGGTACAATTTTCCTTGTTAGCATATTGATCTTAGTGCTCTTTCGAGATTCTTTTATTAATTCAATCCTAAAAAGCAAAATTATAAATGCCTTTACAAATGCTTATCCTGAATATTCATTACAAATTCGTGAAATGCATTATAGTATTTGGAGTAATCGTTTAGAGTGTGATTCTATAATGCTAAATACTAAGGACCCTAACTTTACTTGCAGCCTTGATTCATTCTCAGTCAGTGGAATAAATTGGATAAAAATTCTTTTTCAAAGTGATTTTAATCCGACTATTCTTTCCAGTTCAGTAATAGACGGACAAAATATTGTCTTCAATTTTCTTAAGTCCCAAGAAGAACTTCGATTAGGTAAACTGCATATATCAGTAATGGATTCTGTAATAATTTCTGATTCAATTAAATACCATCCTTCAATTAATGATGTGCAGTTCTTTGCGAACAGTCAATTCAGAAAAACCAGGTCCCTTCTCGATATATCTCAAATAAAAATACTTGGTTTTGATTTTCTATCTTTCCTTAAAGAAGATACCTACTCGGCCAGAAAAATTATTATTCATGAAGTATTTGCTGACGTCCTATTGAACAAGGATAAACCAAAAGATGAGAACGAACCTAATCCGCTTATGCCAAATGAAATACTTTCTTCAATAAAAAAAATAATTAATATTGATAGTTTAGAAATTACAAACGGACGATTGAAATATTCTGAGAGATTTGAAATTAATGCAATACCAGGTGTAATTACATTCAATAAATTTAACATTCTGGTAAGCGGAATTTCAAATCAAACAGCAAAACCCGAAACAACTATTATCCTTGCTAATGGACTTTTTATGAATACTGCCCCAATGAAAGTATTTATGGCGATTCCGCTTACATCGAAGAAATTCTCTTTGCGATATTCGGGTACAGTTGGCAAAATGGATGTGTCTAAGTTAAATGTATTCCTTGAACCGGTTGAAAATAGACATATACAATCTGGAATCATCCAATCTGCATATTATAGTATCAATGTTAATTCCGGTAAGGCAAGCGGTAACTTGCGTGTTGCTTATACAGATTTGTCACTCGCAATTTCCAATAAAGATTTCGGATTTGACTTAGGACTTTTTAATCATATCTCGAATTTTATTGGTGATATGTTTATTATCCGCACAACCAACATACCGGATGAAAATGGTTCTATGAAGATTGGTGAAATAAATTATACAAGAAATCCAGGAGAATATTTTTTTCAATATCTCTGGCTTTCTCTTCGAAGCGGGGTTGCTGATGTTGTTGGATTTTAATGGAGCTAATCTTTAAACTATTTGAGATTTCATTTATCAGAATTTTAATATAATAAACAGCCATATTTCATTGAAAGCACTTTTTCTACACTAAAGTATACTCCTGATTATTTATTTTCTCACCCAACAGATGTAGTTCCTTTTTCATCCTTTAGATCGATTGATCACACATAAATATCTTATTATAATTGATCAACGATGAGCAGAACAATTAAGTAATTATATAAATTTAATAATTAAGACCTTAGTATATGCTTGATTAGAAGTTCATTGTGCATAGATCCCCCACTCCAGCTGCAAATTAGTAACGAGTTTGCAGCTGGGAATTTATTACAGGATGAAACTATTACACAGGAAATATTCAAACATATAGATTAGACATCCCTCTGCGTTTTACTATTAGAAAAGAATATACTTAAGCATAATTGATATCAAGTTAAGTGAGAGCATCATATATGAAAAAGAAATCTATTTTTATCATTTCTCTGCTTCTTTTCATTTCAACTTCAAATTTAGATTCATCAGAAAAAAAGAATTCAACCTCATTATCAAATTCATACTTGCCAGTTAACAATGGTAAAACATTAGTTTATGAATCGTCTTTTGGTGAAAGCAGTACTAAGTATTTTCAGGATGGTGAATTTACAATTAGTTTGAGTGAAGGAGATGATTTTAAGTATAAGCAGACTCTGATGATAAAAGAAGATGGCGTATATTCAAAAGTAACTTATCAGTATTTGAAAATATTTTTATTTATAAAAAAAGAAGCAACTGTTACATATAACAAACCATTGCTAAGATTTCCACTTCCCTTGTTGCCCGGTACAGAATGGAAATGGGAAGGTGAAGAATATTCAGATGGTGAAACGAATAAAGTTAAAGTTAGTGGTAAAGCTTTCAGTAAGGAATTTATTATGACTAAAGCTGGAAAACTTGAGGCAATTAAAATCGAAACTATTATTGAATCGGGTGACGAAGCTAAAAATATTGTTACTGAATGGTTCACTGAAGGATTGGGATTAATAAAAGCAAAAGTAATAATCGACGGTGGTGGAGTGATGGGTTTACTTAGAGATGTTTTAGGATATGGATCGCTCGAATTTGAATTAGCTGAAATCAGATCACAATAACCAATTAATTATAGCTTTGATATTTTTTTAATCAGAACTCAATATTGTATTTGTAACAGAAAATTCTCACCTATATAAACTCAATCAATCATATCCACATAAAGATGTAGTTCTTTTTTCATCCTTTCGCTCGATTGAAGTAAGACCATACTAATTATACTTTCATAAAGCATAAGTTATCCTTTATAACATTATGCTGAACATTTTGGGCTAACATAGCTGATAATCAAAAATAATTTATAATAATAATTTTAAGAGAGATGCAAATGAGAGGCAATGAAAAATTACTTGAAGTTCTAAACCAGCGTTTAGCTGATGAGCTTACAGCCATTAATCAATATATGGTACATTCTGAAATGTGTGAGAACTGGGGATACAGCAAACTCCATTTAGCGATCAGAAAACAAGCAATGGATGAAATGCATCATGCTGAATGGCTTATAGAACGAATAATTTTTTTAGACGGTTCACCAACTGTATCCAAACTTAATTCAATTAAGATTGGCAAAACAGTTCTTGAAATGGTAACAAATGATCAAGATTCAGAAGTTGCAGGACTTCAAGCTTATAATGCTGCAATTAAACTTGCTCACGAGGTATCTGATGAAGGTAGTGTTGAACTACTGACTAAGATACTTACAATGGAAGAGGGACATATTGATTGGGCAGAAGTGCAGCGTTCACAAATTGAACAAATGGGTTTAGAAAATTATCTAACTAATCAAAATGTTGCCTAAGCTAATGGCTGAAACTGGAGAATATGATGAAACAGCATTTTGTAAAAATAAAGAGTATTGATCATATCACACATGACGTACTGCGAATTGTAACTGAGAAACCTCTGCATTACACGTTTACGTCCGGACAGGCAACTGAAGTTTCGATCAATAAAAAAGGTTGGCAGAATGAAAAAAGACCTTTTACTTTTACCTGCCTGCCTCAAGATGATTATCTTGAGTTTACAATCAAAACATATCCATCGCACCATAGCGTAACTAATGAACTTATGCAGCTTAAAAAAGATGATGAATTAATTCTTAACGATGTATTTGGTACAATCAATTACAAAGGTGAAGGTGTATTCATTGCGGGAGGTGCCGGTGTTACGCCATTTATTTCCATCCTCAGAAATCTTCATTCTAAAAATGAAGTTGGGGAATGCAAATTAATATTCGCCAATAAAACACAAGGCGATATAATCCTTGAACAAGAGTTTAAGGAAATATTAGGTAACAATTTCATCAATATTTTATCCGAAGAAAAAGTGACCGGATATGAGAATGGCATAATAACAATGGATTTTCTGCAGGATAATTTTGGAGGAATAAATCAATACTTTTATTTATGTGGTCCCCCACCTATGATAGAGTTTGTAGAAAAGCAACTTCAAGATTTAAATGTTGGTGAAAAACATCTTATAAAAGAAGAATTTTGATAAAATGAAAATGCATGACTATTAAATAAAAAAAAACTTAAGCAATAATTGTAAAGAGTAACACTATGCGAGATGTAGGAAACAATATCAAAATTACTGTAAATAATTTAACAGTATGTTATAATGATGAGGGACAAGAAGGAGCGCCGGTTATAATTTTTATTCATGGTTTTCCGTTTAATAAGTCTATGTGGGACAAACAAATAAAAGTGCTGAAGGATAATTATCGTGTAATTGCTTATGACGTTCGCGGCCATGGAAGCTCTGATGTTGGGACAGGTATTTATTCAATTGAACTCTTTGTAAATGATCTTATAAACTTTATGGAAGCTCTAAAAATTGATAAAGCCATATTATGTGGATTATCTATGGGCGGATACATTGCATTAAGGGCGATAGAAAACTACCCCGATCATTTTGATGCACTAATATTATGTGATACAAATTGTATTGCAGACACATCTGAAGTAAAAGAAAAACGGATGAAAACGATAGAGAACATTAAAAAAGACGGCGTGGAAGCGTTCGCCGAGGACAGCTTAAAAAACCTATTTGCACCTGAGTCTTTTACAAGCAAAGAAGCTGAAATTGCTTCGACTAGAGAGATGATTGTAAACACCTCAAAGAAAACACTCTATAAAACTTTACGCGCTTTTTACGAACGTAAAGAAACATGCGGTAGTCTTCCGAATATAAAAGTACCGGTACTTATAATGGTGGGAAACGAGGATAAGATTACCCCGCCTGCAGCAGCACAACTTATGCATGAAAAAATTGAAGATTCTATGTTGTGCATATTAGAGCAAGCAGCTCATTTAAGCAACATGGAGAATCCAACAGAATTCAATAATCAATTAGAGAAATTTGTTTCAACGGTTTACTATAGTGGCTAAAAATTCAAAGTCATTTTGAACGATTTTATATAAGATAACTTCTTTAAACTAAATATTTAACAATTATGAAAATTCAATTTAACACTGGCAAAAATATAGTGGGAAGCGAAGGACTTAGATCCTCGTTAACTACATTAATCTCAGGTGAATTAAGCAGGTTCGAGGATCACATAACCCGACTGGAAGTTCATCTTTCAGATGAGGACAGTAATAAGAATGGAGTGAACGACAAACGATGCATGATTGAAGCCCGTCTTGAAGGGATAAAACCGATAGCCGTTACTAATCACGCAGACTCACACGAACTTGCTGTTACAGGAGCCGTTGATAAGTTAAAGTCTTCTCTTGCTACAATACAAGGACGTCTAAGGAATCATTAATAACATTTAAGAATTATCGGGGCTATAAAATTACGAATTGATAAGTATTAGGAAATATTATCGCTGAATGAGACAAATGAATTTTTAATAATAAATTTATAATAACCTGGAAAAGTAAAATGAATAAAAAAAATGATGCTACAATAACTTCAGTTTCCAGAGCGGAATATATAGAAGTAGAACCTAATGTAAATCTTCATATAACAGATGCAGGTGAAGGCAGGCCAATAGTGTTAATACATGGTTGGCCGTTAAGCGATGAAATGTTTGAATACCAATACAACGATCTAATTAATAAAAACTTTCGAGTAATTGGTATTACGTTAAGAGGTTTTGGCAAATCTGATAAACCGTACGGATCTTATGATTATGATGTACATGCATCAGATATAAAAAAAGTTTTGGATAAGCTGAAAATAGCGGATGCAGTTTTAGTGGGCTTTTCTATGGGAGGAGCTATTGCAATTCGTTTTGTGTCAAATTACGATAGTGCTCATATTTCCAGACTGGCTTTAGTTGCAGCAGCAGCACCCATTTGGACACAGCGTAAAGATTTTCCTTACAATCTTCCCAAAAGCGCAGTTGATGAATTAATTGAACTGAACTATAAAGATCGGCCGAAACTTTTAGCAGATTTCGCAAAAATATTTTCTGCTACCGAAACCTCACTAAGTGAAGGGATTGCTAGTTGGTTGAATGGAATTTGTTTAAGTGCTTCTTCATATGCAACAGCTCAATGTTTAATTGCTCTGCGTGATACGGACCTGAGAAGTGATCTGGTGAAAATATTAATTCCGACGGTGATTATGCATGGTAAAAAAGATAAAATATGTTCTTTTGATCTTGCTGAACAAATGAAAATTGGAATCGCTCATTCACACATCATTGCATTCGAGAATAGCGGTCATAGTTTGTTTTTAGAAGAGACTCAAAAGTTTAATACAGAACTAATAAAATTTACAGGGGTTTGAACAAGATGAATACTTATAGTCTTTTCTATATCAATTAATTAAAGGAGTTATTATGCAACGCAGTGTAAATAGTTTAATTGGCTACACCATCAGTGCTAAGGATGGCAAAATCGGAAAAGTGAGTGAGTTTTATTTTGATGATCATACTTGGACAATTCGGTACTTAGTTGTTGAGACGGGAAATTGGTTGAATGAAAGAAAAGTATTAATTCCGCATTCAGCACTTGGTTTAACTGATTGGTTGTCCGAAACATTTCAAGTAAATCTAAGTATGGAGCAAATCCGCAATAGTCCAGATACAGAAACTAAAAAAACAGTATCGCGCCAACATGAAATAGATTTGTATAATTATTATGGATTACCTGTTTATTGGGGCGATGTATATAACGATGGGAATGTGGGAATTATGCCATTTCCACCTATGATTGATAGTATATCAACCACAAAAGAAAATAATTCTGCCAAAAGGACAAAGGAAGATCCACATCTGCGAAGTACACATAATGTTGAAGGTTATAATATTCAGTCTAATGACGGAGAGATAGGACACGTTGAAGATTTTATTGTGGACGATAAAAAATGGAATCTAGTATTCTTAACTATAGATACACACAATTGGCTGCCAGGCAGAAAAGTTCTTGTATCACCTCAATGGATAAAAAAAATTGATTGGAATGAAGAAAAAGTCTATGTGAATCTATCACAAGAATCTATAAAGAATAGTCCTGTGTTCGATCCCGATGTACAGATTACAGACGAATATGAAAAAGAACTCTTTGGTCATTACGTTGGATTCATTAACCATATTAAATAGTACAGTAATGAAATTTTACTGAAACATAATTAGAATCATTATTAATACTATAAATATTATAATCATAATTATGTTAGAAAGATTGTAAATGGAAAAAGTTAAACTACTAAGCCATTATAAGCTGAGTAACTTATATCTTAACAATAGAATTGTAATGGCACCAATGACACGTTCTCGGGCAATTGGTAGTATTCCAAATGAATTAATGGCGGAGTATTACTCTCAGCGTGCTTCCGCCGGATTGATTATTACTGAAGGAACTTCTCCTTCTCCAAATGGTCTTGGCTACTGCCGTATTCCAGGAATCTTCAACGATGCTCAAATAGAGGGCTGGAAGAAAACCACAGAAGCTGTGCATTTAAAAGATGGTAAAATATTTCTTCAGCTTATGCACACAGGCCGAATAAGCCATCATGAAAATATGCCGGACAATACAACTATTATCTCACCATCTGCAGTTAAACCAAAAGGACAAATGTGGACTGATGCAAATGGACTTCAGGATTTTCCAATCCCAATTGAAATGAATATTGCAGAAATAAATCATACAAAAAAAGAATTTAGTACTGCCGCAACTAATGCAATTAAAGCCGGGTTTGATGGTATCGAATTGCATGGAGCAAACGGTTATTTAATAGAACAATTTTTATCTCCGATAAGTAATTTAAGAAATGATGATTATGGTGTAAGCATCGATAATCGCTGCCGTTTTTTGTTGGAAATAGTACAAGATGTAATTGAAGCGATTGGGAAAGATAAAGTCGGTATTCGATTATCTCCTTATGGTGTTGCAAGTGATATGTCATACTATCCCGAAACTGATGACACCTATAAATATCTTGCAGAAAAACTAAATAGCTTAAAAATACTTTATATCCATCTTGTAGATCATAGTAGTATGGGTGCACCAGAAGTACCGTTTGAAATAAAAAATGCAATTAGTTTAAGATTTGATCAAACACTTATTTTGAGCGGCGGATATACTTTTGAAAGTGCTGAAAAAGAATTAGAAGGCGGACTTGCAAACTTAATTGCATTTGGGAAACCTTTTATAAACAACCCTGATCTTGTTGAGCGATTTTCAAATGATTGGGTATTATCAAAAGAACCTGACATGAGTACATTTTATTCACCTGGTAAAAAAGGATATACTGATTACCCAGTTCATAATATTGTTACTTAGATTTTCATTCGATGAATGTAAGTACTGTGTGTTCAAGTTCAGCTAATTGAGAAGTAGAAAATATTTTCAGAATATTTAGTCATAAATGTGCGACCTAATAATGGGTGCTTTAATACATTAGTGATTTTTTAAACAAACTATTTTGAAAGGATAAATATAATGTCATTAGTAACATTAGTAATTGTTTTAGTTGTTGTTGGAGTTGTGCTGTGGCTTATTAACAGCTACATCCCCATGCAGGCTACTATTAAGAAAATACTTAATGTCGTTGTAGTTATTGCAGTCATTCTTTGGCTGCTCAGTGCATTCGGAGTTATAGGAAGCCTCGATACGATTCGTATTGGAAACTAAAATTTAGTTTAAGTGTTCAAATAAGTTCATACTTTTCATCCTTAATTGAGGACATTCAGTTAAGGATGGCAGAATTTAATTGATTGGAAAGAAATCATTTCTTATAAAGATGATTTCAAATGAAAAATTTATAAATAAAATTTATAGAGATAATTATGGAAATTATAGGAACTATAATTATTGGGTTTATTGCAGGTGTTATTGCCAAATTATTAATGCCCGGTAAAGATCCCGGTGGCTGTATAATTACCATTCTGCTTGGAATTGTAGGAGCGTTTATTGCGACTTATCTGGGAAAAATTTTAGGAATTTATGAACCAGGAGAAACTGCTGGTTTCATTGGTGCAACCTTAGGCGCGATGCTAGTTTTATTTTTATACAGAATCATCTTAAAGAAAAAATAATAAAACGTTGATTTCCTAATCTTTATAGATTTTACTTACAGGTTCTTCTTGAATATATATTATTTTGCTCATAACAGTATAATCAGCGTAAAAGATGTAGTCCTTTTATCATCCTTTTGCACGATTGATTCAATTTGTGTTCTTATTTACATTTAATTGAAAATAAAATAGTCAGATATATTATAAATAATTGAAAGGAACTTATGATGTCTAGTAATAATAATCACGTTAAAGGTTTACTTATTGGATTTTTAGCAGGTGGTGCTGTAGGTGCAATAGTTGCATTATTAACTACACCTAAGAGCGGTAAAGAACTTAGAGGAGATATTAAACAAAAGTCCGGAGAATATTTTGATGAAGCAGATAAATATTATCAAGATAAAAAAATTAAAGCTGGTGAAATGTTTAATGAAGGAAAAAGAAAATATGCGATGGTGATGAATGATTTAAAATCAAAACCTGAAGAAATTCTAAACGATGCTGAACGACTTTATAATGATGCAAAAGCAAAAACAAGAGATGTTTTACATACTGGTAAGGAAAAAATAGAATTAGAAACAGAAAGATTGAAATCTTCGGTTAAAGCCGGTATGGAAGCTTACAACGAAGCTAAGAAATCATAGTTTATTACAGTGAGTACAATAGAAATTCTTACTAGCGTACTGCTCATTCTAGCATCAGTCCTTTGTATTGCACTGATTTACTATGTGTTTCGAATAGTTAAATCAGTGCATTCTATTAGTTTAGATATACAGGCATTAACATTTAGACTTAATCCCCTCTTAGAATCGATTCTTATAGCTTCAGAAAAACTAAATCGCATCACTAATGAAGTTGAATCTAACCTCCAGATGACTAGAACAATAGTAAATAGTATTAGAAACCGTGTAGATCTAATATTTAATGTTGAAGATAAAATTCTTAATGGGATAGAAAATGCTGTGATGCCAATATTTAAAAATATAAACGCAATAGGTGTTGGAACTGCATCGTTTTGGAGAAATTATAAAGCAAAAGAAATATCCAATAAATAAAGGAAGAATAATTAAGATGTCAAACCTAGTAATTTATTTAATAGGAACGGCGTTAGTAGCCGGTGGTTTAGCCTGGGGAGCCAATGAAATGGGTGCCCCACCAATTTGGATTATAATTGGAGTTATAATCATATTTGGAATGGGTATAATGGCTGCAGTAGCAAAGACCCGACAGAAGGAAAGTTCTGATACCAATAATTGAAACTTGAACTGTGAGCCAAAGATTGTTGTTTTATCAAACTTGTAAAAAATGAAATTTCATTTTTCATTTAATCTTTCAAACTATCTCCAATCAATACAAAAATCGAATTACTTTTAATAAGTAATTGTAATTATTTCGTAAATCATCTGTAAATAAATAAATTATTTATTTTATCTCACCCAAAGGATGTAGCCCTTTTTTCATCCTTCTGATGGATTGAACTACTGTATCGCCCTGCATAGTTTATCATTAAAATTATAACTCAAAAGAGGTATACTGTGTTGGTTAAAACTGCACTTCTCATTGTTTTCTTTTGGTTAATTGGATTATTTGTACCATACGAAATCGGTAATGTCTTGTACGCTTTTCCGGCAGTTGCAGTGATTATGATTATGATTTCTGGTCACCAACGAAAGATAAATAATCCGAATGATAATTAATTCACATATTAGTAAGGAATGAAATATGAAAAATATATTACCACTTGATGAACGAATAAATAAGTTGGTTAAAAAGAAGTTAACAATCTGTGAATGTAATCCCTGCACGTGCCCCAATCAAAAGAAAGATGAGTACTTTCAAGAATTGAATGCCATATTAACAAGTTATAATATAGAAATATTTGCTTATTATTTATATAAGGATCACTTTCAAAATAAAATGAATTTATAAGGTTTAGAAACGATTTTATTTATTTGAATGTAATGTAAATCTGGTTATCTATTTAAATTAATTTAACAAAAAAGGAGTATTTATGAGCACCCACATCAATGAAGGCGCAGTAAAGATTATTGAAATCATCGGGATTTCTTCAAAAAGTTTTGATGATGCAATTGTTCAAGCATTAAATAAAGCTTCAAAAACCGTAAATGGTATCACGGGATTTGAAGTGATAAAACATATGGCAAGCGTTGAAGCTGGCAAGATAAAACAGTACAAAGTCAATCTTAAACTTGCTTTTCCTGTTGTATAAAATTATATGTGTAAGAATGTCTTAACTCATTAATTACAAATCTGTTTAATAGTCATTATCAGGAGGTTTTATGAAGTACTCATTTTATTATCTGTTAACAATTATTTTATTACCGTTTACATTAATGTTATCCCAAACTGGCAATACCTATGTCGGTGTTGAATCCTGCGGTATGTGTCATAAAACGGAAAAGCAAGGCAGTCAGCTTTCAATCTGGCAAAAAAGTGCTCACGCAAAAGCATTTGAAACTCTAATGACGGATAAGGCAAACCAAATTGCAAAAGAAAAAGGTTTCTTGAAACCTGCATCTGAAACCTGGGAATGCTTAAAATGCCATGTAACCGGTTATAATCTTGATGCAACAATGTTGGGTAAGAAATTTAAAGTTGAAGATGGTGTTCAATGTGAAACTTGCCATGGTGCGGGATCGGCTTATAAAGATATGAAGGTAATGAAGGATAAAAAATTGGCAATAGAAAAAGGATTAATCGTAAATGATAAACTTGAAGAATTTTGCGTAAGCTGCCACAATAATGAAAGTCCGACTTTCGTAAAAATGGATTTTTCTGAAGCCTGGAATAAAATCAAGCACGATGTTCCAAAAGAATAGAAATTATTTTAGAGTGTAGAAATAATTTTTGACCCCGATAAAAAAATGTCGGGGTTGTTAATTTATTCAATACCAGACTCTTCCAGTAACCTCACCTAAAAGATCTAGTTCATTTTTCATCCTTATGGGCGATTACAATAAAATAACTTATTAGATACATTCTCACAGGTTAATTTTCTCAACTTTATAAAGGAATTGCGATGAAACCAATAATTGCTTTTGTGGCAATCTTACTAATGTTTGTGTTTAAAATAAAACCGAATATTCCAAAAGAATAGAAATTGTTTTATGGAGTATAAATAACGTTTGATTCAGTGGGATAAATTTTGGAATTATAATTTATTAAATGCAAAATTCCTCCACTCCCCTCACCTAAAAGATGTAGTTCTCTTTTCATCCTCTTGGGCTATTACAATAATGATTCTTATTAGATACGTTCTCACAGATCTATTTTCTCAACTTAATCAAAGGAACTTCGATGAAACCAATAATTGCTTTTGTATCATTCTTATTGATGTTTGTACTTGTCACTCCTGTAAACGCAGGCGGTAAAGGCGAGCTTCAAAAACATTTTAACAATGTTGCCAACAAAGTGAAAGCAACGGAGAATGCAACAGAAAAACGTGAAATTTTAAACGATTCATTTCAGGATATGTCAAAAGCTCTGGATAAACTTCAAAGCACCGGAATGATATCAGCTGAGGATCAAGTCGGTATCGATGGCTTAAAAGCTACCCTTAAAGAAAACCAGGATGAGCTTGCAGGAATTAATGGCTATGAACGCGTCCCAGATTCCCAACTTAATAGCTTTTCTAATTATGTAGTTCAAAACATGGAACAAGCTGATAGCACTGTAACAATTAGTGTAGTTGCTCTTGTCTTAATTATTCTCTTAGCTGTACTGTTGTTTTAATGCTTTAATGAATAAACAATTGAACTTCGGGATGCTGAAATCGTGCGCTAAATTCGGCAAGGATATTATCTTTACGAGATTTTGTATACGCGTATTTTATTTAGCAATTATATTGTTTTTGTCATCGTGCAGCCACGATATGGTTCTTAGGCACGAATCGAAACTTAGTTCAGGAAGTGAGTTTGAGACGAAGTATTCAATGATATTCGTTATTCATGGAGATGGTGATTATTTATATCACGATACCGCCGATAATGAATACATTGCGGATGAAGAAGCTCTGTTGAATGCAAAAAAAGTTGCAATGCAGAATCCGAATGCAGAGGTTTTTATATTTCATCAAAAACCAAGAAATCACTTCGTGTTTTTTTTTCCTCTTCGCGATGGCGAGTTCTATTATTATAGAAACGGACAATTGTTAGCGAATGAATTATACTGGCGCGATCAGGAAAAATCAAATTTAGATTTTGAAGTCGCAGCTTATCAGCGTTTTCGCAAAGTTACTCCGAATAAACTTATTAATATATTTCTCTACTTTGGACATGAGGTTCCGGAGTTTGGCGGAGCTGGCTATGATGAATCATATTCCGATCGAACATTCAACATTGATGATCTTACGAACGGATTAAAAGGGTTTATATCCGATTCTTCAAAATTTGATCTAACAATACTATCCACCTGTTTTGGAGGAACTCCTTATACTATCCGAAAGCTTGGATCATTTTCCCGAATAATTATCGCTTCTCCGGCAAATCTTCATTTATCTTATTTCGATCTTAAGCCCCTACAACAACTTAATCTTAATATAAAGGATGGAGATATTATTTCATTTGCAAAATATTTTGCTCAACAATCTTTTAATAAACTGTCCAGTAACGTCCAAACGGAAGTTAGCGTTGTTGTGTATGATGCAGAGAAGATTCAGCCTTTTTTAAAATCTGTTTATGGTGATTATGATTCTACTTTGATTAGTTTGAAAGATATGACGTACGCAATCCCTGCCACAATTGAACATTGCGATTGTGCTGATATTCCTACTTACCAAATATCAACTATAAACAACGGAGTGGATGTTTTTTATCGCCCCGCGCGCTTTGGCCGATCAAAGAACAAATTAAATCATTCTGGATGGGAATGCTGGAAGTATTAGTTTCATAATGTTAAGTGCTGATTAATTAAACTTATTTAATTCTCAATACGAAGTACACATCCATAGGATGTAGTTCCTTTTTCATCCCTAAGACTGATTGAATGATCTTACTTAACTGCCTATAATATAATAGAAAATCTAAAAATGATTATTAATACATTAATTATTATAAAAAGGAGTTACGATATGAATACCCTGAACATTAAAGGCAATTGGAATGAAGCAGCAGGTAAACTAAAACAAGAGTATGCAATGCTCACAGATGATGATTTACTTTTAGTAAAAGGAAAAGAAGAAGAACTATTAGGGAGACTGCAGAAAAAACTCGGAAAAACTAAAGAAGAAGTGCAAAAAATAATTTCAAAGTTTTAACTATCAGTTAGGTAAAAGCTATAGAAACTCTTTTAAAGGAGTTTCAGAAACTATGTAATAAATCAAATAAGTATTTCTAAACAATTCACAAGGAGAATCATGAAAAATAAATATTTCATCTTAGCAGGTAGCCTGCTAATTGCAGGATTATTCTTTATCGGCTGTACCGACAATCGAGATAATGCCAAAGACAATGTTGAAAAGGCAAACCAGGATATGATAGATGCGCAGGTTCAATTTGAAAAAGACTGGCAGCAATTTAAAAGCAATGCTGAATTAAGAATTAATTCTAACCAGCAGAAAATAGATGATTTCAAAGTAGCAATGAGATCTACCAGCACAAAGTTTAAAGCTAAATATGAAAATGAAGTGCTGACACTGGAACAAAAAAATATTGAGCTAAAGAAAAAGTTGAATGATTTCAAATATGAAAGAAAAGAAAATTGGGAAGAATTTAAAACAACATTTAATAATGATATGGATGTTGTTGGAAATGCACTTAACGATATTTTCTCAAAAAAAGATTAGCGATAAATATTTCAATAATCTAGAAGTTAGTTTAAATAAATCTTATGTAACCTAAGTGTAAAGGTTTCAGAGGATTGAATAAATATTATTAAATATCTCTAAATAATTTATAAGGAGAATTATGAAAACAAAATATTTTATTGTAGCAGTTAGTTTATTTATTTCTGGAATATTGCTTAGTGGCTGCGACACCAAACGCGAAAATGTAGAGGATGCAAAAGACAATTTAACTGAGGCAAAACAGGAATTAAAAGATGCACAGGCTCAATATGAAAATGAATGGAAGCAGTTTAGAAGCGATGTAGTTTTAAAAATTGATGCTAACGAAAAAAGAATTTCAGAATTCAAAGCAGAGATTAAAACTGCCAGTGGAAAATTCAGAGCTAAGTATGAAAAAGAAGTTGTGGTACTGGAACAAAAAAATACAGAGCTAAGAAGAAAGCTTAATGAGTACAAGTTTGAAGGAAAAGATAGCTGGGAAGTATTTAAAGATGATTTCAATCGTGAGGTAGATCTAATTATAGTTGGTCTAAACGATATTTTTTCAAAGAAAGATTAACAGTAATTATTTTTTTAATGGAGATGAGTATGGTAAGTCAAGATTTTTTATTAGATGGTAACCATTTTATAGTACTTGATGTATTAAATACTGTGAGTGATAATTGCATTACCACAAAATGTCCATTTGTCCAGATTGTCGATTCATCAATTAAAGATTCTTTTCAGAATGTTAAAGCCATAAAAAGTCGTATTGAAAGTACGATAAAATTTGAAGAAAAAAGAGAAGACATATTTACAATCACTCTTAATACTGCTGAGGATTATAAAAATCATTTATTCAGGTAGATAATACAGGAGGCAACATTTTTTTGATAAAATATATTTACCTGAACTTACTGATTGAAAGTTTATAGTATGGAATTTATTTTTTTTCTTAAAGGAATAGCAATTGGTTTTGCTATGGCAGTTCCGGTTGGCCCAATTGGAATTTTGTGTATACGAAAAACACTTACTGAAGGCCGGTTACAGGGATTTGTTATAGGTCTTGGTGCTGCAACTGCAGATCTGTTTTATGGAAGTGTTGCTGCATTTGGACTAACATTTATTTCAGATATACTCATTAGTCAAAAAATCTGGATACGTTTGGTTGGAGGTGCGCTTCTTTTATTCCTTGGTATAAAGATATTTCGTGCACTTCCAACTGATCCAAAGATTCAAATAAAAAACGGTGGGATATTAAAATTATATCTAACAACTGTTGTCTTAACGCTTACAAATCCTTTAACTATTTTCGCTTTTATCGCAGTATTCGCTGCTCTTGGTTTAGATAACGAACTCAGTTTCTTTTCAGCTTCAATTCTTATTGCAGGACTTTTTATTGGCTCATGTCTTTGGTTCCTTATACTAAGTTCAGCTACAATACTTTTCAGAAATAAGCTTGACTTAGTAGGACTGAGATGGGTAAACAGAATTGCCGGTATTTTGGTGCTAATCTCCGGCATTATTGCTATAGGAAGTTTAATATGAAAAATGTTTTCTCAACAATCAAATAAACATTAATGAATGATATAACAGCTTTTTTCTCATCTGTTTTAGTTACCCTGATTACACTGCTTCCTATTATAAATCCGGTTAGTACCGCAATACTGTTACTAAGTATCAGCGAACATCTAACTAAAAAAGAACTCAATCGTCAGATTGTTTTGGCGTGTATTTATATGACAGCAATTTTAATTGTATTCTTGTTAGCTGGTCATTTCATTATGATCTTCTTTGGCATTTCAATTCCTGGTATTCGAATAGCAGGTGGAATGGTTATCGGAGTATTAGGATTTCGTATGTTGTTTCCTCAAAAAGAAATCCATATACAGGAAATCAAAAAAGAAGCACTCCAAAAAAATGATATTTCTTTTAGTCCGCTTGCAATGCCAAGTTTAGCAGGCCCCGGCGCTATTGCTACAGTAATTACTCTATCATCATCAATTGATGGACGCCACGGCTATGATAAACTTTTTGCTTTTACAGGTGTAATTCTCGCAATAATTATTACGGCAACTATTGCATGGCTAGTGCTGCGCAGTGCAGGATTTGTCAGCAGAATTCTTGGTGTAAACGGAATTGATAGTCTTTCCAGAATAATGGGTTTTCTTTTAATATGCATAGGAGTGCAATTTGCAATTCTTGGTGTGCGGGATTTGATTTCTGATTCAGGTTTATGGCAGCAACTATAATGCAATACTTAAAACATATAAACATATATAAACATATTGCTCTTGCATTATTAGGTGTATTGGGATCAATAGTTATCCTAACACTCACAATGCAGCATGGCGCTGGTATGACACCCGATTCAGTTGTTTATATATCTGTTGCAAGAAATTTAGCTGATAATAATAACTTTCTTACATATAACGGATCAGATTTAATTCTTCAGCCGCCATTGTATCCAGTAATTTTAGCATCTATTAAAAAATTGACATCAATAGATCCGCAAATTTCAGCTGGTTATTTTAATGCAGTTCTATTTGGTTTAATAATATACTTATCAGGATTGTTTCTACTAAAGTATCTAAACTCTTTTACATTAATACTTCTTGGAACAATATCAGTTCTTATTTCATATGCCCTTGTTCAGACTTCATTGATGACACTTTCGGAACCGCTTTTTATTTTGCTTATATTATTTTTTCTTTATTACCTGGATAAATTTCGATCAAAGCAGGATTATACGTCATTATTTCTTTTATCGATATGGGCATCTCTGGCTTGTCTTACTCGTTATACTGGTGTTATTCTAATTTTAACTGGAATGATTTTCATACTGCTTCAACAGAAGAGTAACTTAAAAGAAAAGTTTTTACATTCAATTATTTTCATCCTCATTGCAGTACTGCCTATTAGTAGTTGGATCATCAGGAATTATTTAATTTCGGGAACCCCTTTAGGACAAAGAGCTGAATCTTCCTATTCCCTTTCGCAAAATCTAAGATTTTTCTATGATACTTTGCTTCCCTGGTACTTGCCTGCAAATTCAATATTCACTTATTTAATACTATTTACTTTTTTAAGTGCAGGCTGGATTTTATTTAAAACAAATTATGATAAACAGTTTAGCTTTAAAATAATTGATAAAATTTTTCCAAGTATGCTCTTTACATTATTCTATTCTTGCATCATTATTATTTCATCAACTACAACTGCATATGATCGTATTTCAGATAGATTGCTTTCTCCGATTTATATTCCCGCAGTTTTCATATTGTTTTTTACGTTGGATAAAATACTTACCTGGCTCTCAATGTATTTTAATAAATATGCCGTATTCATTTTCCTAACTATCGGTATTATTTCATTATTAAGATTTCCACTGCACAACACTCTATATATTATTGAAGAATTCAGAATGCAATCCGGAGTAGGTTACAATAGTAGTTTATGGAATAATAGTAAAACTATTGAGTTTCTCTTAAGACATAAGATGCTTGGTAATAGATATACTTTATATAGTAATGAACCCGAAGCTGTTTATGCTCTAACAAATTTAAAGATCGAATACAGTCCGGCAAAAACATTTTATAATTCTCCTCAACTGCTTAATGCTGATCAGAATAAAAAAAATATTTTGATGAATACAAAAAATGGATATCTGATTTGGTTTAATAATGCTGACCGAAATTTTCTTTTTACAATTGAAGAATTGCAAAAGAATTTTGATATGACTGAAGTTGCAAGTTTTGATGATGGGGAGATTTATACTTTTAATTAATAAATTTTTGAATTTCAAAACTATTTTTACAACAATCGGCATTACAGGTGAGAAATAAACAGTTTTGGATTGATGCTTTGTAAAGAATTTGTAGAAAGGAACTATGGTAAAATTTGGGTTGAAAGTGAATTAGGTAAAGGATCAAAATTCATATTCACTTTAAGTAAGGCTATTTCATAAATTATTTTTCAATTGACATTTCAATTTATTTATCTTACTTTAAAAATATTATATGATCAAGTACAGTGGCTTAAATTAATTTTGGTTTTTAACTTTTTTAATACAATGTAGTTGAACACATGATAAAAAAAATCCAAATACTCATAATTGAAGAAAACCGGCTTCTGCGTGAAGGTATTACTTCACTGCTCGATAAACAGCAAGACATTAAAGTTATTGATTTAACGATGCTGAAGATATTCTGCTTCTTATTAATAACTTAAAACCTGATGTAGTACTGATTGATATTGAATTAAAATATCATAACAGTTTGCAGCTTATTAAAGATATTAATTGCGAAGTATAAGGATTCCAAAATAGTAGCACTGGATCTTATTCCTTCCCAGAAAGATATTCTGGTATATACAGGCTGGTGTTTTAGGTTTTATTCTTAAAGAGGCAGAAAACACTCATTTTATTAAAGCAATAAGAAAAGTTGCCAGAGGACTTAAAGTTTTACCGCCTACTTTAACAGGTGAACTTTTTTCTCAGATAACTGAAAATAAAAATATCAAATCAAAACCAGCCATAATTTCTCAATTAGTTAAAATGACAAAACGCGAGATGGAGATAGTTAAATTAATTGCAGATGGTTCTACTAATAAAGAAATAGCTCAAGAACTTAGTCTATCAGCCTATACAGTTAAAAGCCACGTACACAATATTCTTGAAAAATTATCACTTCATACCCGTGTGCATATCGCTAAATTCTATGAGACTACAAAATCATCAATTGCTGAAACCGATTCCACTTCATTACTTGGCGAATAATTTTTCTCTATTAGTTCATAAGATCTAATCCTTTTTTCATCCCTTTGTCTGATTGCTATGCCCTCTGAATAGGTGCATCTTGTGTGCACAAAGGAATACAATATGAAACCAGAAAATAAGACAAAAACTGAAATTTTGCTATCAAACTTTGTACTAATCGTTGGAAATACTGTTTTATTTGTTACCAAGGGATACTTTCAGTTGCGTTTGTTTTTGAGAAAGAAGTAATAAAATAATTCACCAGAGTTTTATGCTAGACTCCTTGAATATTTAATCCTTTATTTAGAGGTATAAATGATTTACATATAATTATTATTTGGAATTATAATCCTATACGGAATGTACAGGCTTCTAAAGATTATGCGTAAAAGGAATAAAGAAAAAAAAGAGTTGTATAATTTATTTCTGTGATCATAAGCCCGTTCTTTGATTATTGCTGTTGTAAAATGAATAATGAATTTGAAAAGAAAGAGATAATACATGCTAAGCACGATTGTAAATGTTACAATAAAGGGTTGGTTTACAGGATATAAAAAATTATTAGTTATAATATTAATTATGGCAATAAGTCATCCAGTATCAGCACAGCTTCTGTCCCCTTCCAAAATACTTCTAACCTTTTCTGAGCCAATGTCCAGGGAAACTATTTTCGATCCTGATAATTACAAAGTAACCGCTAACGATAACATTTCAGTTAAAGTAATAAAAGTTGGTGTGGTAGCAGGTGATTCAGCTGTAGTTCTATTTATTGATAAAGAAGATAGTTGGTCCAGTTTTAAGATAACTGTGTTTAATCTTAAAGATAAAGCCGGCAATTTGATAAATGCAGAAAAAAAAGCAGCTGAGTTTAGTACTATTCTCACTAAGAATAATCCTGTTACTGTACTAGATGTTAAATGATTTTTGTGTACCACTTATTAAATTATGATTGGATAAAAGTATGAAAAGCATTACGATTTTTGTATCGATAGTAATATCACTAGTTTTTATATCATTAACTCAATCAGAACCCGGATTCAATGGTACGACCCCTGGCTGCGGTAGTTCAGGCTGCCACAACTCCCAAGCAGGCATTGTTACAGCCGAAGTGTTAAGTAATTTTCAAGTTAGAGTTACATTAAATGGAACAACATCCAGCGTTGGTGGTGAACTGGTTAATTCAAACGGTGTAGTTGTGGCTGTAAATAATTCCACGTCCAACAACCCGTTTATCTTAACTGCCCCTTCCGCCGGAACCTACACGGTTAATGCGGGATACAAAAATCCTTCAAGAGATTGGGGATCAACTTCTGCAGTTATAAATGTTACCGGTGTTGATGAAAAATTAATTGGATTAAACCCTTCTGAATTTAAACTATATGCAAACTTCCCAAATCCATTTAATCCGTCTACAAAGATCCGCTATGCAATTTCTGAAACAGCCTTTACAACTTTAAGGATATATTCCTTAATTGGTCAGGAAATTTCTATACTAATAAATGAAGAGAAATCACCCGGGATTTATGAAATAGATTTTAATGCATCAGAGCTTACAAGCGGAACATATTTATGTGAGTTACGAACCGGAAATTTTGTGCAGACTAAAAAAATGATTCTTCTTAAATAGGATAATTGTCGTACATTAAATAATCTCTATTCAATATTCACCCAAAGGATTTAGTCCCCTTTTCATCCCTTTGCTCTATTGATTGGTCATTGAACCAATCGTAATCTGACTTACACATAAAAAAGGAAATGTTATATGAAAAATCTAATAATGCTTTTAGTTCTGTTTATTCCCTTCACATTTTTTGCCCAGGATAAAGTTGAAATTAAAAGTTCAAAAGTTGATGATAAGACTCTAGAATGGATGACTAAGATTTCAGCAGATTCAGAATTGCGCGTAAGAACTTTGGAAATGATGCTTGATCAGACAAAAGGCAATGAGGCGGAAATGACAAAACTTATGAATACAATGATGGCTAATCCCGAAATGCATAAAATGATGATGGCAATGCACTCCGAAAAAAATGGAACACAAATTAATTCAGTTGAGCCTCGCGGGATGAATAGTAACAACATCAAGGCCGGTGAAATGAGTAAGACTGAACCAGTAATTAAGAAGTAATCGTATTTCTTGAAATGATACCTATAAATAAATATTAACTAACAGGAGATTAAAATGAAAAAAGAAATAATGTTCAAGTGGATGCTTGTAGTGCTTATTATATTTGCTGCAATAACTTACCTAGGCTGCGAACGAAAGAATGACAAGGCCGACCATCCCGAAAATGATAAGGTTACTTCAGATAATAAAACAAGCAGTCAGGATGAACCAAAAGATGCAACTGTTGAAACAAAGATTATTTTTCCTGATTTGAAAGGTACCTGGAGCGGAACATTTGATGGGAGATCGAGTGTATTAAATATTTTAGAACAAACAGACAGCAGCTTCTCAGGAAAAATTACCATCAATTACAGAACAGTTACAAACCAGGAAGTAAAAGGAACTTTGAATTCCACAACAAATGAAATCACAATGACAGATCAATTACACAGTCGTTACCAGGGAAAGTACAAAGGAGAGTTATCCTCAAATAATCAAAATTTCACAGGAACTTTTACTATGGATAACGACGGCACTAAATATTCATTTAATCTAAAGAAAAAATAAAGGCGCACACTATGAAAAAATTAATTTTATTTCTAATAATTCCAGTAACTTTTTTAATGTTCACTTCTTGTGATACGAGTGATGACCCTATTACTCCTGATCAGGAAGGCAATATCTTTGTATCATCAAATCCTGCAGGAGCACAAATCTGGCTTGATGGATCAAACACTTTTAAAACGACTGCCGATACAATTAAAAATATTAATGAAGGAGTTCACTCAATTACATTAAAACTACAGGATTACAGAGATACAACTTTCTCTATCAGCGTTATTGCAGAACAGACGAGTGTAGTATCAAATGTAACTCTCATTTCAAATATTATAACAACATTATTCGGTCCTGTTAAAATTTATGAGACTACCGGAACAAGTGCAAACCAGCCAAGCGGCTTGGATCTTTCAACCGGTTTAGCTTATGGAGTTTCATCAGCACAAAATGGTCTTGTAGATATTTATTACTCCAGTGCGGGATTCCTTGTACAAAGTGCAGATCTATATCCAAACCTAATAAGAGAAACTGATTTCTTCGTTTCTTCAGCAACCAATTTATTCGATGGCCTTGATTCACCGTTAAGAAATACCGGAACGTGGACTGATAACATTGGTGACAGAGAAAACAATTATGTATTTCTTTACGATCACGATGGTAATTACTCGAAGCTCAAAATAGTAAACTGGGGCGGCGGTGTAATTGGTGAACCAGCGTGGGTTGAAGTTCAATGGTATTATAACAGTACTTTGCTGGATAATCGTTTTTAATTCGTAAACCTTATTGCAGGAAGTAAGTTTTTTTATAAAGTCTTTCATCGGAAGATGAAAGGCACTTTTTGATTCGATTTAATGAATAGCAATTTGTAATTATTAATAGAATAGGAGCTTATGATGCGTGGAGCAATCAGATATAAAAGAAAAGAAATCATTCTTATGTCAATATTTATTGGGTTATATATAATTGCTTTTATTTACTTAGCTGGTGAATATGTTTCCAAACCGATGCTTTCTGATTTACTGAGATAAAATGAAGCTTGATGAAATTAATTAATTCTAAAATTGCAATGTCAATTAAATGTTATTTTAATGCTGCAAGCGGATTTTCAAAAATGGGTTTTAATGTTATGAAAATATGTCAGGCAAAGTATGGCTGAGAAATAAAATCATTATTCGATTTAAGAATCGTAAACTAAACTAAAAGGAAAATATAATGAGTAAAGGTCAGAACAGTAAAAAAGGTTCAAAGAAAGAACCAAAAAAAACGATGCAGGAAAAAAAGAATGATAAAAGAGATAAGAAAAATGAGCAGAAACACGTAGGAATTCTTAATCAATAACTTATCAAATATGGTTAATGACAGAGATAGTATGATGAAAAAAATAAGATTGTTACTGATAGAAGATAACCGCCTTCTTAGGGATGGAATCAATTCTATTCTAAAACCACACAAGGATATCCATATAATCGCTGCTTCTGGTGATGCAAAGAGTACTCTGGTTAAAATCAAAGAATTAAAACCAAATATTGTTCTTCTTGATCTGGGCCTGCGTAGTCAGAATAGTTTACATGTAGTTGAAATAGTAAAAAAAGATTTTCCGATGGCAAAAATAATAGTAATGGATCTTGCCCCTGTACAGGCTGATATTTTACAATTTGTAAAAGCCGGTGCAAACGGATTTATCCTTAAAGATGCATCGTTAAAGGATTTTTTAATTACTATACGCTCAGTTTCTGAAGGTGCTACAGTGCTCCCTCCATTATTAATCGATTCACTTTTTTCTCAAATTGTTGATCATGCAGTGAGAGAAGGAAAAACTAAAATTAAAGAAGCTGTTCGTATGACAAAGCGTGAACGAGAAGTTATTGGTTTACTTAGTGATGGTATGAGCAACAAAGAGATTGGTCAAAAAATTCATGTATCAACTTATACTGTTAAAAGTCACATTCATAACATAATGGAAAAACTTGCATTACATACACGTTTAGAAATTGCAAATTATTCCTACACCAATGAAACATTAAAAACGATTACTAAAAGTATTTCTATGGTCAATAATTAAATGAATAAGAATTGTTCGGATTAACTGAATTTGTATTAAGAACTAAATAAAAGGAAAGATATTATGCGTTACTTTTTTGTTTTAATAATAACTTTATTCCTGGCAAATATTTCAAATGCCCAGATAGATGTAAATTTTAACGTGGGTAGTCAACCCGTCTGGGGTCCAACCGGTTATGATTATGTTGAATACTATTACTTACCGGATATCGAAACTTATTACTACGTTCCCCAGCATCGCTATTACTATTATAATAATGGAAACTGGATACACAGCACAAATTTGCCATCGCGTTATAGCAAATTCGATTATTATAACTCTTATAAAGTTGTAATAAATGAACGGGAACCATGGCAAAATCATAAAAATTATAAGAAAAAATATTCTTCATATAAGGGACGTCACGATCAGTCTCTAATCCGCGATAGCAGGGATTCAAAATATTATGTTATTGAAAAGCATCCTGAACATTATAATTGGATCAAAGAGCAGGACAAAAAGAAATCAAATCAGAACAATAAGAATAATGATAAACAGGATAAGCACGATAACGGCAAGAATAAAAAGTAATCTATACATGTAACTGTAATAAATCTTGTGCTATAAGTTAATTTTATAGATATCACTATCATTACAAGGCATAAGTTTATTAAAAAGATGTAGTTCCTTTTTCATCCTTATGGGGGATTTCCTTACCAAAATTACTTTTATAAATTGCTGTTAAGTGGTAGCATCGCCTAGTATCACTATGCCATAAAATAACATAATAATCAGATTGAAGAATGATACACTATAATCCTCTTTCTTATCTTCGTCGTAAAACTATGAAAGTAATCAAGCCGAAAATAAATGAATCACTTTCTCTCCTTAAGGCCCAGCTTAATGAGAATTCTCTTAATAAAAAATTTGCTAACGGAGAGTTACCACTACGCGCTGAGTTATTCAGTGCCGATCAAATGGAACAGCATGGTAAAATACTTGCAAGCACACACACGCTGATTTCTGAATCTCAATCCAATCAAAAATTACTAAAACGCCTTGCTGAAAATGAAGAGTTTCTTTTTGAAGTTCACGATTTATTAACCGACACAGTTAAAGCAAAACGTGCGATTACGCCTGCCGGTGAGTGGCTGCTTGATAATTTTTATTTAATCGAAGAGCAAATTCGAACAGGTAAAAAACATTTACCCAAAAATTATAGCCGAGAATTGCCGCGCCTTCTGAATGGTTCATCAAAAGGGTTGCCTCGTGTTTATGATATAGCTCAGGAAATTATTTCGCACGGTGATGGGCGTGTAGACCCGGAAAATTTAAATCGTTTTGTTACTGCTTATCAAACCATCACCACTCTAAAAATAGGTGAGTTGTGGGCAATCCCAATTATGCTGCGTTTAGCATTGATCGAAAATCTCCGCCGCGTTGCAGTTCGGGTTGCTGCCGGAAGAATTGAGCGAAATTTAGCTGACTCATGGGCAGACAAAATGATTGAAATAGTAGAGAAGGACCCTAAAAGCTTAATTCTGGTGGTTGCTGATATGGCACGATCTGATCCGCCAATGACAACTCCATTCGTGTCTGAATTTACACGAAGGCTGCAGAGTTTAAGCTATATTCTGGCATCTCCATTAACCTGGATTGAGCAGCGGCTTTCTGACACAGGTCAGACAATAGAAAACTTGATACAAATTGGTAATCAACAGCAAGCTGCAGATCAAGTTTCAATTAGCAATAGTATTGGCAGTCTTCGATTCCTGGAATCTATTGACTGGGCCAAGTTTGTTGAGGCGATGAGCCCAGTGGAGAAAATCTTAATGAAGGATCCCTGTGGAATTTATGGACAAATGGATTTTGCGACCCGCGATCGTTACAGGCACGTGATTGAAAAGATTGCAAAAAACAGTTCTCTATCTGAAGAAGAGGCTGCACAACTAGCAATTCGCTTATCACAAGAAGGTGCTGCATTAAATGGCGACACTGACAGAACAGCACATGTAGGATATCACTTAATTGATAAGGGTGTGAAAATATTTGAGGCACTTGCTAAAGTAAAATTTTCTGCTGATGCAACTCTAAGAAAATTTAGTGGCCGTGTACCTTTATTATTATACAGCGGCTCGATTATATTATTAACGGCACTCTTCACCGCCATCTTGTTGGAAAAATCTTACGACGAAGGATTACATGGTTTACCGCTTAAACTGATGGGCATACTTTTTTTTCTGGCTGCAAGTAATTTATCTGTTGCTTTAGTGAATTGGCTATCAACTTTATTAACAATGCCACAACGCTTACCCCGAATGGATTACTCAGAAGGCATACCACCGGAGTTCCGCGCACTTGTAGTAATTCCTGCGATGTTAATTGATGCAAAAAATATTAGTGAACTTATTGAATCTTTGGAAGTACGTTTTCTTGCAAATCAGGATGAAAATCTTCACTTTGGACTTCTTACTGACTTTCAAGACTCTGATAAAGCAACTCTGCCTGAAGATGAACCGCTAGTACAACTTGCATGTGAGAAAATTGAAGAACTTAATAAGAAATACAAAGGATTGCAGAGCGATACTTTTTTTCTTTTTCATCGACCACGGCAATGGAATCCTCGGGAGCGGTTGTGGATGGGTTACGAACGTAAAAGAGGAAAGCTTGAGGAATTGAATTCTTTATTACGTGGTGGTTCGAAAAATAGATTCTCTCTTATTATTGGCAAGACTGAAGTTTTACCATCTGTTAAGTATGTTATTACACTTGATACCGATACTCAGTTACCACGTGACTCAGCAAGACAATTAGTCGGAACGATGGCGCATCCTCTTAACCGTGCACATTACAATGAAAAAAAACATTCTGTATCTAGTGGATATACTATCTTACAGCCACGCGTTGCAATCAGCCTGCCGGGAACAAATCGTTCACGTTATGCAAAGCTTTATGGAAGTGAACCAGGGATTGATCCATATACGCGCACTGTTTCTGATGTCTATCAGGATGTGTTTGGCGAAGGATCATTTATTGGTAAAGGAATTTACGATGTTGATATGTTCGGGAGGGTTCTCAATGGGCGATTTCCTGAAAACCGAATTCTCAGTCACGATCTTATCGAAGGGTGCCACACACGATCCGGTCTATTGAGTGACATAGAATTATATGAAGAATATCCGCACCGATATTTTACAGATGTAAATCGCAGGCATCGTTGGATTCGTGGCGATTGGCAACTATTAAGATGGCTTCTTCCGGTTGTTCCCAGTCCAAGCAATGGATTAGTTAGAAACCAGCTATCATTGTTGTCAATGTGGAAAATTTTTGACAATCTTAGACGCAGTCTTTCACCTCTGCCACTTTTACTAATTTTGTTATTAGGGTGGACAGTATTACCACAAGCCTGGTTCTGGACATTGGTTGTGATCGGAATTATTCTGATTCCCTCTTTGATCATCTCAATTGTCGATTTACTAAATAAATCCAAAGATGTACTAATTCGCCAGCACCTTGTAGCTGCAGTGCGATCAACCAGTGTTCATTTTTTGCAAGCAACTTTTACTTTTATAACTCTCCCATACGAGGCGTTTTACAATCAGGATGCAATTTTTCGCACTTTATGGCGTATGCTTATTTCCCATAAAAAACTTCTCGAATGGAATCCGTCCAATGTTAAAGATCGTAATAGTAAAACAAACCTCCTCAGTTCATTTAGAACTATGTGGATAGCTCCGTTTATTGCTATTTCTACTATCATTTATTTCGTTTACTCAAAACAAGTTATACCTGCTGTTGCTTTTCCAATATTATTTCTTTGGGCAGTTTCCCCGGTTATCACCTGGTGGATCAGCTTGCCGCTCATACAACGCAAAGCAAAATTAACTGTTACTCAAAAATTATTTTTACGGGATATTGCCAGAAAAACATGGTCCTACTTTGAAACTTTTGTTAGTAAGGAAGATAATTGGCTGCCGCCTGATAATTACCAAGAAAATCCGGTCGCTGTAATAGCACATCGAACATCACCGACTAATATAGGTTTGGCCCTACTCGCTAATTTGTCAGCATATGATTTTGGTTACATCAACACACGACAACTTATTGATCGAACATCGAATACATTTAAAACCATGGATACTCTGGAAAGATATCGCGGACATTTCTACAACTGGTATGATACAAAAACTTTAAAGCCGCTGCCCCCTCCTTATATTTCATCAGTTGACAGCGGTAACATCTCAGGTCATCTGCTTACATTAAGTCAGGGACTACTTTCTCTGCCTGATAAAAAAATAGTTGGTCCACAATTGTTCGAAGGAATAAACGACACCCTTCGAATTTTAATTAATGCTGTTGGAGAAACTAAAAACGAAAAACTCATTCAGCTTGAGCAGGATTTAGATTTGATAATTACTTCTCCGCTCAATGTTCTTAAAGATGTATGGCAAAAACTTGAAATGCTAGCAGCATCGACTGCAGAAGTAGAAAATGATTTTAAAGCGATTCATGATAGTGAACCTAAAAGATGGTCCCACGCACTAGCTATGCAATGCCGCAGTGCTCTCGATGAATTGAAGTTTCTAGCGCCTTGGGTTATTCTGCTAAATTCTCCTGACTTAGAAAATTATTTTTCCGGTTTTAATGAGATACCAACTTTACGCAAACTAGCATTGCTCTCTGACTTCGAGAATTCTTCAGACATTACAACCGAGAAAAGTGAGCAATTAAATAAACTTCACCAATTTATAGCAGAATCTAGAGCTCGTGCAAATGAGCTTATAACAGTTATCGAAAGTCTTGTAAAACAATCAAACAATTTTGCAAGTATGGACTATACTTTTCTATATGATAAGACACGTCATTTACAATCAGTTGGATATAGTGTTAACGAAAAACGACGAGATTCAAGTTATTATGATCTGCTGGCTTCAGAAGCAAGATTGAGTACTTTTGTTGCAATTGCACAAGGGGAATTACCACAGAAAAGCTGGTTTGCATTAGGGCGATTACTTACTACTGTTGGCGGTGAACCAATTCTTCTATCCTGGAGCGGTTCAATGTTCGAGTACCTGATGCCGCTTCTGGTAATGCCTACTTATGAAAACACGTTACTTAACCAGACTTATAAAGCGGCTGTAAAGAAACAGATTGAATATGGTAAAGAGCGCGGCGTTCCGTGGGGAATCTCGGAATCCGGTTATAATACTGTGGATGTTAATCTCAATTATCAATACCGTGCATTTGGTGTGCCTGGTCTGGGGTTAAAACGTGGATTAGCGGAGGATCTGGTTATTACACCATATGCTTCCGCACTTGCTCTTATGGTTGAGCCAGAAGAAGCTTGTCTTAATCTTCAGATGCTTGCCGCCGATGGGCTACTCGGAAAATATGGTTTTTATGAAGCAATAGATTATACAAAATCACGTATACCGCGTGGACAGACAAGTGTGGTAATTAAATCTTTCATGGCTCATCACTCAGGAATGAGTCTGCTCTCTCTTGCTTACTTGATTTTAGATCGTCCTATGCAGAAGCGATTTAACTCAAATCCTTTATTCGAAGCAACCATTTTGTTACTTCAGGAAAGAATTCCCAAAGCAACGGTTTTCTATTCACGTGCATCAGGGTTAGCCGATACCCCAACACAAATTAATACTCAGGGAGTACCTGTACGAATACTCAATAACCCTGATACACCGGTTCCAGAAGTACATCTACTTTCTAACGGAAGATATCATGTTATGATTACTGCTGCCGGCGGCGGTTACAGCAAATGGAAAGATATTGCAGTTACACGCTGGCGAGAAGACACTACTCGTGATAACTGGGGTACTTTCTGTTATATCCACGATGAGTTAAGCGGAGAATTTTGGTCAGCTGCACATCAACCAACGCTGAAACGATCGAAGAATTATGAAGTAATTTTCTCGGAAGGTCTGGCTGAGGTTCGGCGAAGAGACCAGAATTTTGATATGCACATGGAGATTGTTGTATCACCGGAAGATGATATTGAACTGCGACGAATACATCTTACAAACTTATCACGAACACGGCGAACGATTGATATTACGAGTTACACAGAAGTTGTTCTTGCTTCATCTGCTTCTGATAATTTACATCCGGCATTCAGTAATTTATTTGTTCAAACTGAGATTGTTGAGGAGCGACATGCAATCCTCTGTAGTCGCAGACCCCGATCCATGGATGAGAAAACCCCATTAATGTTTCATATGATGGTAGTGCGAGGTGTGCATATAGAAAAGGTTTCTTTCGAAACTGACAGGATGCAATTCATTGGTCGTAGTAATACAACAGCCAATCCACAAGCGATGAACGATTTTACACCTCTATCAGGCATTCAGGGTTCAGTATTAGATCCAATTGTTGCGATACGTTATTACATAACTTTAGAACCTGAAGAGACTGCAACAGTGGACATGATTATGGGAATTGCTGAAACCCGTCTGGCAGCGTTAGATCTTGTAGATAAATATCATGACCGTCGACTAGCGAATCGTAGTTTTGAACTTGCATGGACACATAGTCAAGTGACATTGAGGCAGATCAACGCAATTGAGGATGACGCACAGCTTTACGGGCGCATCGCAAGTTCTATATTATTCGGAAATGCTTTCCTGCGTGCCGACCCGAGTATCATCATCAAAAACCGAAGGGGGCAATCCGGTTTATGGGGATATTCAATTTCCGGTGATTTACCCATTGTGCTCTTGCAAATTGAAGATCCGGAAAATATTAACTTGGTGCGTCGACTCGTTCAGGCACATTCGTATTGGAGATTAAAAGGATTGCCAGTTGATTTAGTGATCTGGAATGAAGATCATGCTGGATATCGGCAATTACTTCAGGAACAAATTATGAGCCTGATTTCTGCAGGTATTGAAGCTAACTTAATTGATAGACCGGGTGGGATTTTTGTACGGCAGGCAGATCAAATATCCAACGAAGACCGCATTCTTTTCCAAACAGTTGCACGTGTTATCATCTCCGATCAACGGGGAACTCTTGAAGAACAGATAAATCAAATCAGAAGAACTAAAGTTCCTGTAAGGCGTTTCAAACCTACTCGAACTTATCATCCCCACCATCATGATGATTTTGTGCAGCCCCGTACTGATCTGATTTTTTTTAACGGACTTGGCGGGTTTACACCTGATGGACGTGAATACATAATTACTACCTCTCAAAAACAAATTACACCCGCTCCGTGGGTAAATGTTATAGCAAACCAAAACTTTGGAACAATAATTTCAGAGAATGGCCCATCATACACATGGAGCGAGAATGCGCATGAGTTTCGACTTACGCCATGGAACAATGATCCTGTTACCGATTCAAGTGGTGAAGCTTTTTATATTCGAGATGAAGAAACAGGACACTTCTGGTCACCCACACCATTACCGAGTTGTGGAATTGGTGCGTATGCCAGCCGTCATGGATTTGGCTACAGCGTTTTTGAACATAGTGAAAGCGGTATTCGATCAGAGCTTTGGATTTATGTTGCTACAGATGCCGCAATCAAATTTTCAGTACTCAAAGTTAAAAATGAGTCCGGCAGAATTCGCAAGTTATCCGTTACTGGTTATGTGGAATTGGTTTTGGGTGATCTGCATTCAAAGTCGAGCATGCATGTTATATCAAAAGTTGATCAAAGCAGCGCTGCAATATTTGCTCAAAACCCTTACAATGCAGAGTTCGCAAACAGAATTGTATTCTTTCAGACAGATAGTACCACTCGTACATTAACGGGCGATCGCACTGAATTTATTGGAAGAAATTGTTCTTTAAGAAATCCTGATGCGATGACTCGTTCACATCTTTCTGGTAAAACAGGAGCAGCCTTGGACCCATGTGCGGCCATCCAGGTTCCATTCGAACTGGCTGAAAATCAAGAACAAGAGATTATTTTTAAATTAGGATCAGGCACTAATGAGCATGAAGTTATAACCTTGCTGCATCGTTTCCAGGGATCAATGGCGGCACGTACTGCACTGGAAGCAGTATGGAATTACTGGAAAAAGACATTGACTGCTGTTCTGGTTGAAACACCGGATACTTCACTAAATATATTAACCAATGGCTGGCTATTATATCAAACTTTAGCATGCCGCATTTGGGCACGAAGCGGATACTACCAATCAGGCGGAGCATTTGGTTTTCGAGATCAGTTGCAGGATGTAATATCTCTTATTTATGCTGAGCCAAACATAACACGACAACACTTGCTGCTTTGTGCAAGCCGTCAATTCCATGAGGGAGACGTGCAACATTGGTGGCATCCTCCTTCTGGTCGAGGTGTGCGTACACGATGTTCGGATGATTACCTATGGCTGCCTTTAGCTGTTTGCCGGTATGTTCAAAGTACAGGCGATACTGGTGTACTGGATGAATCTGTACACTTTCTGGAAGGTCGAGCAGTTAATGCTGAAGATGATTCCTATTATGATCTTCCAAACAGATCAGAAGAATCCGGTAGCTTATACAAGCACTGTGTGCGAGCTATAATCAATGGGCTTAAATTTGGTGATCATGGTTTACCATTAATCGGCAGCGGTGATTGGAATGATGGTATGGATATGATCGGCATACATGGCAAGGGTGAAAGCGTCTGGTTAGGATTTTTCCTCTACGAAGTTCTTACTCAGTTCATAAAAATTGCCAGCCAACAAGGCGATATGCATTTCGTTGAACGTTGTAAAAGCGAAGCGCACAAGCTGCAAAATAATATAGAACAAAACGGCTGGGATGGAGAATGGTACCGCAGGGCATACTTCGATGATGGTTCACCGCTCGGATCGGCAAGTAACCAGGAATGCAAGATTGATTCTATTTCACAAAGCTGGTCAGTTCTTTCCGGTGCGGGTGATACAAAACGTTCACGCATGGCAATGGAAGCATTGGATAAAAACCTTGTTCGCCGTGAGCATAATTTAATACAACTTTTGGATCCGCCATTCGACAAATCAAATTTGAATCCTGGTTATATAAAGGGCTATGTTCCCGGAGTAAGAGAAAATGGCGGTCAATACACACATGCAGCAATCTGGGCAGCAATGGCGTTTGCAGCTTTGGGAGATAGTAAACGAGCTTGGGAACTACTTGCAATAATCAATCCGATTAATCATACAAAATCTCCAGAAGATATAGCAACATACAAAGCAGAACCATATGTAGTGGCCGCTGACATTTATGCTGTAACACCCCATACTGGTCGTGGCGGCTGGACCTGGTACACTGGTTCAGCTGGATGGACGTATCGGCTTATCGTGGAATCATTACTGGGATTGAGACTCGAAGTAGATAAACTTCATATCGAGCCTTGCATTCCAGCGGATTGGAAATCGTATAAAGTCCATTACCGGTATCGTCAAACTATTTATCATATTTCCATTTTTCAATCGCGTGGTACTATTTCGGATTTAAACATAACTATAGATGGAGTTAATAATGTTGATAAAGTTATTCCACTTTTAGATGATAGGCATGAACATAATGTAGAAGTAAGAATTACATTACTAAGTTGATTTAATTAATCTACTTGATATTTCTCAAGTATATCGAACTTCTTTAGAAAATACTTAAATATCTAAAGATGTAGTTCTTTTTTCATTCTTTTGATCGATTGTATTCCAAACGACTACTGAGTAATATATTATTACAAAACTCATATCTAAAATTCAATTAGAATGGAATCGCTTAACAGAATAAAAACATTTATCAATGGAAGTTGTCTTAAAGAAATCATTAATAAATTGATTGATTTAAACATTTTTAATAAAAGGGATATATGAAAGAATTATTATTAAAAAACTGCAACACTCGTGGGATTGAGGAATATTTAGTTCCAATGTTCAACGATTCAAATGATGTAACAATCAGGATAACAAAAACTACAATATGTGAAATTGATGTTCATATATCTAAAGGTGATATACCGGAAATGATGGAGCAATTAATACTTGAACACAAAGGAATATTTAACAATGATGAAGAGGAAGCAAGCTACTCGGTACTAAGCGTAAATAATAAAGCATTTATCACATACCATCGATTACGAAATTTGTAAAGTTATAAGAACATATCAAGTATGTACATTTTAAATTAGAAAAGGGAAAAATCATGAAAAGAGTTGAAAATAAAGTTGTCATCGTAACAGGTGGAGCATTAGGAATCGGACGCGAAACATGTCTTTTATTAGCTAAAGAAGGTGCGAAAGTTGCTGTAACTGATCTTCTCGCCAAAGAAGGCCAAGAGTTAGTTGAAGAAGTTAATTTATCAGGTGGAGAAGCTAAATTTTGGCATCTTGATGTATCAGATGAAAAAGAGGTTGAAAAAGTTTATGCCGAAGTAGTAAAAGAATTTGGAAAACTTAACGCAACGGTAAATAATGCAGGAATTGCTGGCGTTGATAAACCAACTCACGACATCACTGAAAAAGAATGGGATTCCGTTATGAATGTGAATGTAAAAGGAGTTTTTTTCTGTACTAAACATGCAATTCCTCACTTGCAAAAATCAGGTAACGGTAGCATTGTAAACCTTTCTTCAATTTATGGGTTAGTCGGTGCTGGAGATTTACCTCCTTATCATCTTCAAAAGGTGCAATTAGAATAATGACTAAAAATGATGCGTTGATTTATGCAAAGGATAATATAAGAGTAAACTCCGTACATCCAGGTTTTATCTGGACACCCTTAGTTGAGGAATTAGGTAAAAAAAATCCTGGATTCAGAAAACATCTTGACAGCCTGCATCCGATTGGACACGTTGGCGAATCAATAGATATTGCTTATGGTATTCTTTACTTGGTATCCGATGAATCAAAATTTGTTACCGGAAGTGAATTAGTTATTGACGGTGGTTATACTTGTAAATAATGAGGATATAAAATAATAGCTATATGTTCCTAGACCCTGCATTACTTTATACTTGATGATGTTATGAAAGCATATAATACGTTTGGATATGCAGTAAAGAAAAAGCACTGAAAGTTATTCTTACAAACCAGATTTGATAACTAATGAAGTTATTGGAATTAGAATTTAAAGAAAGGATAAACATATTCTTCAACCCTCAGGTTCCGTTATAATTATTACACTATTTACTTATTAACCAGGATAAAATACTATGAAACCGAATATCGAAATATCAGAGATCAACTTAAAAGCAAGCGCACTGCTTTTAAATACTTTGCTTGCCGATGAGTACTTATTATACACAAAAACTCGCAGCGCACATTGGAATGTTCAAGGACAAAACTTTATTGAAATGCATAATTTTTTTGAAACACAATATGATTCTCTGGAAGTTATTATTGATAATGTTGCTGAAAGAGTAAGAGCACTTGGACATTTTGCTTTAGGCTCACTAAAGGACTTTATTGATATCACAAGATTGATTGAACACAACAATGATTTTACTGATAACAAAAACATACTGCAAACATTGTTAGAAGATCATGAATCTATAGTTCGTTTCTTGCGTAAAGATATTTCACTTTCTGATGAAAAGCACCGCGATCTTGGTACCGCAAGTTTTATGACTGGACTATTGGAGCAACATGAAAAAATGTCATGGATGCTAAGATCTCATTTATCATAAACTCTAAGAAATTGCAACAAAATAAAATTAAACCTTGGTATAACATATCTGCTGAAGAAACATTAAAACAACTTGATTCTTCAGCAGATGGATTGTCTTTACAGGAAGCTGCAAGACGTCTTGCTACCGATGGTTTGAACGAATTGAAAGAGGTTAAAAAAAATAATGCGTTGCATATTTTTTTCAGCCAGTTTAAAAGTTTAATAATCTGGATTCTTATAGTTGCCGGAATAATTTCTGGTGCTCTTGGTGAAACTATTGATGCAATTGCAATCCTTGCTATAGTTATACTTAATGCGGTTATAGGATTCTATCAAGAATATTCTGCTGAAAAATCCATTGAAGCCCTTAAGAAAATGACCGCACCTCAGGCAAAAGTTAAACGGGATGGACAAGTAGTTTCAATTCCCGCAACCGAAATTGTAGCTGGTGACATACTTTTTTTAGAATCTGGTGATCTTGTAGCAGCTGATGCACGGTTGTTAAGTGCAGCATCGTTTAAGTGTGTTGAGTCTGCGTTAACAGGTGAATCAGAAGCAGTGATAAAGCAGCCAGCAACTTTAGAGTTGAATAATATTCCACTTGCCGACAGAGAAAATATTATTTTTATGGGAACAAGTGTTGCAACAGGTACTGCACAAGCAGCAGTTTATGCAACAGCAATGAATACTGAACTTGGGCGTATCGCAGGACTAATAGAAGAAGCCGGCAGTGACGAACGAACACCATTAGAGAAAAAACTTGAGTCATTTGGTCATATACTCATTTGGGCAACACTTGGTATTGTAATTCTTTTGTTTGGATTGGGTTTGCTCCGCGGTAAGGATATTTTAGAACTTTTTATGACTTCTGTGAGTCTTGCGGTGGCAGCAGTACCGGAAGGGCTTCCGGCAGTTGTAACTGTTTCACTCGCCCTTGGTGTTTTACGAATGTCTCGGCGCAATGCTCTTGTGAGAAAGCTTCCTGCTGTTGAAACGCTTGGCTCAACAACTGTAATCTGCACAGATAAAACAGGAACTTTAACTGTTGGTGAAATGACAGTAAGAGCGCTTTATGTTTCAGGGAAAATATATTCAGTGACCGGCGAAGGTTATGGACCAGAAGGAAAAATAATTTTTGATGGGAATAAAACGGAATCAATTCATGCTAAGCCCTTACTAGAACTTGCAACAAATCTAATTGGATGTAACAATGCAAATCTGAAAAATGAAGATGGAATTTGGAAAGTAATTGGTGATCCGACAGAGGGTGCAATGCTCAGTGCGGGTATCAAAGCTGGTGGTAATCAAGAACAGATCAACAAGGAAATGCCCAAGCAATATGAATTTCCATTCGATTCTGATCGCAAACGAAGCACGGTAGTGCGCAAAATGAGAGATGGAAAATTTCGTGTACTTACCAACGGTGGGCCAGGCATACTACTTCAACTTTGTACACATCTTTATACAAGTGAAGGTATTCGCGAACTAACTGATCAAGATAGAGTTAATATTTTGGCTGAAACAACCACAATGGCTAAACAAGCACTGCGTGTACTTGGCTCAGCTTATCGTGATTTAGAAAATTCTTCTATTAAAGATCTTTCAGTTGATGAAGTTGAAAGAGAGCTTATATTTATTGGACTTTCAGGAATGTATGATCCACCACGAAGTGAAGCAAAAGATGCAATTAAAAAATGTAATGATGCCGGCATTCACGTTGTTATGATTACCGGAGATCATCCTGATACAGCCGCAGCAATAGCAGTGGAAATCGGTATCACTTCTAAAGTAGATAAAGCAGTTTCTGGTGTTGAATTAGAAAAAATGTCTGATGAAGATCTAAGCAAAAACGTTTCTAATATTTCTGTTTATGCTCGCGTTACTGCAGAACATAAACTTCGTATCATTCGTGCCTGGAAAAAGAATGATGCAATAGTTGCAATGACAGGCGACGGAGTAAATGATGCACCTGCTATCAAAGGTGCTGACATTGGAATCGCAATGGGAAAAACAGGTACAGAAGTTACCAAACAAGCATCTGATATGATTATCACTGATGATAACTTTGCAACTATTGTTGCAGCAGTTGAAGAAGGTCGTGGAATCTATTATAATATCCGCAAGACACTACAATATCTATTAGCGGGGAATACTGGTGAATTGTTACTGATGACTGCCTGCGTTATTATTGGACTGCCCGCACCACTGCTCCCTATTCATTTACTTTGGATTAACTTAGTTACAGATGGATTACCTGCATTGTGCCTGGCTACGGATAAAATTGATTCGGATGTAATGAAACGAACACCTCGAAAACGATCTAAAAAGATAACTGATGGAAGCTTTTTCCTAACAATGCTTTTAACAGGATTTCTTACTGCTGGTGTGGCTTTTGCTGTTTACTTATATATTTTACAAAATCAATCAACACAAACTGCTCGAACGTATGCTTTTGCTGTTTTAGTATTTGCAGAACTTTTACGATCGTTTGGTGCCAGAAGTGAAACCAAATATGTTTGGCAAATCTCTCTATTCACCAATATTAATTTAGTAATGGTAGTTGCTCTTTCATTTGGACTCCAGATTTTAAGTCAACACTGGAATGTTTTAGGTGTTTTTCTTAAAACCACATATATGCCGTTTAGTGATGTTATAATACTGATAGCACTAGGAACAATTCCCCTATTAGCATTAGAAGTAACAAAAATTGTGAAGAAACATTTCAGAGAAACGAAAAAAATATAGTCAATTGCTTACGGATCTTTATTTACAAGCAATGATGAATATTATAAGAACATAGATCATCTTGTTTTTGATGAAGTTGAAGTTACCCTTCCTCAGTTTTTAAGAGATTTGAATGAAGGAAAAACGAAACAAATATATATTTCAAAATCTTGTTCTAACTATACACCAACCTACTGAGCATCTTTTTTAATAATAAAGTATTAATACTCTTTTCATTCTTCTGGATTATAGAATCTATGTATTTCATTTAATAGTTTAATATTAAACTTAAAATGATATAGAATCGGAAAGATACGATTATGCTGCGAATGCAAAGTGTTCTCAAAACCTCAGCATTATATGCAAAAGCTTATCATTCTAATCCTATTTGTAATAAATCTAAGCCAAGAAGTAAATATTATGGACAATAAGAAACCGAAAACTATTCTACTCGTTGAAGATGACGCAATGATTGCAGTTGTTGAAACGATCAAGTTGAAAAAGTATGGATATAATGTTATCCATGTATTAAATGGGCAAAAAGCTATAGAAACAGCTAACGACAATTCAAATATTATTGATCTGATCCTAATGGATATAAATCTTGGTGAAAAATTAGATGGCACTGAGATAGCTAAACTAATACTTAGCGATCAAGATATACCGCTTATTTTTCTATCAAGCCATACTGAACGTGAAGTAGTTGAAAAAACTGAAAATATAACTTTCTACGGGTATGTGGTTAAAGATTCAAGTATCACAGTTCTTGATGCATCTATTAAAATGGCGTTCAGATTGCATGAAGCATATCAGAACCTAAAGAATCAAAAAATAGAAATTGAACTTGATGAGAAAAAATTAGAAATTTTTGAAAAAAGGTATCGCAGACTTTTTGAATCGGCCAAAGATGGAATTTTAATTCTTAATGCAGATAATGGGATGATAGTCGATGTTAATCCTTATTTAATTGCAATGTTAGATTATACTAAAGAAGAGTTTCTTAATAAACATATCTGGGATATTAGTGCTTTTAAGAATATTGATTATTCAAAACAACTATATAAAGCATTACAGGATAAAGATTATGTACGATACGATAATCTACCGCTCGAAACTAAAGATGGACAAAAAATCCAGGTGGAATTTATTAGTAATGTTTATTTGGTTGATACAGAGAGAGTTATTCAATGCAATATCCGTGATATAACAACACGAATTAAACATGAAAAATCGCTTAATATGGTTATAAATAAAAAAAGAGACCTCATAAAAGAAATACAACACAGAACAAAAAACAGTTTTAACATGATTACAAATTTGATTCAGCTTAGAGCAAGTGTTAGTAAATCAACTGAAACTAAAAATATTCTTGAGGAATTAACCTTAAGAGTTCAGTCAATATCAGATTTGTATTCTCTATTACATGAAACAAATTCATATTATGAAGTTCAGCTAAAAACATATTGCAATAAAGTAATTGAATCAATGCTAAGTTTTACAAAAAGTATTTCGATAAATAAGGACATAGATGAAATTACTGTTTCTACGAAAAATGCCGCTACTATAGGGATGATTCTTGTTGAACTATTATCCAACTCCATAAAATATGCATTCCCGGAATCTGAAAATGGAATAATTAACGTTGAATTGAAAAGAGTAGGTTCAAATGTTTTACTTAAAGTTGAGGATAATGGAATTGGGTTACCAGATGATTTTGATATAACAAAAATTGAAAGCTTAGGTCTACATATCGTAAATTTAATGGTCACTCAGCTAGGTGGAAAAATAAAATTCATTCCAGGAAAAGGAACAAAGGTAGTCTTAGAATTGCCGCTATTAGAAAACTAGTAAACCTGATTTGTGATAATCTTGAACGCGTAGTTTATAAATGGACTGCGATCAATAATCGGCACTCAATTTTCAGAAATCCTTTATCACCCAATAGGATTAATTCTTTTTTCATTCCTTTGCTTTATAGAATTCCCATAATTACTTCCATACCTTAGCATAAGATTAATACTTGAAATTACACGGAATGGATGTTCAGAATGTTTTACACGATTGCAGTTGACCTAATAGTTTTATGGGTACTTGGATTATTTGCTTCCTATACATTCGGTGGAATCATTTATATCCTTCCTGTAATAGCTATTGCAATGATTTTTGTAAACATTATAAGTGAACGACGCATACTTCACTCATAATTGAAGCTCAAAATGAAAACAATTAAGAATGCAGTTAAAAAGAAATTCAGAATAACCACTTTATTAAAAAGTGAATACCCAGTAAACAATTTAATTAACAAAACGAGGAAAAAATGAAAAAATTAATTTACGTGCTTGTAATAATTGGTTTGGCTGCAATGAGTCAGCCCAATATAGCACAATTTAAAGATTGGGGAACAAAGTTTGGTGTCCGAGGAAGTATATTATTCCCGGAAAACGAATTTGCAAATTTGGGATTCAGTGGAAATGATAACACATCTTTCGACTGGTTCAAAACTTCCTATCTAGCTGAAGGATACTTTGCAGTTGAATTAAACAACGCTTTAGAAATTTCAATAAATGCTGGCTACGGAAAGTATGCCGGTCTAGCTTATTTTGATGATCCAAATGTAACAACCTACGGTGAGTATGAGTCAACAATCATCCCTATTACTTTGAGATTTAGAATGAGTCCATTTGATATGAAAGGAATAAACCCATACTTTTTTATTGGTGGTGGAATCATGAACTTTAGTGTTGATACAAAACCTACAAATGTTGGCGGAGTTGCTACTGAACCAGATGGTTGGGTTGCAATAGTTCCTGCTGGTATCGGAATGGAAATTGCCCTTGGTGAAAGAGTACTTTTAGATTTTGGAATAGGCGGAGCAATTTCTTCCACCTATGATTTAGATGGTTACAGAACAAATTCAGATGAAGATCTTTGGGATTCCTACTATAATGCTTCATTAGGTTTAACCTTTACAGGTGAAAATTGTAAATCCGATAAAGATAATGATGGACTTGGTAAATGTTTAGAAAAAGAAATTGGAACTGATCCTAATAATCCGGATACGGATGGTGACGGTTTAAATGATGGTGAAGAATATCTGACTTATAAAACAAATCCATTGCAAACTGATACCGATCTTGATGGATTAAATGACTATCAAGAAGTAAAAGTTAATAAAACCAATCCGCTTATTGCTGATACAGATAGTGATGGTTTGAAAGATGGTGATGAAGTTACAAAATATAAAACTGATCCATTAAAAACTGATACTGATGGTGATAAATTAACTGACGGTGATGAAGTTCTTAAATACAAAACCAATCCACTTAAAGCAGATACAGATGGTGAAGGTTTGACAGATGGTGACGAAGTTAACGGAATTAATGTTGAGCTAAAAGTTGTAGGAACCTCAATTATAACAAAACTTTTTAAGACTGATCCTCTAAAAGCTGATACAGATGGTGATGAATTAACTGACTACGCAGAAGTTAAGACTCACAAAACCGATCCAACAAATTGGGATACTGACGGTGGAACTATAGGTGATGGTGTTGAAGTTAAGCGTGGTACAGATCCACTTGATCCTTCAGATGATATAGTAAAATTAAATGTCCCTATCGTTCTTGATGGAATTACATTTGCCTTCAATAAATCCGAAATATCACCTGAATCAGATAAGGTTCTGATGGGTGCTCTTAAAACATTACAGATGCACAAAGATATTGTTGTGGAGATTAGTGGTCACACAGATAATGTCGGAAGCAACGCATATAATCAGAAACTTTCTCAGAGAAGATCTGATGCTGTTAAAGCATGGCTTGTTGCTAAAGGAATCCCTTCTGATAGAATAACTTCTGTTGGATATGGTGAAGAACATCCAAGAGTTGCGAACGATACTGAAGATAACATGAGACTAAATAGAAGAATTGAGTTCAAACGAATAAAGTAATTTGATCTTAATTTAACCAGGGTGTCTTTCGAGACACCCTTTTTTTTAAAGAAATGCGCAGATGTATTTCATTAAAAAATAAAATTACTTTCGTGTAGCAAAACATATTTGGTATTATACAATTCTATTCTCAGCCAATAGGATTAACCCTTTTTTCATCCCTAAGCCTGATTGATAAGGCCTTCAACATCTGATAGTTTACAGTGTATTCAAAAAGTGATTGTATAGATAAGATTTAATACGAGCACGATATTTAAGGTTGTACAGAGTTTGTGAAAAAAATAATTATTAAAAGGATTATTTACAATGATTCATATAAAAGAAAAGTTTATTCGTTTAGCTGTGTTCTTAAGCTTTTTTGCAGCAGCCATATTCATTTTTAGTTGTTCGGATTCAACTTCTCCGGAAAATGGGCAGGGACAACTTAAGATAACAATGGTTGATTCCCCGGCAGGTTACGACCAGGTAAATATAGTTGTTACAAGAGTTGAGGTACATAAAGCTGAATCAGATTCAACAAGCGGCTGGTTTATAATTAATAATAATACCGCAACTTATGATTTACTTAGATTGAGAAATGGTGCAAGTGCTATTCTTGGTAATAATTCCCTTGATGCTGGCACTTATTCTCAGATAAGATTAATAATAGGCACAGGCAGTAATGTAGTTATTAATGGAGTTACCTATCCCCTTGAAATTCCAAGTGGAGAACAAACAGGTATCAAATTAAATCATTCATTCGTAATTGAATCGGGACTTCTTTACGATTTAATTCTTGATTTTGACGCTGAACGATCAATAGTACTAACTGGAAACGGACAGTATAAACTAAAACCTGTTATTAGAGTCGTTCCATTAGTAATCTCTGGAACTATTTCTGGTAAGATTAATCCCTTAAGTGCTGCAGGTTATGTTTACGCAATAAGCGGCATTGATACTTCTGCCACTATCGCAGAACCATTTACAGGTTCATTTAAGTTAATGGCCTTGTTACAGCAGACATACAGAGTAGAAGTATACTCAGCAAACCCTGCTTATAATGATACGACAATTACAAATGTGGTTGTAGTTGCAAACAATAATACGGATCTAGGAATAATCACATTAAGTGAAAAATAAAATAAAATTAATAAAGGAATTATGGTTATGAAAAATTTTTTAATCGGCAGTATCGTTTTGTTTTTGATGATAATTCTTACAAAACCAGTTGAAGCCCAAGACCACGGTTTCGGACTCGGAATTGTTTTAGGAGAACCAACCGGTTTGAGTGCAAAACTCTGGACTTCAAAAATTAATGCTTTTGATTTCGGTCTTGGTTTAGGCTTGGGAGGCGATAGAATTAAATACAAGGGCAATTACAATGAAGAAGGTCGTGTTCATTTTCATATGGATTATCTATGGCATGCTTTCAATGCGATAAGTTCAACAGAAAGATTTCCGCTTTACTATGGTATCGGTGGAAGATTCAACAGCGGCGGTGGATATGACGATTCATTTGGTATAAGAGGAGTTTTCGGAATTGCCTGGTTCCCACACAATACACCTATAGATGTATTTTTAGAATTAGTACCGGTATTTCAGGTTACCCCAGAAACCGGATTTGGAATCGATGCAGGACTTGGTATAAGATATTTCTTTCAATAGGAGAGAATAATTTAAGTGTTAAAAAAAGTATTTGGAGAATTAAAATGAAAAATATTAAAGCAATTTTTTTGCTTTCATCATTAGCAGTATTTGTTCTTTTCTATGGCTGCGGTGCAAGTAATACAGTCAAAGGCGGAGTGATAGGAGGAGTAAGTGGGGGTGTAGTTGGAGGAGTAATCGGGAATCAACTAGGCAATACAGCTATGGGCGCTATTATAGGCGCAGCCGTTGGTGGCACTGCAGGTGTCTTAATTGGTAATCACATGGATAAGCAGGCCGAAGAAATGGAAAATGAAATTGATGGTGTAAATGTAGAAAGAGTTGGCGAAGGTATAAAACTTACTTTTGATTCCGGAATATTATTTGGATTCGACTCTTCAACACTTCAGCCTGAAGCTAAAAAAAATATTTACAAACTTGCTGACATTCTTAAAAAATATCCCGATTCAAATATTTTAATAGCAGGACATACAGATTCCGACGGTTCAGATCAATACAATCAATCATTATCAGAAAGCAGGGCTAAGTCTGTTTCGGATTACGCAATGATGCAAGGAATTAGCTCCTCTAGACTTTCAGTTGTTGGATTGGGTGAAAATGAACCTGTAGAATCAAATGATACCGATTATGGAAAGAAATTAAACAGAAGAGTTGAGATCGCAATTTTTGCAAATGAAGATCTTAAAGCAGCAGCAGAAAGAGGCGAATTGTAATATAAAGTTTTAATGTAAATCTTCAATAAAGGGATTTACAATAAAAAAATGGTACTAATCTTCAAAATGGTATGATGGGCACAAGGTAAACCGGGGAGTGCCCATATCTTTATATAACTGGAATCTTAAAAAATATTTAAACGACAACATGGGAAATCATCATTTAATACAAATATATAAGTTTCAACCTACTCTCAACTTTCTGAGGCTTTAAAAACTTTAATCACAAAGCCTCATCATACAAAGAGTAAAGCTAAATCTGTTCAATTCCTCGTCCTAAAGATCTAGTTCTTTTTTCATCCTGAAGATTGATAGGATTTTTGTTACCAATAGTTGATACTATAATCAGATAAAAATCAAAAAAGAAAAAAGAACTCCAATTAGCACAAGGATCCAAGTATGAATATTCTAATGGTTTACCCAATGTATCCGGATACATTCTGGAGTTTTAAACACGCATTAAAGTTTGTATCAAAAAAAGCGAGTTTTCCGCCATTAGGTCTTTTAACAGTTGCGGCTATGCTGCCCAAAGATTGGAATAAAAAACTAATTGATATGAATGCTAATCAGTTGATAGACGATGATATTCTTTGGGCAGATTTGGTTTTTATAAGTGCAATGTCTATTCAAAGTGAGTCCGCCGACGATGTGATAAGAAGATGTAATAAGTTGAATGCGAAAATTGTAGCCGGCGGACCTTTATTTACAAGTAGTTCTGAGTACTATCCAAATATCGACTTCCTGGTATTGAATGAAGCTGAAATTACGCTTCCGCTTTTTTTAAAAGATCTTGCTGAAGGAAAACCCAAACACATATATACCTCAGAAGATTGGGCAAATATTACATCTACTCCCCTGCCTCTTTGGGATCTTGTCTCAATGAATAATTATACATCTATGAACCTTCAGTATTCACGAGGATGTCCCTTTGATTGTGACTTTTGTGATATTACTGTTCTGTACGGAAGGAAACCTCGTACAAAAACAAAAGAACAAGTAATATCAGAACTAGATGCACTATATTTTACGGGTTGGCGCGGGCCTGTTTTCTTTGTTGATGATAATTTTATCGGAAATAAAGTGAAACTAAAAAAAGAAATTCTGCCTGCAATTACAGATTGGATGACGAAAAGAAAAAATCCATTTTATCTAAACACTGAAGCATCAATCAATCTTGCAGATGATGAAGCACTTATGTTACAGATGGCTAAGGCAGGATTTGAGGCAGTATTTATTGGGATAGAATCTCCTAACGAAAAAAGTCTTATCGAATGTCATAAACCGCAGAATACAAATCGCGATTTAATTGCAAGTGTAAGAAAAATTCAGCAGTTTGGTCTTGAAGTCCAAGGTGGATTTATTGTCGGTTTTGATAATGATCATCCATTAATATTTGAAGAACTTACAAACTTTATTCAGCAAAGCGGTATTGTAACTGCAATGGTTGGATTGCTTAACGCACCTAAAGGTACAAAGCTAGAAAAAAGACTACTAGAAGAAGGCAGAATGTTAAGTGATTTTACGGGTAACAATACAGACTTTACAATAAATTTTATTCCGAAGATGGACTCTGAAATACTCTCAAACGGATATAAATCTATCTTAAAAAAAATCTACACCCCAAAATTCTTTTATGAACGTGTAATGCGGTTTATGAAGGACTTTGAGCCAAAGAAGAAAAAAGTTTTTCATCTTAATCCTAATTACATTCTTGCATTGTTCAGATCTATATTCAAACTTGGCGTAATAGGTGAAGAAAGAACTTATTACTGGAAACTATTTTTCTGGACTTTGTTCCGTAAGCCACAGTTATTTTCATTAGCAATACTGTTTGCCATTTACGGTTTTCATTTTAAAAAAATTTCAAATGGTTTTTGCTAATTAATATTTTTGAAAGAAATCATATATTAATACAGTATTTAACTTTGAATTAAAAAATGAAGCTCCTTTTGAAAATGGAAGAGAATCCGAAAAGAGATAACGGCATCTTTGATAAAGTTCCAGATTTTCTTTCAAAAATTATTGAGATCCCGTCAAAAAATTCAGCGCATTTTTTTAAAAGGTAAGTATTAGGTATTACAATGAAATATCAAATCGGTAACAACAGACTTTAATACAATAGATGCTTACGGATTAATTGAAATTCTTAATTATTTTATAGTCCTGCTCATTACGATAACACTACTATTTTACAAATAAAACTGCTGCTGATTTTAATAAAATTTTCGTATTTTTTTAATTAACTGCACTCAAGAGAATATTTCATCAGCGTTCTCTTCTAACAATAATTAGATTTTACAAGCAAATGCGAAAAAAATCCTATAGATTGCAAGATTTTTAATAACACCCTTATAACATAATTATTAATTTAGCACGTTAGATAAATAATTTATTCTAATGCAATTTTTCTCAGGATTTTAGATCTCACCTCTCTTTATTGTTTTCGCTTCCTGCCAGTCTTAGAATAAGAATTTATTTATCGTTTAATTAAATATATTTTCATTTAAGGAGGCAACTTTATGAAAACAAAAAATTCTTTTCCCATTCCAGCATCTTTTTTTAAGTCAATTTTTTCAATATTCCGCACAGGTTAAACTATCAGATCGCGAATTAGTTCTAAAGCTAGAATCGGAAGGCTGGGAGATAATCTCTATATGTTTTCCAATAAATCATAGTTAAACCATAATAAAAAAGGTAATACAATGAGTAAAAAAATAATTATAATGTTACAAATTGGAATGGTAGTGTTTATATCAATTTCACAATTCAATTGTTCTGGTAAAGAAGAAAAAAAAGATTTGTCTAAAGAAGAAATGATAGCTCTTGGGAAGTACATTGTAACCACAAGTGGCTGCGATGATTGTCACACACCAAAAATTTTCACAGAATTTGGTCCTGTATTCGATACAACAAGACGATTTTCAGGTTTTCCTCAGGGAGAAAAATTACCAGCTTACGATGTTAAGTATGCTGCACCTGGTAATTGGTATTCAGCAGAAAAAAATCTTACCGCTTGGGTTGGGCCATGGGGTATTTCATATGCTTCAAACTTAACACCTGATAATGCAACTGGTATAGGAACATTAACAGAAGAAATGTTTATAAAATGTATTCGAGAAGGCAAATATATGGGCGTTGGCAGGCCATTGCTTCCTCCTATGCCCTGGCAAGTTTATGGCCAAAAGACGGATCAGGATTTGAAAGCTATGTACGCTTATTTTCATTCACTTGAACCCATTAAAAATCAGGTACCGCAGCCAACACCACCAGATAAAATGATGGAAATATTAGCCGGTAAATAATTATTATTAAAGAATTATACGCATCAGGAGGCATAATGTATTTGATAAGAGATGTATTCAAATGTAAACCAGGAATGGCTAAAGACTTAGTTAAAAATTTCAAGCTAACAATACCATTCATGGAAGCACAGCAATTTAATAATGTAAAAATAATGACTGATGTGGTTTCAAATTATTGGACGGTAGTGCTTGAAGGAGAAGTTAATAACTTAGCAGCATTTGAGAATCACAAAGGATTTACTTCACAGCCAGAAGTAAAAGAAATAATGACCGGATATATGGATTTGGTTAACTCAGGATACAGAGAAATTTTTAAAATTGAATGAACGTTTTGTGCCTATTGTTATTAACTGTTAAAGATTGATTTCATTTAATAATCTTAGGAATAATCTTGATTTATTGAGGATCCTGTATAAAAATATTATTAACCAGTTCAGCTAACTTAAGTATATAAATAAGTTAATAATTCTCTATAAAACCCTGATGCTTCTGTTTCAGGGTTTTATATTTTTAAAATAAAATCTATACTACTTGTGTTTATCAGCAAAATAACTCCTGGCAAAATCTAACAATCGCCAATAAGGAGGATTGTAGTTATAAGTATTTCGAAAATTATTTGCTTTGGCTTGTACAAATAATTTCATCTCGCCGTGTAAATTCTTGAAGGCTTCGTGACGTAAAGCCGAAGAGGAAGTCATCCCTTCCGGGATAGGACCAGCAATATTAAACTGATTTAGAATACTACTATAAAGTTTTAATACTTTTACTATCGGAAGTTTGAACCAATCCGTCATTATCTCGTTTCCTTCTTCACTCCATTCAAGTATAGCATCAACAACAGCATTATCAATATGATCTTTGTAAAGAGTTTCTAAGTCTCTCCATTCTGCAATAACAGAAAGTTGTGGATCGTATTCAAGATCAGAGGGTTCCTGTGTTTCAAAATTTTTCACACCAAATCCAGCTAGAATTCTGGCAGTACCGATTGAAGATATTGTTGATTTTCCCATCCACAAATTAATACCTAAGTTTTTGTATTCTGATGATGCTACTTCTGAACAGAATAATTTATTTTGATTTTTATAATCCATTTCAAAATCATATGAAATGTGTTCACTTAATGCTCTTTTAAGCGAAGCATCTGCGGCTTTATGCGGCAGAATTGGGTCAGCAATTATATTAGGTAGATCACTACGAAGTCTTAATATCATAACCCGTAATTTTTTATCATTCATATACTCTTCAAGTGAAGCAATTGCTACTCCAACTTCAATATGAGCTTCGATAATCGATGCCACTTTTGTTTTGGGATCAACGTACACAAGCGCAACGTGTGAAAAGTTACCAGGATAATCACTACCACGTGATATTAATGCAGAAGTAGGAGCACCACCACGCGAAAGCAAAATATCACCGCTGTGAATTTTTACTCCAAGAAATGTTGTATATGGAGTAATCGAACTTTCATCATTTTCAAGAGTAAGGTTTGGAATTCTTTTACTATCTGATTGAAGAATAATTTCTTCAACTGCTGCTCTACTGCCGTATATTAACTTATATAGTGCATTTCTCACTATAAGTTCATTCGGATTCCAGTTTTTAGATTTTTCTTTTATAATTCTTCTTAGCTTACTGTTAAGTTTAAGATATCTTTCAGCCGAGTCGGGGCAAGCACCAATTAGCGGAGCGGTTTGAAACACAATACTCAATAAACTATCTAATATATTATCTTCGGGGTTCAGATTCTCATCTTCTATAAATTTTAGAATATTTGAAAAATCTATCAGTTTCTCCCCTATGTGATCCTTTGTATTATTGCAACCATTTTTTTTTGCATTTGTAAATGTTATTTCGAGCGATTGCCAAAGTGAATCCTTATTCCATACAAATTGAGTGTGCTTTGCAACTTCAATTTTATCCTGTTGAGATTCAGGAATTAATAAGATTAAATAAATTACGATTACTGCTAATGCTGCAATTTTTATTTTTTTCATTAACATATGCAAATATTATGGCATAATTAGATTAAGAGATAATACATCAATTTTGTATTGAAAGATATTTAGGTCCTTGGTTTGTTCCAACAGTCTGGATTTAAATAGAAAATAATTAAAAATAGATAATATGGAATTAACGGATGAAACGCATTCTATATTATTGATATCTCCAATAATCAATTTTTGGGTTTGAGTCTTTAGTAATATGTACCAATACATGTTTAGACTATTTTTGCTCATTTGTTAATGTTTAAGGATTTACCCTAGTCCTTGCATTATTGCTAGCCCTGAGGCTTCGGTATCAGAGTTTTTTATTTTTAAGATTTTAAATTATTGAAGAATCTTAACTTTTGTACAACAATCTATTTATTAAATTCTTACTTGTACCCTGAAGGATTTGATAATTAGTTTTATTAATTTTCTCACCAGTTATTATATTAATCCGAAGAAAAACTTAATTATTATCTTCCAAGTAAACTCATAACCAGCATAACTAATGAAACAAAAACTTAGAACGACCAAAGTATATCTATCGTTTATAACTGTTATTATCTTGAATCTATTTTTCGCTTGTGATAAAAAAATTGATAATCCTGATGCTGGGTTAAACGATGAATTAAATTTTAGCCAATCCGATTATGAATCCATTCTTAAAAACACCATACTGAATATTGATTCAACAAATATTACTGGTAAATCTTTTAAGGATAATTTGGATACCTTAAAATACATTTACTCAACAAAGGATTATAAACCTATATTTATCAAGAGCTTTGAATCTAAGAATGTTGTCGATTCTTTACTTGATATTTTTGGAAATTCTTATCAACATGGTTTAAATCCGGAACTTTATCATTATACTCAAATCAAAAAAGAATTTTATGAATCAATTAATCCGGATAAAAATGGTTCTGATAAATATGTTCACCTTGCAAATGCGGAGATGTTAGTTGCGAATGCGATTTTAGACTATTCCATTCATATGCGTCATGGGGTCGTTAATCCAAGAAAATTGTATCCGGATTCTTATTTCTTACCGGTAAAAGACTCTCTGAACAAAAAGTTATTTGAACCCTTCATTCAAGAAAACATCATCCAGTATTTGTATAACATCCAACCCAAAAGTGATAAATATAAAAAATTACAAACCGCATTAAAGCAATTTGAATCATTAATAAAAATTGAATGGCCGATAATTCCGGTAACTGAAAAAAAAATAGAAATAGGTGATAATTATAGTTCTTTAAACCTTGTTGTAAACAGACTAACTGCTCTTGGTTTTTTAGATACAAACAAAGTTAAATCATCAGACTTTTCAGTTTATGATTCGCTCCTTGCTGAACCAGTAAAAAGTTTTCAAATAGCTAACGGGTTTAACGGCGATGGGGTAATTGATAAAAGCACAATACAAAGATTAAATATCACCCCAAAAGAATATGTTAATAAAATAAAAATAACTCTAGAAAGATTCAGATGGTTAGATTATTCTGATACTTCAAAATACATTTTAGTTAACATACCTGATTTCAGACTTTATGCTATCGAAAATAAAACAGAAAAATTTAACATCGTAATTTGCACAGGCAGAAAAGGCGAATGGGAAACACCAAATCTTTATGGAGAGATTTCATACTTGGTCCTGAATCCTACCTGGTCTGTGCCGAGAAGTATAATACAGGAAGAAATTGTTAGCGGATTAAGAAAAGACTCCCTATATCTTAAAAAAAGGAATTTTAAAGTTTATAAATCTGGTGCACGTGTTAGCCTTGATGGTTTATCAGCTTCAGATATTTCATCTTCAAATCGATATAGTATTGTTCAGGATCCTGGGGCAGGAAATGCATTAGGCAAAATAAAATTTATGTTTAAAAATCCATTTGGGGTATATCTTCATGATACACCTACCAGAGCGCCTTTCAAATATGTGAATAGAGCCGTTAGTCATGGCTGTATGCGAGTCGAAAAACCTATGTTGCTTGCAGAATATCTGCTAGCAAATAATTCGCCGTGGAATTTAGATTACATTAAAATCGAAATTGGGCAAAAGGTTGATGATCAAAACAAAGTTGCTGAATTTAATAGCAAAAGAAATGAACTAAGAAAAAATTCCAGTTATGGAGTTACTACAGAAGTAAAGTTTGATAAAATCATTTCGTTATTTGTTGATTACTATACAGTTTGGGTTGATAATCAAGGCATATTTAATTATCGAGATGACGTTTATGGAAGAGATAATGTTTTAATTAAAAATTTTTTAGAAATTAATTAATTTTATTTTTCTTAAGGGATGAAGAAACGAATTAGAATTCATCTGAATTAAATTATTAAACTTATTTCATTTGGAATGGATTATTTTTACTTTTAAGTAATGAATATTGTATATGTATCATTATAATGATTCGATTTAAGAAGTTTACAAACAAAGTTTATATTCTGCTTGCTGCCCTGGTAATTTATAATTCCTTTGGTTATTTATTGCTGTACTTTCCTGCCAGTGTTTTAATAAAGCATCTTGTTCATAAATCTATAAAAGAAAAAAAAATAGGTCCTGAAGATTTATCTGTCCTTATATTTAGTATATCTGACCTTGAAAATAATAAATATGATTTTATCTGGAAGAAACCTCATAAAGAGTTTCGTTTTAATGGTAAGATGTATGATATTGAAGATAAGACGGTTAGCGGTGATTCTATTTATTATACAGTTTATTATGATCATAAAGAAAATATTCTTGAAGAACTTTTTTCTCTCCTGCAAAAAGATAATGATAAGGATAAATCACAAAACTTAGCGCAAAGAATCTTATTAACTGGACTCTACTTCGAACAGATAAAGAATTTTGCATTTAACTTGAATATTTTTTATAAATCAAACTTACCGCTTGATAAAAATGGAGCGGATTTATTAAATCATTTCACAGATGTACCTTCTCCACCTCCGCGAAATATTGTGTAACCCAGACTTACTAAAAACTCAGAGATTTTTTTTAATCGTCTTTCTCTGAGCATTACACAAATTTTGAAAGGTTACAGTATGAATCTTTTTAAGTGGATTATACTGATGTCTTTTTTTGCGATACTTTTATGCTCAAATATTATTGCACAAAAAAAGGACTCAATATTATATCTAATTCCTGTTGATCAGATTGATTCTATCAAATACGAAACAGATGAGGTTATTGTTACAGGAACAAGGACTAATCAAAAAATAATTGATATACCCTATTCTGTTGTAAGAATTAGCCCAACTCAATATAAGTATGATAGAAAAGCATCTATCAGTGATGTATTAAATGCTGTCCCTGGCGTTTTTATGCAATCAAGATACGGAAATCACGATGTTAGAATTTCAATACGTGGATTCGGAAGCCGATCAAACACCGGTATACGAGGAGTAAGAATTCTGCTAGATGGGATTCCCGAATCAGAACCCGATGGCCAAACAAGAATTGAAGCAATAGACTTAAATTCTATTGGAAGCATTGAGGTAGTAAAAGGAAATTCATCCTCACTTTATACAAATGCTCCTGGTGGCGTAATAAATTTTATTAATGATATTAATTTCTCAAAATCATTTATAACTCAGTTTAATGATTTTGGTTCTTTCGAATTAAGAAGAAATGGATTTAAAGCCGGAATAAGAACAGATAATTATGGATTTCTGAATACTTACACATACCATCATTATAAAGGCTATCGGCCCCACAGCGAAGACTATTGGCATATTCTTAATACTGTTTTAGAATCGACTCCGGGCGATAATTCAAATCTTCAAGTGTTGGGATATTTTGCTACAGGTTTAATTCGATTGCCCGGATCATTAACAAAAGAAGAATTCGAAGAGGATCCGTTTCAAGCTGCTCAAAGAGAAGTTGAGTATGATTATAGGAGAATATCTAAAAAAGGAAGAGTTGGAATTAGATTTTCAACTAAATTTGGTGCTGCCTTAAATAACGAAGTTGAAGTTATTGGATATGGAACTATAAAGTATTTCGAACGAGCACAAAGAACCTTTAGGATTTTTGATCGTTATGGAATTGGCGGTTCTCTTAGGTATACAAATAAAAGTGAATTTTTTGATCGTGAAAATAGTTTAACCATAGGTGGAGATCTTTTTTTACAAAGTGGTCCGATCTCTGAGTACAACAATATTGGTGGTCAAAAAGGAGATTTGCTCCTGACTCAGATTGATGAATCAGTTGGGAATTCCGGAATATATCTTTTAAATAATTTTGAGCTATATGACAAGAAACTTTATTTTCTTTTGAGCGGAAGATATGACAATGTTTATTTTGATCAGATAAATAGGTTACTTGAAGTGCAAAATGATAATAGAAGATTTGAAGAATTTACGCCTAAGTTTGCCTTGAATTATAAAATAACTCCGATAATTGCTGTGTATACTTCATTTGGTTATAGCTTTGATTCGCCTGCCGGAAATGAACTTGATAACTATCCGTTAAGTTCAAACCCCGGTGCATTAATTAATCCTGATCTAAAACCACAACAATCCACAAACTTTGAAATAGGTATAAAAGGAAATATTCTTAATGCAGAAAATCCTTTATTCAGTAATACGCATTTTGAGTTTACATTTTTTAACACATTCGTTGAAGACGAAATAGTACCATTTGAGGTTTATGGTGATGTATTCTTTCGTAATTCTGCAAAAACTAACAGACTCGGTTTGGAGGCAGGAATTACAACTGAGGTTTATGACGGTTTGAAAGCAATATTTTCATATACATTTTCTGATTTTGCTTACGATGAATACTCTGCTATTGCAATTGGAGTTGATTCAGTAGGCCAAATCACAACATCATCAGAAGATTATAGCGGAAATATTGTCCCAAGTGTACCTGAACATAATTTTCTATTATCTTTAGAATATAAATATCCTTTTACTGCGCATATTAATGCATTTTTAAAAGGTACATATCAAAACATAAGTGGTATGTTTGTAAATGATGCAAATTTAGATAAGACTAGTGAATATCAAATATTAAATACTACTATGGGTATTGAAATGAATTTCGGAAACCTTAATATTCTATTGTCTCAAGGAATAAATAATTTCTTTAACAAATTGTATGTTGGGTTTATTAATATTAATTCCTCAAACGGAAGATTTTATGAAGTAGGCGAACCCAGAACATATTTTGCTACATTAAAATTTAATTATCAGTTCTAAGTTTATTACAAAAGGAAATCATGTTTAAATATATTTTAATTTTATCATTCAGCATTTTGATTTTTAACTCCGTCTCCTTACCACAGGGAGGCGGTCTAATTATCGGAGATAATTATAGAGTTTTCCCAAGTACTACTTCTCAGTCTGAAGTTTTCATAACTAAGCACCCAACAAACTCGTCTATATTATTTTCATCAGCAAATACTCTGCAATTTACTCCAACTTTCTTTGTCAGCGAGGGTGTATATGTTTCTACCGATGCAGGACAGAGCTGGTACGGAAGTGATACTTGTAAGGGCGCCAATATTTTCTTTCACGGTGGAGATCCTTCAATAGCAATTGATAAAGATGGAAATTTTATTCTAACCAGGAAAGGCTCCACTTCATTTCCCGGAGTTTATTCTCATTATTCAACAGATAATGGAATTACGTGGTCAGCACAAAGAACAATTTCTACAGATGAATTAGAAAGGGCTACTATCGTTTCTGATTCAGACCCAAGCAGTCCTTATCTCGGAAGAACATACGTTTGCTGGACAAAATTAGTTCCACCTTATTCAATCGGTTTTTCATATACAAATGATGGAGCACAAAATTGGTTTACACCGAGTTCGTTAAGCACTGTAAATTTGAGAAGAGCAGGAGGTGAAATTGCCCTTGGTCCTGAGAATCAAGTTTATATATGCTGGGCTGGTGTAACAAGTACCTCGCCATTTACAGAAGTTCAGGTTGGATTTGCATCTTCAACAAATGGAGGTACAAACTGGAATGTATATGAAAATGCTTTTAACATGAATGGAATTGTTGGGATTCTTGCTAATAAACAAAATATAAGAGTAAATGGATTACCTCGAATTGCAGTTGATCTATCAAATAAATCAACAAGAGGAAATATTTATATAGTTACAGCACAAAAGAATCTTCTGCCAGCTGGCAGTGATCCGGATATAATTCTTAGAAAATCCACTGATGCTGGTCAAACCTGGTCTGCTGGTATAAGAGTTAATCAAGACGCACTTAATAATGGCAAAACACAATTTTTTACCGGGATAACTGTTGATGAAAATGGTGGGCTGAATATTATTTATTATGATGATAGAAATACTACTAGTGATTCCTCAAGTATATTTCTTGCAAGATCAACTGATGCTGGAAATACATGGAATGAATATGAAATTAGTGATCACAATTTCAGACCAACTGCAATTGGCGGATTAGGACAAGGTTATATGGGAGATAACATCGATATTACTTCAGTTGGAAATAAACTTTATCCAGTTTGGATGGATAACTCAACAGGGACATACCAAATTTGGAGCGTACCAATTGAAATCCTATCTGTTGGAGTAGAAGATGAAAATAGTATTTCTGTACCATCAGAATTTGAGTTAAAACAAAACTACCCAAATCCGTTTAATCCAAATACTATAATTGAATTTAATTTGCCATTAAGTTCGAATGTATCTCTAAAGATTTTTGATGCAACGGGTAAAGAAGTTGTAACATTACTAAATGATTTCAAAACCTCAGGAAATCATAAAATAAATTTTGAAGCACATATGTATAATTTATCAAGCGGAGTATATTTTTATACTTTATCTGCAGATGGATTCACACAAACAAAACCAATGATTCTGCTCAAATAATTTTACCTGAGTAAAATCATTTTTTTTGTATCAAACTTATCACCGGTTTTAAGTTGATAAAAATAAATCCCACTTGCTAGAGATGGGATATTTCCTGTCTCTAAATTAAACTCAATTTCGTAAATCCCAGCTGATTTATATTCATCTACTAAAGTAGCTATCTCATTTCCAATAATGTCATAAACCTTTAAAGTTTGCCAGCCGCCAATTGGAGATTGCCAACTTATTTTAGTGCTTGGATTAAATGGGTTAGGATAATTCTGATTAAGAATAAATTTTTCTGGAATCTCTGATTCTATATATTCAACGCTAACCGGTTTATCAGGAATGTACCGTAAGATATATCCACTATTACTAACTGCAATGCCATGAAGTGAATCAGCAAAATCAACATTTACTACTAGAAGACTATCTTTTGTATTTACTAATTCCCAAGTATCACCTGAATTTTTGCTTAAAATAAAACTTGAAGAATTTCTTCCAATCGCACCCCAAATTTCTGCAGGGGTCCTTAAACTCAAACCAGTTACGTAAACATATTCAGGTGTATCAATGTAATCCCAAGTATTGTCTAAAAGATTATATTTCAAAAGGGCAGTTGGATAAAGACCTTCAAGTTCTGCTGTTAATGCAATGATATTTGTTGAATCCAAAAAAATAAAATCCAAGAAAAGATCGGGTCCAATGCCATGCGGAGACCATACCTTACCGCTATCAGAAGAACTCCATACAACTCCAACAGCATCAACGTGTCCACCAACTGCAAAACCGTACTTTGATGTTGAAAATTCAAGTTGTTCAACAGGCAAATATCCAAACCCACCAGTGTCAATAGTACTTTCAGACCAATTATAACCTCCATCTTCGGTATAAGAAATTCCACTTGGTTTAGATCCAACCCATCCATACAAACTATCTTTAAAGAAGATAGTGGAAAGTATAATATTTAAATGCCTAAAATTATTTACTTCCCAGTTTGCACCACCATTACTGGTTTTTAATACTTTACTTCGTATATCAGAATTACTGCCTTCTATTTCAAAAGTAACAGCCCAACCAAATTTCTCATCAAGAAAGTAAATATCTGAAATATAGTTTGTTACACCAGAGTTTTGGACTTGCCAGTCAGTACCTTGATTACTTGAAAACATAATCACACCGCTATCCCCTGCCACCCAACAATGTAAGGAATCTAAATAAAACACCTTAAGCAGATTAAAATCTGTAGGTGTTTTTATTTTTTCCCACGAGGCTTGGGAATAAAGTTTTGGAAAAAGAATAACGATCAATAAAATTATATAAAACGCTTTTTTGTCCATTTTTCTCTAATAATTATAATTTAAAAATTACCGAACAGAGAACCAATATCCAATCAAACATTAACTCAAAACAGAGAAATTATGAGTTTGAATTGTACTGTTAAGTTGGAATTACTTTATTATCTTTACGAAAATTTTTACAAATAATAAGGTGAAAGAATGCACAAAAAGTTATTTAGTTTATTTTTAATTCCAGTAATTGTCCTATTGATATCCTGCGGTGATAAAGAAAAGCCCGAGATTCAGAATCAAAATCAGATTAGTAATAAAACTCCAGTTGAAGGTGTTCATAATGTTTTAGTGGAGGATAAATTAGATGCGAGCAATTACAGTTATTTAAAAGTTGCTGAACGTGGAAATTCATTCTGGATTGCAGTAAATAAAATGGAAATCAATCCTGGAGAATATGTTATTTTTTCAAAATTTATGGAGATGAAAAACTTTAAAAGCGAATCTCTTGGACGTACTTTTGAATCTATTTTATTCGTGGATGACGCAAAAAAAAGTGGAACTGAGGAACAATTAAAATCACCTCATCAAAATATAGTTTCCGGTAAAGATGCATCAGTAAACGTAGAGCCTATAAAAAACGGATACACGGTTGAACAAATTTACGCCAAAAAATCTTCGTTGGAATTTAAGACAGTTAAAGTTCGAGGAAAAGTTGTTAAAGTAAATGAAAATATTATGGGTACAAACTGGATTCATATACAGGATGGAACAGGCAAAGATGGAACTCACGATCTTTTGGTAACCTCAAGTGAATCTGTTAAAGTTGGAACAACAATAGTAGCTGAGGGAAAAGTTGTTAAGGATAAAGATTTTGGTTCAGGATATTTCTACAACGTATTACTTGAAAATTCAAAAATCCTGGTGGAATAGTCTTCAACACCCCGAGGCTTTAATGACTTCGGGGTTATTATACTCCTTGATTCTAGTAAGCGGCCATAGGAGAAGAGAAGAATGCTATCCCGAATGAAACGACTGATATAATCAAACCAGACATAAAGATTGTATAACACATCCTCAAGTGTTTGTATTTTACACCAAGTACCTGGCCCAAATTGTAAAAATCTTTAATCATAGAATCATATAAATATTCCTGATCTTCCATCAATGACTTCATTCCCCATGAAAAATCTTCTAATTTCATATTATAAAAATTTCCAAAAAATAATAAATTAGATTTTTTGTTATGCACATCTTCCTTTTTAAAAACACCTGCAGTAACTTTTGGACGAGTTACAAGAATCGCATATACCAAAGTAATAAGATTCGTTAGTGTAAGAATAATTGTAGGACCAATGAAATTAGGATTGTCATTTAGAAATCTTAATAAAAAGCCAAAAATAATAGATATCATTATTGTATTAACACTTATTATAATATTTGCTTTACTGTCAGCCATCGCACTAAACTCAACATGCGTTCTCATAATATTTCTAAACATAGTTTCAACACCACGATCAGATCGTTTTACTGTTTTATGTTTATGATCTATTTTTTTTGTTCAATTTCCAATTTTAGTTCAGAAAGTTTTTCTTCTTTAGAACGTTTCTCAAGTTTTTTAAGTTTGCGTTCCATATTAAACTGATTAAGATTTTTTTGTAAACCAAATTCTCTCTTAGCATAATCTGTAAAGTATTTATGCTTGTCAAAAAAATCCAATGAATTACTGAGCCAATCAATATCTGAAAGTTTTTTAATCCCCTTCATTTCAAATTCCTGGCGTAATAATTCTCCCCGAGCTTCAATATCTTTCATTCCTAAATGATGTAGATCAGCATCACAAATAATTTCTTCCAATTTATTTTTAGGTGAGTGAGGAATTCGAGTAGCCTTTATGCAATCTAGAATTTTTGCAATTTTTTCAAGTGGATATTTTTCTTTTTCTAAATAGTCTCTGGCATATTCTGAACTTTGATCTTCATGACCATTGCAGCAATGGAAATATCCGGTATCATGAAACCAGGCAGCGATCAATACTATCTCAGTATCTTGATCTGATAATTCTTCTTCGTGAGCTATTCTTGACGCAACATTTACAACTTCCGATGTGTGTATAATATTATGATATATATTTTCTGCTGCAGATCTTTTCTTAAAAAGTTCTCTTACATAACCTTCAATTTTCGGTAGTATTGGATTTTGTGACATTACATTTTCTTCAAATATTATTATTATACTATGAGTTTTTAAGTAGATTCATTAGTAATATTGTTCAACTTTTATTTTCATTCCGATGCGAAATTATGTTAATTCTCCAGAATCAACGGTGACAATTATCACAGTTGTGATATCAAAACAGAGGATAAAATATGAGAAATTTATTTCTTCTAAGACATGCTAAATCAAGCTGGAAAGATGCTCTGCTTGATGATTTTGAACGACCTTTAAATAAAAGGGGTAAACGTGATGCGCCACAAATGGCACAAAGATTTTCTAAAAGAGGATATAAGATTGATCTGATAATTTTAAGCAAGGCAAGAAGAACAACTGATACAGCAAATATTTTCATTAATATTTTAGATTACAAATCAAAAATTGACTTAAATGATCAACTTTATGAGGCTTCAAGTCCAACATTGTTGCGAGTGATAAATCAAATGGAAGATAGATACCAAAACGTGCTTCTTGTCTCTCACAATCCAGGTTTAACGAATCTTGCAAATTATTTATCCAATTATTTTATAGATAATATTCCAACAAGTGGAATTGTTGGACTTTCAACTGATCTTAGTTGGAGAAATATTAATGAGAGGGGCTGCACTTTTCTTTTTTTTGATTATCCCAAGAAATAAGAAATACAAATGTGTTTTTAAATATCCCAAATATTAATCACACGGAAGGTTCATTTTGTGTATTAATTTTTTAAATCTAGGATCATCATGAATTTCTTTCCAGTATCTTCCTCTAATAAATATCAACCCACCTATTTTTTCTGAATAGGCGAGATCTAAATACTCAAATACTTTATCATAATTTTTTAATCCCATATTGATGATCGCGTAATCAAAAAGAAAAGAAACATCTTTTTCACTTTTTGCCCTTTCCTCCAGCTTAATTAAACACTTTTCAAAGTCACTCTTCATACCAAGTTTAGCATAAATGTAACCAAGAGCGGCATTTGATTTTAATGGGTCACCTAGTAAATCTTGCGATTGATTTAATCTTTCTATTGCAAGATCGTATTCTCCCAAGAAGTAATAAGTCCAACCCAATCCGTTTAAAGCTGCTCTAAAAGTATGATCTAATTCCAAAGTTTTTAAAAATTGCTCTTTAGATTGCTCGAACATTCCACAATGAGCATAAGTTTCAGCAAGTGATGCATTTATTGGAATTGATAATGGGTCTATTTCAAGAGCTCTTTCTGACTCAGCTATTGCTTTTTTATTGTTACCAATAGCCAGCATATAGTATGCAAAGTATCTGTGTGCATCGGCATTATTTGGATTGAGTTCCAATGTCTTCATGAACGATTTATATGCATCATCCCAATTCCAATCAAAAAAATTAACCATAGCTAAAGACATATGCGAATCTGGTAACGAGTTATCCAATTGCAATGCCATATGAGCATATTCCTTTGCTTTTGGATATGCGATTGTTGAAGGCATCTGCCCAAATGCACCAAGATAAACATAACAACCTGAAAGAGCAGAATATGCTTCAGCATAATTTTCATCAAGTTTAATTGCTTGCTCAAGAAATTCTAATGATTTTCTAATATCTAACGGTGTCCATTTTTTCCAAAAATGTGATGACTTTAAGAATAAATTGTAAGCCTCCATATTTCTTGTTGATGATTTAACAAGAGTTTTCTTCTGATCAGAAACTGCAAGATTTGCAATTAGATTTTTAGAAATGGTCCTAGCTATCTCATCTTGTACGGAAAAAATATCTTCGATATCTCTATCATATGTTTCAGACCAGCGATGATAACCACTTTTAGTTTCAATAAGCTGAGCGGTTACACGAACCCTACTTCCAACCTTCCTAACGCTTCCCTCTAAAACAGTTTTAACTGATAACTGTTTACCAATCTCCCTTATATCAACATTCTTCCCCTTAAATGCAAACGATGAGGTTCTTGAGGTAACATGCAGTTTCTCGACTTTTGCTAATGCGTTTAGAATTTCCTCTGTTATTCCTTCTGAAAAATATTCATTATCAGCATCTGAACTCATATTAACAAAAGGTAAAACTGCAATAGATTCTTTGCTCAACCCAACTAAAGTATCAATAGTCGATGTCTCTGGTACTCTGAGATTATTATTTTTAATTGCAAATACTTCAATTGGAGTTTTAACATTTTTAAATTGATGAAATCCTAATGAAACTGTTACTATCTCTTTGTGATTAACTAACTCCTCACTCACTTTTCTTGAGATCAAAACTGATCCACCAATTGCTGAGGCTTCAATCCTAGACGCAACGTTTACACAATCACCAAATATTCCATCATCATCGTAGACAATATCCCCTGAGTGAATTCCTATTCTAAGATTCACTTTTGGATCTTTTTGCAATTCTATTTGAATATTTATAGCACATAGTACTGCTTCAACAGCACTACCAAATATAGTTAAGGTGCCATCTCCAAAATACTGAATGATTTTTCCTTGATGATTTAATGTTAAATCTTCAAGTACTTTTCGGTGTCTATCCAACAAACTTTTTGCACGCTGTTCATCCTCTTGCATCATGGCAGTGTAGCCAACCATATCTGTAAACATTACAGCTGCTAACATTCTTATTCCATTAATTTGCACGGGGACTTCTCTTAAAAGTATTAAAATAGTTAACGAAAATTAGCGGATGAGTGTACAAAAGGCAATCACTCAATGATGTTCGGTTAAGAATAATGTTGAAGAATAACTATTAAACTAAAAGATTAATTTATTGTTAAATATTCATTTATAGCTTTTGCGGCTTTTCTACCCGCGCCCATTGCAAGAATTACAGTTGCGCCGCCAGTAACAATATCACCACCAGCAAATACACCTTTTTTAGATGTCGCCATGGTTTCTTGATTTACAATAATATTGCCCCACTTACTAAATTGCAATTCGGGTGTTGTTTGCTGGATTATAGGGTTCGATCCGTTTCCGATCGCAATTACTGCCATATCTATATCAAGAATGTAATTTGAATCTTTAATCGGAACAGGTTTTCTTCTTCCTGAAGCATCAGGCTCACCAAGTTCCATTTTGATTAACTCAACTCCTGTAAGCCAGCCATCTTTATCACCAATAAACTTATTAGGATTTGCTAAAAGAAGAAATTCAATTCCCTCCTGTTTTGCATGATGTATTTCTTCTTTACGAGCAGGTAATTCAACATCGGATCTTCTATAAACTATGTAAGCATTTTTTGCTCCAAGTCTTTTTGAAGTACGAACTGCATCCATGGCTGTATTTCCGCCACCGAAAACTGCTACAGTTTTATCTTTAACATTAAAAACCGGAGTGTCATATTCAGGAAATTTGTAAGCCTTCATCAAATTAACTCTTGTTAAAAATTCATTTGATGAGTAAACACCGTTTAAGTTTTCGCCTTCAATATTTAGGAAATACGGTAAGCCCGCTCCAACAGCAATAAATACAGCATCGTATCCGTTTTCCATTAATTCATCAATTGTATCTGTAAACCCAATCACAGCATTGGTTTGAAAATCTACGCCAAGTTTTTTTAATGAATCAATCTCAGCTTTAACAATATCTTTTGGTAAACGAAACTCTGGAATTCCATAAACTAAAACTCCGCCAAGTTCATGCAAAGCTTCAAAAACTGTAACATCATGCCCCAATTGAATTAAATCACCAGCACAGCTTAAACCTGAAGGACCGCTTCCGATAATTGCAACTTTTTTTCCTGTTTTAGATTTAATTTCAGGATTTCGTAATCCAACGTGTTCACGTTCAAAATCAGCAACAAATCTTTCTAATCTTCCAATCGCAACAGATTCGCCCTTGTTACCAACCACACATTTGGCCTCACATTGTTCTTCTTGCGGGCAAACTCTGCCGCACACTGCGGGAAGCATATTATCTTCCTTAATCTTTGCTGCGGCACCTAGAAAATCACCTTCTGCAACAAGGCTAATAAAATCTTTTATTTTTACTTCAACGGGACAACCAGCTATACAAACCGGTTTCGGGCATTGAAGACAGCGTAAAGCTTCCATCTTTGCTAGTTCCTCAGTAAAACCAAGATTTACTTCTTTAAAATTCTTACTTCGTTCAATACTATCCTGCTCAGGCATCGATTGTCTAGGTATTTTCATTCTGTCTTTTTTACTAATCTCGGGCATTAAGAATTCTCCGATAAAAAATGTCTAAATATTTTCTTATAAAATTATTAATCCTATCTCAATGAGAACAAAAGTCTAGTTAAACTCAACACAAGAGGTAATTATTTACTGGTAATCAAATTATCTTCGAAGGCTTTTTCGAAATGGCACATATAATCGTGCAAGGATTCTTTTTCTTTCTCTTTATAAGTTCGATTTCTTCTTTCAAGAGTTGCAAAATCAACTAAGTGTGCATCAAACTCAGGCCCATCTACACAAACGAAAACAGTCTTATTATCTACGGTAGCTCTGCATCCGCCGCACATTCCGGTTCCATCCACCATAACAGGATTTAAACTGACAACAGTTTTAATTCCATAAGGTCTTGTTGTGTCTGCAACTGCTTTCATCATAGGAATAGGACCAATTGCAAGAACAAAATCAATTTTAGTTCCTTTATCAATCAACTCTTTAAGTTTTTGTGTAACAAATCCGTGAAAACCATAACTTCCATCATCTGTTGTTGGATACACTTCATCACAAACTTGTTTCAGTTCTTTTTCCAGGATAACTAAATCTTTAGTTCTTCCGCCGATAATTGAAATTGTATGATTACCTGCTTGCTTTAATGCAACAGCAGTAGGATAAGCAATCGCAGTACCAACTCCGCCGCCTATGCTTACTGCTGTTCCAAATTTTTCTATGTGAGAAGGTTTACCAAGCGGACCAACAACATCCAAAATTGAATCACCAGCATTTAGTGAATTTAATTCTTTTGTTGTCTTGCCTATTCCTTGTACAATAATTGTAATAGTTCCATTTGCAGTTTCAGAATCTGCAATTGTAAGTGGAATTCTTTCGCCACCTTCATTTAATCTGATAATTACAAACTGCCCGGCTTTTCTTTTAGCCGCAATTTTTGGTGCTTCAATTACAAAGCGTTTTATATTTTCTGCTAAGAACTCAGCAACTACAATTTTGTACATCTAAAAAATAATCCTTCTCTTTGAATAAAATTATTTATTGGTATTTGCTTCTACAACTGCAATTGCTGTCATATTGTATATATCATCCACAGTTGCACCACGTTGTAAAACGTGGACTGGTTTATTCATTCCCATTAATATTGGTCCAATTACAGTTGCCTGTCCGATTCTAGCCATAAGTTTGTAAGCAATATTAGCAGCATCCAAAGTTGGAAATACAAGAACATTTGCTCCGCCTTTAATATTTGTGAACGGGAATGTTTTATCAAGTATTTCAGGAACAACAGCTGTATCAGCTTGCATTTCACCATCAATTATAAGTTCCGGCATTTTAGATTTTACAATCTTAACTGCTTCTTTAACTTTTATAGATTCTGGATATGCTGCACTACCAAAATTGCTGAATGATAACATTGCAATCTTTGGAACAACATCAAATGCTTTAACAACACTTGCAGCAGAGATTGCTATCTCAGCTAATTGCTCAGCATTTGGATTAACATTAACAGTACAATCAGCAAAGAAGTAAGTTTCTTTTTTTGCAATAACGATATACATACCAGAGACTATTTTAAATCCTTGCTTAACACCAATACATTGTAAGGCCGGTTTAATTGTATTTGGATAGCTCGTTGTATAGCCGCTAATCAAAGCATCCGCCTCACCTACTTCTACCATCATAGCTCCGTAGTAGTTAGGTTTATGAATTAGATTTTTTGCATCCCAAAGTGTTGCACCTCTTCTTTGTCTTTTCTTAAAGAACGCTGCAGCATAAGCATCACACTTATCGCAATTTTCAGGATCGATTATTTGAAATTCTTTTTCATCATAACCAATTCTTTCAATTTCTTTCTTAATGATTTTTTCATTTCCTAAGAGAATTGGATTTGCGATTCCATCACTGTAAACGGTATGTGCAGCACGAATAATATTTTCTTCTTCACCTTCTGGATAAACAACTTTCTTTGGTCGTTTTTGTGCTTTGTGAATCATTACTCTAACAATTTCTTTTGAAAGACCTAAACGTTCTTTCAATTGTTCTTCGTACGCAACCCAATCCATTTCTTTGACTTTTGCAACTCCGGTTTCAATAGCAGCTTTTGCTACTGCAGGCGCAACATACCAGAGAACTCTTGGATCGAATGGTTTTGGGATTATGTACTCTTTACCAAACGAAAATTCCTCTCCACCATATGCTTGTAAAACCATTTCAGGTACTTTTTCTTTTGCCAATTTAGCAAGAGCCAAAGTTGCGGCCATTTTCATTTCATCATTTATTTGTGTTGCTCTAACATCTAAAGCTCCACGGAAAATAAATGGAAATCCTAAAACGTTATTAACCTGGTTTGGATAATCACTTCGACCAGTAGCCATAATCAAATCTTTTCTCACAGAAACTGCATCATCATACATAATTTCCGGATCAGGATTTGCCATTGCAAAGATGATTGGGTTTGGAGCCATTGCTTTTACCCACTCTTTATTGACAACATTTCCAATAGAGAGTCCTATAAAAACATCAGCATCCTTAAATGCTGCTTCAAGTGATGGAAATCCTTTTGCTTGAGCAAATCCATCTTTGTATTTATTTAAATCTTTTCTATCTGTGGTAATGCAGCCTTTGGAATCAAACATATAAATGTTTTCTTTCTTAACTCCAGCACGTACATAATGTTTACAGCAAGAAATTGCAGAGGCTCCAGCTCCATTAACAATGATTCTTACCTTATCTAATTTTTTTCCTGCAACTTCAACAGCATTTATTAACGCAGCACAAGAAATAATTGCTGTTCCATGTTGGTCATCATGAAAAACCGGAATGTTCATTGTTGCTTTTAATGTTTCTTCAATTTCAAAACATTCAGGAGCTTTAATATCTTCAAGATTAATTCCGCCAAACGTCGGTTCTAACATCTGTGTAAGTCTAATTATCTCTTTTGGATCGTGTGAATTAACTTCTATATCGAATACATCGATATCTGCAAATCTTTTAAATAGAACTCCTTTTCCTTCCATTACAGGTTTGCCTGCTTCAGGACCAATATCTCCAAGTCCTAATACAGCTGTACCGTTTGAAAGCACTGCCACGAGATTTCCTTTAGCAGTGTATTTATATACATTTTCAACATCTGCATGGATTTCTCTACAAGGTTCTGCAACACCTGGAGTGTAAGCCATCGACAGATCTCTCGCTGTTAAACAAGGTTTTGTAGCTACGACTTCAATTTTTCCTTTGCGGTCGCTGCTGTGATATTGTAAAGATTCTTCTTTAGTGAGTTTCATGTTGGACTCCTTTAAGTAAGGAAAATTTATATTTTGAAAACTGATTAATTACTGTACTGAATGTATTATAGTATTTTTGAAAAATGTTTTGAGGTATTTGAGAAAAAGCTATCGATTGAGTATCTAAACTCAGTAAATTTCTCATTTGAATAGGATCCAACTGAATCAATATTTTCATTAAATTAGCGATAAAGGTCAATTAAATTTATTCGTAAGAATTAGCAATGCTAATATTTGTTAAATCAAAATTAGGTAAATTTTAATTGTTGTGCTACATAATTTTTTGATGATTTTTTTTAATATTTTTATTTACTCATTGCCTCTTGCTGAAGTTTTTCTGATAATTCTTTGCCAAGATAGTTATCAATCAAAGAATGCAGTAAGTAAAGAAGCGGAGTAATTAAAACCGCTATAAAAAATTTATAAATGTAGTTTACTAACCCAATAACTAAAACAAGTTTTAAATCCCAACCAGCACCAATGTAAAACGCGATAAACAATACAACAAAGCTATCTACAAGTTGAGAAACTATAGTTGATCCAGTTGCACGTAGCCAAATTTTTGAAGAACCTGTAAATGATTTGAAGAAATGAAACACTGTAACATCAACTAACTGTCCAACTAAGAATGCTGTTAGTGAACCTATAATAATCCACAAGCCTTGTCCAAAAATTGTATTAAAAGCTAAATCCATGTTTACAACTCCAGCAATCGTGGCTCTTTCAATCCAAAATCCGGCAGGAGTTAAACCAATAGAAAAGTAAACCATTAAAAACGCATAAGCGATAAGTATAGCAGCCGTATAAGACATAAACCTAACACCTTTACGCCCAAAATATTCATTGATTATATCAGTCATAACAAAAACAACCGGCCAAAGCACTACTCCGGCAGTAAGATTAAATGATAAGTTTTCAATTCCAAGAAGAGTAAGATTAATTGGTTCAAATCCAAAAGTGGATTCTAATGAAAATATTTTTACTCCTATAAACTCTGCTAACAATGCATTAGCTACAAAGAAAGTTCCAAGAATGTAAAAGAGAGTTGCTGATTTGTCTTTCATACTTTGCTCAAATTTTGATGGAAAATTATTCTATTTGTATGATAAAACAAAAAAGCGGTCAGGTTAATTCCCGACCGCTTTGTGGAGAGAGTTGAATTGAGGTTATCTGTTTTTGTTTCTGGTATCTTTTTCAGAAGTTCTTGTATTTGTGTCACTTGTTCTATTATTTGAATCGTTTCTTTTTACTTCTGTATTTCTGTTAATGTTTTGATTTCTTTGTTCAACTTTTTGAGTTTCTTTTTTCTGTTCAATTTTTCTATCATTCTGTTTGAAGACATCAGTGTTTGATTTTTTCTCTTCACGTTTCTGAATTGTTACTTCGTTTCGTTTCTGAACTTCTTTATCCTGTCTTTTCTGAATCTCAATCTGCTCATTTCTTTTTTGTTGCTCTATACGATTTTTTTCTTCATATTTTCTTAGCTCATCATTTCGTTTATTTTCTTCGTTTCTTTTAATCTGTTCATTATTTCTCTTTTCGATTTCAGAATTACGTTTTTCTGTTTCTCTTTTTTCCTGAAGTTTTCTGTCGTCTTCAACTTTTTTACGAGTTACATCATTCTTTGTCTCTTTTCTTGTATCTTCAGTTTTTTCTCGTTTATTAAGATCAGTATTGTTTTTCTCTCTATCGTTTCTGATTACTTCACGAGTATTATCTTTTTTAGTTTCTTTAGTTCTATCAAGATTTCTATCTCTGCTCAGTTCAACTTTAGAAATTTCAAGAGTCGATTTTCTTTCTTTTTTCTCGATCTTAACATCTCTCAATCCATCACGAGAAATATCATCTGGATTTGCAAAGTATGTTCTAATTTCTTTATCGCGAGTTTTAGTAATTTTTTCTCTTGTTAAATCATTAGGATCATTAACTGATACAATATTTCTTCTTTCAATATTTCTTCCACTTCTTTCACGAATTCTATCAAAATCAACTCCATCATTTCTAACACGTCCATCATAATATGAATAGTTAGTTCTCATTTTTGTTCTATTATGAACTCTGTATTTGTATTTAGGAGCAACATAATAATTGTAAACGTTTTGATCACAGAAGTGATTATACTTTACATAATTCCAATGATTGTAAGAAACGTAATAATCATAATTGTAATGTATTCCAATAGATATATCAAAGATCGCATAAGGAGATAAAGGAGCCCAACCGATATAATCATCATCATATCTCCAATCAACCCAGGCAGGTGCCCATTCATAATCAGGAATCCAAATCCAACCATAATAGTCATCATAATACCATCTTCCGTAATGATAAGTTATGTAACCAAAGTCTTCGTATGAATCCCAGTACCAACCATAATCTGTATAAATCCATTGTCCTTGTCTGTAAGGGGCCCAACTTTTTCTAATCATTGTAGGACGCCAAACAGGTGTACCGAAACCAATTTCGATCCAGGTTCCGTGTGGTGCGAGTGAAGTATAAAAATATCCTCCAACTCTTTTCGCAAAATCGGTGTTTGCATCAGCGTTTGCTGATAAACCGAAAAGTATTAAGACTGCTGTTAAAATTATCTTTTTCATGACGTTCTCCTTTGTGTCTTGCTTCTATTAGCCAAGCTTTATGCCATCAAAATAGTTCGATTATTGGATAAAAAGTATGATTAATAGCGTGAGTTGTATATTTGAGTAGACAGTGAAGTGTTTAAGAAATTATGTAGAACTTCATCGTTTAATTTTTCGATCTTTCCAAACAAGATTGCCAAACATTCCCATAAATCCCGAAACTAAAATGTATGGTACTTGAAGAATTTCTGTAATTAAAAATGGTTTAAGAATATTAGAATCAAATAAAAGAGATGTTCCTTTTTTAAGAACTAAATATTCAACGGTAATTTTAAAGAGAAATGAAATAATAAATGTCAAAAAGAATTTTGCAGATATGACAAAACCAAGAATTGGTTGAACTATTAAACTCAAATAAAACAAAAAGATTAAAACCAGTTTTAGCAACAAAAGATGATCACCATAAAACAATCCTTTACTTGCCCACCGTTTACGTTGATGATAAAAATCTTTTAAAGTTGGATTAGCTTCAGTTGAAACGATTGCATTTTTATCCAATGCAAATTTTATATGATAATCTGTATCACGATGAATTTTTTGCATTAGCAATTCATCATCGCCAGAAGATAAACTCATTTGATAAGTAAATCCTCCAACTTCATCAAAAATTTTTTTTCGATACGCGATATTTGCAGCATTACAAATAATTGGATTTCCAGTACCAATCAAACCAGCACCAGTAATTACAAGTCCGGCAAATTCTAATCTCTGCATTTTACCAAATAGATGATTGTTAGAAATAAATTCGACAGGTCCAGAAATAAATCCTGTTTCCTTATCCATAAACTTTAGAAGATTATTTAACCAGTCTTTTTTATGATTGCAATCTGCATCGGTAGTAACAATTATTTCTCCTTTTGATTTTTCAATCCCAAATCTTATTGCTCTTTTTTTATGCGCGTTTGCAGAATAATCTTTTGGAACTGAATAGATAAAAACATTTTCTTTCTTTGATAGATTCTCGATTATCTGTAATGAATTATCATCTGAAGAATCGTTAACAAATATTATTTCAAATTTTTCTTTTGGATAATTTTGTGAAGTTAGACTTGAGTAAGTATTAAGTATGTTGTTCTCTTCATTTCGAAAAGGAACAATAATGGAAACCAATTCTTCGGGAATTTTTTCACTTACTTTATTTGTAAGCTTTGATAATCCAAAATAGATTTTAGATAAAAATATTACGTAATGAATTAAAAGAACTAGGAAAACAATAATTAGAGTATTTTCAATCATCATTCTTTTTAAGCAGTAATGTTAATCCAATTAAAGATGGAATTAGAACATTGATAAAGAAAAGAAATATTGAAGCATTAAATCCGACTGAAGCAGATTCTCCAAGCATTGTTATAAAGAATACCGAAGCGCCTTCTCTAATTCCAAGTTCACCAAGTGAAACTGGTGGAATAATTGTTTTAGCAAACATTATAAGATTACCTGCCCACAAATATTCAAAGTAGTTAGTGTGATTAGAAAATGCCGCAACTAAAACAGCATACTGAACAAGAAAACACAAATAAAATACAAATGATATAAATAGCATTTTTGTTGCATATTTTTTATCAAGTTTGCGGAATACTTTTACCTTTTCAAACAACCAGTGAAGTTTAATTGAATCCCTGAGTTTTGTAAACAATACATTATCCCAAAATTTATCATTGAAGATCATCCAAAAGAATAAATAGAATAACGTAAATACAAGAAGGAATAACCCAGCAGTTAAATAAAAAGTTACCTGATAATAGTAATGGATAAACAATATGCTTGATATAGAGCCAAAGAAAGCTACAAGCAACAATAGGAATAACTTATCCAATAAAGTTGCAAGTGTTACGCGCAATAAAGAATGATTTTTAAAAACTAAAGCTCGTCCAAAATATTCGCCAATTCTTGCAGGAGTAAAAACACCAGCAGAAAATCCATAAAATAAAGAAAGCCAAATTTTTGAATTATTATTTTCCTGTAATACAACATTAGCAGTGATTTTCCATTTATAGAATTGCAGATAGATGTTAACAAAGCTTAGAAGAAATGCAACAGCAATCAAATAAATATTAGCTTGATTAATAGCAGATAATATTTCCTCGAAGTTAACAGCATAGACTAAATAAAATAGTAATCCTAGAGCAATAACAACTTTTGCGGTAACGAGAATTAAAGTTTTATACTTGCTAATAAAACTGTTTTCTCGAAAAATATTTTTTACCTGCTCAGTTGTCATTCTTATTGTTCAATTTCAAATATATTTACTTTTAAACCTTCAGTGCAGTTAGTACAAATTTTATTTTGTTTTCTATCATCTAAAACTGATTGTCTAAAATCTTGATATTGTTTTGATGTCCAAATATCGGAAAAAGACTTGCCATTTAGAATTCCCAAAGTGTATTCTGCATCCTTATCAAAGCAGCAAGGTACAACTTTTCCATCCCACGTAATTACAGAAGTTCTCCACAAAGCAAAGCAATGATTTTTCATTTTATTTTTTATTGAAAACTTTTCGTCTTTAACTAAATATCTTCTGTACTTTGGATTGGTCGGAAGAAACTTAATCGCATTTTCATAAGATGATATTTGCATCGTCTTAAAAACTAGTTTATCAACACCAACTTCATCACAATATTTTCTAACTTCATCAAGCTGATGTTCATTTTGTTTCATTACAATAAATTGAAACTCCACATAAGGTTTATTTTTGATTAACTCTTTCTTACGATTTATTAAAAGTCTCAATCCTTCATCAGCCTGTTTAAATGTTCCGCCAACACGATATTTTTGATAACTTTCCTCATCAAGCCCATCAACAGAATAAATCAATTTATCCGGTGCATTTTCTAAAACGAGATCAACATTTTTTTCATTAACAAAATGTCCGTTTGTACTTATTGATATATAAACATTATTTGTTTGTGCATATTTAATCATATCAGGAAGATGCTTATTGATATAAGGTTCACCTTGAAAAAATAATTGCACATAAAATCCAGTATCTTTAATCTGATCGATCCATTTTTTGAAATCATTAAAATTTAACAAACCAAGTGGTCGAGTTAATGCACCAAGTCCAGATGGACATTCCGGACATTTTAAGTTGCAATGATTTGTTGGTTCAATAGAATATGAGATAGGCATTCCCCACACAATTGGTCTGCGAATCATTCTTGAAAGATTAAATGACAGAATAATCTTTAATGAGTTTAATGCTCTTTTTGCGGTTAGATATTTAAGAATATTGATTTCCAATTTTGCTCAGATTTTTGATGTTGAAATTAACCAAAGACTACAACTGATGAAAGTGATTGGTAAATGTGATTCAGATTAGTTGATATTGTTAGGCTTAAAGCTTTTCCTTACTTTTGTTTTAGAAAATTCAATTTTTGAGGCAAGAATGTTTATAAATTTCAGTGATATTCCAAAACATCAAAATTTATTTCTCGATTATCTATATGAATTCGAGAATGTACAAGAGTACTATAAACACAACTTCCGGAATAAAGAAGGATATTTGCCGTTATTCAAAAGTATTTCCGAATCAAGGAAATCCAGACAGTTGAATCTTTCTTCAATTCTAAAAAATCAATATTCAGCTTTAGCAAACATTTCAGGGAAAACATTAAGAAATTTTGAACTGCTTGATAAAGATAAAACTATTGCCGTGGTTACAGGACAGCAGCTAGGAATTTTAGGTGGACCGCTCTACACAATTTATAAAATAGTAACAACGCTCAGACTCGCAAATCAGTTCTCTGAAAGATATGACGAATTCAAGTTTGTTCCTGTTTTCTGGCTTGAGGGTGATGATCATGATTTTAACGAAGTTCGTTCTTTAAATTTATTTGATAATGAGAATCAGATATTAAACCTCGGCTATAAGGATGAAATAAGTGATGATGATGCTAAGCAGAGTATTGGGAATATTAAGTTCGATGATGTACTAAATGATTTTTTTTCAAAGTACGAAGGAAGTTTAAGAGATACGGATTTTAAAAATGAATTGGTAACAAAGCTAAAAGACTGCTATCAAGTTGGAAAAACATTTAAACAAAGCTTTAAAGAACTTTTATTCTGGTTATTTGATGAATATGGTTTAATAATCTTTGATCCGCAAGATCCAAATATTAAATCATTGCTCAAACCTATTTTCAAAAAAGAGGTTAATGATTTTTCTATACACACACAAAAATTAATTCTCACAAGTGCAAAACTTGAAGAGTTATATCATGCACAGGTAAAAGTAAAACCAGTTAATCTTTTCTATCATACAGATGATGGAAGATATTCTGTTGAACCGGTTGATGATATTTTTAAGCTGAGAAGAAAGAGAAAACAATTTACTAAAGATGAGATCCTTACAGAAATTGAGAACTCTCCGGAAAAATTTAGTCCAAATGTGTTGCTAAGACCAATTTGCCAGGATTATATATTTCCAACTGGGTTTTACATTGCCGGTCCCAGTGAGATTTCTTATTTCGCACAAATTACTCCGCTCTATGATTTTTATAATATTATAACGCCAATTGTTTATCCACGATCTTCAGCAACTCTACTTGAAAAAAATGTTGGAGCGGCTTTAGACAAATACGATCTTACAATGCATGATATTTTTCTTGGATTGGATGAACTTAAAGAAAAAGTAATCTCTGGACTTTCTGAAAACAATATTGAAAAAGCTTTTGAGGAAGCATCTAATGAAATTGAATTAACTTTTGATAGATTAAAAGAAAATCTTTTTGCAGTAGACAAAACATTGGTTGATGCAAGTTTGCGTTATAGAGAAAAAATTGTTTCCTCAATAGCTGAATTAAAATCAAAAGCAACCAAAGCACAGGAAACCAAACACGAAACTACTATTAGACAGTTAACCCGACTTTCTAATTTGCTGTATCCTTTGGGAAATCTGCAAGAGCGAGAAATTAACTTTACTTACTTCTATAATAAATATGGTAAAGATTTTATTCGTAAAGTTTACGATGATATTTCGGTAAATGAATTTGAGCATCAGATAATTTCACTGTAACAAATTGAAGTAGCACTTCGATGATATTGCCACTCCGTTTGACTTAAGTCTTTTAAATATTCTCTTCAACTTGTCATTCTGAGCGAAGAAGAAGGATGACAAGGTCCTTGATCTTATTTAATTATTGAATTTATTTGTTCTTCAAACTTTGGATTGGAAATTGCAACACACTCAAACCCATTCACTTCTCCCCCATTATCTAAAAGCATACTTAAAATTGAAAAAGCCATTGAAATTCTATGATCACCGAAACTCTCAAATACCGGTTTTGAATTTTTTATTGCGCCGCTAACAATAAATCCGTTTTCCAATTCTTCGACATTTAATCCTAAATGCATTAAGTTCGTACAAATTGATTTTATTCGATCAGATTCTTTTACTCTAAGTTCTTTGGCGTTCTCAATCACAAATTCACCTTCAGCAAATATTCCGGCTATTGTAAGAATAGGAATTTCATCAATTATGTTTGGAATAATTTGCGAATCTATTCTAATATTCTTAAGTGAAGACGATTTAATAATTATATTACCATAATCTTCATTACTTGAAGTTTTAATATCCTCAAAGGATATATTGGCCCCCATTTTTTTCAATACATCAATAAATCCTGTTCTGGTTGTATTTAACGAAACATTTTTTATAATCAACTCAGAGTTTGGTGTTAACAAAGTTAAAATAATATGAAATGCTGAAGTTGAAATATCACCAGGTACAAAATATTCTTTTGCCTCCGGATAATATTTCTTTGAAGATGAAGAAATGATTTTTCCTTCAGTAACTTTAACTGGTAATCCCAACATTTTTTCTGTATGATCTCTGGTTTGCTCTTTCTCAATTACGGTTGTCACTTCATCACAATGCAAACCAGCGATTAAGATTGAACTTTTAACCTGAGCGCTGGCAACAGGCATCTCATAATCAATGCTATTAATGTTAGATTTGGGAATAATTGTAACTGGTAGTGTTAATTTTTCGTTTGATTGAAACTCAGTTCCCATTTTCATCAAAGGATCAACTACTCTTTTCATTGGTCTTTTAGAAAGAGATTCATCACCTATTAAAGTAGAATTAAAATCCTGAGCTGCTAGTAAACCAGCAATCAATCTTGCTGATGTTCCAGAGTTTCCACAATCTAAATTTGATGCTGGTACTTTAAATCCTTTATAACCCATACCACCAATGATTATTTTCCTATCTTTAGTTAAAATGCTTGCACCTAATTTGTGCATAATAACCATTGTTGAAATTACATCTTGCGCCTGCGATAAGTTTGTAATAATAGATTTTCCGGAAGCCATGGCTGAGAATATAATAGCCCGGTGTGAAATTGATTTATCGCCAGTCAAACTTAATTCACCGTTTACTCGATTTATTTTTTCAAATCTTTTAATCACTACTTCTCACACCAATTATCAATGATCTTATCAAGTGTTTTTTCATCAAGTTCACTTTTTTTGTACATACCTTTTTTTATTCGCTGTCGCATTGCTTCATAAAGAATTACAGCAGTTGCCACAGAAACATTAAGACTTTGTACCATTCCAAACTGTGGAATTAAAAATACTTCATCAGCTAATTCAGCAGAAGTTTCAGAAACACCTCGATGTTCATTCCCAACTACAATCGCAACTTTTTGTGTTAGATCTAAATCATATAGATTTTTTGAATTCTCTGATAATGATGAAGCAAATATTTTAAATCCGTTTTTTCTTAATTCGCTGTAGCATTCTTCAACAGATTTATATTTTTCCTTATCTACCCACTTAAATGCTGATGCTGAAGATTTTTTACCAATACGTGGGAATGATTCAAAGTTATAAACTAAATTTACTTTAGGAATTCCAACCGCATCGCAAGTTCTAAAGATAGCGGAAACATTGTGCGGATCGTGAATATTTTCCATCACTACTGTTAATGAATGCTGGCGGGATTTAATGACTCTGGTAATTTTCTCGAGTCGTTTTTCGGTTTTCGTGCTTCTCACAAAAGTTATTTATGAAATATTAATTTGTATATAGTTTTATTTTCTTCAATGCGGGCTTTGTCAAGTTTTATTTCTTTCGCGTCCAAATGTAAATAGAATGAAGTTAGCTCAAATATTTTTTCAATTACAGTTTCTTCATCGTGAGCCCAACTTTCGCATCCCTTTAGTGAAGGGACTTCAGCTGTGTAGCCGTCATTAGTTTTTGTTACAATTTGTTACAATAAGATCGATAACCATTAACTAATAACTGCTTTCAGATTTTTGCCCAGCTATAATTTTAACCCCAGCACTAGCACCTAATCTATTTGCTCCGGCATTTATCATCGCAATTGAGTCTTCATAAGAACGAATTCCACCAGAAGCTTTTACTTGCAATTTATCACCAACAACATATTTCATCAAAGCAACATCATGAACAGTTGCTCCACTTTTTGAAAACCCGGTTGAGGTCTTAACAAAACTTAATCCAGCTTCTTTTGCAAGCAAGCATCCAATTACTTTCTCTTCATCTGAAAGTAAACAGGTTTCCAAAATCACTTTAGAAGTACACAGATGCTTTTTTGATAAATCAGCAATTGATTTTAAATCCTCGAATACAAATTGATAATCCTTATCCTTTAACTTTCCAACATTGATCACCATATCAATCTCTTCTGCACCATTTTTAATTGCTTCTTCGGCTTCAAGATATTTAGATTGAGTGGTTGTTGCTCCTAATGGAAATCCAATTACTGTACAAACTTTTACAGTTGAAGATTTAATTAAGTTAAAACAAGCATCAACGTACGATGGATTAACACAAACAGAAGCAAAATTGTTTTGGATTGCTTCTTCACAAAGTTGGGTGATTTCAGAGATTGTTGCATCAGGTTTTAGCAAAGTATGATCAATCATTCCAGCTAAATCTTGTGCAGATAATTTTATCTCAGGCGTCTTCTTTGATTTTTCAAACTCAGAAAATTCACTTAATATTTTTTTACATTCACTTCTGTAACTAAATCTTTCCAGCTCATTTTTCACCATAAAGATTATAAGCTTTGTAAGTATTGCTTAACAGCATTGCAATCGTCATTGGTCCAACTCCACCTGGAACCGGAGTAATGAATGAAGCTTTTTTAGAAACATTTTCAAAATCAACATCGCCAACTATTCTGTAACCTTTAGCTTTTGTTGGATCATCAATTCGATTTATTCCAACATCAATTACTGCAACGCCATCTTTAACCATATCAGCTTTAATCATTTCAGCTTTGCCAATAGCAGCAATCAATATGTCTGCTTGCTTTGTATAATATGAAATTTCTTTTGCAGCGGAGTGAACAATTGTTACAATTGAATTTGCTCCTTCAGCTTTTTGAAGCATAATGTTTGCGATTGGTTTACCAACTATGTTGCTTCTTCCCACAACCACAACGTGTTTTCCTTTAGTTTCAATTTTATACCGAATCAATAATTCCTGAATTCCAGCCGGTGTGCAAGAAGCAAATGTATCTTTCCCTATTACAAGATTACCAACAGAAATCGGATGAAATCCATCAACATCTTTTTTCGGTGAAATTGTTTCAATTACTTTATCTTCATTTATGTGTTTTGGCAGTGGAAGTTGAACAAGTATTCCGTGATAATCTTTATTCTGATTATAAGATTGAATGAGTGATAAAAGTTCAGGTTCTGAAATATCAGCACTTAACTTTTCTGTTTTAGTTCTCATTCCAATTTCTTCACAAGCTTTGCCTTTGCTTGCAACATAAATTTGTGAAGCTGGATCTTCTCCAACAATTATTGCAACAAGTCCGGGAACATTCTTTCCTTCAGCTTTAAGCTGAGATATTTTATCTTTTAGTTCACTGCGAATATCTGCAGCAACTTTTTTACCATCAATTAATATCATAGATAATTCAATTATAAGTTATGTTGTATTTTTTCTTTAAGTGATTTAATATTTTTTTATCGTTTTTAATCTCATTATAAAATGGATTAGAATTTTGCCAACCAGATTTTCCAGTTGATCTTAAGTTTTCCAATCTTCTCAATGTTATTTCACAATAAACAGGATCGTAATCAAAAGTAATACACTTTCTTCCAAGCAATTCACTTGCAATTAATGTTGTTCCTGAGTGTGAAAAGAAATCAGTGACCAATTCATTCTTAGCAGATGATGCTTCAACAATTCTTTTAATAGCTTTTAAAGGTTTCTGTGCAAAACATCCATTTACATTTTCTTCCATCCGATAAAAAACCTGCTGTACATCAATCCAAACATTGCCAGCACGAATAAATTGTGATTTACTACGCTGCATATTATCTGTTATATCGCCGCCAACTTCTTTGTAATATCCTTTTAAAACTTTTGGAATATCTGTGTACTCAGATTTTATATTGAACTTTGGTTTTCCAAATGTGTAGTAAAGAAGTTCCTGGCGAATTGCCATCCAATTATATTGCGTTCCATAACCACGCTGGTTTCTCATCGTAATAAAACTGCGAGAAGTTAATCCGGTTGATTTCATCATTTCAACAAATCCACCAAATGGTTCAAAGTGATTAGATTGATCTGCACCAAGCCAAAAATAAAAAGAAGAATTTTTATCTGAGATTTCCTGGTTTAAGGCAATCCAATTCTTACACCAAATAATAAATTCGTCATTTTGTTTTTCAGTGAATGCGATAAAGTTGTACGGCGGATCCTGAACAGAAAGTTTACCTTTAGTTTTTCCAAAAATCTTTTTTACTTCTTCACTTTTGCTAACATCCACACAAGCAATTTTGTGTTTTTCTTTTTCATCTATCCAGATTGTTCCGTATTTAAATCTGCAGTAAGGAAGAAGCAGTTTTCTTAGCTTCTCATCCTTATCAATTCTGGGCAGCGGATGATTCAGCATCTTTATCAACAATAAGTTTATCAAATTCAGGAAAAAATATTCTTTCTAACTTTAAAGTCTTCCCGGTTTCAGTATCAATCTTAAAATACATTCCGGTTAAGTGAACGTTATCTTTTGCAGTTTCATATTTCTGTGGAGTTGCGAATAAAAATCTATTAATTGCAGCACTCGATTTCATTCCAATAACAGAATCGTAAGGCCCAGTCATTCCAACATCAGTTATGTAACCTGTTCCGTTTGGTAAAATTCTTTCATCAGATGTTTGGATGTGTGTGTGAGTTCCTACTATTGCACTAATTTTTCCATCAAGATACTGACCCATTGCCATTTTTTCAGCTGTCGCTTCAGCATGAAAATCTACAAACACAACTTTAGTTTCTTGTTTTATTCGTGTAAGAATCCAATCCATTGTTCTAAATGGACATTCAATTGCAGTCATAAATGTTCTACCTTGCAAACTGACAACAGCAACTTTTCCTTTTTTTGTATCAGCAATATGATAACCATTTCCGTGTGTGCCTTTTGGGTAATTTATAGGACGAAGTGAACGTGGTTCTGCTTTTAAATAGTCCTGAGATTGATGTTTATCCCAGGTATGATTACCGCCTGTGATTACATTTACGCCAATCTGAAAAAGTTTTGGTCCTTCCTTATCAGTGCAGCCTTTGCCGTCAGAAAGATTTTCACCGTTAACAACTACAAAATCAGCTTTGTATTTTTGGATCAATCCCGGAAGCCAGGTTTGAACTATATCCATCCCAGGCTGACCAATAACATCACCAACAAAAAGTAAATTAATTGAAGACATGTTTTCCTAAATCGTTTAAAGAAATATATCTAAATTGGGAGTAATTGAGAAATTATAAACCGATTTTTGAAATCTAAATTAATTAAAGTTTGAAGTGAAAAGATTTCCCTTTGAAGTGACATTTTATACAATTATTGAAAAGACTAACAAATTTTTCTACTTTGTGAGTATTTTAATTTAGATTTAAAGAGAAAGCTTCATTCAGTGTTGTGGATGTTGAAACGACCGGTTTATCTGCCAATAAAAATAGAATCATAGAAATTGCTCTTGTTAAGATTGAGAATTTGAAGATAACCGATAAACTGCATTATCTTATAAATCCTCAGACATACATTCCTCCTTTTATTACATCACTGACTGGAATAGATAACGATGATGTTATTGGTGGCCCAATTTTTCAGATGTTGTGGATGAGATAATTTCTTTCACCGATAATACAATTCTAACCGCACATAATTTCCCTTTTGATTCATCATTTTTAAATTCTGAGTTTACGATTTCAGGACGTGAGTTCATTAATGAGCATTCTTGTTGTACGTTAAAGATTGCAAGAAAAATTTATCCAACATTAAAAAGTAAATCGCTTTCAAACGTTGCTCAATCCTTAAATTTAAAGAATACAAATGCGCACCGAGCCTTGGGAGATGCTGAAATCACAGCAAAAGTTCTTCTAAAGATGATAAAAGAGCTTCAAACTAAAGATAGTATTCTAACCGTCGGCGAATTCCTTGCGTATCAAGCAGGAATCTCAGAATCACCTTTATTAAATGTTAAAAAAGAATTGCAGGAAGATTTTAGATCCTTACCACATGCATCGGGAATTTATTATTTCACAAATAATAAGGATGAAATAATCTATGTCGGGAAAGCCAAATCAATTAGAGAAAGAGTTAAAACATATTTCTCTCCATCTGCACCTAAAAAGGCGCAGAAGATTATTAAACAGGCTACACGATTAAAACATGTAATTACAAATAGTGAGTTAACCGCCTTACTTACAGAAGCAGAAACAATAAAATTATTAGAACCAAAACATAATTATCAATTAAAGAAGTTCGGCAATAAATATTTTATCAGAATCACCCGAACCCATCAAGCACCAAGAATTGAATTAACAAACCACTTTGATTTTGATGGTAACGATTATTTTGGATTGTTTATCTCCCGAAGAAAAGCAACAGAGATTTTAGATTTTGTTAATAAAGCATTTGCTGTTAGAGAATGTTCTGATAAGGATTTTAAGAAAGGTAAGACATGTTTTTTATATGATATTCATCGTTGTACCGGACCATGTATTAATGTTGAATTAAATAAACAAACCTATATGGACGAATTGGAAAACGTTTATGATTTTCTTTATGGTAAGAATCAATTTGCAGTAGATAGGCTTTTAAACAAGATGAAAGAATTATCAGTAAAAGAAAAATATGAGCAAGCTGCCGAGATAAAAGAATTAGTAGATTTCATTCTGGATCAAACACATAAATCCTCAATTCTTGCAGAACCAGTAAATCGTGCAAATGTTTTATTTGAAATTAATTCAAGATTTGAAAATGATTATGTGTTAATGCTTGAAGGGAAGTTTTATATAAAAAATATTTACACGATCATAAGGATACATTTGAGCAAGCTTTAGATGATTATTACAATGGTTCGATAAATACTGATTCAAATCCAACTGATGAAGATCTTGAAAAGATGAAGATTACATTAAACTGGTTAGTTAAGAATAGAAATCAAGTTCGGGTTTTTTATCTGAAGAATTATTCATCAAAAGCTGAACTCTTTGAAAACATTTCAAGAAATACTGATAAAATTTATGCGGGATCCGAAAATGTTATTCAGGTGAAAGAAGATCCAAAATATGATTATGATTTTTAGTTAAGTTTGAATACAAATTGTCATTTCGAACGAATAGAGAAATCTGTTCCTATTATTTTCCAGATTTCTCAGTCGAAGACTCCTTCGAAATGACTTTGATATTCTTAATAAAATACATAGTTGTTTAAATATGAATTATATGTTTGCTTTTGTAATTAAATCTTAGTGTAAGCAAAATTGCTGAAGCTGTTAATCCTATCAACAATCCAATCCATACGCCATCTACTCCTAAATTAAAGTTGAATGCGAGTATATAAGCAATTGGTAAACTAATTATCCAATACGCAACAAAAGTAATTATTGTTGGACCTTTTACATCGGTTAATCCGCGAAGAACACCGATCCCTACAGCTTGCGTTCCATCGGATAATTGGAACAGAGCAGCGATTATTATTAATCTTGAGGCAATCGAAATGACCGCTTCATCATCAATATACAATGTTGGTAAGAAGTTATTCAGAAGAATAAATGAAATTCCTGCAAGCGACATAATTGATGCTCCAAGTGCAATTCCTGTAAATCCAGCTTTACGGATTTTGGCTACATTTTGTTCCCCCATCGCATTACCAACACGAATGCTGGCTGCTTGTGAAATTCCCAGAACAGCCATAAACGAAATTGAGGCAAGATTTATAGCTATCTGATGCGCGGCAAGTTCATTAGCACCAATCCATCCAATCATAATAACCGCAAATGAAAAAGCACCGACTTCGAAAAAATATTGGAATCCGCTAGGCAATCCGAGTCTAAGTATTTTTTTGATTATTGGGAAATTGATTCCACGAAAATGAAATGTTACATCAAATTGTTTGAACTTTTCATTTTTCATAACATAAATCATAATTGCCACGGCCATAAAAACTCTTGATGAAAAAGTAGCCCAAGCTGCGCCGGCTAACCCGAGCTTTGGAAATCCCAACTCTCCAAATATCAAGACCCAATTTGCAAAAGCATTAATTATGTTTGCTAGAATTGCAATAACCATAGCCGGTTTCATGATTGATAAACCTTCAATAAATTGCTTGTAGGTCTGATAAATCATAAGTGGTAAAGCAGATAATCCAACAATACTCATATAAACAACTGTGAGTTCTATTACTTCCGGCGGCTGATTAAGCTTATATATAAAATTCACTCCAATAAATATCACTGCAATCATTGCAAAGGATAAAAGTACATTAACAAGTAACGATTGTCTAAAGTATACTCCACATTCTGTGTATCTTTTTCCCCCAACAAGAATAGCTACAAGCGGGCTGATAACTATTGAACAACCAATGCCAACAATTAGAATTATAAATATTAAGCTATTACCGAGCGAGGCGGCAGCAAGTGGAACTGAACCTAGACGTCCAACCATTATACTATCAACCACTCCCATCATAATTATTCCAAGCTGACCAATCATAACTGGATATGCTAGTTTGAAAGTTTTAAATATTTCTTCTTTGGAAATTTTCATCTATTTGATTTTTAATAATCAAATATAAACTTTATATATATTGATCAGAACTAATATTTATATTTGATCTTGTTATTTTAATATTCAAATTTCAAATAATAAGATTGATAATGGGTATGGATAAAAAAAGAAGACTTACTAAATATGAAAAAAAGAAAATAGAGGATCTTCCTAAGACTAATGAATTTGAATTAAAGGTAAGCAGAATTCTTCTTTTTCAGATTCCACTTATTTTTTATTTTGGATTGTTAACTTATGCTTATATCTCTATACAAAGACCCATACATATTGGATGGATGTTCTCTTTTTAATTTGGACACTAATTTTTCTACCAATTCCTATTCTAACGACTAATTATTTGTTCAATGCTCCATTAAAAAAAATATTCTTTAATAATGAAGAATTATCCTTTACGGTATACTATAAAAAAGATATTAGAACTTATCTATTTTTAGATATTCGTAGAATTGAGGGAATTCATACAACACTAAAAGGTAGGAGTAAACCATGGGATAATTTTGGTTACTCAGCAATTATTTTAAAGACTGGAGAAAAGATTATTGTGACTAGCTTGTTTATGAATCAGCTTCATTTAATGCATTACATATTATGTAAAAAGTACATTTATCTTGAAGAATTCATCCCAATTATCTCAAATAAATACAAATTATAATGTAGGTAAAATAAAACCCGATCTTTCGATCGGGTTTTCAACCAACCAGGAGCACTTTTAAGATACTTAGGATATATCTTAAAACTTATTTGTTAGATATATAATCCTGATAAAATATTGAACACATTTTTTTTACTCGTTCACTATCATCAAATTGTATAGTTCTTTTAATTGCAAATAATCCTCTTAAGTCCCCAATCTTTAGAAGAGATAAAGCTGCCATAATTCTAGCCTCTTCATTTTGATCATTTTTAAGAATCTTCATCAATGGAATTACTGCCTCATCTGCTTTAATTTCTCCAAGGAAATATGCTGAACTCATTCTTAATCCATGATTACCTGAATTCACTCCATTAAGTAAATTTTCGATTACTAAATCTCTATTATAATTGTTTACTTTTGCAGGTATTTGTTTGATAAAACCAAACGAAGAAATAGAGATACTAATTACCAGAAGACAATTAAGAAAAATTTTTGTTTTCATTTTGTTGCCTCTCAATAAAAATTATTTTTACATCTAAAACAATTATAAGAATGGAACTATGAGTTGTAAATCAATTATGGATAAATGGTTTTATGAAGTGATAACAAAAAGAAAACGATTGCCCGGAAATAATAGATTATTACCTTAAAGCGTTAACAGAGGTAAATTGAAAGTTACTTGAAGCAGTTACAGATTCGATTTCTTTTATAGATAATCGTGTATCTTTCTTTTCTGACACTTGAGCAATAACATTCGTAGTATTTACATTCTTAGATTTAAACATAAAATTTGCTGTCCCTATTAGGCTAGCAAATAGGAAAACTGTTAATACGAATGACAATATTACTCTAAGCATAGCATCCTTTTCTTTATTATTGTTTTGCTCTGACTCGAAATTGATCAATAATAATCTTAAAATCAATAGTACTTACATATAAATTGTATTTATTTTTAATCATAATAATTAAAATTTAATTGAAAATGTCATCAGCAAACAGCCCTAATATCAAAGCATTCTTAAAAACCCTAAAGCGAGAAAACGAAAACTACATCCCGCTTGCTGAACTTGGTGTTCATCCAAAAATAAAAGAGCTATTTTTAGGAAAAAGGATGACTAACCTAAAAGATGAGGTTGATTTCTGGTATACAGCAGGATATGATTACATTAAGCTTCAACCCAAAGCTGATTTTAATCCCATGAAAATTGGGTTAGATAATAATGTTTCATACAATGATGATGGAACAATTTTTAGAAAATGGGCTTCGAAAATAATGGGGTAATTACAAATTTTGAAGATTTCGAGAAATACACATTTCCATCCATAAATGATTTTGATTATAAAAACTTTGAAAAAGTAAAATCTTTGTTACCTGATGGAATGGGAGTTATTGGACAATACGGTGATATTTTTACAATGACATGGGAAATGATGGGATTTGAATCATTCTCCTTTGCACTATTTGAAAATGAGGAACTAGTAAATAAATTAAACGATAAACTCGGAGAACTTGTACTCAGTATGTTCGAGTACTTTGCTCAATCAGATATTGTTGATGCAATTTGGTATAGTGATGACATCGCTTATACGAACTCTTTAATGGTCTCCCCCGCTGTTTTGGATAAATATTTCTTTCCATGGTTAAAAAAGATTGGAGATTTAGCAAAGCGACATAATAAACCTCTTATTTATCACACCGATGGGATTCTTTATGATGTTATGGAGAAGATCATTGATTGCGGTGTTGATGCAATCCATCCGATTGAACCGAAGGCAATGAAAATTTTTGAAGTTAAAGAACGATATGGTGATAAACTTTGCTTAATTGGTAACATTGATGTTGATCTACTTGCTCGTGGTTCAGTAAATGAAATTAAACTAAATGTTAAAAAAAATATCGAACAAGTTGGATTTAATGGTGGATATTGTGTTGGTTCTGGTAACTCAATTCCGGAATACGTAAAATTAGAAAACTATATGGCAATGATTAAAACAGTTAAAGAAATTAATTCTAATCTTTGACTACTTTTTTCCTTGGTTAAACTTTCCAACTATTTCTGCAATAACTTTAATGTGCTCTGGAGTTGTTCCGCAACAGCCGCCAATAATATTTGCCCCTGCATCAATTAATCGAGGAACTATTTCTTTTATCTTATCCGGGGTTTCCGAATAAAAAAGCTGTTCATTTTCAATTACCGGCATTCCAGCATTCGCCTGAATAATAATTGGTATCCTTGCAGAAACTTCGCGAATCTTTTTTACAATTTCGATCATATCTTCAAATCCCGAACCACAATTCGCACCCACAATATCTGCACCACAGAGGATTAACGATTCAGTCATTTGTTGTGGACTAATACCCATTAAAGTTTTAAATCCATACTCAGATTTATCAAAAGTAAAAGTACAAATAACCTCCAGCGAAGTATTTTCCTTAACAGCGGAAATGGCTTGTTCAGCTTCATCTAAGGCATAAAATGTTTCGATGCAAACAGCATTAGCTCCGCCTTTTTCAAAAGCAATAGCTTGCTGTTTAAATGAATTATATAATTCTTCGCTTGTAACATCACCCATAATTAAAAACTTACCTGTTGGACCAAGAGAAGCCATAACGTATTTTTCTTCACCTGCTGCCTTACGGGAAATCTCTGCTGAAGTTTGGCATATCTCAGAAAGTTTTTCCTGAAGATTATACTGTGATAATTTAAAAAGATTTGAGCCAAAACTGTTCGTTGAAATTATATCAGAACCAGCTTCTATATAACTTTTTGCAATTTCATATACTTCATCAGAGTGAGATAGATTCCATTCTTCAGGACAACTCCCACTCGCTAATCCTTTTTTAAAGAGATATGTTCCCCAAGCTCCATCTGAGGTTAATAATTTACCGGTATTCACAAGTTCAGATATTTTATACATTTCTATCTCGCTTGTAACAAAAGTCTATTTCGCAAATTGAACATTCATAGTTTTTTTCTCAACATTTTTCCCAACACCGATAACTGCACTAACAGATTTAATTGGAATCATCATTGAGTTATCATTTACCGAAACTCCACAAAATTTTTCAGGTATAAGAGAAAATAAATTCTGTTGATCAGCTACACTCCAGCCGCAATAACCAGGACTGTAACGATTAGTCGCCTTTAATTCAATTATTCCAAGTTCTTTTTCAAGAAGTGATTCAGTTCTATCAGCAAGCTGTTCAACCAATTCTGATGCAACTTTATCAATAAGATATCCTTTTAGAATTTCATTATTATCCATGAAATATTTAGACCAATTTTCAATTTCTTCACCAATTGAAGAAATAAGAAATCCAATAGTTTCAGAATTCTTTAACGATGAATAGATAATCTTTCCACAATTAAAAGTTCTATTATCAATTGTAAAACTATCTCCGCTTAATTTTACCTTTTTTGGATTAAATATCTTATAACCACTTTGCAATCTAACCTTGTTCGGAAGTTCATTTAGTATAAAGCCTATTGTTTCTAAAACTGGTTCCGGAACAGTATCAGCGTCATAGCCTAATAATTCAATAATATGATTTTCGGAAATAGCACAATTTTCAAAATTGAATTCTATTTCTTTAATAATAGATTGTTTTAATGATATTGTGCCATCCATAAATATTATTTGCTCATTTTTTTATTAAGGTAATCAAGCATTCCTTGCGGATCATGGAAATACCCATCAGCGTTAATAGAATCGGCAAATGCTTTAGTAACAGGTGCACCACCAATAACCACTAAGACATCTTTTGTTTCAGACTTAATCTTTCTTACAATCTCTTTCATATTTTGCATTGTCGTTGTAAGTAATGCACTTAATCCAACCACTTTGGCGGAATTAGTATTTATTGCATCGATAATTTTTTCAGCATTAACATTAATTCCTAAATCCACAACCTGCCATCCACCGCCTTCCAAAACCATCTTAACAATATTCTTACCTATATCATGAAGATCACCAGCAACTGTACCCATAATAACTTTGCCTTTATAATTTATTTCACCTGATTGAAAATAGGGTTTTAACAATTCCATAGCACTGCTCATTGCTCTTGCTGAAATGAGAACTTCTGGAAGAAATATTTTGCCGTCTTTAAATTTATCTCCAACTATTTTCATCCCGGGTAAAAAGCCAATGTTAAGTATATCTTGTGCAAGAGTACCTTCACTCAAAGCTTGTTGAGTTAATTCTACAGCTCCAGGCATTCCTTTCATATCCGCTGGATAATTTGAATCTTTATTTACTCTCCCCTTTTCTATGCAAAGACTGAGTTGTTGAAGGATTTCGTTCATAACAAAAATATTTTTGTGAATTGATTATAAATACTATGTAAAAATATGTATAACCCGCGAGATTGAGAATTAAGATTTTTTTACATAGTCGATTGTTCCTTTTAAAAAACTTATTTATGTTCATTTGCAAATAATTCTTTAGATTTAATTTAGTGGAAATAATATTTACATATTAAACAAAATCCTGCCAGATGCTTAAACCCAAAACTGAACTTGTTCGCGGGCTAACATTAACTGCGGCTATAATGATTGCAGCCGGATCTATGATTGGATCCGGAATATTCAGAAAACCGGCTACAATGGCTGGTCAGTTAATGTCTCCAGAATTACTTTTAATCGTTTGGTTAGTAGCAGGAATAATTACTTTTATTGGTGCGCTATGTAATGCAGAAGTCAGTGGAATGATAGATGCAACTGGTGGACAATATGTTTATTTCCAAAAAATGTACGGTAACTTTGTATCCTATCTTTATGGTTGGTCAGTTTTTGCTGTGATTCAAACAGGGGCTGGTGCTGCAATAGCATACGTTTTTGGAGAGTACCTCGGTTACTTTATTAAATATCCGCAACTGCCAGAATCGTGGGTAACTATTTCAATTTATATTCCTATTGTTGGAAATATTTTTCCCTTTGCAGAATTTGGTGCTAAAGCGGCAGCAATTTTGTGTATTCTTTTTTTAACTGCGATTAATTACGCAGGAGTAATATTTGGAGGCGCAGTCCAATCATTTGTCACGTTTGTAAAAATTGCTTCTATAGTGCTTTTGTCTATATTATTATTAGCAAGTGGGTCTGGAAGTTTTTCAAATATTTCAACTGGTTTTTCTATACCAGAATCAACGACTTCAAATATTATTTCATTGTTCGGATTAGCGATTGCCGGAGCATTTTGGGCCTACGATGGATGGAATAATTTAACTTTTGTTGCCGGTGAAATAAAAAATCCTCAAAGAAATGTTCCATTAGGATTACTATTTGGAACACTCATCGTGGTAGTTGTTTATATGCTTATAAACGTTGCCTACTTATATGTTTTACCAATTGAAAAAATGGCCGAGTCTCCTCTTGTTGGAGCAACAGCAGCTTCAATTGTTTTTGGGTCTAATGGTGCAATACTAATTTCAATTGCAGTTATTATCTCAACGTTTGGAGCATTAAATGGAAACATTCTTTCGACAGCTAGGGTTTGTTTTGCAATGGCAAAGAACAATATGTTTATCAAATCACTTGATAAAATTCATCCAAGATATGCCACTCCACATACATCCCTGGTTGCACAAGGATTATGGTCTTGCGTGCTTGTATTAACAGGAACATTTGATACAATTACAGATTATGTAATGTTTGCCTCCTGGTTATTTTATATGCTCGGTGCTTATGGTGTAATTGTACTAAGAAAAAAAATGCCGGATGTTCATAGACCTTACAAAGTCTGGGGATACCCATATACCCCAATGATCTTTGTAATCTTTTCATTTCTATTTCTTGTAAACACCATAATATCAGATTATGAAAATGCCGCGATGGGTTCATTGCTAATTCTACTTGGTTTGCCATTTTATTATTGGCGGATATCAAAAAATAAAACAGTTATTAATAGTTGATTTAAATATTAGAGGTAAATATGCCTAAAGAAATTTTATTTATAATTCTCGGTCTTACTGCAGGAACTTTCAGTGGTGTAGTAGGATTAGGTGGAGGTGTAATAATTGTACCAGCATTGGTATTTTTATTTGGATTATCGCAACAACAGGCGCAAGGTACAACTTTAGCACTTATGGTACCGCCGATAGGAATTCTGGCAGCGTATGCTTACTATCAACAAGGATATGTTGATCTTAAAATAGCAGCATTAATTTGTATAGGCTTTATAGTCGGCGGATATATTGGGGCTAAATTTGCAGTCAGTCTTCCGCAAAATGTTTTACAAAAAATATTTGCTATTTCCTTATTCTTAATTTCTCTTAAAATGTTTTTTGCAAAATGAGTATGTTTTATTGATTTTATTTTTTAATAATTTTATTAGTTGATATGATTGAAAGTTCTTCAGTGAAGGATGTAAAAATACTTATGGTTGAAGATGATGAACTAAATATTAAAATGGTTTCATCATTTCTTAAAGATATGTATGTTATTGAATGTGCTCGCTCTGGTGATGAAGCATTGAAGAAATCGATCGATCATAAATACGATGTTTTTCTAATGGATATTGGATTAAAGAAAGAAATGACCGGACTTGATGTAACAAATAAACTTAGAAAAATGCCGGAGTATAAAGACACACCGATCATTGCTTTAACTGCCTATGCCTTGTCTGGAGATAAACAGCGGATAATTGAAGCCGGATGTTCCCATTACCTTTCAAAACCTTTTACAAGACATCAGTTATTGCTGCTGTTAGAAAATGCCTTAAACAGCAATAACATTTAAGAAAAACTATTAAGTTGTTTAGTCTTAGTAAGACTATCAAATAAGAGGTTTATGCTATTTATTTTCAAATGTAAAACTAGGCGTTCTTAAAAATTTTATTTTCACCAGCAGTGTTTTATAACTAATTTTAAAAATAAAATTTAATAATTCTGATTTCATAAAATGAAAAAGTATTTATCCATATTATTTTTAACCTTACTTTATTCACATCTTAACCAAGCCCAAGTCTTTATTAATCAATCTGGTTATGTAAATAATCTAACAAAAATTTTCTACACAGATTTAGCTGCTGATAGTTTTTATATTATTGATATAGATGATGGAATTGTTTACTACCAAGATGAATTATTATTGTCAGTTTCTAATGATCCAGCTACCGGATTAATACTTTATCGCGGGGATTTTACTTCCTTACAAAGAAATGGAAATTATTTCGTCAAAACTAGCTCAAATGATTCGTCTTTTATTTTTCAGATTTCATCGGATGTTTTTGAAAATTCGTATAGAAAATCATTAAAAGGATTTTACTACCAGCGATGCGGAACTTCCCTTCTTCAAAACAATGCAGGTGTGTATTTTCATCCTCCTTGTCATACTAATGACGGATATTTTCATTCTTCCACTTCTCAATCAGGTTACCTTGCAGCATCAGGTGGCTGGCATGATGCCGGAGATTATGGAAAGTACATAGTTAATGCTGGGATAACTTTAGGAACTCTCTTGATGGCTTATGAATATTTTCCTCCTAAGTTTAACCAGGATGATTTAAATATTCCTGAAAGTGGAAATAATATTCCTGATTTACTTGATGAAGTTAAATATGAATTAGACTGGCTTCTTAAGATGCAGAATTTAAATGGAGGGGTATATTTTAAATTAACTAAACAACAATTTGAATCTTTTATAATGCCTAATAATGATTCAGGTTTAAGATATATTTATCAGTTATCAAGCACAGCAACCGGAGATTTTGTAGCTGTTATGGCAAAGGCTGCAAGAATATTTCAACCATTCGATAGTGTATTTGCAAATCAATGCTTAAATGCGGCTGTGCTTGGATGGACTTTTTTAACAACAAATCCAACCATAATGCCTCCCGGTGGATTCGTAAATCCAGCTGGAACGGTTACTGGACAATATGGCGATAATAATGATTCGGATGAAAGACTTTGGGCTGCTGTAGAATTATTTGAAACAACAGGTGAGGTTGGTTATCATAACTATTTTATTTCAAATTACAATCAAGGCGGATTGATTAATTCAACTCAATATTGGGGAAATGTTAAAAACTTTGCTTTATTAACTTATTTAAATAGTCAGAAATCCACTTCGAGTGAGACTCTGAAAAATTCAATAAGAAATAGTTTAATTAATTATTGCAACACTTTACGCAGCAGAGTTACAGCAAATGGTTTTGGAGTTGTAATTAACCCAGGTGAATATAGTTGGGGTTCCAATTCCGATATTCTTAACAAGGCATTATTGCTAATTAATGCTTTTGAGGAAACAAGTAACAATAATTATTACGAGGCAGCAATATTTCAATTAAATTATATACTTGGATGTAACGCACATAACCTAAGTTTTGTGGCTGGAATTGGAACAAAGTCAGTCCGAAATCCTCATCATCGTCCATCAGCTTCTGACGGGATTACAGATCCCGTTCCCGGATTATTAGCAGGAGGTCCTGATCAATACTTAGATGATCCGCTATTACAATCATTGTTTAATTCATCAACGCCACCGGCACTTTGCTATGTGGATAACATAAATAGTTATGCATCAAATGAAATTGCAATAAACTGGAATGCTCCTTTAGTATTTGTACTTGGATATTTTAATGGTGAAGGTATTTCTGGAATTGACAACAATACTCCCAAAGATTTTCTGCTCGAACAGAATTTTCCAAACCCTTTCAATCCCGTAACTATAATAAGATATAATCTGCCAAATGGGGCGATTGTTAAAATAAAAGTATATGATACATTAGGAAGTGAAGTTGCATTACTGGTTAATGAAAAAAAAGATGCCGGTCAGCATGAAATAATATTTAATGCAAACGCCTTTAACCTTTCCAGTGGTGTATATTTTTATAAGATTGAAACTGCAAACTACTCCACTTCAAAAAAGATGATTTATCTTAGATAAACTAACTCACATTATTTTACTGAGTTAATGAACTTTGGAACCTTAAGCAAAGATTTAAAATTATCATCAGTCAGATCAATTCAGTTATAACATTTACTTATTAAAATAGTAATCCCTTTTTATCAAAATAATAATTATTGTTTTTTATAATTTTAGAAATTAGTAATAACGAATAGTATTCGATCTTTTTCTAAAAACTGCTTGGCACTAATTATGTTTACATTCAGAATGTCATAAAACTGAATTAGATATTTTTTACAGAATAATATGTCTTTTATTGTAAACTGCCAGTTAGTTCTCATTTTCTTAATCTCCATAATAACATCTATTAGCTTAAACAGTTCTCAACTAACAAAACGTATTTATGATATTAAATTTCATCAAAATAATTAATTAATTTTTTTCTTAATAATCAGGATAGGCATTATGAAAAAATTGCTATTGACCATTTCCATTTTAGTGTTTACTTGCACATTTATTTCTCAGGCACAAACTTCTGCAATGATTGATAACTTCGATAATTCAGCAACAGGTGTATATCAGTTAAGTACAGAAGGATCACCAAGCTTAATAGAATTATCAACAAACACAGTTGATAAAGTTGAAGGAACTGGTGCATTGGATGTTAAAGCAGTAATCGGTGCATTTCATCAATGGGGCAGTTATGCTCAGTTACTTTATAGAACAGACAGTACAGAAGTTTTGGACTGGTCTATAATCGGAGACTCATTAAGTATTTGGATAAAAGTTAGAACAGCTCCAACAATACCAGCCAATATGGTATTCAGAGTTCATGTTGTTGATAGACCGTCTGAGAGTGATCCTCTTGAAGAATATATATATGAAAATGCTACTATCATTGATGCACAACAAGATTGGGTTCAACTTATTATTCCTTTTATTGAAAGAGAACAAACAGGTACTACAATTCCTGATGGTACTGGATTTATTCTTGCTCCTACAAGCTGGGGTGGATTTACTTATAATAACAGCGTTTTAGACAGAGACAAAATTGTTGGTTTAAATATTGGATTGATTACAACAGGATGGGATCCGAATGCTAATATACCAGCGGATTCTCTTATAGTTTCACTTGATGGATTTGAAAGACTTGGTCTAAGATCCACTCCCGCTATTATATTTAATGGAATAGAATTCCCAACCTATATTTCAACATGGGCTTGGGGACAATCAGTAATATCGGTTGAAAATGGTGCAGGTCCATTACCTAATACAAATGCTATTAAATGGATTCAAGGAAATGAATGGAGTAATGGCTGGACTGGAATAGGCACAGATATAGTGCCTGCATTTAATCTTGCTGGTTCTTGGTCTCAGGATAGCGTAAAATTTAAATTAAAATGTGAAGCAGGGGTTGGACCAATGAGAATGCAGTTTGAAAGCGGCGCTGCAAAAAAAGGAACTGTATTTACTCCAACAGCAGATGGACAATGGCATAGTTATTCACTACCATTGAGAGAAATGGTTTATCAGGACGGAACAAGCGGTTTTGATTCTTCAAATGTTCAGAAAGTCGGACTGATGGCTGAGGCCTCAGGCATCGCAGGAAAAGTAGTTTATATAACAGATTGGTGGACAGGACAACCAACATTTGACGTAGTGCCTCCAATCCCTCCAATAAATGTAACATCTTTCACAGGTTCATTTCAGAATATTGTGCTTTGGGATGATGTACCGGGTGAAACTGGAGAAAGATATAACATTTATTATAGTAAAAATCCTATCACAAGTATAAATGGACCAGGTGTAGAAGTAGCTAAATTAAATGTCGGTGAAGGTGTTCAATTGGCTGAGCATTTATTATATGCACCAAATACAAATCAGGACGTTACATACTATTATACTGTTGTTTGTAAGGATGCGGCCGGTAATCTAAGCGCTGTTAGTATTAACTCTGCTCCTTTAACTAATCAAGCAAAAGGAGTATCAACAATTTCAATTAATGCTCCTAATTTTACAGCAGACGGAAATTTAGCTGAATGGCAATCGATAACTCCTTTCAGAATGTTCCCTTCTGACGGCTCTGGAACCATTGTTACCAATACCACCATAAGTGGTGACAATGATTTATCAGTTAGATCATGGGTAGCTGTTGATGCAGATTACTTATATCTAGCTTTTGATGTTACTGATGATGTAGTGGCTGGTAATGTTAATGGAACATCATATCAGAACGATTGCCCGGATCTATATCTGGGTTTATACAATTGGCACGGTGCCCCGCATACATCTTATAGAAGGGGTGCTGAACCAGATTATCATTTTAGATTTGCACACAATAGAGTAATGCTTGAAGGCATTAGCGGCGCAGATAGTATTTTGGGTCTTGGCTCAAATTATTATTGGGCTGAGAACTTCCCGAATGGTTACATAGTTGAGTTTAAAATAAGCTGGGTTGATCTGGCTGCTGCTAGTGGAGATAATATTTTCGCCCCTCAAGAAGGCTTTAGAATTCCTATTGATTTTTCTATCAATGATAATGATCTTAACACTGCTAATGAACGTGAGGGAATTTTAACATACTCCCCATTTAATGAAGATCTATCTTACCAGGATGTTTCCAGATGGTTATATACTTGGATTGGTAGTTTATGGGAACCGGTTAGTGTTAAAGAAGACGGACAACAGGTAGTTAATGAATTCGCACTATCTCAGAATTATCCAAACCCATTTAATCCGACTACACAGATTAAATTCTCTATAAAGGAATCTGGTCTCGTATCATTAAAAATATTTGATATTCTTGGAACAGAAGTTGCCACCTTAGTAAATAATGAATACCCTGTTGGTAATTATACAGTAGATTTTAATGCCGTCGGATTAGCTAGCGGTATTTATTTCTACAAAATACAATCTGGTAATTTCGTAGAAACAAAGAAAATGATCTTGATGAAGTAATCATTGGAATAAAGATCGAAGTATATAAAAACCCTGATACTAAGTATCAGGGTTTTTTATTATATATAGAAATAAAATAGTATTAAGGGAAATTATTTGGGTTAAATTTAGTTTTGTAACATATCAAAAACGAACACTTAATAAGGTATTAAGCTATTCCCTCAATAATTTATATTTCCTCATCTTTTAATCATTGAACAATTAAACAGTTGAGTATGAAATTAAAAAACACTTCAACTCATTTTTAACCTAATTTATTATCCCAATCATAATATCCATAACATTAGTTTGCCCAGGTGAAATGTGTATCAGACCATTTACGGCTTTAAGAAAATGAAATGAATCGTTGTTATTTAAATATTCGTTCGGAAATATTTTTTTATTATTTATAACTTCCCACATCTTGTAATCAACGTATCCACCGGCAGCTGAAGTAACACCATCAATTCCATCACTGCCGCAACTTGCAAATGCAAATTTTGTTTTTGATTCTTTCAAAGAAATTAATGTCGATAAAGCTAATTCCTGATTTCTTCCGCCAATTCCCTGCCCTTTAACAGTAACTGTTGTTTCACCGCCGGCTATTATACAAGCGGGTTTTGGAACCGGAATATTTCTTTCGCTAATTTCAAGAATTATTGCTCCAAATACTTTTGCAACATCGCGAGCTTCGCCCTGAATTTTGCTTGTAAGAATAATTGTATTTAATTGATATTGTTTTGCAGTTTCTTCCGCCGCTAATAATGACTCATAATTTCTTCCGATTATAATGTTACTTAAGCAAGATTTATAAGAACTAGTTGCTTTAGATTCTTCAAATTCATTTCGCAAACCGTATAGAAGAAATTCCGAAATGTTAACTGGTACCTTTTCCAGCAAATGATAAAACTGTAAAATCTCATAGGCTCTCTTAAAGGACGTTGTGTCATAAAATGTAGGACTAGAAGCAATAGATTCGATATGATCTCCAACAACATCAGAAATAATAAGACTTACACAATCAGCTGGATGTATAAATTTAAGTAAACCTCCATTTTTTACTGATGAAAAACATTTCCTTACTTTATTTATTTCATCAATTGAAGCACCGCTATGAAGTAGAAGTTTAGTTAACTCCTGCATATCTTTTAATTTTATTTCTTCAGGAAGTAATTCAAAAAGTGCGGAACCACCACCAGATATCAGGCAAATCACTAAATCTTTTTGTGTGGCTTTGCTACATATATCAAGAATTTCTCTTGAAGCTATTATAACTTTATCATCAAGTATCGGATGATCACCTATTCTAACTTTTATAATATCAAGTTCAGAATGGTCAGTGCTATTTGTGATTATTAATCCATCAGAAATACGTGAGCCTAAAATATTTTCAATTTCAAGTGCCATCGCAGCAGATACTTTTCCAAAACCAATTACATAAACCTTATCATAATTATTTAAATCATGAGACTCATCATCAATTGAAAGTACTCCACTTGAGTAATTAATTTTATCTCTCATAAGTTTTGAAGGTTTTGCGGCATCAATACCGGCATTGATTATTGAGAGAATAATATTTTTTAAGTTAGTGTCTGTCTCCAAGCTTAACTCAATTTTTATTGAAACTTAATGTAAACTAAATTTTAAAATAATTAAATCCTGATATTTTTTGAGGGTTACTTCTATTGCTAAAAATAATCATATCGTGAGTGAACTAGAAGAGTGTATTTGGATAAAATCGGAGAAATAAAAAAAATGCGATAGTGACTTAAAAAGCAATCATCGCATTTGTAAAAGTCTTGCGGAGAGGGTGGGATTCGAACCCACGGTACCCTTGCGGATACACTACCTTTCCAGGGTAGCCAATTCAGCCACTCTTGCACCTCTCCGAATTTGCGTTTCAAATATATCGAATCAATCTAACTTGACAAAACAATTTGAGATTTTATCCAAATTATAAATTTTATTTTGCTAATTTTGCTTGGTTACTTTTTGGAAAGGTGGCAGAGCGGCTGAATGCGGCGGTCTCGAAAACCGTTATATCGGGAAACTGATATCGAGGGTTCAAATCCCTCCCTTTCCGCTCGATCATTAATAATAAAAAAAATGCCGCTACTAAGAGCGGCATTTAATTTATTTAAAAGTTTAGATTAGTAAATGTACTCACTACCGAAAATATTCAGCTTTCCATTTACGTGTTTATTTTTATCGAGTATTGTATAAGTATTACCTGTCACTTCTATAATACCAGTATGGCATATTCCACAATCCTGATTTGGTGGATGTGTTCCACCTTCTGCTACTGTTTTTGGTAATGGATTTCCTGTAGCAACATCCCCATGACAAGTACCACAAGCCGAACCTTGAGATTGAGCAGTAAAGGATACTATATTATCTAAATTACCATTTTTAAAGAAACCGTGACAGTAAGTATTAGCACATGTTCCAGCATTTGAATCAAATGAAGGGTTAGGGATAAAATTTCCTAAACTTGGTTGATAATTAAAACCACCAGATACATTTGTAATTAATCTAGTAAAAGAACCGAATACTAATTCAGCACCAGCTGTCTGATCAATATGAATTGGATCTGAAAAGCCATTTGGTATTGTATGGCATTCAGTACATTCAACAACTAAACCAATTCTATTATCCATTAAATGTTTAGAATGTGCACCAACTCCTCTTTCACTTGACAGTATTGCCCCGCTTGTAGCTCTCGGAGGAGCAATTCTCAAGGGATTAGCAAAATCACCGTGGCATGTGTTACAAGCTTCAGGCCCACCAGGTGTTGTATGGCAATCATAACAACTCGACCCAGCTGTTCCACCGCTATAATTCGCAGAATGACACTGCTGACATTGTTTCATATCCCAATTATTATCAGCAATTATATTTCCATGGAAATTGGGTGAGGTTGGATTTACTATTCCATCTTTATGCAGAGCTAATTCCGGTACTGTAGTATTAAAGTCTTCTTTCAATTCACTACAACTTATAAAAAGCATCGAGCCTAAAAAAATTGTTAAATATAAAATTAAATACTTCATTAGTTTTTCCGTAAAAATATTTTCAGTTTTAATAAATTACTTTACTCCATGGCAGTAACCACAGAAACCAACACCAGGTTGAGATTGCGGTGAAGCACTTGTATGACAATTATAACATACGGATGAATTATCGTTATGCCAATCACCCTCCTCATTATCACTCATAAAACCAACTGGATGAGTTTTGGGATTTGTACCTTTGATTCCATCAGCATCAAAATGGCAAGTAATACAAGTAGGATCAGCACCATTAACGTCATGACAAGACATACATCGCTCAATATCACGCTTAGCTAAGATTGCGTGATCTCCACCACCGGAACCAACACCAAAAGTCTTAAAGTCTGATTTCAAGTGAGAAGCAGGTACGATTCCGCCAAAAGCAAAATCCTGATCTTCTGACTGATGACACTCAACACAGAATGTTTCAGTTTGATGGCAAGTCTGACATTCAGATGTTTTGCCGCGCGAATCTATTCCGTGTGAGAATCTGTAATTAAGTTCATGCACACGATTGATCGCCTGTACTTTTGCACCATCAACAAAATTACTTGGATAATACGGTTGATAGAAATCATTAAGAGTATTTGTTTCAGTAATTCCAGTAGTTGCAACATGGCAGTCTTCACAACTTTGATTATCATGGCACATTACACAATTTGCATTAAACTCAAGAGCAGCAAATTTATGCATTTTTGCAAAGTTAACAACTTGATGATCCTGTGGTTTTAAGTTTGCAGTTGAGATATGACAAGATTCACAAGCATTTGAGGCTACTGTTTTATCATTGTGGCATGAATAGCAAGTTTCCATTTTGGGATGAGCACCTGCAGATTGCCAGCTATAATCAACTTCACTTATTCCCTTGTGGCAGGATTCACAATTAACATCTTTGTCTGTCATATGAATTTTATGATTGAACAATAATTCAGATTTGGTTTTAACAAGAGCTTCATAATTATCATCATAATGACAAGTTGAACATTCTTCTTCATTATCAACTTCGTGACAAGCAGAACAATTATCGTGATTTGGGAATAGTGGATCGTTCAAACTTACGCTTTCGCTTGCTGCAGAATGGCAGGTTTGACAATCAGCCAAATCTTTGTGAAGTGAGTGTGAAAATTTAATTCTACCTTCATTTGTAACAAGTTTAATGTCTTCCGAAGAATCCATGGCACCAATTAAAAGGAATGTAATCATTCCTAAAAAAACAAACAGATATAAAACTTTTAATTTTTGCATATTTAGAATCTTAGATGTTTAAGTTAAACCAGTAGTTAAGTTTGAAGAACAATCTTAAATCATTCTTATAAATTTTGTTATCCATATACTGTCCTTGCAAATCGAAGGATAGCATACGGAATGGACGAATATTTGCTCCAACCATTAATGTAGTAATGTTATTTGCTTCAGCATCAGGATTTAGTTTATAATTGGTGTAAGACAACCCAACCGAAGGTGTTAACAGGCCTTCAAAAATAGTATAGCCAGTATATAACGAAACAGCATCCAATTCTCCTGCATAACCAAATGTTTTACGATAATTTATATTTCCGTAAGTTGTGGAAATACCGAGTCCAACTCTTTGAGAATTTTCATCCTTATACTGAACGTTTCCGAACTTACCTAATAGAGTAAAAGTTTTGCTGATTTGATAGTCTGCACCAAGTTCTATTTCTTGAGTATTTCCATAATCAAATACAGCAAATATTGAGTTGTATCTTATTTTTGGTTCACGATAATTGTAATAAAGATTTAGTGCCCAATTTTCAACTGCTTCTGTTCGTGCATCAAACTCAAACTTGGATGTTTGATTGAAGTTTAAATCATAATCATAACGGGTAAAGATAGAAACTAAACCTTTTTGATTGTAATTGACTTCACCTGTAATAAATTCATACTGATTTGATTTATTTTCAATATCAACTTCAATAAGATTTAAATCCGGGTTTAATCTGTTAGCGGTATAGTTCTGTGGTTGAAAATTTTTATTTACATAACCTACACCAATTTGAAAATTAGGAATTACAGTGGTTGTAAACTTTCCGCCGTATAAAAAATTATCTTCAAAATTTTCGATTAGCTTAAATTCTTGATAAGCAGGAACATTACCGCCAAAATATGCGTTTAACTTGTACTCCGCTTTTTTAAGAGTAAGCGATGCACCATCATAAACACCTCCGGCAATGCTATTGATGATTGGCTGTCTACCTAATCTAACTGTAGCTACATCCATAATATCCCTGGCTTCTAAATACAGGTTATAGAATCTTAATCTTGGATCAGATTGCATCTTGGACATAACATCTGTTTCAAAATTAAGATATGATCTTACGGATACTTTACCATAGTTTAAATTAAGGTTCAACATCTCATAAGCTCTTAAATACTGTTCGGATGAACTGAGTGAATCATATCTTTCAAAAGTATAAAGAGAACTTGAGAATCTTCCATTAATATTTTGAGCTGAAATAAATGCGGAAGCTCCTATAAAGAGCAAAAGTATTATTTTTTTCATTTAATTTTCTGTAAGAATTATTCTCTAATAAAATTAATTTTGAGTTTTAGGTACTGAGTGTTTGATCTTCTGCCAAGCTTCATCAATATTCATATCTACAAAAGTAGGACTTTCAACATTATGACATCCAATACAAAAACTTTCAAGTTTATCATGCATAACCAATCCATTCTTTATAGCCAAATCTTTGTCTTTCATTACTTTCATATCTTTATAATCAGATCCTGCTCCGTGACAAGTTTCGCACTGCACACCATCTTCTACTTTAAATTTCTTACCTTTTAATGATGCATCAATATTATAACCCGAAACGTGACATTTCAAACATTCAGGCGTTTCAACTGCTAAAGTACTAAACCCTTTTTCTTTCGCGATTTGATTAGCTTTATCTGTCTTTAGTGTTTCATAAGCTTTTGAGTGTTTGCTATTTTGCCAGATGGATAGTTGGCTGCCTTGTTTTTCTGTTTTATGGCACATTGCACACGCTTCCACACCAATATATGAATGACCGTTTTGAGCTTGAATTAATATGAAAGGTGTGAGAATAAGCGTAGCAAGGATGTAAGTAAAGAGTTTCATAAGACCTCCTAAATGATGAATAAATCCTGATGCAATATTCAAAGAATTATTGATAAAGGCAACTAAAAACAAAGTTGACTATTAAATAATCGACATATTGATTATTTGCCATTTTGTCTAATTAGCAATTTATGACAATTTAGGTACCAAAAAAATAATTTGATTTTAATTAGTCGATTGAATGATCATTCTTTAATTTGAAAAATTTGATCAACATTCTCCCAATACTGATAATTGTTATCATCAATGTTCTCCCAAATGACATAGTTAACAACTTGAATTTCAAACTAAGCCTTGAGATTTAAGAAATGAAAATTTTTCCTTATGTTTGTTTCGTAAAAAATATCTTTAAAAGATATTTTAGCTGATTTACTTCTTTGATTTCTTTTCCAATCATAAGAATATCAGAAAATATTACAAAATGACAAATCTCTAATTAAACTAAAAATTCTATAATGTATAAAATGACTGCTAATAATTTAACTGTAAAAGATTCCTCTGTACATGGAATGGGCCTTTTTTCAACTATGGATCATAAAGAAGGACAAATAATTACAATAATTAGTGGAGAACTTATTGATGCTGACGAATGTGTGAAAAGAGAGGATGAAGGAAATGTTTATATTTTCTATAAAGATGAAGATGAATATATTGATGCTTCAAATCATTCACAGTTGAGATATTTGAATCATTCCTGTAATTATAATTGCGATATTGATGAAGATGAAAATGGGAATCTTATATTATTTGCAGCAACTGATATTCGTTCAGGTGAAGAGTTAACTATAGATTATGGTTATGATGAGATTTATGATTATTGTTCCTGTTCTGACTGCGGAAATAAATCCGAACAAAACGATACAAAATGAGCTAAGTTAAAATCTGAGTATATAGAGCTATTTCTTCTAAAACTGATGAAACTCTTAAACATTCACTCATTGAACCGCTGAAAACTATAGCTTTTCCTTTAACGTGCACTTCAAAAGCAAATCCTCGAGCTTTTTCAAAACTGCATTTTGTTGCAATTATAAGCTGTGCTATTACTTCTTCAAATGTATGCCAATCATCATTAAATAGTACAACTCTTGAAGAGAGATTAACATCGGTTATCTCTTCAGTATTTATTTCAATCTGTCTGGTTTCATCCGGTTTTAATTCCATAGCTAAAAAATACTTATTTGATTTTTTTTATAAAAGCCTTAACAAAAATTACGTATTCCTCACACAATAAAGTTAATCTTATTAATAAACACATCTTATAATTGATTTTAGAACACTGTGTCTTTATATTTTTGTATCAAAAACTAAGAACTTTACGGAGGTTAAATGAAAATAGCAGTATGTGTTAGTCACGTACCAGACACTGCTACAAGAATAAAAATCGGAGCGGATAGAAAAACAATTGATCCAACCGGTGTTACTTATATCATAAATCCTTATGATGAATTTGCAGTTGAAGAAGCACTTAAAACTAAAGAAAAAATCGGCGGCGATTCGATAGTATATGCTATCAGCGTTGGTGGCGATACAAACAAAGAGTCGATCCGAAAAGCATTAGCAATGGGTGTTGATGAAGGTATTCTTCTAAAAGATGACTCTATAAGAGATTCTTTTGGAATTGCTCACGCTCTTGCAGATGAAATTAAATCACTTGGATGCGAGATTGCATTCTTTGGTAAACAGTCCGTTGATTTTGACAACTCAATTACCGGACAAGTTACGGCAGAATTACTCGGTTATAATTGTGTTCCGGTTGTAGTTGATTTTAAATTAGAAGGCTCAAAAATTACTGCTGAACGAGAAATTGAAGGCGGAAGAGAAGTTGTTGAAACTGAATTACCTGCAATAATCACAACTCAAAAAGGATTGAATGAACCACGTTATGCTTCTTTAAAAGGGATAATGGCCTCAAAGAAAAAAACTATTGCGGAAAAAGCTGCGGCACAATCTCCAAATCATTCTGAGATAATTGATATGAACCTTCCAACCTCTAAGCAACCTGGAAGAATATTGGGAACAGACAGCAGCGCGGTAGCTGAATTAGTTAAATTATTAAGAGAAGAAGCAAAGGTTATATAGGCAAAATTATGGCAAATAAAATTTTAGCAATCTTAGAGCAAAGAGAAGGCTCATTAAAAAAAGTTTCATATGAAGTAGCAAGTGTTGCATCAAAATTAGCGAAAGAATTAAATCTTGAAGTTGAAGCAGTTGTTGTTGGAAATGATGTAAATGATCTTAACAACATTTCTAAATATGGTATTCAAAAAATTATTCATTTAAAAAATTCTGAATTTAGTAATTACACTTCTAGCGGATATACAGAGGCTATCAGTAACTATTCTAAAGAAGTAAATGCAGTTTGTTTAATTGTTGGTAACACATCTCTTGGAAATGATCTTGCACCTAGATTAGCAGTTAAGTTAAACTCAGGATGTATTACGGATTGTGTAAATCTTCAGGTTGAGTCGGGTGAAGTTATTGCAACTCGTCCAATTTATGCCGGAAAAGCTTTTACTAAAGTAAAATTATCCTCAGTTGTAAAAGTATTTACAATCAGACCGAATGTATTTAAAGCTGAATTATATGAAAATGGAACCAGTAATATTGAAATAAAAGGGATATCCTCTCCAAACCTAAAATCAAAAGTTGTTTCTTTCAAAAAATCGGAAGGAAAATTAGATGTTGCAGAAGCAGATATTATTGTTTCTGGCGGAAGAGGAATGAAGGGACCGGAAAATTTCAATCTCATAGAATCTCTTGCTGATTCACTTGGTGCTGCAGTTGGTGCTTCCCGTGCTGTTGTTGATGCCGGCTGGAGACCTCATCGTGAGCAGGTTGGGCAAACAGGAAAAACTGTCTCCCCTTCTTTATATGTTGCCTGCGGAATTTCCGGTGCAATTCAGCATCTTGCAGGAATGTCTACATCAAAATACATTGTTGCGATTAATAAGGATAAGGATGCTCCAATTTTTAGTGTTGCCGATTATGGGATTGCTGGAGATCTTTTTGAAATTTTACCAGTACTTACAGAAGAAATAAAAAAAATTCGTTCATAATATAGCAGGCTAAAAAGTTGGATAAAGTTCAGTGTGAAATATTAGGTTTGTCAACCAACCCATCAACAGGTGGAGCTTACGCAATTTTATTAAAAGAAATTGAAGGCACACGCAGGTTACCAATAATTATTGGTGCCTTTGAAGCACAGGCAATTGCTCTTGAGATGGAAGGTATTAAACCTCCAAGACCGTTAACTCATGATCTGTTGAAAACTCTGGTTGATAATCTTGGTGCAAACGTTGTAGAAATAATTGTAAATGAACTTAAAGAAAATACTTTTTATGCAAAAATAATTCTGGAAGCCTCCGGATTAACTAATGAAATTGATGCACGGCCAAGCGATGCTATCGCATTGGCTGTGCGCACTTATGCACCTATTTATGTTAGTGAAACAGTCATGAGTACAGCTGCATTCATTCCCTCAGATGAGACTGATATACCGGGATTTGAGAGTACTGATTTTGAATCTGATAAAAAACCGCTATCAAAAGAAGCCCAACTTGCAGCGTTACAGGATAAACTACGCGAAGCTTTGGAAAGTGAAGAGTTTGAACGTGCAGCAAAATTAAGAGATGATATTAAACGGTTATCACAGAATAATTAATTAAAAACTTTTTTACCAATTTCGCATTCCATACATTTATTTTTAATACAGTAGTTTCTAAAAAGATCAATCATTCCCTGATAATATACACTTCTGAATTTTTCGTTCTTTAATCCAAGGATATCATTAACCTGATCAACAAGATGATTACCTTCTTTTTGATAATAATTAAGGAACAAATTTAAAACTTTTTGAGAAAGATCTTTATCGCCATGAATTTCAAAGTAGACTGAATAAATTGGGAGAATTATATTTATTACAATTTCATCAGCTCTTCCAAGTCCAATAAAATAATTTAACTTTGTCTTTGTTTCTTTATTAAAATTGTAATGCCCAGCCCAATAGCCCTCTCCTTTAATAATGATTTCGTTTCTTAGTTTGGTAATCAGCTTATTGATATCTGAATGTTGTTTAAAAATATTAATTATCCTAATAAATTGTTCGTGAATGATAATTTTTTCAAGCAACCTTGCACCAGCAGCAATTCTAATTGTTGGAAAATTTTGTGGTCGCAGCTTAAAAAAGTTCCATTCGTTTTTGTTTAGAAAGCCTGAATCATAATTATTCTTAATAGCCGTCCATAAATCTAAACTGTTTCTCATATATTCGGAAGTTTCTTCGTTTGGAATATCAATTACATCTGGAAACATGCCGCTGATATGAAAAAGAATACTTTCGATTTTTTCTTTATTTAGTTCATCAATAGTTTTAAAGAATTTAATATCCACTGCCTTGCTTAACTTCAACATTATGTCTTTGTTTTTAGAATAGCCAAGAGCTTCAAATAATTGTTCATAGTAAAGCTGTTGCCATAATTCTAAATGTTCAAAATCCTTCTGTACGTATTCTCGATTAGATATTTCTTTATGAAAATCGTGAAATACTTTTGGCTCTTTAATATGAAGTTCATTTAATAAAACAATTTCCTTAAGCCGTTCAATATTCTTTTCACATTTTTTTCTAAACCTTAACAATCCAAGATTTTTCAAATAACTTAACTTTTCTCTTCTATCAACATTATGATTTAGTTGAGAGCATGGCATTTTAATTTCATCTTCAGATTGAATTGCTTTTAGATCCTGCTGGATATTTTGCTTAATCGTAGCAGATAAATATCCTTCTAATGATAGCGTTGGAACTTTTCTGCCACTTTGAGTTACAACAAATGGATAAGATGAATCATTGGAAAGGACTGCATGAAGAATTACTTTATTGTATCGCTGATTAAGATTGTGTCCGTGGGCTTTCCAATCAGAATGTAATGTGTCTATTTCAACATCACCGGCAAACGTAATGTTACCAATTTTTATTCTGGCATGCCTGTAATCAGGGCCTGCTTCATCAGTGTTCCTAACTCCACAATCGATTATTTCTATTGATAAGCCCTCAGCAGTTGTAAGAGAAGCATCAATTCGCTTCTCTTCCCAGATTTTGTAGATAAGCTCTTCTGGAATTTTAGGATTGGTTTTCAATAGTTTGCCTTGATTTGAATTTTAGAGTTTCAAATATTTCTTTTATTGATTCCTCAGTTCAAATCTATTACTTTTTTAATCATAACTAAAGAGAATATTTTGGTAGCAAAATTATATAAGTAGAATTTTTATGTGATTTTTAATTACTTGAACTTATCTTATTCAAAGAAACTATTTCATCACGAGCTACTTCAGCAAAATCTTCTCCACTACTTTTATATATGATACCACGGCTAACATTTACTAAATAATTTTTACGCTTATTCTCACTAAATGTTTTACTTACATCTTCAAGACTTCCACCTTGTGCACCAACACCGGGCAAAAGAATTGATAGATTATCAAAATTGCTAATATTTGTTTTTAGTTCATCAAGCTTTGTTGCACCGAATACAATTCCACAATTATGATTTGCGTTCCATTCACTAATACGTTGTAAAATGTTTTGATATAAAAATCTTCCATCCTTTAATTCTAACTTTTCAAAATCAATTGCACCTGGATTTGATGTTAAAACCAGTACATAATTCATTTTATCAGTAAAATCTAGAAAAGGCTGTAATGAATCTTTACCCATGTATGGATGCAATGTTACTGCATCAAACCTAAAATGATCATAAACGGATTTTGCATACATTTCGGAAGTATTCCCGATATCACCACGTTTAGCATCTGCAATGGATAATATATCCTGTGGAATAAGTTCTACGGTTTTCTCAAGCTCAGTTATACCTTTAGCGCCAGCTCGTTCATAAAATGCAAAATTAATTTTATAAGCAGCAGCATAGTCTTTTGTAGCATTAATTATTGATTTATTGAACTTGAAAACTCCATCAGGGTCTTTTCTTAGATTAGAAGGAATCTTATTTATATCTGTATCCAATCCTACACAGATAAACTTTCCCTCACCATTTTTATTAAGAATTTTTTCTTGTGATTTCATAATACTTTCTAAGTGTAGTTTTTTCTGTTACGGTAAACATTCGCAATTATACCGAGCATAAACATGTTTACAAGTAAAGAACTTCCACCGTAACTAACAAAGGGAAGCGGAATACCGATTACAGGTAATATCCCAACAACCATCCCAATGTTAATTAAATAATGGATAATGTAAACTGAAAGAATTCCAATTATGGTTAAACTTAAAAATTCATCTTTAGTAGTTGATGCAATTTTTAATATTCTTAAGAACAAATAAAGAAATAGTATCAATACAATCATTGAACCTATGAACCCAAATTCTTCTCCTATAACACAATAAATAAAATCTGTCCATTGTTCTGGTATGTATTGTAACTGAGTTTGATTGCCTTGCAGAAACCCTTTACCAAACAATCCACCTGAACCGATTGCTACTTTAGCTTGAATTGTATTATACCCAGCACCAAGTGGATCAGTATTTGGATCTATGAATGATTGAATTCTTTTTTGTTGATGTGGGCTTAAAGCATTGTAGAGGTAATCAGTAAAAAATCCAGCAGCTAAATTCAAAGCGAAAATTGAACCACTAAAAAAAACATCCTTTCGAAATAGGATCAACATAATCAAAACTAAAATTAGTGAAGCAAGAAAATAATAGAATCCAAAAATTGCAGCTATTGCTACAAAACCAGGAGACAGTACAATGAATAATCCAAAAAGACTTATACCTTTCCAGAATATCAGAATTAATATTGTCCCCAAAAAAACCATTGAGGTTCCCATATCCGGTTCGAGTAAAATCAACATTACAGGAATGAATCCAATACCCAAAGAAATTATTATATCTTTAAATGAATCAATATCAGTATTTTTTCTACTCAGGTAGGCTGACATGGCCAGCACAGTCCCGATCTTACCAAACTCAGAAGGTTGAAATCCAAATGGACCTAAATCCAACCAGCTTCTTGCACCAGAAACTTTCCTTCCAATAACCATTACAACTACTAAAAGTAAAAGTGATAACAAATAAGTTGGCGTTGTAATCATCCGAAAAGAATTTGTAGGTAAGGAGTAAGTAATAAAAAAAATAATGAAAGCAGCTACACTAAAAACTAATTGCCTATTAAAATTTCCACTCATGGTTGGATGATTAAATGTAGAACTATAAATGGCTGCTAATCCAATTAAAATCAGAAGAGAAACAGGAACAAAAATTCCAAAATCAAATTTATCACTAAGCTTATAATCAATCCTCAAGTTTTACTCCGGCAATGATTTGATTATCATCTTTTTTTAATTCATTTTTCTTCAGAGTTTCCTTTTTGAGGTAAGCTTCAATCATAGCCTTAGCTATCGGCGCTGCATGTGTTCCACCAAATCCAACATTTTCTATAACTACTGCAATTGCAATTTTTGGATCTTCTGCAGGAGCAAAACAGACAAACAAAGCATGATCTTGTCCATGTGGATTTTGTGCAGTACCTGTTTTACCGGATATATCGATATCAGTCATTTTAATATGAGTAGCTGTTCCTGATCCATTTACAACAAGGAACATGCCTTCTTTCACAATATCGAAAACTTCTTGTTTAATTCCTGTGGTTATTTCAGGAAATCTGTAAGGAATAATTTGTCTTGTTTTGTCATCAAGATAGCCCTTAACTATATGCGGTTGGAATGATTTGCCATTGTTAGCAATTAATGCAACATACTTTGCAAGTTGAAGTGGAGTAACACTTACTTCACCTTGCCCGATCCCTAAACTTGCCATAATACTTCTTGGCCATTTTTCACCATACATTTTTACATAATAATTCTCACCGGGAATAAAACCCGCAGCCTCTTCACCAATATCAATCCCTGTTTTTGATGCAAATCCAAATTTAAGAGCGTACTCTTTCCACTTATCCAATCCAATCTTATAAATCAAATGATAGAAAAAACTATTACACGATTTTTCAATGGCGTGAACAACATTAACTGAACCATGATTACCATGACATTTGAAAAATCTGCCAAATGTAAATCCACCACCGCAGTTTATTGTAGTTGAAGGTGTTATGATACCCATATCAAGCGCCGCAATGGCTGCAAGCATTTTAAATGTTGAGCCTGGCGGTTTTAATGACATTGTGGCACGATTGAATGATGGCTTATCCGGATTATTATAAAGTTCTTGTAAAAATTCTCTGGACGTTACATAAGAAAATTGATTAAGATCATAATCAGGTGCGCTCACTAATGCTAATATTTCACCGGTCTTTGGTTCGATGGCAACAATAGCGCCGCGTTTGCCAATCATTTTTTCTTCAGCAACTTTTTGAACATCGGCATCATAAGATAAAACAAGATCTTTTCCTTTTATTGAATTTTTATCTTGACTTCCTTCTTTATACTTACCAATTTCCTTACGCTTAGAATTTACAAGCACATAATTAAATCCCTTTACGCCTCTTAAATCTTTTTCGTATTGCTTTTCAATTCCATTATGGCCAACATAATCACCCGGGACATAATAATCTTTTTCTTTACTTAATTGATTCGGAGAGATTTCTTTTGTGTATCCAAAAGAATGTGAGCCTTTAATACCAATTGGATAACCACGCTGCATCTCAACAATATAATCTACACCAGGCAGATGTTCTTGATTCTCTTCTATCCATGAAACTACTTCGAAACCAACTCCTCTTTTAATTCTGATTGGAATGTACTTAGAATATATTCGATTCTTTTTTAATATGGATGCAACATATCCGGAATCAGATCCAAGTATTTTATCAATAAGTGGATTCAGTTTTGGATCGTAATCAGATGGAGTAATTCGCAAGGTATATGCTGGAATATTATCCACCATAACTTTTAAATTTCTATCATAAAATACACCGCGAAAAGGAATTTGTTCAATAGCTTTTATACTATTATCTGCAGATTTTTCCTCGTACGCTTCTTGATTCAGAATTTGCATCTGAAAAAGCCTGAAAGACAAAACACCAAACAGAATTATCACAAAAGCATAAATAAAGGTTCTTCTGCTAATTGAAGCAAAGTTAACGGATTTCAAAACATTTTCCTCTTAGGATAAAATATCATTCCCATCAAAGCTAAAGCAGCAGTATAGATAGCAGGAAGTAATGCATATTGAAAGAAAAGTAAAAATATGTTTGAAGTAAAGTTTATTGATGAAAAGAATGCATTAATTGTTGAATCTATTAATGATGAAAGCAATACAATTAATGCAAAGTTATAAGAAACTAAATTTTGGTCCTGTTTATTTTCGGATGAGAAATATCCAGCTGTAAAGCCAGCCATCGTTTTGGCGATCATAGCACTTCCTAATAAACTTCCAGTAATGATATCAAACAAAAAACCATAAGTAAATCCTAAAATTGACCCATAAATTTGACCTTGTGTAATTGAATAATAAACTAATAAAATTATTATCAGATCCGGGATAACAGTATCAATAGCTAAGAGAGGAACAATTGTTGTTTGAATTAATAACAAAGGAAAGAAAAGCAGAATAGAGATAATATATTGTGATTTTATCATTGTCTGTTTAATAAATTAAATTCAATATCATCAATCTCTTTACTCTTAACAATTCCAAGAATAAAAACATTCTCAGTTTTTTGAAAATCAACAAAAGGCTGAACTTTTACTTCATTAAAAATTCCCTTTTCAACATTCCCTATTTCGTATACCAACCCTACCGGTAATGGAAATGGTATGATTGAGCTGATCTCAGATGTTACGATTCTATCACCTTTTTTAAGATCAAATGTTTTTGGAACATTTATCATTACCAACCATTCACCATTCCATTTCAGCACAGCGTTTTCTCTTGTACGTTCACTTTTAACCGTAACTTTTAAATCAACATTAGTTAGAGTTCTTGCGATCGAATAATTATCGGCAGTGGAATAAATTATACCGACTATTCCTTTATCAGTAATAACAGGCATTCCAACTTTTACGGATTGATTATTGCCAGCATTAAGAGTTATAGTTCCCTGAGATTTGGTTAATGATTTAGAAACAATAGTTGCCGATATAAGCGGAAATGTTGAGGAATCTTTTAATGCTAGTAATCCTTTTAAATCTTCATTTACAATTGCATACTCGCGAAGTCTACTTAAATGCAACATCATTTCAGCATTTGTTCGGCGCAGATTTTCATTTTCATTTTTAAGATTGCTGATATTAAAAACGTCTGTAAATACTGAGGTAACAGATGCAAAAGTTCCAAATGCAATTGAGCGTACTTTTTGTATTCCCTGTGAACTATTTTGTGAGAGCAGAATGAGGCTGACAATTAATAAAATTACAAGTACAATATATTCCTTAAAATTTTCCCATACAGAAACAAAAAATCTTATCATCAATATCTTCTGTTACGTATTAAAACCTTAGAATAGTGATTAAGATTATCAATAACTTTTCCGGCACCTCTTACTACTGCAGTTAGCGGATCTTCTGCTACATGAACAGGTAGATTAGTCTCCATTCTAATTCGTTCATCTAATCCTTTCAGCAATGCACCACCCCCGGTAAGCATTACCCCACGATCAAGAATATCTGCTGAAAGTTCAGGTGGAGTTCGTTCTAGAGTTTGTCTTACTGCGTCTACTATCTGCACAACAGCTTCATTTAGAGCTTCCCTGATTTCTACTGAACTTACTTCTGTTGTTTTAGGAATTCCACCAACTAAATCTCTTCCTTTAACCTGAATTGTAATTTCTTCTTTTAATGGAACTGCTGAGCCTACTTCACATTTAATTGCTTCTGCTGTTCTTTCTCCAATAAGTATATTATGATTTTTTTTGAAGAATTGCATGATAGCATAATTCATTTCATCACCGGCTATACGTATTGATTCTTCATTTACGATACCTGATAAAGCAATAACAGCAATTTCCGTTGTTCCTCCACCGATATCAATAATCATATTTCCAACCGGTGCTTCAACATCAATTCCGATTCCTATGGCTGCAGCCATTGGTTCCGCAATTAAGTGAACTTCTTTTGCTCCTGCATGTTCTGCACTATCCCGGACAGCACGTTTTTCAACTTCAGTTACTCCGCTTGGTACAGCAACAATAACTCTTCTGCTTGCCATAACACTACCGCCGTGCACTCGTTTAATAAAAGCACGAATCATTCCTTCAGCGATTTCAAAATCAGCAATAACTCCATCACGCATAGGACGCGTAACCTTAATTTCTTTGTGCTCCCTGCCCTGCATTTCTTTTGCTTTATTTCCAAGCGCAATTATTCGTTTGGAGTTTTTATCAAATGCAACAATAGAAGGTTCATTTAAAACTATACCCTTACCTTTAACATGGATAAGAGTATTCGCCGTGCCTAAATCTATTGCAATATCATTTGAGAAAAAATCAAATATGCCCATTGTTCCTCTTAATGTTTAAAGTGCCTTATTCCGGTAAATACCATAGAAATTTTATTTTGATTCGCTGCGTCAATTACTTCCTGATCACGTACTGAACCGCCTGGTTGAATAACTGAAACAGCACCGCATTTAATTATTTCAATTAATCCATCAGCAAATGGAAAAAATGCATCTGAAGCTGCAACAGAGCCGGTTAAATCTAATCCGTGTTCTTTTGCTTTCATCACTGCAATCCTTGCTGAATCTATTCTGGACATTTGTCCAGCACCCACACCCAAAGTTGCTTTATCTTTAACATAAACAATTGCATTGGATTTTGTGTGCTTTGCGATCTTCCATGCAAACTTAAGATCTTCAAGTTCTTCTTCTGATGGATTTTTATCTGTTACTATCTTTAATTCATCTTCTTTTAAAGAGATAGAATCAGAATCTTGTGCCAGTACGCCACCGGGAATTGAACGAAAAGTTTTTCCTTCAGTCAAAACAGATTTTTTCTGAATTACAAGTCTTCTGTCTTTTTTCTTTTTTAGAATTTCCAGCGCACCATCACTAAAAGATGGAGCACTAATGATCTCTAAAAATATTTTATTTAGTTCAGTAGCAGTTTCAATATCTACTGTTTTATTAAAAGCAACAATTCCGCCAAAAGAAGAAACGGGATCACATTTTAATGCCCGAATATAAGCTTCAAAAGGATTCTTACCAATAGCAGCGCCTGCAGGATTATTGTGCTTAATTATTGTGCAGGATGTTTCGCCTAGATCTTCACAAAGTTCAACAGCAGCAACCAAATCCAGGATATTGTTGTAAGAAATTTCCTTTCCATGAAAAACTGAGAAGTACTCTTCAAAATTACCAAATATTCCTGCACTCTGATGTGGATTTTCTCCGTATCGCAATGACTGATTTAACTCTTCATTTACGCGAAAATGTGTTGGTGGAATTGAGAATTTATTTTCTAAATAATTAGCGATATGAGTATCATAATTTGCAGTATGCGAATAAGCAGCAACAGCAAGTTTTTTTCTCGTTTCATCAGAGATACTACCAGCATTTAATTCGTCAAGAAAAGAATCATACTGTTCTGGATTTGTGAGAATAGATACAAATTTATAATTTTTTGCAGATGCTCTAACCAAACTGGGGCCGCCAATATCAATGTTTTCAATTATCTCATCTAAAGTTGATTTTGGATTTGCTGCCGTTTTAATGAAAGGATAAAGATTAACACAAACTATGTCTATTGCTTCAACGGAATTTTCGATTGCCTGTTTGACATCCGAATCATTATCTCTTCTAAAAAGTATTCCGCCAAATATTTTCGGATGCAATGTTTTTACTCTGCCGTCAAATACTTCCGGAAAACCGGTAATAGCACTAATTTCTGTAACAACAATATTATTATCAGAAAGTACTTTTGCAGTATTGCCCGTGGCTATTATTTGATAACCATTTTTTACTAAGCTTTTAGCAAATTCTACAATTTTAGTTTTATCTGATACACTAATTAATGCTAACTTTTTCAATTCAAATTCCTGTTTAACGAGAGATTTAAAATTCTCTTCAATTTATTATAATAATCCTTTCGGATTCAATCTTAACTCTATTTTCAGCAAATGCTTTTACAACTTCAGGCAAAAGCTGATGTTCAATCTTCAAAACTCGTTCTGCTATTTCTTCCGGATTTTTTACATCAGATATATCAACACACTTTTGGGCAATAATTTTTCCCGTATCATAAGTCTTATCAACCATATGCACAGTTGCCCCGCTTACTTTTGCAGATGAATTAAATACCGCTCGATGAACATATGATCCATACATTCCTTTCCCTCCAAAAGAAGGAAGTAAAGCCGGATGAATATTAACTATTTTATTTTCAAACTTTTCAATCAATTCATTTGGAATGAGTTTTAGATATCCAGCAAGCACAACAAAATCTACTTCAAGTTTTTTTAATATGGAAGTAATATCGTTTTGACTAATTTTGCCATTTTCCTCACCCATAGTAAAAGTATTTATTCCAAATTCTCTAGCTATCTCAAATGCTTTACAGTCAATTTTATCGCTGACTACGGCAACAATTTCAATTAAATTTATTAAATCAGGATAATTTAAGAGAGCACTTAGATTAGAACCTCTGCCTGATACAAAAACTGCAATTTTCAATTAAAAATACCTGAAATGTTGGCGAAAATTAGCTATTCGGTCAAAAAGAAGCAATGAAAGAAATGAGGAATTAAAATTATTTATTGCTTTCTTCAGGCAGCAATCTCTGCAATGTATATATTTTATTTTCTAGAGAATTTCTAAAATCAAACTCTTCCAGATTATCTATTTGTAAAAGAAATAATTTTGCTTCAATAAATTTTTTCTGATTATAACTATTCCAAGCTCCAACATAATATGCATAAGCATGCACCCATCGTTCTTTTTCAATTTCAGTATTAATACAATCTACTGCATAATCTAATGACTCCTGGAACCTTCTTTGTTTATAACTTATTTGAGATAAATAAAGTAAGGCTTCGGCTTTTAAGTCATTAGTAATCTTATTTTTCGCGATATAACTTTCTAAGGAGTCTTTTGCAACAGCTAATTTATTTTGCTTAATAAGGTTTGAGTATCTGATCAATTGGATTTCATTATCGGTCAATTTTCTATCTTCAAAATCGTTCCCCTTACGTTCTGCAAAAAGATCCTCTTCGATATCAGAATTTCCATCAGAAGATTTATCATAATACTTTACAGCTTCTTTTCTATTACCCGAAATCTCTAAACATAATCCAGTTTGCATATTTACAAATCCTTTGTAGTCATCATTAACAGCTAATTTAAGGTAATTATTATAATAAACTCTTGCTGAATCGAATTGGTTACGTGCAAAGAAAACGTTTCCTAATAGATAGTTAGAATTAGAAACTACAAATGGATATAGATTATCATCAGCATTAATTACAAATCTAAGATGTTTTTCTGCACTTGAAAGATCATTCAGTTCGTATTCAATCCACGCAAGTGAAAAATTAAACAATAAATTTTTTGGATATCTTTTAACTAAATTACTTAACAACTCTTTTGCTGCAGGATGATCAACAACAACACGCGAATATAGTTGAGATAAATAGTACTGCGCATCAATTTTAGAAAACTTACCTTTCTGCACAGTTTTATTAACATAAGTCAAACCTAATTCTTTATCAGCAGTAATACCAACTAAATTAGCTGCCCATTCTAAGGTGGAAGGAATTTGTGATAATGCAAAGTTATATAGTCCTAATCCTAAAAAAGCATCATAAAGATCGGGTTTAAGTTTAACTGCTTCTTCAAGATTTGATTTCATCTGATTGCTTGTCCAAAGTGCTTGCAGATAATTACCGCTTCTAGCTTCAGCAATAGATTTATTATAGTAGATTGAACCAATTAAATATTTTAACTCAGCAGTAGTTTTTTGCATTAGCTTCAGATTTGCTAATTCGAGTGATTTATCAGAGAAGTATGTAAAAGAATCTAAATTTGTTTCCTGCAGATTACCTAAATAATACCAAAGAAAAATTATTGATTTATAATGATAGCCTCTGGGATCATCGGGACTTTTTTTAATAATTGTATTGAAAGCTTTAAAACCATCTTCCCAATTAAAATTATATATCTTATCTAATCCTACCTGTATTTGTTTATCAGTAACCTGTTGTGAAAAACCTGTTGAGAATAATAAAAAAAGTACAATGGAGATATAATTTATTTTTTTCATTAAAAATTTAAAATACGTTTATATTACTTTTTAGATAAAGATAATTTTAAAGAAGCTTTAACAAATTCTCTGAATAATGGATGAGCTTTAGTTGCTCTTGATTTTAGTTCAGGATGAAACTGACAAGCTACAAACCATTTTTTATCCGGCAATTCAATCATCTCAACTAGTTCTCTATCAGGCGATAAGCCTGACAATACTAAACCTTTTTCAGTTAATACGCTTCTGAACTTGTTATTTACTTCGTATCTGTGCCTGTGTCTTTCGGAAATGTAAGAACTTTGATAAGCTTTATATGCAAGAGTTTTATCCTTAATGTTGCAGGGATACGCACCGAGCCTCATTGTTGCACCCATATCTTTTATATTCTTTTGATCAGGCATTAAATCTATAACGCTAAATTTATTTTTCTTGAATTCTGAACTATGTGCGTTTTTAATTCCGCAAACATTCCTTGCATATTCTATAACCGCACACTGCATTCCAAGACAAATTCCTAAAAATGGAATATCATTTTCTCTGGCATATTGAACTGCTTTAATCTTTCCTTCAATGCCACGTTCACCAAAACCACCTGGAACTAATATTCCGCTTACACCATCTAATAATTTATCTACTGATTCACTTTCTAATGCTTCAGCACTTATAGGGCGAACGACAACTTTGCATTTATTTTCTGCACCTGCGTGAATGAATGATTCCATGATACTTTTGTAGGCATCCATATGCTCAATATATTTTCCACAAAGTGCAATCTCAACTTTTTCAACTGGATTCTTAACACTTTCTACAAATTGTTCCCAATTATCGATGTTAATCTTTTTATCCGGAAGGTGTAATCTCTCTAAAACAGTTTGATCAAACTTTTCTTTGTGTAGAACCAATGGGACTTCATAAATAGATGAACAGTCATATGCAGAAATAACAGCTTTAGATGCTACATTGCAAAACAGAGCAATTTTATCACGTAAATCTCTGCTTAATTTTTTTTCAGATCTACATATTAAAACATCAGGCTGGATTCCAAGTTCGAGTAGATTTTTTACACTATGTTGTGTTGGTTTGGTTTTTACTTCACCAGCAGAAGCGATATAAGGAACAAGTGTAACGTGAATGTTCATCGTATTTGCCCTGCCAAACTGAAGCATTAATTGTCTCATTGCTTCGATGAATGGAAGACTTTCAATATCACCAACAGTTCCGCCTATTTCACTGATAATTATATCATACTCGCCAAGCTCGCTTAACTTTAACATGCGATTTTTGATTTCATCTGTGATATGGGGAATTACTTGGACCGTAGCTCCTAAAAAATCTCCGCGTCTTTCTTTTGTGATGACTTCGTTGTAAACCTGACCAGTAGTAGTGTTATTTGCACGAGTCATATTTACATCTAGAAAACGCTCATAATGTCCAAGATCTAGATCAGTTTCTGCACCATCATCGGTTACATATACTTCTCCATGTTGAAAGGGACTCATTGTTCCCGGATCAACATTTATATATGGATCAAATTTTTGTATTGTGACTCTGAAGCCGCGTTGTTTTAGAAGTAAACCGAGAGATGAGGCAGTGATTCCTTTGCCTAAAGACGAAACCACACCGCCTGTGACGAAGATAAACTTAACTTTTTTTCTTGATGACATTTTACTTTTTTTTGCCCAGAAATATAGAGTTACCTGCTAAGATTTCCAATCTGATTTGGAACTAAAACATACTTTATTAATTAATTTTTAGAATTACCATCGTCATATCATCGTGCTGGGGTGCTTTTCCTATAAACTTGTTAACATCCGCCATCATTTTCTCCTGGATTTCTGCTGCTGAGGAATTATTCCAAGACTTAGCAATTTCAAACATTCTATCCAAACCGTACTCGTCGCCTTTTTTGTTAACTGCTTCAGTAAAACCATCAGTATAAAAAATAAAAGTTTTACCAGCTTCTATTTTTTCCTCGAATTCCGTTATCACTTTACTGAATAAATCCCCTTTTTCAAGTCCAAGGGCTAATCCATTCGGACTGATCAAATTCACTTTTCCAGCTGTATCGTGATAAATTACAGGATTATGCCCTGCTCTTGCAATTCTAATAAACTTAGCTTCCAAATCTACAACAGCATAAATCATAGATATAAATCTGCCTCGTTCTACGTTTTCATAAAATAGTTCATTCATCTTTGTTAAAACTTCTGAAGGTGAATCTGTGTGTTTTGCAATTGCCTTTAAAAATCCTTTTGTTAAAGTCATATAAAAAGCAGCTTGTGTTCCTTTTCCTGAAACATCGCCAATAATTATTCCTAGTTTATTTTTACCAAGATGAATAAAATCATAATAATCTCCACCGACTTCAAAAGCAGGGATACAAATTGACGCAATATCTATTCCTTTTAATATCGGGTTTCCTCTAGGTAAAAAACTCATTTGAACATGCCGTGCAACATCAAGTTCTTTTTTTAATCTCTGTCGCTCAGTAATATTCTCAACAAACTTTGGTGTTATGGAATCATAATCTGTAAACTTATCTTTTCTAAACACTAGAATGATTCCTAAAACAAATAGGACAGAACAAATTACTACTAGAATGTACCACTCATTTTTAAGACTGGTTTCAGTTACAAACAATAATTCAGTTGCTTTGATGAAAAATTTAAACAGTAAAAAGGAAAGCAGAGTAGTTAGTAAATCATATTTGATTAGAATCAGAGTTAGCAAAACTCCAATAACAAGATTTATTGGGAGTCCTGCAGTCAGCGGACTTACATTTGAATGGATTAATAATGCCCAGGTTAAGCCGCTTACTAAGATAAAGATGATATCATTATTTATATATCGTTTAATTGCGGCAGTAAGGAACATAAAAAAGGCAACTGATAGAATTCCATAGCCATTAATAACACCCAAGAAAATGTTTAATAAAGGTAGATACGCTATAACATGAGATTGGGAAGTAAAACTATCACCTACAAATACAACATTTGAATAATAACTTACAGCATACTGCAAAACAAAAAATAGAGCCGTTAATCCAAACCCAAATGAAATACTATTAATAATTGATTTTCCAACGGATGAATGATTGATTTTTCTATGATAAATTAAATCTAAAGATAGAAATTTATCATTCCAGATTTCCCTAAAAATTGTTTCACTTACTGCCCAAAGTATGATTGCAGCACCAGCAATAAAAATGCCTCCTAATCCAAGCCCTAGGATAATCGTCCATTCAAATGTGCTAAATCTTTCAAGTAATTCTTTAATTATAAACGAAACCAAAACAAAAATTCCGAAAACGATTGCAATTTTAAACCCAACCTCGTATGCTCTAAATCTTTTAAATCCAACTACTAAAACTGAAATGATGATTAGAAGTGTAAAAATTATAGTAGTAGCAACTTCAAATACATCGGTTTCATTATTCAAATATTCATCAGGAACAATTGCCTGAATAGAAAAATTTGATAAACGATCACCAACAACTTTGGCATTTAGAACATAATTAATAATAGATTTATTTTTTGTTTCCCAGGTGAAATTGTAATCTACCCGTTCAAGTTTTTTAATTGTTTCAGTTTCTTTATAGTAAAAAGTGTTAAAGCTATCTTTCCCGTTAACTCTCAACGAATCCCCAACAAAAGTAATATCGTTTCTAAGTTTTTTAATAAATTCCAAAGCAAGACTAACTGCTTCATCAGGGGAAACAGAATTTTTCAAAGTTGAATCAGGCAGTTCATTATTGAATTCTATTATCTTACCATTATCTAGTATTTTTAAACTAAAACTTGTTTTGTTAAGATTAATTCTTCCATCTGAATTGGAGGAAACATTCATCTCTGAATCTTCATCCTTATCTTGAGTTACTATCCAATAATAAGCAGTACCTGCATCTGACAAAATCTTGTTTGCTTCATTAATCCTGTACTCGGAATTAATCCATCTGACAAAATTTTCATCTGTTTTAAACCCGATGTTTAGTTTATTCTCGTTATATAAAACATTTGATTTGTTTAAATACTTTTTTGATTGATTCAGGATTGACTGTTTATTGTTTACAATTTTAAGTCCCCCAAATGGGTGATAACTTGGGATTAGAATGTAAACCAGGATAATTGCTATGAATAAGACGGTTAAAGGAATGATGATTTGTTTTAATTTATCTATCATATTTATGCTTTTAATTCGATGAGAAAATCACTAAATAATTATGCAAATAAACATTATTTTTCGCACACAATAATAGAATAAAATTTCGTCTAATGTAACATATTTAATTTATTGAGAAAATATTGCAGATTAAAAATCAAATTCCTTTAGCTATTATTTTAGTTTTCGTTTTATTAATTCCAGCAGATCTCACAGCGCAAGACTCCACAAAAAGTTTAGCCTTTAAAAAGAACAGACCTTACAGAAATAATCCTTATTTTTATCAACCGGATTTATCTTACCAGATTTTACAACAATTTAAATTAGTTCAGATTGCAAATAGCGGTGACCCGTTGGCTCAGCATGAACTTGGTTTAAGATTACTTACAGGCGAAGGAATAGCTGCAGACACAATAACAGCAGTTTATTGGATTAAAAAAGCTGCTTCGCAAAAGCTAACCTCTGCACTTTATAATTATGGTATAATGCTGATTAATGGCTGGGGAACTGAATGGAACCCGTTTGCAGCTTACGAAAATTTTTTACTTGCTGCTGAAGCAGGAATGAGCCAGGCACAATATGTTGTTGGCGTGCTGCACACAGACAATTTAATTGTGCCGAGAGATTGGAACAAATCGTATTACTGGATTAAAAAATCGGCTGATGGTGGCTACGAACCTGCTAAAGAGGTAATCCTGGAGCTATCACCAAAAGTATCATCAGAGTTCAAAGATTCTGTTAATCAGAACAAATATGGTTTAACAAAAGACAATACTACTAAAGATGATAAGGATGAATCCAAAATCCAACCTTCAATGGGATTAGTTTTTATTGATTTTGATACTCAGTCAGATACTCTTAAAGATATTACTGATGAGATGCTGATATCTGATTTAAAGAATCTAAATCTTACAAATGTCAAGGATTCCATAGTAATCAAAAATGATTCTTCCTTGACTTCATTTTTTAATGAAGAAAAAATTAATTTACTTCGAAACCTTGCAGATGTTGGAAGTCACGAAGCTCAAACCATATTAGGCAGACTTTATGAAATAGGAAATTTTGTTGGAAAGAATAAATTGTTCGCAGCAGAGTATTATATCAGAGCAACTATTTTAGATTCACCAAGAGCAGCTTATTTGCTTTGGAAGCTTGTTCGAGAAAAAGATTTTTACACAATATTAAACGACGCAGTACAATTTGGAGATCCAACAGCACAGTTTGTTTGGTACGGATTGCAAAAACTTGGTTATGAGAATCGTTTAAGTGAAAAGGATGCTATAGATCTATTACAGAAAGCCGCAGTACAAAATCATATTCCGGCTATTATTGAACTTGGCTTTAATTATTATACAGGCAAGTATGTTAATATGGATAAAGCAAAGGGTTTGGATTATTGGAAGATTGCAGAAAGGTTTGGCAGTCCGGAAGCTTCAGTCAGATTAGCTGTATCAAAAGTATTTGGTGCTACTGTAAATGATGATTTGAATAGTGAATTTTCATTATTGGAAAAATATGAAAACAGCGGTTCGGTGCTAGCTCAATTTGCTATGGGATACTGTTATGAAAATGGAATCGGTGCAACAAGAAACTTACCAAATGCTGTTGAGTATTATAGAAATTCTGCTCAAAGAGGTAATCAATATGCGTATGAACAATTAAAGCGTCTATATGATAACCTTAGACCAGCAGATACAATATTTAAGGTCAACTAATTAAGAAATGAGTACCCAATTAAAAATATCTTCAAAGCTTCCAGATGTAAAGACAAGTATTTTTGCTATAATGTCTAAAATGGCAAACGAATATAATGCGATTAATCTTTCACAAGGCTTCCCGGATTTTAATTGTTCAGAACAACTGATTGAACTCGTTCATCATTTTATGAAAAATGGTAACAATCAATATGCTCCAATGCAGGGCACAATTGAACTAAGAAAACAAATTTCTTTGAAAGTTAAAAGAGATTATGGACGTGAGTACAACCCAGAAAGAGAAATTACAGTTACCGCAGGTGCAACACAGGCTCTTTATACAGCATTTTCAGCTTTAGTAAATAAAGGCGATGAAGTAATTATTTTTGAGCCTGCGTATGATTCTTATCTTCCGGCAATAATTGCAAATGGTGGAATTCCTATTGCAATTAAACTAAATACGATTGATTTTAGCATCCCTTGGCAAGAAGTTGAAAAATCAATAACTAAAAAAACTAAATGTATTGTATTTAACTCCCCACACAATCCAACCGGTGCAATTCTTAAATCGAATGATCTAATCCAGCTTGAACGGATTGTAAAAAACACTAATATTTTTCTTATAAGCGATGAAGTTTATGAGCATATAATTTTTGACAATCAGAAACATCTAAGTTTTGCTGGATACAATGAACTTGCAAAGAGAAGTTTAATAATTTCATCCTTTGGAAAGACTTTTCATACTACCGGATGGAAAATGGGTTATTGTTGTGCCCCTGAATATCTTACAACAGAATTTAGAAAGTTTCATCAGTTTATAGTTTTTACAGTCAATACTCCAATTCAATTAGCGGTGGCTGAATTTCTGAAAGATGTAACCAACATTTATTTACTCCCGCATTTTTATCAAGCTAAACGAGATCTATTTTCTTCATTTATAAAAAATTCAAAATTTATTTTGAAAAATTGTGATGGCACATATTTTCAACTTTTAGATTACTCTAGAATATCTGATAAAAATGATTTAGAATTTTCAGAATATCTCACCAAAGAAATTGGTGTTGCGGTTATCCCTATTTCACCATTTTATAAGGATGGAACTAATAATAAACTTATTCGAGTATGTTTTGCTAAAAGAGATGAAGTGCTAAAAGAAGCTGCGGAAAAACTAGTTTCTATTTAATGAGTTATGAATCGATTTATAAAAGGGATGAAATTATTCCTGCTTAATGATTAATTCGCATAATCCGGATCCTTAACCTGCGTTAGTATTATTAGTCCAACAACAAAGAACAATCCAATAGATATAATAGCTAAACGCTGATCACCTGAAATGAAGCTGACCAATCCAAAAACCAATGGACCAATAACTGCAGAACTTTTTCCAAAGAAAGAATAAAACCCAAAAAACTCTGTTTTCTTTTCTGGCGGAGTTAGCTTACTCATTAAACTTCTACTTGTTGATTGACTTGAACCCATTGCAGCCCCAGCTATAAGACCAACAATATAAAATCCATTCTTATCCTGGACTAAGAAAGCAATTAAGACTGTAATTAACCACATAACCAAAGTGATCATAATTGTTTTTTTCTGGCCGATAGAATCAGCAACAATTCCGAGTAAAACAGAACCCGCAATTGCAGTTGTTTGTACAGTCAGAAAAAATATTAGTAACTCAGTCTCTGAAAAACCTAAAGTTGTACTGGCATAATTACCGGAGAAAAATATTATTGTGTTCACTCCTTCGATGTAAAAAAAATATGCGAGTAAAAAAGTTGCTAGGTTTTTATAATTCTTTAAGTGGGATAAAGTACCCCATACTCGTGTAACACCAATTTTAAAGTAAGATTCGTGTTCGACTATTTTTTTTCTGTTATCCTTTAAGTAAATAAACAGTGGTAAAGAAAATATCAAAAAGAAAAGAGCAGCTATGGGAAAAGATTCTTTAATCATTTCTGCTTGAATGAAAGGATAAATTATTGCAAGCGTTGCAAGCGAACCTAAATACCCCATTGCAAATCCATAACCACTAACTCTTCCATAATTTTTAGGTTCTGTCAGTTCAGGAAGAAAGGAGTCATAAAAAACTAACCCTGCTTCAAATCCAACATTAGCAAGAATGAAAAGTAGAACTCCCATTAACACATTACCGCTTCCAATAAAATAAAGCGATGAAGTTGCGGCGATACAAAGAAGAGTAAAGAATAATAAAAATCTTTTTTTACCTGCAGAATAATCAGCTATAGCTCCTAATATCGGTGAGATTATTGCTGTTATTATCATAGCAATACTTGTTCCGAGCGACCAATATAAATCCCCAATCGGCTGACCTTGTGCTACAACTTTTTTGAAATAAACCGCATAAAGAAATGTTACTACAACAATTGAAAATGAAGTATTTGCAAAATCAAAAAGAGTCCAGACAAATATTTTTTTCTTACCTGTCATCGGAGTGTTTGGGTTGATTCTTGGAAACTGTTTCATCGACCAAACCTCTTCCTGTTTTAGTCAATCTACCGGCAGTTTTTTCATCTGATAAAATGGCATCTAGAATACCATTGATAAATTTACCGCTGCCAGCTGTGCTAAACTCCTTCGCAATTTCAATTGCTTCGTTTATTGATACTTTAGGCGGTATGTCCGGAAAGTATAATAATTCACAAATCGCCATTCTTAAAAGAATTTTGTCTATCAGAGCAATACGTCCCATCTCCCAATTACTGACTCTTTCTTCAATTTTTTGATCTAGTTCCTTTTTATGTATCAACACTCTGTTCACAAGATCTTCACCATATTTTCTATCATTTTCTTCCCCAACATCTCCTAAAACACTTTTTGTAAGAGCCATTAAATTTTCATTATTCATATCATAAGCATATAAAATCTGTAAAACTTTTTCCCTTACTACTCTTCGCTTGAATACTGCAGACATTGTTTTCTCCTGTAAATCCTATACTATTTTATCAAATGGCAAAAAGCCAAAATACCGTTAAAGCTAAAGCTTCTCTTGTTTTATTGTATAATGCTTTCTCAAAGCTTTGAGAAAGTTCAGATGCAGAAACTTGAATTTCAATTTCATGAAATTTAGCTATTTCTAAAACTCTAACTAAATGATAGCCATCTGATATAACAATTACATTTATGTTTGATCTCGAAATCAATTTTTTCTTAATATATTGAATTTGTTCATTTGTTGAAGTAGACTCTTTCTCAAGAAAGATCTCTGATGTTTTAGAATCTTTACTCTCAATATATTTCAATGCAACTTCTGATTCAGTTAATTCACCGGGGGCATTACTGCCTGTAAGATAAATTTGGGAAATTTTTTTCTGCTTATACAATGATAATGCTTTATCAACACGGCCAGCAAGAGATGGACTAGGTTTATTTCCCGACCAGACTGCTGCCCCAAGTACAACACCAACATTATTATTTCCTTCTTTTATCAATGCATCGTCAAATAGGGCTTCCTTTCCAATTATGTAGAGAAACACAACCATTAAAATCAATAACATAGATAATGCTGAATTAAACATCGCCCTAATTATGATAACATTTTTTACTTTGAAAATGCGTAACCAAACAAGAAAAATCAAAACAAGATAAGTAAATGTGTATAAGACAAAAATGGCACCGATTAATAATTCATCACCAGTTTGACCAGAATAATAAATTTCTTTGAATGGTAAAGAAATGAGTTTTGATATATAAATGGCAACTAGAAAGAATTGGTTTAATATAAAAAATGGGACGAAATTCTTGATGTCGAATATTAATTCCTTCTTTACCACCACAATTAAGATTCCAGTAATAAGCATAACTGTAAAAAAAACATTACTCAGATTACCAAAATTTGTTAGATCATAATCACCAATTGTTAAGTTTTGATTTTGATATTTGAGATAGGAAAGAAATGCCAGATTTAATATGATAATTAGAATAACTACTAGTGGAAGTTCGAATATTTTACTTTTTTTATTCTTAATCATCATTTCAATGAATTATTTATTTTGAGTAATTATCAGAATTACCACTTAAAAAATACGAATTATAAAACCACAAAAAAATTAAATTAGGGTAATAATATGATTGGTTAAAAACGGGTAAAAAAAAGGCGTCTTTTAGACGCCTTAAAATTATTGAAGTTTAAATACTACAGGTATAGAAACCTGAACTCTAACTGCTTTACCTCTTTGCTTACCAGGTTTAAATTTGGTTTTCTTAACAGCGTCTAAAGCTGCTTCATCACATCCTGCCCCGATTCCTTTGATAATCTTAGCATCAGTAACATTACCAGATTCATCAACGAAAGCAAGAACATAAACTTTTCCTTCAACACCAGCTCTCTTAGCTATTTCAGGGTAAACGATTTTTTTCTGAATTTCACTAATTCCACCGATTGGTTCTGGCATTTCTTCAACCGCTACAAAGTAAACGGGTTCTTCTTCGACGATTTTTTTATCCTCTTTTGGAGGAGGTGGTGGAGCGTCTACTTGCTCATTAATATCAATTTCCGTGTCACCAATCTCTATATCTTCCAAAACGTCAGAAGATGGTGCTTCAATCGGAATTGGAGGTTTTGGTGGAGGAGGTGGTCGATTTTCCTGTTTAGTCTGATCGATTTGCTCAACTTGGAAAAGTTCCTGAGTTCCCTCAGAAACAACTTCACCGCCTTTTAAATCTGGAAAAAACTTAAAAGCTACGATTAATAAAGCTAAAGCAACAATTAAACTGATCTCAAATACTTTTTTGTATTTGGCCATCAGGTCTGCTTTTTTTGTTTTTACAATTGCCATAATTCTTTACTCCTAACTTGCAATTAGTGTTGCTAAACTAATAATGAGTTTTTCGATTGTCAAATGATTTTTCAAGTCTTTTACAATAATAATTTTAAAAAGTTCCCACTTTTAATTTGGATTTTTCAATTTCATTCTGTTTAAACTTTTTAATAATATATCCGGTTATCAAAACAGCTATCAAAGAACCAGAGAAATCTGCAACCCAGTCCAAAAACTCAGCACTTCTTCCTGGAACAAACATTTGGTGAATTTCATCCAGTAATCCATACGTAGACGCAATTAATAATGTAAAAATTCCCGGATATTTACTAAATAATTTTAATTTGTTTTGGAAATGTAAATTCAGATAAAGAAAAACACTTAGCAGTCCATAAGCGCCAAAATGATTAACTTTGTCACTAATATCGGTCGTTATCGCCATTCCTGATGGAAGTGATGTTAAAATGAACAGGATTATCCAATAAATTATTAGTGGTATATGGATAAGATATTTTTTGTGAGACCAAAGGTAACTATACAATACTTTCCTCTATAAATTTTACAGCAGAAGGATAGTTATTCATTATATCTGAAGCAAGGTAATTTGAGATTGGCTTTTCATTAAGAAGCAAATCTGCAGATAAACTATGAAGGTATACTCCGGCTATTGCATCATTTTCTGGATTTTTATTTTGCGATAATAATCCAGCAATAATTCCAGTCAAAACATCACCAGAACCAAATTTTGCCATTCCGCTATTTCCAACCGTGTTTATGAAAGCTTCCCCATCAGAATTAAAAATAAATGTTGGTGCTCCTTTTAACACTAAGATACATTCATTTTTGGTCGCAAAGTCTCTTCCATAACTTAAAATATCTTTTTCGATCATACCAGATTCAACACCTATCATTTGAGAAAACTCTCCTAAATGCGGAGTTAGAATACAATTTTTAAGGTTTACCTTTTCTAAAAACACTTTATCTAATGCAAATAATGCATCAGCATCTATTACCGCAAACTTAAATTTTTGATCAAGCATAAACTGTTGAACCGCTTTTATTGTATCAACTTCCCTGCCTAAACCTGGACCAACAGCAACTACATCAGCCCATTTAATTTTTTGTTGAAGAGTTTTTAAAGCTTCAGCATCAAAATATTTTGATTTTTTATTACCGTAAGATTCAACGACAACTTCAAGTAAATTTTTATGTATTAGTTTTTTTGTTGATTCTGGAATTGCAAGGATTGATGCACCGGCGCCAGAAACCAAAGCTGATTGTGACGTCAATGCTGCCGCACCCGGATATTTATAAGAACCTGCAATTGATAAAACTTTTCCAGCCGAATATTTATGAACTGATTTCTTTCTTCTTGGTAAAGATGAATAAACATCTTCGGGTTCAGTTAAATAGGTATCCGGATTTATATTATCAAAATAATCTCGACCAATTCCAATTTCTTTTAAAACCACTTCGCCACAAAACTCATATCCATCACCAATAAACAAACCCTTTTTAAATTCACCCAGGGTAATGGTTAAATCTGAATTGAAAACAATTTCACCAAATCCTGTATCAGCATTTAATCCTGTTGGAACATCAATTGCACATTTAAATGCAGTAATATTGTTTAATGATTCTACAATCGTTGAATATGGCTCTTTCAGTTCACCGGTAAATCCGCTACCAAGAATTGCATCTACAATTACATTACAGCCTCTTAACCAATTAATATCTTTTACAGATTTGTATGATTTTACTTTAAGATTTTTTCTTTGTGATGAAAGATTTTTTAAAATATTAAAATTTGTTCTGCAATCTTCACTTAAATCATTTTCAGATCCTAAACAAACTACTTTAACCTCAAATCCAGCATTAGAAAAATGTCTTGCAACCGCATAACCATCGCCGCCATTATTCCCTTTTCCGCAAACAAACCCTAAACAGTTAATATTTTCAACCCGTTCTAAGATTGAGTGATAAATACCAAGTGCAGCATTTTCCATCAGAACAATACCTGGGACGCTTAATCTTCTAATTGCGAAAGAATCAAGATTACGAATTTGAGATGTGTTATAAAGTGGTATCATATAATTTCTTTATCATAAAAAAAGGGAATCACTTCCCTTTTAATCTTAAATAAACTTTGTTACCAAATCTATCAACGTACCGGGGAAGATCCCAAGTAAAATCACGAGTAGAACTGAAAATACAATTGCAATCATTGCATTATTATTTGTTTCAATTGCAAAATCATTTTCTGAAGGTTTAAAGTACATCAAAACAACAATGCGCAAATAAAAATAAACACTTATTGCGCTGGATAAAACACCAAGTATTGCAAGCCAGGTTAAGTGCGATTTAATTGCTGCTATAAAGATATAATACTTCCCAAAAAATCCACCAAATGGTGGTAATCCAGCAAGTGCAAACATCAGCACAGCTAGTAAACCGGCTAATAATGGTTTTCTGTTTCCTAACCCAGCATAAGAACTAATGTCGAGATTTGTTTCATCTTTTCCTTCAAGAAGAGAAATAATTCCAAATGCACCAAGATTCATAAATGTATAAGCAGCTAAATAAAATATTACTCCGGCAACAGCCTCGTGATTTCCAGCGGCTAATCCAATTGCAAGATAACCTGCATGTGATATTGATGAATATGCTAACATTCTTTTAATATTGGTTTGTGCAATTGCTACAATACTTCCGTAAAACATTGATAGCACAGAAATAACTGCAAGATATGGAGTAAATAAATTTCCAGCTGGTCCGTTGAACAATGCAAATAAGGCCGCTATAATTGCACTAAATGCAGCAGCTTTACCTCCAGTCGAGAATAATGCAGCAACTGTAGTAGGTGAGCCTTCATAAACATCCGGCACCCACATATGAAATGGAAATGCTGCAATCTTAAATGAAAATCCTATTAAAAAAAGAAGTATTCCTGCTATAAATAATAAATTTTTAGTTAATTCATTAAAATTTGAGGTTATAAAATCAATAGAGGTTGTATGAGCGCTACCATAAATTAAAGCAATACCGTAGACAATAAATCCTGTAGCAAATGCACCGAGTAAAAAATATTTAAGTGATGCTTCATTAGCACCAGCTTTTTTACGGTTCATTCCAGCAAGTATGTAGAATGACACAGACATTATTTCCAGACCAAGAAAGATTACAAATAAATCCTTTGCTGCGGCCATTAACATCATTCCTAAAACAGAAGTTTGGATAATAATATAATACTCTCCAAAATATGCCCCGTATTTTTTTATGTAATCGATCGAAAGTAAGGTTACAACTGCTGCACCAAATGTAAAAATTGCGTGAAAGACATTAACATTTCCGCCGGTTGCAAGCATACCTTGAAGAATAATAGATACATCGTTAGTGTAAAAGAGTGAATGTAATCCAGCAGCTAAAAACATAAGGACAGAAAACCATGGAAGAAATACCTCACTCTTCTTAGAATACATTTCAATTAAAAGAGAAAATACAATGCCAGCTGCAATAATTATAATAGGTATTACATTAAAAAATTCTTGAAAGTTTATAAACATTGTAATCTTATCTTTTAACTTCTTATTTAGATGATTGATTTAAACCAAGTTCAACTGGACTAACTTTTACAGGATGATAAATTTGCTTTATAACTTTTGCAGTTGATTTATCAGAAACTTTTAAAAATGTTGTTGGATAAATTCCTATCCATACTATAAAAATAAAAATTGGAGCAAGAACAAAAATTTCTCTTGCGTTCATATCTTTTAATCCATCCAGCTTTGGATTTTTTACTTCACCAAAAACCACTCGCTGATACATCCATAATAAATAAACAGCGGCAAAGATAACTCCGCTGGATGCAAATACTGTAAACCACCAGCTATTTAGGATTGGCGATTGAAATGAACCAAGTAGAATCAAAAACTCGCCTACAAAACCGTTTAATCCTGGTAATCCAACTGATGAAAGCGAAGCAAACATTAATGCAAATGAAAAAACAGGAACGAGTTTAGCTATACCGCCATAGTCTGCAATTTCACGTGTGTGTGTTCTTTCGTAAATCACACCAACCAAAAGGAATAATGCTCCTGTTGATAATCCGTGATTTACCATTTGAATAACTGCGCCTTGAATAGATTCTTGAGTCATTGCAAAAATGCCGAGTACAACAAATCCAAGGTGAGATACAGATGAATATGCTACAAGTTTTTTAACATCAGTTTGAACCATCGCAACAAGTGCACCATAAATTATTCCGATTACTGCAAGTACTGAAATGTATGGCGCAGCAATGATTGATGCTTCTGGAAATAATGGAAGATTAAATCTTAATAATCCATAAGTTCCCATCTTTAACAAAACTCCAGCAAGTATTACAGAACCAGCAGTTGGAGCTTGAACGTGAGCATCTGGCAACCAGGTGTGTAGAGGGAACAATGGAACTTTAATTGCAAAGCTGAATGCAAATGCTAAGAACATCCAAATTTGAATGTTCATTGGAATTTGTGGTGCAACTTTATAAAGCTCAATTAAGTTTGTTGTAAAATATCCAAGCGGACCAATTGCATAAACAGCGAGCCACACAATTGCAACAAGCATTAACAAACTGCCAAACATTGTGTAAATAAAAAACTTGATTGCTGCGTAAACTCTTTCTTTTCCTCCCCAGATTCCAATTATAAAATACATTGGAATTAACATTGCTTCCCAGAAAATGTAGAAGAGGAATAAATCAAGCGAAATAAAAACGCCAAGCATTCCAACTTCAAGCATCAAAAAGAAAAAAGTAAATTCTTTTACTTTATCTTTAATACTAGACCAGCTTGAAATTAATGTTAGAGGAGTTAGAAATGTTGTTAACAAAACTAACAACAAAGACATTCCATCAACACCAACGTGATAGTGAATGTTTAATCCTTTTATCCACTCTAATTTATTTATGAATTGAAATTCCGGATTATTTGAATCAAACTGAAAATAGATAACAAGTGAAAGCAGAAAAGCTACTGTTGATAATCCGACAGCAAAATATTTAATTAGATTTACTTGTTCCTTCTTAATAAACAAAACTAAGATTGAACCGATAAGTGGGATTAGAATTAAATATGTTAACAATGAGTTTTGTTCCATTTTATAAACTTAATATTATCCAGAAGAAAGCAGCAACAATTCCCAGCACCATAACTAATGCATAAAACTGAGCCACACCGGTTTGTAACTTTCTTATGTTGATTGAAATAACATCAATAATTTTTGCAGATCCGTTCACAACACCATCAATAATTTTATTATCAGCTATCTTCCATAAAAAAGATCTTGATGTTTGTAAAATTGGATTTACAACTGCTGTATCGTATGCTTCATCTACAAAATATTTATTCCAGAGTAAATTGTATAAACCTTTAAATCTTTGTGATGTATTTACTGCGATAGATGGTTTCTTTAAGTAAACAAATCTTGCAAACATTATTGCTGCAACAGCAAACACAACAGATAAAACCATTAATAATATTTCTTCAAAATGTGAATGCGAATTAAATGAAGCAAGTTTTCTATCTGCATCTTTAAAGAGCGGAGCTAAGAAATTATGAAATTGATTTCCATGTTCACCAGAAAATATTTCCGGTATTCCAACAAATCCACCAATTACTGCTAAGAGGGCTAAAACAATTAATGGTAATGTCATAACTGCCGGAGATTCATGCGGATGTTTATCATGCCCAAACCTTGGAGTTCCTTCAAATGTAAGGAAGTAAAGACGGAACATATAAAAAGCTGTCATCATTGCTGTACCGGCACCAATTATCCAGAAAAATAATCCGCCATTAGCATAAGCCTGCCATAGAATTTCATCTTTGCTGAAAAATCCGGAAAGAGGAGGAATTCCAGAAATTGCAAGAGCTGCAATTAAAAATGTAAGGTAAGTTCTAGGCATGTATTTTTTCAATCCACCATATTTCTGTATATCTTGCTCGTGATGCATTGCATGGATAACAGAACCAGCACCAAGGAATAAAAGTGCTTTAAAAAATGCGTGAGTCATTACGTGAAAAATTCCTGCTGAAAACGCACCCATTCCCATTGCTAAAAACATATATCCGAGCTGAGAAACTGTTGAATAAGCTAAAACTTTTTTAATATCATTTTGTACAATTCCGATAGTGGCAGCAAAGAATGCAGTTAATGCTCCAATTATTGCTACAACCATTAAGATATCCGGAGCACTTGCAAATATGATTGAAGTTCTTGCAACCATATATACACCAGCAGTTACCATTGTAGCAGCATGTATAAGTGCTGAAACCGGTGTTGGACCCGCCATCGCATCTGGTAACCAAACGAACAATGGAATCTGTGCTGACTTTCCCGTTGCACCGATAAACAAAAATATTGCTATAAATCCAAAAGTTGCAGTTGAAACATCAAACGAAACTGCACGGGAAAAAACTTCGTTAAAGTTCAGACTTCCAAAAGTCATATAGATTAAGAACATTCCAAGTAAAAATCCGAAGTCACCAATTCTGTTTACTATAAAAGCTTTTTTGGAAGCATCAGCAACTGTACTTTTCTCAAACTTTCTATCGTACCAAAAACCAATAAGCAGATATGAGCAAAGACCAACACCTTCCCATCCTAGAAACAGAAGAACAAAATTATCAGCAAGGATTAAATTCATCATTGCAAAGATGAAGAGATTAAGATAAGCGAAAAATCGCCAGAAACCTTTATCACCGTGCATATATCCGATCGAGTAAACATGGATCAAAAATCCAACGCCGGTTACAATCAAAGACATTATAAGTGAAAGTTGATCAACCTGATATGCAAAACTTACATTAAGATTGGCAACATTTAGCCAGCTAAACAATGTTACTATTTTTTGTCTCTGATCTACTGGTAAACCAAGAGTTTCAAAGAATGCACCCAGTGCTATTAGGAATGATATTCCAACAACACCACTACCAATTATTCCAATTAATTTTTCATTTTTAATCTTGCTGCCGAATATTCCATTAATTAAAAATCCAACTAATGGAAGAACAACGGTTAAATAAATTAAATCTCTCATACTTGTAAAATTAAACTTTGATTTTTACCATTTTAGAATATTTATTTCATCAATGTTTACTGTAAGCTTGTTACGGAATATTGCAATAATAATTGCAAGTCCTACAGCAGCTTCAGCAGCAGCAACAGTCATAACAAAGAAAACGAATAATTGACCAATTGAATTACCAAGGTAAGATGAAAATGCAACTAAAGTTAAATTTGCTGAATTGAGCATTAATTCAATACTCATAAAAACGACGATTGCGTTTCTTCTAATAAGTACGCCAGCAACACCAACAAAAAACATGAATGCACTAAGAATTAAATAATATTCAATTGTTATGTTCATATTGATAAAACTCTTTAATCAAATTTCTTTTTAGCTAAAACTAAGGCACCGATTGTAGCAGCAAGTAATAAAAATCCTGCAGCTTCAAATGGTACAATGTAATTTGTAAATAATTCTCTGCCGATTGATTCAATTGTTCCAGCTTCAACACTTTTTGCTAGATCTTTAGAGATGTTTTGAGATGGTCTTGCAAAAAATATTATGTAAGCAAGCTGAGCAAATACAACAAACGCCACCACCATAGCAAAGATTTTAATTTTAGGATTCAATTCTAAAAACTTCTTCTCATTTTCAGGTCTCAGCAACATCAACACAAAAAGGAAAAGAACCATAATCGCACCAGCGTACACAATAATTTGAGTTACTGCAATAAATTGGGCATTAAGTGTTAAATACAATCCAGCGAGTGCTGCAAAATTAAGCACAAGAAATAAAGCCGAGATTACAGGATTACTTCTTGTTATCATTATTACAGCAGTAACTGCAGCAACGATTCCAAAAACAAAAAAAAGACAGTCTAAATTCAAAACTTTTTAAAAATTTCCTAATCTTTAATTTTACTTTATTCGCTCAAATTGTACCATTGTTATCATTGGCTAAGGGCCTCCCCCCACCCCCCCCCCCCCCCCCCCCCAACCCCCCCAAGGAGTATTACGATAAATCATTCTTGGGAAAGGAATTGCTTCACGTAAATGATCTAATCCGCAAATCCAACTTACTGTTCTTTCCAATCCTAAACCAAAACCTGAGTGAGGTACTGAACCAAATCTTCTTAAATCCAAATACCACTCAAATGCACTTTGAGGAAGATTGTGTTCTTTTATTCTTTCTAAAAGAAAATCCAAATTATCTTCTCTTTGACTTCCACCGATAATTTCTCCATATCCTTCAGGTGCAAGAACATCAACAGCAAGAGCATACTTTGGAGCATTAGGATCACGTTTCATGTAAAATGCTTTTATTTCTGCGGGATAATGATGAACCATAATTGGTCTATCATATTGTGCAGATACAATCGTCTCATCAGCACCGGTTATATCATCACCCCATTTAAAATCAATACCATTCTTTTTTAATATCTCAACAGCTTCATCATAATGAACGCGAGGGAAAGGACGTTTTACATTTTGAAGTTTTGTTATATCACGTTCAAGAACTTTTAACTCATCGGCTCTTTCTGTTAAAATTGTTTGAACTATATATTCCAAAAACTCTTCAGCCAAATCCATATTGTCATTCAAATCATTGAAGGCAACTTCAGGTTCAACCATCCAGAATTCTGTTAAATGTCTTCTTGTTTTAGATTTTTCGGCACGGAAGGTTGGACCAAATGTATAAACTTTACCAAGTGCCATCGCACCAGCTTCTGCATAGAGCTGTCCGGATTGAGTAAGATAAGCATTGCCTAAATCAAAATAAGGAGTTTCAAAAAGTGTAGATGTTCCTTCGCAAGCGCTTGGAGTTAAAATTGGCGGATCCATCAATGTAAAACCACGCTCATCAAAGAAATCACGAATTGCTTTCACGATTCGATGACGGATTTTCATTATTGCAACTTGTTTACTTGAACGTAGCCATAAATGTCTGTTATCGAGTAAAAATTCAATACCATGATCTTTTGGTGTAATTGGATAATCGTGTGCATCTGAAATAACAGTTAAGCCTGTAGCATCAAGCTCAAATCCACCTGGCGCGCGCGGTTCTGCTTTTACCTTTCCGGTTACTTCTATTGAAGATTCCTGACCAATCTTATCAGCTTTATCAAAAACTTCCTCAGTTAAATTACCTTTAAAGTAAACACATTGAAGGTATCCTGAACCATCACGAAGAATGATGAATTTAATTTTGCCGCTTGAACGCTTGTTGAATAGCCAGCCTTGAAGGGTAACTTCCTGCCCTACAAAATTTCCAAGATCACTGATTCTGATTTTCTGCATTAATTCTGCTTAATTTCTTTGAAAAATGATTGTCAAATATATAGAGAGAGGCTAAAAAAACCAATCTAATGCAATTAAGATTCTTCAATTATAAATGAATAATTGAAGAATAACATTTTTAATTCTTGGCATCGGCATAAGTTTTTCAGAGAAGACGATTCAGCAATACGATTACATCTCGTAATCTTTACGAAGAATTCTATTTTTAAAAAATAACTAAGTACAAACCAAATTAGATAAAAATAATTATTGAAGAAACGGGAATGCAATTATTAAAGATTAAATTCGAAAGAGTATGTGTTAAAGCATATGTTTTATTTGCTCAACCATTTTTCCTTTAAAGATTTAAGAATTTATTCAACTCACGTAAATTATTTAATACAATTTTTGAATTACCACTTAGCTTGTCTTTTACCTGATGTCCATTTGCAATCAATATACAATTTACACCCATCGCTTCAGCGACTTCAGCATCGTGAAGCGTATCACCTATAAACAATATTTCTTCTTTTGGCAGATTTAGTTGCTCCACTAATGTAAGTCCAAGATGAGTTTTACTACCGGCATAAATGTTATCTAATCCAATTATATTATCAAAATACTGGGTAAGATTATAATGATCTAAAATGAAAACTAAATTTTCGTGCAAGTAAGCCGAAAGAACAGACTGGCTAATCCCTGCTTTATTGATAGATGATAAAACCCCCACAGCACTGTCGTGCAAACTGCAAGTTAATTTTCTGGATTCATATTCATCAATAAAATCTTTACCAAGAACTTCGAAAGAAGTTTTACTAAAATCTAGCCCTGCTTCTTTATAATAATCTTGGACAGGAAAAGTAAAAATCTGTCGGTACTTTTCTAGTGATAATTCCGGTAGACTATTATCAACAAGAATTCTATTTATAATTCTTCTGCAATAATCCACATCGTTTAGTAGAGTACCATTCCAATCCCAGATAATATGTTTATAATTGTTTATCAATTTGTTCTTTCAACTTAGTAGATAATTCAAAAATAAGTTCTGCTGTAATTCCCCAAATAACTTCTCCAGATGTTCTGTAAACCAGAACACGATGTTTTCCATTCGTCCAGGGTATTGAATATTTTTCCGGAAGACCTAGTTCTTTAACCGGTAGCAGTTCAACCTTTTCTCCATCTTCCTTAGTCATAAAAGGATGCAGTTCAAGTCTCGTAAAGTATTCATCAGGTTTGTTGGAAATAAAATATTCTAAAGGAATTACAAATATTCTATCAACTTCTTTATGGTCAATTTTTAATTCATCCAAGGAGTTTATATTCAGTATCCCGAGATAAGTTTCTACAATTACGCCCATCGGTGCTACCAGCGTCCCGATTTTTCCTAACACAGATATCTTATCTTTCTCAATGCCAAGCTCTTCACAGGTTTCCCTTGTCGCTGTTGATAAAAAATCATTATCAAAACGTGAATTAAAATGCCCACCTGGAAAACTAACTTCGCCAGGCTGCCTTACCGTTGATGATCTTTTTTGAAAAAGAACAAATTCAGTTTTATCTATAACAATTATAGGAATTAGTACCGCAGAATTGATATACAGGTCTTTACCAATTATGGAACAGTTTTTTACAACTATTCTTCCAAGTGTGTTAAGATAATTCATTTTTCTTTGAATATATTTTAATCATTAGAACAAATATAAAAAACTTAATCTAATAGACGATTTTATACGTTGTAAAAACTCTATTTACTTGGTATTCTTATTCTAACAATTTTAAGAGAAATAGATGAACAACTTCGTATTGAAAATGGTATTTGGAATAGCTTTATTCTTTATAACTTCTGGTTTTTACTTGCAAACAGATAAAACTTATGGCAAAGAATATTTTCCCACCGAGTTAAAAAAAAACATTAATATATGACTCAAGTTTTGGAGATCTTGAACTCAAGATAACAAAAGAAAATAACTCCCATATTTTCAGTTATGATTCTGAAAAATTCAAATACAGACAAAAACTTTTTGTAAATGATAGCGGATTATTTGTCAATGAAACATATCAAAAGATCAAACTCCTGTTATTCATTACCAAGGAAGGAAAATATGTTTATAATAAACCGCTATTAAGGATTCCCTTCCCTGTTCATGTTGGACAGGAATGGACTTGGGATGGCAAAGAATTTATAAATGATGAAACTCATACAGTTAATCTAAAAGCTAAAGCGACAAAGGTTGAAACTATAACGACTCCCGCCGGAAAATTTGAAGCACTAAAAGTTGAAACGACTCTTGAAACATCTGAAGGAACAAAAAATATTCTAACAGAATGGTATGCTAAAGATCTCGGAATGGTTAAGATGCTTGTTTCGATTGAAGGTGGTGGAATGCTAGGATTTGCCCGTGATGTTCTTGGTTACGGAACAATTTTATTTGAATTGAAAGAGATTATAAATAAATAATTAAATTTGTAGATTATTTATACAATGCAAAAACCTCATCAAATGATGAGGTTTTTTTATGAATAAACAAGTTTAATATTATTTAAAGACTACGTTACCATTGAGTAATGGAAGTTTAATTTTTAAGATGAACAATCACTGTTATCTTTAACAATTCTATAGAAATTGCTAAATGTTTTTTATTATCGATATTATTTACAACCTCTATAAATATTTTAAGAGGTTCGGATATAATAGAATAGAAAACAGGAAGCATCTGAAACCAGATCGTTGAAGTTAAAAATGATGAGTTAGATAAAGTTGCAGAGATAATTCATAATGTTAAAATTAAATAATTTAATAATTATGATTGTAATTAATCATTATGAGGCAAGTCCAACTCTAAATGATCAATAATCTTATAAAATAAAAATCCCCGATGCAGGGTTAGACATCGGGGAAAAGTTATTTTACAATTACAGTGTACTTGGGGAGGAATACACTGCACTTCAAAATTAAAAATCCATTATTAAAAAGTCAACAGCAACACAAATAATATTATTAAAGTCATTTGCTTAGTGTGGTAAAGAAATATAATCCTTTAAATCATAATTGTTAAACGAATTGTCAAAACTTATACCCACTGAGATTATTGTATAAAATTGCAGTCGTTTCGTATTCCATAAGGACGATAAAAAAATCTGCGGCCCAAAAGCCGCAGAGATTATAACTTTTAATTTTACAAAATTTTAATTTAAAAAACTCCAGCTATTTTTAAAGCAATGAGAATTACTCCCAGCACTAAAGAAATCATCAGCGCCATAAACTCCCAGGGATATTTACTCACTTCCTTTTTTTCTTCTTCACTAACAGGTTTGTTTTGCAGTTTGTTCATTTTTTCTCCTCAGATTTTATAAATTTTAAATAAGTTGGGTATTAATAAATCAAAACTGAAAGCAACGTTTATTAAACGTAGTTTTTGGATGAATATTTAATAATTCCCATTAAAGAAAATAAAAAGTTAGGAGATTTTGGGAGGAGCTCTTCCGTTGTGCAGATGAAAATAATTTAAAGTATAAAATACTCTATGATCATAACACAAAATTGTAAAGACAGTTGTTCTTTCAATTTTGTTTTTTGTTAACAAACAAATGAAATTCGAAAATGTTTTAGAAATTTTATTAAACCAAGTTGGCTTAGTCCATTCCGTTTTTGATTCTTTCTTGTAAGGAAATGGATTTGCTTTTGAAAGTGTAAAATTTGATTCCTTGGATGGTTTTTCAAAAAAAAGCGTACTACTTGCAAAGAGTAAAACTAAAAGAGGTAATATCCATATTTTATACTTTGTAAACATTTTATATTAATTTACTTCAAATTAAATTCTAAAGAAACAAAAATTTCAATTTGATTAGAGATTGCTTTATAAATATAATAATATAATCCAGATAGACGATCATTAAGGAATTGTGTTAACAAATGCCTATGGAAGAATTTTCTGCGAATAACGTTAAAGCTTTAGAAGATGGAATGCACTTTCATCACCAGTCTTTTGACGAAATAATATTCTTTCTGGGGAGATAATACTATGAATTGATCGACTATAAGCTTTAAAATGAATTTTTTTAAGAATGAGAGCAGAAAAAAGTAGATATTATATTAGTTGATAATTGAGATTTTGAAAGTTTATGAAATAAAAAAACCTCAAAACCGAATGATTTTGAGGTCCAAAGTGGGCCCAGATGGACTTGAACCACCGACCCTCTGATTATGAGTCAGATGCTCTAACCAACTGAGCTATGAGCCCATTTTTTTTGCGTTCAAAAATAGTATTTAATCAACTTCAAATCAAGGAAATTTCTAAAACTTGGTCTAATCATTTAACTCGTGTTGAATCTATTAAGTTATTTTCTTTGTACAATCTTACAATTTCAATTAAACCAAGAGAATCATAGTTTTTCCACTCACCTTCCCGCTTACCGTAGATATATTCTCCTTCCTCAATCACTTTTCCATCAGGATTATACCACATCCAATGTCCGGTTGGAATATCATTGTCATAAAATCCAGTAGTTTGAATTGATCCATCCAGGAAATAATACTTCCACTCCCCTACGTTTTTATTATCCTTCATTTTTCCAGTCATCTGAATCTTATCATTGGGATAATATAGAATAAAATCACCTGCTTTTTTACCCTCAACCACATCGTATTCTATTTTCATATCGAGCATTCTGGACTTATTTCTTCCGGTAAACGGAATTGTTGATAGAGTATCACTATACAGAAGTCCATCTTTCAGAACTAAGGGATTAGAAAGTTTTTCTTCCTCTTTCTGTGTACAAGAAATAAATAAAATAGATATAAAAATAGATATATATAGTTTAATCAAGATGTTGCCTAAATGATTTTTTAAAATAATGCTATTAACTTAGAGAAGAATATGCGTTTAATAATTTTGATTTTGTTTCGGCAAGATCCTGGGAGATTACTTTGACATCTCCAATCACAGGCATAAAATTAGAATCTCCATTCCATCGTGGCACTATATGGAAATGAATATGATCTTCAATTCCTGCACCTGCAACTCTCCCAATATTTGCGCCAATATTAAAACCATGTGGGTTTAGTACTTTTCGAAGAGCCTTTTCTGCAAGTTGAAGTTTTACAAATGATTCAGTCAATTCATCATTAGTGAGCCCTGAAAAATCATTTGTATGTCTTTTAGGTACAATCATCAAATGCCCATTGTTGTATGGATAAAGATTTAGTACTGTAAAAGTATGTAATCCCATATCAACTAAAAGATTATCAGTATCATTCGGATTTAGATTCAGCATTTGGCAGAAAATACACTTTGTTTCGTCTTTGTCAGTCTTAAAAGATTCAATATATTTTGATCGCCAAGGTGACCAGAGTTTTTCCATTTTATACCTTAAATTAAAAAGGCGGAAACAAGTTCCGCCTTGAATTTACTTATCCTCTTCGCGGGATTTATTATACTCATCAATAACTTTTTGTTCAACTTCTTTCGGTACTTCTTCGTAATGCGAGAATTTACGTTTGTGAACTCCTCGGCCTTGAGTTAAACTTCTTAATTGAGACGAATATTTATAAAGTTCAGAAAGTGGGACGTGAGCTTTTATAATTTGGAAATGTCCATCAGAATCCATTCCTAAAATTTTACCACGCTTGCTGGATATATCACCCATTACATCACCCATATATTCGTCTGGAACAATAACTTCCACTTCATATATAGGTTCGAGAAGACAAGGTTTACATTCTAAGAATCCTTTTTTAAAACACTGTGCTGCTGCTAACTTAAATGACATTTCATCAGAATCTACATCATGATATGATCCAAAATGTAGCGTTGTTCTTACATCTACAACTTGATTACCAGAAAGAACTCCTCTTCCCATGGTTTCAATTATCCCTTTTTCAACTGCGGGAATAAATCTACCTGGAACAACACCACCAACAATAGCATTTACAAATTCAAAACCTGTACCGCGAGGTAACGGTTCCATTTTAAAGTGAACATGACCATACTGACCTCTTCCACCTGATTGCTTTTTATGCTTATACTCAACATCATCAACTCTGCTCTTAATAGTTTCACGATAAGGAATTTTTGGCTCGACAAGATCAACATCAACTTTATATCTTTCTTTCAATCTTTTTGTTGCTAGTGAAAGCTGCAACTCACCTTGCCCAGAGATAATTGTCTGGGAAATTTCAGGATCAAACTTTACGTAGAAAGAAGGATCTTCTTCATGAAGTGTGTGCAGTCCAGATGCAATTTTATCTTCATCACCTTTAGCTTTAGGTAGAATTGCACTTCTAATTACTGCTTCAGGAAATTCAATCGGACTGATTATTACTGAAAGATTTTTAGAGGCAAGTGTATTGTTTGTATGAGTATCTTTTAATTTTACAACAGCGCCAAAATCACCAGCAGAAATCAGAGAAACATCTTTTCTGTTTCTTCCATTCAATACTGATAATTGACTTAAACGTTCTGTTTTGCTATTAGCTTCATTCAATAAATCTAACCCGGCCTTAACCGTGCCGGAATAGACTTTGAATAATGAAAGTTCTCCAACGTGTTGTTCCGCAATCGTTTTAAATATAAATAAAACCGGCTCACCGTTTGCAACTGGTTTTACTAAAACCTTATCTGTTTTTCCTGCTAAAGTTGCTTCCTCACCACCTCTATCAGCAGGTGATGGAAAATAAGAAGCCATAAAATCAAGGAAATTATTTACTCCAACCGCTTTTGTGGCAGATATAGCAAAAACTGGACTCAAACTTCTTCCAATTATTGCTGCTTTTAAACCAGTCTCAATATCTGCATCACTTAAAGCACCTTCTTCAAAGTATTTATTCATCAAATCTTCATTTGTTTCAGCAATCTTTTCAATCAATTGTGTGCGATATTCTTCAGCTTTAGATTTTAGATTTTCAGGAATTTCTGCTTCAGTAATTTTTTTGGATCCAGCCTCACCATAAGTGTAAGCTTTCATTTTTAATACATCAACTACCGTATTAAATGTAATACCTTCAACAGCAGGAAATGTAACGGCAATAGCCCCGTTAGTAAGTCTTTGTTTTGCTTTTTCCAAAGTCACTTCAAATGTGGAGTGCTCATTATCAACTTTATTGACAAGTATTGCGGACGGAAGACCAAACTCATTAACAAACTTGCCACTAACTTCAGAACCAACTTCAACACCCTCAGCAGATTTTAGAACCATTACTGCTGTATCACAAACCTTCATAGCAGATTTTACATCACCAATAAAATCTGAATAACCAGGTGTATCTAAAATATTTATTTTTTTATTATTCCATTCGATATGCATTAATGAAGTCGAAATAGAAATTTGCTTTTCTATTTCATTAGTGGTGTAATCCGAAACAGTATTTCCTTCAAGAACATTTCCAATCCTATTAGTTTCGCCTGCAGTAAATAACATAATTTCTGCAAGTGAAGTTTTACCGCCTCCGCCGTGACCGATTAAAGCTATATTACGTATTGATTCAGGTGCGTACTCTTTCAAGGGAACTCCTCCTAAAAATTTTAAAGGTGAGAATTAAACGATTACTTATTTTTGAAGCTTCTCCAAAATGTTTCAACTCCTTTTCCGACAGCGTTCAAATTTTTAAATAACGGCATCACAGCATCTTCAACACCGCTGCGGATTTTGTTTTCTATGCTCAATAACTTATCAGCACGCTCTCTAAAATCACTTAAAATAGATCTCGAAATACGTAATTGATCTTTAGCTTCTGAGGTAATTTTATATATGTGATCAGAAAGTTCCGTAGCAGATTGTATAAGCGGCTTAAGGTTGGCAGATAATTCATTCATATCTTTATTAATCGATTGCACTGATTTAACAATTTTATTTAAGTAATAAATCAGTGCAATACAAAGTGCTGATGCAGAAACAATTAATACTATTGTAAGTATTTGAATTATGTCCATTTTCTTATCTAAGAATTTTTAGCTTCTTTATATGCGTCAAGTCCGGCTTTTACAGATGACTTAATTCTATCGGCTTCAGATTCAATTTTTTCTTTGCCGGAATAAAATGCATCCGTTGTCTTAACTTTTGCATCTTTAATTACTTTTTCAGCGTCCTTCAAAATATCTTCAGATTTTGATTTTGCATCGTGAATAATTCTCTCAGATTTTTTCTTTCCCTCGTTAATCAATTCACGGGCTTTATCTTTTGCTTCCGTAAGATATTTTTCAGCTTCATCAAGATACTCTTCAGACTTCATCTTAATATCAGCGCGTAACTCTTTTCCACTTTTAGGAGCCGTTAACAAAGCAACAACAGCACCAACCGCACCACCAGCTAAAAACCCAATTAAGAATCCTTTTGCCAGATTATTATCTTGTGACATGTCAAACTCCTTTCATTTAAAAATTGCCTGTCAAAATATATCAATAGGGCTTTCTAAAATCAAGGAAAGAATAAATTACAGGAAGGTAAAGAACCAAATTGAAGATTATTGATAACAAAAATCCTACAAAGAACAAATTAAATTTTTATAATTATAGTGATGCAAATTCAGAGGATTTAACCACTTTATCAGCAACAAAACATATAAAGTTTTAGATCTTTTCAAGCGATTCGTCAAATCTGAGTTTTTTCCGTTTTAACGGTATTTGATTCAATAATAATTTTTCCAAATCTTTTTTGATAAAACAAAACACTGATAGCTCCAACTAAAACAGCAAACCACAATGTAACTGCACGAACAATAAATGTTGCCGCAAAAGCATTATGCTCAGAAAGACCTTTTTGAACTAACATTAGGGTTAAAGAACCCTCTGTAACACCTAATCCACCTGGTAACATAGAGAGTGCACCAACTATGGTTGCAAAACTGTAGCTGAAAAATGCCCAGAATATATCAATCTGCGTTTGAAAATTTATTAAAATCAGATAATATCCAAAACACTCAAATCCCCAGGAAACGATGCTTAACAAAGTCATTAGAACTAAAGGAGTTAGTGATAATAATTTTGCTGAGGATTCATAAGCAGTACTGATCTTAAGAATATGCTTAGAGATAAAGCGAATATTTGTAAAAAGTGAAATAATTCTATAAAATAAATTCTTGTTTGATATTATAATTAATCCGGTTAGAATAATTACACCGATTAAAATTATAATATTTTTCCCATAATCATAGAAGTATGCACCAACAAGTGCTAAAATCGTTAATGATAGAAAATCAGTAGCTCTTTCAGCGAATACAATTGGTGCGGTTTTGCTGATTGAAGTTCCATTAACCTGTTTTACTAAATATGACTTTAAAAGTTCACCCATTTTTCCAGGAGTAATACTCATAACTAATCCGGACATAAAAATTGAGAGTGAATCAATTTTATGAAGTTTCACATTAATAAGTTTTAAGTAATACTCCCATTTGAAAAATCTTGAAATATAATTTCCAAATGAAAGTGTTAGCAGGATTGGCAACAAATACCAATTAAAATTTTTGAATGAACTAACTACCTTTTCATAATCAACATAAACCATAAAAGCTAGATAGATTATAGCGGCAGCAGCAATTGAAATAAAAATTCTATTTCGAAGTTTTTGAAACAATTACAATGCTCTCAGTAAAGCATGATAGAATTTTGCAAGCGGCAATCCTACAACATTATAATAACACCCATTAATTTTTTTAATAAATACTGCGCCAAAATCATCCTGAATACCATATGCACCGGCTTTATCCATTGGGCTTCCACCATTTATGTAATCTTTAATTTCATCATCTGTCAATTCACGAAAAGTAACTTCCGTTTTTTCATACTCTGAGATGGTTTTACCATTACTAAAATTAAAAATCGAATAACCAGTATATACAACATGTGTATTTCCGCTAAGTAGTTTTAAAATCCTAAATGCATCTTTTTTATTAATTGGTTTACCGAGTATTGTTTTATTCAGCACAACTATGGTATCAGCTGTAATTATAATTCCACTCTTAACTTTCAATTTAGCTAGATCAAGTTTTTCTTTTGATAACCTTAGAACTGCTTTATTTGGTAATTCATTTTTATGGATTTTCTCATCCATATCAACACTAAATGATTTGAACTTTAGATTTAACTGTTTTAATAATTTTCTTCTTCTGGGAGATTTGGATGCAAGAAATATTGGGGTTGATGAACTAATCATATTTACTCTTTACAGTTGTTCCGGGAAAGTAGTGATTTAATATATTTTTATAATCTGTCCCCTTTTTAGATTGCCCTATTGCACCCCATTGACAAAGACCAACTCCATGTCCGTTTCCTTTGCCATTAATGACAACATTATTTTCATTATCAATTTTTATATTGAACATTGTACTTTTTAAAATAGATTTTCCATCACTGTTCCTAATAATGCTTCTAATTTGATTTCCCAAAAGATAAATAGTCTTTTGGATTTCTTGACCATCATTAAGAATTATATCAAGTTCATTAATTCTGCCCGAACTAAATCTGGACTCTATCCTTAAATCTGAAAGTTTATAATTAATTGACTCAATTAACTTCGCCTTATAAAGTCTTTCAACAAAAATAGATTCAGAATAATTTTCGACCCATTCATACCTTGGTGATATTTTGCAATAAGGCTCATCCCCATCTTTTATTCCAATTAAGTAAGGAATATTTTTTTTGCTAAAAACATTTGAAATATTTTCAGTATATCCACCACAAGTAGAGTGATAAAAAATGATTGCTGGCTCATTATCATAAATTAATATTTGATCTCTTGTTTCATCTACAATGCTATTGGTGTACTCGGTCTCACCGTCAACTCCACCATATACCTGATCACGTGTATCTGGATAAATATCAAAGAAGTCTTTATTCTCGTTGATTTTATTAAAAGCATAAGTACGAATACAAATTGAAAATGCTTTAAGCGCTTCATAATTTTCAGTTCCTTTTCCAACCGGCATTTCTTTTATCATAACACCTTTTGTGTAGTCTTCCAATCCAATTTGATTAACTACCTTTACTTCTGAATCCTTCACAAAAACGATAAGTCTTCCACGATACTTTTTACCATCAATTTTAATTATTTCTGTTTCATCAGATGAAGTTAAGAAAAATTTATTTTTTACAAATTCTTTTTCGCCAATTGTAAGTTTTAATTTTTCTCTTTCATTGCTAAACTTTAATTTATTTCCAGAAGCCACTTCGGCTAATGAATATTTATCATCGGATACAATAATTTCATCATCAACTGAAATCGTTAGCTCGGCGGAAGCATTATTCAATAATACCCGAATTGAATGTGAGGAATTAAAGTCTGAGCTGTTATTTGAAGTAAATCTTTTAGTTGAAGAACAACTAAAAAAAACAAATATCAGAAATAGAAAAATAATTTTTAGAATTGGAATTTTTAGAGAGAGGGAGCTTTTAAAGTTTTTAAAGAGGTGATGATGATCCACTATTTACTATCTAAACATAGCCTTTATACTACCCCACGTTCTTTTGTAAACGCTTGAAATGCTATGTGAGACTGAAACATCCGCAGAATAGGAAGCTAAATTATTATTATCAACTATTTTAAGTCTATAAACAAAAATTATATCATTAGATTTATAAGCGTTTTGATCTGTAAAGGAATAAAACGAATTGTTTCCTTTAGGATTTACAGTAGCAATTTCTGAATAAGAACTCTGAGGGGTTTTTCTTTCTATAACAAATTTCTGGAGATTAGTTTCCTCACCGGTTTGCCACTCTAATCTAATATCGTCAGATTCACTTCTGGCATGAAAATATTCTATATAAGCGCCGGCATAAACCGTTGCGATTATTAGAAAACTTATGATTATTGTCGATAATTTCATTTTCACAGCGCTAATATATCCGCAATAATAAAGATTGTCAAGCATTTTTGTAAAAGATTTTTCAAGGCGTATAAGAATATCTAAACTCAATATTCTTCAATAAAAACAAATATCTGTAAATTACCAGAAAAGAAACACAATGATTAACTGGAAAAAAAACCTTTATATTATGTGGATTTGCCAATTTCTGGCAATGGTTGGGATGAGTTCTATCGTTCCATTCCTTCCTCTTTTTGTAAGGGAACTTGGTGTTACTTCTATTGAAGAAACGTCTAAATGGAGCGGGCTAGTATTTGCAGGACCATTCTTTGTCTCACTTTTCCTTTCTTCGGTCTGGGGAAATCTTGGTGATAAGTATGGTAGAAAAATGATGACTATACGTGCAACTTTTGGTTTAGCAATTGCACAAATTTTAATTGGATATTCTCAAGATATAAATCAACTTTTTTTAGCAAGAATGCTGCAAGGCGGACTTAGTGGATTTCTTCCTGCAGCAATGGCTCTAATCGCTTCAAACACCCCAGAAGAAAAAACAGGATACGCACTTGGTACTTTACAATCATCAACAGCTGCTGGTACTGTATTAGGTCCACTATTTGGCGGAGTTATTTCAGATTTTCTATCATTCAGAGCTGTATTTTTTGTGGTTGCTGGATTGCTATTTCTTGTTGGGTTCGCAATTATCTTTTTTGTAAAAGAAGACAAACGTGAACAATCGAAAAAGAACTTTACATTGTTTGATAATTGGAAATATGTAATACTTGATAAAAAAATCTTTATACCTGCGATATTAATTATGTTAACTTCGCTCGGGATATCATTCGTTCGTCCAATATTTGTGCTGTTTGTTGAGACCTTAGAAATAAATAAAAACTACTTGCCAACTATCACCGGTGCCCTGTATAGTATAGTTGGTGTTTTTTCAGTTTTTTCTGCTTATTGGTGGGGTAAGAAAGTTGAAACGATTGGATTGCGGAAAAGTATTGTTATAGCATCCATCATAACTTCATTTATGTATATGCTGCATTCTATCATTACAAATCCATACTACTTGATACCTGTAAGGACAGCGTTAGGATTTTGTTATGGAGCTTTAATGCCGCTTCTGTTTACACGAATAAGTAATAATGTTAATAAAGACAGAAGGGGTGGAGTATTAGGGATTGGTTCAAGTTTTCAGGTATTGGGGAATCTGGTAGGACCACTGCTAGGCGGATATGCAGGTGCTACAATAGGATTTTCATTATCATTTTTGTTTACAGGATCAGTTTTTCTTTTAATTGCACTAGCCGGATATGCTAGTCTAAAAGACTAATCAAGTTTAACCGGAATTTCTTTATGCCATTCTGCAGAATTATACTTGTAAAAGATTAAAGAAGAATAAACAATTATATAACCTGGAATCGCAAACCAAGCACCTGTTAACCCAAAATCAAAAACCACTCCCAATAAATAAGCTAATGGAACAAATAAAAAAAGGTTTGTTAACATTTCGGCCTTCATAACAAAAACTGTTCTACCGGCAGCTTGCAATCCATTTGCTAGAACAACTCCGGTTGCATAAAATATCTGAGCAAATCCTGCAATTCTTAAAGAAGACTTTGCAAGTTCAATTATACTCCAATCATTAGTAATTATAAGTAATACATATTGAGGGATTGAAATAAAAATAATACCAAGAATAATTGTATAAATTGTAGCAACTTTAGCAGTTTCAAATCCATAAAGTTTTGCAAGATCATACTTCCCTGCACCAAGATTATTTCCAACTAGTGTTTGAACAGCAATCCCAAATCCAAACAGAGGAAGAAAAGAAATAAAGAGAGTGGAAATAATAGCCTGCGTTGCTGCTTGCTCTTTAGTTCCAATAATTCCTGTAATTGCAACAAAACTTAAAAATCCTATGAGCACGAAAACACTTTGAAATGACACTGGCAAAGATATCTTGAAAATACCTTTAATAATTTCTTTATCAATTTTAAAGTGCTTAAAATTTTGAAATTTATTTCTGTATGCCGGTAAAAGTATAATTATAAGATAAAAAACAACGTCGCTAAATGTTGCAAGTGTAGAGCCTAAACCTGCACCAGCCAAACCCATCCTTGGCAATCCAAAAGATCCATAAATAAACATATAATTAAAAATCACATTGAATAAGTTCGTTAGTATTCCAGAAATCATAAAGATTTTTGTTTTACTGATTCCAAAGAAAAATCCTCTATACGAAACTGAAATAAGAAAGAATGGAATCCCGAGAAATCTATAGAAAAGATATTGTGATGCGTAATCACCAACTTTATCATCAGATGCAAAAAAATGAGCAATTGGTCCCGCTAATGATGCACCAATTGCTGCAACAATTCCTCCAAGTAGAACTGAAACAATGAGTGAATTATTTAAAGTGTTTCCACACTCTAAAAAATTTCCCTGTCCAAATCTACGTGCAACAATTACGTGTGTCCCAGTTGCTAGACTAGAAAAAAAACTTACTAAAGCCCATGTTGCAAGAACACCAATACCCATTGCAGCAAGTGCATAAGTTGCCTCTTCAAGTCTTCCCACCATAGCCGAATCCACAAGGGAAACTACCATTTGCGTTGATAATCCTGCGATTGCAGGCAGAGCAACTCTTAGGATTTTTTTATAATAACTATTAATTGGTAATAAATTCATCGCGGGCAAAAATACCGATTGTTACTCAAGATAAAAATCTAATGTTGTGATTTTGGATAAAATTTTGCTCAAACAAAAATGTAGCAAGGTGCAATTTTATCTTGGATAAATGTTTGGAGAACTGCTCAACTTTCTAATCATCATCGGGAGACAATTAGTTTTATTGACTAATATTAGTTTTTGGTTGAAATAAAAAAAACTCACCATAATAGTGAGTTTTAATGTGGAGCTAAGCGGGATCGAACCGCTGACCTCTTGAATGCCATTCAAGCGCTCTCCCAACTGAGCTATAGCCCCTTAATTCCTATCCAAAAATAATTATGTTTAGTTCAAGAATCAATTTTCTCAAATCAATAATGGTTACTTAAATTTGACTTTGTTTCTTCTAAAGGAGAATATATTATTACACACAAAAATTACTTGAATTATGAAATTACTGTCGTTTGTAATTATTTCGTTTATATTCCTCCAAAGTTGTGATGATACTCTAACTAACGAAAACGTTGATAATAAACCTATTCCAACGACTAACGTTAGCTTTGCAGAGCATATTTATCCAGTATTTCAAGTTAAATGTGCTTTCTCCGGATGTCACGCTCAGCCTAACCCTTCAGATGGGATTGATCTGTCTACTTGGTCAGGTGTAACTACAGATCCAAATATTGTTTTTCCTTTTGAACCAGACTTAAGCAGATTAGTTTGGGCAATTGAAGGTCGAGCAGGAATATCACCAATGCCTGTTGTAGGATACACTAGACCACTCACAATAAATCAAATACAAGGAATAAAAACCTGGATCGATGAAGGTGCTTTGGATAATTAGTTAAATCCACTTCATTTGTTTGTACCAATCACAAGTTCTTTTTATACCTTCTTCAATTGAAATTTTTTGTCTGTATCCAAAATCATTCATGGCTTTTGAAGTATCACAAGTCCAGTACTGACGAGTGATATCTTTAGCTTTTTCAATATTTAAAGTGGCAGGTTTGCTGCTAAAGATTGATATGGATTGTGCACACGATGCGATTGTATAAACCAAGAAATGTGGAACTTTTACTATTACTGGTTTTTTATTCAGTACCCTGGCAGTTATAGAATTAATTTCCTGCCAGGTGTAATACTTTTCTGAGCTTATAAAATATATTTCACCTTTCGCTTTTTCACTCATTGCAGCAAGATAAAATCCTTCCACTAAATCAACTACGTGAATAAGACTCAATTCTTTTTTTTCAAATCCAATTGTTGTTGTTAATCCTTTACTGAAGGTATTAAAATATATAAAAATTTCTGTATCCCTTTCACCATAAACAGCAGGAGCACGACAAATGGTAATTGGTAATTTATCCTTATAGGACAAAACTAATTTTTCTTCTTCAAGTTTACTTCTTCCGTAAGTTGTAATTGGATTACATTTGGTTTCTTCATTAACTGGATTTCCTTTGGTTGATGGACCTGAAACAGTTTGGCTGCTGACTACTAAAAATCTTTTTATAGTTGTAGAATTTTCAATAGCGACCTCAAGTAGATTTCTTGTAGTTTCCACATTTCCTCTAAAGTAACCCTCTTTTGTTTTTGATTTTACAACACCAGCAACGTGATAGATATAATTAGCACCTTTAAAAGCTTCTCTCAACCCTTCTTTATCAAATAATCCCGAATCAAATATTTTAACATTTTTTTTATCCAGCCATTTTAGGTTGCTCGATTTTCTTACAATACATCTAACCTCTAACCCTTTAGATAAAAGATTATCGACAAGATGACTTCCTACAAAACCGTTTGCGCCTGTAACTACTGCTATCTCTTGAGTTTGCATAATTGTGTTTATTTGTTTTTAAGGGTAAATAGCTATAATTTTTGATCACAATTTAATAAAAAGTCGAATCAGTTTTCTTAATACACATTAGTTCAGGAGGAATTTTTGGATATTTTCAAGAAGTGTCATGAATTTACACGCGCAGATGAAATTAAAGCATTGGGGATTTATCCTTATTTCAGACCAATTGAAGAAAATGAAGGACCAGTTGTTCAGATAGAAGGTAAAAGAATTATCATGGCTGGATCTAATAATTATCTTGGATTAACAGGCCATCCACATGTTAAAGAAGCGGCTATTAAAGCTGTTGAAAAATACGGCACAGGTTGTTCCGGTTCACGTTATTTAACTGGAACACTTGATTTACACATAGAATTAGAAAGAAGATTAGCAAAATTCTTCAAAACAGAAGCTGTTCTACTTTTTAGTACAGGATATCAATCTGCTCAAGGTGTGATCCCAACTTTAGTTCAAAGAAATGATTTTGTTATATCAGACAAAGATAATCATCTTGTATAGTTGCCGGAACTCTAATGACTAAAGGCGCTATGGGCGGGCTTGTTAGATATAAACACAATGATATGGACGATTTAGAAAAAACTATTTCTAAACTCCCTTCGGATTCTGGAAAACTCATTGTATCAGACGGAGTTTTTAGCACTGGTGGTGAAATTGTTAATCTCCCACGTATGATTGAAATAGCAAAAAGTATGGCGCACGCGTAATGATAGACGATGCACATTCAGTTGGTGTTATTGGTAAAGGCGGCAGAGGAACAGCGAGTGAATTTAATCTTGAAAAAGAAGTAGATCTAACTATGGGAACATTCAGCAAAACATTTGCATCGTTAGGCGGATTTGTTGCCGGTTCTGAAAGAGTGATAAATTTTATTAAACATTTTTCACCCGCTTTAATTTTTAGTGCATCACCAACGCCAGCTTCAGTTGCGTCAGCACTTGCTGCTTTGGATATTCTGGAAGCTGAACCAGAGCGTGTTGATATGTTGATTGCTAATGCAAACTATATGCGAAAAAATCTTAAAGAAAAAGGTTTTAATATTATTGAAGGTAGAACTGCAATTGTTCCTGTTATAGTTGGGGACGATTCTTTAGCTTTTCAAATGTGGAAATATCTTTATGATCATGGTGTTTTTGTAAATGTGTTTATTTCACCTGGAGTTCCTCCTGGAAGACAGATGATGAGAACAAGTTATATGGCAACTCATCTAAAAGAACATTTAGATGAAATTCTTTATGTTTTTGAAAAAGCCGGAAAAGAAATAGGACTTATTTAGGATCAAACTAATTTATTTTAAAGCATACTCAAACGAGTATGCTTTTTTTATATAGGATTATGTATGCAAGAAATAAAAATTAAAAAAGTTGAAACAAAATCTGATCTTAACACTTTCATAAAATGCCAATGGAATTTTTATAAGAATGATCCATATTGGGTTCCTCCATTAATTATGGAAAGAAAAACTTTACTTAGTAAAGAAAAAAATCCTTTTTTTCAGAATGCTGAGGCTGATTATTTTCTAGCATACAAAAATGATGAGATCGTTGGAAGAATAGCAGCGATCAAAAATGATATTCACTTAAAATATCACAATGATAATTCCGGATTCTTTGGATTCTTTGAATGTATAAATGATCAATCGGTTGCTAATGCTTTATTTGATACTGCTAAAAATTGGGTAAAAGAAAAAGGGTTAACAAGAATGCTTGGTCCGGCTAATCCATCAAGTAATGATGAATGGGGAATGCTTCTAGAAGGTTTTGAAGATTCTCCAAGAATATTGATGACATACAATCCCAAATACTATTTAGACCTTTGTTCAAATTATGGAATGACAAAAGCAAAAGATCTTTTAGCATACAAGCTTGAAAATCATAAAGTAATGGGATCAGAAAAATTAAAAAGAGTCCAGCAATTAGCTCGCGATCGATACAAACTTAAAATTTCTCAACTCGATATGAAAAACTTTGCTAAGGGACTGGAAAAAGTAAAAATAGTGTATAACAAAGCCTGGGCACCAAATTGGGGATTCATTCCTCTTAGTGAGGCTCAGATTGATGCAATGGCAAAAGACTTAAAATCACTGGTTGAACCTTCGCTGGTTTTGTTTGGTGAAATCAATAATCAACTAGTTGGTTTTGCTCTTGTTATGCTTGATTATAATTATATATTTAAACAAATGAACGGCAGATTGCTGCCTTTTAATTTTATAAAACTATTTACTCAGAAAAAGAAAATTAAATGGGCTAGAATAATTACTCTGGGAATTATTCCTGAACATCAGAAAAAAGGATTGGATGCTGTTTTCTATTGGGAAATTGTAAATCGTGCACATGCGGTTGGAATTGATTTGGGAGAAGCCAGTTGGATTTTGGAAGACAATGATATGATGAATCGTGGCGCTGTGGTTATGGGTGGAACTGCATATAAAACTTATAGAATCTGGCAGAAAGATTGTTAATAAATCTTTTCTAATTATTATTGAGGAATAAATGCGAGTCCTCATCTTAACATTAGTATTGAGTAAATTTATAATTGCTCAATATGATTCCACAATGTATGATTTAATCAAGACTACTTATGCAAGAAGTTTTGATAAACAAATCATTTCAAAATATCTAGATTCTGATAAAGACTACCAAACCAAAGCCGCAATCTTAAGTATTGCTCAGAGTGAAGACACATCATTTGTTCCTGAATTACTAAAATTAGATTTGACTAAATATGGAAGTGAAATTTGTTTTGCGCTTGCACAGATTGGTAATTGTGACCAATCAATAAATTACTTGCTGAAGTATTTAAACTCCTCTCCCCCACCTGAATATTCTCCAAAAATATTCTTTGCTACTGGAAAGATTGGAAGTGAAAATGATCTAAAAAAAGTTGTTGAATTTTATAATTCATTCGATGGACCAATATTTCCTTATGAAGGAATTTCTGAAGCGATTCTTCAGTTTCAAATTAGGGGAATCAAAAGTGATGATGCAAAAGCAATTTTGGAAACTGAAATTACACACCCTAATTCCGGAGCTAAAAGGATAATAAATTCGTTATTTGCATTGGCAAGATATAGTGGATCAAATTTAACTGATGAACAATTATAGAAGTGTATTTGTAATGGTATATTTAAAAGATAATGAAGTATTAAACAATTTGTTTTGATGAATGTAAAATGGATAAATTACATTAAACCAAATGTTTTGACCGAATTACTATCATCAAAATCTCAACTAATAAAATTACAGTTAGCAAAAGCATTGAATTTCTTTGGAGATTCATTCAAAACGTCTTACAAAGATTTAAAGAAGATTTATTTGAACTTTCTGAATGATTCTAATCCCAATGTTGCATTACAAACTGCGATCTCTATAAAGAACATAAAATATGTTCTGAATGATACCTTGAAAATTTTAGTTATGAATAAAATAGATTCATTAATGTTTGATTTTACTAAATCTATAAGTTTTAGAGGAGAACTGTTCTTAAGTCGTTATGAGTTGTTTGGAGGTTATGATGAACACGAAAACATGCTAAGTGAGTTTGGATTACCAATCAAATATCAAATCCAGTTTTATGCAAAAAATCCAAATGCAGAAAAAGCTGCTAATATGTTATTTGAATCCTTTGGACGATCATTTCGTACGAAAGATAAAATAGATATTTTGCAGAAAATATTAGAGATTAACGACAAAATATCTTATTCAAATAGTTTAAGAATTGTTTTAATGAATGCCTTAAAATCTGTGAATGCTCCCCTTATTTCTCTAGCTGCAGATGGAGTCGATTCTTTATTCATTTCAGAAAACTCAAAACAATTAAAAGAAATAATTTCTGATCAAATTGATAAGTACAAAGACAATCCCAACTATCTTGAAGCAACTATTTCCTTAGTAAATCTAGCTGAAAAGATCGATAAAGATTTTTATATGACAATTCTTGAAAAAGTAAAATCATCAGAACTCTTTTCCATAAGAAAGTTCTATTCAATAAAAACTGGCGACAAACAAATTGGTTTTAAGGAACTTAATAAGTTTGAAGATATATGGAGTTATGCGTTCAAATACAAACAAGCAGTTATCAGAACTTCTAAAGGTGAAGTCGTTATTGAATTTGATTCTGAAATTGCTCCTATTTCAGTAGCAAACTTCTGTATGCTTGCAAAACAAAATTTTTATGAAGGAATTGCATTCCATCGTGTTGTTCCCGGATTTGTAATTCAAGCCGGAGATCCAACTGCCACTGGCTGGGGCGGACCCGGTTATGACATTGTTTCTGAATATTCTGATACAGATTTTGGAATTGGATATGTGGGAATGGCAAGCGCAGGAAAGGATACGGAAAGTTCACAATTTTTTATTATGCAAGGCAGTCATCCTCATCTTAATAGTAGATATTCATTATTTGCTAAAGTAATTGAAGGAATGGATGTAGTTTATAATATTACTGAAGAAGATCTAATAATTTCCATAGAACTAAAATAATTATATTAATCATTTTATCTTAGCATCTCTTCATATTTGGCTGCATGTTGTGGATCTATTTTTTTCAATCTCTCAAATATTTTATTGTCAGGATAATCTTTCAATAAATCAATCAATTCGCCATACTTCGAATCAGAAAATTGTTTTAATAACACGCTGTTACTAATTCCAACTTTTGATTGCATCTGCTCTATGACAGCAATAAAATTTACAATCTTATCTTGCGCATCTTTTTTTCTAATTTGGAATTCATCCACAGCATAATGATAAAGATAAAACGCTTCTCTAAAAGCACGATACTTATCATTTAATAAATCCTGACATAAACCCCATCGACTATATGCTGCGCTGCTTTGTTCCCAGCCTTTTTTATATGGACTTCCTAAACTAAGATTTAATAAATTAAATGCTTTGTTAAAATATAAAGTTCCTCCTAACTCGGCCCAGGTTTCCCAATCAAATCCAATAATTATATTTGCGTAAAAGTCTAAGAAAGTTGTGAGAGGATCAAATGTAGCTTGATTTGTATAAAGTGCTTGATTCGGGACATATCTAAAAGACCAGTTAGGATCACTGACAGTGAGCATGGGAGATTGGCGTGTGGATTTGAAGACAGGCCTGGTTGAAACCACAACAACTTGAGCTGCATAATCTGTTTCACTAGAAGCACCCGTAAAAAATATTGTTAATGAGCAATCTATTTTCTGCCCGTCCCAAGCTTCACCGGTAAATTGAGTGGTATTCATATAAGCTTCAATTACACCAGCAAAATCTACTAACCGTTCTCTGTTCTCAACTGATAATCCTTCATAATTAACAGTAACAGTACAATTGAGCTCTTGCGAAAATGAAATTGTAAATGGGATTAAAACCAGAATTAATAGATTACGCATGATCATTTCAGCCTAAATTTTTATTGATTTAATATAGGAATTTAGATATAATCGAACAATCAACTTTCAAATATTATGAAACTTATCCTTACAATTATAATAATTTGCTCATTAACATTAAGTGCATATTCTCAGTACAACCCGGGGGCAAAACAAATCTCACTTTCCAATTCGGATGTTGCTTTAAGCAACGATGTCTTCAGTATTTTTAATAATCCGGCAGGGTTAGCACAAATGAACTGGCGGGAAGTTGGGGTTTATTACTCGCCCGCTCCATTCGGATTATCAGAATTGGCTAATGGATTTGTTGCTTATCACGAGCCTACCTCAATTGGCTCTTTTGCTATTGGCGGGATGAGTTATGGATTCGATCTTTATCGTGAATCAAAATTTTCTCTGGGATATTCGTATAATTATCTTAACAAATTCTTTGCTGGAGTAACAATAAATTATCAAACCGTTTCAATCCAGAATTATGGAAATGATGGAGCACTTTTTTTTAACATTGGTGGATTAGCCTACGTTTCAAATATTCTAAGATTGGGATTTTCAATCCAAAATATTAATCGAGCTTCATTTGGGGATGATGACGATCAGATTCCGATGATATTTAATACCGGTTTCTCTTATGATGTCGTTGATGAATTGACACTAAACTTTGCAGTTGAAAAGGATATAAAGTACAAAGCTTCATTTCAATTCGGTATTAACTATGATATAATTGAATATTTATCATTACGCACTGGCTTTTCAAATGAACCATCAAAATACAGTGCGGGTATAGGTATAAATTATTCTATGTTTAGTTTGGATTATGCAATGTATACGCATAATGATTTGGGTCTCACTCATCAAGCCGGAATAATTATAAGTTTTGGCAGAGAACAAAATCGTTTAACATCAATTAGGAAAAATCTGGGGCTGGAATAAATTGCGATTATTTCTATACCTGCTGATTCTATTTTCGATTTCAAATAGTCATATCTACGCACAATTGGATAGTACTTCAATCATCACCGAGGAAGTTCTTGATAACATTTTGGTAGAACCTGATGAAGAAACTGATTCTGAAGAACTTGTTGAAATATTGGAAGAACTTATTCGCAATCCGATTGACATTAATCTTGCTGATGTTTTTGATTTATCAAAGCTGCCAAACATGGATCAGCAATCTGCACAAATAATTATTGAACATCGTAACAAATTTGGATATTTCTTTTCTCCCACTGAGCTTTTCGCTATTCGTGAACTTAATAAACAACTTATCGAAAGCATATTACCATTTGTTAAGACATCAAGAACAAATGATGAACTAGAGAAGAATGAAGAAGTTGTTTCTAGTTCAGATTCATTTTTAAACAAATCTAAATTAATAATTCGTAATAGAATTACTAATGACATTCAAAACAGAGATGGATTCACAAGTGGCAAATATGAAGGATCAAAAATAAAATCTTATAACAAATTCTTGTACAATTATGATAAAAATTACCAAGCTGGTTTTCTAGTTGAAAAGGATCCAGGTGAAGTATCCTATACAGATTTCACTTCGTTTCATCTTCAAGTTAAAGATATTGGATTTGTAAAAAGTTTTATCGCGGGAGATTATGTTCTAGAATATGGACAAGGACTCGCTTTGTGGAGTCCATATGGTTTTTCAAAAGGTGCAGATGCTGTTTTTCCAGTTAAGAAAAAAGCTAGATATCTTCGTCCATACACAAGTGCGGCAGAGTATAGATTTTTTAGAGGGGCCGCTTCTCGTTTATCGTTTGATGATTTCAGCTTTACTGCATTCTATTCAAACAATACTTTTGATGCAACGATTGATTCAATTACAGGTGAAATCACTTCAGTTGGCCAATCCGGATTTCATCGTTTTGAAAGTGAGTTGAATAAAAAAGGATCATCTAAATCAAAACTAATTGGTGGGGTTTTAGATTATAGATTTCTTGGCAGAATGAATGTTGGAGTTATCTATTACAATGCTTCATTTGATAATAGATTTGAATCAACGACTTTATATGACTTTAGTGGTAATAATTTTAATTACGTTTCGACTTATTACGAATTAAATTTCTCTAAAATCAATTTCTTTGGCGAAGCAAGTTATGATGGGACTTCTGTTGCTTCAATAAATGGAATTCAATTCTCGGCAAATCGAGATTTAATTTTTACGACTTCACTTAGAAATTATCCACGAAATTATAAAAATTTATATGGATTTGGGTTCAGTGAAAAATCAGGTAAAATAAATAATGAACTTGGAATTTATTCTGGCTTAAAATGGAAGATTCCGTTTGGAGTATTAAATCTATATTATGATATATTCAAATTTCCATATCGTACAAGCGAAAATTCACTTTCAAGTGAAGGCAATGAATTACTAGTTGATTTTGTTTCTATACCGTTACCAAGTTTTGAAGTAAGGCTGCGTTATAAGTATGAAGATAAAGAAGTAACAGAATTGATCAACATTGATGAAGAGATTGTAAGAAGATTGAAACAAATTGCAAGAACAGATCTAATATATAACATATCTAAAGACTTCAGATTAAAAACAAGAATCGAATACAATCATTTTTTTATTAAGGATGCTAACCTAAAAGAAAATGGTTTATTAGTTTACCAGGATCTTAGATATGTCCCTCAAAAAAATATTAATCTTTATGGCAGAATAATTTTCTTTCAAACAGATTCATTTAACTCAGCTGTTTATGAATATGAAAATGATTTACTTGGGGTAATGCCTAATCTGGCTATGTATGGTAAAGGTATCAGATGGTATGTAATTGTAAAATATAAACCGCTACAATTTCTAACACTCTCAACAAAATATTCTGAGACTTACAAACCTGATGAAACTTCCTTAAGTTCTGGTGATAACGAAATTATAGGTAATGTTGATAATAGAATTAGTTTTCAAATCGATATGAGTTTTTAATTTTATTGCCGCAACATAACCGTTGCGGCAACAGATGAGAAAATTATTTCTAATTGCTATTCATATCTCAGTGCTTCGATAGGATCAAGATTGGAAGCTTTATAAGCTGGATATGTTCCAAATATAACTCCTACAGCTATGCACATAGTTAATCCTATTAGAACCCAATCCCAAGGAACAGCTGATTGTGCATTGAGAAAACTTCCTGCAAAATTACCAATGCTAACTCCTATCACTATTCCAATAAATCCGCCCAATATACAAAGGATAATTGCTTCGAATAAAAATTGAATCAATATCCATGTTTTACGCGCTCCGAGAGCTTTTCTAATACCAATCTCACGAGTTCTTTCTGTTACGGAAACGAGCATAATATTCATAATTCCAATACCTGCAGCCACCAGTGCAATTAGGGAAATTGCTAGTGCAATTATTTTTATTGGATCTGTAATCTGATTTGTTTGTTCGATCATAGATTCATTACTAAAAATGTAAAAGTCGTTGGGTTCACCAGGAGAAACCTTTCTTATTGTTCTCATATGCCCTGTTGCCGCCTCAATAACATCGTTATAATCATCTTTACTGTGAGACATAACGGTAATGTTAACAGATCGGCCATATCTTCCGTACATAGATTGCCATGTAGTTATTGGTACTATTACATAACTGTCACGACTTGAACCAAAAAGTGCAGTCTGCGGTTCAACAATTCCAATAACTTTTAGTGGTTTACCATCAACTTTAATTTCCTGTCCAATTGGATTAATATTTGGAAACAGTTTTTCTACGATTGGTTGAAAAATGACGCAAACGTTTGTTGAATAATTTATATCGTCTTCACGGAAATCTCTACCCTCTTCAACATTCCAATCATTTGTTCTCATAGCATCTGTATTTACACCGGCAATTGAGATATTAGGATTAGTTTCTTTGTTCCCCAGCTTTACAACCTTGCCGAATTCCCATTGCTCAACCCCAATATATTTTGCCTGGGTAAGCATTTCTTTTAATCGATATGAATCTTCTATAGTTAAATCTTTTCTACTTCTGTCTCTCATTCTCGGACCGCCTCCAAATACATTATCATTCTTTTGAATCTGAAATGTATTTTTTCCAAGACTGGATAAACCTTCATTGATACTATTCTGTAGCATCGTAAGAATTGTCATTATTACAATTATAGAAAATATACCTACGACAACACCAAGTATCGTTAATGCTGTTCTAAGCCTATTACTCTTTAAGGACTGTAAAGAAATTGCAAGTATCTGATTAATTTTCATTTATTCATACCTCAATGCATCAACAGGATCCATTTTAGCTGCAGTGTAGGCTGGCGCTAATCCTGATACTATACCTGTCAATAATGAAATTAATATTGCTATTATTACAACATCGTACTGTATTGATGTTGGGAAAAACTGATTTAACATTAAACTAAGCAGCACTGCAGCTATTAAACCAATAAGACCTCCAATTAAGCATATTACAGATGATTCTAATAAAAACTGGGCAAGAATAGTTCTGCGGGTTGCTCCAATTGCTTTTCGCAAACCAATTTCGCGCGTTCTCTCTTTAACAGAGACGAACATAATATTCATGATACCTATTGCGCCAACAAATAAGGATAAACCTGTTATAAACAAACCTGCTATCTTTATAACAATAGTAATAGAGTCTAAAAAGTCAGTTAATCCTTCTTGCTGATTTATTGTAAAATCATTTGGTTCACTATGGGCAAGCCCACGGATTTTTCTCATAACACCTTCAGCTTCAGCTTTAGTATCTTCCAGCATCTCAGGACTTGCGGCCCTAACATTTATAGTTACAGTGCCAAAATGACGTGAAGTAAAATTTTTAAATATTGTGCCTATTGGGACAAATACCTGATTATCAGGATTAAATGCACCTAAAAGTGTACTTCCCTGCTCAGTTAAAACTCCAACTACTTTAAAATTTACAGGACCAATTTTTATTGTCTTATCTAATGCATCACCTCTAGGAAAAAGTTTTGTGCTAATTTCACTTCCTAAAACTGCAACATTTCGTGAACCATTACTTTCTACTTCTGAATAAAATCTTCCCAGATCAAAATCAAAATTTGTTGTTTTTACATAATCTGATGTTGAACCATTAAGAAAAACATTTTCAACTTTTCTATCTGCAATCTTTATTGTTTGAACACTATTTGTAACCGGAGCAATTGCCGCAGGTAATTTAGCAAGTTCTTTAAATCTGGCATAATCTTCCATATCTATGTTGCGTCTATTCCTCATCCTCCACCATTCATCGTTAGAAAACCATGCCCATTTATCAACATATAATACATCTGAACCAAGTGCACTAACTCCGTTTTGCAGAGAATTATCAATCCCTTTTATAGCAGTAGACATCAAGACAACAGCAGTAACGCCGATAAAAATTCCAAGCATTGTTAAAGCTGCTCGTATTTTATTTGCCCTTATTGCTCGCCAGGCAATTGCTAATCCTTCATTCAATTCTAAAAGTAATGCTGACATTTTTAACTCATTAAATTATTCGTTATACAAAAGAGGCTTTTGATTTTGGGATATACCTTTTTTCAACAACCTCATCCTTTTCAATTAAACCATCTTTTAATCTTATTATTCTTAGAGCGTGTTCTGCAATATACTCTTCGTGTGTTACCAGAATAATTGTGTTTCCTTTTTCGTGAATCTCGTGGAACAAAGCCATAATTTCTTCACCGGTTTTTGAATCCAAATTTCCAGTTGGTTCATCAGCTAAGATAATTGCCGGATTTGTAACTAACGCGCGAGCTATTGCTACTCTTTGTCGCTGTCCACCGGATAATTCATTTGGCTTGTGGTGCATTCGATCACCTAAACCAACATCTATCAAAGCTTGCTTTGCTCTTTCTCTTCTTTCAGAAGTTGAAACTCCAGCATATATAAGAGGAAGTTCAACATTATGAACAGCATCTGATCGTGCAAGCAAATTAAACGTCTGAAATACAAAGCCAATTTCTTTATTTCGGATTCTAGCCAGTTCATTATCAGTCATTTCACTTACGCTAACACTTTTAAAATCATAGATACCTGAAGTTGGCGTATCTAAACAACCAAGCATATTCATCAATGTCGATTTGCCAGAACCCGATGGTCCCATTATAGCAACGTATTCATTTCTATTAATTTTAAGGGATACATCACGAAGTGCATGAACCTCTTCAGAACCCACTTTATATACTTTAGCTATATGTTCAATATTTATTATGTTCATTAGTGTTTACCGGATTTATTTTTTTGTAATGTTAGAATGTTTTTCTTCAACTCTAACTTGTAAACCATCATTCAATTCCCTTGAAATTGCTTTATAACTTCCTGATACAACATTTTCTCCGCCTTCTAATCCCTTTAGAATAGAAATATAGTTATCATCACTCAATCCTGTTTCAACTTCAACCATCTTTGCTTTTCCATTCTTTATTAAGAATACAACTTCATTAGATTTAGTTATTTTTTCTTTCTTTACCTCTTTTACCTGTTGAAAATCGTCTCCACCTTCACCGCTCATTTGCTCACCATCTTTTGGACCATCATTACGTGTTGTAACGCTCTGGATTGGAACACTTAATACATTACTGATAGTTTCAGTTTGTATTTCAGAAGTACAACTCATTCCTGGTCTAAGAGTATTTTTTGGATCAATCAGTTTAATCTTTACCTCAAAATTTACAACTTCATTTTGGGTACCCAATCCTGTTGTATTAGCACTATTACCAATTTCGGATACTAATCCTATAAACTCCTGATCTTTAAATGCATCCACTTTTATTGTCGCTGTATCACCAATCGATACTAACACAACATCATTTTCATCTACCTCAACCACAGCTTCAATATTTCGCAAATCAGATATTGTCATAATATCTGAACCCATACTAAATCCAGCTCCAAAAACTCTTTCACCAAGTTCAACATTAAGCTTGGTTACAACTCCATCCATAGGGGATCGAATTCCAGTTTTAGAAATTTGATCCATAATTTCTTTTAAAGAAGCTTCGCTTTGTGCAACATTTGCTTCAGCAACTTGATAAGAAGCTTTTGTAGATAAGAAATTTGATTTTGCTGATTCTAATTCAGAATCACTTGCTAAACCTTTTGTATGCAATTCTTTTACACGATTATAATCGAGCTCAACTTTTGTAAGCTCCGCTTCTCTCATTTTTAAATTTGCTTTGGCAGATTGGAGATTTGCTTCCAATCTTTCATTTTGAGCCACATATTGATCACCCTTAATTCTTATAAGTAGTTGACCCTTTTTAACAAGATCACCTTCTTTAACAGGTAGTTCAATAATTTCACCTGTCACCTCCGGATTAATAACTACTTTAAATTCAGGATTAATTTTTCCTGTTGCAGCAACAGTCTGAGTTATAGTTCTCTTTTCAACTTTTTCAGTTTGAACAGAAACTATTTCCTCTTTATTACCACCGATGAAAGCAACAACTAGAAGAACTACTAGCAGTAAACCTATTCCACCGAATATGAATAATTTCTTTTTCGATTTTTTCTTATTTCCATTAGCCATTTGGGAGATTCTCCTATAATTAAAATTTATTCGTACTGATTATATTCTAATACACCAAGATTATACTTTAATTCTTCACTCAATCTGATGTAAAAAAACTGAGCATTAATGTAATTTGTTTTTGCATTTTGGTAAGCTGTATTGGCAATCAATACATCTAATAATTTACCGGCACCCAGATTATATTTTTCTTGTTCAATCTTTAAGTTTTCTTCAGCAGCTTTTACATTTTTTTCAGTTACAAGCAATCCTTTTTTAGCTGCTTCAAGATCAAGAAATGTTTTTTGCAAATTTTGTTTGATTAACCTTTCAGTATCACGGACTTGTAACTCATAGTTCATAGCATCGACTTCTGCACTTTCAATGGCACTTTGAGTTGAAAAACCGGAGAAGATTGGAATACTTAAGGTTAGTCCTGCTGAAAAATTATGTGAATCAAAAATGCCCCCGATTGAATTAGCAAATGAGCCATAACCAAGATTACCTGATAACCTTGGCAAATGCCCAGATGTAGCAATTGTTACATTATCATAAAATGAATCAAGCGTTAGTTTTTGGGCGAGATAATCTTTTCTGTTTAGTAATGCTTTGTTTACCAACTCATTCAGTTTGTTATAATCAGTATCTATATCTGTATCTAAAATACTTAATTCTTTATCAGTTAAAGTTTCCGAATAAGTATATTTCTCCAAAACATCCAATCCTAAGTAGTAAAGAAGATTACTCTTTGCATTTTCGAGTGTGTTACTTGCTCTAATTACTTCAAGTTCGGCATTACCTAACTGCACTTGTTGTTGATAAACGTCTGCTTTAGTCAAAGATCCTAACCTGTTTCGCTCTTCAATTGTCTCAAGATTTTTTTGCTGCTGTTTTACATCTTCTTCTCTTACCTTAAGTAATTGATCTGCTTCAACAACTGAGTAGTATAAGTTTATCGTTTGAAAAACAACTTCCTGCTTTTTCCCTTCGATAGATAATTTAATAGCCTCAAGAGTGTTTTTACTTCTTGATAGATTAGCATAGTTTGATAGTCCATCAAATAGAACCACATTTGAATTAGCGCCTACTCCATAAGAACGGGATTCACTATTACTTGCAGGGAAAGTGACATTAATGCCATTAACATTTGAGGTTCTTCCGGCTTCTTCAACTCGGTTCCAGTCCCAACTACCATAAGCATTCAAGTCAGGTAAAAAGTTTCCATAAGCTGCATCTACACCAGCTTCACTTTTTGAAAGTTCATTTTCTTGAGAAATGAGGCTGGTATTTTTTTGTAAAGCGATTTTTAAAGCTTGCTCAAGAGTTAATTGATTCTGAGCAAATAAAGAATTTGCAGTTATTATAAGTAAAATTGATATACTGAATAATTTCATTTGTTACTCCGGCTGTTGGGTTGAAAATTCATGCTTTCTGTAAAAATACAACAATATTTTAAATCTATCTTTGATATTGACCACTCAAAAATAGCTTAATTAGAAACGATATGATTACTTTAAGTACAAATGGCAAAATAATTACACCTGCGGTATTTAGAAGTACTTAACATAAAATGCTTTTTAGAACTTTAGTAAGAGATATTATACAATAATATGTTGATTCTCAGAATCTAAATGAATTATATTCACACAGTAATATTTTCTCAAAGAGGTAGCTATGAAAAAACAGTATTTAAAAACCTTATCAAATCTTTTAATCTTTGTATTGCTCTTAACGTTGAGCATTGGTGATTTTAGTTACAGCCAACAGTTAAACAAAATATTTGATGTACCTGGCGGAAGTTCAAACAATACTTCAACAACTGTTGAATCTAACGATAATACATTACTTTACGTCGTTGGTGGAGCTGTAGTAGTTGGAATTGTAGTATATGCTTTAATGCGAGATAAAAAAGAAAAACAAGCAAAAGATACAACTGCGGCCATATTAAATGATGATTTTTTAGAAAAGAATCTTTCTTATCACGAAAGAATTGCAAATGTGCAACCACAAATTCCAATTAACATTTCATTTGGTGTGCAGAAAGAAAAAGCACTTAAAGATGAACGGAGATATTTTATTGGATTGAATTACAATTTTTAATTTTTGGGATCAGTTTTCTAAAAACTGATCTTTTATTTCAATCAAATATTTAAAAGCCTCTTCGTAGTTGTTCCCAATTTTTCCATCAAGTATCGCCTCTTCTATTGCTGTCTTAATTTCCCCTACTTTTCTTGATGGTTTTAGATTACAAATCTGCATAATCTCCTCTCCCCTAACCGGGGATTGAAATTCTCGTAATTGATCACGTTCCTTAACATCTCTGACTTTTTGCATTACGCGTTCATAATTTCCAAGATATTTTTCAACTTTTATTGGGTTCTTACTTGTAATATCAGCTCGACATAAAACTATCAGATCTTCCAGATCTTCGCCAGCATTTACAACGAATCTCCTTATTGCGGAATCAGTTACTTCTTCTTTCGCTAAAGCAATTGGTCTTAGATGCAAGCGAACAAGTTTTTGTATATAATCCAGCTGATGAAGAGGTAATTTCATTCGATGAAATATTTTTTTCATCATTCTGGCACCAAGGTCTTCGTGTCCATGAAATGTCCAGCCAATACCTTCAACAAATTTCTTTGTAGGGGGTTTTGCAATATCGTGAACAAGTGCAGCGAATCTTAACCAAACATTTTCTGTTTCTTTACTAATATTATCCACAACCTGCAGCGTATGTAAAAAAACATCCTTATGATGATAATCTTTTCGCTGATCTACACCAGCCATAATCGCGATTTCAGGAAAAACTATTTCTAGGACACCGGAATCAAAAAGTAGCTTTAAACCAACTGATGGTTTTGGAGAAGTAAGAATTTTCAGAAATTCATCAGTAGTTCTCTCTTGAGAAACAATTGATAGTCTGTTTCGCATTTCATATGCAGCTTTAACAATGCTCTCATCAACATTAAAGTTAAGCTGAGAGGCAAAACGAAATGCACGCATAATTCTTAAAGGATCGTCATCAAAAGTTTTTAAAGGGTTAAGAGGCGTTTTTATTCGTTTATTTTTAATATCAGACAAACCATCATATTTATCAGTTAGTTTTCCAAATTCATTTTTATTTAGAGAGATTGCTAAGGTATTAATTGTAAAATCACGACGTGATATATCTTCATCAAAAGTTCCATCTTCAACGATTGGTTTACGTGTATTTCTATCGTAAGATTCTTTTCTGGCACCAACAAATTCAACATTCATTCCCTGGTAATCAAAATGTGCAGTACCAAAATTTTTAAAATATGAAACGTTTGTTATACCAAGTCCATCTGCAACATTTTTAGCAAAATCAGTTCCATTCCCAATTACAAGGATATCCAAATCATTTCTTTCACGATTTAGAATTATATCTCTAACAAAGCCTCCAACTGCATATACTTTAACATCAACTAGCTCTGCAACCTTTGAGATAGTATCAATAACCTTTAAATGCGAAATCTTCTCCTTAATATTTAATTCTAATTCTTGATTCATTCTGATAATTACACTTAAAGATTAATAAAGCTATTTTTCTGAAACATAAACAAATTTATCTAATACTCGACTCGAATTTTTTACAAACCAACTTGCTTTTTCAAATTGGTCCTGCATAGCGTTAAGAAACATATTGCCATTTTTATATCTTAGACTTAGTGCAGCATACTTTCTAGCGTTTACAAAGTCCCCATTTGTCAGCATATACTGTGATAGTTTAAGAGCAGCAAAACTGCTTTCAATATCGTCTACAATAAATGTTTTATTAAATATAGCAAGTGATTGTTTATAATCAACCTTCCTGCTAAGCAGTAAATCCATAATTATAGGTAAGGAACTGTAATTGTACTCTTTGCCATTTAAAGAAATTAATATATTCAACTTTAGAGAATCTTCACCATCTATATATTCGAATAATTTATTTGCGCTGAGTAAGCCTAATCTTGTTTTGCTTAAATAAACTAATTGATGATTTGGATTTTCATAAATTATTTTACTGAACCAAAAGCTAGCAGATTCATTATTAAAATTTAATGCATACAATTCAGCTAATCTAAATACCATATTATAATAATAAGATGTTGATTTGAATTTTGCATAATTATTTAGAATTAATTGTATTGCTTCATTTTTTTTATTTTGCTGATAATATATTTCAGAAAGTCCTATTAAAGACGAATAATTAAGTGATTTAACATTTATTTCTTTAAATAATTTTTCTGCTTCTTCCAATTTATTTTCAGATAAATAAATATAAGCCTTATTCAATCTATCACCGATATATCGGGGACAGACTTTTTGAATGATTGAAAGTCTTCCAAAATAATAATCAGCCATCGGTTTTTGATCTGTTAATTCAGGATTTACCATATTCAGTTCAAACTCTTTTTGTGCTGCCTCAAACTTTGCTTTGAAAACTATTTCGAAATCACCAGAGTTATAAAACTCTTTAACTTTTTCAATTCCATATTCCTCTGTGAGAAATTGTATAAACGCGCCGCTGTATGTGTATGCTAATAAAGAATTACCTTTGAAGAAACTTAGTCCCGCAAATAAAGATTTAACATCTGTAGTATACCCATTGTTATAAGCTAAAGATGATAGATGCTTTGTGGATATATCATATGATGTTCCATCTAGTGATTCAGCCATCCCTTCAATAAGTGCCGCATTAAATCCCGATGCAAGTTTAAATATTCCACTACCAAATTCTGCCGTAAAAACATGCGCTAGTTCATGTTTTAAAGTACTTTGCCAAGAATCTGAACTAATATAAATTGAATACTGCCAGGGTTTTGCTACATCGGCATTACCTGCACCAAAAAGTACTTTCTTTTGGTAACGATTGTTAAACAAATATACATGTATTTTTTTTGAAGGATTTACTTTTAACGCAGTTTGTAATTCTGAATAAAAGAACTCCTGATTCAAAGCGATTAACTTTGCTTCAGAGGAATCAACATTATCGTAATGTAATATTAATGATCCCGATTCAATTTGTTTAGCTAATATAGAATCCAATTTTGCAAATGTTGTTGAAAATCCTAAATAAGGTGAAAGAAATTGAAAAATCATTACAGTAATTAAAATCCCGAATATAAAATATGTTTTAAACCTTTGGACAAAAACAGTTTGTTTTGAATAAATATATATAATTGAAACTGAAAATATTGCCACCATAATTTGATGAAAAAGTAATTTCCAATCCGGGCTCAATCCTTCATCATAAATATTACCAGGGAAGAAGCCGACTAATGGAGAATAAAAATAAACTTGCGGATTAAAATAAATTTCTACAATTGGAATTAGAATTATTAAAATGATTATTATTATGAAAAATACTCTTCGAAATCTATTAATAACCAAACTAACTACTAAGGATAATGCAGAACCAAATATCATTGAGACACTAACAATCAATAGATAAAATATTAGTCCATCCATGAATGAACAAAACATTGTTATTGCTGAATTAACGAGTGTGATAATAAGTGGGATCAGAAAAAGAAGTAAAAGATTCTTGATCAGTTTCCCCAAATTATATTTTGACTTGCTTGTAAAACTTAATGTGTGTAGACCAGTAAGTATAGCGAGTATCAAACCATTTAAAGCAGCAAACTCATAACCAAACGTACTTACAAGTGGCAATTGAGTTAAAATGAAATTGATTATAATCAGTATTAACCCATAAATCAATAATCCGTTCTTGTATGACCATAAAATCTTAAAAGGCATTTTCAAATAAACAATCTTAAATCTCGCTAGTTAATAAATAGTCATAATAATTTATTTGGTAGAACTTATTTTACTTTTATAAATATTTCCACTGTTACAGGCAATTATAAAATTACCAGAGTTTAGTTGTTTGATATCGTTTAATATTAATGGTTGACCAACAGTTTTTTTTGACCAGGTTTTACCAGCATCATAGGAAAAGAATAATTCACCTCTGTTTGAAAGTGCTATTCCCTCCCCATTATTATCAAAACTAATTTTATACAAACCGGAATTTGAACCTATATCAATCTCATCCCAATCCTCTCCGCCGTTTTCAGTGCGTAATATTTTACCTTCACCACCAACAATAATTCCCAGGAATTCATTTACAAATACAACATCTTTGAGGTAAGAACTAAAATTGAGATTCTGTTTTTGCCAGGTTAATCCGCCATCATTTGTTTTAAGAATTGTACCGTTCCAACCAACAATTATTCCATTTTTAGAATCTGCAAAACTTATACTGAATAAATTTTCTTTTACATTACTCTGAATTACTTGCCATGTTAATCCACTATCATAAGTTTTCAGGATTAATCCATTGCTACCGACTATAAATCCTGTGTTGATATCAACAAAGTAAATTTTAAACAGTGTCTCGTTATTATTTGAATAAACTTTTTTAATTTGGTTTGAATTGTTATTTAGAATCCCGATAAATCCAGATGAGCCAACCAGAAATAATTTATTATCATTAAAACAAATTGAATTGAAATTATTACTATACTGAGAATTAAGTTTTTTCCACGCATTTCCACCATCTAAAGATTGCATCGCAAGACCAGAATCTCCTGCAATAAATCCTCGGTAATCATCAATAAAAGCAATAGAGTTAAGATTATGATCGGTATCAATTTTAATTAATTCCCACGCGCTTTCTTTAATATAATTTGGATTTTTTGTGTAATCTTGTGAATAACTCAATGATTGTGATTCTGTTTTATTAGTATCATCCGCAATTATAGATTTAACAACATTAAAGACAATAACTCCTAATCCGATAAAAATGATAAATAACAATATATTACTAACAGTCTGAAATTCTTTTGAAGATTTATTTTTTTGTATGACCAAATCTTCATCAACTTCGGAGAGTAAAGGCAGTTCGCTTTTATTATTATATGATTGATTCAAACTTAGATTTAAAATGGATTTCTTAAAATCAGCAGCAGATAAATAATTATTTTCAAATGACTTATTCATAGCTTTCAAAACAATTTCATCAGCAGCAGGCGGAATTGTTGGAACTTGAGATGATACTTTTGCAGGTAATTTATTAACGTGTGAATCAATTATTTCGTAAATGGTTTGTGAATTGTAAGGATGAGTACCAACGAGCATTTCATAAAATGTTATTCCTAAAGAATAAAGGTCACTCTTAACAGTTATAACGTTACCACTAAGTTGTTCAGGACTCATATAAAGTAAAGTGCCTGGTCTTGCATTGTGTTGAGTTATTGATTTTAGTTCATCTATTGATTTCGAAATTCCAAAATCCATTATCTTGGGATTACCATTCAAATCCAGGATTATATTTGATGGTTTCAAATCTCTGTGAATAAATCCTTGTTGATGAGCAAATTCAATTCCATTTAATATCTGTAATATCAGTTCTAAAGCATAGCTGAATTCGATTCTCCCCTTTTCTCGAATAATACTTTCTAGAGTATCGCCTTCAATATATTCCATTGCAATACCAAGAACATCTTTCTCTTCTACAAAGCCATAAACAGAAACGATGTTCGGATGCATTAGCTTTGCTTGATTTCTTGCTTCTCTCTTAAACCGTTCGACAAACGTAGAATTATGAGTTGTATTAAGACTAAGAATTTTAAGCGCGGCAAATCTTTCAAGTTTTATATCGAATACTTTATAAACTGCTCCCATTCCGCCCTGACCAAGAAGTGAAAGCACCTTATAATTTTGTAATCTTCGGCCAATCATTTTGTTATTTCAATTACTATAAATGAATAATCATCTGTTGCACCGCGAAGTTTAATCATTTTAATTAATCTATTTTTTATTTCTTCAAGATCTTTAATAATTAGAACCTCCTCAAGTTCTGAGTTGCTGATTAAATTTGATACTCCATCTGAGCAAATAAAAAAACGGTTCTCCTCATTTTCATTCAATTTAATTTTACTGATATCTGGTTCAATTAAAGCATTATCTCCAAGCGCTTTAATAATTACATTTTTTTGCGGATGATTTGCAGCCTGTTTATGAGTAATATATCCTTCGTCCAATAATTTTTGAACTAGAGAATGATCTTTTGTAATCTGATTTAAACGTTTGGATTTTAAATGATATATCCTTGAATCACCAATATGGCCCCAATAAACTACATTCTCTTTTAAGAAAATAATTTCTAAAGTGGTAGCCATATTTTTAAGCGGCACACTAGTAGATGAATGATTTAATACAAAACTATTTGATTCCTCAATTGCAAGCTTAATCTTTTCTAAATAATCACCGTTTTCTGAAGCAGAAAAAAAATACAGAGCTGACTTTAGAGCAATTCTTGCAGCCAAATCACCACCATTATCACCACCGACTCCATCGCATAACACTGCTAAAAGTCCATCATTAATTTCTGTAGTTTCAACAGCGTCTTCGTTAAACTTTTTTTCAGAACCAGGACTAGTAAACCTTAGATAGTTAAACCCCATCAGGGGACCTCATTAAAATTATTGGATTTATTATATCATATCTATAACCAAAAATAAGAAATTATCGCCTTATCTGCCTCTATAATTAAAACCGCATTTATAGGTGATAATCATCAAAAGGTTAATTTGTTTAACAATCGTTAGAAGATTATATTTGCAAGCGATTTTTTGATTCATAAATCATTTAAGAATATGACTTTAAGTGTTTTTTAATCACTGAATTTTGAATCATCTTTGTTTTATTGCGAGAATGGCGGAATTGGTAGACGCGCTAGACTTAGGATCTAGTACCGAGAGGTGTCGGGGTTCGAGTCCCCGTTCTCGCACTTTCATATCATCCCAATCAAATTATTTGAGGTTAGTTTTTATATGGAATACAATGTTGTAGAATTAAGTTCTTCTGAAAAGGAAGTTGAAATAAAACTTCAGTACGATGAAATAAAAAAAGAAATTGAAGAAGAAGTAAAGAAACAATCAAAAAAAATTCAAGTTCCTGGTTTCAGAAAAGGTAAAGTGCCTGTTTCTATGCTGAAAAAAATGTATGGTGATGCTCTTGAATATGAGGCATCTGAAAAGATTGCTAACTCTTTCTTTTGGAAGGTTGCTGAAGCAAATCAGTTAAAACCAATCGGCCAACCAACAATGACAGATCTTAAATTTGATCCGGAAAAAGAATTATTCTTTAAAGTTAAGTATGAAACTATTCCGCTGCTTGATGTAAAAGACTACAAAGGTATTTCTTTTGATGTGCCTGATTTTATTGTAAATGATGAAGAAGTTGAAAAAGAAATAGACTACATTCGTAAATCAAATAAAACGTTTGAAGATTCAAATGAAATATTAGATAGAAATTTCGTTATTGATGCTGAGGTTATTCTTGTTGAAAGAAACGGTGAAAAAATTGCAGAATCTAAACCAGAAAAGATGCAAATTGATTTAACAGCCGATGGGGTAGCTAAAGAAATAATTGAGAACGCAAAAAATAAAAAAGTCGGTGAGAATTTTTCTTTTTCTTATAAAGATGAGCATAAACATAAATTAGATGATGGAACTGAAGAAGTTCATAAGGAAGAATATACTTATCAGGTTAATGTTTTAGGTATAAAGAAAATTGTTCTTCCGGAATTAAATGAAGAACTAATCAAAAAGGCTACAAAAGATAAAGTTTCAACTGAATCTGAACTTAAAGATGAAATAAGAAAAGATATTCAAAACTATTACGATCAACGAACTGAAGAATTAGTGAGAGGTAAACTTGTTGGCGAAATAGTAAAGAATAATGATTTTGTTCCACCTAAAAGCCTTGTAAATAATATTCTTGAAGAATATGTTAAGAATGAAGAAGAGCAATCTAAAAAGTCTAAATATCCTTTTAATAAAGAAGAAACTAGAAAAAGACTTTTAAAGTCTGCTGAGAACGAAGTAAAATGGTATTTAATAAAATCTGAAATTCAAAAAAATGAAAACATTGCAATTACTGATGATGAAATTAAAGAGTTAGCTGAAAAAGAGGCTGAGAAAATAGGTATTCCGGTTGATAAGTTAATCAATTACTATAAAACATCTAATCATTCAGAAAGAATTTTGGATCAGAAGCTTTTTGATTTTCTAAAATCAAACAATACAATTAATAAAGTTCATCCTGATAAATTAAAAGTAAAGCAAGAGGCAGCAAATGAGTAAGAATATTGAAATTTATAATCAGCTTGTTCCTTATGTTATTGAACAAACCGGCCGCGGTGAAAGAGGAATGGATATCTATTCCCGTTTGCTTAGAGAGCGAATTATTTTTTTAGGAACAGCAATAGATGATCACGTAGCAAGTTTAACGATTGCACAATTAATTTTTCTTGAAGCTGAAGATTCTGAGAAAGATATTAATATGTATATAAATTCACCAGGTGGAAGCGTTACTGCAGGTTTGGCAATTTATGATACAATGAAATTTATAAAACCTGATGTGGCCACAATTTGTGTTGGTATGGCTGCAAGCATGGGAGCAGTTTTATTAGCTGGCGGTGCCGCAGGCAAGCGCTCTTCCCTTCCAAATTCTAAGATCATGATTCACCAACCTTGGACTCAAGGAATTGGCGGCCAAGTTACTGATGTCGAAATTCATGCTAAAGAATTAATTAAAACACGTGATTCTTTATACAGAATACTTTCTGAACACACTAACAAGTCAATTGAGCAAATCACAAAAGATTGTGATCGTGATTATTTCTTAACTGCAGAGGAAGCAAAAACTTACAATTTGGTAGACAACATTATTGAAAAGCGAATCCCAATTAAGTAATTATTAAGGGCTGAAACTTTTCAGCCTTTTTTTTTGGACATAAATATGAAAACTATATTAAGTCAATTCTCCTAATGAAATATTTTAACTCAAAAACTATTATATATTTTTTATTTTTGTTTGTTTATCAATTAGTTGCTTTATCACAAACCAACCACACAAAACTTCTCGATCAATATTTAAGTGAATATATAGTAATAAAGAATGTTCCTTCCATTTCTGCTGGAATATTAAAAGATGGCGAAATATTATGGGTTAACGGTATTGGCAAAGCTGATATCGAGAATAATGTTTCAATTTCTAACTCTTCTTTATACAGGATTGCCTCAATCAGTAAACCAATTACAGCAGTTGCAGTTTTGCAACTTTGGGAAAATGGACTTATAAGTCTTGATACTGACGCAAGAACATATATACCCGACTTTCCGGCAAAGAAATATAAATTTACAATCAGACAATTATTAAATCATACTTCTGGAATTAGAAATTACAAAGAGGGTGAGTTTGATAGTAAACGATTTTATGCTTCTACAGGTGAGGCTTTAAAAGTATTTGCTTATGACTCATTAAGTTATGAACCTGGAACAAAATATGAGTATACGTCCCTTGGTTATACTTTATTGGCTGCAATAATTGAAAATGTAACAAAAACAAGTTTTGAAAACTATTTGAAGACTAATGTGTTTTTACCTGCTGGGATGAAAACTACTACAATTGACAAGCAAAGAGATATAATTCTAAATAGAGTAAAAGGATATGAAAAAAATGCTGAAGGTAAAATAGTGAACTCTCCTTTAGCAGATCTTAGTATTAAGGTGGCAGGCGGTGGTATCCTTTCAACGGTTAAAGATTTGTTATTGTTTTCCAATGCCTTGCTGGAAAATAAACTTCTGAAATCTTCAACATTGGAGATGATGACAAAGAAATCGAAGTTAAAGAGTGGGAAGTCTATCGATTATGGTTTAGGATTTGCACTTTCGTTCGAAGGTGATTCACTAAAATATTATTCACATAATGGTGCTGGTACAGGATTTAGTTCTATGCTTATAATAAATCCAAATCTAAAGACAGCAAGTGTGCATTTAATAAATATTAGAGATAGAAATCTTGGCTCTCCAGCAATGGATTTGATTCAGATACATTCATCAGGAAATTTATTAAATCCTACAAAAACTCTTTCTGAAGAATTAATGAAAACTTATATGGCCTCAGGTATTGACAGTACAATTAAAAGACTTGCATATATTTATACAAACGAACTATCATTATTTACATTGAATGAAGACGAGGCATTATTTTTTTCAAAGGATTTAATTGAATTAAACAGAATTCCAGATGCAATTACTTATTTAAAAGATATCCTAAAACTCTATCCAAAATCGTTTAAAGTTACGGTTGCAATTGGAGATGCCTATCTAAAGGATAATAATCACGGTTTAGCATTAAGATACTATAAGTTGGCAGCACAAATAAACAGCTCGAACTCTCGGGTCAACAATCTTATTAAGAGATTAAGCGGCAGGTAATATTTCAATTACGATTTTATGTTTGAAAGAGAGAATAAAAGCCGGATTTGAATATCAAGTCCGGCTTATATTTTTAACTGTTTTTAAGAGTTACTTTAATAGTATCATTTTTCTAACTTGACTGAATTCGCTTCCATCAACACCGTTAGCTTTCAATTTATAGAAATAAATACCGCTGCTAACTTTCTTACCTGAAAAATCTTCAGAGTTCCATTGAACCGTATGAACTCCTGAGTTTAAATCAGAATTAACTAATTCACGAACTGCCTCACCAAGTAAATTGTAAATTGTTAATCTAACATTTGAATTACTAGGTAATGAAAATTTAATCTGTGTACTAGGATTAAATGGGTTTGGATAATTTTGTTCAAGAATAAAATTTGTAGGAGTCACAATTGTTTCATTCTCTACCGCAGTGATATTAGCTAGACTATATCCTAAAGCCTTAAGATCGGCAACACCGACTGATCCTATTATTGTTCCAACAGCAGATACAGTATCAATACTGAATAAATCACTTATAGTTGTTCCGGTTCCTTTGATACCAAATAATTTTCCGGCTTCATCAAAAGTGATAGCTATTGTATTAACACCAAAGCCAGTTTGCCCAATTCTAGTGGTATCACCGGTGAGTAAATTGATTTTAATAATTCTATCTTTTGGAGTCCCAGTTGGGTTTTTTACAGATCCCCACAATTCATTATTTAAAGGATTAAATGCTATAGCAATACGTGACGCTTGCATCGTTGATACCGAGGAAGAATTACCTGTTAGAGAATCAATCTGATATAGTTGGTTTGTAGTTGTAGTTGCATATAAATTACCAGAATTATCATATGCAATAGAAAGGATATTAGGTAGATCAATATCTTTATAAAAATATGCATCTCCCAACTGTCCATTTACTCTGTAGAGTGTTGAACCAACAGCATTTGTTCGTATCCCAAATATTTGATTAGTGAATGGATGAACAGCCATATAAACAAAATCAGAATAATTAGAATTACCCAAATTTGTTCCCACACCCGTTAATTTATTAATATAAACGGTCTCACTATTGTTTTGAGAACCAGACAGAGCATATAAATTTCTGCTCATTGCAGAGAACATACTATATCCGAAACCTTTTAATTCAATACCAGTAAAAGTTCCAGAATTATTATTTATAGCATAATTAATTGTTTGTGCCCCGAATGAAGTAGGATTAAATGCAAAACTCACAGTTATCGAATCAAACGAATTTATTGTGATTGGGAATGTATGAGATGAGACTCTGGAAAAATCACCTTGTGAGCCAGCGATAGAATTGATGATTAAAGGATCAGAGCCATAATTCGAAATAATAACGTCTAAGGTATCGCTATTAAATCCTATTTCATTAGTGCTGAAATCAAGAGATGTTGCACTTTGATATACATAAATCCCAGGAAATGGTTGCAGCCTTATTTGTCCGACTGCAGTAGAATAATTATTATTAGTAGATGCATATTCAGTAAACATCCACATGCTATATTCATCAGCAGGATCTAGAAACATTCCCATATAATCTCCCCACCTATTTCTAGTACCGCCAAATGTTTTTACATAATTACCTAAACCTACTTGCAGAGGAAGAGAACCACTTAATCCAGCAGGGTCATTGAATCTTCTTGAGGTGTAGTATGCACCCATATATTCACCATCAGCGGATCTCGAACAAGTTATTCCAACGTTTCCATCCTTATCAACAGCAATTGCAGGATAGATGTAATAATATTTATCGGCACCTAACTCTGCACTTTCAACAACCGTATTTGTGGTAACATTTATTTTTGCATATTTAATGCTTGCGTACGTTGGATATACGCTATTTCTGATTGAATGAGTAGCGTATAAAAATCCATCTCTAAAAATTGGGGCATTCCTTATTGGGCTACCACCTGATTCAATTAATGGAGTTCCGCCTCCAAGCTGATTTGCAAGAGGAGTTGGACCATAAAATGGGACTGAAATATTAATACCAGTTAAAACAGGAGTAGTTGTTGGATTTGTTAACTTATAAACTGCATAGGAATTGCCACCATTTCGGCCTGCGTACATAAAATAATGTCCACCGCCAGATGAATACTGAAATGAAGGACGTAAATTCCAAGCTCCTGTTCCACTACCTGGAAGGCTAATATTCCAAATATCTTTGTAAGTTAAAGCACCTGCGTTACTAGCATATAATTCAGCTTTTGAAATAATTCTAATCTTTGCATATTGGCCAACTCCTGCGAAGGAAAAATTATTTGTAGCAATGTAGATAGCCTCTTCATCAAACCCGATCTGCGGAAAATCGCCCCATAATGTTGAAGGGAGTCTGTACATGTACCATGTGCCTAAAGGATCTGAATCATCTGAATATGCAATTAAATCTCCTGCCTGCAAAGCAACATCATCAATTTGCATAAATACCATGACCCATCTGCCAGAATAATGATCATAAATGACCTGAGGATCACCGCTTTGTGATGGCCAAACTGCGGACCACCAAGCGTCGGAACTAATTGATTTTAGTAATGTTCCTTGTTTATCGTATATTCTTATACCAACGCCATTATTAGTTAGAACCATTACATGATCAGGACCAACAGCAATAGTTGGATCTGGAGGAATAACATTATTATCTAATTGAACATCCCAATTTTCTATTAAAAATGTATTATCACCAATTCCGTTCGGATTGTCATTTACATTTGGATCTTCTACATATGTTGGTTGGAAAATATTTGAGCCATCATTTTCAATTATAAATGGCTCTGTATCGGGGTAAATTAAATTTTTATCATTTATAATTTTTACATCACCAAGGGTCGGACTATCTGTTAAAGTGTCGGTATTTACCATAGCACCCGAAGGGACACTTCCTTGTACTGGACCTTGATATGATACTTGAGAAAAAGTATTTGATGAGATAAGCAGAGTAACTGCCAAGATTAAAGTATAAATTCTTCTTAGCATTATTTCCTCATAATTTAATGGAACAAGATTTTTAATTATTTTAATTTCAATAATAACAGATAAGCATTGAATAGTAAACATTCAAGTGAAATAAATGTATGTCCATATTTCTTTGAAAAGGAGAAACTATTTCTTTTTAGCAAACTCTTCCAGCAGATATTTAGCAACTGCGTCTGCTTCCTGAGGTTTTAATCCGGGATTTGGCATTGGTGGAAATGCAGGATCAACCTTAACAGGATTTCTTATGAAAGCAACTAATTTTGCTTCTTTACCAACATATTTTGGTAAGACATCAAAGTGAGCAGGACCAACAAGTTTTTGATCAAATTTATGACAGCTTGCACATCTAACATCATAAAGTTCTTTGCCACTAAAAGCTACTACTGTTCCCTCTCCTTTTAATTCAGCTAGTATTTTATCGTACTCTGTACTTAAAACCAAGGAGTGCGATTTTGTTGCATTAGTCATAGCTTTTTGATCTTTGATTATAAATGCAATTGAAGCTAAAATTAGTACGAAGAAAATCAATGATCCAAATCGATAATCATTTTTTATCTGAATCATATAGAAGAAGTGGTAGGCAAGAAAAATTAATAAAATACTTGCAATCGCGTAAACAAAAATTGAACCAGATAAATTAGTTTCAGGAAACGAAAATAAATTTATGGCGATTAATATTGGAAGTATGATAGAAGCTTTTAATCCAGCCTTTGATGCAATATCTTTTACAAATTTTGTATAAGAGACGTCTTCATCTTTTTTCGAATCTTTCCAATACAGATGAATAAATAATATTGCCGCATTTGTCAGTGTAAATGCAAATGCAATGAAGATCAATAAATTTAAAAGAACTTTTGGTGCAGCCAAAGAAGTAATAAATCCTGGAAAATTCCAGCTTGTGAAAGAAGTTGCAGATGTTATTGCAGCTACATAAAACCATATTCCGACAAATAAAATTACTAAACCTGATTTACCATAATTTAAACTAAGATAAGAGGATTTAGCTTTTATCTTTCTGTAATCTTCTTCTGAATCTTTATCAATGTTGGTGTTTAGGTTTACTGATTCAAAAACATTACTTAATACCATTGAATATCGGTAAGTGTAAATCATGAACAAGCCAACAAGTAAAAACGCAAAAGACAACGCTAGAAAACTAACTGTTTGTATTTGTGCTGTGTGTAAAAGTTGTGCAAAGATAAGAATAGCGGCAAGAAGTGGAACCAACCCTAAAATTACTCCAACTCCATTATTAACTGTAACGTATTCAATAATATCTTTTGAAAACTTTTTGTAATAAAGAGTTTTAGTCTTTCTAAATTTTTTACCATAGTGTATTGATGCAAAAGTTCCGCCGAAAATTATACTGATGAATGGAACAAATAATGCAAGAATTAATATCAGCATATAGTGAAGTAATTCTATGTGTTCAGCAGATTGCGGTAAAACTAATTTATCTAAAAAATCCATATCAGTTCACTTTGTTTTGATTTATGAAACAAAAAGTTTATCAATTGTAACAACAAGCACAACGAATAAAGCAAAGTAGTTAATGCTTCTAAAAGCAAATCTAAAAGCTGATGTTTCTTGAGTTTGTTGTAATAAGTTTATCGATTTATATGCTAACAATAATGCAGCAATGAAAAGACTGTAATTAACAAATTGATTATGTGAAATTTGAAACAGTGGAAGTAATAATCCAGTTACTCCAGTTGCAATTATCCACACAAAAGTGATTCTTCCTAATTGCTGCTGACTAAATATTTGTGTTAAAGTTGGGAATCCAGCTTTTTGATAATCTTTATCTAACACCATAAGCAGTAACCAAAAATGAGGTATCTGCCAGATGAAAAAGAAAAATGAAATTAAAATTATCTGCGGATCTAAAATATTTCCGCCGCCGGCAACCCAGCCAACAACCGGTGGAATTGCTCCAACTAATGAACCAGGAATTATAGCAAGAGCTGAAACTTTTTTAAGCGGAGTATAAACAGCATTGTACCAAATAAGATTTAATAAACCGAGTGATAAAGCCAAAAGTCCGCTTCCAATAAAAAGTAAAATAGAACCCACAACCACTAATGCAATAGAAAGTTGTATCGTTGATTTTGCGGAAATCTTCCCTGATGGAATTGGACGATTTTTAGTTCGTTCCATTAACACATCAGTTTTTCTTTCCTGGTAATGATTTAATGCAGCTGAACCACAAGCTAAAAGTAAAATACCGAATGCCGGCAAAAGTATTTGAAAACTAATTGAATTAGTCGCAGCAATAAATCCGAACATAGTTGTAACTGTAACAAAGATTGTAATTCTAAGTTTTGTAATCTCAGCAAATATTTGAAATTTATTTTTCAATATTTAGTTGCTTATAACTTGAGTTGTTGAATCTTTGACAGCTAATGAATCTGTATTTACACCCGTAGCTAACCATTCATTAAAATCTTTTTCAGAAAGAACATTTATTTTATTGTACATATAAGAATGATTCAATCCGCAATATTCCGCGCAAGCAATATCATATTTTCCAATTTTATCCGATTTGAACCAAACCATTCTGCTCTGATTTGGATACACATCTTTCTTAATTCTAAATGCAGGGATGTAAAAAGCATGGTTCACATCCAACGATGTAAGATTAAGTTTTATTGCTTTGTTAACAGGAACGTATAATGAATCAGCAGTTTTTCCATTTTCATACTTAAATCCCCATTTCCACATTTGTGCTGTCACTTCAATTGTTAATGCATCTTCAGGCGCTTCGGACATATCTGTATATCCCATCCATCCATACCAGAACATTATTAAAACTAATATGGTAGGAATTATAGTCCATGCGATTTCTAATCCCATATTGCTGTGCACGTTTGTAGCTTTTGGATTTCTTTTACGATTATACTTTATTACAAAATAAATCATCAATCCTGTTATTAAAACAAGAAAGAAAATTGATACAGCCAGAGTAAAAAGAAAAATCGCATCAACATCGTGTGAAAAATTGGATGCACCGTTAAACATATTTAATTCCTTACGATAAAAGAATAATCAGAGAATAATAAAATAAATGAGATTATCAGAAAAAATAAAGCAACTCCAACAAAAGCTCTAAATGTCTTACTTTCACTTCTTAGGTGCATAAATATTGTAAGTACCAAGTAAGTTTTAATTGAAGCAATAACTAAAGCAGTTGCAATTGTTAAACCACCAAAGTTTATTCCGGCAACCGCAACAGTAACTCCTGTAAGCGCCATTAATGCCAGCCAAACAAGGATATAAACTCCATATCCGTGGTTATGCTCTGCGTGTTCTAAATGTTCTTCGTGATTATTTTCCATTTATATACCTTAAAAATCTTATGTAATCAGATAGAATAATGGGAAGAGGAAAATCCAGATTATATCAACTAAATGCCAATACAATCCTGCGGATTCCAACTTAACATAACTATCATTATTAATAATTCCTTTAGAAGTTAATCGCATCATCACTGCAATTAAAACTATACCGATTATTACGTGCAATCCATGTAATCCTGTCATAACATAATACAATCCAAAGAAAACAATTTCTCCTGCTGGTTTGCCTAACAATGTGTCTGACCCGGGATAAATTCCATGATGAAATTTTGCACTCCACTCAAAATACTTGTTAACCATAAACGCAAGCGCTAAAACAATTGTTAACATCTGAAAGAATACGGATAGCGCATTCTGTTTTCTTTGAACCGCTGTTATGGAAAGCGCCATAGTTAAAGAACTTGTAAGAAGAATTGCAGTATTAAAAGTTCCAATAATTGTATTTAATTCCTTTGCAGCAAGATGAAATGCTTCAGGATATTTATAACGATAAACAGAATAAAGAATAAACATACCCCCAAACAAAATTAATTCTGTAAAGAGGAATAGCCACATTCCCATTCTGGCTCCAATATCATCTCGATGAACGTGAGCCACGGTATGTTCTTGAGAACTCACTTAACCTCCGGAGTTTTTAGAGTTTCAGATTCGTTTTGTTTGTATTGATACGGTGTTTCGTGCACAGTTGGAATCTCATAAAAATTTTCATGAATAGGTGGAGTTTCGATCTGCCATTCAAGTGTTTCACCACCCCAGGGATTTTTCTCTGTAAATTTCTTTCCGCTTACTAATGCTTTAATAAGATTGGTGATCATTATCAAAACGCCTGCAATCAATATCCAGGAACCTATTGTAGATATCAAATGATAGATTTGAAATTCAGGTAGATAATCAAAATATCTTCTTGGCATTCCAAGCCAACCCATAATAAACATTGGGAAATACAAAGTGTTAAATCCAACGAACAAATGCCAGAAAGCTACTTTACCAACTCTTTCATTGTACATTTTACCAAACATTTTTGGGAACCAGTAATGAAGTGCTGCAAACAATCCAAATCCTGTTCCGCCAAACATTACATAGTGAAAATGCGCAACGATAAATGATGTATCATGAATCATAATATCTATTGATAAAACTCCCTGCATAACACCTGTTAATCCACCAATTGAAAACTGGAAAATGAAAGCAAGTACAAACAACATTGGCGTTGAAAGTTCAATCGATCCTTTATAAAGAGTTGCTGTCCAGTTAAAAACTTTTATAGCACTTGGGATTGCAACTACCATTGTAAGTAGCGAAAAAATAAATTGGCCTGTATTGCTCATTCCTGCCGTGAACATGTGATGTGCCCAAACAAGAGAACCAAAAAGTGCAATCGCAATACTGGACATTGCAATAAATTTATATCCAAAAATTGTTCTTCTTGCAAAGACAGGAATTATTTCTGAAACAACTCCCATTGCAGGAAGTATCATAATATAAACGGCTGGATGAGAATAAATCCAAAACAAATGCTGGAATAAAACCGGATCTCCGCCAAGTGCAGGATCAAATAATCCAACTCCAAAAGCTCTTTCAACAATAACAAGAAGAAACGTGATTCCAATAATTGGTGTTGCTAAAACCTGAACCCAGGCAGTTGAATAAATTGACCAAACTGATAATGGCATTTTGAACCAATCCATACCTGGTGCACGCATTCTGTGAACTGTAGTAACAAAATTTAATCCTGTTACAATAGATGAAAAACCAAGAACAAAGGCTGCGAAAAGTGCTAAGCTAACGTTTGTACCGGTTCGTACACTGTATGGAATATAAAAGGTCCAGCCTGTATCCATAGGACCGCCAGGCATTAAAATAGATGTTACTGCTAGTAATCCACCGATGATATAAAGATACCACGAAAGTAAATTTAATCTTGGAAAAGCAACATCTTTTGCTCCAATTAATATTGGGAGGAAAAAGTTACCAAAGACGGCTGGAATTCCAGGAATCACAAACAAGAAAATCATTATTACACCATGCAGTGTAAAGAATGAATTATAAGTTTGCGCATCCATAATTGTTCTGCCCGGTGCGATTAATTCAAGTCGCATCAGAAAGCCAAAAGTCATTCCAACTAAAAAGAAAGAAATGATTGCAACTAAATAAAGTATTCCTATTCTTTTATGATCTGTGGAAAGGATCCAGCCAAGTAAACCTTTATGTTTACCTTGATAATCCAGATAGCTGGGTTCTTTTCCATTTTTAGGAACTGCAATTGCTTCACTCATTTATAAAATTACCTCGCTTTAATAAAATCTTTTTTAGGTTTAACTCTTAAGTAAACGATAGCAAATATGCCAATAATTATTAAGATGCCTGCACCGAATATTCTTGTAAAGTTAAGGACATAAGTTTGTCCTTCAGGATCATAACTAAAACAGAACTGTAAAACCTTTGCCATTGTTGGTGAAATTTTTCCTTCTGATGTTTCAATAACTGACATTTTAAAATCAAAAGGTAAAATTCCAAATCCTCTTTTTTCAGAATAACTTGGAAAAAGATATCTGCAAATCTTTCCATTGTTATCTACAAAAATAAATGCACCTGCGTGTAAAAAATCTTTTCCATTTCGTTTGAAATAAAAACCTGCCGCATCAGCAACTTTTTTAATTGTTGCACTGTCCCCTGTTAAAAACTTCCAGCTTTCAGGTGGAATATTTTTATCAAGTGTTTTAAAGAACGTTTGCTTTCTTTCCATTGCGTCTTTTGGAGTTTCGAGTTCATCCATGCTTATCGAAACAACATTGTAATCAACTCCAGCAACCATTTCTGATTTATTAATAATATCAGACATTTCCATCAATAGCGGACTACAGATGCCAGGACAATTATAATACACAAATGAAAGAACAGTTGGTTTTGTAAATAAATCCTTTAGCTGAAACCTTGTTACCATTTTCATCAACAAAGAATTCTTGTAAAGGAATTGATTTACCAAGTTGTTCATCAATTCCAACTTCTATTTTTTTATCATCAGCCTTTGCAATAAATGCAAAAACTGAAATGATAATCGAAACAAATAATATTTTCATAAAAACTAAACTTAAATCAATTTTAACATCAAACTATATAACGAATTCCATTCTTCATTTTTAAGATTAAATACTGAACCATTAAATCCATTTTGATTAACATTATTAACAACAAGATTTACAAATGCTGACTCATTCTGTTTCCAGCCTGAATTTTTAGAAAGAAATGATAAAGCAACTTTTTTATTCTTAACAACTTTTGAAAAAGTCTCAAACCCGATTTCTGATTGATATTTTTTTATCGATGCGATTGTTGAATCAATCTTTGCATTTGCAGTTTGATTTTCACTTACAAATAAAAAGCTTGCACTTTTAACCGGTATCTGCGCTGGAAGCTGCAACCCACCGGATAAATTATAAGTCGCTTCTAAAGCTAATAAATCAGCTTCAGTATCATTATCAGCTGTCGGAATAAAACTAGTTCTGATATAATGTGCAACAGCGAATCTTTCTCTTGGTAACAAGAAGTCGTATGCAATCATTGCGCTTGGCGGTAAACCTGTCATTAAAGTTGTATAGATTGATGAGAGCGTTGTACCATTCTTCCAATTATCTTTTGATGTAAAGTTTCTTGGAGCAGGATTCAATCCCATAGAACCTGGTCCGCCGCCAGCACCATTTTCTCCGTGACAGGATGAGCAATTTGTTTTATAAATTTTCTCACCTTCAGTAAGAAGTTCGGGTGTGGATTGACTTACAGTTTTGATATCAATCGGTGGAATAGTTTGCGCATTCTTTAATACTAAATCTGTAACAACAGTTGTATCCTTTAAAACTGGCGGAACACTTTGTCTTGAAATGTTTTCAAGATTGTTCACATAATAAATCCCAATTGCCAAAATGATTACGAGAACGTAAATATATAACGCTCCGAATTTAGCACCAGGATTTTTTGTTGCCTGTTCAGTTTTACTTTTTATTCCGTCTAAAATTTCTTTCATATAAACCTTATATCTCAAATTTTAATTAGAGATGAAAATCAATTCCTCTTTTTAATTTTGGATCACCAATTGGAATTAGATTAGCTTTCTTAGCTGCAAATGCAAAAACTAAAATTACTAAACCTGTTCCGGCAATTGGAAAAACTAAATCGATCCAGCTAAAAACATAACCATTTTTCATTGATCCCATATTTGGCATTATCAACCAAAACATATCAAGCAAATGTGCGAACAATAACCATATTGCAATAAACTTTAATCTTTTAGGATTCATTTTTGATGGTTGAGTTAACAATGCAAAGTAAGGAACAAAAAAGTGAACAATCATTAATAAAATCGAAATGAAAACCCATCCGCCTTCCCAACGAATTAAATACCAAAATGTTTCTTCTGGTAAATCTGCATACCATATCAACATAAATTGCGAGAATGCGATGTATGCCCAGAAATTAATGAATGCAAACATCAAAGCGCCTAAACTAAAAAGATGATCATCAGTCATCCAGGGACTGAAATATCCTTTTTCCTTTAACTTAAGAACAGCAATTGTAATAGCGGCTAATGAGGCTACAACTGTTCCGGCAAAGTAATAGACACCATAAATCGTTGAGAACCAATGCGGCTCAAGACTCATCATAAAATCAATTGCAGTAAAAGTAATGCTTAAAGCAAAAACAGGAATAAATATCGCACCTAATCTTATATTCTTTTTTGTAAGTGTTTGATCTTTTGTTTCATCTTGCTTTCTGGAATTTCTTACCATCATCCAATAGAATAATGACCACAATCCGATAAATACAAAAGTTCTTACAATAAAAAATGTTACGTTTAAGTAAGGAGCTTTACCTTGCAGGATTTTATCATCAGCAACAGCTTCTTTATGTGCCCAATGAAATAAATCATGGTTAAACACTAATAAAGGAATTACAAGAACTAACAACACAGGTAAAAGCATTGCAAAAAATTCCGGAATTCTTCTTATCGGAGTACTCCAATCAGCACCGGCAATGTACTCTAACCCAATAAGAAATAGTGAACCAAGCCCAATGCTAACTATCATCATATAAGTTACAAGATAATTAAATATTGCTCTTTCCTGATCAACAAAGAAAGCAAGAAGTGAGAGTACAGTACCAACCACAAAAATTATTATTCCTAATCTTGATAAGCTGGCAGGAAGTTCTTTTTTCTGGTAATGAAAATCAGTTTGCGACATTGCTACCAGCCTCCTTATTCATATCAATTAAATCAGCATCGCTAGCATTTTTTGCCCGCTGTAGAACTCTAACATAATTTACAATTGCCCAACGTTCATCTCTTGTAATTTGAGATGCATAAGATGGCATTACATTTTGTCCGTTTGTAATTATGTGATAAATCATTCCATCACTAAAATCTCTTGCACGTTTAGAATGCAATGTTGGCGGATTTGGAAATTGTCCTCTTAATCTGCTGTCACCATCAGCAAAATCTCCGTGGCAAGGTGTGCAATATGTAAAATACTTTGCTTTGCCTAACGCAATATTTTCTTTTGTTGGCAAAAATGGATTTGCTAAAACTTCTGTTGGATTTGTTTGTCCTTTGTAGGGATAAGGAATAAATCCTTGTGCAACTGTTCCTTCAACAGGAGTTCGCATTCCGCGACCATCAGCAAAAAGTTCACTTGGTTTTTGCGGAGTTAATTTATCCTGATCCATCATCCAATTGAATGGTGTCATATAAACAAGTTTATTCAACATAAAGTATGTTCCGCCGGAAACCACAACAGATATTGCAATTAAGAACATTATAAACTTTGGTTGAAATATTGGATAAGCAACTTCTTCAGGATAATAAATAATTTCAGTATTTAATGCATGCAGGCTTTTGAGAAAATCTGTTACTGATTTTTCATCAAACTTTACATCTGATGCCTCAATAACCAATCCAAATTTATCACCAGACACACTTTTCATATAAGCTGTATCGTGCAATGGATGTTGATTATCCGGCAACCTGAAAAACAGAGCTATCATCGCACCAACTGTGGAAAGTGTTGCAAGTAAAACTGTTAACTCAAATGTAACAGGAATAAATGCCGGTAATGCAAAGAATGGTTTACCACCAATTACCATTGGATAATCAACTGACATCATATAATACATCATCAACAATGCAAGTGCAGCTCCTGCTAATCCCATAACCAAAGTAACAAATCCAAGCTTTGAAGGTTTAATCTTCATTGCTGCATCCATTCCGTGAACAGGATAAGGAGTGTTTACATCATATTGAATGTAACCAGCACTTGAAACTTTTTTTGCAGCATTAATAATCTCATCTGGAGTTTTAAATGTTGCTGCAATTCCATAAATCTTTTTATCGTTATGCATGATGTTCACCTCTGTGATGAGTTGGTTGTGCGCCATCTGCAACAGCTTTAACTTCAGATATCGAAACAACAGGTAATGATTTTGTAAATAAGATTACAAGTGTAAAGAATAATCCAAAGCTTCCTAATAAAATTCCTAAATCAAAAATTGTTGGAGTGTAATATGCCCAGCTTGATGGAAGAAAATCTCTGTTAAGTGAAGTTACTGTAATAACAAATCTTTCAAACCACATTCCAACATTTACTAAGATTACAATTACCATCATAATTGGAATTGATCTTCTAATTTTCTTAAACCAGAAAAATTGCGGGAAGATTACGTTACAGCTAACCATTATCCAGTAAGCCCAGGCATAAGGTCCTAATGCACGATTTATAAACACAAATGTTTCAGATGAAACACCGCTGTACCACGCAATAAAAAATTCCATTGCATAAGCATATCCAACCATCATTCCTGTTGCAAGAATAACCTTATTCATTTTTTCAAGATGATCAAGTGTGATTATATGTTGTAAATCGAAAATCTTTCTAACAAAAACTAATACAGTAACTACCATTGCAAATCCAGAAAAGATTGCGCCTGCAACAAAGTAAGGCGGAAAGATTGTTGTGTGCCATCCTGGAATAATTGAAACTGCAAAATCAAAACTTACTATTGTATGTACAGAAAGTACAAGTGGAGTTGCAAATCCAGCAAGTAATACATAAGCTTTTTCGTAATGAGTCCAATGTCTATTTGAATGTCTCCAGCCTAATGAGAAAACAGAATAAATAGTTTTTTTAATTTTTGAAGATGTTCTATCTCGCAAAGTTGCAAAGTCTGGTATTAAACCAACGTACCAAAAAACAAAAGAAACAGTAAAGTATGTTGAAACTGCGAACACATCCCATAAAAGTGGTGATGTAAAGTTAACCCATAAACCATGCTGATTTGGATAAGGGAATAAATATCCATCCATCCAAGGACGACCAGTGTGAACTGCAGGGAAAATTCCTGCGCACATAACAGCAAAAATTGTCATCGCTTCTGCAAATCTTGCAATGCCTGTACGCCACTTTTGCCTTAATAGAAAAAGTATTGCTGAAATTAAAGTACCAGCGTGACCGATACCAACCCAAAACACAAAGTTTACAATATCTACTGCCCAACCAACCGGCTGATTGTTTCCCCAAAGTCCAACTCCATAAAAGAAAGTTAGACCAAGGCAAATAGCACCAATTGAAAGTGCAGTTAAAGAAATTGAAAGCGCGATAAAATATTTTTTATCAGGTTTAGTATCCATCGGTTTGGCAACAAGCTCTTCAATCTGAGCAAGTGTCAACCTTCCGGCTACTACCGGGCCTTCCTGGGAGTAATCAACATTCACTATGCTTCCTCCGAGTGGATATTTCTGAGTTTAGCTATATAAGTTACGTTTGGTTTGATGTTAAGTTCTTCAAGCACATAATAGCCAAGCTCGTGATTTCTATATTTATAAAATTCTGATTCTTTATCGTTTATATCACCAAAATAAATTGCATTTGATCCGCAAGAATCCTGGCAAGCCGTTGTGATATCACTGCCTTTTAATTTGCGATTCTCGTGTGTTGCATCTGCTCTGCCTTCAGAAATTCTCTGAACGCAGAAAGTACATTTTTCCATAACTCCACGTGAACGAACTGTAACTTCCGGATTGTGCATCAATGCAAGTATTGGATTTTCCTGGAAACTATCTCTGAAATGATCTCTGAAATTAAAGAAGTTAAATCTTCTAACTTTAAAAGGACAGTTGTTTGAACAATAACGAGTACCAACGCATCGATTATAAACCATTTGGTTCAAACCATCAGGACTATGCGTTGTTGCAACAACTGGACAAACATTTTCGCAAGGAGCTTGATCACAATGTTGACAAAGCATTGGTTGAATACTTACTTTTGGTTCATCTGCAGTTCCTGAATAATATCTATCTATTCTTAACCATTGCATCTCCCTGCTTTTAAGAACCTGATCTTTTCCAACGACAGGAATATTATTTTCAACATCGCAAGCAACTACACAATCACCGCAACCTGTGCATTTGTTTAGATCAATCGCCATTCCCCATTTTAAATCGTTATACGGATGTGGGTCATAAACACTGGCTAATTCACCATGATGTTTTTCTTTTATGATATGAGGATTTTTTAGATAGCTTGCTACAGTAGCTTCCTGAATAATATTTCTTATTTTGTGCAAATCTTTTATTCGTGGATCATCAAAAGCATGATGTTCCTGTGATGATGCTAATTCATAAGTATCACCAGTTTTAGTTACTTCTACTCCGGAATAAATCCAAGGAGAATAATCTGTTGACTTGGATAATAAAACATTCGAGTTAAAACCAACATCATTTGCAACAGTCCCAGAATTAGTACGACCAAAACCTGATTCTATTATGATAACTTCATCTGCAGTTCCGGCTTGCATAAAAACCGGAAGTGAAATTTTACGACTTCCAGTTTTTACTTCAATTACATCGTTATTCTTAACACCTAAATCTTTACAAGATTTTTCTGAGAGTGCAGCATAATTATCCCACATCATTTTAGAAACCGGATGAGGTAATTCATGCATCCAGCCATTATGAGAAAAACTACCATCAGCAAGATTATAATTTTCTTTAATCAATAAAGTGAAGCCTTTAGCGGTAGAGCTTTGCGATAATAAACTTGTAACTCCAGAATTAAATGTTCTTGAAGCAGCAACAGTTTCATTTGTAAGCACGATTCCATCGTGAAGTGATCCAAACCAGAATCTCTTAAAATCCAGTTTAGAATTTAATGTTGGGTAGATTGATGTTTCCCAATACTTCATTAAATATTCGTGATATAAAGTTTCATTGAATGAATCTGATTTACCATTTATCCATGTAAGTAGTATTGACTCTTTTTGTCTTGTTGAATTTAATGGAGCAATAACTGGCTGTTGTAATGAGATAACTCCAGTTCTGGTTTTTGCATCTCCCCAACTTTCAAAGTTATGGTTGATTGGAAGGACATATTTGCTTAAAGATGTTGTTTCGTTTTCTCTTTCAGAAAGTGTTACAACTAATCCAACTTTACTTAATGCCTTTTTGTAACCAAAATCCTGAGCAAGATGATACACCGGATTGCTATCAAAATGAATTGCAGCAGCAACATTTCCATCATTCATTTTTTGGATGAGCGATTCAATTTCCTGTACTGATGAATTTTCAACAAGAGTAGTTACAGCAGAATCACTTCTAAACATAGCAGAGTTACCAAGTGCTTCATTCAATAAATTAACTGCAATATGAACGTTCTCAGATAACGAACTTCCAGCATCAACAATAGCTTTACCTTTGTTGGATGCAAGATCTTTTACTAATTGATCCAAAACTTTTTTCTTTAAGTTATACTTTGTTGCAAATCCGCTTAATGAATAACCAGCAGTATTTACAGAAAGGTTTAACGCACCTTTGCCGCTTAATTCACTCATCAAACTCATTACAAATTCAAGCTGGGCTTCAGGTCTTAATCGTAATCTATAATCAGCATTGTTGCCTGTTATAGTCAAAGTACTGTCAATACAATAAAGTCTGTTAAAAGATTTTGTTTCAACATCTCTGCCTTCAGCAAATAATCTTGAGTTTTCAATTTTATTTCCATCAACTCCAAGAAAATCAGATTCCAAAGCAACAATTACTTTTGCTTCATTCCACTTTACTAATGGATAGTTACCTGAACCAAATGTTTTTTGCCAGGCTGCGTTTTTAATATCATCATTAAATAAACTGTAAGAATATACTTTTGTTGTTGGATATTTAGATTTAAAATCTTCAATAACTTTGAGTGTAGTTGGAGAGCTGATTGGATTTGTAAGAATTACAATTTCTTTTCCATTTGCTGATGCCAAAGCATTTATAATATCGGAATCTGCGTCTTTCCAGCTAATTTCATTAAATGTTGAGTTTCTACCAATCAATGGGTTTTTTAATCTCTCAGGATCATAAAGATTTAGAATGTTAGCTTGTCCTTTTGCACAAATCTTTCCTTTGTTTACAGGATGATCTGGATTTCCATCAACTTTAATCGGTCTTCCTTCACGAGTTTTAATCAGAACACCGCAAGCATTTGCACATGCAGTACAAGTTGAAGCATAAAAGTTTGGTTTGCCAACTGTAATTTCTTCAGGTTTGATATTGTAAGGAACTATCTCACCTTTATCACGATAATCAGTACAAGCTGTTCCTGCTATTGCAGCAGAAGCACCGAGTAAAGCTAAAAATTTTCTTCTGGAAAGATTAGACATTCCCGTAGAAGAAAAATCATCTGTAACGCCTTCTTTAAACTCATGCCCTTTAGCTTCAATTACTGCAGGATCATTATAAAAAGCTTCAAAACTTCTCCAATAATTTGGTTCAAGATGATTGCTATTCATATTCTCAGTGTTATCGGATTTTATATCAGACATTCTTACTACCCTTTTGATTTCTGCTTACTGCAAGAGGATTGATTTTAACTTTTACAGCGCTATTTGGGTTATTAGATTTTTTTGAAAAGTATTTCATCGGAAAAGAATTATAGATGGCAAAGCCAACTGCACCCAATGAAACTGATGTAAAAAACTTTTTTCTATTCATATCGATCTTGTTTAATGATTTCTAATTTTTCATTATCTATGACAAGCTGAACAATATTCCGGACCTGGTTTAATTTTATCTTTAAGTTCAGGGAATTTAGCATGAGCATCACGATGACAATTCAAACAACTTCCCATCGTAAGCGAATTCATTTGTCCGACTTTTTCCATATGAGTTATTTCACCATGACAAGCAGTACAATCAATACCTTTATTAACGTGAACTGAGTGATTGAAATAAGCATAATCAGGAACTTTGTGGATGCGTTTCCACTGAAGTGGTTTTCCATCACGATAATATTCTGCAAGTTTGATTATTTCAGGTCTGTCTTTTCTAGAAACAGTGTGGCAATTCATACATGTTGCAACTGCAGGAACCATTGCGTGTCTCGATTTTTCAACACCAACGTGACAGTATTTGCAGTCAATCTGCATATCGCCGGCATGAAGCTTATGAGAATAGGCAATTGGCTGATCTGGAGTATAACCAATTCCATCTCTTTCAGCTCTAGAGCCATAATATGTTAGTGTAAAAGATGCAACAACAACAAAAAGTGTAACAGGCAATCTGTTTCTAAAAATAAAATCCAGAAAAGATTTTTTCATCCGAATCCCTTTATTGATTTAGGGCTAAAAAAATTAAAAAAACATCTTAAACAGGTTTTACCTGCAAGATTATAAAAATTATTATTAAGATTAAGATGCGCGGATTAAATCAGGGAACTTAATGCTCTTCCCTGCTTGACAATTACCAATTATTTCTCTTTTGAACATTCAAAATTATGAATTTATGTTTTTAAAACAAACGAATCTTCTAAATATCAAAAATAAGTTTTTGACTGTTCAAGTATAAGTAATCTTTTAGTGCTTTGTTAGTCCGTAATACTTTACAAGAGCAATTTTTTGGTGTGGTTATAATATTTACCGAGAAGAAAAATGTAAATTATATTTTGAAAATAGGTCTAGAGAAGTCTGTTAGAATTTAATAATTACAAAACCTATACCCATAATCCTTAAAAGACAAAGAAAAGAAATCAATAGTGAAGCTAAAGTGATTTTATAGTTGATAAAAGTCTTCTCCAGCAACTTTTTTTCAACTTTAATATTTATTGTTAATCAACCGCTCCTTATAATTCCGGATGTGAGATCGTAAAATAGTTCCGGAATCTTAACAAGACGGAAAGCTTTCAAATGTCGAATTGATTTTATAATAGACTTTAGATCCGGCTAATAAAGATTTCATAATTTAATGCAATTCTTTATATATTAAATCATTCATTAATTAGAAGCCTGGAATAATTTTTATCATCATTTAAAAGATTTAAAGCTGTATTAAACTGTTTATCATATTTTAATCGTTCTAATGTGCCACTGTCTTTTCCCAGAAACCTTTGTGCAAGTTCTATTTTTAATTCTTCCAATATTTCATCCGAACTTTCAAGGAAATCTTTCTCAAACATTTGTTTCACTTCAGAAGATAACTTTTCTAAAGTCTTGGTTACATCTTTAGAATTGTGATTTTCATTTAAATGTTTTACAACTTCATTTATTTTTTTCTCAATATCAGATTCGTATTTGTAATCAGTCTCTGTCAGAAATTTTTTAAATTCTTTAAGAATTTTTTCATTATTTATTTTATTAAAATCTAAATCAACATTTTGATAATAAAATTTATCTGCATAATTAAATACTGCACCTTTAGCCAATAGATCCTTTAACAAATCGCTTTCTATTCCATTTTCTACAGTAGTATCGGGAGTAATTCCACCAGCACTGAAAACAACTCTTTTATTATCTGTTGAAAACATGTTCTTGGTTAAAGAATCAGGATCAGGGATTACCTGATTGTTCTTAGAATAATCTATCTTCTGAATACATCTCCCGCTAGGGGTGTAATATTTAGCTGTGGTAATTTTTAATGATGTATTAAAACTTAATGGAATGATTGTCTGGACTAATCCCTTGCCAAATGATTGTGTACCGAGAATAACTCCTCTATCGTGGTCCTGAATTGCACCGGCAACTATTTCAGATGCTGATGCGCTGTTTCCATTAATCAAAACGATGAGTTTTTCATTACCCACCAATGGTTCTTCTAAGGCGAAATATTTCTTTTCACTGACCTCTTCTTTTCCGCGGGTAGAAACTATTAATAAATCCTTTTTTAAGAACTTATCACAAATATCTACAGCCACATCTAATAGCCCGCCTGGATTTCCTCTTAAATCCAAAACTATTGATTTTATTTCCTTCTTATTTTTTAACTGCCTTAGTGAACTTCTTAACTCGTCTCCTGCTGAGCGACTGAAATTTGAAAGTTTTAAATACACGTTGTTAGAATTTTCAGGAAAGAAATCTGCAAAGACCAGATTCTTTACTATTACTTCTTCACGTATAAGATTAAACAGTAATGTATCTTTTTCGCTAAATCTTAGTATTTTTATTTGAACTGCTGTTCCCGGTTCTCCTTTTACAAGAGAGGATATGTCATCAATTTTTTCGGGTGTTACTTCTGTATCCCCAATACCTGTAACTACATCACCTATTCTTATTCCCTGTTTTTGCGCAGAGTATCCGTCCATAACTTCAAGTATAGTTACTTTTTCATTACGAATACCTATAGAAATTCCAACTCCGCCATACTTGCCATTTGTAAGTAAATCGATATCATCCTGATTTTTTTCATCAATAAAAACTGTGTATGGATCTAGTTTACTTAACATACCAACTATGCCGGCACGCATAAAAGCCTGCGGATCAATATCATCTACATAATTAAACGATATTTCTTTATAAACTTTCCCAAAAAGTTCTAGATTCTTGCTAATATCAAAGTAGATATCACTTTTGCTAACAACAAATCCAAAAGTAAATATTACAAGTACTGTTAACGATGTGATAAAAATTATTTTTCGTGACTTCATTTATTTATTACTTTCAAGAGATTTTATTTCATCAATTATCTGTTTATTTATATTTTCAATACTTTGTCTGCCATCAATAACTCTAAACCGTTTTTCTTGTTTTGATAAGTAAAGATATCCTTCTCTAACACGCTCATAAAATGTATTATCAGAAACTTCAATCCTATCTAAATCTGAATGAGATTTTTTAAGCTTTCGTTCAATAGCAACTTCGTTCGGAATATCAATAAAGAAAGTTATATCCGGTAAAGTCTCACCAATCGCAAGATTATGAATTTTTATTATAGCATCAACAGATAAACCCCTGCCAAAACCCTGGTATGCTGTTGAAGAATCGTGAAACCGATCGGAGATAACATAGTATCCTTTTTGAAGATAAGGACGAATAACTTCTCTGACTAATTGTGCCCTGCTTGCCGAAAACAAAAACAACTCCGTTTCCATAACCATAGCGTTGTTTTTTTTATCGAGAAGAATTTCTCTAATCTTTTCTGATATTTCCGTTCCGCCTGGCTCACGAATTAAATGAACTATTTTTTTTTGCTCTAAAAGATAATCTCTTAATAACTCCACTTGAGTGGATTTTCCGCAAAAATCTATTCCTTCGAATGATATGAACATAAAACTGGTTTGCCTTTATTAAATTTGATTCAAGCAGCTAAATATTTATTCAAATTTTTTAATAATATAATTTAGCCGCACAGGTTTGATGAAAACTAATTGAGTGTTATTTGGTATAATAATTTCTGGTTGTACACTTCCTAAAGTATCATAAACAATATCTCTATAATTTATAGAAGCACTAATTTCATTTGCATTAATTTTGCCAAGAATATTAATTCCGCCTCTAAGACTGCAAATAATTGTATTAGGAATAAGAACTACATTTCGATCATCAGGAACATCATGGATTATAACTTTAACTTCATCAAAAGATTTTTCAACAATTCTTTGAATATCAAAAGTTAACTCAACTATATTCCTCTCAAGCTGAAAGCCGGTTGGTTCTTCAATTTCCGCAACTATTTTAGTCTTGTTATCTAGTGATGATAGTTGTACAACTTTAGTTTTAATGCTTGAAATTTTATCAAGAATACCTGAAGGTCCAGCTACAAGAACTGAATCAGGGAAAACTCCAATGGGAGTGGCCAATCCAAAACCATCGCTAAATGTTAATTCAGTTTCGGCTTCAATTTTTAGCCGTTTAAATTTTATCTTTTCAACATTAAAAGAAACTTGCTTTGGATTTAAGTCAGTAACATTTATTCCTGCACTTATCCAACTATTTTCATTAATGTCATCCAACGGGTTAGTTAAAATTAATCCGCTATCATTATCGGCTGAAACATAATACTCTTTTGGGGAAGTAAGATTAAGTGTTAAAAGCTGCCAACCTTTAGCTTTTAATTTTATAGAAATTTTTTCCGGATTAAGAACACCGGTAGTATATCCCGCAGGTTGATTTACAACCTTTAACTTAAAGTCCATTGATGAAAAAAACTGTTCAGATAAAGTAACAGAACCCCAGATAAGTATTGAAAACAATAAAGAAAAAATTATTATGCTTATTCTATTTTTCACTTTTTACAGCTAATTATTTTTAATAGTTCTAAATAGTTCAACTAATTCACTGCGATTGGCTCGTGAAATTTCCCTACCTTTAATTGGGAAATTCGGAAACTCTCTTGCATAGTGACGAAGTTTGTGAACGTTCATCTGGCTGATAGCTTCAAAATCTATAGCTCTATTATCAGTTGATTCATTAATGCTTTTTAATCCAGTTTCTTTTTTAATTATAGGTATTATAATTTCTTTTGATTTGTTTTTCTTGCTTTCTAAACCAAGTGCTTCGATCCTTAATCTTTCAATTGTACTTAATGGTTTTGTCAAATCAAGAATTTCATCTTCCTTCTTAACTTCACTTTGGGCAGATTCAATCTTTTTCTCCAAGGCTTCATCAGGTTTACTTTCAACTTGATTATTCAACTGATCTTTATTTTTTTTAATCTTATGAATAGGAGTGATTTTTGTAACCTGTAATGGTTTAGATTTTTCTCTCTTTGATTCCATTTTAGATTGCTTTACAACAGAAGCAAAAAGCTTGGTGGATTCCTCAGTGATTTTATCTGAAGGTAATACTTTTTCGGATTCGATTTTATTTGAAACAGAATTTAATACTTCACCATTCGGAAATAATTCTGAAAAAATATGTAATAACTCTTTTCCCGGATTATCGACAACAGATGAAGCATAAATTTCTCCAACTCTTCGCCCAGCTTCAGTACCGCTTTCAATAGCAGCTTTAACATAATCGGAATTACCGGTGACAGCCAATGTTACTAAACCGTTTTCCAATTTATGAATTCCCAAAACAACAACAGGTGAATTTTTAAGAATTACATCTGCTGCTTCTATTAAAGCAACTAGTCCTTTTGATTCAATTAATCCAATCGAGTTTGACATTTTTATTTTCTCTTTAATCCAATTGTAGAAAGTAATTCTCTATGCGGAAGCGGAATTACATGTGAACTTCTAAATTCATTTGTTGAACTAATTGCCTCTGCTCCGAATGCAATTGCACGTTTAATTGCTCCCAGATCTCCACTGATAAAAAGCGTTACAATTCCTTCGCCTAATACTTGTTTCCCAACAATATTAATTGATTTCTCTTTTTGAATAAATTCTAAAGCAGTCATGGATGCCGACACACTGCTTGTTTCAAATGTACCTAAAGACTCAAAAACCATTAGTTTGCTCCCGATGTAGATTTTGATAGGAAAAAATAGTTTGTATGGATGGCAAAGTCAATTGAATGCAATCAGTTATTTCGTTTTATTGAATCGAGATATTCCTGCAGAATTATTGCTGCTGAGTACATATCTAATAGATCTTTGTTCTGTCTTTTTATTTTTTTATTAACGGATTCTAAAATCTGCTGCTGTGCAATTACAGATGTATAGGTTTCATCCCAAAGTTCAACTTCCAGACCAAATTTCTTTTCCAGATTTTCTTTGAACTTTTTAACATCTTTTATAACAGATGTCTTTGATTCTTTATTTTGTCTTTCTTCATTTGGAATGCCAAGAATAACTTTTGTTACATTTTTTTCTTTAATAATCTTTTCAAGTTCACTAATTGTAGTAGAATTATTTAGAATTGTTTTGTGTGAGTAAGCAAACATTTTGAGTGAATCCGATAAAGCTATGCCGATTCTTTTCATCCCAAAATCAATTCCCATAATTCTGGTTTCATTGTTTTCAAACATCAATTACTTTCAAATCTTTCAACTGAAAAAACACCGGCAACTCTTTTTAATCTTTCCATCATTCTATTTAGATGATCAAGATTATTAACATATAATGTAACACTGCCTTCAAACATAGAATCACTTGAATTTATATTTATAGACTTAATATTAGTATTCTGATATGTAACGATGGAATGTGAAATATCATTCAATATTCCCGGTCTGTCTTTTCCGCGCACTGATATTCCTGCAACAAATAAAGAACCCTCCGCTTCAGGCCACTGCACACTTACAAGTTTACTGGAATCCGTTGATGAAAGTGAAATAAGATTTACACATGTTTTGCGATGAATTTTGATTCCCTCACCAATAGTTATATAACCTATTACAGGATCACCCGGAATAGGATTACAACATTTGGCATAAGTATACATTATACCTGATTTCTTACCATCAACTAAAATTCCGCCAATCTCGTTTCGGGAAATTTTAGCAAACTTTTGGAATTCTACTTCCTTCTCAAATTCTTTATCATCTTTTTGTGTTGTTGCTGTTAACACTTCATCAATATTGACAGTACTTTGTGCAATTGCCTTAAAAAACTGTCTTGAATTATCAAACTTATTTGAATGCGCAATTTTTAAAACATCATCTGGAGTAAAAGAAAGTTTCATCTTTTTTATTTTCTTTTCCCAAATCTCCATTCCGCTATCTACAACTGTTTGCTCTTCTTTGTTAAGCCATTTTCTAATTTCATTTTTAGCTTTATGTGTCTGAACAAACTTTATCCAGTTTTTGTTAGGATGCTGATTTTTTGAACTAATAATTTCAACCTGATCTCCACTATGCAACTTTGTATCTAATGGAACAATTTTACCATCTATCTTGGCCCCAATACAATGGAAACCAACTTTACTGTGAATATCAAAAGCAAAATCTACCGGTGTTGAACCTACAGGCAATCTTCGTAAATCTCCTTTAGGAGTAAAAACATAAATTTCATCCTGGTAAAGATTAAGTTTAAAACTTTCCATCAATTCTTTTTTCTGGTCATCACGCGAAGCATTTTCAAAAATATCCCGAATCCAGTTTACCCATGCTTCAAGTTCACCATCAGTTGCAGTTTTATTTTCCTTATAACGCCAGTGTGCTGCAACTCCTTTTTCTGCAATTTCATGCATTTGTCTGGTTCTTATCTGAACCTCAACTAATCTACCTAATGGACCGACAACAGTAGTATGGATTGATTGATAGTTATTTGTTTTAGGAATCGATATGTAATCCTTAAATCTGTCAGGAACCGGTAAATAAATCTGGTTAACAATTCCAAGAGTTGTATAACACTCATTTCTGTTTTTTGTGTCCAGAATAATTCTTATTGCAAAGAGATCATATATTTCTTCAAAAGGTTTATTACGCCTAACCATCTTACGGTAAATACTATAAAGATGTTTAGCTCTTCCGCTCAATTCAATTTTCAAATTAGCTTCTTCAAGTTTGCTAACAATTGGCTCTGCGAATTTTTTTATATAGGATTCCCGGTCTTTTCTTTTAGCTTTAAGTTTTCTTGCAAGTTCCTCGTACGCTTCCCTATTAAGATATTTGAACGCTAGATCTTCAAGTTCCCATTTTACTTTCCCCAATCCAAAACGATGAGCAAATGGAGCATAAATCTCTAAAGTTTCCTGAGCAATTCTTCTCTGCTTATCAGGATTAACGAACTCCAGCGTTCTCATATTGTGTAATCGATCAGCAAATTTTACAAGAATAACTCGTACATCTTTAACCATTGAAAGCAAAAGCTTACGATAATTTTCTGCTTTGGTGATTTCATGTCCACGAAAAATTCCGCTTATCTTTGTAACACCATCAATTATTTCAGAAACTTCTTTACCAAACTCACGATTCATAAAATCAACAGTATACTCTGTATCCTCAACAACATCGTGGAGCAATGCACTAACTATTGTAACATCATCAAGTGGAAATTCCTCTGCAACGATCATTGCCACTTCATAAGGATGTGTAAAATATGGCTCACCTGATGCCCGTAAATCATTTTTATGTGCCTCAAGACTTAACTCAAAAGCCTTGGACACTAATGCTTCATCAACAGCCGGAAGATTATTTTTACAAATCTTCAAAAGGTTGTCTAACATTTTTTGATATTTAGGATTCTCTATAGCCATCGTTTAGTTTATACTGATACAATTTTTAATGTCAAAACAATTTAGTTTTTTTTAATGATTAGTTAAAGAGACCGTTGAAGGGAAATATTAAGATTTTAAACTTAATTCAACTCTTGTTTTAAACTTTTTACACGTTCGAGCCGGCTACTTATTTTATCCAACTCATATTTGGAGTAACCCTTAATAGATAGAATTTCATCACATATTATTAACGCTTCAGTAATTTTATTGATTTTGATAAGTTGCTGTGCAATAATATGCTTAAGTGTAACTTCATTAATCTTGTTTGATTTAAGTTTTTTGGGATATGAATGAAGGATTTCTCTGTACAATTCAACAGATTTGGCTGGATCAATATTCTCATAAGACCTTGCTAAGCCCCACTTAAATATTCTTGATTGTGGATGCTCTTTTAAAGCTAACTCAGCAACTTTAATTGCGTCATTAAAATCTTTCTGCTCAATATATATCCAGATTAGTGAATGAATTGCCAGATGAGAATTATATCCTGAATACTTAATAGCATTTTGCAAGTACTTAATTCCAAGTTCTTTTTCATCTTCAACAAACGGAAGCCAATTAATAAATTCAGTTTTTTTACTTTTCCAAAACTTATAACTGCCTATTGCAATTAGAGATTCATGAAAGTTTTTATCGATCTCGAGGCAATCTTCAAATCCTGAAACTGAACTTAATCCTGTTGAAAAAGCCTGAAGCCAGCTTTCACGAAGTGCATCGTAATAAGCAATGTAACCTTCTGTTAATGCAAGGAAATAATTACTCCAGATATTCTTTTCATCACTCTTGAGCAATCTTTCAGAAATCTTTTTTGCACCTTCAAGATGTTTTTTTATCAGTTCATCATCATATGGCTCTTCATAATCATAAGCTTTTGCGATATAGACGGCAGCAAGATATATTTTACCCAGAGGTATATCTTTTCTAGTTTGATCTAATTGCTTAAAAAGTTTTTCGGCTTCATCGTACTTTTGATCAATTATTAGATTGATTCCGGATTTTAAAATCTTATGAATGGATTTGTCAGGATAGACTTGTCCAAAATTCTTTTGAAAGAAAATTATGATTAGAAATAATAGAAGGAAATTTTTATTAAAGAGTGCCGAACGTTCTGTCACCAGCATCACCTAACCCGGGAAGAATATAACCTTTTGTGTTTAGTTCACGATCCATAGCTGCAGCAAATATTTTTACATCAGGATGTTCAGTTTTTATTTTTTCAATTCCCTCAGGTGCAGCAACAAGACATGCAAATGCCAACTTAGAAGCTCCTCTGTTCTTTAAATACTTTAATGCTTCAGAAGCACTACCTCCTGTGGCAAGCATCGGGTCAAGCATTACAACTTCTGCTGATTCTAAATGCTTTGGAACTTTATAATAATACTCAACTGGTTTAAGTGTTTCTTCATCTCTTTGCAAACCAATGTGTCCAACTTTTGCTTCAGGAATAATTTGAAGAAAACCATTTACCATTCCCAGTCCTGCTCTTAAAACCGGAACAAGTATTACATCGTGTGTTAGTTTTGCCCCTTGAGTTGTTTCAAGAGGAGTTTCAACTTCAGTTTTAGTTAATTTGAATTCTTTAGATAATTCCACAGCTAAAATATTTGATACTCTTTGTAAAGCGGCGCGAAAATTTTCGGAATCAGTATTCTTATCTCTTAATATTGTTACATCCCGTTTAACGATTGGATGTTCTATAAGAAAAAAATTTTTATTCATAATTTTCTATGGAGTTATTTTTGTCTGAAACTTACAGTTATAGGAACGCCCTCAAATCCATATATTCTTCGGATCGTTCTTTCTAAAAATCTTCTGTAATGATCCGGAATATGATTCGGAGAGTTGCTAAAGAAAAGAAATATAGGATAATAGTCTCCAACCTGATTAACAAATTTAATTCTGACTTCTTTTCCCGTTGGTGATGATGGCGGCGGATTTTTTTCAATCTCAGGAAGTATTGCATCATTTAAATCCGACGTTGGAATTTTCTTGATCCTTTCAGCCTGTACTTTTTTACAAAGATCGATAAGTTTATAAATTCTCTGTTTCGTTAACGCTGATGTGAAAATTACAGGAGCAAAATCTACGGTACCTAATTTTTCTTTGATAGCATTTTCATAATCACGGGCAGTGTTGGTTTCTTTCTCCATCAAATCCCATTTATTGATAGCGATGATCAGTCCTTTTCTCCAACGTACAACTTCATCAATAATTTTCTGATCCTGTTTTTCGAATCCCGTTTGTACATCAAGCATTAACACGGTCACGTCACTTTCGCTGATTGCCTTAAAAGTTCTAATATTAGAAAAAAACTCAATGCTCTCTTCAACTTTTTTCTTCTTACGCAAACCAGCAGTATCAACTAAAACAATTTCTTCACCGTAATATTTCAAAACTGAATCAAGGCTATCCCGGGTTGTACCCGGAATATCAGTAACAATGCTTCTTTCCTCTCCGAGCAATGCATTAGTGATTGATGATTTACCAACATTAGGTCTTCCTACAACAGCAATCTTTAATCTTTTGTCTTCTTCAATTACATCTTCAGTAGGAAAATCTTTAGTAATATCATCAAGTAAATCGCCCGTTTGTCTTCCGCTTAATGCCGAAATATCATAAACCATATCAACACCAAGTGAGTAAAACTCAGCTGCACCAGCTGCATGAACTTGTGCATCAACTTTATTAACAACTAAAAAGTATTTTTTTCCCGATTGGCGAAGCAATCCGATAATCACTTTATCTATTGGATTAACACCATTTTTTACATCTACTAAGAAAATAATAGAATCTGCTTCAGCTATTGCAACTTCAACCTGTTCACGAATTGCAGTTTCAAATAAATCTGATGATTCTGGAACATAGCCTCCTGTATCGATCAAACGGAATCTTTTCCCGCTCCAATCACCCTCTCCATAGTTTCTATCGCGTGTAACGCCACTCTGGTCATCTACAATGGCTTCGCGCTTACCGATAAGTCTGTTAAAAAGCGTTGATTTGCCAACGTTTGGTCTGCCTACAATTGCTATTAATGGTATTTTCATAGCTCAAAAATACGGAAATATGGTGTGGGAATGAAAAGGCTAGAATTGATCAAACGTTATAGATATTGAGAGATTTAGTAAAAAACCGACATCATTTGAGAAGATGGCAGCAAATGGTTAAAAACTATAAGTAAAATTCACAGACGGATAAAACACAGCATGATCTGCAAATTGAATATTTTCTAATCTTACTTTAACAGCTAGGTCTTTGTTAAATTGGGTCGCAGACCAAACTGCATCTAAAGCACTTAAAAAGTGATTAACATATATCCCTATTACCGCAGTTGATGCAACAGAATAAAAATCGTTTGCTTCGCCACGCATACCAGCATAAAATGTAAAATTTGGTGATATTTCATCTTTATTACCTCCACCAGAAAAATCATTCCAGCCAGAAGAATATTGATGATACTTTCCAATCAATTCATAATACTGTTGTTCTCCATAAGGCGGTAATTTATGCGAACCAGTTTCTGCAGCATTTACTTCTTCCCAACTTACCCGCTCCCAAGGTGGAAGATTAATATCTGGATTGATTGCAATGTTTGCACCTTCATATTGATTTAGCCACTCCGCATATCTCACCACACTCCAGTTGTGCTCTGGATTTGTATATGCATCTGCATAGTTCTGGAATTCAATTGTTTTATCATCGCCTTTACCATCATAAACAACTGCAGTGGTAATAACCGCTGCCTCTATCGCGAGAAAAATACCTGCTTTAAGATATTCTTCTGTATAAATTTCACCCGCCCCAGGAATTAAGAAAGATAAAACTCCAGCTAGTATAGGAGATTTTTTATTTTCCACTAAATAAGAAAATTGAGGGTTATTTGTTTCAACATAATTATCGGATACTATTTTTGCATCTGTTTTAAGATTGCCTGATAATACTAAATTATTTTCAGCCTTTTGTGGAAATGTGAAAGAAGAAAAAAGAGCTATGATAATTAATACTTGCATAATTCTCATTTGAATATCCGTCTATCTCTGTTTTGGTGTTTTATTAAAATTGAGTATCTCAAATCCAAAAAGAACTCCACCATACAAATTCCATTCGCGTCCATATTTAACTATTTCATTATTCACGGTTCTGTTAAATTCATCAAATCCGTAAGATGCATTAAAGAAAATACTAGTTGGGAATAGATAATAAGAATTAAGCTGAATTCTAATTTCCGCACCTACACCTTTTTTAAAATTTTCAATCGTGGTGGCGTCTCTATTCCAGGCATTTCCGATATCAGCGTTAAATGAAAGAAAGATTTTATCTATATAAAGGTGGCCAACTTTTGAATCAATATTTCTAAATAATGGAAATCTGTATGTAAAGTTTAACCATGCAATTTCATTACCGCTGATAGCATAAAATGGATATGATTTCATTCCGATTAACCCGCCAAGGTAAAAATCAAAAAAGTCAGGAACTGTCGGGCCTATAATAGTACCCAATCTAAAAGTAGTATTAAATGTATGAGAATCGAACACCGGAAGGTAAAGGCCAGCTTTTAATTCCAATCGGTTAAAATTAAAATTACTGTATTTTGGTATTAGAAGTCCATCTTCAATTGTATACTCACCCTTTTCATTATAATCATTAAATTCATAATTGTAGGTGAAATCAATATTAAAACCAACGGGGTTTATTTCATCATCTTTTGTTGGCAAAATAGAATGCCAGGTAAACTTAGCTTCTAGATTATTACCATTAAAATAATTATCCTTTGTTGTTGGATAAAGAGTACTGTTTTCATCAGGTAAAATAAAACTTCCAAGTGTTGCGGTATAACTACTTAACGCATATTTTAATTGCAGATTCTGATCTCTATTAAAAAGTCTATGTCGTATAATAAAATCAAATTCAAAAAGATCGTAAGAAACATCTGTAGGAATTGTATAATCATAGTTTACAACACTACCAACAGTATCGGCACCAAAGAAAACATCCACATCCGCTTTACGACTTATGCTGTATAGTTCTACCGATATTTCAGGTTTTAATCCGAGAGCACTTATTAATGGAAGTTTGTTGCGATAATCAAAAACTAAAAACAAATCTCTTTCCATTCTTGCATTTAAAGATCCTCCAGCAAAAATGGAATATCGATCCAGCATATCACTTGAAGTAACGAAAACACCAGGTTTAAATTTTTCTATAAAGGTGCTGCCAGTATTGTAGTTATCAAATCTTAAGAAAGGGAAAAACGTAAGCCGTGAAAAAACACCCGAATATTTTTCTTTCTCTAATCCTTTAATGTCTTTGTCTTCGTAATTTTTTAATGATTTAATATTAAAGCTTTCAATATTACCAAAAGGTTTATCGGTATCCAGAGGAGGATTTTCCAATCTGACATACGAATTGCCAGTAATAACTTTCGGTTGTTCTGGTTGATCAATTTTAAATATTTTATATCCAGTTGAAGTATAGCCTGAATAGAGAATATCTCCGTTATCTGAAACTTCTGCCATAAATGCACCGCCAAGTACATTTGTTAACTGCTTTTTGTTTTTGGAAGAAGGATCGATTGAGTAGATATTGTAAATACCTGTTTCATCTGAAGAGTAAATGATATTGCCATTTTTATCGAATGTTGGATTTCGTTCATCTTTATTAGTGGCTATAATAAACTCTATATTACCGCCTTCAGATTTAACTTTAGCAATATCCCTTGTGTTCGCATAAGAATAATCAAATATAATGTAAGAATCATCAGGTGAAAACTTTGGATTATAAACCTGTTCGCCATTTTCAAAAAAAGTTAATCGCTTAAAGTTCTTACCTTCAATATCAACCATTCCTAAATTTGTGGTTCCATCTTTTTGGTATATGAATACAATTTTCTTTCCATCATTTGAAACGGAAGGATTGTTCGCTCTTAAATTATGAGTTAATCGTGTATCATCTTCAGAATCTAAATCAAATAAAAAAAGATCATGAACATTATACCAGTTCTTGTTGTCTTCCGTAATCTTTGCATAAATAATTTTATTTTGCCCGGGAATAAATGAAAATGTTGAACGAACTCCTCCAACAATATTCTTTTCCTGTTTTGTTTCTAAATCATATTCATAGATTCCGGCAGGTCCAAAATAATCTGAGGATTTATTAGATATGTAATAAACTTTTTTGCCGTCTTTAGAAAAGATTGGATAGAAATTTCCAAATCCATCCTTAGCTATCTGCTCCCCGGTAACTAAGTTAGATAATATTTTTTCACTTCTATTTTTATAATCAGTCTTAAGAAAACTGCTCCACTCATCATAAATCTCGTTGCCATCTTTACCTAAAACGTCTTTAAATGCTGCATCAACAGTAAAATTGCCAAACTTACCCAACGCTTTAGTAACATCGCGAAGTTTATCTTCTCCGTACTTTTGAGCAATATATCTTGTAAGGGCAAAACCTGAATTATATACAGACTCATTTCCAAGACTGGTTTTACCAAATACACCCATCTCATTCCACGTTAACATATTGTTATCAAGTGCATAAGAACGCAGAATCATATCACGATGTGAATCCCAGTTATCATAGTCTAGCTCTTTGCGCATGTACTGTGCAGTTCCTTCTGCAAACCATGCTGGTACATTTATAGTCGCCAGTGGATATGAAATAACAACGTTAGGAAATCCGTAAAGTATATCCGGTCTTCTTTCATCTTCGTACATTAAAACTTGCAGGAATAAAGCAGGAACACTTCGGTTTAATTTCATTGCAGCTTGAATCTGAACCATATGAGTGAACTCGTGCGAGATTACATTTCTTAACCAGTTATGTGCACCACGAAGATCAAAATCCAGTGCGCTTGTCCATATTTCAATTTTGTTATCAAAGAAATATGTAGCACCGTTTGAATAGTCATCAATATCTTTTATGATATAATGAACTTTATCCGGCTGATAATCATATAATGAACAGATTGGATCCCAAACTTCATCAGCAATTTTTAGAACAACCTGTGCTGTTCTCTCTGCTCCTTCATGAAAGTGAACTTCAACGTGTTTGCCTTTAATTGTATACCAATCAAGCTCAGGATGAAACTCTGTAAACTGTGCAAAAATATTTGAACTGAATACAACGATAAATAAAGAAATGAATAATTTCATAGATAGATTAATTGAGATAGTAAAAGAAATTATTTAACAACGGCAATTTTAATTATTACAGATTCTGTCTCTCCACTTAGACTAATTGCTTCGATCCTTGCAAGATAAACTCCACTTTGAATACTATTAACATTCCAAATAGTCTCATTATCTAAGCCGCCCTCAGCATCAGCTTTAAGTTCAGCAACAAAATCACCGGCAAGGTCAAAAATCTTAATGTTAATTTTAGAATCTTCGTTAACAAAATATCGTATCGCTGTTTCACCATTGTAAACAGGATTTGGATAATTATAAGCACGTGAAGTCGGGAAGAATTCATTTTGCATTTCAGAAATAAGAGCTTGACCAATATTTGATGAGTTATCATTATTTCCAAAAGTTTCTGCCCAATCAATTCTTGAAAGAATTGAAGAAACACTCCAACCTTTAAATGAATTACTTTGATCAATTCCAGCCAGACCTATTTTATTATCAATTGGAAACAGAACTGCATCTGTTTTAAGTGCATTACCAAAGGAAATCGGAAATCCATTAACAACTTTACCTGTTCCGCCATCTATTCCGTATACCGAACCTTTTTTAGTAAAAGCTATTATTTCAGATTTAGAATCACCTTCTATATCTGCGGCAAGACATAAACCCTGAAATTCATCATCTATAATTGTATATGGAAAATTATCTGCTGAAGCTCCGGTCATATTTATTGCAAATATTTTATCATTAAAATTTGTTATGATATAATTGTTGCCATCATTTTTTAGATCCGCTACTGAGTATGATGTAACTGCGTCTAAGGACATAGCATTAATGGTGTTAATTACTTTAGAATTTTCAATAATATGAAAATAATATTGATCTGATTTTGAAGATGAGACCACACATGTAACTTCTCCCTGACTATTCTTACTTGCTACAATTTTAATCAATTTTTCATCAGGGAATTGAAGAACCGTTCCGTCAAAGTATACCAGATCGTATTTAGCATTATTATCAAGTCTGCTTGCAATGGCATAATTTCTTGTATCACTATAAGTAATCTGAGTTACATCCACACCTGACTCAATAATAATTTCAACAGGTACAGCGTTCCCTGATATAAAGTTCTCAAAATTAAAAACTAATATTTTCCCATCGTTGGTACCAAGTAAAACTTGATAAGTCTCTGTAATATTTTTTCTAACCACGGGAGTGCTTTTGATAACCTGAGTTAGATTAGCATTATAGTAGTTAAAACTAACTCCATCATAAGAAATTATATTAACTATAGAAGGAAATTGTTGAGCTGGATTATTTACTTTTACACCAATTATATAATTGAGATTCCCAATTTTAATAGTAGCAGGTTTAAAGTCGGAAAAATCAATTTGGGTTTCCAATACAGAATCCCCTTTAGCAATAATTAACATTGAATCTGAATTGATTGCAAAAAGATTTTGATCACTATCAATAGATGTAATGCTTAATCCTTCTGAGGAAGTATATCCATCTGAAACAAATAGTGGTTTAATAACTGAATCACCATACTCAATTTTAAAGGACATTTTATTAGAGATACTTGAAAAATCTTTAATTGTAATTAAACTATTTGCACCTGTATTTGTTTTTGTATCCGGGCGTGTTTCTTTTGAAAAAACATTTTCGAATAGCTCTGCCTCATTACCAGCATACCAAAAATCTATTTCTGTACCTTCACCTATAACTTCATCACCAAAAATGGTAATAAATGTTTCACCGATATCCTGAATACCATCAGCCTCTTCAACATCAACACCTCGTCTTTTTTTATCAGTATTGATTTTATTTTCAGCTAACTTTTCATTTATCACATTATCATCGATATGCCAAATGACAATCCCATTTCCTGGCAAAGCCCAATCTAATTCATCAACATCTATAACAACACCGGAAAGCGAATCAGTATCATAGCTGTAAAATCCTGTTGTATCTTTTAAGAATGTTCTTTCAACAATACTGCCGTTGGATTTATAGGTTAGTTTAGCTCCATCTTTAGAAACATCTCTCTGCCTGTTTTCGATTAGATAATACTCAGTTGAACTTAATGGAAGTTTTAAAATAACAGTATCGCTTAATGATGCAGAAAGTTTTGCAGCAAGATTAATTGAATAATTTCCCGGAAGCAGTTCTACAGGTTCTGCCCAGCCAAGATAAATTTTTTCCCAAGCAGATGGTTCGGAGGGAAAACATCCGTTGTAAGCAAAAATTGATTGACCATCCATTAAACCAAATCTGCCTATTGCGCTTAAGCCCGTTTCTGTATCGTATAAATCGGGTAATCCTAAATGGCTGGCTACACTTGCAACAATTAATCCGTTTATTGTAATCTCAAATAAAAATTTTCCCGTAATGGTTTCTAATTCCCTGCTTTCAGTTTCAGGAATAATCATACTGTTCGAAATTTTGAATGAGCTATTTGAAACTGGAAATCCATTAAAAGTATCACCAAAAATATTTTTAAGAGATTTTTCTCCAAGATAAACTGATGGAAGATCCCGTTCATTTCCCACACTGCCAGGCAATGAAATATCTCTGCCTACACCCGCATGAAAAATCACAAAAAGATTATAATCAGAAAAATTAAAACCCGGATATAGCTGATCTGCATTCGTCCACACTTCTTGAGCAAACTGTCCCATTGGAGTAAAATCATCAGAACCTGGCGCTGGAGAATAGTTTCTCATGGTTTTTGAGACAGAAAATGTATCCGGCAAAATTGTAAACTGAACTTCAACTTTTCCGTTAGAAACTTTTTGATAATAATTTTTAACGAATGTAAGATGAGATTCAAAATAATCTCTATCGTGCGGTAAGGGATCTAAAATATCATTACCATAACTCTGAGAATAAATTGATCCAAATTTTCCATTCCCAAAAGTTGCACCATCACGATCTTCCTGAAAACTGACCATCACTGCTAATATTTTAACAGTATCATTTGCCAGCACAGATGCAAAAGAATTTGGAGCTGGATTTATTTTTCCAATAAAACTTTGGGCAGATAAACTGCCCAATGTTATTAAACTAAGTGCGAGAGTTAGAAGGTTTTTCTTCATAAGAAATTAAATTCCCCTTGGTAATCCTCTTGTTGATTCAGGAACCGCTCCCCATCCAATAAGCACTGTAAACCTAAGTGTATCATTAAGCGGATGATTTTCACCACCTTCAAATACTGAGGTAGTTAAATAACTAAAATCAAATCCATAAATATCATATCTTATACCGGCACCAAATGTTACAAATTTTCTATTTCCATAGTCAGGATCTTCATAGAAAAATCCGGCACGAAGTGCAAAAAGGAAATCACCTGGAGTTCCATACCAATATTCCAGACCCATAGATGTAACAATATCTCTTAATTCATTGCTTATTGATTCATCACCCCAGGCAGTAAAGAGTGCCTCATAAAACTCATCTGAATTTGAGGAGTCTCTGCTAACCAAAAGTTTACTAAAATCTAATGTATAGATTAGACTATTAAACTCATCATCAATTACTTTGTACGCAAAACCTAATCTAAAGTTTGTTGGGATAGGATCTGCCTGTGCTTGATCTATATATGTTATTTTGGGACCAAGATTACTCAGGTTAATCCCGACACTAAATTTTCCACCAATATCTTCATCAATAAGAGGTAAAACAAATTTTTCAGGTCGCCACATTGTTGCAATATCAAAACTTACAGATGTCGCAACGCCTGATCCTTGTTCTTCTCCTGTAGGTTGATCAGATAATTGACTACGGATTAATCTTAAGTTAAATCCGATTCCCCAATCGTTTGAGAGCTTGGTTGCATAACCTAATGTCAGCGCAGCATCAAAAGAACGAAAAACACCAAGAACTTCAGGTCCAACTTCTGATGTTCTATTAAATTCCCCAAAATTCATGTAAGTAAGACTTGCAGTAATGCTTCCGCTAATATCTTCAATGTATTGTCTATAGGTAAGGTAGTCGTAAAACAAATCCAGGTTAAACTGTGGAAGCCAATTACTATGCGTAATACTAACTTCAGTACCTGAAAGAAATGCGATACCTGCAGGATTCCAGAAAATTGCAGCAGAGTTATCCGCCAATCCGGAACCTGATTCACCAATACCACCAGCACGGGAGTCCGGTGCTAATAATAAGAACGGAACAGCAGCCTCACCTTGTGCATACGAAACTCTGGCAAATATGCCAAACAACATGCTGATCATCATAAGTCTGAGAACTATTTTCATTTTTTATCCTCCGAGATAAATAAGATTATTAAAATTCTAATCAAAGTTGAACAATAAATATAACTAATAACATATATATGAAACACATTTTTTTATAGCGGATTATTTAATCACTGCAAGTTTTCCAAGCACACTTTTATTAAACTCGCCATCAGCAGATTTAACTATAACTTTGTATAAGTAAGTACCGTTTGCCAATTGATCTCCGTCGGCATCTCTACCATCCCAATCAATAACAACAAACCTATCATTAACATTAACTTTTTCAATCTCTTTAATTAACCTGCCTGCAATTGTGTAGACTTTAATCTTCACGTCAATCGGCTTTGCTAAATTTTGCTGGAATGTAAATTGCGTTTTATCGCTAAATGGATTTGGATAGTTATACACATCCCTTAAAACAAGATCATTCCCATCAACAACGGAAAAGAAAGTGTTTTGTTCAGAAAAATTATTAAAAACATCCCAGGCTTTAACCAGTAATTCATAATCACCATTTTCAAGGGATGAGAATTTATAATTTATTAAACCTGATCTTCCCCCGGCATCTAAATCACCAGTAAAATAGCTTGTAAAATCAATCGGGTTGGTAAGTTTTTGATTTAAAATTCCTTCCAGTTTGTGACCAACGCCGGTTCCAGTTGTATTTAATCCGGTTTGATCAGATAGCTTAACAATTAAGTTTGGGTTCTGATTAACAAGATATCCATTGTTGTATGCAACATCATCAAAAAATATTTCTATTTCAGGTCCTTTGCCATCATTAGATATTGAGCTATCAGTGCCACCAACAATAATTTTATTTGTGTAACCAAGTCCATCAACAGTACTATTTAAGAAATAGAAAATCGCTTTTCCGTTTCGATTTTCATAAGATATATCTTTGGGAACCACAAAACTTTCTGAAAACTTTCCATTATTAATAGATACTCTACCGTTAAAAATTACTCCGCCGGGCATATTAACAGGATAATTGCCAATAGATGACAAGAGCACTCTTCTTTCAGAATCAAAAATGGTTAGAACACCTTCACCATTAAAATCATTCCAGGGAATATTTTCAGGTTTAAGAATCGTTCCATCAATTTTGTTATTGCTCAATGCCTTTATTTGAATATCTACTGATAAGTTCTGACTATTTATCGAATCGATTACAGCTGCATATTGGGGAACTTTGAGTCTTAATGTAGGGTCACCAAAAATTAAATACTTTCTATCATTAATGTCATAAAGTTCTCGCTTGGTTGTAAATGCAGCCTTTCCAATAGGAATTCCCAGATTTAATGTATCTCGATTTGTCAAAAATAAGTTTGTAACAAATTTATAATTCAGTTGATGATTATAACCCGAGTAAACTAACCTTGATGCAGAAAATCCAGCAATTGCACCTGAGTTAGGTAAAAACATTATTGCCTCTGCAGCACTTTGATAATTTGGAATATCAAAGTAACCAAAATCGCAAGTCGCAGCACAAAGGAAAAAATATTTATTATTATTTAGCTGAGGAAGTGTTACACTTTTTTCAAATATTACTTCATGTGCCCATAACTCGGGGCTTCCATGTCCAATATAATTAACAAACAAAGTCCCCTGATTCATTGCATCTATAATAGCCTGGTTAACTTCTGGTTTTCTTCTTCCCTGGCTAGTAACCACATCAGGATAAGCAGCGCTATATATTTTCTTAACATCAAATGATTTTGGAAAATATGAAGTACTCAATACTTCAGAAGGTGCAGTGTGTTCAGAACCTTCGTACCCTGTAGAAGTATATCCGTCGTCAGAAATTAAAGTTATTAAATTACGCCAGCTTCCTTTTTCGCTGTTTAACTCATAGTCTTTAATTTTATTAACGATAATATTAGCTTCATCAGAATTTGTACAAGTTATTCTGCCAAAAGCTAAATCAACAATATTGTCTGCGCCGGAAACTCTTGCAAAATAATCGTCAGTTGTGTATGAATTAATAAGTGCCAAAGATTCATCAGACTGCCAGGTTGGAACAAAATTATCTCCATATCCCTCAATGTTCTTATAATCATACGTTCCTTTACCAAAGAACAGAACATATTGAGGTTTAATCTGCCAATTATCAAAGGCATACTTCAAATAATCTCTTAATGCTGTTGGATCAGTCAATCCACAGGAAAATTCATTATAGATGTTATCAATATCAACAACAATGGTTGATATTGTTACGGGTGCCTGAGTTTCTTTATATGTTTTTAAATTGTTTGCAGCGTCTCTAAACTGCTTATGAGTAACAACTATAAACTTTGCTCCTTGTGTTTCACCTCTGATGTTTGAATTTTGTACCTCAGTTGGATTTACAGGAGTTTTAAATACATCATTGCCTACAGCATAATACTTTGAACGTTGCGTTGTACTTTCATCAAATTGAAAACGACATTCACTTCCGCTTAACATAGAATAATTTGAAACGGATTTTACATTTGAAAAATCTGATATATCAAATACTCTGATATTAGATGATGAGAATCCGTTTAAATAGTATTCTATTATTCCTCCAGATGGATTTGAAAAGAATACTAAATTATCATTAAATGCTTTCAGTTCTTTTTCATATGCAATAGTAAAGTAATCAAGATATCCGGTTGCAGTACTTGATAGAGGAACAACACTGAAGTTTAAAACACTTCTATTTTGCGGTAATTCACCAGTAAAAGAAAATGATCTTAAATAACTATTTCCGACTGTATATTTAGTTGTTCCATACCCAGCTAAATTCTGTTGAAACATTTGGCTGCCGTTTTCACTTATATTTAGAGTTACTCCACTTGTGGAACCAACGATAAATCTAAAAATATAACTGATAGGTGAACTGCTAATTCTGCCATTTAATGTGTTTGTGTAAGTGCGTGAAGTAACGGAAGATGAAAAATCATCGCCAAAAAACTGACGTCCGCTCTTTCCTAAATTAATTTTATCAACTTCCCAGTCTGCATATGCTGTAGTTGTTATTTGACTTAAAACAGGTGTAGTATTTAATCCGGGTTTTTCTAAAATTCGTTTTCCATTTACTCCACCAGCAGTAATCCAGAAAAAATTTTTTGTTGAGTAATTGTGATTAAATCTCTTAATAGTGATACCATCATTATCATAATCCCAAAAACTTTTACCTCTGCCATAGAACAAAATGTAATCTGCATCATCAAATTTCCCATCTTCCTGCCCAACAACAAGTATTGCATTTTCAACAAGATCGACAGGACGAACAGTATTAATATCTTCAGGTAATTCTTTTCCGTTGTTGTTGTAGATTTTAATTGTCCTTGGATCAACAGTATTGGCATCTATACCATATAGGGAAAGATTTGCTTTTGTAATTTTGTATATGCCTTCTTCAGGTGCTTCGAATCTAACCCATTTACCGCTGGCAAGAACACTGTTAACAATTTCAAGTTTACTTAAACTTTTCTGAGGATTCTGATTGTTCCAAAACTTTGCAACATCATAATTGATTAAAACTCCATCTAATAAATCATCTGCGGGTTTTGATGATATAGTTCCAGAATTGCTATAATTAATCTTAAACACAATCCTTGAGTATAGTTTTATAATGTTTGAACTAGCATCAAATTTAACCGGGGATATTTTAATAAGTTGTGAAGGAACATCTCTAATAAAACCAAATTCACCAAATGTTACCAAATCATCATCTGCTTTGTATAATGAATATTCGTTATTTTTTTTGTATTCGAATGCTATAGAGAGAGTGTCTTCAATTGGAAAAGGTACTGGAATCAGTTGGCCTGAGATTTCGTTATACATCGTGGAAAGAACTTCGATTGTATTACCAAATTCAGATGGAACACCAATACTGAATCTTCTTTCCGGTTTAATTGGTGAACCTGAATCATCAGAATTGCCGATTACACCAAACAACAAATCTGCATTTCTAAATTCAGTGTTATCAATCCTTACTAAGGAAGTATCAGAATAGATTGGTAAATACTCGACTGTAATAGAATTAAAATCCGATGAGATTATATTAAAATCACTTTGAGAGTGCAAAAGATATGTAGTACTGAGAAACAGTATAATAAAGATCTTGCTTTTCATTTCAATCAAACTAATTGTTAATTGATATTGTATTTAATTCTGATTTTCTAATGTAGCAAGGATCTCTAAAAGTTTCTCCTAATTTTGAAGTAAAAATGGTATCTATTTATCAAATAGTCAAGTCTTTATAACAGTTGCGTTTTCCTTAGATCATTTAATAATTGCCTTGTATCAACAAAAAACATAGGCAATGATGACCTCTCAAATTTCACTTTTTTATCTTTTCCCACTAAAACTAACTTCCTTTTGTTCTGATTAATGAAATTTACCGCCTCAAAATATTTACTGACTTTTTTATCAGGATCGCTTAATACCGGATAATCAATTTTATTATTTGCACAAAATGATCGATGCGATTCAACTGGCTCGATGTTAATTCCAACTATCTTTATCCCAAATTTAAGTAGCTCCTGTTGATTTAATGAGTAGTCTACTAACTGTTTTGTACAGACTGGCGAATTATCTTTTGGATAGAAAGCAAGAAGTATATCCTGTTGTAAATTTTCATAAAGATCAAATTTATTATTGAATTGATCAGTTAATTGAAAGTTTTCAACCTCCATTCCAATCATTATAAACCTAAAATTTCTTTATTTGTTCTCATAGCATTAATACAGAATTGTATATGTTCATCTAATTGAACATTTATTCCCGCCGCTCCGTTAATTATATCATCCCGGCTTACAGCTTTTGCAAATGCTTTGTCTTTCATTTTCTTTTTTACAGAACTAACTTCAACTTCATCAACTGATTTTGATGGACGAACATATGTTACAGCAGTAATAAAACCAGCTAATTCATCACAAGCAAATAAAACTTTTTTAAGAATTGTATCTCTTGGTACTCCGCTATAATCCGCATGAGATAAAATTGAACTTATAAATTCATCATCAAAACCCTTTTCTCTTAGTATCTCAGCACCTTTAAATGGATGTTCTTCAGCAGTTGGATATTTCTCATAATCAAAATCATGCAACAAAGCCACGTTTCCCCAATAATCAACATCTTCATTTAATTTTTCAGCATAGGCTCGAACACATGTTTCAACGGCAAATGCATGTTTAAGTAAACTATCACTCTTGGTATATTCTTGCAAAAGGGTTAAACAATATTCTCTGTTTCTAGTAATACCCATTATTTTTTCTTTTTGTTTGATAATGAAACGTAACTTGGGCACAAATCACTTAGAACACATAAATTACATTTTGGCCGATTGGCAATACAAATTTTTCTTCCGTGTGTTGCTAACCAATGAGATGAATTTATCCAATAAGATTCTGGTAAAAGTTCTTTTAATCTTAATTCTATTTTATCGGGATTTTGTGAATCAATAAATCCCAATAAGTTTGATAACCGTTTAACATGAGTATCAACGGCTATGGCAGGAATTCCAAATGCATTACCTGCAATTACAGAAGCTGTTTTTCTTCCAACACCTGAAAGTTTTACCAGTTCATCAAAATCCGCTGGAACTTTACCTTTATGGCTTCTAATTAATTCATCACAGCAGGCTTTAATACTTTTTGCTTTCTGTTTATAAAAACCGGTTGAAAATATTTCTTTCTCTAATCCTTCTTGAGTAAGATTAACAAAATCCTGTGGTTTATTGTACTTCTTAAAAAGTTCTTTTGTAACTATGTTTACTCTTTCATCAGTGCATTGTGCAGAAAGAATTGTTGCAATAAGTAGTTCAAATGGATTTGAATAAACAAGTGCAGGTTTAACTTTAGGATATTCCTTCTTAAGAATATCAAAAATTTGTTTTGCAAAATCTTTACTAATCTTGGCTTGCATCTTTATTATATCTTGGATGAGTTATTTTTAATCTTTCAACAGGCTTATCATTAATGATGTGTGACTGAATAATTTCTTCAACATCATTTTTTGTAACAGCTCCATACCAAATCTGCTCAGGATAAATTACTATAGCAACACCAAATTCACATGCATCCAGGCATCCTGCTCCATTTGCTCTAATCTCAGCATTCAACCCAAGCTCTTTTAATCTTATTTTAAAGTGCTCTCGTACATCGGCGCTTCCCTTTTCAAAACAGCATCCTCGAGGATGTCCTTCAGGTCTTTTATTCTCACAAATAAAAATATGTTTATTAAATCTTTTCATAGGGTATAAAATAAAGAAAGCGGACTTAATGTCCGCTATTATTTGTAGCGCGTACGGGATTCGAACCCGTGATCCCCGCCTTGAGAGGGCGGTGTCCTAAGCCACTAGACGAACGCGCCAATGTAATATTTAATTAAGAAGTTAGAATGTATAATTTAGAATCAAAAAAAACTTAATATTCTACGTTGATAATTCTAAATTCTACATTATGGAAAGTTGTCCTATAAGGACTCGAACCTTAAACCCAACATCCAGAGTGTTGTGTGTTGCCAATTACACCATAGGACAATATTTCGAGTAATTTTGATGCCAAATATATCTGAAATCATTTCTAAATGCAATCATTTTTAAGATACCGAAGTTACTTGAGATTGGTAGATTTCTTGACTTAATTTACAATAACAATTAAGATTTATTATAGAATGAAAAAAATATTAGTTCTTTTTTTAGCTATATCATCTTTGACGGTCGCTCAGAGTTTTGAGTATTCAGAATCCATTGGAAAGTTTAACAGAGCATCATCATTTTATATTACCGCAAATGGATTGATTTATGTTTCAGACTCCGGTAGTGATGAAATTATTTTGTTGGATACTCTGGGTAATCAAATGAATACTTTTGGTGGTTACGGCTGGGATGAAAATTCATTTGATGATCCAGCAGATGTTTTTGCTGATCCTCTATCAATTTACGTTGCGGATAATAATAATCACAAAATTAAAAGATTTGATAAAAATCTTAATTTTATATCTTCTCTTTATAGACGGGAAAGTGAATTTCTACAAGAACAATTTGGGTACCCGCTTAGTTGTGCAACTTCAAATCAAGGTGACTTATATTTTATTGATTCCGAAAATAAAAGAATTATGAAGTTCGATATTTTTGGAAATTTTATTTTAAATTTTGGCGGATTCGATGCCGGCAAATATCAACTTACTAATCCAAAGCAACTTGCAATATCTTCCTGGAACTATATTTTTGTTATAGATGGATCTGATATTGTAATCTTTGATAATTTCGGGAACGGTACTAACAGAATAAGTATTGATAAGCCAGTGAATAGTATTCGAATCCTATTTGATCACATGATTATTTGTAACGGAGAGGAAGTTTATCATAGTTATCTAAAATCTATAGATTCAAAATTTACTAAAATTGATTTAGCAGGGTTTGAAATTGATCAAAAAATTATTTCCGGAATATTACTTAATAATAGATTATATATTCTTACAGCAAAAAAGCTGTTAGTATTCGATCAAAACAATTGAAAATTCTTTTTTGATAAATCAGATTCTCAAACAAAGGTTTGTTCGATTTGGACTTTTTATTTTTGCAGCAGCCTGGTTCGGTGGAATTATTAATCCGTGTTTTGATTCCAATTGTATCAATTCTTTATACCCTTTTCAAAAGCAACTATTCTCAACTGTCTGTCATCAGAGTGCTGCAAAATCTTTTATTTGTAATGATCTTCCATTTTTAGTTTGTGCAAGATGTACAGGAATTTATTCGGGGGCTTTATTTTCTGCATTCATGCTTATGATTTATAATAAACTATTTATCCTTAAAACTAAATATCTGATGATACTTTCTGCACCCATGTTATTAGATGTTCTTCTGGTAAACATTGGTGTGTATAATTACAATAAGTCATTATCAGCATTCACTGGCTTTCTTTTCGGTTCTGCGGTATTTCTATATATTTTAAGTGCGATTGAAAATTTACTTTTCACAAAACAAAAATAGATTTATGATTTTAAAAAAATATTTACCAACTCTTGTGTGCGGCTTTGGTGCCGCGGTTCTTTCAACAGTTCCGGGAATAAAAAACTTTAGCTGCTGTCTTATAGTACCTGCAGCAGCAGCTATTTCAATTTTACTTGATAAAAAAATCAAAAGTTCAAATGAGAAAGTACTTGTAGGAAAATCTTTAGGATTTGGATTCTTAACAGGATTATTTGCAACTTTATTTATTACAACATTTGAAATGCTCTTAACCTACTTCACAAAGTCAAATGATTTTATACAATCCCTGCCGCAAACAGAAATAGTAATGCGTCAATGGGATTTAGGATCATTTTTTGGGCCTATGGTTGATGAATCCTTAAAACTGAGTAAAAGTGTATCCAAAGACATTCAAAAGAATGGCTTTTCAATTATTTATCTACTGATGATTCTTTCCAGTAACTTTATTATCAATTCAATTTTTGGGATGATTGGGGGTGCATTCGGAATGAGTTTCGCAAATCGCAAATCACGTGAAGAGGATTCCGAATTATGATTACAGCATTTATCTTTTTTGTTCATCTTATTTTTGGATTAGTAATCTTTACAAAAAAATGGCAGGATGAGAATCTATCCGCAGGGTTCCTAAACATTACACTTATCGCTATTTTATTTGCAGTAGGCTGGACAATTACTGGGATAGTTGCTAAAGTTGTAATGGAACCAAAAGGTTTGGGAATGCAGTTTGATCGGGATGCATTCTCGTTAACATTATTAACTATAATAGAATTTTTCTTTTATAAATTCTATTACCATGAAGAACCTATTGCAGTCGATAAGGAAAAACTATAACCGCAGTTTGATCACCTTGAACCTGATTTGAATTTAAAGGTTCAAATCTCCACTGCCATAGTGAATTTATAGCTGCATTCTCTAATCTTGTATCTGCTTTAGAAAGTAAAAAGATTGAACCAACAGTTCCATCAGGTTTAATTGTAAACTTTAATCTTATATCAATTTCCTTGTTAACTCCTTCGGGATAAGCTGGAATTACATAACTATAAATCTTTCTAGTTCCTAATCCCCCGCCTTCAAAATGAAAACCAAAATCACCTGTTCCTTGATTTAGATTTCCTTTTTTATCACCTGTAGAATTTTCACTTTCACGCTGCTCAGTTTGTTTAACAGTTTCTTTTTTTACTTCCTTATCTTTTTGAGCAGGATTAACATCACTTACATCTGTATTTTTTGCTTTTGGAAGCTCAACTTCTTTTACTTCAAGATTTTTGTCTTTTGTGATATCTTTTTCCTGCAACTCGGCTTTCTCTAATACTTCATCAAACGCTGTTCCTTCCGAACCTGAAGAACCTGCACCGCCTAAAACTCCAAATGATAATTCGACATACTCTTTAGAAGGGTAATCAAAAGAGAAATTGATTATAAGGAACAGCAAAAGTAAAATCAGGTGAAATACTATTGAAGCTGAGTATGAGATACGGCTAACGTTTTGATTTGACAAATACATATTAAAGCTTTTCTTTTTCAGTTTCTATTGTAAATTTTTCAATGTTGGAAATTTTAGCTGCATCTATAACTTTAATTACCAGATCTATTGCAACAGTTTTATCAGCACGAATTATAAGATTATCCTCACTAGTTTGTGCCTTCATCTCACCAAGCTTAACAGGAAGTTGATCAATGCTGATTTCTTCTTCTCCCGCAAAAACTCCACCCATTGGTGTTAAGGTAACTACCATTCTAGATGGTTCAGATTTTTCATTCATCTTTGAACCTGGAAGTTTTACTTTAACTCCTGTTTGAATAACAAATTGCGAAGTGAGTAAAAAGAATATCAGCAGCAGCATCACAATATCTGTTAAAGAGGAATAAGCAAATATGCTTAGTGGTTCTTTAGATAGTTTAAATTTCATTTGGTTACCTATAATTCCATTTCAATTTCGTCATCAATTTCCGCTTCATCTTTTCCACCATCCTGAATTACATCAATAACATCGTTAGCAACCGTTTCCATCTCACCAACTAATTTTTTAACTGCACTTAGAAAGTAATTATATAATGCAAACGCTGGAATGCCAATTATTAGACCAAATGCAGTTGTAATTAGTGCTTCCCAAATTCCACCGGCAAGATCACTGGGATTTGCTGCACCAGCTAAATCTTGAATTGTCATAAAAGCCTGAATCATTCCTGTAACTGTTCCAAGAAATCCTAACAATGGAGCAATACCTGCAACGGATGCTAGTACTGATAATCCTTTTTCTAATTTGCTTATTTCCTGACTTCCGGCATTTTCTATTGCATCTTTAACCCTATCATGTCCGTATTTGTATTTCTTTAATCCTTTACGAACAATATTTGCAACAGGCGATTTTTCCTGCATGCAATAACTTATTGCACCTGAAATATCTTTTTTCTTTATAAAACCTCTTATTCTAACCATAAAAGCAGGGACATTAATTTTTGCTTTTCTTAACATTATAAATCGGTCGATTGATACTGCAAGTCCGATTATTGAACTGAGAAGTATCGGCCACATAATAAATCCACCTTTTAAGAAAATATCTAATAAGTTCATATCTATCCTTTAATAAATTAATTATCTAATATTTTTTTCTAAAAAATTCTGGGCTTCTTCTTTTGTTGAAAAATTTCCAACCCTTACTCTATACCATGTTCCACGTTCAGGAATTTCCGCCGCTTCTACAAAAGAATTATATCCTTTGTTCCTGTACTTCCCTGCTTCATTTTCTGAGATGGAACTGGATCTGAATGCAGCTACCTGGACAACATAATAATCGCCATATTTGTAAATATTGTTACCGACATTAAGTGACTTCCCTGTAGGAATAACAGGACTAACTATTTTCTTAGTTTCAGTTTCTTTTTGTTTTGGAATTTCCTTTTCAATTTTCTTTTCTTCTGTTTTAATTGGCTCTGTTTTTATAACTTCATTTTTTTCAGATGTTATATTCTGATCAACATTCCTGGAAGATTCAGTTTCGGAAATTGTAGTCTCATTAACTTTAGGCAGATAAGGATATGTTACAGGAATATCAAAATTTCTCTGCACAATCTTTGCATTATTAGAATTTAATACTATCTGTTTAGGTTTGGGAACAACTTCATTTTTTTTATAAAACTCTAAATACCAATAGAGTGCTAAAGACAATAGAATTACTAATAATGGAAATACGATAAAAGGAACAAGATTTTTCTTTTTAGTCGGTTCGAAATATTCAGCTTTTTGTTCAGGTACTTTTTCTAATTCGATTATTTCTTCCTCTTTATTTTCATCCATATTATTTTCTTGAATTTGATTATTGTTATCTAAGTTTTCTTTTTCATCGAGAGAAGGAACATCTAGTACCAAATCATTTTCAATTACTTCTCTAATATCTTCACCCATTTTTTGGTCAGATTCCTTTGAATCATCTGAAATAGAACTATCAATAGTTGAGTTTACATCTTCAAAATCTTTGGTATTTTTATCAGCACCGGGCTTATATGGTTCAAAATATTTTGAAGTACTTTTCCAGAATTCATCATCAGACAATTCTGTTTCAGTCAGTATATTTTCCTCTGTTAAAGATTCAACTTCCTCAATAGGATTTTCAATATTATCCTCAATGATTATTTCATCATTCAATTCATCTATAATTTCTTCCTCATTTTCATTCTGAATCTTGAAACCGTCATTATATTCTTCAACTACCTTTTGATCTAAAACTTCTTCTATTAGTGCAGTTGGCTCATTTTCACTTTCTAATAACTCATCCAATTTTTCCGATGATTGATCAAGAGTAATTTCTTCAACAAACTCAGATTCATCTGCAAATTTTTCCTCAGGTGTCATTTCCTTTTGAACGAAACTGACTTCCCCAGGTTCATTTTCAACTTTTTGAGTAACATCTTCTGATATTAATTTCTCTTTAGAATTAGTCTCCATATTAATTCGTTCATCTGCAATATCAAGAATAGAGTCAACTTCAATTTGCTGTGAAAGGTCTTCACCAAAATCCCAGGCTATATTCTTTAATTCATTAGTCTGTTTTTCATATTCACTCAATTCCGATTTTACTTCAGAAGGAAGCTTATCTTCAGCTGATTTATCAATTATTCCAAAACTAGATTTATCATCCCACTGTAATTGAACCTGGTTAGAGTTGTATGCACGAGCATCAATCACAAGAGTTGGGAAATTCTCTGCAGACTCTGCAATCTCTGATGATGCAATTATTTTTTCAACTTTAGATTCGATTAGTCTTCTATATTCATATCCTGAAGTCGGCATATAAATATTATCAAAAGGAACTCCGCGCAACGGAATTAAAGGTTTGCCAATGCTCAAACTAAATGCAGAATCAATAGGATGATAATCATCTTCATCAAAGAAAGGGATATTAAATACTAACCCTTTTGTATCTGATTTCCGAAGATCTTTGTCTTCAGAAAAAAGTACAAGTTCTACTGCTTCTTCGGAAACGTCATTATCCTTAAAACTAAAAATCGGTTTTTTAATACTCCCTTTTATGAGATGGAAATATCCAAAATCCTTAACAAAAATTGATTGACCAATTTCTACTATTGCCGAAACTCTTTTTAAGAATAATTCAAAAAATATTTTAGCATCCGTATCCGGAACACCAACATTTTTTGCAACTTTTCTTATTAATTCTGCTTTAGTCATTTTTCTTTTGTAAATATTTACAAGCGATAATTAACACCAATGATGATATTTAATGGAACTTCTTTGTATCCATTCCAGAAGTAATTTTTCTGATTTAGAATATTATTTATATCCAACGTTAAATCAAGATTTGGCTGGAATGAATATATGAATGATAAACCTAAATCAAAATAATCACCTATTGAAATTTCATTCTTAATATCTGCATATCTCTTTGATTGATAATCTAATCTTGCAATAGAGGTTAATCCATTTTGAAATTTATAACTATATGCAGCATTTAGAGTAAACACAGGTAAATAAGGGATTAAATTTCCATCTATATCTCGGATATCAGATAACTCTAATGTACTATAAAATTCACCGTATGGTCCAAGATAAAATAAAAAGTTTGCATATGGATTTATATTTTTCATATCCGCATAATGCAAATCAAATTTACCAGAATCAGAAGATGGTCCAAAATATGGGAAAGCGTCTGATTTATAATATCTCAGTCCGCCATCAAGCTGAAAATATTTACCAAACTCATATTTTACAGATGCAGTTAATGCACTGGTTTTTTCCCAATAAACACTTCCAATACTATCAACGTTAAAGTAATTATTTTTAATTACAAAGTTTCCCGGACTACTAAATTCACTTGTTGGTGCATACTCACCAAAGATTGTAATGTTTTTATCTAACTTGATTGCAACGGAAGCATAGAGTGCGTTATATGTTTCACCAGCTCCTCGAGAAAATGTCCAACCGATTGATCCCTTTATCAACTTAGTAAAAAATAATCCGGCTGTTGGCCGAAACAAAAAATAATCTTTACCAGCGTTATCACCTAAAAGATTTTTAATAGAATGGTTCCGGTAATCGATAGCTGCACCAACATTTACTGCGGCTAATTTATAAAGCGCTTCCCCTTTTAGACGCAAATTGTTTTCATCAAATTCTTCCTGTGAAATATTCGTTACATGATTTGTTAAGTTCAAACCAAATAGAAAATTTTTACCAAAATCATTTTTTACATCAACTTCAAATTTTCCGTAGTTCAGGCTTCTTCGTTCTTCAGGATTTTCTGAAGCAAAAAATTTAAAACTCGTAGTTCCATAATTACCGTTAACATTAAACTGTGTTCCCGGAAATACTTCCCCATCAATATCTGACCAATAAGTAAAATTAAATCCAAATCTTGTATTATATCGATCGCTATTGTCTTCATACGCTCTTATAAAATCACCACTCAACATTCCTTCAACAATTCCATTCGTAAACGGATGAGCATAATTGGCGCTAACTGTCGGGATTGAATACAATCCAATCCCTGCGGCTATATTGCCTTTATAAAAACTTACATCATTTAAGAAACTCATATCACTTTTTAGCGGATTAGAAAAATCACCGATCTCAAGTTCTTCAGGTGAATAAATTGGTTTAATAAAATCTTCATTCACAGACGATATAAAATCTGGTTTTATCTTATCAACTTTCTTAATGTTCAATTGACTTTTGCCGGTAATAACAAAATCAGGGAGTTCAACATTTGGATTTTTTGTTTTATCATCCTGCGCATAAACAACAAGAATTGAAAATGATAAAATCAATAATATTTTTAGCCTCATTGTACTTTCCTCAATTTTTGTTGGGCTTCATCTCCAATTGGAGTTCCGCTGTATTTAGTCAGAACAGCTCTATACATTTCAGCAGCATTTCGTTTATCGTTAAGTTTTACGTAACAGTCACCTAAAAGCAAGTAAGATCTCATTAGCCATTCTTCATATCGTGAATAAACTGTTCTAACTCTAACCAGCGCAGTTATTGCTTCATTATATTTGGCCTGATCATACAAAGATTGACCAAGATAATATTGTGATTTAGCTCCTAAGTCATCTGTTCTATTTTCTGAAAGAGACATTAAATACTCATCTGCTGTCGTGTACCTTCCTCCAGCAATATCTATTAATGCTAATTCAAATTTGGATTTATCACCAAACACAGTTCCTGGGTAATACATAACTACTTCTTCAAATACAGAATAGGCCTCTTGAAAACTATTCTTTTCCAATAATGTCATTCCTTTATTGTATTGGAATTCAGGAATTTTAGCAGATTTTTTAAGTTCGTTAATTCCACGATTATAAGTGCTGATAGCAGCATCATAATTTTTTGATGATCGATATATTAATCCCATTTCAAGTACTGATGCTGATGCTAATTCAGAATTTTTAAAGTTGTTAAATACCTTATCAAAATTAAAAATTGCTTCTTCGCCCTGACCAAGATTTTGCGAACTCTTACCAATCCAATAATAAGCATCAGCTACAAGTTTGCTGTTTGGATAAGCTGATGTGAAACTTTTGTATTCCGATTTTGCTTTATCGTACTGTCGCAAGCTGTAATAAATTTCCCCTTTTTTAAACATCAATTGATCAGCATAACTTAAACTTGGATTTTTGGAAACAAATTCACCAAGAAAAGAGACAGCTTTTTCGGGGTTTCCTTTTGCCACATAGCTATATTGAATACCTGTTACCGCATCAAACACATATTGCGAAGATGGAAATTGAGATAAAACTTTTTCATAATTAACAATTGCAGAATCATATTTCTCCATATTGAATTGAGCATCACCAATTGAATAATAAATTATTGGTTCAAGTTTTGTATTTGGATATTTTGAAATAACGGTATTGTATTGCGCTATAGATTGTGTGTATTCTTTTTTCTGAAAATGTATCCATCCAATTGTATAAAGTGAAACTTCAGCATAATCAGAATTTGGAAATTTTTCCTGAATTGATCGGAATTCACTAATTGCTTCATTGGTTTTGCCTGATTTATAAAGAGCTTGAGCATATTGATATCTGGCATAGGGATCTGTGCTTAGTTTTGCATCTGCACTAAACAATTCCTGATAAACCTTGCTTGCAGCAGTATAATTCTTGCTTCCAAAATAACTGTCGGCTAATCTTAATTTTGCATCACTTAGTCTTTTATTTTTTTGATTCTTTTTTATGTAATCAGAAAATTGATATGCAGCATTCTCATAATCACCTGTATTAAAATAACTGTAGGCTTTTCCATAAAGCGCTTGAGAATTTATTTCCTGATCTGTACCTGTTGAGTTATTATAATTATTTAGGGCTGCTTTGTAATCATTCGATGCAAAATAATTTTCCGCAAGGAAGAAATTGAGTTTTTGAGTTTCAAATCCAGGATCAGAATTTTCTAATTCATTTAAATATTTAAGCGCAGTTTTATTGTCATTCAAATGATATAAGGATATTCCAAGGCCTAATAATGCTCGACTGTGAACTGATTTTTCAGCGCCTTTATTTGCAAGAACCATCTCAAAATAATTCTTAGCAGCTTTAAAATTGCCCTTATTCAATTCAATTTCGCCCAGCATCGCAAATGATTTTCCCCTGATAACACTATCTTCAGATGAGTTCGCAGAAATTAAATATCTTGTGGCGAGATCTGTGTTATTTGTATTAAAGTAAACCACGCCAAGTTGATATTGAACTTCCTGAACCAAGGGGTCATTTGGATATTTTTCTAGAAATTCTTTATAAATCGCGTTAGCTTCATTATTTTTTCCTAAATAGCGTTTGCATTCGCCTTTCCAGAATTGTGATTTAATACCTAGTGAATCTGATTCAATTGATAGTTCATCAAATTGTGAAAATGCTTCATTATATTTTTTTTGTTGAAAGTACGTCCAAGCTAATCCATATTTGGAATCTCTAGCATATTTAGCATCAGGAAATTTTTGCAAGACTTCCATATAACTTTTTTCGGCATCATTGTATTCACCAACCCGATAATATGAAGTAGCAAGCAAATAAATACTTTCAGAATACATTTCGTCAGAAAGATTAATAAGTTTTGGACTTTTAAGTTCGACAATAGAAGATTGATAATCTTTCAATTTGAAGTAACAAATCCCTATTCGTATCTGTGATGAAGTAGCAAGGGTGGAATTTTTATGATACGTAAGTAACTGATCATAATATTTAACTGCATTATTATAATCACCGGTTTTCTCATATGCGTTTGCTAAGGTATAGATCGAATAATCAGCATATTTTTTATTTCTTTTATCTGCAACTGCTTCTTCTAAAAATTGAATTGCTTCCTTTGGTTTATTTTCTGCAGAGAATGATTCACCTACCCAGTAAAGACTATTTCCATAGAACTCACTTTCAGGATAGTCATTTAATAACATCTTCAGTTTATTGCGGGATAATTCGTACTTACCAGAATTATAATAAATTAACCCAAGATTATATAATGCCTTGTCCCGATAATTAGACCAGTTATAGGTTTTAACCAAATATTCAAAACCAATTGCGGCTTCATCTTTTCTGCCAAGTTTTAATAATGATTCTGCGGAATAGTATTTAGCAGTTGCATAAACTTCATCAACAATTTTATATTCATTAAAAAACTCTTCGAACAATCTGTTGGACTGCACATATTGTTGATTATGATATGCAGACATTGCCTCATCAAACTTTTGGGATGACGTTTGAGAATAGATAGGCGGAATAATTGAAATAAGAATAATTAACGAAAAGAATTTTAGCATACTCAATCCTTCACAAAGATTTGGGTTGTAACTTGAAATCGATACTCAAATATTCAAAAATGCTTATTTTTGTTAAAAATCATCGAATCGTAATAAACCTTAAAAAACTAAATCAAATATAAACTCTGGAATTCCATAAAATCAAGCCACTTAAGAAAATATAGGGATCTTCTAAAGAAAAGTATTAAAAAAAACAGTCTAAATTTTAACTTTGTTATGACTGATTTTGTTAAAGAATTGTTTCATTTTACGAGTTGTTAAATAATTGGAGTCAAGAATCAAACTACATTTTTTTGATTCCATTTTAATTGATATTCTCTCAAAACATTTAATCCATATTTTACAGATGATTTGGCTGAGATAATTTCGAGATTATTAATCGTCCTCGTAATTAAATCAAAACCAGCTTTAACCTTAACGGAACCATTGATATGAGAATATAATTGATCCTTAAATTTTAATGCGGATAATATGGATACTATGCAGATTTCCCTCTCTTTCAACGTCAACCCTGTTCTGCCTAAAACCTTGCCATACCCTTCAACGATTAACCACTCAGCCATTTCTGGAGAAAATGATTTTACGTTTGATATCAGTTTATAATATTTATTGCCATAAATTATTCTGCAATTCTTCTCACCGCGTTTAGAATATTTTTTTAGATCATATCCTTTATAAACTTTATCCTTTCCAACAATTTCATTTAGCCTTTTTAATGAGATAAGTGCAGAAGGAAATCCTGCAAATAAATACGTTTGCAACAAAGATTCATAAATCTTTTTAACCGAACACTTATTCAGTAACAATCTTTCAAGTATTAAATCAAATTGTTTTTGTTTCCGCAAAACAGAAGCTGCACTTAAAAGCGCTAACAGTTCAAGCTCCGTTATATTTTCTAACTTCAATTTATTTCCTTCACGATAAAAAAAAACCCTCGCATAACGAGGGTTTTTAAGAATTAAAATATTCTACTTTAACAATCCAAGTTCGTAATCAGCAGTCTTTTTGTAAGTAGGATCTGCAGCTGCAAGTTTAAAATTCTCTTTAGCTTTTGTAACATCACCTTTGAATTTGTACGCCATTCCCATATAATAATAAGGTCCGCCTTTAGTAATTTTTGAACGATACTTAAGTGCGTTTTGTGCAGCGGCAATAGCATCATCATACTTACCTGTTTCAGAATATACTTTTGCAAGTGATAAATAGGCTGCATCATAATTATCATTTTCAACTGATTTTTTTAAATATTCAATACCCTTATTTGCGTCCCCTCCAGCTAATGATTCGTTACCAAGTTTTGCATAAGCTAAAGATACATTTTTCTTAACCTTTGCTTTTATGGAATTGTTAGCATTTGATTTAAGAACTTTTTCAAAGTTCTCAATAGAAGCAGTATAATTACCCATCGAAAAATAAACGCCACCTAATGCATTTAATGCACCTTCATAGCCGCTATTAAGTTTTAAACATTCTTCAAAAGCAACTTTAGAATCTTCCAACCTATCAGCTTTTTTAAGTGCAACACCTTTTTGATAGTATATTCTGTAATCTTTTTCAATTTGCAATGCAGCGTTATATTTATCAATGGCTCCGTTAACATCATTTTCCTTTAAAAGTGCATTGCCTTCATTATATAGTTTACCGGCTTCAGGTTTCATATCCTGGGAAAATCCCAAAATTGAAACACTTAATAAAAGTAAAACAGTTAATAATAAGCTGTTCTTCGTCATAGTTTTCTTCCTATTCTGATTTAATAATGAATAATTTGTGCGGGAGGCGGGACTTGAACCCGCACGCCAATTAAGGCACTACCCCCTCAAGATAGCGTGTCTACCAATTTCACCACTTCCGCAAATTTGAGATGCCAAATTATAGCTATGTGTTTAGAAAATCAACACTTTATGAGAGCCAAAAAATAAAAATTACTAGTTTATCGTGGCTTTCTTTCAAAAAGGACGTTTCTTATCTCATCCCTAAATTTTTTCTCAAATACGATCAGCTTTCCAATTTGCTCTGTGGACAAAATATCATCTAATGAGTTTATAAATTGACTACGCTTTAATTCAAGAGATTCCCGAGTCTTAAGAAATTCTGATATCAACTGTTCTTGTTTTTCAGCCTGATTTTTATTTTCAGAATCAAACGATTTTTCTAATTCAAATATTATATCGTCCGATTTTTTTTCGAGTTCTTGAACTTCTCGCCTCGATTCGTTCCGTCTTGCAAAAAACCTAATAGAAGTTTCTTCATCTAGATCTAAAGCTTCAATTAACTTTATTTTTTCCAATTGATCAAGTTTTTCTCGATTCTTCATTCCCTTTTCTTTCATTTGTTGCGAGAAAGAAATAGAGGTTAAAAGAATTACTGTTAGTAGCGTTATAAATAAATTTTTCATGTTTACCTCTTATAAAATTTCTTTATTAATTAACTGAGCATATATAAGTTCGACATCATTTTCAGAAAGATATTCATCTATATCTGAAACATTATTAATACTATAAATATTGTCCAGACGATTTTCTTCAATTGTTTCATTTAGACTTGCAGAAAGATTTTCTTTGTAGATTGAGTCTATCTTACTCACATCATCATCACTAATATTATTTTCTACGTTTACTGAATAAGCAGTATTCCGGCTTAACGACTCGAGCTCGGTTTCAGAAAATTCAGTTAGAAGAGAATTAATTTCCATCGATCTTTCTTGATTAAGAAAAGAAATTAAGAAATAACCAATAAGAATTAAAACAATGGATGTAAAAGCAAATCTAGTTTTAGAAAATGATTTATTAATTATTCGTGATTCTTTTCGCTTTCTAAATTCTGTAATAATTGATTCAGAATAATTTTTATTGATGCGAATATTTTTTACATCATCTAACATGCTGTGAAGCTTTTTATAGTCAGCAAAATCCTTGTTAAGATTTTCTGAACGTAATAATTCTTCCTCAAACTCTTTTTTCTTTTCGGAATTCATTCCTCCTTTTAGATAAGAAAAAAACTTTTCTTCAGAATCAATCATACTTAACCAGCTCCTTAATTTTATTTAAAGCATGAAAATGATTTGCTTTAAGTGTTCCAATGTTTTTACCTGTAATTTGAGAAATCTCTTCATAACTAAGCTCATCAAAATTTCTCATTATAAATACTTCCCTTTGTTTAACAGGCAGTTTTTGTAATACTTTTTCTATCTTTTCAACTTTTTGTTTTGATTCAAGATCATCTATCATATCATTTTGTTCAAACTTACTATTTGAAATATCATCCAGACTAAAAAAACTTCTCAGATTTTTTTTCTTCAAATAATTTATGCTGCGCGTATTTGTAATTGTGAAAATCCATGTGTACAAAGACGACTTAAACTCAAATGTTTTTAATTTATTGTACAGAACAATTAAAACTTCCTGTACTATCTCATCGGCATCTAAATGATTTCCGGTCATACGCCTTGCATGCCAATAAATTTTTTCATGGTATTTAACTGCAAGCCGATTAAAGGCAGATTCATCGCCATTTAGAAAGCTTTTTGTAAGTTCAAAATCATTATTTAATTCGTGCATACAGTTTTTTAAAGTTACCTATTAGACAAAGGCCAACACTTAATGGTTTAATTATTATTCTTTTAAACCAAATGTAATCTTACGCTGTCCAAAGATCAAAATCAAAAACATTCATTGAAAGGAATAAATTATGAAAAACTTAGTTCTTGTATTGTCGATCCTATTTGCAATCGCAGTACTAAATCCACAGATATATTCACAGAAAAAAGATCATTCTAAATCAAAGGAGTTTCGCACGAATCTAAAAGACCAACTAAATTTATCGGAAGAGCAGGAAAAAAAGATTGAGGCATTAAAGCTATCTCATGAAGAAGTTTTGATTAAGTTCAGAACAGATCTTGAGCTTAAAGAGTTAGAGATTCGAAAACTTAAATCATCTGAAAAATTTTCAAGAAGTGCGATGATAAATCTTACAAAAGAAATCAGTGCGATTAAAAACGATATGGCATTAGCCAGATTAAATCATCAAATGGATGTTTATGATTTATTAGATGAGAGTCAAAGGAAAATTTGGTTGGATAAGCAAGAACAATTTGGACATATCAAACACAAGATGAAAAATAAAATGCGAGAACGAAGAGATTGGTAGTTTAAAATGAAGGCCGGTTCACGCCGGCTTTTTTTTATAAATCTCCTTCAATCGGTCTTAATAATAGTTCTTCTGTAACAAGATTTTCTTTTTGCAAATAAGCCCAAACCAAAACTCGCGCAATATCTTCGGCAGTCATCATTCTATCAGAAAACTGATTACGAATTTCTTTTGACCAGATTGGAGTAGCAGTAGCACCCGGAATTACATTAATAACTTTAATATTATGTTTTCTAACTTCTTCTCTCAAAGAATTTGTGTAACCAAGCAAACCAAATTTTGAGGCCGAATAAATGCTGCTTTTCGTAAATGTTTTTTTTGTTACAACAGAAAGGATGTTAATTATTGCACCACCACCGTTGGAAATCATTTGAGGAAGTACTGCTTTGATAGCGTAGATTGAACCTAAGAGATTTGTTTGAATAATATCGTTAATCTCGTTAATTGAATTCTCCTCGGCCAATTTGAAAGATGTGATACCGGCATTATTAATTAAACAATCTATTTTTCCATTAGCTAAAATTTTTTTTACAGTTTGATCAACATTTGTATGAGATGCAACGTTGCACGGAAATACTTCAACAGAAATTTTATCGCTATCTAATTCAGTATTTATTCTATCAAGCTCTGCTGCCCTTCTACCGGAAGCAAAAACTTTAGCTCCGGTTTTTGCAAATTCGATAGCGGCGGCTCTGCCTATTCCAGAACTTGCACCGGTTATCCAGACTCCAGGTTTTTCTTTACTCATAAATTTTTCGTGGAGATAAGATTAAGAAATTCTGATCGGGTTCTTGCATCATCTTTGAATACACCAAGCATTGCGCTTGAAGTTGCAGACGAGTTTTGTTTTTCAACACCACGCATCATCATACACATATGATAGGCCTCAGAAACAACAGCTACTCCTATCGGTTGAAGATGTTTGTCTAATGTATCTGCAATTTGCTGTGTCATTCTTTCCTGAACTTGTAATCGTCTTGCAAACACATCAACAATTCTCGGGATCTTGCTCAATCCAACAATTTTTCCGTTAGGAATGTAAGCAACGTGAACCTTTCCATAAAATGGAAGCATATGATGTTCGCACATACTATAAAAATCAATATTCTTAACTAAGACCATCTCGTCATATTTTTCTGTAAAGATAGCATCGTTAATAACTTCTTCAATATCCTGATTGTAACCTTTAGTAAGGAACTCATACGCTTCAGCCACACGCTTAGGAGTAGTGAGTAATCCTTCACGTGTTGGATCTTCGCCAATCTGAACCAATAAATCAGTGATTAAATTTTTTGTTTTATTTTTATCCAATTTATTCTCCGCGATATTCGAAGTAATTGTTTTCAGTTTCGTAAAGTTTTACTGAGTAAAGTTTTCCAGCAGGAATTTTATCTTTTAACTGATTCCAGATTGCCACCACAATATTTTCTGAAGTTGGATTTAATCCTTTCATGAACTCTGTATCTATATTAAGATTTTTATGATCAACTTTAGTTATTACGTGGTCATGGATAATATCTTTTAATTTTTTCAAATCAATAACGAAGCCGGTTGCAGGATCAACATCACCTGCAACAACAACTTCTAAAGTATAATTATGCCCGTGCCAGTTTGGATTACTGCACTTGCCAAACAATTCAAAATTCTCCTGATCGCTTAAACCTTCTCTGAAAAGTCTGTGTGCAGCGGCAAAAGTTTCTCTTCTGGTAAGATAAATCATTTTATTCTTTCAAAGCCTCTAAAACTTCTTTGTTATGGCCATCAACTTTTACTTTATTAAAGATTTTTTTGATTTTACCTTTTTCATCAATGATAAATGTTGTCCGCTCAACACCCATATATTTTCTACCGTACATGCTCTTCTCTTTCCATACACCATACTTTTCAACTAAATCCTTCTCATCATCAGCGAGTAAATCAAATTTAAGTTTATACTTTTCAGAAAACTTTTTATGGGATTTTACTGAGTCGGGACTCACACCAAGAATAACTGCATCAACTTTTGAGAATTTTGGTAAATCATCACTAAAACTGCAGGCTTCTTTCGTACAGCCGCTTGTATCATCCTTTGGATAGAAATAGAGAACAACTTTTTGTCCAATATAATCTTTTAAAGATATTTTTTTCTCATCCTGATTTAACAAACTAAAATCAGGAGCTTTTTTACCAACTTCTAACATTAATAGTCCTCCATTCTAAAATTTAAGCAAGTGCTTTTTTGATTGCTACAAAATCTGGCTGGCCACCTACGTTAGCAAGAATCTCAAAATATTTTACAAGTCCATTTTGGTCAACTACGAATGCTGCACGTTTTGCAGTGTTTAAATAATCAAATTTACCAGGCACAAAAACATCTAATACTACATCGTAATCTTTAATAACTTTTTTATTAAAATCACTAAGCAACGGGAAATTATAGTTATTCTTTTCATGAAACATTTTTAATGCGAAATGAGTATCAACATTAATACCCAAAAGTTGAGCATTTAAATTCTCATATTCTTTAAGCTCATCTCTAAAAGTACACATCTCTGTAGTACAGGCGCCAGTATTTGCGGCAGGGAAAAAAAGAACAACAACATTTTTACCTTTGAATGAACTTAATGTTACTGCTTCACCATCTTGATTAAATAAAGTAAAATCAGGTGCTTTATCTCCAATTTTGAGTGACATAGTATTCTCCTATTTGATTTATTTATAAATATCGGAAAGTTTTAGTTTTTCTATTTTAAGTTAGCCAAAAGGGCTTGTACTTTCAAGAAATAGCAAACATTGTTGATGTAGCTAACAATCATTAAAATTTAAAGTTCAATTTGTTATTAGGCCAATCCGGCCTTTTTTGTCCATTCTTTGAATCCTTGTTCGAGTTGCTCAAATGATTCGATTGCAAATAAAATTGGCTGTAAATGCCAAACATCATATTCCTGCATTATTATATTCTCTGGAACAAATTCCTTTACTTCAACATTGCCGGATAAGGCACTCTGTACTTCGCCGTGTGATGATACAATTCCAGCTCCGTATATTCTCATACCTTCAGGTTTACGAATCAAACCAAATTCCACAGTAAACCAATGAAAAGTTTCTAAATACTTTCGATTTATTCCTTCTGCTTTCATAGCAGCCTCGCCGAACATCTGATAAAAAGACGCAAAACTTTTGTTGGTTAATAATGGCATATGACCAAAAATATCATGGAATAAATCTGGTGCGGGAGTATAATCCAGTTCTTCTTTACCACGGATATAGTCGGTGGAAGGAAAAACTTTTCTACGAAGCATTTCAAAAAAATTTTGTTCATGAATTAATCCTGGAACTCGAGCGACTTTCCACCCAGTTGAGTTATGAAATATATGACTGAGATCTTTTAAGTAAGGAATCTTTTTATCTGAAAGATTTAACTTGCCAGCACCTTCAATATATTCTTCACAAGCTCGGCCGGGTAAAAATTTCATTTGTCGATTATATAGGAAACTCCAATTTGATTGTTCTTCCGCTGAATAATTTGGATAGATTATTTCTTCGTGCTCTGGAACAGGATTTTCTAACTTCTGCGGAATGCACCTCGGATCAATACCATCCTGTGCGGCTTTTTCATATGCGGAAATATTTTTTTTTTCTTCTTCTTTTTTGTTCATTTTGAATTCCTGTTATTCTTGGTGTAGAAGTTAAAGATTGGTTCCTAATTTTTCAATGAGAATTATTGCATAGTTTTCTCAAAACTAAAAATTAGATTCACTTAACGATTTTTATATCTATCAACTATATTCTATATTTGTTCAGAAATTATTTTTAGTTCAATCATAAATAGTAATACAGCAAATAGCAGAGTATTGGAAGATATATATAAATCCGAATTTGATTTTAATCAATCCTGCGTTATTCCTTATAGAATTTCAAACGGAAGTGTTGAACTCCTTCTAATCACTTCAATTAAAAAGCAAAAATGGATTTTCCCAAAAGGTTTTATTGAATTTAATCTATCAGCTTTTGAATCTGCTAAAAAGGAAGCCTACGAAGAAGCAGGTGTTATCGGGGAAAATGAAACTGTTGAACTTGGTTCTTTTGAACTGAAGAAGAAGAATCGCTCATCTCATATTAAAATTTTTTCGATGGAAGTAACAAAAGAGCTAAAAGATTATCCTGAAAAAAATCTTCGAAAGCGAAAATGGTTCACGGTTAAAGATGCCTTAGAGAATATTGATAATAGCGATATAAAGAATTTTGTTCACAAACTTGAAGTTAAAGTTAAACCTGCTAATCATAGTCCTGCTCAATAATTTTATTAACGGCTCCGGAACTTACTTCATAATCAAATCCCCTGCTTAATAAAAATGAAATGATTTTTTGTTTAAGTTTTTTTGAATCAGTTTCACGGAGTTTTAAGTTTTCAAATTTCTTCTTTGCTAAACTAAGTGCGACTTCATTCTGATCCTCTTCAGAATTAAAAGACTGCAAAACGTCATCAATAATTGATGATGAAACCCCTTTACTAAATAGAGCAGCACGAATCTTGTTTTTTCCCCAACGTTTTTTCTTAAGTTTTTCTTCAATAAAATGATTCGCAAAAACCTGATCATCAATAAAAGATTTTTCTCTTAGGTCATTTAGCACAATTTTAATTAATCGCTCCTCATAAGCTTTTGTCTTAAGCTTAATCAGTAATTCTTTTTCTGAATGAAATCTTCTGGCAAGAAATGATAATGCTCTTTGCTTAATATGATAGAGAATATTTTGTTCGATAAAAAAAGAAAAGCGGTCCCCGGAAATTTCATCTCCTTTCCTAAGACCGCTGCTATAAAAAGTATCTTCAGATAATATTAAACGTTCACCATTATCAAAATAAACCGAAACATTCTTTTCGTCTTTTCGGGATACTCTATCTATTTTCATTTAGATTTATCTGAATTTTCTGGCTATTTCTTTTTTCCTTTTGGTTTTTCTTCTGTTTTGTCGTCAGTGACACCATCAGATTTAAATCCTGGAAGACCAAGTTTTGTTTTTATTTCGATTTCAATTTTTTTATACATCTCTGGAAATTCAATAAGTTTCTGTCTGAACTGTTCTCTTCCCTGAATTCTATCTTCACCATAAGTAAACCAGGCACCGCCTTTTTTAATAATACCCAGCTCTGTTGCCATATCAATAACATCACCGGTCTTGCTAATGCCTTCGTTATATAAGATATCGAATTCTGTTTGCTTAAATGGTGGAGCAACTTTACTCTTAACGATTTTAACTTTTGTTCTGTTACCAATAACTTCTTCACCATCTTTAATAGCTGCAATTCTCCTGATATCGATTCTAACAGAAGCATAAAACTTTAGTGCATTTCCACCAGTAGTGGTTTCAGGGTTTCCAAACATAACACCGATTTTACTTCTTAGTTGATTTATAAAAACAACGGATGTTTTTGATTTTGAAATTGCACCTGTTAATTTTCTTAATGCTTGCGACATCAGTCGTGCCTGAACAGCCATTGTAGCATCACCCATTTCACCTTCAATCTCAGAACGTGGGACGAGAGCGGCTACAGAGTCTATTACAATGATATCAAGTGCATTACTGCGAACTAAAGTATCAGTAATCTCCAGAGCTTGTTCACCAAAATCCGGTTGAGAGATTAGAAGATTTGCAGTATCAACACCGAGCCTTTTTGCATAATTAACATCAAGAGCATGCTCAGCATCTATAAAGGCAGCCAGACCGCCCATCTTTTGTGCTTCAGCAATTATGTGAAGACATAAAGTTGTTTTACCACTTGATTCTGGGCCATATATCTCAATTATTCTTCCACGTGGAATTCCACCTATACCAAGAGCTATATCTAAAGACAAGGCTCCAGTAGGAATTGCTTCGATATCATTAACAATTCCATCACCAAGTTTCATTATTGCGCCTTTACCGTATGTTTTTTCAATTCCGGCAATTGCTTCATCAATAATTTTCATTTTCTGTTCTCTATCAGATGCCATCATTACTCCAATTCTTTAAGTTTATAATTTTTGATTTCAAAATATTTAGATCCCTCCGGGTGCAGAATACTTTTAAATAGCGTAATCGAATTAGTAGTAAAAAGTATTGGGTCAAAGGTAAAATTTTTGAAGTTGTTAACAAAGTTATTTCCGGAATCATTTTTTATCCTTAAAAGCGTGATATGAGGATTAAATTTTCTATTATCCATAGAAATTGAAAACTTATTTAGCTTCTCATTTAACTCCATAATTAACTTTAAAAGCAAATCATCTACTTTTAATCCAGCCCAAAGGATTGCTGGTTTTTCATCTCGATAGAAAAATCCAAACTTGTTAAAAGAACATTTTATCTCTGGATATTGAGTAACAAAAATTAATTCCTCCGAGATTTCTTCAACCATTTCATTTGAGACATCACCAATAAATTTTATAGTTAGGTGATATTTTTCTCTGGGTTCCCATTTTATCTTTTCATCAGTACAAATATTATCTCGCAACTTGATAATTTGTTCAATGATATTTACAGGCAAGTTTAAGGAAACAAAAAGCCTATTCTTCAAAAGCAATTCCTAGTAAACTTCTTCTAATCATCTCAAGTGCGGCTTGTGTTGCTCTGTTTTTATTTAAAATACGATCTTCACCAAATTGAAATCTTTTAGCTGTGCAAACTTTATCATCACAATAACCAATATAAACAGTTCCAACCGGTTTATCTGTAACACCGCCTGTAGGACCTAAAATCCCTGTTAATGAAACACCAATATCAGCCCCGCTAGTCGATTTAATCCCTTCAGCCATCTGCATTGCAACCTCCGCTGATACCGCTCCTTTTTCCATCATAACATCTTCATCAACTTTAAGAAGTTCCACTTTTGCAGCATTACTGTATGTAACAACACCACGTTCAAAATATTTACTGCTTCCATTTATATTGGTAATACGATCAGCTAATCCACCGCCTGTGCAGGATTCAGCGACTGATATTCTTAATTCTCTCTCCTTTAATAGCCTTCCAACAACATCCTCTAAGTTTTCATCACCACGTCCATAAATGAATCTTCCAACTTTACTTCGAATTTTTTGTTCAATTTCTAAGAGATGATTACTTGCTTGTTCTTCAATATTAGATTTAACCGTTACTCTTAATCTTACACCATACTGATTTGGTAAAAAAGCTAACTTTGCACCGCTTAGAAGTTCGTCAATATCTCCTAATCGTTCTGCTACAATAGATTCAGGTAATCCAGTAGTTTGTAGAGTAATCTTTTTTATAAACTCTTTAGGTTCACCAATTTTTTCGATTAACCTTGGAATAACATGATTGCTCATCATGGCCTTCATTTCGTATGGAACACCTGGCATAACAATAAATATTTTATTATCCTTTTCAATCCAATACCCAGGTGCAGTTCCATTTTCATTTCGAATTACCTCTGCATTTTTAGGGACCATCGCTTGATCTTCGTGTGTTTTTTTAAGTTCTCTTCCCCGCCTTTTAAGCATGCTCTTTATATCTTCCAGTACTTCATCGTTATGTATTAATTCAGTTTTAAAATATTGGACGAATGCATTTCGCGTAACATCATCATGTGTTGGTCCAAGTCCACCAGTGCAAATAATTAAATCCGCACTTGCTGAAGCTATTTCCAGTTCATTCAATATAATTTTTATATCATCACCAATAACTGTGGATTTGATAATGGATATATTATTATCAGAAATGAGATTGCCAATAAATGCAACGTTTGTATTAATCGTTTGTCCGATTAATAATTCATCTCCTATCGAAATTAAATATGTTTTCATTTTTCTAATGAACTCCGAATACGTATACGAATAAATGAACGATAACTACAGTATAAAAACCCGAAATAACATCATCAATCATTATCCCAAATCCACCAGGCAATTTTTCTGATGTTCGGGCAGGAAATGGTTTAATAATATCAAGTAAGCGCCAAATTAAAAATGTTGTGAACACGATTAAAAAAGATTTTGGCAAAGCTATAAGTGCAATCCAAGTACCCACTACTTCATCAACCGTACATTGAGATGGATCTTTACCATAAACTTTTTCAAATTTTGATGAAACAAATAATCCATAAGAAAAGAGAAGTATTATTGCCGGGATTATAATCTCAAGTCTTTCGAAACCCGGAATAATATAAATTACAATTGCTACTAAACTGCCGAACGTTCCTGAAGCAATTGGAACATAACCAGTATAAAAACCTGAACCGATTAATTTTTCAAACCAGTTTATTTGTTTCATTAAATAATTTTTTAATTAAATGTTTATTTTTTAATAGATATGTTACACCAGAATGTACAGTAATTAAAGTTATAACAAACATTATAAGGTAAATTAGATCTTTGTTTGATAACTGATTAAACAGATTTTCATTCCCTGTATAAACTTCTATAGTGTTAAGACCACCATAGAGCAAAAGTAAATAATATAAAAACACCATTTGAAAAACAGTTTTCCACTTTGCATAATAACTTGTTACAAAATTATATCCCCTGCTTTCTGCATAGATCCTTAAAAGCGTAACTATCAAATCACGAAAAATTATAAGGATAACCATCCATAATTCCAGCAATCCAACAAAAACAAATCCAAGAAAAGCGGTTGAAGTTAAAATTTTATCAGCTAGCGGATCCCAGAATTTTCCCCAATCTGTTATGTAATTAAATTTTCTTGCAAGCCAACCATCATACCAATCTGTTAATGCTGCAATAAAAAATACTCCGAGTGATATTTGAATCAGCAGCGGCTCTTTTGATAAAAAAAGATATAGAAATATTGGTGTTAGAATTATTCTGAGAATAGTTAATTGATTTGGCAGTGTCATTATTAGATCGTTGTTTACTCAGAAAATCTTTTTAAAAAATTGTACTCATAAATGCCAGTATTATGTCCATCATTCCATGTAATTTGAACTGCATAATTACCAACCTGATTTATTGATTTAACAGTTACTTGATTTTCAGCAAATAATGGGATATACATTTTACTCTGCTTATCACGTTCAGCTAAACAAGTTGCACAAGGACATCTCTTTCTCAATTCTCTTAATTCAAGTACACTTTCGCTTCCATCATCCCAGACTATTAAAAGTCTTTTCTTCTCGATCAGTCGAATTTTTGATGGATGCATTTAAGTGATACTCTTACCAGTAAGTTTTTCCAATGCTTCCAAATACTTTTCACTGGTTCTTTGTATTATAGCTTCCGGTAATGGAGGTGGTGGTGGCTGTTTATTAAACTTAATTGAGACTAAATAATCACGAACAAATTGTTTATCAAAACTTTCCTGTGATTTACCTTTTTCATATTTATCCAGAGGCCAAAATCTTGAAGAATCTGGAGTAAGTAATTCATCAACTAGAATTATTTCATTGCCAATTTTTCCAAATTCCATTTTAGTATCTGCGATAATTATCCCTTTACCAAGAGCAAACTCCACAGCGTTTTTATATATCTCAATCGTTTTATTCTTCATGAAATTAATAGTCTCGATACCAGCAATTTCTTTTGCTTTTTCTTCAGAAATATTTTCATCATGTAACCCTATTTCTGCTTTAGTTGCGGGTGTAAAAAGCGGTTGAGGAAATTTTTCGGATTCAACAAGGCCAGCGGGAAGTTTAATTCCACAAACCTCACCTGTCCTATTGTAATCAACCCAACCAGATCCGGTTATATAGCCACGCACAACACTTTCAATTTGCACAACGTCTGCTTTCTGAACAAGCATGCTTCTGCCCTCAAGATCTTCGGCATATTCCATACATTCTCTTGGGAATTTATTTACATCCGTTGTAATAAGATGATTTTTGATGATATTCTTTGAGTAATCAAACCAAAATTCTGAAATTTTGGTAAGCACTTTTCCTTTAAATGGAATTCCTTGGCCCATAATAACATCGAAGGCAGAGAGTCTATCTGTCGAGATAATTAAGAAATACTCGCCAAGATCATATATATCCCTAACTTTACCACTTTTTACAAAATTCAATTTAGGAAAATTTGTCTGAAGGATAACTTTTTCTTTCATACTAAACCTATATTGTTATGGTTCAAATATATGCAGGGTTAAAGCAGAATTCAATAAAAATGACATAATATTAAGTGAACCCTAACAATAAAAAGAGGCATTCGGTAATGCCTCTTAAGGGATGTGGGCAGGGACGGAATTGAACCGCCGACACAAGGATTTTCAGTCCTTTGCTCTACCGACTGAGCTACCTGCCCTTCAAAATTTAGTGCGTAAAAATATGGAATTTCCGCAAAATCACAAACAGATAAGAAAATTAAATTTAACTACTCAACCGTAACACTTTTAGCAAGATTTCTTGGTTGATCTACATCTAAACCTTTTTTTACTGCAATGTGATAAGCTAGTAATTGTAAAGGAATTACTGTAAGAATTGGCATTAACATTCTGATAGTATTAGGAATTTTTATTGAATAATCGACAAGTTGGTCAATATCATTGTCATCTTCACTAGCAATTGCAATCGTCCTCCCTCCACGAGCTTTAACTTCCTGGATATTACTTAATATTTTCTCGTAAGTAGAATCTTTTGGGGCGATAAATACAACAGGCATATTCTCATCAATCAGAGCTATTGGACCATGTTTCATTTCTGCAGCGGGATAGCCTTCGGCATGTATATATGATATTTCTTTTAACTTCAAAGCACCTTCCAAAGCAACAGGAAAATTATATCCACGCCCAAGATATAAAAAATTAGTAGCATCCTTAAATTCTTCAGCAATTTTTTCAATTTCATCATTAAGTAGTAATATTTTTTCAACTTTATCTGGAATTAACAATAACTCATCAGCGATCTGTTTTCCATCAACACGACTTAAACTTTTTCTTCTAGCAATTAGAAGTGCAATTAATGCAAAAACTGTTAATTGTGAGGTAAATGCTTTCGTGGAAGCAACACCTATTTCAGGACCAGCGTGAGTATACACACCAGCATTAGTTTCTCTGGCGATTGAGCTACCAACAGCATTACATATACCTAGTACAAGAGCTCCTTTCATTTTAGCTTCCCGTAGAGCAGCTAAAGTATCAGCAGTTTCTCCGCTTTGAGAAATAAAAAATATTGCATCATCTTTTTCAATTATCGGATTTCGATACCTAAATTCGGATGCATATTCAACTTCAGTGGGAATTCTACAAAACTGCTCTAGCATATACTCACCAACTAATCCAGCATGCCACGATGTACCACAAGCAGTGATAATAATTCTTTTTGAATTAGCAAGTTTTTCAACAACGTCTGTAAGTCCACCTAAAACCACATCACCTTCGGATTGTATAATTCTTCCTCTTATTGAATTTCTTAATGATTCAGGTTGCTCCATTATTTCTTTTAGCATAAAATGGGCATAACCACCTCTATCTATTTCTTCCAAAGTCATTGAAATTTCATGGACTTCTTTTTCTATAGCATTATCATAAATAGTTTTTGCAGTAAATTCATCTTTTTTTATAACTGCAATTTCACCATCTTCAAGGTAGATTATTTGTTTGGTGTGAGCGATTATAGCTGATACATCTGATGCTAAAAAATTCTCATTTTCTCCAATCCCAACAACCAGTGGTGATCCCTTCCTAGCCGCGATAATTTTATCTGGTTCTTTGGAAGAAATAACTGCTAATCCATAGGTTCCCTCAACTTCGTGTAAGGCTAGTTGCACTGATTTTGTTAAATTGTGACCACGTTTAGTAAAACTGTCGATCAAATGAACCAGAACCTCAGAATCAGTTTCACTAAGAAATTTGTAACCAAACCCCATTAATCCTTTTTTTAAAACCTGATAGTTTTCTATGATACCATTATGAATCAAAAATATTGAATTGTCTTCATTGGAATGCGGGTGTGCATTAATTTCGTTTGGAATTCCATGAGTGGCCCATCTAGTATGTCCGAGGCCAATACTAGATTTAAGATCCAGACTCTCTAACTTATCTTCAAGAAGACTAACTTTACCTTTATTCTTAACAATTAGACATGAATCATCATCTACTATTCCTATTCCAGCTGAGTCATAACCTCTGTATTCTAATCTCTTTAAACCATTAATTAGAATTGGAATACAATTTCTTTCACCGATGTAACCAACTATTCCACACATTAAACAAACTCCGGATAATTATTAAATTTATTTTGAGATGAAGTTAAAGTTATTTTACTTTTGCTAATTTTTGAGTAACTGTTTTTACTTCATCGCCATGCTTGGATATTATTTTATAAAAATACAAGCCATTAGCTATCTCATCACCATCCTCATCTTTTCCATCCCAGTAGATTTTATTAAATCCTATTTGAAGAGGAGATGATGGAATTAATTCTCTTATCAATCTTCCTGCCACTGTAAATATTTTAATTTTGAATTCTTCTGGTGGAATTACTCCCCTTAATTCGAATGTAAAATAAGTGTTGTCTGAAAATGGATTAGGATAATTATAGACCTGTAACAAATCGGGATTATTAAACACATTAAAAACTGAACGAGAAGATGTAGAATCAAAAAAATTCCCAGATGCATCCTTAGCTAAGACTTCGAGAACATGTCTTCCATCTTCAAGTTTAGGTTTCCATGTAATTACGGCTCGAGAATTTGGATAAGGAGTATATTCATAAGCCAGATCTGGTCCAGGAATACTTAATACTTTCGGAATATTATTATGTGTATGTACAATAGTAAAATATGTGCTATCAATCGGTAATGGACTATTGTCCTCAAGTGTAATAACAACTTCCGGTTCAGATGAAATAATATCACCCGCAAGAATTTCTTGGCCATCAAAAGTAATGTTAAATGCAGGGTTTGCAGAATCTCTTACTACGTTAAAACTTCCATTACTTAAATTATTAAAAGTATAATATTCAGGAATGGGAGATGTGGCAACTACTCTCACTTCAATTGGAGATACCGGAGCAGAATATAATAGATCATCAGTAGATATTGCTTTTGTAATTGTTGTGAAAGAATCTGCCGGGATATTCACTATGGCAGTATAAAAAGCAGTATCAATAAGATTATGATAGAAGTCTAATCTTAGGCTATCAGCTTGCGTGTAACCAATATTATCTACATTATATTTCATTTCAACAGGAAAACCTTGTAATAATGAATCAACATTAAAAAGAACTTCATTAGGATAGAGATTTAATTCTGGAAAATAATCACAATTTACCTTTAATGATTTAAATTTCATTGGTTCAGACTGACCAAGCGTGGAATCAACTAAATCAAATTTCATCTTAAGATAAGGATATTGGGTAGGATTTATATCTACTAAATTAAAGGATGCTGGTAAATTTGCACTTAATGTATCCCAAACTTGAGTTATACTATTTTTTCCTAATAATAAATTAGTGAAATATCCTAAAGAACCTGATGTGTTTAAATTAAAATTTAGACTATGCCATTTGCGGACTGGACCAATATCATCTGAAGTAATTGAACCAGCAGCTTCTTTATATGTTCCTACAAATTGATAAAACCCAAAACTATATCTTAAACCAATAGGTAAGAATAATCCGCCGTAAAGTAAATTATTAGTCCAATCATAAGTCCAAGAATATACTGATTTGTCACTTATGAATGGTAAATATTCTTCCTCAAAAAATCCGCCAGGAAGACTATACTTTCTAATATATCCGCTGACCAGACTCTCATAGGTTTGCAAAAATCCATCAGTAATAAAAAACCCTGAAAATCCTGCGGCCGAAGTACCTGTACAAATAATATCTTCACCAACTTTACTCCAACCTTGTGAGGGATCAAGAATTCTTAAAATATATTTATTTCTGTTCTGTCCATAGCCAGCAGAAATGTTGTAAACATAATTCCCGTTTGATGTCAAATAGAAACCACCATTTTTCAATAACCCATCTTCAGTAGGTAGTAATTTGCTTGGAATATTCACTCTTAACGTATCCCCATTTTCAATACTAATCTTTAATAACGTAGAATCATCTCCTGTTGCAGCATAAATATATCCATCGGAATGGTAAAAGATTTGATTTTTTATATCTACCTCAATTGTACCTATCGGTCCATAATTCATCCCCTTTGTAGTTCCATTCTGTCCAGTCCCAACTTTATAAATTTTTGATTTTTTTCCATCTCGATAATATGATAAGTGCCCAAAATAAAGATATGAACCATCAGTAGTGCAAGATGTATTTTCTGTTGAATCATCAGGAACAGCTACAAAAATAGAATCTAAAAGTTTTTCGGGTGATGGACGTGGTGGTAATGTAGAAGTATTTAAAACTAAACTTGATGATGAATCTGAATATTTTAAATTCTGAATATTAAAGCTTAAAAGCTGTTTAGCTTTTGCTAAGTATCCACTTCCAATAGTTGATGTAATAGAAAATGTTTCCAGATCACTTTTATTTGTATCAGATTCTGATATGATATAGATTTCATAAAAATACTCACCCGATGGTAATTGAGGTGTGGTCCATTCAACTAGACCTCTATGTGCACTTAATGTTGGTGATTTAATTTTTAACGGTGATTCCAAACTTCGAGATGTATCAATAATAATCTGATAAGTAAAATCTTGAAGAACATAGTGCCCAACATCCACTAAAACAAAATCAACTTTATTATCATTGCTGAAATAATTTGGAACCGGTTTCAGTATCTTTGGTTTATCAATGCTAAAAACAGAAAATATCTGCGTTGCTGTGTTATCACTAAGATCACCTTCCTCTACGGATTGATCACCATTAATCAATGCAATCAAATTATTATTTCCATCTTGCAATGGGATCCAAGAAAAATATGTAGAATCTGCCTCACCAAAGCTATCTAGCTTCACAGAACCTATAATTGTAGAATCAGTAATGAAATTTTCATACAACTCAACTAACACAGAATCTCCATTAAAAATCGTTCCCAAATTTTTTATATTTATTTTTACTTGAACAGTATCATTAATTAGAGGATTTATAGGCTCAATTGAAATTGAATTCGCATTTATGACAAAATCTGCAGAATATGGCAAAGCTAGTTCTATGGCAGGATCACCTAACAAAGTTAGTAAAGCTAGCATTGTACCATATTCGGGCCTTGTTTTTGCTTTTAAAATAGCATCACCAATAACATACTTTTTATTCTTAAATATCTCATTGAACATTACTTGATTAAAATTTGCAGTTGTTGGCCAAAAAGTTACTCCTGAGCTTCCAAAAAATGCGATGCTCCCTTTGCCTGGGATGGAATTAAATATCTCTCCGAATATTTCCTGGTTATCATAGTGAGCAGTATAACAAGTTACACTTACAACAAAAGGCAATCGATTTTCATTCTCCAACGCATATATATCGTCTGTTGTAAACACTAAATCCCACTGAAAACCACCACCATGACCATAATAGTTAACTATCGCAGCTCCATTATTTATTTCTCTTCTTATCTCAGGACCCTCGCCCTGATATTGTATATATTCAGGTTTATTAGGATATCTGAAAACTTTTGTTGATGTAAATCCTTCCGGGTCAATATATGTATTAGCCAAAAACATATTTCTATCATTAAACTTAAAATTATTTTCATCTGCTGCGCTAAGTCCTGAAGATAGAAGTAAAACATTTTGCTTCCATTCTTTTCCTAAATCTGCAGGATAATTAATGATTTTATCTATAAGTAAATTTGCTTCCTCTACTGTTTCGCAAGATATTCTACCGATTGCTAACTCCGGTGTCAGGTCATTACCAGCTACTGTTACAATTTGATTATCACTCGCAGCTTGGCCATAAATGATTGAGTGAAAAGGGGGTGAAGGAATAAAATTTTCTTTACTCGTCTCAAATATTTTTCTATAATCTGTACTTAAGTCCCCAAGTAATGTAATATAAGCTGGCGCTGGTTGTTGCCAATTTTGAAAAACATATTTCGTAAAGTAATTAAGAGCTAATGGGTTAAGCAATCCATAAGAAAATTCGTCATATATATCCATAATATTAACAATTTTTACCCTAGGGTTCGGATAACCTTTAAGATTAGCAGACCTAAATGCAGCCAGTCGTTCGGCAACATTCGTAAATAATGGGTGAGTAATAATAATATAATCAGCCCCATTATTGGGATTTCTCAAGTCCGTATGTGAAACATTGTGAGTTATTGAATCGGGAGCTAAATAATAATCATCTGCAACACAGTAATAATCTGTTTGTTGATAAAGTGTATCAACAAATCTTACACTTTTGGAAGTATCATTAGTAATCCAGGGATTGGAGACTAACTCACTACGGCTAGGAATGTAAACCTTCATATTATCCCTTAACCAATTATACATCCAATATATATTCTCGCCATAATCACCTGGTGGACTTGTAAAAAAATAATGATTTTCATAAGTCTTATTCCATCGCCAATATTGTAATTCTACATAATTGACAAGGAAAATATCCTCACCAGAAGTATTACAAACATCTCCAGTAGATTGAACAATAATTTCTTGTGGATTTTGCCAATTTAAATAAACTGTATCACCACCAACATTACTAAAAGATAAATAAAAACTTTTTTCAAAAGTCGCAGTCTCTTGTCCGTTCCACTGAATTGTTCCAACTGGATAACTATTAAAAAGTACTTGAGCTGTATGTGCAAATCCAGCACCACAATTAATATTAGTTAATCCATGCAAACCAACTTTTATTTTTGCCTGTGGTTTTTGTAGATAAAAGTTATCCCAAATACTATCTTCAACTATTTTTCTGAAAAAACTTGTTGAAAGTCCACTCCTAAACTCGGCTTTTCCCCAATACCAATAATCTCTATTTTCATTTGGTGCATATCCAAGGTGACTGTAAATAGAATCTTTTTCAAATCTTAAAGTTTCTAGTGTATTGGAAACTAAAGTAATCGCTGTCCGCTTATCACCATTTCTAAACTTATAAAAATTTAATGAGTCGGCTTGATAAGAAAACCAATAGACATTTGAATTATTGTAAATATTTATTCGAGTGTATTGATTATGAGGTGCTGCAGGAAAACCAACGAACTGGAAATAGTCTCCTGAATTAAAGATTCCATTTAAATCTGTATCAACAACATCTAGAGGAATTGAGGCACTATCATTAAATAATTCAAATTGCATGTTTTCAAGCCCATCACTTGGTAACCCAGCGCTTAAAAGCATTTCATAAGTAACTCTGTATACTCCTTTTTCTTTTAAGAAAATTTTACAATAGTCTTTATTTGGATCATACCAATGCTTTTCTTGTGGTGAATCATTTACAGACTGAACCTTACCTAAAAAAGTTAGTGCTTCTTTCGAGTTAATGACATTGGTTCGAATTAAATCTTCAGTCATCCTATCTGAAACTGGCAAAATTAAATTATTGAACATTTCATCTTCTCTAAATTCAACCTTTACAACGATCCGCTTATTAAAAACTAATGTTCGGTCGACAGGATTAAACTGATAAGGAGATATTGAAAGTGAAATTGTTTTTATATATCTAAAAATGGCTTCAGAATTTACTTCTGCTGCTTCGATTGGGAAAAGAGAGTTTGTGCCATAAACTTCTTCATTATAATTAAGTTTGTTTAATGGTTGATCAGCGGAATCAGGAGTAGATATTACAAATTTATCAGTATAAACTTGCCGTTCAATTTCTTGAATACTAACAATAGCCTTTTTATTCAAGGGAATTCCAACCTCATAAAATCTAAGTGGTAAGAATGGATCACCTGGATTTCGCAACGGAATTTGGCTATCATTTATGTTTGTAAATTTTATCCCATCGATGTTTATATCCTTCACCTCAAACCCAGCATAAAAATTAAATTCGAGAATAAGTTGTGTGTCATCAGATTTTAAAATTTTATAATCTTGAGAATAGGAAATGTTGAGTATTGAAATTAAAAAAAACAATAATGAAAAAATTCTATAAACATAATTTTTCATACAGTATATCCAGATATTTTTCGGTTAAAATTGTGTGTGAAGTTAAATTTTTATGATATGCTACGCAAGGGTAAAAATAACAGGCATAAATAGGTCTTATATACTTTAATATATATTATTATAAATTACCCTTGTTACTAATGACAACAAAAATTGTATTAAACATAATTTTAAAATCACCCCAGAAGGTTTCATTATTGTAATAATCAATTTCCATTTTAGTTCTCTGGTCCGGGGTTAACATTTGCCTGCCGTTTATTTGAGAATAGCCTGTAATACCAGGCATATATTTAAATACTTCTTTGTGTTCACTAGAATATTTTGAAGTAATGCTTAAAATTTCTGGTCTTGGCCCAATAATGCTCATCTCACCTTTTAAAACATTTATAAATTGCGGTAACTCATCAATACTGGTTCTTCTTAAAAATCTTCCAACTTTTGTAACACGCGGATCATTTTGTTGAGTCAATTCTGGCCCATAATTAAGTGCATTATCAATCATTCCCCTGAACTTGATCATATTAAATGCTCTACCATTTAATCCAGCTCTCTTTTGTATGAAGAACACAGGACCCTTGGATTCTAATTTTATGGCAACTGCCGAAACTATAAAAATAGGTAGTGTTAATAGTAATGATATGATGCTTATGACGATATCAGTAAAACGCTTAATGAAACTTCCTTGTTTGCCCATTATCGAAAGGACTATCTTCTAAATTGATTGAGGATTTCTCTAACTGAAGTAATAACTTTTTCAACACTATTATCAGTCATTCCTGGGTAAATTGGGAGTGACATTAGTCTTGGGAAAGTAGCTGATGCTACTGGATAATTTTTATCATCTAATTTGAAAGTCTCACTATAATATAAATGTTGATGAACCGGCATAAAATGAACTCCAACACCAATATTATGTTTCTTTAACTCATCAATTATCTGTGCACGATTTTTTGTCAACATTTCAAGATTCAATCGCACGGGAAATAAATGCCAGGATGATTCTCTGTCATGTTTAATAAAAGGTAATGTTAAAAGATCAAAATCCTTAAATCCTTCTAAATATCTTAATGCAATTTTCTTCCGCCACTCCCACATCGTATCAACTTTTTTTAATTGAGGTAATCCAAGAGAGGCCTGAAGATCTGTAAAATTATATTTGTATCCTGGTGCTACAACTTCGTAATACCAAGAACCAGCCTCACTATATCTTTTCCAAGCATCCCGATTTATACCATGAAGCCTCATGATTGCACATCGTTCTGCTATTTCCTGATCATTAGTACAAATCATCCCGCCTTCGCCAGTTGATAAAGTTTTAGTTGCATAAAAACTAAAACATGTAACATCAGAAATTGTTCCTATTTTTTACCTTTATATGTAGCAGGAAGAGAATGCGCAGCATCTTCTAGTACTTTGAGATTATGAATTTTAGCAATTTCTTGAATTTCGTCAAGATCACAAGGCTGGCCACCATAATGTACTGGAATAATAGCTTTTGTTTTAGGTGTGATCGCTTTCTCGATTTCGTCAAGTGAGATGTTAAGGGTATCTTTATCAACATCAACGATTACAGGTATAGCTCCAAAGTAACAAACTATCTCCGCAGTAGCTGGAAATGTCATTGTAGGAACAATTACCTCATCACCTTTTTCAATTCCAAAAGCTTCTAAAGTGAGATGCCCTGCTGCAGTCCAAGAACTAACGGCAACAGATTTTTTTGAGCCTATATATTTGTTAAACTCTTCCTCAAATCTGATTGTTTTTGGACCCATGCTAAGCCAGCCGGATCGTAATGTATCCACCATTTCATCTATTTCTTCTTCTGAAATGAAAGGTTTGTGAAAGAGTAAGTAATCTTTATCCATTAATATTTTAGTTTTAACCGTAATCTTAAATGAAATTTACTAAATAGAATCTTTAAGTAAAAATAATATAAAACTAAATTGCATATTATTAACAAAAACGAGATCAAAGATAATAATAAATTTATTTTTTCAAAATCTTCATTTTAACTAAATAGCTTGTTTAAGCCTTAATATTAAAATCCTTAAAAGAAAATTTAAACAAACCAAAAAAGAATCCAATAGCATAAGAAAAGTGCAATATGAAAATGGCTAATGGAAAATTTGCAGCTACCCTAATCCCATTTTTAAACAGCACTGGTATAGATGCTAAAAATAAAATACCACCATAAATTGTTGGAAGAATTAAACCAACCCATTTATTGCCAATAGTAATTGAAACTATTGATAATATTGCTATAAAAGAAAAAAAAATGAATGGAATTAATTGTCTGATTGAAATCGGTATTTTATGTTTCTTCAAAAATGCAATTTGCCAAAAACCATAACTAAAATACTGCTTAAATAATGATCTAGGAGTCTTTCTGACAAAATAAAAACACTTGGCTCGATGAGATATAAATACTTTTCCGCCAGCTTTTCGGAGGCGATAGCAATATTCATCATCGTGATTAATTATAAACCTTTCATCATAATACCCAACTGTATTAAGAACTTCTCTTGGAAAAAGTCCAAACATTACCATTTCACCATAACCTTCATAGTCTGGATATCGATGTTTCGCATTTCCAATCCCCAATGGATTATTCATAGCTATAGCATTCGCTTTGCCGAAATCTGTTTCACCAATATTTGTAAATGGTCCTCCAACACACCAAGCATCTGAATGTTCCCTTATTAATTCTAAACAAGTGGAAATATAAAACTCATCATAAAATGAATGTGCGTCACATATAACAAAATATTTTCCTGTTGATTTCCGAAATCCAAGATTAATTGCTTGCGGTTTTACCTTTGCAGGATTATCATATAATTTTATTTCTGAATGTTTCTCTACCTTTTTTCGTATTTTATCTCTAGTACCATCAGTACTCATACCATCTACTACTAATATTTCAAAACGACCTGAAATTTTTTTTTGATTTAATAATGAGTCAAGACATCGATCTATATAATCAGATTCATTAAGACAGCAAACAATCATTGAGACTAAATTTAAATTGTCACTCATAAACGAAGTTTTTTCATATATGATATAGTTTTAAAATCACGACCAATTTCAATAAAATTATTTTTATTGTAAAAATTTATAGTTGCATAATTATCAATTCTAACAGCAAGGGTATACCGAAAGACCTTATTTTGTATTAATTTTTGTTCAAAATAGTTTAGAAGTGATTTACCAACTCCTTTATTCTGAATACAAGTATCAACCGCAATCAGATAAACACTAATTTCATTTTTATGAAAATTTGTTTTTCCTTTTGAAAAAAAAGAAAATGACTCAAACAATTTTTCAACTAAAAAAGAAGGATTTTTAATTAACACTATTATTATAGAAAGTAAATTATTCTTAAAGAAGAACTTGACAGGTACATCAGGATTAATTCCAGCGATCAAATAACCAATAATTCTATTGTCGTCAACAACCACAAAATTATATTTAAGATGACTAGTAAGTTCTCTAAAATATTTATTTAGTAATTCGATAGAAAAGGTTGCGGTAAAATGTGTTTTTCCAAAAATCTTCTTATGTAAATAGGCCAAAGCTACTGTATCTGAATTTTCAATTTCTCTGATGATCATAAATTTTTCTGAAATATTTACCTAGATTATTAATTAATTGCACTTTTTGAATATCAGAATTTGCTCACGAGACAGATTGGGAAATTTTACATATTGAAACCATAACAAATTAAGGGTTAAAAGTATTTTTTTTATAATACTATTGGTAATCCTTGTGTAAAGTTGTGTAAACTGTCCAGGAATATGTTCAACCTTCCGAAATCCCTTAGTGTCTAAATATTTAATATATGAAGGTATATTTGATTTCCGAACTAACATCCTACCTGCTTGGGTATCTGACCAATAATCCACTCCAAATTTAGATTTAACAATTTCATCATTTTTTTGAGGTGCAATTTTTTTTATTATCCATGCAATTAGAGATTCAGGTGCATATTGACTTACTTCGCAAATGATTAAATAACCACCCGGTTTAATAACCCGGCATAAATTATTTAAAGCTCTCTCAACTTCATAAATATGCATCAGTACTCCCCAACATAAAACAGCATCAAAATTATCATTCTTAAATTTTAATGACAGCAAATCTTCCGTCTTTATATCTACTTTACCATCATATTTATACTTAGATACATTTTGTCTACAAAGTTTTAAGGCTTCTTCGGAAAAATCAGTTGCAACGACTTTAAAACCACGTTTAACCAATCGGATAGTATTTATACCATTACCACAACCAGCATCTAGAAAAGTGTCATCTTCACGGCGAAATACAATTTTTTTAATTTTATCGAATACTAAATCATATATTTTCAGACTATCAAAGATATATGTTTCGATCCATTTCTGATGTAAATCTGGCTTAGACATCGTTGTTTTGAGTATATCAGTTTTTTGATCCATCATCAACTATCTACTAAACATTTTAATAAAGTTTTAATTATATGATTCATTTAAAATATAAAAATCAAGCTTATATAGCTGCTCTATAAATTGCTAACCAATTCAAGTTTATTCTACTTCAAAACGCTTTTATAAATCGAAATAATATAATCAAGAATTTTATCATAGTCGTATTTTTCTTCTACAAATCGTCTTCCATTTTCTCCCAATTTCAATCTTGTCTCTTTATTCAAAACTAGATGTTCAATCTTTTCGGCTAATATCTGAGGATTGTTTGGTGGGACCATATAACCAGTATGATTATCCTGTATAACTTCAGGTAATCCACCAATGTTTGAAACAATAACAGGTTTACCACATGCCGATGCTTCAAGAATCCCAACGCCGAAGGATTCACTATCATCTGTTGATGGAGCAAGATAAATATCTAGCATATTGTGATATTTCGGAACCTGATCAAAAGGAACGATGCCTGTAAATTTCACAGAATCAGATATATTATAGTTTTTCGCTTTATCAGTTAAATATTCAATTAATGAACCACGACCAATCATTAATAGTTTTAGAGGTAAGGATGGATGTTTTTTTGTCAATATGTTGAAAGCATCGAGGATGTCTTCAGATCCATATTTTTTTTCCATCATTTTAATTGTTCCGATTACAATATCGTTTTCTTGATAAATTGAAGTATCCCGTTTTATTGGTTTAAATTTATCAAGCATTATTCCACCAGGAGTTACCAAAATATCCTTATCAACAAATCGCCTAGAATAGTCGGCCATAATTTTACTAGATGAAGTAATGATATCACCAGTGCTAAGATTGTATCTTAATATCTTTTCTAAAAGTTTGTGCTTGTGTGGAAAAATATAAACATCGTTTCCCCAAACAGACATAACGTGTGGATGAAAACCAGATAATGCCCCTAACAATCCATAACTTGATGCCGATTGTGAATGAAGGATATCACATTTAAATTTTTTAATTATTTTTTTTAAGCGAGGTAAACTTAAAAGATAAACTGATTTAAGAATATTCCCATCCTTTTGCCATTTAAAGAATTCAGGAATTTTAAAAACTTCGATTTCAATTCCACGATTATATTGGGAATAATCACAGGCAGTTAATCCATAAACCAGTACATCCACTCCTTTAGAATGAATACCATTTGCCCACTTAATAGTATGAGCTGAAGCTGGATCACTTAATAAAACTACTTTCATATTATTTTTGAGCTACCAAACAATATCCTAGTGGATATTTTGAAAATGTTGCTGAGTATATTTTTTTTCCTATAAACGAATTACTTAATAATTTTCCAAAAGAATAATTTAATTTGGATAAAATAAATGAGAATGAAATATGTTTTGCGATAAAATCGATTAATATTTCCAGGGAAGCACCGTATGGAAACAATTTTAAAACCTTTAAACCATTTTCTTCACAGAACATTTTTAATCTAAATTCTGTATATCTAAAATAGTCATAAGGTTCTTCATGTAATAGATGAAAAAAAGGAACAGTAATAATCATCTTTCCTCCCGGTTTTAGGATTCTTGTCATTTCTTTCAAAAGAAGATCTGGGTTTAATATGTGCTCCAATACATCCGTTAACAAAATTGTATCAAATCGATTGTCTTTTACTGGTAGCGGTCTATTTAAGTTAATTTGAAAATCAAGAAATAATGAATTGTGATAAGAATTAGGCCAATCAGCACAAATTATATTTTTAGTAAAAGGTTTGTACATTTGATACAATGAAACATTACCACATCCTAAATCAAGTAAATCCCCTTTAGCATACTCCTGTATTAATTCAAAATAATTTTTTGCTTGTAAGTCGCCAATAAATCTATAAGCAATTCCAACAGATTTTATATCGTTCGTTGCTTTATAAGAATTTTTGGATTTTGCAAATTTAGATGGTTTCAGAGACCTTGATTTCGCATTTTTTATTTTTATTACTAATCTTCATTAAATAATTGGTAAGGCACTATCTTAAAATATCCTTTCTAAATTAATCTATCTAAAAAGTTATTAACTTTTTCTTTTACAGTTTCAAAACTTAAATTCTGCATACACTCGTTGGATGGACAAAAGACACCGCCAAAGGTAAAGCAAATTTTTTCATTAGGTTTAGTTGAACATATTAGTTGCTTCATCACATATTCATTGATGCCACTTAACGGTTTATGGAATGCTGGATTAGTCGGACCATAAATACAAAATGTGGGTTTCCCTAAAAGATTCGCAATATGAACAGCACCAGAATCATTCCCGATTAAAAACAAACATTTACCAATTGCATCAATTAGTTCAATGGTTGATTTTGTTTCTAAAAGATCGATATTTTTTATTTGCATTTCAACTTTAACATCTTCAGAAATCAGGTTTGGAGGAGAAACTAAAACACATTTATATTTTTTATTTAATATGGCAGCAAGTTCTATAAATCTATTCAGTCCCCACTCTTTAGATCTTTTGCTAGCAAATGGATGAATAAGAATGTACTCCCTAAATTTATTATTTTGAATTGGAACCTCCTCCATATCTGTAAAAGGGATAACGGAACGAATCCCATCTAAATAATTGTCAGTAATGTGTGGCTCTAGTCTTAGCTGCTTATATTTTGTGTATATTGAACGATAGTAAGGCTCATTAATTCCAATAATTTCACCCGCAGCGATATTAAATATTAGAGAAGCTGATGTTACATTTCCAGTCATATCATATACAATGGAAGGGTTTAGTCTCCTTAATATTTTCCTTGCTTCTGATTTTGCAATCTGGTCATTTGTAAAAAAATGATCATGAGTCAATTCAACGAAACTTAGAGCGTCGATCACAATTTTATATATTGCGACTGTCTCAGAGTAACAAACCAGAAAAATATTCTCTTTGTGGTATCTAATAATCTGTTTAATTGCTGGAATAGTAAAAACTGAATCTCCCAATCTATGTAACGCAACTATTACAATATTTTTTGCATCCTTCTTTTTACCATAGATAAAGAATCTGGAAAAATTTATTAAGAAATTAATTACAAGAATTGCTGCTTGATTATTAAAAGGTTTGTTTCTGATATATTCATAAAAAAACATATTGCAAGTGGAGTTAAGTGTGAATAATTTTCAAAAATAAATTGTTATTCTACTATTCTATTTCCATGAGATTTCATCTCCTGATAAAAATGCACAAGTATTCCAAACAGTAACCAAAAGGGCAAATCGGTTGTTATATAACCATAATATAATAATCCGGTTACCTCAAAAAAGGCTCGGAATAAAAATCCTATGCCGATCCCAGTAATAGCTATAGAGATTATGTAACCATCTCTATACCTACCTTTTGTTAGTTTGATGGTATTAAAAGCAAAATAAAAAAATAAAACAAACAGACTAATAGCAAGTATAAACCCTAATATCCCATTCTCGGACCAGTAGTGAAGAAAGAGATTATGTGGAGAAGGTTTGCCGTATCTCCAGATATCCAAATAAAATAGATCAAATAATGATCCGGGTGCATAACTAAAAAAGTATTTATAAAAGGAACCCGGACCTACACCTAAAATTGGATAATCTGAAATAACATCTGAACCTGTTTCCCAAAAAACTTCTCTTTGATTAATAGAGTCTATTCGCACATACAAATTAATTGTTTCTTCAACAGCTGGTATTGTAAAAAATAGACCCAAAAGAACTAGTAAAATTATTAAAAAAGTCTTTATAAAAGGTTTCCATTTTAAGATTAAAAACATAAAACTTATACTTAAAATAGTAGCTAGTATTGCCGCCCTGGAATTTGCGAAGATAAGGGTTACTATATTGATTATTAAAATTAATGTGAGCAATAGTTTATTTATAGCATTCTTGCTTTTATCCATAAATAAAAAAGCTGAAATAAAGGACGTCGAAATAAAAAATATAGTAAATCCCGTGTAACCTGTGCTGCCAGCCAATTCAGAATTTCCTTCCAAAATCGCTTTCTTGAAAAAGTCTTGTATTCCAAGGGTGAATAAATCTATAAAAATTCTAACAGCTACCACTAGTACAGAAATGGATATGGAATAAATATATATGTAAATATTTTCTTCATTCTTTAATAACGCATAAAATAAATAAGTGATTAAAAAAAAAAGTAGCATAGTTACGATAGAAGTAAATCCTATAACCATATATGAAGAAAACAGTGCTGATACTGAAAGACTTATAAATAAGACAATTAAAAAGATGGCTATTTCATAAGGAATTTTGGGGTATTCATCCAAACGAAGTCCATATTTCTTAATGAACAAATAAAGCAATATGATTGTGGATAATAGGTTTAAATAAATTCTTAAATTACCAATATATTCGGTTAATCCAGTGAGATAGTTTAATAAAATCAATCCTAATAAAACTTTCTCTCCGAAATAATATACTGCGGCCAAAATTGCGATTAAGATAAACGTTATTATAAGGTAAGGGTTTATTAGAACGATAATAATTGCTAAAGATATTGAATAAATCATCCAAGAAAAGTAATTGTTAAAAACTCTACTAATCATTACAAATATCTTTTATTGATATCATTATAATTTAAAATAAGAATTGTGATCACTTACGGTTCCATGTTTTTTATTTTTTTTTGCAATTCGATTACTACATAATGCAATACAATTGAGTGAATACTTTCTGATGTACACATGTCATCTAAAGGGATGTGCAAGGAGTATTTTACTAATTCTTTTAACTTTCCTCCATTGAACCCAGAAATTCCAATTGTAGTGATTCCAATCGAATTTGCCCATTCAATCGCTTTAATAATATTTGGACTATTACCGGAGCCGCTAATTGCAATAAGTACATCATTCGGTTTTGCATAAGTTCTGAGTTGTTGTTCAAATATATAGGCATAACCGTCATCATTACCCAAAGCTGTTATAAATGGAATACTATCTGTAAGGCTTAAAGCTTTTATTCTTTTGATTTGATCTAAATGATTTCTTGTTCCCTTAGCCAGATCCTGTGCAAAGTGAGAAGCATTCGCAGCAGATCCTCCATTACCGATTATAAAAATCATTCTTTCTTCTTCATAAGCTTTAACAATCAACTCGATAAATTTATTTATTTCTTGTTGATCAATTTTGGTTAAAGTTTCATTTAAATAGAAACAATATTCAGTAAACTTCATTTATAAATTTCCTTCCATTAAGTTTTTCCATTCTATTTCAGCTTTGGCCAAATCTGAATGCATGCCAATATCAATTAAATAATCTTTACTTTCCCATCCATCCATTCTTCCAATTAATTTTGGTAACAAATGAAATCCAATATCAGTTACTTCTAGTTCAGGAATAATTTCTAATACTTCTCGGGAAGAAATATAGATGCCAGCATTAGCTAAATTTGATGTTGGATTTGCGGGCTTCTCTTCAAATCAATTACTATATCTTTGGCATCCAGAACAGCAATTCCTTCGTTGTTGGTTGATTTGTTCTAAATAATGCCATACTAAAGAGAGATTTTTTTTTTTTGTGAAAACTTAAAAATTCAGTCAAGTTGTAATTTGTCAGATTGTCAGCATAACAAATAAAAAAAGAATTTTCATTTTTTACAAATTCTTTATTCTGGCGTAATGTTCCTGCACTTCCTAAAAGTTTATCTTCATAAAAATACCGAAATTTAATATTGGATTTACATGCTTCAACAAACGTAATGACCTGATCTGGTAGATGATGCAAATTTATTAATACCTCTTCAATACCATGTTCCTCAAACAAATCAATCCACCATGCAAGTAATGGTTTTCCACAAATATTTACTAAACATTTGGGAGTATGATCTGTTAATGGTTTTAATCTTGTTCCTAGTCCTGCTGCCAATAAAAAAGCCTTCATAAAGACGATTGTTTAACCTTTCTTACAACATTCAATTGCTTCATAGTCTTATCTGCAAATTCAAGAATATCCCTCAATGTCAGTTTGTACTTTCAGATACTCTAAATATTCAACGACTGAATCCTCAATTGTACGTTTAGGAGTCCAGCCTAATTTTTTAAGTTTACTAATGTCTGAACAAGTATTCCTTGTATCACCAACTCTGAATTCTCCGGGTATTTTTGGCAGAATGTGCTTTTTATGGTGCACTGCGGCAACTACATCTGCGAATTCTTTAACAGTATATGCTTTACCACTACCTACACAAAATACTTCATAATTAGCTCTGGAATCCTGGAGAACCAATAAGTTTGCATCAACAACATCATGAATATTTATAAAATCTCTTTTTTGTAAACCATCCTCATAAAGTGTTGGAGCTTTATCAAAGAAATAATGTAAGTTAAAAATCCTGCAAGCTCCCGAATATGCATTGTAGAATGATTGTCTTGGACCTTGCACTATTGAATATCTTAATGCTACAGAAGGAATCGAATATCTTTTTCCAAAAGAGATGGTCATTAACTCCTGAGCGTATTTAGAGATTGCATATGCATTTGGAGGGTTAGAATGAGTTTCGCTCGTCCATTGCCACTCCATCCTATTCCCATTTTCATCCTTCCATTCCCAATCACTTTTTTCTAATTGAGTAATAGGTCTTTGATTAGGTGAAACGAAAGATCCGTCTATCTTTTTATAAAGTCCTTCACCTTGCACAAATTGTGATGATGCTGTAATGATTTTTTTTATTGGTAATCTTTGTTCAATTGCAATTTCATACAATAATGCGGTGCTAACAGAATTAACATGAAAGAAAGTTGAAAAATCAGGCAGATAATCTTGATAAGCAGCTAAATGAAAAACAAATTCTACATCTTTTAACGAGTTTGTCAGTGTGGTTTTATCTCTTATGTCACCCAAAACAAACTCTGCTTTTGGATTTATGTAATTTGGTTTTCCTTTAAGATGAACCGGTTTTTGAAGATTATCCAAAATCCTTACCTCCAAGCCTTGCTGAATAAGTCTATCAACAGTATGAGAACCAATAAACCCAGCACCACCTGTTACAAGTACTAAACTCATAATATAATTATTTCTTTATAATTTTTATTTGCATAATTGAAAATCACTTCAACTCATAACGGCTATAATTAAAAATAATTTTACTTCCATGTGGCTCTAACATAAAAGGCATTTCACGATAAGCAATCATATGTTCTCTCAAATTATCATGATTCTCTCTTTTGCAGTAGACTAGTAAAAATCCTCCCCCACCGGCTCCTGAAATTTTTCCTCCCATTGCTCCACCTTTTATAGCTCTTTGATACATTTTATCTATTTCATTATTTGTAATGCTAGACGAAAGATTTTTTTTCAAATCCCAATTTGCAGCAAGAATTTTGCCGACATCATCAACAGAACCACTCCTTAATTTACTATCAACATCAACTGCTAGTATTTTGATTTTGTTATGATATTCGATTTTGTTATCTATGTTTTTCTTCTGCTCAGTTAAAATTGCAGAGGATTTTCTTGTTATGTTTGTATAAAATAATAACAGATTAGCTCCCAATTTTCTTTTTAGATTATTTGGAACAGTTATAAGCTCAGTATCAACACTATCATTCTTATTAAATCTAATCCATCTTAACCCACCATAAGCTGTAATATACTGATCTTGTTTCCCAATTGGTTTTTTTAGTACCTCAATTTCAATTTGACAGGCTTCACTAGCAAGTTGTTTTGCGGAAACTTGAATCCCTTGAAACGCATACATTGCATTTAACAAACCGACAGTTAAACTGCTTGATGATCCAAGTCCTGATCCCTCGGAAGGCACATCAGCAAGCATTGTAATTTCAATCCCTTTTGTCAATCCGGTTTTATTTAAAGCTTCTCTAACTAATTCATGCTGTATTTCATTTATTGAAGAAACAATTTCTTTTTTAGTATAGTTAACATAAATAAGATCATCAAATCTCTCTTTAATAATGACAAAGACATATTTATCGATTGCTGCAGATACAACAAATCCTTCATTCTGGGAATAATATTCTTGAAAATCAGTTCCACCTCCTGAGAGGCTAATTCGTAGTGGGGTTTGGGAAATAATCATTTAATATTTTAAAATTATTAGTAAAACATTTATTTAAACAACTTTTGATTTAACAATTCTATTGAGAGATAAGAATTTAATTATCGCATCTTTAATTAAATTGAATTCATTATCATCAAGTAAACACGAATTTATTACATATAAAAACAAGAAAATTGTAATTCCCAGTAAATTTGTTAACACAGAATCTATATTTAATAACAAAATGAAAATATTAGACGCTATATAAGATAAAATCGCATTAATTAAAAAATAAATAACTGTACTAATATGTATAAACTTGTTATTCGAATTCAGCTTATTATGAGCAAAATAGAAACCAATTAAAAACAGAAAAATATAAATTAAAGAAGTCGATAATGCGAGTCCATTCTGTTCCAAACTACTTACCAGAATAAAATTTAAAGCAATTTTAAGTAAAAGAGCTATTATTGAAATAATCAGCACTTTAAAATATTCACTTAGACTATATAACAACTTAACAACAATTAAATATGATGAGTAAAACACTAGCCCAAGACAGTAATACTGCAACGCTTGGTGAGTAATTATAGTATCAGATGCTTTGAATTGCCCCCTCTCATAAAATAATCTTAGAAAATATTCTCCCCAATATATCAGTATCATTATCGATGGAATAATTATATAAATATTAATTTTCGATGCACTGATAAAATCCTGAACCATTGAACCAGGCGTTTTTACACTTGATTGTGAGAATTTTGAAAATATTGTTGTTATAAGTGGAATAGAAAATATTGTTATAGGAAGTAGATAGATAACAGTCGCATAATTCAAAGCGGCTATTCCTCCCTCAGGAACTACTCCTATAAAATATCTGTCAGCTAAAATATAAGATAGTGAGAAACCTTCAATAAATATTAATGAGATTAATATATTAATATCTGATTTCTGATATTTTGTTATAAAAATTTTTGAAGCAGTGAATTTCAATTTTTTGAGAACCGGTCTGGAAATTAAAATAAATACGATAATGTAGCCGAGTATAAAGCTAAGGGGCAGTATATATATACCAAAAGTACTAGTAAATAATAATATAATCACGATGATGATTAGGTTTAATACGAGTTGCAAAACTACCGGATATATAAAATTAAAATTTGCTTGCAAGTAGGCTGTTATAACAGATATGCAAGCGTTTATAGGGATTGTTAATAGAAAGAGTAAAAATATGTGGGTCCCTTTGTTCTGAATATCAACGGAAACCGATGAAAGATAAAATTGCATGATAGGTTGTGACAATAACACTAATCCAAGAGATATAGCTATACTAGAAATTAAAAACCACCAAAATGTATAATTGAAGAATTCATCCCCATATTTGTCAATATTACTACTATTGAAATCCTGATTTTTTATTCTATTATATGATGGAATAAAATAATGCTGGCTCAAAAACAAAACTGCAGTATTAATTACTATTGGAATTGCAGAAACAGTTAAGAATAGATCAAATTCACTACTTAAGCCAAAATTATTTGCATAAATAATTTCCCTCAAAAACCCTATTATTTTTCCAGCAATTCCAATAATAAACAAAATGATAGAAGCTTTAGCAATGGAACTTGCAAGTTCGTTTTTATTCATTATATCAGTGTATATTACAATCTAAATTCATCTGGCCAACTAAATGAATTTGACATAAATATCTCCATCAACAACTCCGTGTTCGGGCAATAATCTAAATAATGGGATAAACTTAGTGGGAACTAACCAGTCTTTTAGATTAAAGCTGAGAGATTCTCCTGAAGAATAATTACAAGTAAAGTTACCTAAGGTACTCAAATAGTTCAAACATTCAATTGCTTTTCTGTAAATTCAGGGATGGTAAATTCAAATGATAAAAGTCTTATAGATTGAGTTAAACCCTTCAAGACTTCAAGTTCAAATCCTTCCACATCGATCTTACAAAAATCTGGTTTTCCGTATTCTCCAATCAAATCATCCAAAGTAATTAATTCAACATCAATACTTTTATCCCACACAACATTATCAAATCTTTTTTTTTTAACTTCATTAACCCATTCCGCTGATAAAGAGGAAAGAGGAGAATCTGCACTTACCAACATTTTTGATTTCCCCCGTTCAGCACCAATCGCTTTTGGAATTAAGATAATTTTATTTTGAAATTTATTTTTTAAGTATTTAACTAGTTGTGGTTGAGGTTCAACTGCTAAAACTTTACACCCAAGGTTTAAAAACACATCTGTTCTATTACCTAAATTAGCACCAACATCAAAACAGAAATCTCCCTTTGAAACTATATTAGAATAAAATTCTAATCTCTTTTTTTCAAGTTCTTTTTCAATACGATTCTTGTAAATTTTATCTTTATAAAATTTGAAGTGAGCATAAAATCCATTACGGCTGAGAAAATCAACTATTTTTTTTTTGATCATATAATTTTTCTTTAGTAAAAAAACTTTTTATAGTGTTTTTAACAATACAAATAAATTTATTTTTTCAAATATGCTTCAAAATATACTTCCATTCTGAGTGGAATAGCTAATAATGAAATTGGTAAATAAAAGGCTGCAATAAAAAAGCCGCGCGATAAAATATTATAATTTAGAATATCACTCTTGGAAGCAAAGTTCCTTAATTTATTAATTGACAAACCACTTTTTTTTATTGCGAATTGTAATGAGTTATTTGTGAAACCACCTATATGAAATGGTGGTGCAAAAGGTTTTAATCTTGAAGATTCTTCTGACCTACCTGACAATTTATACGCAATCTGAAGAACTTTAGTAAATAAGGAATCTTCATTGGGTACACCAATATATATTGTTCCACCTTTACTTGTAATTCGTTTTAATTCACAAAGTAATTCCAAGGGATTTGGAACATGTTCAAGAACCGAGTCAACATAAACACAATCAAAATAGTTTTCTTGAAATTTAGCAGAGATAAGATCCGATTGAACAAAATTGATTTTATCTGCTTTCGCTTCAGGAATTCGCAGATCTGAAATATCAATCCCATAAGATTCCCAGCCCATGGTTTGTAGCTTTAATCAAGCCATAACCTTCTCCACAGCCAACATCTAAAAACCTTTTAACTTTGTGACTCGTAAATTTATTTAAAATTATTGAATCGTTCACTTAAATCTCGCTCTCGCTTTATAAAATGCCAATTAGTCATTGGTTCAAAATATTCATCATCGTACAATATTTGCCATTCTGCAGATGTCAAATCAAGTTTTGGACTTATATAGTAAAAACTGCACGAAGTACATTTTACTATTGAATAATCTAGTCTTACGATACTTTCAACTTTTTTACTGATCTTAGGTTTACCAATAAAATTAAATTTTATTTCACTACAGAGTGGGCACATTTCTGTTTTCCTATTAAATAAATTAGATTCGCTGATAAATTTTTAACGTGATTTTTTAGTTTGATCTAAAAATTCAAGTGTTACAATGTTAAATATGACTTGTAATTAAAAAAATGGTTGTATGTACTTATTAAAGTTATATCACCAATTCTGTTAACGTAAATATTAATGATATTACTTACCTACCAAATGAGATTTGTTGATCAACTTTAACATTTTTTTATAATCTAATTTCTTCCGTTCACCCAATACAATAACAAGTGCAGTAAACACGAAAACAAGGATTCCACCAGCAGTTGTTGATGTAAAAATTTTGGGACTTGATTTTTTTAATGGTGGAACGGCTTCATCTAATACTTCTACTGTTGGCAGGTCACGATTCTCCTGTATTTTCTCTTTATAGTATTGCTGCTGAAGAAGCATATAAACTTCATTCTGAATTTTTACATCTCTAAAAAGTCCTGCTAATTCTTTTCCAAGTTCAGGAATATCTTTAAAAGCCATCAAATAATCTTGATTCCCCATCTCCATTTTATCATATTGTTCTTTTAATTGTTCAAGTTTTCTTTTTAGGGATTGATAAGTTTTGTTATCATCTTGAACATTATATTGTAAGAGTCCTATTTCCATCTCAGCTTTAACAATTTCAGTTTTAATTTTGGCTGCAGATTCAATAGCAGTTTTTAATTGATCAGGAAGAGATATTGTTTTATTCTTTTTCTGAAAAATCATTAGAGCGTTTTCAACTGTATCTAATTTAGCCTTTGTTTCCAGAAGTTGAGTCTCAATAAATAACCTAGCTCTTTTTGATTTTGAAGATAATTTCTGACGATTAATTTTATCTAAAGCTTCAATAAATGCATTTGATAAATCAGCAGAAAGTTTTTTGTCCTGATATTCATCACTAAATATTAAAGGCAGATATTTTGAATCAACCTCAACGCTTAATTTTATCACACCTTCTTTATTTATTTCAATACTAAGATCTTCACTAAGCTTACCTGCTGCTTCATAAATGTCATCTTCATCGTACTCTTTTTGAATATTGAGTTTGTTGATTACAAAAAGTGATGCTGATCGGCTTTTAAGAATCTCAACATATATCTGGGAACTTGCGCTAGACATGTTACCAGTCATAAGATTTGATAAATCCTGTGTAGCTAACAATGAACCCAACCCACCAAGGGAGGAATTTTTTTCTGGTGGCAGTACAACAACAATAGCATTATATGTTCTTGGATAAATAAAAAATAAAATTATAAAAATTATCGCAGTTGAGAAGATTGTAATTTTTAAAATTGTTTTTATATTAAACAAAACTATATTTAACATTTCATGCCAACTCATTATCTACCTCGTTGCCACTACTACAGCGACTGATGCTGCTACAATCGCAGCTAGTTGTGCCACTACAGTAAGCGATGTTAAAAATACGTCCCAGAATTCGGGTGGTGGTGGATCTTCTAGAACCCATATTGTATCACCTGGCTCTAAAACTTCCACATCATCTTCTTCTACCCATTCACCGGTATTTGACTTTATAACTCTTACATCACCTTTAATAGCCCGCCAGCTGAATCCGCCAGCTAATTGAATATAATCTTGTACCGTCAGTTTTTCATTAAAAATCAAATTACCAGGACTAACAACTTGTCCGATGATTGTAATATAATTCTTCTTTTCAGGAACAGAAATTTTATCGAATCTAGTTAAGATCACATCCTCGCTTAGTCGGTTCTTTGCAAATAGTGCGTTGAAATCAACTACTACTCTACCCACACGTTGTCTTGATTTTGCTTTTAAATAATCATACTCATCATCAGTCATATCAACACGTGGAATAAGTTTAATTCTTTCAAATTCAGGGTCGTATGTAGTATCTGCAATATTTCTATATAGAGTTGCATCCACTAAAGAAGCATCTTTTAGGAATCCACCCGCTTCTGCAATAATTTCAGTTAAAGTAGTTTCATCTTTTGTTATTCTATATATGCCGGGATATTTAACTTCACCATCTATAGTGACCCATTGCTCATCATAATATGTAGTCAACTCTCGAACAACGATCAGATCACTATATTTTAGTTCAATAGAGTTATGTTGTATAAAATCATACGAATAATATTTACTGTATTGAGTTATACCATCTTCAGCAAATCTGATAAGTTCAATCGAATCTTTTCTTGCTTTGTAAGTAAATCCTCCTGCAAGATCAATAAGATCGTTGAGTGTTTCACCTTCTTTAAACTCATATGCAGCTGGATAGAGAATATGGCCCATTATAGCTATAACTTTATTTACAGGATTAACTAAAACAATATCACCATCTTTTAAATAAGGATTTTGTTTCAAATCCCCTTTTCTAAAAAATGACAGCAAATCATAATTACCTGTTGTTCCATTCTTAGAAATTATTTTAATGTTTCTAATGTCAGACGAAGAATTTAATCCTGCAGAATTTTTAATAATATCTTGTAATCTGGAGTTAGAAGTTAACACAAATGATGATTGGTTAACTACATTACCGATTAATGATACCTTTATTTTTCTAACCTCGCCAAGGGCAATATAAATATCTACATTCTTAAAGTTTTTTTCTAGTTGTGATTTTATGAGGACTTTTGTTTCAGCAAGACTTTTATTTCGTAAATCTACTGACCCAACTCTCGGGATATATAAGAATCCTTCGTGATTAATTAATAAATTAAAGTTACGCTCTTCTATACCGCTTATGGAAATAAATATATTATCTCCTGGTCCCACTTTATATTCTTCAGGATCAATTACACCTTCAGAGGCTTGCATATATTTTGCAAATGAACTATCTGAAAATGAATTGAATGATCTTTCAGGATATGAAGGTAAAATTTGTGCAAAGCTCAATGAAGAGATTAAAATTAAAAACGAGAGTAAAAATATTTTATGAGTGGCCAAGCTTTAACCAGTATTGTTGAGAAGTTATTAACTATTAATCAAATTCAAATCTTAATACTTAAATATAAATCAAATCAAATCTTAAGTGAAATTTTTCTTAAAGAAATTATTGTTACCAGTATTCCAATAATTGGTCCAAGTGAAAGCAATATAACTATAAACTCAATTTTATTAGGAATTACATTATCTATCGATAGCAGGAATCCCTTAACATAAAAATAGAGTAGCCAAACAATGGCCAATGCAATGGAGCTGGCTAAAAATCCTGTTATAGCACTATTGAGTATAATGGGCATTTTTATTGTTGATAGCTTTGCACCGACAAACTTCATAGTTTCTAATTCCGAATATTTGGAATTTAGAATTAATCTTACCGTACTGTAAACAAGATAAAGGGATACCAAAAAGATTAATCCCGTTAATCCGAAAACGTAAATTTTTGCCTGATCGATGTACATTAATATTTTCTGATAGAAATCCTGTCTGAAGATAACTTCATCTGACCATTTATAATCAGAAAGAGTTTTAATAATTGTCTTGATTGATTGCCGATTTGCATATTCATTTTTTAGTTTAAGATTAAATGATGCTGGCAAAGGATTGTAATCCAAAATCTTTCTAAAATCTTCACCAGTTTCTTTAATAAATATTTCAGCAGCTTTGTCTTTATCAATAAATTCGGATGAACTTAAATATTTTAGTTGAGATAGTTCAGACTTTATCTGTTCAATTTCGTCATTAGTCGAATTATCCTTAATAAAAACTGAGATGATAATATTGCTCTTTAATTGATCTTCAAAATGATTTGAAAAGCGAATAATAAAAACTGATACCGTTATTAATATAACAGAAAGTGTAATCGAAGTAAGAGCAAGTAAAAAAGAAAACTTTGCCCTTGCAATTAATTTAAATGCTTCTTTAATCCAGAATAAAATCATTATATATTCTAAAAATAATTCCTTAAAAGTTTGACTCATCAATCCAGCGATTTATACGCCAGATTTTTGTATCACTGTTTTTTTGTAACGTTAAATTCACTCTGCCATCAACCCTTAAAACATCCGTTGGATTAAAAGTTATAGTAAGATTAAAACCCCTGATAATATTTGCTGAAAGCGAATCTTCCGTTATCAGCACTATATTATTCCATATCAATTCAAGCCTTTGAGTGTTCTGAAATAATCCATAAGTTGTCCTCATCTCTTCATCTCTTCCCCACGTAACATCAAACCCCTGATCATAATCTCGGTAAGTAAAAGTAAAATCACTGGTAATTAATCCGCTATAAATACTTGTATCCTTAAAAGTATAAGCATACTGAAAATTCTGAAATACTCCTGCAATATCTTTTTGATCAGATACCGGTGGTTTTACGTTTTCAAAGTTATCATCTAATTTGGGCGCAAAAGGATTTGTGCATCCCATAATAATATTAATCAAAAATAATATGACTATTATCTTTTTAATAGAAACTACCTTTTAATTCACTCCAACTAGGTAACGATTCACTTTTTGTATCTTTCCAATAATAAATCACCCATTCCGATCGTGAATCACGGAGCATATTAAACTGAAGGTTTCCCGCATAGTTTTGAGGAACCGGATCACTAGATGAAACTGGAAGATTTAAAGAATACGTTGCAGAATAAACTAGTGAATCACCACTAAGACTGCTGTAATTTTCATTTGACAGGCTTAGCGAAATAGGAAAATCAACGGGAACTCTATTTGTTACACTGCTAAAATATCTTCTCTCCTCATTCAATCCCCAGCCTTGCACAAAAATCTGGTAAAGTGAAATAGCTTCGCTTGATGCTGAAAAATTATAAGTCTGATCCGCAAAGATTGTATCCACAAAGCAGGCAATGTAATTTTGAACGTTTTTATCTGACAATGAACTTTTTAGGTTCTCAATTACTATTGCTGGTTCAACCGGAGGTTGAAAATTAGATCTGGTTTGATCAGGATTTTCAGCATTGCGGGTTGTAAAAAGATCGCAAGCTGAAAGTGGAAGTAAGATAATTGTTAAAAAAAATATTTTTTTCATTTCTTACAAATCATTATCAGTCTAGGTGAACTAAGTTTGTCAAATTCGCTACCAAGAAAATCACCAAATGTTTTGTAAATATCAAATCCAATATTTTGGATAGCATTCACAATTTCATCTTTTGAAAACATTCTAACGGATTCTTCATAAGTGCTCAAGTTGCCGTTTTTAGTGATAACAATCTTCTTTGTTACTCTGTTATTTTTAATTTTTCTGTATTGGTGTATCTCTGCACCGCCCAAATTTTCTTCCGAAAATTCAACAAGATTTTGCCGAAGAAATTCTGAATTAAAAAAATCCAGGACAAAAAATCCATTCTCAACTAATAGATGATAAGCTTTTTGCAGGACAGCATAGTTTTCTTCATCTGATTCAAAATATCCAAAACTTGTAAAAAGATTTATGATGAGATCAAATTTATCGTTCGTCTCATATTTTCTTATATCAGAATGAACAAAATTAATTTTAAGATTTTCATTCTGTGCGGATTGCTCAGCAATCGATATAAGATTCTCACTCAAATCAACAGCAGTTAAATGAAAATTTTTTCTTGCCAGTATTATTGCGTGTCTTCCAGCACCGCAAGCCATATCAAGAATTTTTGCACCGGAAGGAATTTTAACATTACCGAGAATAAGTTTTATGTGATCTTCTGCATCACTTTCATTACGATGCTGATAAACATTTAAATATTCCTGCGTGTTAAACCAATCTTTAAACCATTCTGATTTCATAAATCCATTCTATTTAACATTGCTCTGCCAATCGTGGCTTCATCTGCAAATTCTAAATCACCACCGATTGGAATACCGCGTGCTATGCGTGTTACTTTAATGTTTAATGGTTTTATCAATCTTGCAAGATAAAGCGAGGTTGTTTCGCCTTCAGTATCAGGGTTTATTGCAAGTATGATTTCCGAAATATTTTCACTTTCAAATCTTGTAAGAAGCTCTTTAATTTTTAAATCATGAGCAGTAATACCGGAAAGTGGTGAAAGAACTCCGCCAAGAACATGATAAAGTCCGTTGTATTCATTAGTCTTTTCTATTGCAATTACATCACTCGCTTCTTCAACAACACAAATTTTTGTTACATCACGTTTAACGCTTTTACAGATTTCGCAAAGATCATCTTCTGTAATATTAAAACACCGTTTACAAAAATGTAATTTTGTTTTTAATTCCGTAATTGCTTTTACAAGATTATCCACTGAAGTCTGTTCGTTTTTTAAAATGTGCAATGCTAATCTTTGCGCTGTTTTCTTCCCTATTCCAGGAAGTTTACTCAACTCTTCAATTGCAATCAAAAGTGGTTCAGCTATCTGCAATTTAAAATCCCGGAATGTTTAGACCGGGAGGAATCATACCCTTAGTTACTTTTCCCATCTCATCTTCAGCCATTTTGTTTGCGGATTGCAAAGCTTTGTTAACAGCGGCGACAACTAAATCTTCTAAAATCTCTTTTTCTTCAGAATTTATAACTTGCGGATCGATTTCGATAGAAATCAACTCTTTCATTCCATTTGCTTTAGCTTTTATCATTCCGCCGCCGGCTTCTTCAGTAACAGTCATATTTCCAAGTTCACCTTGCACACGTTGCATCTCAGCCTGCATTTTTTGCACCTGTTTCAACATTCCTTGCATTCCGCCCTTCATAAAGTACTCCTATAAAATTGTTTTTTCTGTTTTTTTGAAGCCAAATATAATATAAACGATTGACTTTATATATTTAATATGCCTAATTTCTGCCCTGAATTTTAGTAACTAAAAATCAAAATAGAGGTTAAATGATAGAGACTATACTGCACAAAGATATTCCTTTTGATGAAGGGAATTATCAATTGATAGAATATCTTGATAACTATCAAATCGCCGATGGAAAAAAAGTAAAAGTTAAAGAAATTGGTAAAAAAGTTGCCTTAACAAATGCTTTCTTTTTTGATTATCTAAAAGAATATCACATCCCAACTGCATTTTTAAGAAAAGATGGCGAGAACTCTCTAAAATTTTCTACCTACCAGGAATATCCTTTCAGAATTAAAATTCTAAACTCTGCTGACAAAAGAAATTCTAAAATTTTTGGGATGAAAGAAGGATCAGAATTAAATCTTCCGATTTTTGAGTTTCATTATGGATGCGGCAAAGAAAGTGTAATTAGCGAAAGTCATCTTATCGCTTTTGATTTGTGTAATCCTGAGGATATGAAATTGATTACAAGAATTTGCTCAAAGATAAACGCAGTCTTAAAATCTTTTTTTGAAAGACGAAATGAAACACTTGCCGAAGTTTGCTGCCATTTTGGTAAATATGAAGACAAGGTTTTTCTTATTGGCGATTTTTCCCCGGCAAGTTTAAAGATTTTTCCAAAAGATGAATCAGTTAAATGGACAAATCCTTACAAACTTTCATCTGCGGCAGAAGTAAAAAAATATACAGAACATCTTTTTAATATAGCGAGTGTAAAATAATGTTTACCAAATACGGCTATAATACAATGGGGATAGTATTCATCGTTGTTTTTGTTCTGATAGCAATTAGTATTTTCTTGGATAATAATTTTATACGTGTTCCGCTTCTATTACTTTCTGCATTTCTTCGTCATCTTTACATTAAACTTCTTTCGTGATCCTGAAAGATCAGTTCCAAACAAATCAAACATAGTTGTTTCCCCTGCCGATGGAAGAATTTTATTTGTTAAAGATGTTTTAGATGAAAAGTTCATCAATGGTAAAGCAAAATTAGTTTCGATATTTATGTCTCCGCTAAATGTTCACGTAAACAGAATTCCGATTACCGGCAAAGTGGAATATGTAAAATATATTCAAGGTGAATATCTCGCAGCCTTTGAAGATAAAGCATCTGAACGCAATGAACGAAACGAAATTGGAATTACAAGTCCCGCTGGAAAAGTGTTCTTCACTCAAATAGCCGGATTTGTTGCCAGAAGAATTGTAAGTGATCTCAAAGTTGGAGATTCCGTAAACATTGGAAATCGATTCGGTATGATTAAATTTGGAAGTCGTGTTGATATTATTGTTCCGGAGCAGTGGCAGGTAAAAGTAAAAAAAGACGACAACGTTACTGCAGGCGAAACAATCCTTTTTGAATATTAATGAATGAATCGATTTAGAATTACACCTTCTGTTATACCGAATTTATTTACCGCTATGAACATGTTCAGCGGTTTTTTTTCGATAATTAGCGCAAGCCAGGGAAATTATACATACGCTGGCTGGTTAATAATTATTGCAGCAATCTTTGATACGCTTGATGGCTTTATGGCTCGCCTTACAAAATCCAGCAGTGAACTTGGCGTTGAACTTGATTCCCTTTCTGACGTTGTAAGTTTTGGTGTTGCTCCATCATTTCTACTTTACTCAACCTACTTTAACCAATTTGAAGTTTTTGGCGTTATAATAAGTTCACTTCCAATGATTGCCGGCGGATTTAGATTAGCAAGATTTAACGTTCAGCTTGTTGGATTTGATAAATCATATTTTACAGGTCTGCCGATTCCATCTGCAGCTCTTGTTCTAGTTTGCTTCAACTTATCTTTTTATAAAAATGGATATCCTGAAGAACTGAAGATATTTATTATTCCAATGGTACTGCTTGTATCATTTCTTATGGTAAGTAAAATAAAGTACGATACATTGCCTAAGTTTTCATTAAATGAAATGAAAAAGAATCCGTTACTTTATATAGCATATTTAATCGCACTTGTTGTTTTGATTCTGTTCACGGTTAAAGGATTGTTTTTCATTTTTGTTTTCATGATTGCATTTGGTATTTTTCGTCAGATTTTTAAGTATTTCTCAAATAAAAAACCTGAGTAAAAAGTGTTTAAAGCTACAGTTCTAATAAAACGCAGACCATCTATTTTAGATCCACAAGGTGTTGCAGTTGAAAAAGGTGCAAAGCATCTTGGCATTACCAATATTAAAAGCACACGCATCGGAAAACTAATTGAGTTTGATGTTGATCTTTCAGATCGCAATGAAGCAGAAAAAGAAGTAAATCTTTACTGCTCAAAGCTTCTATCAAATCCGATTATGGAAGATTTTGAGTTCAAGTTGGAAGAAGTAAAATGAACTTAAAGTTTGGCGTAGTAGTTTTTCCAGGTTCTAATTGCGATCACGATGCATATTATTCTTTACGCAAAGTTCTTAACTATGATGTTGAATTTCTCTGGCATAAAGACACAGACTTAAAACAAAGCAGTGTTATTCTGCTTCCGGGCGGATTTTCTTACGGCGATTATCTTCGCACAGGTGCTATTGCAAGATTTTCCCCGATTATGAATTCAGTCATCAGCTTTGCAAATAAAGGCGGAATTGTGATCGGCATCTGCAATGGTTTTCAAATATTACTTGAGGCTGGTTTGTTGCCCGGAGTTATGATACGCAATAATTCCCTTAAGTTTGCTTGTAAAGATGTTTATCTTAAAACTGAAAACAGAGAAACAATATTCTCTGCTGAAATAAGTGAAGCAACCAAAGCATTAAAAATTCCTATCGCCCACGGTGAAGGAAATTATTTTGCTGATATTGAATTGTTAAAAGAACTTGAAGCTAACAGGCAAATTCTTTTTAGATATTCTGATGAAGATGGAAATGTAAATGATGAAAATAATCCTAATGGTTCTCAATTGAACATTGCAGGTATCGTAAACAAAAACGGTAATGTAATGGGAATGATGCCTCATCCTGAAAGAGCTTGCGATCCAACTCTTGGCAGAACTGATGGGCAGCAAATTTTTAAATCGATAGCTAATTATATATTAAACTAAAGGTGATGTTATGTTTGGAAATTTAGGCGCAGGCGAAATAATACTGATTGTACTTGTAATACTTTTGTTATTTGGTGCAAAGAAAATTCCGGAACTTGCTCAAGGCTTGGGCAAAGGTATGAAGGAATTCAAAAAATCCTTAAAAGATGTTGAAGAAGAAATCAAAAAAACTGATGACGATGTAAAAAAATCTGATAAGTCTTAATTACTCCCTTGTCATCCCGAACTTGTTTCGGGATCTCTTAATCTAAAGTTTTATTCAGTCATTCCCGCTTAGGCGGGAATCTATTTTTAAACCAATTCATTTGTCTTTTATCTTTTTACTTTTATCTTTTGTCTTAAAAAAAACCCTCGCATCTCACCTCAAATATTTTTAAGTTTCAATAAACAAAAATGTCTTTTGGGATTAAACCAAATGAAATCAAAATATTTTCTTTTCCTCTGTCTTTCATTCTTAATTTTTAATTCTTCATTGTTAATTGGAACGCAATCCGTTACGTTAGCAAAACCGGCACAAGCACACCGCCCTACACAAGCTGGCAAACCGCCGCAGACAGCATACAAAAGTGCATTAACATTTGTGTTGATGGTGATACTATTTATGTTGCTAATGGTGTTTACTATGAATCTATCTACATTGATAAAACCATTAACCTTTGGGGCAGTAGCATGGATAGTACTGTGATTGATGGTGATGATATTTACTATTAATTTTTAAAAATGGAATTACATTCTTATTAAAGAATAAACTGTCTTATCCACTGAATAATAATTGGATATACCTTTAATTTAATGCTTCTTTTTGTGAAAATTGTAGCTTTGAATATTCGTTTCAAATCATCATCAATAATGAATCATAACAAATTTTAAATAATCTTTAATTGATGATGGAGATTCTGTCATTGTTACTCTAATAACTATATTTAGAAATGGTAGGGACACCTGTGTATTTTGACTTGGTGATACCTTTACAACAATATTGTAATTGAAGGCATTTAATACGTTGATTCATTTATCTACTTATGGGGCTATGTAAAAATAATCTTGTTTCTGGTATTTATAATATAATCTGGACAAATAACATCCAGATTATTTAAAATAATGTAATCATAACTCTCCGGCAATTGGGTGGACACTACCAATTATCAATGAATGGCAAATTTTTTGGAATGTACAACATTATCCAGTAATTGGCGAATTATAGCTGATCCAATGTTCGTAAAAGACACTATACCAACAGCAAACGGCAGTTATGATTTTCATCTTCAAAAATATTCTCCTGCAATAGATAAAGGTGATCCATCAATTCTTGATGTTGATGGAAGCAGAAGTGATATTGGTATGTTTGGCGGTCCTTTGGGAGAAAGCTATACTTATCAAGACCTTGCACCAAAACCACCAAGAAATTTAACTGCAACAATGGATTCAGGTCTTGTTCATCTTAAATGGAATAAGAACACAGAAGCAGATCTTTTCCGTTACAGGGTTTATCGGGATACTGTTCCTGACTTTGTTTATGACACAACAAAAATAATTGCAGTAATATCAGACACAACCTTTTATGATGATCCTCCGCAGAAATTTATTTCAGGCAATTACTATTACAAAATAACAGCAATAGACAGCGCATATCATCAATCACCTGCAAGTGAAGAAGCACACATAAACATAACAGGAATACCGGAAGCACCTCCAATAGTTGTAGAGCATTATAATCTTTTACAGAATTACCCAAATCCGTTTAATCCAGGTACAACAATTCCATACAGATTAAAAGCACCGGGATATGTAAAAGTAATGGTTTACAATCTTCTTGGAGAACAGGTAAAAGTACTTGTAAACAAATATCAGAGTGCAGGATATTATGAAGTGTTATTCCATCCAACCGCAACAGAACGCCAAAGTGCAGAAGGCAAGATAGAATTTGAAACAGGCTACGGAGATATAGTAAGCGGAATCTATCTTTACCGAATCGAAGTAATCGGAGAAGGCAACATTCCCGTTTTTACAGATATGAAGAAGATGATGCTGGTGAAATAATTTTTCCTAACTCCTCCCCTTATCCAAAGGGGAGGCCGGGAGGGGTTAAAATTCAATTCAAACAAATTCCTCTCAAATTCTAAAAAAAAGTGAAACCATCAATTAGTCAGTGAATAGAACTTATCCGTATAATACCTTATTTTTAATCATAAAATCTTTAATTATAAAACAAAATGACTTTCTACAAAAACCACAAAGAAAAATTAGAACTTATAAAATCTGGCAAACTTAGTCTTGTAGAAAATGTAAAGCATTTTCTAAAGAATATTGAAGATCAAAAAGATCTTAACGCATTCAACTTTGTTTTTAGTGATGAAGCTATTGAATCAGCAAAAGCAGTTGAGCAGAAAATAAAAAATAACTCTGGCGGCAAACTTGCGGGAATGGTAATTGCAATTAAAGATGTTCTTGCTTACAAAGATCATCCACTCACCTGCTCATCAAACATCTTAAAGAATTTTACTTCACTTTACACAGCAACAGCAGTTCAAAAACTTATTGATGAAGATGCAATCATCATCGGCAAAACAAACTGCGATGAATTTGCAATGGGCTCATCAAATGAAAACTCTGCATTTGGTAATGTTTTAAATCCTGTTGATAAAACAAGAGTTCCCGGCGGATCAAGCGGCGGCTCTGCAGTTGCAGTTGCAGCAAATCTTTGTGATGTTTCTTTCGGAACAGATACAGGCGGTTCAATTCGCCAGCCTGCAGCTTTTTGCGGAATCTTTGGACTTAAACCAACATACGGAAGAGTTTCCCGTTTCGGGTTAACTGCCTTCGCTTCATCTTTCGATTCAATCGGACCATTCTCAAAAAATGTTGAAGATGCGGCTTTAGTTATGGAAGTTATTTCGGGTAAAGATTTGAATGATTCTACATCTATCGAAAAAGTAATTCCGGATTTTTCTTCTTCATTATCAAAAGACAAAAAACTTAAAATTGGAATTCCAAAAGAATATTTTGCTGATGGATTAGATGAAGAAATTAAAACAGCAATCCTTAACATTGTTGATAAACTAAAACTAGAAGGTTATGAAGTTAAAGAAGTTTCACTTCCTAAAACTGAATACACGATTGCAACGTATTATATCTTAACAACTGCGGAAGCTTCATCAAACCTTGCACGATTTGATGGTGCACGCTACGGTTTTAGAGCAAATGATTACAAAAATCTTAAAGAGATGTATTTAAACTCCCGCACTCAAGGTTTCGGCACAGAAGTAAAACGAAGAATTATGCTCGGCACTTACGTTCTCTCCTCCGGTTATTATGATGCTTACTATCGCAAAGCACAAAAAGTAAGAAGATTAATTAAAGAAGATTTTGATAATGCTTTTAAGCAAGTTGATTTGTTAATCACTCCAACAACTCCAACAGTTGCATTTAAGATTGGTGAAAAATCTGATGATCCATTGCAAATGTATTTGAGCGATATCTATACAACATCAGCAAACCTTGCTGGTATTCCTGGAATGAGTATTCCAATCGGAAAGAACTCAGAAAATCTTCCAATTGGTTTGCAAATTTTATCTCAGCAATTTGAAGAAGAAAAAATATTTCAGTTAGCAAAGCATATACAAGATGAAATCTCAAGCTGAAATAACAATTCGCAACTGGACACGAGAAGATTTCTCAATCGTAAAAAACATATTATTAGTAACCTGGAAAAACACTTACACATTTATTCCCGAAAAAGATATTCTATCGCACTTTGAAAAACATTACAGCGAAGACAGATTGATTGAAATTTTAAACGATCCTTTCTCAAAAGGGATTATTGCAGAAGTAAATTCGGTTTCCGCAGGATGGCTAAAATTATTTGAAGATCATATCAACAAAAAATTCTTTGTTTCATCATTATATGTTTTACCGGAATTTCAAGGGTTTGGTCTTGGTAAAAAACTTTTGAATGAAGCATATAGAATTGCAAAGGAAAAACAATTCAGTAAAGTGTGGCTTGGTGTAATGAAACAAAATGTAAAATCTTTAGAATGGTATCAAAATCTGGGATTTATTTTCGATGAAGAAGAACCATTTCAAATGGGTTCAACCCAAGTTATGCATTTGATTGGGTATAAAGTTATTTAGTTCTATTTTTCGACCCCAAACCCTCCCCCCCTCGCAAATTTAACCCATTTCAAAATTCCCCCCCCCACATAACCATTAAACATTTACTTTAACATACCATAATAAAATTTATCTATATCCCAGAATTTCCTTATTTTTGTTCACAAAATTTAATTTAGAAAAGGATTATTTATGGCTATCATAATCGATAAAAACACTCGCCTTGTTGTTCAGGGAATTACCGGCAGTGAAGGTTCTTTTCACACAACTCAAATGCTTGAATACGGAACCAAAGTTGTTGCAGGAGTTACTCCAGGCAAAGGCGGAACAGATTTTCAAGGAGTACCTGTTTTTAATACAGTTGCTGACGCTGTAAAAGTTCAGAAAGCGAATTCATCTGTAATTTTTGTTCCACCGGCATTTGCAGCAGATGCAATTTTAGAAGCTGCTGGTGCAGGAATAAAATATATCATTTGCATCACTGAAGGAATTCCAACTAATGATATGTTGAAAGTTTACAATTCCATTAAAGGAAAAGATATTGTTTTAGTTGGGCCAAATTGTCCAGGGGTTATCTCTCCTGGAATTGCAAAAGTCGGAATTATGCCCGGCTTCATTCACAACAAAGGAAAAATTGGAGTTGTATCTCGCAGTGGCACATTAACCTACGAAGCGGTAAAACAATTATCCGATGTTAAGCTTGGTCAATCAACTTGTGTGGGCATTGGCGGCGATCCGATTATTGGTTCAAGATTTATTGATATCATAAAAATGTTTAATGATGATAAAGACACAGATGGAATTGTTATGATTGGTGAAATAGGCGGAAGTGCTGAAGAAGAAGCAGCTGAGTTCATAAAGAAAAATGTTAGGAAACCTGTGGTTGGATTTATTGCAGGAAGAACTGCACCTCCCGGAAGAAGAATGGGTCACGCAGGTGCAATTATTTCAGGTGGAAAAGGAACAGCAGCGGAGAAGATGGCAGCGATGAAAAAAGCTGGAATTCACGTTGTTGAAAGTCCTGCAGAAATTGGTGTTACAATGTTAAAAGCAATTGAAAAGTTGAAGGCTAAAAAGCCTGTTGTTAAAAAGACCACACCTGTTAAAAAAGTAACTGCAGTTAAAGTGGTAAAAACTAAAGCAACAAAAAAGGTTGAGAAGAAAAAAGAAGACAAATCGAAAAAGAAAAATAAAAAATCAGACAAGAAAAAAAGTAAAAAGAAATAGGAGTTCTACTTGAGTAATAAAACATTAGCAATAATAAAACCGGATGCTGTAAGTGATAATCACGTAGGTGAGATAATATCAATGATATGCAAAGCTGGGTTTAAAGTTAAAGCATTAAAGATGATCAAACTTTCTGAAGATGCAGCAAAAGCATTTTATGAAATTCATAAAGAAAAACCTTTTTATGGTGAGTTGGTTGAATATATGACTTCAGGTCCTTGTGTACCAATTGCGCTTGAAAAAGAAAATGCGGTAGAAGATTATAGAAAACTAATTGGAGCAACCAATCCAGCAAATGCTGCGGAAGGTACTGTGAGAAAACTTTATGCAAAAAGTGTTCAGTTCAATGCTGTTCATGGTTCAGATTCAGATGAAAATGCAGCAAAAGAAATTGCTTTCTTTTTTGGAAGCAAAGAGTTGATTGAAAATTATCCAGCATAAACAAATAACTATTCTTAATAGTACAACCTCCTTTAACAGGAGGTTGTTTTTTTTGAAGGAAGGAAATAAAATGGAAAAGAAATTTTTATACAGACATTTAATTATTCTTTTTGTTTTTCTTTTTTCTTTAAAGTTAAATGCTCAAATAATTAATGGAGCAGATTTACTTTTTTCAGAAAATCTAAATCTTATTTCCGGGAAAAAAGTTGGAGTCGTTTGTAATCACACTTCCCTGCTTGCGGATGGAAAGCATTTAGTTGATGCTTTACTTGATCAAAACAATGTTTCCGTAAAATCAATTTTTACGCCGGAACATGGTTTTAAAGGCAGTGCTGAAGCAGGTGAACTTATTGATTACAAAAAAAATCTTTATAAAGATATTCCCATAATTTCTCTTTATGGAAAAGACAGAAAACCTTCAAAAGAGAATCTTAAAGATGTTGATGTTTTGATTTTTGATATTCAGGATGTTGGCGCAAGATTCTATACATACATTTCAACAATGTATTATGTTTTGGAATCTGCTGGGGAAAATAATATTCCAGTAATAATTCTTGATCGACCAAACCCCATTGGCGGAAATTATGTTGATGGAACAGTTTTGGATCCGAATTACAAGTCGTTTGTTGGAATTGCTGAGATTCCAATTACACACGGGATGACTATTGGTGAATTAGCTAAATATTTTATTGGTGAGAAATTAGTACCGAACTGGAAGAATGTTTCTTTAAATGTGATCAGTTGTAAAAACTGGAAAAGAGAAATTCCAGATCGATTTTATTCCAAATGGAATTCTCCATCTCCAAATATTAATTCTTTAGAAACTGCACTTGTTTATCCCGGAACTTGCTTACTTGAAGGCACAAACATTTCGGAAGGAAGAGGAACACGATTTCCATTTCTACAGATTGGGGCACCCTTTTTTAAGAGTGAAGATATAATTGAAAAATTAAATCTTTTGAAAGTAGATGGTGCTGAGTTTCAGCCTGTTTCGTTCATTCCTGAAGGCATAACTGAAATGGCAACAAATCCCAAGTTTGAAGGTAAGACTTGCTTTGGTATTAAAATTAAAATCATTGATCCAAATAAATTTGAGTCAGTAAAATTCGGTGTAAAACTGTTGTATGTTCTTACTAAATTATATGGCAGCAAAGTAAAGTTTAGTGAGTCTTCATTTGATAGGCTTGCTGGTACAAACATTCTGAGACAACAAATAAATAACAAAATGAAACCGGATAAAATTTTTGCATCCTGGCAAAAAGAACTAACAAAGTTTAATAAAATTAAAAATCAATACTTACTTTATTAAGAGGAACTAATGTTAAAATACTTAATAGTGCTGGTCACTTTCAGTTTTATTCTAATCAGCTGCGGTGACAAAAATAATGAGCCTGAAAAAACTCTGACCGATAAGGAAAAATATTCTTTTGATTCCACAGATCTAAAAACAGATGGAATTGATAACTCAGGTAAACCATTTCTAATGGAATATAAATTTAAAAAGGGCGAAAAGATAGTGTACCGACTAACTACTATTTCAAATAATACCCAGACAATTACAATGGATACAACTATATCCACGGGAGTATCTCAAAAAATTATATACCTGATTGATCTTGTAGTTAAAGAAGTTGATGAAGACGGATCTGCTGAAGCTGAGATTAAAATTAATTCAATAAAACTTGAAGCCTCCGCAAATGGACAAACTTTTAATTTTGAAGCTGGTAAAGACGTAGACTCAGCTAAAACACATCAATTCGCTGAATATCAATCACTTTATAATAATCCATTCAGTGCGCGATTTAATAAAAAAGGTGATGTCTTAGAAGTGTTTAAGGCAGATAAAATATCCAATAAATTCCTTGAACTAAAAGGTGCTGCAGATACAATATCCGCAAATGACAGAAATTCAATTCGACAGGACCTTATCAATGGCGTGCTTTCTCCACTGCTCAGTCAAATTGTTAGAAAAGTTTCTGATAAAGAGGTTTATAAAGATTCATCGTGGCAAATTCAGCAGGCTCCAATACCTTTAATGGTTTATCAAATTAATTATACAAACACGTATAAGCTAGAAAGTGTTGAAAAATTAAATGATAATCGAGTTGCTGTTATTGATGCCGGTATTGATTTTAGATATTCAGGACAATCAAAAGTTAATCAAGGGAATGTAATTTATACTTTTCAAAAACCGATCTCTACTGCGGAAGGTAAGATTTATTTTGATGTTGATAAGGGAGTTCAAATTAAATCCCGCACAAAAACCAGACTTGAAATATCCTACACAATGGAAGCGAATACACCTCAGGGAAAACAAAAAGGTGCTCGCAGAGATGTGATAACTAATACGAATATCTTAGAGTTACTGTAAATTAGTTCCAAACAAAAAAAGCCGGTTACAAGCCGGCTTTTTTGTTAACAATTTTTTCAGTTAATATTTTCTTTAACCGCTGTTACAACAACTTTAATTCCTTCAACTCTTAAGACTTTTATTTTTACGTCTTTATCAATGTATTCAGAATCCGCAACAACATCTATTCTTCTGTCATCAATTACAGCAGTACCGCCTGGTCTAAGTGTAGTAAATGCAATTCCAAGTTTTCCAACCAAATCTTTTTCAGAAGGGTAAGAAACAAATCCATGTTCTGCTTTTTCTGATTCTGATAAAACTAATTTATTAAATGCTGTAGATTTTGGTAAATATTTAACCAGAAAAAACATTCCCACTAAAGCAAAAAGCATTGAACCTGACAACTGTATGATTGCAATTGATATTGCATGCATATCAATAAATGGTTCACTTCCAAGAAGTGAAAGAAATATTGAAGCAAAGATCAGTATGATTCCGGATATACCAGCAATACCAAAACCGGGGATCACAAATATCTCGGCAAGAAGTAAAACTAATCCTACCACAAAAAGTAATATTTCTAAAATTGATGCAAGTTGCAGAATATATGATGAGCCAAAAAATAATGTGAGTGCAATTAATCCGGTAGTTCCTGCAACTCCCCAGCCCGGTGTCTTTATTTCAGCCATCAACCCAAAAAAACCAATCATAATAAGAATAGAAGAGATAATTGGATTATTTAAAAACTTAACCACATCTTCTGCCCAATTGGATGTGATTGATACTTCCTCAGCATTTTTCAAATCAAACGCACTTAGAAGTTCATTAAAACTTGTAAGAACTGTATCTGCGATTAAATATTTATGTGCTTCCTCAGATGTTAATGTAATAAGTGTTGTACTGTCTGATAAACCTTCAACAACAACTCTTTCATCAACCATACCTTCTGCTATATCAGTTCTTCTTCCGTTCTTCTCTGCAGTAGAGCGCATTTCTGAACGCATATATGATTGATACTTTTCTCCAACTTTCTGTCCGGTTTCATCAACAACAGTTGCCGCACCTATTGAACTACCAGGAACCATCACAATTTTGTTGCAAGAAAGTGCAATCAAAGCGCCTGCCGATATTGCGCGGTTATTAATAAAAGCAATTGTTAAAACTTTGCTGGATAGAATTGCATCTTTTATTTGTGTTGCTGCATCAACTCTTCCACCAAAAGTATTGATTTTAAATATTATTGCATCTGCATTATTTTGTTCTGCTTCCGAAATTACACGAGAAATGTATGGGGCCAATCCTAACCCGATTTCAGTATCAATGTATGCAACGTAAACAGTTTTTTGTTGTGCAAAGGTTGTAAGAGCGAAGAGTATAACGATAAGAAATTTCATTTTATCATCTCAAAATAATTATCAAAAGATTTGAATAGCTGCTGTATGAAAATAACGAAAATCAGATTGAGCGGAAAGTAAAATGAAAAGACTAATTTTTACTGAAGTATTATATGCCCAAGCTTATCGCGTTTAGTCTTTAAGTACTTTTCGTTGTTTTTATTTGGTGGAATTTCAATGGGAAGACGTTCAACTATTTCAAGTCCGTATCCATTCAATCCAATTACTTTTTTAGGATTGTTTGTTAGCAGATTTATTTTTTTAATTCCAAGATTGATCAATATCTGTGCACCTATTCCATAGTCTCTTAAATCGGCCTTAAATCCAAGATCTTCATTAGCCTCAACTGTGTCTCTGCCTTCATCCTGCAGATTGTATGCTTTGATTTTGTTTTCAAGACCAATACCTCTTCCCTCCTGCCGCATATACACTAATGCACCCGAACCATTTTGTTCAATTAAATCAAGTGCATGATTTAACTGATCATGACAATCGCATCTTAGGGAATGAAATACATCACCGGTTAAACATTCTGAGTGCATACGAACAAGAAAAGGTTTTTCAGGATCAGGTTCCCCTTTAACCAATGCAACTTGCTTTTTCTTATCCAAAAGATTTCTGTAAAGATGAAGCCGGAATCTGCCATGATTAGTTGGGAAATCGATATCAGAAATTTTCTCAATAAGATTTTCATTTTTAATTCTATATTTAATCAGTTCCTGAACTGTCACAATTTTAAGACTAAACTTTCTAGCTATTTCAACCAGTTCAGGTACTCGAGCCATCTCCCCATTTTCTTTAAGTATTTCACACAAAACTCCGGCCGGATTTAAGTTTGCAAGTTTGCATAAATCAACAGCAGCTTCGGTATGTCCTGCTCTTCTCAGAACGCCTTCTTCAAAAGCACGTAATGGAAAAATATGTCCTGGTTTTGCAAAATCATTTGAAGTTGATTTTGGATCGATAAGTTTTTTTATTGTATGAGCACGATCAGCAGCTGATATTCCTGTTGTTGTTCCTTCAATCGCATCCACCGTAACTGTGAATTGAGTTCCATGTAAGGCAGAGTTTGATTCAACCATCAGTGGAAGATTTAATTCATCCAATCGCTTTCCATTTATAGCAACGCACAACATTCCTCTGCCGTGCGTTACCATAAAGTTTACAATATCCGGAGTAACATATTCAGCCGCACAAATAAAGTCTCCTTCATTCTCACGGTCCTCATCATCAACAACGATAATAACTTTACCGTTTTTTATTTCATCAATTGCTTCTTCAATACTGCAAAACATAATAGGATTCTCTAATTAAATTATTTTATTACACTACCGATTGCAGAACGCTCAACTTTAACTTTCACATTTGGAGCGATCTCAATCAGTACTGTTTTTTCTTCAATACCAACAATAGTTGCATGAACTCCGCCTGAAGTGACAATCTTATCACCCTTTTCAATGTTTGAAAGAAGTTTTTCTCTTTCTTTAGCACGCTTCTGTTGTGGTCTTATAATCATGAAATAGAAGATTGCGAAGATAGCACCAAACATAATTACAGTGCTGATTAAACTTCCGCCACCACCTTCACCACCTTGTGGTGCCATTGCTAATAATATATCCAATTTATTTCTCCTTTAGTTTTTTATTTAGTTCTTTTTTGATATTTCGTTTACAATTTTATTTTTCCAGTCCAAAAAATCACCATCAATTATATGCATACGAGCTTGTGTTACTAATTGAAGATAAAAATACAAATTATGAATTGATGCCAATTCAAGTGCTAATATTTCTTCAGCAATAAATAGATGTCTTAAATAAGCCCGAGTATAATTTCTGCAAGTATAACAACTGCATTTTTCATCTAATGGTTTAAAATCATCTTTGTACTTGGCATTCCGCATTGAAAGATTTCCATTCCAAGTAAATACATTTGCATTACGTGCATTACGTGTCGGCATAACACAATCAAACATATCAATACCTCTCGCTATCGATTCCAGTATATTCTCAGGTTTTCCTACACCCATTAAATATCTTGGTCTGTCATCAGGCATAAAATCAGTTGTAAAATCAACAAGTTCATACATTTGTTCCATCGGTTCACCCACTGCAAGTCCGCCAATTGCATAACTATCAAAATCTAACTTCAATAAATCATTTACAGATTTTTCTCTTAAATCTTTATAAATGCTTCCCTGAATTATTCCAAACTGAAATTGTTTATGATCATACAATGGAGAAGAACGAACAAATGCTTCTTTATTTAATACTGCCCAATTACTTGTAAGTTGAACAGAATTTTTTGCATAATCATAATCACACGGAAAAGGTGCACATTCATCAAGAACCATCATTATATCGGATCCAATACTCCTTTGAATTCCAATAACCTTTTCAGGTGTAAAAAAATGTTTTGAACCATCTAAGATGCGAACGAAACTCAACCCCATCCGATTTTAATTTTCTTAATTCAGATAAACTAAAAACCTGGTAACCGCCGCTATCAGTTAAAATTGGTTTTTGCCAATTCATAAACTTATGAAGTCCGCCAGCTGCTTCAAGTATTTCTGTGCCTGGTCTTAAATACAAATGATAAGTATTTGAAAGAACAATTTGTGCTTTAATTTCGTCCGCAAGATAAGTTTGATTTACAGCTTTTACTGTGCCCTGCGTACCAACAGGCATAAAAATCGGGGTTTCTACTTTACCATGATCAGTTTCAAACCATCCAGCACGAGCCTTTGAATTAGTATCCTTTGAATCAATATTAAGCTTTAACAATACGCCTTTTACTCTAAATTTTGTGAGGTAAATTTAACCTAAAATAATGTTTATCCCAATTAGGAAAACGCGAGATATACTAAAGAAATTTACTTTTTTCGTCTTTTGTTGGGATTCTGCACGCATCCTTTTTGCCGAAAAACTTATATCTGTTTTTAGCAACTAAATCATAAATGATATCAGTTAATGAATGAGGTAAAATACTAAAGGGAATAATTATTTTTGGCCAGCCATTCAAATGTTTTGCAATTTCAAAAGCAGCAGATGATTTTTTGAATACTTTGCTATCTGCAATCAAAATAAAAGAATCAAAATCACCTTTAGGAAGATTAAATTTATCCAATAGTTCTTATCCTTTTTCAGATTGTAAGTGCAGCAAACCTAAATATGTTTTTTTTATCCCTATCAAGAATAAAATTAACCCAGTAATTGCAGAAGTTACAAACACCATCAAAAAGGATTACAGAATAATTTTGTTGATTCATTTTTAGAAATAATCTAATATGCGCGGGTAAGTGGAATTTTATTTAAATCTTTTTTAACTGGCAAACTATTTACACTAAAAATAAGTCGTATATCGATAGTATCTTTTTGCATTAGTATTGGTTCAATCTCAGTTTGATAATGATTTGTGAAAGTAAATTCTTTAATTCCATTTAATGAATTATTAACAAACTGCAATTCAGCAATTAAATTATAGATTTCTTTGCCGTTATCAATGACAATTATTTTATAAAGAAATATTTCTCTTTCGTCTAATTCTTCTGGAAGTTCATATTTACCAGAGATATGAAATGAACCAGGGCCACCAGGCATTAAATTTAACCAGCTTTGAACATCAACAATTTTAATATCAAGTTCATCGAAATTCTTTTCAGATAAATTAGAAGAACAGGAAGTTATTAATCCAATTAAAATTAAAACTTTAGACAATAAAATAATTTTTCTTTTCATTCAAAATATTTTATAGATGATTAGGACAGTTGTAGCAGCATAAAGAATAACTGTTATGATCATAGGAATATCAGTTAGCATTATTTGAGTTGTGTTTTCACCTTTTTGATTTAAATATTCTAAGTACATAAATCTAAAAATACCAAATACAACAAAAGGTGTAGTGTAAATAAGATTTTCAGAACCGAAAATCGAAACAGTTCTTGGAGAAACTGTATAAAGTGCATAACATATTATTACTCCTGCAGCAGCAACGGTTGCAATTTGATTTGTAAAAGTCAGTGAATATTCAGCTAGTACTTTTCTTGTTGAACCAAGTTGATCATCTGACATTTGTTCCAGCTCTGAATGACGTTTCATCACACCAAGAAAAAGTGAAATGAACATTGTTGTTAAAATTAACCAGCTTGAGACCGGAACAGAAATAACTGCTGCACCACCTAAAACACGAAGTGTAAATCCTGCGGCAATACTAAAAACATCAAGTATAACAATGTGTTTAAAATAAAGCGAATACAAAACATTCAACACTACAAAGCTTATCAAGTACAAAATAAAAGCTATATTTACTAAAAATAAAAGTAGCACAAGTATTACAAAAATTAGTACGGAAGCGTACCAAGCTGATCGTTTAGAAATTTTTCCTGAAGGTAAAGGTCTAAGCTTCTTCTTGGGATGGGCGGCATCGGCCTCAATATCTATTATATCGTTAATGATATATATAAAACTTGATGCCAAGCAGAAAATAAAAAAACCTTTAAGAGTTTGTACAAAATAATCTGCTTCAAAAAAATGCAGAGAAAACAATAACGGAACAAAAACAAAAAGATTTTTTATCCACTGAGGAACACGTAATAAATGAAAATAATTCTTAATCATTAGAAAACTGCGGTTTCTTCATATGTGCCAAAAACTTCTTTTAACTCGCCAATCATTTCACCAAGAGTAACGTAGTTTTGTGCTGCTGTTAAAAATACCGGCATAAGATTACTGCCATCAATTGCGGCCTGCTTAATTGAAGCTAAGCTCTCTTCCACAGCTTTTTGATTTCTACTTTGTTTTAATTCTCTTAATCGTTTTACTTGCTGCTTTTGAACTTCAGGAGAAACCGTTAAGATTGGAATGTCAACTTTTTCATTTTCTTCTACAAATTCATTTACACCTACAATAAACTTTTCTTTTCTCTCAACTTCCTTTTGATAACGATAGGCAGCGTCTGCAATTTCTTTCTGGAAATATCCGGTTTCAATCGCGGCAACAACTCCGCCAAGAGAATCTATCTGATCAAATATCGCATTGGCTTCTTTCTCCATTTTATCAGTTAAAGCTTCTACAAAATAACTGCCACCTAAAGGATCAACAGAGTTTATTACTCCGGTTTCGTAAGCAATCAGCTGCTGGGTTCTTAAAGCAATCTTAACTGCTTTTTCACTTGGCAATGCTAATGTTTCATCCATAGAATTTGTGTGAAGTGATTGGGTTCCGCCAAGCACTCCTGCTAATGCCTGGAAGGCTGTTCTTATTATGTTATTCTCGGGCTGTTGTGCTGTTAAAGTACAACCGGCAGTTTGCGTATGAAATCTTAACCACCAGGAACGTGGATTTTTTGCTCCGTATTTTTCTTTCATACGTTTTGCATAAATTTTTCTAGCTGCTCTGAATTTTGCAATCTCTTCAAAAAAATCTAAGTGCGAATTAAAAAAGAAAGAAATGCGCGGAGCAAATTCATCAACATCCATTCCTCTTTCGATACAAGCTTCGATATACGCAAATCCATCTGCAAGTGTATAAGCAAGTTCCTGCACTGATGTTGAACCAGCCTCACGAATGTGATAACCGCTTACTGAAACCGGATTCCACTGCGGAACTTCATTCTTACAGTACTCAATCATATCAACAATAATTCTCATTGAAGGAGTTGGCGGATATATGAATTCCTTTTGTGCGATGTACTCTTTTAAAATATCGTTCTGAAGTGTGCCCCGTAAATTTTTAAAATCAACTCCCTGCTTTTGCGCAACAGCAAGATAAAATGCAAAGATCATCGCAGCAGGTGAATTAATTGTCATCGATGTAGAAACTTTGTCTAAAGGAATTTTATCAAAAAGAATTTCCATATCCTGAAGTGAAGAAATTGCAACACCGCAAATTCCAACTTCGCCATCGCTTATTGGAGCATCTGCATCCCAGCCCATCAATGTTGGTAAATCAAATGCAACCGATAATCCGGTTTGTCCATGATTTAATAAATAGTGAAATCTTTCATTAGTGTCTTCGGGAGAACCAAACCCGGCAAATTGCCTCATTGTCCATATTTTACCGCGATAACCATTTGGATGAATACCACGAGTGTAAGGATACTCACCAGGAAAACCAATTTCACTTAAGTAGTTTATATTTTCAATATCGTCGGGTCCATAAAAAACATCAATATCCTGTCCGCTGACAGTAGTGAATTTCATCCCATTCGATTTCGCAGATTTAGCTTTTTCATCATAGCTTTTTCTTTGCTTCAGATATTCTAAATCAGACATAGGCTTCCTTTTTGTTGGTTAACTAATTTTTATACTTAAAAATAAACTATGTTCTTCCAAATCTTCTATCAAATTCCTCTAAAGAAATTTTTATCACTATTGGTCTTCCATGTGGACAAACATAAGGCATTGAGGTTGCAAATAATTGATCAATTAACAATCGCATTTCTTTTTCCGAAAGCTTATCACCAGCCTTTATAGCCGCTTTGCAAGAATATGATTTTGCAACATTATCTTTTTCTTCCAATTGTTTTTCGGTTTGATTATTAACATACTCTGAAATAAACTCGCGTAAAATTTTTTCCTCAGAACCGTTTTTAATGTCATCAGGAACGCCTTCGATCATCACATAACTTTTGGGGAGATATTTTAATTTAAACCCAAGTTTAGTTATCATCAAATTAAGCTCTTTTAATATCTCATAACTCGCAACATCAAACTGAACTTTTATCGGGAAAAGTAATTGCTGCGTAAACGGCATATTAGCTTCAAGTCTTGATAACACTTTCTCATACAATATTCTCTCATGAGCAACATGCTGATCAATTATCATTAGTCCGCTTTTAATCTGAGATAAAATATACTTGTTATGAAGCTGTATTAAAAAAGTTGTTTCAATTTCTGTTGATGCTGAATGTTCAACCTGTTTCTCAAATTTATTTTCGGTTTGTTCATATCCTGAACTTGAACCAGGTAAAATATTTTTCGTTAATGAACTAAAAACTAAATCAATATCTTCATCAGTAACAGTTGTTCTTTCCCGTTTTTCTCTTTCATTGAAAACCGGTCGATCAGAAAAATCATTTTGTTTTACAGCATTAAAAGCATTGAAGGAAAGCCTTTCTCCTTGTGAAGTAACATTTTCAAAAGACATTGTTGGAACTAAATCATGGCTTCCAATACTTTTGCGAACAACAGATAAAACAAAATTGTAAATATCTTTTTCATCATCAAACTTTACTTCAAGCTTCGAAGGATGAATATTAACATCAACTTTTTTAGGATCTAATGTTACAAATAGTATGAAAAAAGGATAATCACCTTTTTCCAGGATATTTTCAAACGCGGTGAATACAGCGTGATTTATATTTTTATTTATAACAAATCGCTTATTAAGAAATAAATACTGCTCACCTCTGCTTTTCTTAAAAATAGAAGGCTTACCGATATAACCGTTTAATGAAAGATAATCGGTTTCCTCTTTAACCGGAATTAATGCTTCCATCATATTATCAGCAAAAACCTGCTGGATTCTTTCTTCAAGTGTCCCGGTAAAATAATCAAAAACAAGATTATCGGAATTGTAAAACTTAAACGATATTTCTGGATAAGCTAAAGCAATTCTGTTAAATGTATCAATAATGTGTTTTAACTCAGTACTATCGGTCTTTAAGAATTTTCTTCTTGCCGGTATATTATAAAAAATATTTTTTACGGCAATGCAAGTACCTTTAGGTGCGGATATTTTTTCAGTAATGATTTCATTTTCACTTTCAACTTTTAACAGCGTTCCAATCTCAGCATCTCTTGTTTCAGTCCTGATTTCAAGCTGACAAACCGAAGCAATGGAACTTAAAGCTTCTCCACGAAAACCAAGTGTTGCAATAGATTCCAGATCTTCCATTGATGAAATTTTGCTAGTTGCATGCTTGTGAATGCATAGAACTGCTTCTTCTTCGGTCATTCCCGTTCCATTATCACAAACCTGAATAAGAGACTTGCCAGCCTGCTTAACAATCAATTCTATCGAAGTTGAGTTAGCATCAACGGCATTTTCTAATAACTCTTTCACAACTGATTCAGGACGCTGAACTACTTCACCTGCAGCAATTTTACTAGCAAGATTATCAGGTAATATTTTTATTCGGGACGCCATTAACTCTTTCTTAAGTATCTAAATATTTCAAACAATTCGTGATCTTTAATTTTATCTCTCTTCCATTCACCATCATTTATTTTAGGAAATTTTACTTCACCTTCAGCTTGAAACTTCATAAAAGTAATGATCATTTCATCAACAAAAGCAATTGCTTGCCTGTAAATCTCTCCTCCGCCAATAATAAATATTCTTTCGGAATTAATATTTTTACAATGTTCTATAGCTTTATCTAAAGATGATTCAACAACAACATCATCAAACAAAGTTTTATAAGATTGATTTTTGCTTACAACAATATTTAATCTGCCTTTAAGTGGTTTACCAAGAGTTTCAAAAGTTTTTCTTCCCATAATTATTGGAAAGCCCAAAGTAGTATTCTTAAAATGCTGGAACTCTTCTTTAACGTGCCAGGACATTTCTCCGTTTGATTTTCCTATCACTCCATTTTGCGCAATCGCAACAATCAGGCTAATAATCAAACTGCAACCTCAAATTTTATTTTATCGTGATATTTGTAATTAATCAATTCAAAATCTTCAAACACTAATTCATCAATTGGCTTTTTAGTAATTTTTAGTTTTGGTAAAGTTAAAGGTTCACGCAGCAATTGTAATTTCAAACCTTCAAGATGATCAAATTTTTCCATCTCGCTTCCCTTTTCAGCGTGATAGATATGAGCATCAATAATAGTATGTGCAAATTGGCCTAACTCCAGATTTGTTTCCTGTGCTATTATTTGTGTAAGCATAGAGTAAGCTGCAAGATTAAATGGAATTCCAAGAGCAATATCACCAGAACGCTGAGTTAAATGACAATTAAGTTTTCCATCATTAACATTAAATGTAAAAGTGTAATGACAAGGAGGCAATTTGCTTATTACAGCATTTGCCGGATGCCAGGCAGAAATTACTAATCTGCGGGAGTTGGGGTTATGTTTTATTTCGTTAATAACCCAACCAACTTGATCGAATGTAAGTGAACCGTTTTCTTCTTTTCTTACAAAAGGATTATTTTCATTTACAAAAATTTCTCCTTCTAAATACGCATTGGCTGCCGGAACCGGAAATCTTCTCCAAAATCTACCATAAGCAGTCTGTAATCTTCCATCAGCATCAGCCCAGGCATCCCAAATTTTTGTGTGTTGTCTTAAATTTCTAATATGATTTTCCCCGGATAAATACCATAGAACTTCTTTCAGAAGAGATTTCCATTCAACTTTTTTTGTGGTTAAAAGAGGAAATCCTTTTTGCAGATCAACTTTATAAAAAGCACCAAAATAAGATATTGTATCTATGCCTGTTCTGGATTTTTTATGTGTTCCTTCATTAATAACTAGTTTAACCAGATCAAGATATTCTTTCATTAATATGCTCTATAATTTCTTAGAATTGTTAATAATTTTCGTGTGAATTTACTAAAAAAATGTGAAGACGTGAAAGACAATTAACTGATCGTATTTACTAAAATTAACTTAACTATTTCCAATTATTCCAACTTTTGATGGCTGTGTAAACTCTTTCAGCAACATCTTGAGCGGTGATTCCTCCTTCTTTTGAGTAGTCACATTTTTTGGGATCAATCGGACAATGGTTATCGCAATAACTTTGTTTAGGTAAAAGGATTTCAGATTTATTGCCAAGCGGTCCCCAAAGTTTTACAGAACAGGCCGTTAGTGGACAAAAAACAGATAAAGTTGGAACTTTAAGTGCAGCACAAATATGCATTGGGCCTGTACTATTAGAAATCAATAAATCAAGGGAAGCAAATCTAACGATATCCATTCTTAGTGTTTCCCCTTTGAAGATATACTCTACGTTAGAAAGATTTTGTAATTCATCAGGTGGCTTAAAATCAGTGATTATAACTTTTAATTTTTTGTTACTAGAAAGTATTTTTATCAATTCCAGATAACTTTTCACTGAAAGATTTGGAGCAGAATTTCCGCTGGTTATGTGAATTCCAATTAGTAATTCATTATTCTCTTTAAGTGATTTTCTTATCTCTGCTGCCGTAATTTTTTCATTCTCACTCAAAAATATTTCAGGATGAATCTCATTTACATTTACACCGATTTTTCTAACCATATCCAGACAATAATCGGCTTCATGTCGCAAAGGATTATATTTTTTCCGATCAACGTATTTTGCAAAAGTTAAAAACTGATAAAGCTTATGACCGACACCAACTCTATATTTTATTCCTGCTGCAAAAAGTACATAATTTAATTTTTCATTTGGAAGAAGCATAAATGCATGCGAAAATTTGTACTGCTTAATTTCACTAACTAATTCCCAAAAACTTTTTTCGGTCTTATCAGGATTATCATAAGTGATAATCTCATCAACATTAGGATTATTTAAATAAATATCCTTTGTGTAGTTCTTAACTAAGACAGCAACGTAACTATCCGGATATTTTTTTTTGATTTCACGCGGAAGAGGAGTTGAAAGTACTACATCGCCAATTCTATCAATCCTGGCAACTAAAAGTCTCAGTTGTTTCATATTGCTAAGATCTTTTATTCTTTTTTATTTCAATAATCTTTAATTGAACCTGGAGCTTTGTAATCATGTGCATATAAGAAATTATTGCTCCATAAATTCCATCTATAAATCCTTTACGGATTATAAAATGGTGTAAGAAATAAATCGGTGGACTTATTAATAAAGTAAAAAGATTAACTGTTTTTTTATCTGCTTTTTCATTGGCTTCAAGAGTTGAATAGTTGTTAATCTTTATAAAAGCATCGTTAAGATTTTGATATGAATAATGTGAAAAACTGTTCTTGAGTTCTGATACGCTTCCGTTTACAATAAACTTTTCGTGAACCATTCTATCAGATAATTTGGTTTCAGATTTTTTAAATAATCTTAATTGCAAATCATTTCCCCAACCGCAGCCACGAATAAGTTTTCCCAAAAAGAAATTATCTCTTTTAATAAAATATCCATTATGCTTTGTTAAATCTTTTTCAAGAATTTCTTTTGCAAGTTCATCTGAAACCCGCTCATCCGCATCAATACTAAGTATCCAATCATTCTTTGCTAGTGATATTGCATAGGTTTTCTGTGCAGAATACCCATCCCATTTATGAATGAAAACTTTATCTGTAAACTCTTTTGCAATTTTAGCAGTTTCATCTGAGCTTTCAGAATCAACTACGATTATTTCATCTGCCCATTTAACACTTTTCAGACAATCTTTAATATTATTTTCTTCATTTCCTGTAATAATGACCACAGATATTTTATTTTGTGTGTGCATAATTTTTGATTTATTCAATTGTTGATTCAAATTTAATAAAATAAAGAGTAAAAGTATTTGAATAAGAAACGAATCTGCCTGGTTACATCCGGCCATCCGCCTTTTGATGAAAGAATATTCTGGAAATTTGGGCAATCATTAAATGAGAATGGATTTTCCGTTTCCATTATTTGCTCTACTGAACAAATAAACAAAGTCATCAATGGAATTAGCATTGTAGGTTTTGATGGTTATTCTTATAACAAAAAGAAAAAAATAGATTCATTTTATGATTTAATAACTGACTTTAATCCTGATATTATTATCTGCTCAGAAATGCTTCCAGTATTTGCCGCATTAAAATTCAAGGGAAAGAGTAGCAATGCTAAAATCATACTTGATGTAACTGAATGGTTTCCGGAAAATGTTGCTTATAAATTCAACGGAGTGAAACGCTGGATTAAATATTTTCAATTACTTATACCCTACTTCTATGTTTTACAAAAAGTTGATCATTTAATTATTGGCGAAGTATCTAAAAAGAAACGATATGACCTTCTTGCCAGATCAAAACCTAAGAGTGTTGTTGGATATTACCCGGTATTAAAATATTTCAATTACAAAAAACCGGATTTATCAAAAGAAGAAATAATTTTTGGATATGCTGGTGTAATTACTTTTGAACGTGGGATCAATAAACTTCTTCAAGTATCCATTTCAATTGCTGATAAATTTCCACAAAAGAAATTTAAACTTTTATTGTTTGGAAGATTTACTTATCAGAGTGAAGAAGTTGAATTCAAACAAAAGTTATCTCCTATACACAATGTGGAAGTAGTATTTGTTGATTGGACTGACTACGATAAAATGAGCACTGTAATTGAAAAGATGGACATTTGTTTTGATTTACGTGAAAGAAATTTTATTTACAGTAATTCCCTTCCTATAAAAATATTTGAGTATATGGCTTGCGGAAAACCGTTTATTTATTCTGATATAAAACCAATAAGAGATGAAATAGATTATGAGAAATATGGTTTCCTGGTTAATCCTGATAATGAATCTGAAATCATAAATGCAATTGAATCATATTTGAGTAATCCTAAACTGGTTGAAGAGCATTCTATAAATGCTAGAAAGTTGGTTGAAGAAAATAAAAATTGGGAGAATGAATCTAAGAAGTTAATAGAGGTGATTAACAAACTTTTAGTGTGAAACTATATTTTTTCTCGATACAATTTCATCAGATTTTCATTAACACTTTCAAAACTGTGATATTTCTTAACCCACTCAATTCCCTTTTTACCGTTCTCAATTCTATAACTTTCATTGTCAATCAGTTCAATTAATGATTTATAAAGCTCATCAAAATTATTTGCAACAATAAAAGGATTTTCCGGAAGCCAATCTGCATAATCTTTAGTCATATTTGTAATAGTTGGAATGGACATAGCAAGAGTTTCAAGTCCTGCTTTACCGTAACCGGTACCGCCCATTGTACCGCCAACCTGATCGATCGAAATATCACATTCGCTTTTTATCTCGAGTAATTTTGAACGATCAACATTTTCCATCAATAGAAATTCTATGTTTCGTTCCCTTTTGATTTTATCGATAACAGAAATTATTAATTCTGTTCCTTTGTACTTTCTGTTTGTTGGAGAATGAACAATTTTAATTGCTTCAGCAGTTCTTTCTTTTTTCGCCGGTAGTTCAGAAGCATCATAAGGATAGAATAAGTACTTTAAATCTTTTTTTAGTGAAAGATGATCATATTCACTTGTAAGATTAAGATCAGAAATTTCATCAAGTTCTTTTATCAAACCACGGATTCTTAAATCACTTCCGTAATAACAGCAGACTATTTTCTTTCCTTGCTTCTTCCACTTTAATGCTTGTCTGGAATCACGATAAAAATCTAATCCGCCATCGTAATGGATAATATCAAAATCATTTAAACCATACTCCGAAATTGCTTTTTCAATTTTGGGCTGGATTAAGAAATCATAAATCTTGTAATAACTTTTTTCAAATAGATTTCTGAATTCAAAATAATGTGCTGTATCTCTTTCCTTTTCTTCAAGAGATCGAATTTTTTTTCTGCGAAGAAATTTTGCAAGTGTCTGGTTTGGTAAAGGTAAGTCTAAACAAATGTCTTCAGGAAATACTCGCTCATTTTGATGAAGAGTAACAATGCGTGATTCATCTCCACAAGCATTGTGCATTTTGTAGAAATCATAAGGCACACCGGCAAAATTAAGCGGTGCGATGTGAAGAATTTTTAACATTCTAATTTATTAAATTAGTTAATAAAGACGCTGAACCAAAAGCTATGAAGTTGTGTCATTCCCGTGAAAACGGGAATCCAGAGCTTCTAAATAAATAGATTCCCACTTTCGTGGGAATGACGATCAAGTAATTCGAATAATTAAATATCTTTATAAAAAGTATCTCTAAAAATTCCGCGTGCGCCAAAGTTTTCTTTAAATCTTCCGAGTCCCCAATTCGGTTCCATAATAACTGTAAAGATTCCAAAATCTAAAAACTTAAATCCTTCTGCCTGGTATCTTTTCATAATCTCATAAAACAATAAATTAACAGGACGGTATTCCTGAAATGCTTCATCGTGGCTGATGTAAAAAGCAAGCACCACATTTTTGTTTACAGAAAAATTACAAACTCCTGCAAGCATCTCATTGTTTAAGAAAGCTCCCCACAACCTTACTTTAGACGGGAATAAACTTTTTACTTTTTTTAATTCATCTAAAGTGTGAGCAGGATTTACACCGTGTCTTAACTTCAAATTCTTTTTTAGGATTTCATAATATTCATCAAATCTTTCTGTCTCAACAATCTCAACTCCCTTTTTAAGTGCCTTCTTTGTAGCTGTTCTTGCTTCTGCACGATAAGTGTTTAGAAGCTGATCAGGTTCAAAATCCAACTGAACAACACTTGATACTTCTCTTTTTAAATATTGAAATCCGTTTCGCACAAAAGCAAAATCAAGATAGTTTGAATATTTTGTTTGATAAATTATTGGGGCTAAGGTAAGTTGAATACGATCTGCTTTGAGAGATTTTGCGTGTTCGTGCATTATATCAACAAGATCGTGAGCTTCTTTAAAATTCAATTCGCTGTTGTACACAAATCCGCCGTAAGAAGCACCGGGATGTGATGAAAGGATTTTCTTTCCATCTCTTTCAATTAAAGCTGCTGTAAAAACTGAATGGAGTTTTCCATCTTTTGTGATGTAGATGGATTTATCATTGAACTTATCTTTTGCGTGGTATGAAAGGAACTTTCGCTTACTGAACATAGTGCCATTGTCAGACTGTTCAACAAATTCATCCCATTCTTCTGAGGTAATTTTTTTGTTATCGAATTGAAAGTATTCCAGCATAATTGTATCTGTTTATTGTGAATATAATTTAATAGCTTAAAAATAAGGTTATCATAGTAGATATAAAACTGGGGATAAAAAAAAGGCACGATTGCTCGTGCCTTAAATATTCTGTGAGGTTCACACTTCGTCCCTCGACTATGCTCGGGATGACAACTCAGTGTGACAGAATGATTACTTCATCAACATAAGTTTTCTTGTTTGTGTAAAGCTACCTGAGTTGATCTGGTAATAGTAAACACCGCTTGCAATGTTTGATGCATTAAATAACATCTCATATCTGCCTGCTTGTTTTTGTTCGTTAACAAGTGTAATAACTTCGTTACCAAGTACATCATATAATTTTATGCTAACAAAATTATCTTCAGGAATTGCATAACGGATAGTTGTTGTTGGGTTAAATGGATTAGGATAATTCTGGTCAAGTGAATAATCCAACGGTAAATCTATATCAACTTCAACTTCCTGTGAGTATGCAAATGTACCGTCAAAATCTTTTTGCATAAGTCTGTATGTGTAACTTCCGGCATCAACAGTTTTATCTGTAAATGAATAATCATTCATTTCAGTTGTTGTTCCCTTACCATTGATAAATCCTAAAGAAGTATAATCTCCATTATCAGCTCTTCTTTGAATTTCGAATCCAAGGTTATTAAGTTCTGTGGCTGTAGTCCAGTTAAGAACAACATCATTTTTATTAACTGAAGCATTAAACGCTGTAAGTTCAACAGGGATAACCAAACCAACAACCAATGTTACATTTCTTTTATGAACCGGTGTTCCATTTGGACCTTTACCTGTAATTGTAACTGTGTAATTACCAACTGAAACTCCGCCGGTAGTTTTAATTTTCATAAGAACACTACCAGGAAAAGTTGATAGAGTATCTCCATCAGGAAATTCTATAGAAATTGTTCCAATTGCAGGAGTTGGAGTGAAAGTAGCTGAAAACGTAACCTTATCATCGTAAAGTTTAACACTTGGAACAGTTATATTATAATAAACTGAGTCAGCATCACCGCCAAGACTATCAACAGCCGGGGCAACTTGCATAGCATAATCAGGGAAGAAACCAACATAACTTCCAAACGAACCTGCTCTGAAATCCGTCCACACCATAAGAGCTTGATTATCAATTGCTGTAATTGCATCATAATCACCTTGATATCTTGGTGTACCGCCGCCGCCGCAGGTAGAACAATCTATTTTCATTTTGGCAGTAGTTATTCTTTGATTAGGCACCCAGGTGATTCCACCATCATCTGAATAACTTGCATAGATATGAGCGCTATCGCTTGTTGGTGTATCACGTGTGTCCATCCATTTTGCAAATAATCTTCCTGATGTTTTATCACACCAGATTGAAGGATGCCACTGATGATTAGAAGTAGTATTTAAATCATCATTTATTCTAATAGCTGCAGACCAACTTGTTCCTTGATTATCAGAATATCTGCAGAAGATATCAGGTTTGTTTCCATCACCAGCAGGAGTATTGGAAGCATATACTAAATATAATCTTCCTCTAAGCGGACCGTAACTGTTATCTGCGGTAATAAATGGATAAGGTCTGGTTCTCATATTCTGCACTGAATTTCTACCACCAACGTTTGTGCCTACATAACCTGAAAAATTTTGCGCGGACTTTAATGTAAATGTAGTTCCGCCATTGGTAGAGACATAAAAAGTGTAAGTGGAAGCAAAAGAGCTGCCTGAATTAGTTACAACATAAACACACCCACCCGGTACATCGGTTGTGCCATTTGTATCAGGACCAACAGCAACCATCATACCCGGAAGTGATTGTGTTGCGAATGAATTAGTACTTGTAAAAGTAGCACCAAAATCAGTGCTTCTATAAAAACTACCAGTACCACTATTGGTCATTGTTGTATATATGTAATTTGCATAAGGACCGGAAGTTTGATCAGCAGCAATCCAATTTTTATCATTACCTAAAACTGCAATAACTGAAGTACCCCATGTTGCACCATTGTTTGTTGATCGGATAACTCTGCAATTTTGTATTGTACCGGAGCCTGACATATTTTCATAATACAAATTCCCCAAACTATCATACGCATTCACCGGGTCTCCATAAACAGAAGCACCAAAAGGAGGAGCGCTAATTAACCAATTAAATGCATCATCTGTTCTATATGCAGTATTAGTGTTAAAAGAAGTAAAATACTGTAAAGGGTTGTTAGGATTTTGAACAAGATGCGGTTCTGCAAAAGCAGTTCCTAAATTAAAATTATCATAACCTGAAACATCAGTAATAACTGCATCTGAAGCATCACTTTGATATCCCTGAATATATTTTATATATTCTATAGGAACGTGATCTGTTAAAGGGTTATCAATCTGTGAAAAAAGATTTGAAGAAATTATTAAAGAAACTATTACCCCAAAAAGAAGATTATTAAAAACAGTTGTAGAATTAGAGCTCACAGAACCTCCGTAAGTAATTATTAGTTAATCGCACTGATTGTTAATTAAATAATAAGGATAATTGTGGAAAAAAACATCAGGCAAACAAATTAAATTTAATCTACACCAAAAAGTTTTTTAAACTCATCAACATTATTTATCGACTTAATAATACTTTCTTCATCAAATTTATCACCGGATTTATTTATTTCTACGGCAAATTCGTCGCTTGAAACGACAGTTGCTGAGCATACTTTTGCGAATTGTGCAAGATTTGAATCTGAGGTGACAACAATAATATTTCTTGGGGATTTTGATTGAGATATCTGTTTTTTAATCTTCTCATCAGCAGTTAGATTTTCTGAATAAACTATTTTCATCTTAGATGAACTTACTCTGCCAGCCGGATGTCCATCCAGGTGTAAAGTAACATTAGCTTTTTTACTGATAAAGTAACGATCAAGAATGTAAACAAGTTTTTCACGAGAGGCTTGCTTATCTTTTTTTTGAAGACTCATTAAAGAAGCAATTTTGCCAATAAGATTATTTCCATCAATTATATAATTAAGCAATTATCTTCCCTCGTAGAATTGATCGCGCTTGGTAATTTTAAGATCCTGTAATTGAGGAGCTTTAACACGAATCTCAAAATTATAACCTCGGTATGTTCCGATTGGGTTCCAGGTAAAATTCATTGTCCAGCAATGAAGATCGCGTGAGATTCTGATTTGCGGTGCTGCAAATTCTTTTTGCTGAAGATCATAACTGCCTGTTACAGAAAATTTCCATTTTGGGGTAAGATTAAAATTAAAACTGCCGCTTATGCTGGATGTTATATCTTCATTCGAAGGTACAGGTCGCGATAAATTGTAATAGTAATTAAGTGAAATATCCCAGGGGATAGAAAAGTCTGCATCCTTTTCAGAATAAATTCCTTGATATAAACTTCTTTCAGAGGCCTGTAAATATTCATCCTGTTGAAGCGATGTTCGATTATCTGTTTCGGGAGATGAAATTTTATCACCGGCAAGTGACAGTGAAACTGAAAAATTTGTATTTGTTAATCTTAACAATCCGCCGCCATTACTTATCAAATATCTATCAACTCTATTGCTTCCCTCATAATCATAAGGGGAAAAAGTTGAGCTTCCTGAAAAACTTAACAAGCTTCCTATCTGTGTTCTGTAGCTCAAATTTAAATCAGAAAATTTGAAAGTCTCTGCTGCAAAATTATAGCCCATAGATGCGCTAAGATTTAATAATTGAAATTTATTTTCTTTCGCCGTAGTGTCTGTTGGATCGGCATTTGTCTTCATATCAAAAACATTGCCTAATGAAAAGTTGATACTTTGCTGTTCCTGATTCGATGGTTTTCCAAAAATTGCTTTTTCATATTTACTATACTCAACCGGGTTACCTGCAGAATCAATATAAGAATCATAATATCCCCATGTAGATGTTGAAAAATCAGGAGAGTAATTATAACTGATAGATGGAGTAACTGTGTGTCTTACAGCATTAATCCCAAATGAATTTATATTAAACATTCCATAAAATTTTGTTGAAGCAGAAACACCGGTTGAAAAAGTTCTTACAGCACTCAATCCCTGCACATCATCAGTTTGAACATAGTAAGCTCCTGTATCATTAATTGCAGTATATTTCGTTACATACTTATTGTACCAGCTTTCGTTGTAACGGAAATTTGGAGATATACTAAAGTAACCAATTTTAGGTGACAGCGATGCATTAACATTATGTTGAATTCCACCTCTGGTTTCAAGATTTCCATCAACTTTTTTTCTATTATTTTGCAACCGACCTGAATAATTATATCCGAATGTTTCGTACCACTCCTGCGTTCCTATATTATCTCTAAACGGATAACTTTGAGCAAGTGAAAAAGTTAAATTTGGCAATTCTTCAGAAATATCATTCGTTTCAAAATTTTGATTGCGAGAATAACTTAAAGATAAACTGTTACCCGATTCTTCCCACTGCTTAAAATATGTCGCATTAGAAATAGCATTGTTTCTTAAAATTTCATTAAAATCAGTAATGTTACGTTGAATATTACCAGATAAAAATTCTAACTTTACATCAAACCGAGAGGTAGGTGTTATTGCTTGATTATGATTCCATGCTATGCGCCAGTCTGTTTTATCAACTCTGTTTGCATCTGTTTCTTCACCTTCAATAAAGTGTCCGTAGCTTCCTTCAACGTTACCGCTATAGTTATATCGTTTTGAATATCGAAATCTTGTATCAAATTTATAACTGCCTCGAGTGTAGTAATCACCGGTAACATTTAAATCAACATAATCATTAATTGCCCAAAAATATCCAAAGCCATTAAAGTAAGTTCCATAAGTTGCATCGCTGCCAAATGTTGGCGGAATAATTCCTGATCTTCTTCCAGACTCAATAGGAAAAACTGCGAACGGCAATGGTATTGGTAAAGGAACGCCGCCAAAGTTTATAAATATCCATTCGGCAACTAACTGATCTTTGTGAATGACTTTCATTTTGTTGGCTGTAAAATGATAATGCGGACAAGTAGTATCATCACAAGTTGTAAATATGCCGTCCTCAATAAAATAAGTTTCTTTATCAACTTTGTTTATTTTATTACCGGTATAATATGATCCATCAGTTTCGGTTTTAACCATTGAAAGCAACCCACGACCGGATTTGAAATTATATGTCATCGTTTTGCCTTCGTAAACCTCTGCCCCTTCTTTTAATATTGGAGTTCCGATAAGATTATCCGGTATCGAATCAGAAGGAATGCCCTCAGCATTAATTTCGTTGCTGTTAAAATCTATAAAAATATTTTCGCTTTTAATTTCTGTGGATTTATAGTTGATACTTCCCTCCCCATAAATATTCATTTTTTTCTTTTTTACAAGAAAGATTAAGGAATCCTTTGATGAAGCAAACACAGTTGTGTCCACATCATAAGTTTTGCCTTTTAGTTTGGCATCAAACAGTGAATCAACAGGATTCTTGATTAAATCAGATGAACCGAAAAGTGAATCAATAGTATTGCTCACAGGCGTGGTAATATTAGAAAGTGAATCTTTTTGCTGAGAGAAAGTAATTCCTTGCAATATAAAAGCGGATAAGACAACAGCTAAAAATAATTTGGAATTAATTTTCATCTATACAAATATTTGGCGCGAAAAGAAAAAATCATTTAATGTGAATTTAATTATTATAGAATACAAGTGATGATGCACCTTTTATTCCAGCTTCATTCTGTAATTTAGCCGGAATTACCAAAACTCTTGGACGTAAAGGTAAAAGCACTCTTTCTGAAATTGTTAATCGTGTTGAATCGAATAATGGCTTACCAAATCCCGCAACTCCGCCGCCAATTATAAAAGTACTTATATCCAGTAAATTACTTAATGAAGCCAACGCTGCACCAAGCTGCTTACCCATTCTTTCAATTACAAATTTTGCATAAACATCTTTTCTTTCAGCAGCCGCCTGAATAATTCTGGGTGATACTTTAGATAAATCATTCTCAATCAACTGCCAGACTTTTGAATCAGGATAATTTTTAAGTTCACTTCTAATCTGTTCTTTTAAATACGAATTACCTGCATAAGCCTCTATGCATCCGGTTGAGCCGCAATTACACTTTGGACCATTCATATCAATAGAAATATGTCCAATCTCACCAGCAGCACCAAACTCACCGCGAAATATTTTTTTATTAAATACAATTCCGCCTCCGACTCCTGTACCCAAAGTAACCATAATAAATGAATCTATTTTTTTGCCTGCTCCAAAAATCAATTCACCAATTGCAGCGCCGTTAGCATCATTTTCAAGATGAACTTTGTAACCAAATTTTTCTTTTATGATAGGACCAAGTTTAACATTTTTCCAGCCCGGAAGATTTGGGGCATTTTCAACAATCCCTTTTTTGATAGATACAACACCAGGACAGCCAATACCTATTCCTTGAATTTTATATTTATTTTTTTCTAAAATTAATTCAATACCTTTTATGATGTTAGCAATAACTTTTTTTGGTCCCGCATCCGCATCGGTTTTGATCGAAATATGTTTAACAAGATTACCTTTTTCGGATACAATTCCGATTTTGATATTTGTTCCACCTAAATCAACACCGACAGCATATTTTTCTGTTTTTGCCATAAAGCATTCCTAAAATATTTTATTTAGAAAACTCAGTATCAATTAATTTTAGCTCACCAGGATAAGTTATGTTTCCAAATGGTGAACTTACAGTTGGCGTTGCGTATAATGATATTTTTGAAGATGATCCCTGATAACCGCCAAGCGCTAATGCCAGATTGATAATACTTTCATATCCTTTATCTTTAAAGAATTTCATAAGATCAATGTTTATTCTTAACGGAATTGTTGTTACATCGCCGGTACCAGGAACAACTACAGGCTGATCTATATCTCCTGAAATGGTTTCTTTATCATCAAGAAATAATCTCCATTTAAAGTTTTGTAAAGTTGCATCAGATTTTTTATAACCTCCTGTTCCATCATTTGGATTCTTTGCATCAACATTTAATACAAAAGAAGCAGGCAATGTTCCCTGTGCAAATGAGGAAGACAATTTTAATAAATCAATTGGGGTGAAATCACTTATTTTAGATTTACCTGAAATTGAAATTCCATTTATTTGAAATCCGTTTACATCCCCAACTTTAAATTGTAATCTGGAAAGATTAGTCATAGCTTCATAAACACTGCATTGAATTCCGGAGATTACTAGTGAAAGTACAATAGATATAGAAAATAATTTTTTCATTCTTTTACTCATTTTGATTGTTCAATCTTTTGGATAATAATTTCTGCAACTTTAAGCGCTCGCAATCCATCCTCACCGGAAACAACTATTTTTTTATCATACAAAACGGAATCTACAAAAAGTTGTAATTCATAGTTAAGTGCATTTACTTCTTTTGATTCAGGTTGTTCATATATTAATCTTTTCTTTTTATCGCCAACTCCCATTTCACCAAAAGATATAGAATTTGGTAAAGCTGCTTCATCAATTGCCTGCAGACGATAAACTTCTGAAACTCCGGTAATAAAATCTAACGATATATAATGATCTTTTTGGAAGATGCGCATCTTACGCATTTTCTTTTGTGATATCCTGCTTGCAGTAACATTTGCAACAGCGCCATTTTCAAATTGAATTCTTGCATTTGCAATATCTATATGATCGGAAACAACAGCAACACCGTTTGCATCAATCTGTTTAACATCACTTTTGATAAAGCTGAGAATTATATCTATATCGTGAATCATCAAATCTAATACAACTGCAACATCTGTTCCGCGCGGATTAAACTGTGCAAGTCTGTCTGATTGAATAAACATTGGATCAGAAATAAAAGACTCAAGTGAAAGTAATCCCGGATTAAATCGTTCAATGTGTCCAACCTGAAACTTTAGTTTCTTTTCATTTGCGATCTTTACTAATTCTTCACCTTGTTCTATGGTTGCTGTAATTGGTTTTTCCACAAACACATTAATGTTTTTTTCAAAACATTTTTTTGCAACTTCGTGGTGGGCACTAGTAGTTGCAGCTATTGAAACAGCTTTAACTTTAGAAAGTAATTCATCAATCGAGTTAAAATGTTTTACACCAAATTCCTCAGCAACTAATTTTGCCTGTTCGGGATTTGAATCAAATACTCCAACTAATTCACAATTACTAATTTGATTAAACATTTTTGAATGAAGTTTGCCGAGATGACCGACACCGATAACGCCAACTGAAAGTTTTTCCATAATTTTTATCTCGTTTGAATTTTTGAATAACCGATTATTCGATCGTAACCGCCGTATTCCTGATCACGATACCAAAGAAAAATATTATAATCATTAGTAGTTTGCCAATCGTTTCCTTCAAGAATGTACCAATCCTGATTTGTAACATCAGAATATTCTCCGTTAACAACAACATATTGGTAATCATAAACTCCTCTTTTTAGCTCAAGTGTTAATTCAAAATGATCACCATTAAAATTCATTTTATTCTTTTCAGAAAACTGCCAATCATTAAAAGCCCCTACTAAAAAAATATCGCCATAAATTTCTTCCGGCGGTTTAACCTGAAAAGTAACGTTCATATAAGTTGAGTACATATCCTTGGGTGGCTGCAAAGTAAAACTTCCATTGTTATCCCTTTTACTTAATAATAAAAATCTGCTGTATTCCATTCCATCAAACTGGGCTTTAACATTTTTAGAGTTGTAAATATTAATATTCTGAAGATTTGTCTGACGATATTCATTTCCAGGACGAACATCCTTTGCAATAAATCTAATTTTGTTTCCGCCATCCCATTCAAAAACTCTGTTTTGATCTGTTGAGTTCCTGAGCACGCGGATAGAATTATCCATTAAATAATTCTGAACTATTTCCAATTCATCAACCTGAAATGGGAAATAATCTTCTTTAGGTGCAGCGTCAACTACAATCCAATTAACGTGGCCAAGCTGAGGTGGAAAATAAGTTTTATCATCCAGCGTTTCTCTTTTTGTTTCTACTTTTAGTGGAACGTCAGCAATTACTACAAAGAACTTTCCTTCTGCAAATATTTTAGTTGGATCTTGTGAATTAACTACAAAAAATTTCCACTTGCCCGAATATGGGAAAGCAACATACCCATCCTTATCCGGAAAAGTATTTGTGTAATGATATTTTGCTTCTTCAACTGTAGTAGGAAGTAAAAAATAATTTAGAGTATAAGCTGTGTTCTTTCCCTGGTTGGCAAGAAAAAGATTGTCTGTCGGATTCCAGTTTTTATCACAAAACTTAAAGATGATGTTGATATTCGGAGAGAATTCGGTTTGAACATCAAAATCAATTGTTAATAAATCTCTTGGAGAAGATAAAACCGGAATTGAATTAGCATCTTTACTTGAAAATGTTTTAAGACTTTTAATAACAACTTCCTGCGGAAAGATTATTGAAGTCTGAATAATGAACAGCAAAACAAATAGTTTTTTCAAAGTTTTTCCCTTGTTTATGGAATGAAAACAACATTACAAATATATGCCATAAAAATGATGTTAAACAGAGATGTTTGTGGAAATAAAAATCCCCAATTAAGTGCTAGCTGAATATTAGATTATCGGAATTGAGGAATATTGAAATATAGAGTTTAGAGATGTGGTATAGGGTATAAACGCAAAACCCAGTCCCTGCGAGGAACTGGGTTTGTAAAAGAAATTCAAATCTTTAAAGATTCTTTATCTCATTAACCAGTTTAGTCATTGCATCTTTAGAATCACCAAAATACATAAGTGCATTTGGATAGAAGAATAATTCGTTATCAATTCCAGCATATCCAGCACTCATAGAACGTTTATTTATTATAACTGTTTTTGCATAATCAACATTAAGAATCGGCATTCCAAAAATAGGACTGCTTTGATCATGACGAGCAGCCGGATTAACAACATCATTTGCACCAATTACAATAACAACGTCCGTATTATTAAAATCATCATTAATATCTTCCATCGCATAAAGTTTATCGTAAGGGACCTGTGCTTCAGCAAGTAAAACATTCATATGTCCGGGCATACGTCCAGCAACCGGATGAATTGCGAATCTGACTTTAACACCTTTTTTTTCTAAAAGATTTACAAGATCACGAACTGCATGCTGCGCCTGACCAACTGCCATTCCATAACCAGGAACAACAATAACACTACTAACTGAATCTAATAACATCGCTAATTCTTCAGCATCAATCGATTTAACATCACCTTTGGGTGAAGTTGTAGAAGATGTTGTACTAGCTGATCCGGCGTTTGCCCATCCGCCAAGAACAACATTCATCAGAGAACGATTCATGGCTTTGCACATAATGTTGGTAAGGATAATTCCAGATGCACCAACTAAAGCACCAGCAATAATTAATTCATTATTCCCAAGAACAAATCCTGTCATCGATCCTGCAATTCCGGAGTATGAATTAAGTAATGAAATTGCAACTGGCATATCTGCTCCTCCTATCGGAAGAACTAATAAAACCCCAAGGATTAAGGACACTGCAGTAATTACAAGAACTAATGCCATCATTGATGGGAACATAACCACATAACCACCAGCACCTAAAACAAATAAAACTAAAAGTGCATTTAAGGGATGCTGCAATGGATACTTCACAACTTTTCCTGTGACCAAACCCTGCAGTTTTCCAAAAGCAATCATAGAACCGGTAAAAGTTATTCCACCTATTAACAAACTAAGAATAATTGCAACTCCCTCATTTACAGGTAGATTAAAAGGCATTCCTGTATCAACTGGATAATTAGGATTCTTTTTAAAATATTCCGACAGAGCTACAAGAGTTGACGCACCTCCGCCAAATCCGTTTAACATTCCAACCATCTGCGGCATTCCTGTCATAGGAGTTTTGTATGCCATTATTAGCCCGGCAATTGAACCAATTAATCCACCGATAATAATCCATTCAAAAGTTAAAACTTGCTGATCTAATAATGTTGCTGCAATTGCCAAAAACATTCCTATTGCAGCGTATAGATTTCCTTTTCTTGCGGTCTTTGGTGACCCGAGATATTTAATACCAAGGATGAAAAGAATTGAGGAAATCAGATAAGTTATTTCAATAGCTATAATCATTTTTCAACTCACTTCTTTTTAAACATTTTTAGCATACGATCGGTGACAAGAAAGCCTCCGACTACATTTATCATTGCAAATGCAACTGCAATAAGTCCAAGTATTGTACTTATTGTAAACTGTTCCAATCCTGCGCTTAGGATAGCTCCAACTATAGTGATTCCAGAAATTGCATTTGAACCTGACATAAGCGGTGTATGCAATGTAGGTGGTACTTTTGTGATGAGTTCAAATCCCACAAAAATCGCAAGAGCAAATACATACACTTGCATTAAAAACAAATATTCTTCCATAGTATACCTTTATTATTTTTATAAACTTTTATTTAATTAGATCTTTAACCCGCTGGTTAATAACTTCACCATTCTGAGTTATTAAAGATCCTTTTACAATTTCATCATTAAGATTTAATGTTACTTTGCCTTCTTTACCAATATGAAGTATTAAACTAAGAATATTCTTAGAATACATATCGCTTGAATGATGAGGAACCAGGCTTGGTAAATTTGGTTCACCAATTATAATTACACCGTGCTTCTTAACAGTTTTACCTTTTTCACTAACCTCACAATTACCGCCAAACTCAGTAGCCATATCAAGAACAACACTGCCCGGACGCATATGTTTTACCATTTCTTCAGTTACAAGAATAGGAGCTTTTTTACCCGGCACAAGAGCAGTTGTGATAACTATGTCAGCTTCGGTAACGTGTTTAAAAATTGTATCTTTTTGTTTTTGTAGAAATTCAGGAGTGGCTTCTTTAGCATAACCTCCGGCATCCTGCATATCTTCAGCACCTTCAACTTCAATAAATCTACCGCCAAGACTTTGTACTTCTTCTTTTACAGCAGTGCGAATATCAGAAACCTCTACAACTGCGCCTAATCTTTTTGCAGTACCAAGTGCTTGTAATCCTGCAACTCCAGCACCCATTATCACAACCTTTGCTGGAGAAATTGTTCCTGCAGCAGTCATCATAAGCGGAAAGATTTTTCCCAGTTCATTAGCAGCCATTAACACGCTTTTATATCCTGCTATGTTTGCCTGTGAACTTAGCACATCCATCTTTTGAGCAAGTGTAGTTCTTGGAATCATATCCATTGAAATAAGATCGATTCCTTTTTCAGCACATTTTTTTGCTATGTCTGAATAATGAAGAACATAAACGAAAGAAATTAGAAGAGTCCCCTTCTTCATCAAATCAACTTCGTTCTTACCCGCAGTTGGATGATCGATAGGACGCTGAACTTTAAAAACTATATCTGCATTGGAATAAAGATCAGTGAGATTATCAATGATTTTTGCACCTGCTTTTTGGTATTGCTCATTAGTAAAACCAGCGTTGAGTCCTGCATCTTTTTCGATGTGAACTTCATAACCGGCTTTGATAAGTTTTGAAACAACATCCGGAACGCAGGCAACTCTATTTTCACCGGGCATTATTTCTTTTGGAACTGAAATTATCACAGAATTTTCTCCTCCGTTGATGGAATAATTTAATATTTAGTTTAAAACTTAAGATGATTAGAAGCTAAATCCAATAAAATGATTCAGTAAATGGTAATAGTTTTTACTTACTCAGAAGAAAACTCACACTCATTAAATTGTTTGACTTTAGCAACTGATTATTTTACTTTTGAATAGTTCATAAAGTATTGGGTCTAATTTATTCACTTCACAAGGGGTGCGTATGAAATTAGCTATTTCAGTCATTTTCTTATGGATGACATCACTATCGAGTTTGCATTCGCAAGTTTCTGAAAACTGGAAAACTTTTTTTGATTTTGATTCTTTAAATGCAAATAATCTTCAAACTGTAGTCTCAAATCAAGGGAGTATTAGATCACGTTGGATTAGCCTTCCATTAGGTACATCCAATCAGATTATTTATGATCAGGGACCTTGGTTTATCGGAAAAATAAATGGCGAACCTATCTTATCAATTGTTCAATGGTTTAGTTGTTGGAATTATTCTCCGGGGCCAATAATTCAAAATCAAGCTGCGATGCTGATCAATCCAGAAGATTCACTTCGTTATAGAGTTTACAAAATTTCTAAAGGAGATGATCAGACGAATCCGGATTACGCTGAATGGCCAACAGATTTTGGTGCACCTATATATGAAAATGGAAATCCATTAATTAAAGGCGATCAGACTCTTTGGACATTGTTTAATAGTTTGGATAGTACCGCTATTCAAACCAACTGGAATGAGCCTTTAAAAACCTCACCAATAGAAATTCATGAAACCATATTCTCTCGAAACGGAAATGAAAATGATTTTATAGATATATTTTCTAACGTTGTGTTTATGGAATATGAGTTTATTAATAAAAGTACTTATCAAATCGATTCGGCATTTATTGGTTTTTGGTCAGACATAGATTTCAGGGCATTAGAAAATAGACCTGCGGTAGATACTCTAAGACAATTAGGTTATTGCTGGAGTGAAGAAGATACGACTTTCGAAGGGACACATCCTCCAGCAATTGGATACTCTATGTTGTACGGACCAATTGTTCAAGACCCAAATAGTAATGCAGTTTTTAAAGGAAAAGTTGTAAATGGTTTTAAGAATTTAAAATTAAATTCGTTCAGAGGTATTGCAGACGACTCTCACATTGATTCGCTAACCGGAAAGGTTAGATCAATGATGGATGCGCAGAATCTAGCAAGAGGTTTAACTTCTAATGGTTATCCTATCATTAATCCAACTAATAACCTGGCAACAAAATTCCCATTTTCCGGAGATCCTTTGACTGGTGAAGGCTGGATTTATAATACATGGACATCGGGTGGGGCTGGATTTGTTTTCTTCTCAGGGCCTTTTAATATGGCACCTAATGATACTCAGTGGGTTATGATTGCTTTAATACCAGCATATGGTAATACTGGTTTAAACAGCATTGAAATATTAAGAGAGAAAACTGATTTAATAAGAAGTCTTTCTTATGATAGTTTGGCATATGGTTCAATCAGTTACAGTATTACAGATATCGATGAAAATTTTAATATCATTCCTGAAAATTTTTCACTCTCTCAAAATTATCCTAACCCGTTTAATCCAAGCACCAGTATTCAATATGCAATAAGCAGTACGCAATGTGTTACGCTTAAAGTTTATGATGTTCTTGGAAATGAAGTTGCAACATTAGTTAATGAGTACAAGCCTGCGGGAATGTACAATGTACAATTTACAATGAACAATTTAGCAAGTGGAATTTATTTTTACAGATTACAAGCTGGTTCTTTTGTTCAAACGATGAAAATGGTTTTAATTAAATAAAGAATAAAAAAATGCGCTGCAATAAAATATCGCTTATCATAATACAATTTACTTTACTTTCAGTTACTATGTATTCGCAAAGCAAAAACGTAAATGTATCCAGCACAAACTTTTTACATTCGAATAAAATCGATAAGAATAATATTGAAATGTATTTTAGTAATTGGGGTTTAACTAATAATCCTTATTCCCAAAGTGGCGGATTTTGGAATATGCCAAATGAACCGCAATCTAGAGGAATTGTATTTGATCAAGGGCCCTGGATTGTTGGAAAAAGAAATAATGAAATTGTGATGTCAGGCGCTCAATGGCATACCGGTTATTCACCTGGCCCGCTTATCAATGGACAAGCGGCAATGTTAATTCATCCGGAAGACTCACTTATGTATCGCGTTTACAAAATCAATAAAGGCGATAATAATTCTAATCCTGATTATGCCGAATGGCCGGTTAATTTTGGCGCTCCAATAAATAATCAAGGAGAGCCTCTTGTTCTTGGTGATCAGACACTTTGGACAAGTTATAATTATTTAGATAGTAATCTAGTTTATCCTTTTGGTTTTCCACGATATAATATAAGTCCTCTTGAAATTGAAATTCATCAATCAGTATTTGCAAGAGAAGGAATTGAAACCGACTTACAGAATATTTTTGCTAACGTAATTTTTATTGAATACGAAATTATTTATAAAGGAAATGATCCCATTGATTCTGCTTACTTTGGATTCTGGACTGATATTGATTTTAGTCCACTGATACCAAATATTCCAGCTGTGGATACGACTTTAGAATTAGGATATTGTTGGACTTCTCGAGATACAAATTGGGAAGGTGGAATTCCTGTCGCTGTTGGTTATTCATTACTTTTCGGACCAATTATTCCCGAAAATGGGGCTACTGCTTTCTATAAAGGGAAATTAATTCAAGACCATAAAAATATAAATCTAAACGCATTCAAAGGTATTGCTGATGATGGTGCTCATCCCGCCGATACATTATTTGCACCTGTTGCTTCTACAAATGATTTGTGGAATTATGCAAGAGGATTAAATAGAAATGGTAATCCTTACATCGATCCAACTACTAATCAACAAACAAATTATCCTTTTTCCGGAGATCCTGTAACTAACAACGGTTGGATATTTAATCCTAATATTGTTGGTGGAGGTTCAGGTTTTATGATATTTACCGGGCCATTTACACTTACCCAAAACGATACTCAATGGACAATGTTAGCACTTGTGCCGGGTTTAGGTAATTCAAATTTAAATAGCATTACAGCAATGAGAGAAAAAGTAGAAATACTAAGATCCTTACCTTACGATAGCCTTGCATTCGGCAGTACAAACTATTTTATTACCGATGTTGAGGAAAATTATAATTCTATTCCAGAAAAGTTTTTCTTATCACAAAATTATCCCAACCCATTTAATCCAAGCACAAAAATTAGTTGGCAGTCTCCAGTCAGCAGTCATCAAACATTAAAAATTTATGATGTTCTTGGAAATGAAGTTGCAACTTTAGTTAATGAATACAGAAATGCAGGAAGTTATGAAATAGATTTTAATGCTTCTAAACTTTCAAGTGGAATTTATTTTTATAGATTAAGTGCTGGTTCTTTTGTTCAAACTAAAAAAATGATTTTGATTAAATAATTATCAAAAGGTTTTTATGAAATCGTTAATTTTCAATATAGTTTTTTTCATTTCAATTTCATTTAATATAAATGGTCAGTGGTACCAGGCAAATGGACCTTATGGAGGTTCCGCATCTTGTTTTGTTATTTCAGGAAATAATATCTTTGCTGGAACATCTACTGGCGGAGTATTTCTTTCAACTAATAATGGAAATAGTTGGAATCAGACTAATTTGATGAACACTCCGATTACTACTCTAGCTGTTTTAGATAATAATATTTTTGCTGGTTCCTATGAAGATGGAATCTTACGTTCAACCGACAACGGTTTAAGCTGGACACAGATCAATAACGGCTTAACAAGCACTTATATCAATGATCTTACAGTATCAAACACAAATATTTTTGCTGCGACTGGGAGTGGAGTTTTTATTTCGACGGATCGGGGTACAAGTTGGACTAGTGTTAATAATGGACTGACAAATCAGACTGTATCTTGTCTAGCAGCCTCTAGTACTCAGATTTTCGCTGGGGCTATGGCTGGTGGTGTCTTTCGTTCAACTAATAATGGCGAAAGTTGGGAACCAACAAGTAATGGTTTGTCTAACAGTTCCAAATTATCACTTGCCATCTTAGACACAAATATTTTTGTTGGTACCTACGGCGATGGGATTTTTCTTTCTACAAATAATGGTGAAAATTGGATTGCTGTAAACACTGGTATGTGGGGTATGACAGTATATGCACTCACAATCTCTGGCACAAATGTTTTTGCTGGTACGAGTAGCGCCGTCTTCAGCACAACAAATAAAGGGGCAAACTGGGTTCAAGTAAGCAATGGAATAACAAGTTCTCCTGTGATTTCTCTGACTGCGTCAGATACAAATCTTTTTGCTGGAACTTATTTTGATGGTATCTTTCATTCTACTAACAACGGTACAAGCTGGTCACTTAATAATAATGGATTTCTGAATAACCAATTCTCATCACTCATTGTTTTAGATGAAAATTTGATTGCAGGCACCTATAGTGGAACCATCTCTCTATCAACAGATAATGGTATTAATTGGGTAGAAACTGCTGGAACAGCTAGTGATATAAATGCTTTTGCCACCTCCGATACATATTTATTTGCAAGCACTAGCTCAGTAGGTGTTCTACGCTCTTCAAACAAAGGTATCAGTTGGAACTTTGTTAACAATGGTTTATCAGCTTATGTATATTCTTTGCTGGTTTCTGGCTCAGACATTTTTGCAGGAACTAACTATAGCGTATTTCTCTCAACCAATAGTGGTACTAACTGGATAACTGCTAATACCGGGATTGAAAATAACACAATAAAAACTATGACTGCCTCTGGGGAAAATATTTTTGCCGGTACTTTTGGACATGGTATTTATCGTTCATCTAACAATGGTTCTAGCTGGATATCTGTTAATACTGGTTTGACCAACCCATATATCCAATCTTTAGTAGGCTCTGGTACAAACTTATTTGCTGGAACAGTTGACGGCTTATTTCTTTCAACAAACTATGGGGCTAGTTGGGTTCCCATCAATAATGGATTGTCAGATAGAAATATAAAATGTTTAATCACTTACCAAACTAATATTTTTGCAGGAACTCAAAGCGGTATCTTTCTTTCAACAAATAACGGTTCGAGTTGGATCGATGTTAGTGATCGCTTAATTAATAAAAATATAGTTTCTTTAGCCATCTCTTCCAATTATTTATACGCGGGAAATTATAGTGGTGGGATTTGGATTCGACCATTGTCAGAAATGATAACCTCAGTAGAAACTCCATCAAGCTTTTTGCCTTTAATTCTGCAGCTAAACCAAAACTACCCAAACCCATTTAATCCAAGTACAAAAATAAGTTGGCAGTCTCCAGTCAGCAGTCATCAATCGCTAAAAATTTATGATGTTCTTGGAGACGAAGTTGCAACTCTTGTTAATGAATACAGAAATGCTGGAAGTTATGAAGTTGATTTTAATGCCTCTTCCCTTTCAAGTGGAATTTATTTTTATAAACTGCATGCTGGTTCGTTTGTTCAAACAAAAAAAATGTTACTAATAAAATAAGGGTATGAAAATGAAAAAAATTTTCTTGGTATTACTGCTTACAGCTAATTCTATCTTTTCGCAAACGCAATACAGATTAAATGTTAATGCAATTAATCTGCCATTAGATAACAAAGGAATATTAGCTTATGTAAATATTCCGGATCCAAATCCTATTATTGGTGGTTTAGGCGGAAAATATGGTGGACACGTTTTTTTATTTAGTGGCGGGTTTCTACTTGCAGGTTATGCAAATGATACTCTTTGGGCTAATGGTGTCGCACCTTCGTCTTTAATTAATGATTATTTACCGGGTACCGTTAGTAATGATCCTTCTGATCCCAAAAATATAATTTACGTAGTTAAAAATACTGATTCTGATTTTGGGCAATCCTGGCAGGATTGGATAAATGCAGTTTCCCTTGGTGCAGATTTTTATGACGGAAATAATGATGGAGTATATAATCCCACAGATTTAAATGGAAATAATATTTGGGACACATCTGAAGATAAACCTGCTATAATTGGTGATGAAATGACCTGGTGTGTTTATAATGATGAAGTTCCTGCAAATCAAAGAAACTTTACTACAGTTACACCAAAAGGAATAGAAATTCAGCAAACAGTTGCAGCATACGCAACAGCACAAGCACCGCTTGGCAATACAATCTTTATCCGTTACAGATTAATTAATACAGGAACAGTTATTTCTAAACTTGATTCTGTGATCTTTGCAATGTATGCTGATCCTGATTTAGGAGTTGCGTGGGATGATCTGATTGGATGTGATACACTACTGAATTCCGGTTTTATTTATAATAATGGCAGTGATGATGAATATGGTTCTACCCCCCCGGCATTCTTTATGAAATATCTTCAGGGACCTGTTTCATACATTCCTGGAGAAACCTTTATTGATATTAATTCAAATGGATTATTTGATAATGGAATCGATACACCTTTGGATACAGCATATAATCTCAAAGGGAATTTATTTAATACTCAGTCGTATCCCGGAGCAAAAAATTTAAATATTTCCGCAAGTATTTTAATGCGTGGCGGAGATCCGGATTTAAATGATCCATCAAACCAAAGCGACGTGTATAACTATTTACACGGTTTAACACGCATAGGCAATATTATTGACCCTTGCTATTTTACAATTGGTTCTGTGAACGGTGGAGTTAATTGTGCAGAAGTAAATCCTTACTTGTGGTTCTCAGGTGATCCAGTTGCAAATGTTGGCTGGATTAATAATTCTGAAGGTGATTTGAGAAATATAATCAGTTCAGGAAGATTTACACTCGAGGCAAATAAGCCAATTGATATTTGGGTTGGATATATTGTTGGACAAGGAACCAGTGCATTAAATTCTGTAACCGTAACAAGGAATTATGTTCAGAATGCCCAAACTTATTTTAACAATAATTTTACAAATGGAACTGTAAGTGATGTTGATGATTTTTCAATTGTTACAGAGTATAACTTATCCCAAAACTACCCCAACCCATTTAACCCAAGTACAAAAATTAGTTGGCAGTCTCCAGTCGCCGGTCATCAAACATTAAAAGTTTACGATGTTCTTGGAAATGAAGTTGCAACTTTAGTAAATGAATTTAGAAATGCCGGCAGTTATGAAATAGAATTTAATGCCTCTACCCTTTCCAGTGGAATTTATTTTTACCGATTAAGTGATGGTTCTTTTATTCAAACTAAGAAAATGATTCTAATTAAATAAGATTTACTAATTGGAGGTTCAAGTGAAACTCTCACATATGGTTCTTGTTAATCTTCTATTGATCTCTTTGATAACTGAAGCTCAAGTTACTTCTCCAACTAGGTTTCCTGTACAGGAATATTTTCAAAACAATTTTGAATCGTGTTTGCTTGGTTTACCCAATAATGATTTAATAATGTTCTGGTATGACTCCACTGACAGTCAACTAAAATCTTCAAAAAGCACTGATGGAGGTTTAATTTGGGAAGATGAAAGTATTATTGTTGAATTTATTTCTGATGTATATGGCGCTGATATTAATGCCGTTGTGCTTAATTCTGGCAGGATATTATTAACATATCGTTATACTCAATATTATATAGTGTATTCTGATGATAATGGAACCTCCTGGTCGTCTCCTGTTTATTTACCTACAATACTATCAGGGATCCAACGAAGAAGAGTCTATTTTTCTTCTCTTTCTATCTCTTCAAATAATAGCATAAACTTTACATACAGTTATTCAAATAATAATAATTTATATGAGGCGAAAAGTTTATTCAATATCACAAGCCTTGATGGTATTAACTGGTCTGTGGCTGATACAATTTCAGCAACTGGCAAAAATGGTCAGCAGTTTAGTTTTGGTAGTTCCAGAGATTTAATTGTTTATCAGGATTCTACTGAAAATGATTTTGATATTTTTTATAGAGTTTCAACAGATGCAGGTTTAACTTGGAGTGAACAGATTTTGCTAGTTGGAGAAAATCTCTCGCAATCTCATCCAAGAATTGTAAAGGATTCAAATGGAAAGACCTGGCTATATTACATTCAACAAGAAGCAACACCATTTGAAGGAATTGTTCAGTCAAATATAAAATTTATATTCAGTTTAGATGATGGAGTTACCTGGAGCACACCAGAAAATTTTACAAAGTATGTTGGTTATGATGAAAATTATAATTTAAGTTTATGGAACGGAAGACCTATACTTACTTTTGCTAGTTCAAGAAATTTCAACCTTTCAGGCAGATTTTTCCAGATTTATTTTACATTAGCTGATGTGTCAATAGATACGAATGTTCCGCCATTTATGTATAAATTTCTTCATAGTTCAGAAAATCCCGGTCCTAATCAACCATACATTGTGCAGGCTTTTATTGACGATGATAAAACAATATTGTTAGCTAAACTAAATACCTATACAAATCCGCCACCAACTTATGATGCATTGGAAATGTATGATGATGGACTGCATTATGATTCTTTAGCTGGAGATAAAATATATGGAACAGCTATAATTCCAAATAGTTTTGGTGACCAGATTATCTATAGTTTTTCAATTGAAGATGATGATAATAATTTGGTTCAACTAAACGGTGGAATTGTTAATGTACCGGCGATGTTTGCTACTGATTCATATCTAATTGATGTTAATAATTTTAAACTACCTATTAATAATAAAGGAATCCTCGCTGCCGTTCCAATCAATGGACAGCAAGGTGGTTTGTTTGAAGAATCCACAATGCTTTTTTCTGGTGGATTTTTTCTTTCAGGTTTAAACAATGGAAATGTCTGGACTAATGCCTCTGCATCAGTTTCTTTAGTTGAGGACTATTTGCCAGGACCGGTTGGAAGTGATCCAAATGATCCATACAACAAACTTTATTTGGTTAAAAGTTCAGATCCACCTTTTGGTGCAGCCTGGCAAGTTTATTCTCACGCTGTTAATCTTGGTGCAGATTTTTATGATGGAGATAATGACGGAGTTTATAATCCAGTTGATATAAATGGAAATAATATTTGGGACCCAAATGAAGACAGACCTGATTTTTTGGGCGATGTTACAGCCTGGTGCGTATACAATGATGCTATCCCTGGAGCAGTTAGGCGATATAATGACCAGCAACCTATGGGGATTGAAATACAACAAACCGTTTTTGCCTGGGGCGAAAATGTTATTGATCCGATTGACAATATGATTTTTGTACGTTACAGAATTTCCAATATGGGTACAGTATCCAATAAATTCGATAGCGTATATTTTTCTGCCTGGTCAGATCCAGATTTGGGTAGTCCTGAAGACGATTTAGTTGGCAGTGATGTGTTTTTAAATTCTGGTTATGTTTACAATGATGGTTCAGATTATACGTATGGCTCAAATCCGCCGGCACTAGGAATACCGTTTTTACAAGGACCTGCAGCTTACATTCCCGGTGAAACCTTTATAGATAATAATAGTAATGAATTATATGATGATGGAATTGATACACCTCTCGATTCCGCTATTATTAATAATGGTCCTTTGATTGGGACCGAAGTAATAACTGGCGCAAAAAATCAATCATTAAGTTCTTTTATACATTTTATGGGTGGAGACCCTTACTTAAATGATCCAAGTACAGCTGTTGAAGCGAGAAATTACTTGTTAGGTTTAACCAGAATAGGGGAGCTAGTTGATCCATGTAACTGGCCTTACGGTCAAGTATTGGGCGGTGTTAATTGTGCAACACTTGATCCAGGGTTTTTATATTCAGGCAATCCTGTTACCAGTGTTGGTTGGATAAATAGTGTCCCAGCTGATTATCGAATGCTCGTAAATACTGGTCCGTTTAATTTAGAATTGGATAAACCAATTGATATAATTGTCTGTTACTTAATTGGTAGAGGCTCAAGTGCGTTAAATTCTGTTTCAGTTATGAAAAGCATCACCGAAGAAGCGATTCAAATTTATAATTCTAACTTTACTGATATTCCAACGAGTAGTTGAAGAACAATCAGCTATTATCACTGATCATAATTTATCACAAAATTACCCAAACCCGTTTAATCCAAGTACAAAAATAAGCTGGCAGTCTCCAGTCGCAGGTCATCAAACACTAAAAGTTTATGATGTTCTTGGAAATGAAGTTATAACTTTGGTTAATGAATTTAGAAATGCCGGTAGTTATGAAGTTGATTTCAATGCCTCTTCCTTTTCAAGCGGAATTTATTTTTACCAATTAAGGGCTGGTTCTTATACTCAAACTAAGAAGATGATTTTAATTAAATAGTGTATTCAAGAGAGGGTAAAATGAAAACAAGTCGGTTTGTTTTTTTTGTTGTAATGTTTTTTTTAATGTTATTAAGAACCGAATTATTCCCACAAGCACAGTTAATTCAATCTTTCACTGAAAAAAATATTACAGGGTATTCTGGTTTCGGTAGTTCTGTTTCATCAGCAGGTGATTTAAATGCGGATGGTTATGATGATATCGTGGTTGGAGCTCCGGAATACTGTGATGGACAGAGATACGGCAGAGTTTCTATTTATTTTGGTGGGATGGATCCAGACACAACTGCAGATGTTACAATAGTATCAACAACGCAAGGAAGAAGATTGGGCTTTTCTGTAAGTGGTGCAGGTGATTTTAATAGTGACGGATTTGATGATATTATTGTAGGTTCATATGGACCTGATGCGTATCTGTATTATGGAGGAGTTAATATGGATAATGTTCCGGATGTGATATTTCATAAATCGAATGGAGATACAAGATTCGGATATAATGTTTCAAATGCTGGTGATATGAATAATGATGGATATAGTGATATAATGATTGCTGCCATAACGAATTTTGATTCTGAAGGCAAAGTATATATTTATTTTGGAAATAACTCAAATGATAATTTACCAGATCTTACAATTAACGGATTAAAACAAAGATTTTCTACTGGCAATGCAATTTCTTCGGCCGGAGATCTCAACAACGATGAATATGATGATATAATCATTGGAAGCGATGGCCAACAAGATACTGGGGCTGTTTATATATTTCTTGGTGATTCGATCCCGGATAATATTCCTGATTTATTAATCAGCGAAAACGGCAATTACACCGTGTTTGGATATGATGTGTCTTCTGCAGGTGATGTTAACTATGATGGATACGATGATTTTTTAGTTAACATAGGTGGAAATAATACAACAAGACTATATCTGGGAGGGGAAGTACTTGATACAATACCTGATAAAATAATAGTCTGTGACAGCAGTTTTGTTAGTAATGGATTTGATATTTCTTATGCTGGTGATCTAAATAATGATGGATTTAGTGACTTTATTATCGGCGATGAAAATGCTTCAGATCAAAAATGGTATGCAACAGTTTATTTGGGTAATCAGAATCTGGATAGTATAAAAAGCTACATCTTACAAGGCAATGCTTATTCATTATATATTGATCAATCTGTTTCATCAGCAGGCGATTTTAATAACGATGGGTTTGATGATATAATTATTGGAATTGGTGGTTTTAAAAACCAATCAGGCATTGCATATATGTTTTTGGGTAAGGATAGTCCCGATGAATTTGTAGACTACACATTTAATGATGAGGGCAGAAATAACTATTTTGGAGTCTCGGCAAATCATTTTGGCGACATAAATAATGATGGTTATGATGATATTATACTTAGTGCCGGCGGTTATGATAATGGTAAAGGGGCTGTATATTTTTATTTGGGTTCAGAAGAAGCAGACAATACAGCTGATATTGTAATGTATGGAGATAGTCTTTCCGTAGGCTCACCAGTGTGCTTTGCTGGTGATCTAAATAATGATAGTTATGAGGACTATATTTTATCTTGTTCCAATTCAGATAAACGTATATATCTAGGCAGTACGCAGATAGATACAATACCTGATTTAGTTATTAATAATGGATCTGGTTCAATTAATTTTGCAGGTGATTTGAATAGTGACGGATATAATGATCTAGTATTTGGACAACCAGAGTATAACTCTACCAGAGGCAGGATCTATATTTATTTTGGTAGTGACAACATTGACGCAATTCCTGATTTAACTATCACGCCTGTTCTAAATGCTTATCACGATTTTGGATGCAGCGTTAGTACAGCTGGTGATTTAAATAATGACGGTTATGATGATTTGATCGTAGGTGCTCAGGCATATAACTCTTATAAAGGCAGAGCATTTATTTATTATGGTGGTGCACTGATGGACACAATCGCTGACATTATTCTTGATCCAATTGTACCAAGCAGCTGGTTCGGAAGTGAGGTATCAAATGCCGGGGATGTAAATAATGATGGATATGATGATATATTGGTGAGCGCTATTGGATATAATAATTTTAATGGCACTGCCTATTTATTCTATGGCGGTTCACCAATGGATGCAATTCGGGATTTGGAATTTAATCAAGGGGGTTATGACTGGTCGTGGGGACTTTCAACCATTAGCGCTGGAGATATTAATAATGATTCATATGATGATATAATGATTGCTGGCAGTTCTAATTGTCCATTTATAAGGATTTATTATGGTGGTTCAAATATGGATAGTACTCCAGACCTAGTCATTACAGGTGAATATCCATATTCAAATGAAATATCTGAAGTCGGGGATTTTAATAATGATGGATATGCTGATATACTTGTGGGAAATAGTACATACAATAACAATGGGAAAGTATGGCTTTACACAGATCCAGGAGCTCCTTTGAGTATTGAGTATCCCGGAACTGGTTCTAATATAATCACAGAATTTCATCTTGAACAAAATTATCCTAATCCATTTAATCCTTTTACAGTTATTAGTTATCAGTTACCAGTTGCTGGTAATGTAATCTTAAAAGTTTTTGATGTTTTGGGTAAAGAAATCGCCACACTAGTAAACGAAGAAAAAAGTGCAGGTAATTATGAAATAGATTTTAATGCCTCTTCCCTTTCCAGTGGAATTTATTTTTATAGATTAAGTGCTGGTTCTTATACTCAAACAAAAAAAATGATCTTACTAAAATGAAAAATTTAGTAAAGCTAATATTGTTTTTTTCGTTACTCCTTTATTCACAAATAATTGGACAAACAACACATCGTTTTTTTGTTAACAAAATAAATTTGCCAATTGATAACAGGGGTTCATTAGCAAGTGCTAATGTACCTCATCCCGATCCATTTATTAATGGAGCAGGAGGAAAATTTGATGAAAGTGTATTTCTATTTAGGTCTGGTTTCTTTTTATCAGGCTACGCTAATGGACAGTTCTTTTCAAACACCGTATCCGAGGGTTCTGAAGACTATCAGCCAGGAAAGGTTGGAAGTAATCCTGAAGACACATTAAATATAATTTATGTAGTTAAAAAAGATGATACTCCTTTCAGTTCAAGTTGGCAAAAATGGAAAGAGGCAGTTTTGCTTGGTGCTGATTTTTATGATGGGAATGGCGATGGTGTTTACAATCCTATTGATCGTAATTATAACGGAACCTGGGATTTAAATGAGGATATGCCTCCACTGCTTGGAGATGAAATAGCCTGGTGTGTTTATAATGACGGCGTTCCTGTTAACCAAAGATTATATAATGTTTCCCCGATCGGAATAAACATTCAGCAAACACTTTTTGCCAAAAATAATTCTGATCTGGAAAATATAATTTTTATAAAATATAAAATTGAAAACACGGGAACTGTTGATGACGTTTTAGACTCAGTGTTTTTTAGTCCCTGGGATGATACCGATATTGGTGATGCAACTGATGATCTTAGCGGAAGTGATACAACTCTAAATTCTATTTTCACTTATAATTTGGGTGAGGATGGACAATACGGAATAAATCCTCCAGCTTTTTACACAACAATAATTCAGGGACCGATATGCAGTACAGACGAAACCAACGATACTGCATTAATAAAAAATGGAGTCTTACTTAGTGAGCAAAAAATCCCAGGATATAAGAATGCTGGTCTATTTTCATTTGCCGGATATGGTAAAAACTCTCCTGGTCAAAGTTTTCCAGATAATTTACAATATGTGAAGAATTATATAATGGGAAATGATGGCTACGGAAATGCTTTAAATCCTTGCGATACTCTTTGGGGAAAAGTATTTGGAAATGTTGATTGCAATACTGTTAATCCTGTTAACTGGTTTTCTGGTGATCCGGTTGAAAGAATTGGCTGGTTGGATAACATACCTCTGGATGATAGAAAATTTGCAAGTACTGGTCCATTTAAGCTGGAAAAATCAAAACCAATAGAAATTATTTTAGCTTTAGTTGTAGGCAGAGGATCTGATGAACTTAATTCAATAACCATTGCAAAAGAAAATGTTCAGAAGGCGATTGAAGAATATCAAAGTAATTTTAGTTCAATGACATATAATCCTCCGGCACCAACAAATCCTATTACAAATTATGTGCTTCATCAAAATTATCCCAATCCGTTTAATCCCACAACAACGATAAGATATGAACTTCCGCAAGATGGAATAGTTTCGATTGAGGTGTATGATATGTTAGGGCAAAAGATTCGAACACAGCTTAATGAATTTAAAAAAGCCGATAGATATGAATTGGAATTTAATGGCGATAATCTTTCTAGCGGCGTTTATTTGTATTCAATAAGAGTTAATGATTTTATAGAAACTAAAAAAATGGTTCTGATAAAATGAAAAATTGCAATAGAGTAGTATTTAGAATTCTGATAACCTGTTTATTCTTCTTTTCAGGATCTATTTATTCAAATGTTGTAAGAATACCTCCAGATAGTTCTGGTAAAGTTGGAGATAGAATTCTTATTGATGCTAATAATTTCACTTTACCAATAAACAATTATGGTTTTTTAGCCAGTGTTAATATAGACGAAAGAACAGGAGGAAAATTAAACGGTGATATGGTTTTATTTGATGGCGGTTTTTATCTGGCGGGTAAAATCAATGATGACATATGGATGAGTAATGTTAGCTCGTCTTCACTGCTAAAAGATTATATCCCTGGCACAATTCAGGATTCCTCAGAAGCAAGTAAAGAAATATTTGTCGTTAGAGATTCAGATATTCCGTTTGGTAAATCATGGCTGGATTGGAAAGATGCAGTAAATTTTGGAGCTAAATTTTATGATGGTGATTTTGATGGAGTATATAGTCCCATCGATAAAAATTACAACGGCATCTGGGATTCAAACGAAGATATGCCTTATCTGTTGGGCGATATAACAGCCTGGTGTATTTATAATGACTCCCGAACTCCCCGAAGGATTGACGATACATATCCGGTTGGAATTGAAGTAAGTCAAACAGTTTTTGCAAGTAATAAAAATGGATTACAGAACACAATATTTATTATTTATTCTCTTAGAAACACTGGATATCTATCTGATTCGCTTACCAATGTTTACTTTTCAATTTATACGGACCCTGATATTGGTGACTACGGAGACGATCTTTCTGGATGCGATACTACAATAAGATCGAGCTACTCTTACAATGAAGGAGAAGATATTGAATTAGGTGAAGATCCACCAGCAATATTTTTTACATTGCTTCAGGGTCCAAAAGTAATTGATACAACTTTAGGTGGATTCGGTTCAGAAGCAATAAATAATTTTGGATTTAATTATGGAATCTATTCTTACGAGGGATATAGAAATTTGGGTCCATCCTCTTTCCAAAATTATTTTCGCTTTGAAAACCCGTTTTTTGTAGAGTCAAAATATTCCACTTATAATAGAATGCAAGGCCAAAAACCTGAAGGCGGTTTTATAAATCCTTGCACTTTTAATGAAGGAATAGTAGTGCCTGATTCAATTTGTAATTTTATTAATCCACTTTTTATGTATTCGGGAGATCCCTTAATTAATTATGGATGGTTAGATACTGCACTTACGGATCAGCGTAATAGGCTTAGCTGCGGACCATTCAACCTGTTATTAAATGAGCCCCAGCATTTGATTGTGGCATATACTGCTGCAAAGGATAGCAATAGTTTAGCTTCAATAACAGCTGGAAAAGAATTTGTAGAAGGGATAATTCAGGAATATGAAAATAATTTTATAAATCTCACTTATCATTCAGGCGCACCAATCAACCCGATATTAGATTATAAACTTGAACAAAACTTTCCCAATCCGTTTAATCCCACAACAACAATAAGATATGAACTACCGCAAGATGGAATAGTTTCGATTGAGGTGTTTGATATATTAGGGCAAAAGATTCGAACACTGCTTAATGAATTTAAAAAAGCCGATAGATATGAATTGGAATTTAATGGTGATAATCTTTCTAGCGGCGTTTATTTGTATTCAATAAGAGTTAATGATTTTATAGAAACTAAAAAAATGATACTTTTAAAATAATATTTGCACCTAATATCACTTTTTAATTTAAGCCATCATAATATTTGATGGCTTTTATTATTTATTCATTAAGTTTCACAAGCCAATTATTAAAAAGATTTTATGGACAAACCGAACATACGAGCTTACTTAGCCTGGATTGCAATTTGCATTATTTGGGGAACAACTTATTTGTTCATCCGAATAGGAGTTGGTACAATTCCGCCTGTATTGTTTGCAGGTTTTCGCTGGTTAATTGCTGGAATAATTCTTATTACAATTCTAAGATTAAGCGGCAAACAGTTTCCTAAAAAAGAAGATTTAATTCACATTGCAATAATCGGTATCGCATTACTGGGTTTTGGTAACGGACTTGTTGTTGTTGGTGAGCAATGGATTGAAAGCGGATTGGCAGCCTTATTAATCACTACTGTTCCTTTTTGGATGGTTGGTGTTGAATCATTTCTCCCAAAAGGTCCAAAGCTAAATTGGATGGTAATTACCGGGTTGATAATTGGCAGTCTTGGTGTAGGATTAATTTTTGGCGGAGATTTAAAATATATTTTTGAAACAAAATATTTGATTGGAGTTCTAAGTATTCTCGGTGCGGTTGTTTCCTGGTCACTGGGATCAGTTTATTCTAAGTACAAAAAAGTAAGTGTTCATCCGCTTATGAGTGCTTCTATACAAATGCTAATTGTCGGCTCGCTTCAAATAATACTCGGAGCTATTCTTGGTGAGTTTACCGGATTACATTTTACACAATCAGGATTGATCTCACTTGCATACTTAGTTGTAATGGGATCAATATTCGGATATGGTTCATACATTTACGCAATTGAACATCTGCCGCTTTCACTTGTTTCCACTTATGCTTATGTAAATCCAATTATTGCTTTAGTTCTTGGCTGGATTTTTTTAAATGAGCAATTAAATATTTTTATTCTGCTTGCCTCAGTCGTGATAATAGCCGGAGTTGTTCTTGTTAAGATTGGAAGTAATAAACGAACTCTTTTAAAGAGATTTTAATAAATAACACATCCAAATTTCAGGGGTTACTTGGTGTCATTCCCGTGAAAACGGGAATCCAACGAATCTTAAAATAGATTCCCACTTTCGTGGGAATGACAAACTGAATCTAATAAATTATGATTTAAAATTAGTTATTATAAGATCTGTTCGTGTGTTAAACAATGCAGTGTTCCTAATCCCCAGACTAAATCAACAGCGTGAATTCCTATAACCGGTCTATCAGTAAATAATTCAGATAATATTCCTAATGCAATTTTATCGTTTACATCATTAAACGTTGGAACAAGCACGGCATAATTTGAAATATAAAAATTCGCATAGCTTGCAGGTAATCTTTCTCCTCTAAATATAACTGGTGAAGGCATTGGTAATTCTACAATTTCTAGATTCGAACCATCTTCCAACTTTGCACCTTCAAGTATTTCTCTATTCTCCATCAATGGAATGTAATTAGGATCATTCGGATGAGATTCCATAACAGTAACAACTGTATTTGGATTTACAAATCTGGTTATATCATCCACGTGCCCGTGTGTATCATCTCCGGCAATTCCTTTGTTTAACCAGATTACATTTGTTGCACCGAGATATTTATTAAATACATCTTCATAATCTTTTTTAGAAAAATTTTTATTACGTACTTGTATTTCATTATCCATCAAACATTCTTCAGTTGTGATAATAGTTCCAAGTCCATTGTAATCAATGCTTCCACCTTCAAGCACAACTTCTTTTTTTTGATGTTCAGCTTTGATCAAATCAAGTTTAAGTTTTTTAGAAATCATTCCAGGAATTTTAGCATCAAGCTTGTAGTTATCATACTTAGCCCACGCATTAAACTTAAAGCTGATAAGAACAGTTTCGTTTTTTTCATTCTTTACAAATTGCGGCCCTGCGTCTCTTAACCAGTTTCTATCTGTTTTCAGAGTAAAGAATTCCACATTGCTCATATCAGCATTAACTGCTTTTAAAACTTGTTCAGCTTTTTTCTGGTGTTCTCTTGATTGGACAATGATTCTAACTTTCTCACCGCGGGAAAGATATCTAACAATTTCTCCGTACACCCATGGAATTGGTTGAAATTTTCCCGGCCAATCTTGTTTGTTATTCGGCCAGCCAATCCAGGTTGATTCGTGATACTCAAATTCTGCTGGTAGTCTAAATTGTATTTTCATTGTATTTTTAAATCCAACCCCTCCCCTAAAAAACAAAACCAATATTTTGTTTCATTGCTGATTTTAAAGCATCTCATAAAATTTAATAAAGCCTTTTTGAATGTGCTGATTTCCCTTCTACCAACCCCCCCAAAAGTGCCCCAACTAATACATTGCTCAACAATCGATTGAAATTTTCCCAACATACTTCCTTCAACTGAATACTTATAACAGCGAACCTTAATTTCCTTAGGATCATTTTGTTTTCATCTTTTTGAATTTTTACTTTTGAATTTTGAATTTCAACTACTTAAGAAACCTCTTCGTAATATCCCCATAAGCATCAATTCGTCTGTCTCGTAAAAACGGCCAATTGCGTCTTATGTATTCTATTCTATCAAGATCAACTTCGGCAATAAGAATTTCTTCTTTATCGTGCGATGCTTCTGCAATTATAATTCCTTGCGGATCACAGATAAAACTATTTCCCCAAAATTCAATTCCTGCTGCATCTTTAGTTTCTTTTTCTAAACCTATTCTGTTTACCGATGCGACATAAACTCCATTTGCAATTGCATGAGATCGTTGAATTGTCTGCCAGCTTTCAAACTGCGGCTTGCCATGTTCTTTCTTTTCGTGAGGATGCCAGCCGATTGCAGTTGGATAAAATAAAATACTTGCACCTTGTAGTGCTGTTATTCTTGCACCTTCCGGATACCATTGATCCCAGCAGATTAGCGTACCAATGTTTCCATACTCTGTATCAAAAGATTTAAATCCTAAATCACCGGGAGTGAAATAATATTTTTCATAATAAGATGGATCATCCGGAATATGCATCTTGCGGTAAACACCGGCTATCTCACCTTTTGTATTTACAACTGCAAGTGAGTTGTGATAAAGTCCAGTTGCTCTCTTTTCAAACAGAGGAACAACAACAACGACTTTTAATTTTTTTGCGATCTTAGAAACAGCATCCGTAGAAGGACCTGGAATTGTTTCAGCTAAATCGTAATAATCAATATTTTCAGATTGGCAGAAATACTGTGAACGAAAAAGTTCAGGTAAGCAGATTACCTGAGCACCTTTTTTAGCGGCTTTCTCAATCCATACAATTGCTTTTTTAAGATTATCATCTGGATTTTTTGAAAAGCCTAATTGGATTAAACCAACTTTAAATTTCTTTGGATGTTTTTTCATATTTGTTCTGATTTGTTTGTATGCAAATATAATTCGATATGGTTATAAATAAAAAAGGCACGATTGCTCGTGCCTTGTAATATAACTTATTACGTCTCGCTTCTCGCGTTTTTACTTCATCAAGATCATTTTCTTAGTTGAAGTAAAATTATTTCCATCTTTACCAACAGCGTTCATTGTGTAATAATAAATTCCACTGGAAAGATTCGAGCCTTCAAAATTTACTTCGTGAACACCACCGGATAAATCACTGTTTAACAATTCTGATACTTTTTGTCCGATAGAATTAAATAATTCAATTCTTACATTAGCATCAACGGGTAGTTGAAATTTAATTGTGGTAGTTGGATTAAACGGATTAGGATGATTCTGGCTTAATTCAAATTGTTTTGGTAATCCAACATCAACAAGAACTACATTTAAGTATTTAAATGTTCCATCAAAATCAGTTTGTTTAAGTCTGTAATAATATTTTCCTGTTTCAATTTCTGTATCTAAATAATTATAACTGGTTATTTCAGTAGTTGTGCCTCTGCCGCTTACAAATCCAATTTGTGTAAAGTTTTCTTCATCTCTGCTTCGTTCAATTGTAAAGCCTGAGTTATTTGTTTCTGTTGCTGTCTTCCAATTAAGTTCAACTCCTGCATCAATTCTTTGAGCAGTAAAAGAAATCAATTCAACAGGAATAGTTTCTTCAATCACAAAGTTTACATTAGAAAGATCAAAGAAAATATTTCCTACTGCTTGCACTTTTATTCTTGCTGTAGTTGAAGGAGTATTTGGGATTGTAACAGATTCGCTTCCATCGTTTGGTGTGCTTGCTAATAAAACATTTGGAAAAGTTTGACCGCCATCTGTTGAAAGCAGAATACTAACATTTGCACAATTTACCGGAGCAGCATTTGTGTTGGTTACATTCCAGGTAATTGTTTGTAAAGAATTACCGGCCCAATTTACATTTGTATTAGGTGATGTTACAGCAAATGGACCTGAGTTTCCATCAACATTAAACTGCATTTGTGCATAGTTAACTCCGCCGCCGCCGACTTTATTATCCCTTGCAACTAATCTAAATGTCAAAGTTCGTGCATAAGTTGGAAGTATTTCACCTATAACTGTTGTATTGTTCAACAAATTCTGAAGTCTTGGGAAATACCTTGTTGGATTTGCTGTCGGAGCCCAGGCTCTAAAAATTGGCGCGTTACCGGATGGAGTGCCTGGTGCACCAGCAGGACCGAGATCAAATTCTTCCCAATTGTATGTCAATGCATCACCGTTAGGATCAGTAGCTGAGCCCGTTAAAGAAAATGGTGTGCTTTTAGGGATATAAAATCCGCCTGTTGGAACAGTTACTGTTGGTGCTCCATTTCCAGTATTTGTTATTACTGCGCATCCATTTCCACTGCCAGAATTTGTAAATGAAACAATTTCATCAAAATTAATAACGTGGAAATATGGATCGCTGTTGTTTTGAAGATTTTGAGGAGAACAAATACCTGCATAAGCCATAATTGTTGATCCGCTGCCTGGTTCGTAAGCAGTTGATGCATTTCTATTTCCGCCGCTGCAAGAACCTGCTGTTCCATTAAATGAATGGTTACCGCTAAATTGATGTCCCATCTCGTGGGCAACATAATCGATATCAAAAGGATCACCAACTGGTGCACCTGAGCCTGTTACTCCCTGAGCTTTAAAACCATTAACACATACAACACCAAGATATGCAACACCACCGCCACCAGTACTGAATACGTGACCAAAATCATAATTAGGAGAGCCAATTCTGGCATCAACCGTAGTTTGATTTTGCCCAAGCATCGCACCGCCATCATTATTTGAATAAGGATCTGTAGCAGCGTTTGTGAAAACTAAGGTATCGTTATTTGCGACCAATACCATTCTTACTGCAACCTCTTTTTCATACACTCCATTTACGCGATTAACAGATGTTACAATCGCAGCCATAGCTAAAGGAACTGTTCCGCCAAAAAAAGAAGTGTACTCGCCTGTACAAGCAAGAGCTAATCTATATGTTCTTAACTGAGGACCTGTCGGTGTTAGAATCATTGATTCTCTTAAATAGTTTAATTCATTTAAACGACTTTCATCAGAAAATACTTCACATTCAAATGTAGTTCCTATTTTTGTAAAATCTTTAGTGTAGTACGATATATAATTTTGTATATCACCAAGACTATATGGATCAATAAACACATTTCCTTCAGGAGAAAGTATCATTGCATGAAAACCGTGAAGTGTAAAATCAAATCTTACATTAGCTAATGGATCATCGATTCCTTTACCAAGATAAGTTCTGATTTCCGGGTACTTTGCTGCAAGTTCAGGTGCCATAATCGGTGATTCAACAATTGAAAACTTTTGCATTGTACCATTTGGCATTGGTAAATCTAAAATAAAAACGGTTGATCTAGTTGCATTAGAAAATTCCAATGGAGCCCCTGATAAAAAACTTTGCATTTCTTCAACATTTAATTTAATTGTTCTGTAAACCTGCGGAATGATATATCTTTCACCAACCTGAACAATTTGTGATTCATCAACTTCCTGCCAAAGATTTTGAGGACTGGTTTGGGCAAAAATTAATTGAATGGACAAAACAACAGTGAATGTAAAGATCCTGAAGAAATTATTCATCACTTACCTCGTGATTTATTATTGAGTGAATTATTTAGTTTTAATCGGATTAGAAAATATTTAACTGACTGGTTAATGACAACAATTATTCCAATTAATTATAACCGTAAGTTGAAATTAATAGTCCATTTTGTCCGTAAGTTTTACTTCTCTGCAATCGCCCATCGGCAAAATACTCTTCCTTCATCATTGATCCATCATCATAGTATGTTTTTACCCAGCCGATAAGTTTTCCATTAATATAGTTTTCAATTTTTTCTAAGGCGCCATTTCTATAAAAAAGTATTTCTTTTGCCTTGCTTTACTCCATCAACAATTGTTTGTTCTGATTCAAGCAATCCATTTTCGTAATAGGATTTATAATTCCTTCCAATCTATTAAGAACATAGTTTCCAATACTTTCAAGATTTCCATTAGGATGATAAGTAAGGCAAATGCCATGTTTAAGATTGTCTTCATAAATTGTTTCGGCCTTAAGCACACCATTTTCATAGTATGATTTTTCATTACCACGTTTTACACCATCTACATAATCTGAAGATACTTTAAGCACACCATTTTCATAATACTCAAATGATCGGCCTGCAATATTATTTTTTTGAAATTCCATTCTTCTTTAAGAAATCCGCTTTCATAAAAAGTTTTCATCGGACCATCTTTTAATCCATCAATTATATAAGTTTCGTCCAACAATCTGCCGGAAGGATAATAACTTTTAACAAGCTCTTCCTTGGATTCAACCTTTCCAGTATAATCAAGTTTAACTCGATTTATAAGTTCATCATTTATATAAGTATCACGCACACGAAGTGTTTTCATCTTATCATAAATTAAAACATCACCCTGCAATTTATTATCAATAAAAAAGGCTTCAAGCGCCAATGATTTATCATCATGAAATACTCTTGAGGTTCCGTGTTGTCTGCCGTCTACAAATTTTCTCTCAACTTCAACATTTCCATTCGTGTAAAATGTTTTAGATATCCCTTGCAGTACTCCATCAATATAATTCCATTCGCCCTGCTTTTCTCCAGTTTTGTAATAAGTCAATGTTGCACCTTGCAGAACGCCATTGCTGTATTGCTGCTCTGACCAAAGTTCACCCGTTTCATAATACCACTTAGATACACCTTCTTTTTTTCCAAAGATGTAATTCCATTCTATACTTACTTTTCCATCCGGAAAATACCAGGTTGAAATTCCCTCTTCTCTTCCGTTGATATAGTTCCAGTCTTTCCAAAGTTTTCCATTTGGATAAAATTCTTTATAGTGTCCGTCAAGCTGATCATACAAATAATCGCCTTCCGTTTTTATTGTTCCATCAGGATAAAATGTTTTACTAATTTTTCTGTAAGGATTTTCTTGGCTAAAAGAATACTGAAAGGTTATACTTACTATAACTAAAAGGCTGAAAATATTTTTATAAAATGTTCTGAAACTCATTTATTCCTGGTAAAATTTTGAGGCAAAGATAAGTCTTTTTATTAAAAACAAAACGACAAAAAAAAAGTTTTACTTTTAATTACATTGTTCTTCCAATAACACTTGCAATCAATCTAATTTGCTGCATCATCTCCTCAAATTGATGCGGAAGTAATGCTTGTGGGCCATCAGATAAAGCTTTTTCAGGATCGTGATGAACTTCAACCATCAATCCATCAGCGCCAGCGGCAACAGCTGCGCGTGCCATTGGTATAACTTTATCTCTCAATCCTGTTGCGACAGAAGGATCAGCAAACACAGGCAAATGACTGCGTTTGTGAACGACAGGAATTGCAGATATATCAAAAGTGTTTCGTGTATACGTTTCAAAAGTTCTGATTCCCCTTTCACAGAGAAAAACTTCCGAATTGCCATTTGATAAAATATACTCAGCGGACATTAACCAATCTTCAACTGTCGCAGAGAGTCCGCGTTTTAACATTACAGGTTTTTTAGCCGAACCTAATTCTTTGAGCAGCGAATAGTTTTGCATATTTCTGGCGCCAACCTGAAAAATATCTGTGTACTTATATACCAAATCAATCATAGAATTTTCAAGTACTTCCGTTATTACTAATAATCCAAACTCATCAGCGGCTTTACGTAATAGTCTTAGGCCTTCTTCTCCCAATCCCTGAAAAGAGTAAGGTGAACTACGAGGTTTAAAAGCACCTCCTCGTAAAATTTTAACTCCACTTTTATTAACTAACTCTGCAATTATCATTATCTGTTCTTCACTTTCAACAGAACATGGACCTGCAATTACACTTACTTCATTTCCACCAATAACAACATTCTTGATCTTTATAATCGTATCATCTTTTTTTAAAACTACGACTTGCAAGTTTAAATGGTTCGGTGATTCTATAAACCTCTTCAACACCATCAAGTATTTTAATTTTTCTAGTGTCAAAGTTTGGCTGAACGCCTATTGCACCAAGTATCATTCGCTCTTCACCAGCAGATTTATGAATTGCAAATCCAAAATCTTCGAGATGCTTAATTATATTTTCGAGCTGTTTGTCGTTTACGTTTTTTTCAAGAACAACTATCACTTAGTCTCCGTGTTTAATTCTGTATGAAAATTTTTCTCACCGGCTTTAATTTCAAAATCAAGATAATCATCTTTTGTTGGAATAGGACAAGTGAAGAGATCACTGTAAGCACAATATGGATTGTAAGCTCTATTAAAATCTATTTCATATACAAAATCCGGATCACTATTCAATTCAAAATCTAAATATCTGCCAACCGGATAAGTTTCTTTTCCTGTTGTTTGATCCGTAAACCAAATGCTATAGTAGCTTTGTCCTTGGGGACCAAAACTTTTATATATATTCAACTTGTGATCTTTACCCTTATAGTTAAGCACAACATATCCTTCAATAATTGCTTTTCTCTCTTCACCGCGTGTTCCAAAGATTGAAATGGTATCCTGAGTACTATTCTTGTATAATTTAGATTTAAAAACAAATTCTGCTGTAGCATCATAGTATTTTAATGGTTGAAACTTTGCAGTCGAGTCAACTTTAAAAGGAGAGTAATTATCAAATTGCATCTCCCAGTCTTTGTTTTCTCTTTCCTGCTGAAGTTTACTAACAAATTGTTCATCCAGCTTTAATACACTTTCGTTGTTTCCACAGGAAAAATGTATCAATCCAATCAACAGAAATAATAAATACTTTTTAGCCATTTTCACTCATTTTCTTTTTTAGTTCGTTTAATTTATTTAAAGCTTCTAATGGAGTAATCTTATCTAGCTCCATTTTATTAATCTCGGTTCGCAATGAGTCATCTTTAAACTCAAATAAACTTATTTGATTATCATTTTCGGATTTTAATTTTTTTAATCGCTCTTTCTTTATCTCGTAAGGAGTTAACTCTTTACTTTCCAGATTATCTAAAACTTCTTTAGCACGATTTGTAACAAACAAAGGTAAACCAGCCATTTGTGCTACTTGAATTCCGTAACTGTGATCCGCTCTGCCAGGATTTACTTTGTGCAGAAATACAACTTTATCATCATACTCACGAACTTCAACTTTGTAATTTTTTATTTTGGGAAACAACTCAGCCATTTCATTTAGTTCATGGTAATGAGTTGCAAACAAAGTCTTCGCTGAAACATCTGGATTTTCATGGAGGTATTCTGTTATTGCCCATGCTATAGAAATTCCATCAAAAGTGCTTGTACCTCTTCCTATTTCATCCAACAAAATTAAGCTGTTTTTCGTTGCATTGTTCAGAATATTTGCTGCTTCCTGCATCTCAACAAGAAATGTACTTTCTCCTGCGGTGATATTATCACTAGCCCCAACACGAGTAAAAATTCTATCAACAATTCCAATTTGTGCTTCTTTTGCCGGAACGAATGAACCAATTTGTGCCAGCAAAACAATCAAACCAACTTGTCTTAAGTAAACAGATTTACCAGCCATATTTGGTCCAGTTAACAAAATAATTTGCTGATCATCATTATCAAGTAGTGAATCATTAGGTGTGTATTTATTTCCCGGATCAAGAATTCTTTCTACAACTGGATGACGACCCTGAACAATATTTATTTTATTTGATTCATCAACATTTGGTTTTACATAATTATATTCTTCTGCACATTGAGCAAAACTATTAAGACAATCCAGCATTGCAATCAGTCTTGCATTTTTTTGTATAGACTCAGCTTCATTTGCTACGATTGCACGAATCTCATTAAACAATTGTGATTCAAGTTCGTTTATCTTTTCCTGTGCATTTAGAATTTTATCTTCATACTCTTTTAGCTCTGGAGTTATATATCGCTCGCTGTTTACAAGGGTTTGCTTGCGTATGTAATTATCCGGAATTTTATTTTTATGAGTATGACTTATATCAATGTAATATCCAAACACATTATTAAAATTTACCTTAAGAGATGGAATTCCTGTTCTTTCTCTTTCAGTTTGTTGTAACGTTGCAATCCATTCTTTTCCATGCAAAGAAATATCACGCAGTTCATCAAGTTCAGGACTAAATCCATTCCTTATTATTCCGCCTTCGTTAATTGCAGCAGGTGGAGAATCAATTATAGCAGTTGCAATTTTTTCAACAATATTTTCTAAAGGATCAAGCAGTTCAGAAATATTTTTTAGTGTTGAGATTTTTAACTGATCCAATAATTCTTTTGTAGCAGGAATTTTCTTTAACGATGATTTAACAGCAACAACTTCTCTTGGCGTTGCACGCGAAGTACAAATTCTTGAAATCAATCTTTCAAGATCACCGATCTCATTTAAGTTTTCTGTTAAATCTTTTCTTACTTTTTTATTCTTTAATAACTCTTCAACACTATCGTGTCTTTTCTTAATCGGATCAAGATCACGCAAAGGAGCAGAAATCCATTTCTTTAATAATCTTCCGCCCATTGCAGTTTGAGTTTTATCCAGTATAGAAATTAATGAACCCTCTCTTCCGCCATCATTCATCGAAAATGTAATTTCAAGATTCCTCTTTGTAGAGTGATCAAGAATCATATAATCAGATGGATTGTAGAGAGAAATCCTGTTCAGATGTGAAAGATTTACTCTTTGGGTTTCGTTAAGATAATTTAGGACTGCACCGGCAGCAATAATTCCTGCGGAAAGATTTTCAATTCCAAATCCTTTAAGTGTAACAGTTTTAAAATGATTTTTAAGAAGTTCATTTGCAAAATCAAAACTAAAAATCCAATCCTCAAGTTTTGTAATTCTTAGTGAAGGATTAATTCTTTCAATTAATTTACCTAAAAATTCTTTATCACGTTTTGGAATTAAAAACTCTGATGGATTTATTGATTCAATTTGTTCGCCAAGTTGAGCAAGTGGAATTTCAAAAACATAAAACTCGCCTGTTGAAATATCACAAAAAGATAATCCGCAAATCTGATCTAAAATTGAAATCGCAAGCAAATAATTATTTTTTTTATGATCGAGCAGTTTATCAGAAAGGGTAACACCGGGAGTTACAACTTCCACAACTTCACGTTTAACAATTCCCTTTGCAAACTTTGGATTTTCCATTTGCTCACAAACAGCAACCCGGTAACCCGCACGAACAAGTTTTGGTAAATAAGTATCAATGGCGTGATGTGGAAATCCTGCAAGAGGTGTATCACCGGCATATCCATTTGAACGTTTTGTCAGCGTAATTCCCAAAACCTTTGAAGCTAACTTTGCATCTTCCTCAAAAGTTTCAAAAAAATCCCCAACCCTGAACAATAGGATTGTATCAGGATGAGCCTGTTTTACCTTATAATACTGTGCCATTAGCGGCGTTTGCTGAGTTTGTGATTTCATAATTGAAGTATAAAAATAGTGATTTTAGTATTCAAATATGAATCCTTTCTTAAATCAAAACTAAGTGTAACAGAAGGATAATTTGCCTTAATGCGCAGGATGATTGATCTAAAACCATTTTTTTATATATTTGCTTTTGAGTAGTAAGATTGATGGAAACACTAATTATAAATCATCAATCTCTTTCCTTTTATATTCGTGTGGAATTTTTGAAAGAAGAATATCATAAATGGCACTCCCAGTTTATTAATAGGGAGTTTGAAATGTTGACTTTTGGACAAACAGGTTTTCCTGTAATTGTATTTCCTACTTCTAAGGCAAGATATTATCAAGCCAAGGATTTTGGATTGATAAATGCAGCAGCTTACTTAATTGATACCGGCAAGGTAAAGATTTATTGTCCGGATAGCGTTGATAACCAAAGCTGGTATAATAAAAGTATTCATCCTGCGGATAGAGTTAAAACTCAGCTTGTCTATGAGGAAGTTATTCTTAATGATGTGATTGAATTTGCATTTCAAGATACCGGATTTGATAAAGTTGGATTAGCTGGCTGCAGTTTTGGCGGATATCATTCAGCAAACATTGCATTCCGCAATCCGGATAAAGTTGGATATTTATTTTCGATGGGCGGCGCATCAAACATAAAAAGATTTCTAGACGGATATTATGATGATAATTGTTACTTTAACAATCCGCCGGATTATCTTGCAAACTTGAGTGATAATAAAATTCTGGACAAAATAAAAAAAATGGGAATCATACTTGGCACTGGTGATTCTGATATGTGTCTTGATGAAAATAAAATTCTTTCGGATATACTAAAGAAGAAACAAATTCCACATTGGTTGGATGTTAGAAAAAATACTGGCCACGATTGGAATTGGTGGAAAGAAATGTTTGTTGAGTATTTAAATAAGATTGAAGTTTAACCCCACCCTTCCTCCCCTTTCAGTAAGGGGAGGAGCGAGGAGGGGTTCAGATTTTTACAATAAATCAGAGAGTTAAAAAATGAAAAAAATCGGGATTCTTTTTGGTCAGGAAAATACTTTTCCACAAGCTTTTGTTGATAGAGTAAACAGCAAAAAAGAAAATGGAATTACTGCTGAACTCGCTCATATAAACAAAATTATTCAAGGCGAACCACTTGGTTATGATGTTTTGATTGATCGAATTTCTCAGGATGTTCCATTCTATCGTGCAATGTTAAAGAATGCTGCAATTAGCGGAACAGCAGTAATAAACAATCCTTTTTGGTGGAGCGCTGATGATAAATTTTTTAATAATGCTCTTGCAACAAAAATTGGAGTAGCGGTTCCCAAAACAGTAATACTTCCATCAAATCAACATCCTACTGATACAAATGAAAGATCATTCCGCAATCTGGCATATCCGCTGGATTGGGAAGGGATTTTTGAATACATAGGCTTCCCTGCTTACTTTAAACCATTTGCCGGCGGCGGATGGAAAAATGTATACAAGCTAAATAATATGGATGAGTTCTTTAAAGCTTATAACGAAACCGGACAGCTTGTAATGATGTTACAGGAAGAAATTGTTTTTACAGAATATTTCCGTTGCTATTGTTTGGATAGACAGGATGTTCACATTATGCAGTATGATCCAAGACAACCACACGAATTTCGTTACGTAAGGAATCCAAAACCACTTGAGAAAAAATTGTTGGATGATGTTCACAATGGAGTACTTGCACTCAACAAAGCATTAGGATATGATTTTAATACAGTTGAGTTTGCAATTCGTGATGGTGTGCCTTACGCAATTGATTTCTGTAATCCAGCTCCGGATGCTGATGTAAATTCTGTTGGTCAGGAAAACTTTGAATGGATCGTTGAAGCCGCAGCTAATATGGCAATCAGAAGAGCGAAAGCACATAAACCGGATCAGAATAATCTTACATGGGGATCTTTTGTTACATCGTTTGCAAATAATAAACCTTTGAAATAAGAAAGAAAAGTCGTTATGGCAGAAGCTGGTTTGTTTACGCTTGGTGTTGAGGAAGAATTTCAAATTGTTGATCCCGTAACACGGGAATTAAAATCTCACATCCAGCAAATTCTTGAAGATGGAAAGATGATACTTGCTGAAAATGTAAAAGCGGAAATGCATCAATCTGTTGTAGAAATGGGTACTGATATTTGCTTGGATGTGAAAGACGCTAGACAGCAGGTAACAAAACTTAGAACTGATCTTGCAAAACTTGCAATCAAGAATGGACTTAGAATTGCGGCTTCAGGAACACATCCATTCTCTCACTGGAAGGATCAAAAAATCACAGAGCATCCTCGTTACAAAGTTATTGTTGATGATATGCAGCAAGTTGCTCGTGCTAATTTAATATTTGGTCTGCACGTTCACGTTGGAGTTGAAGATCGTGAAGTAGCAATACACATAATGAATGCTGCTAGATATTTTCTGCCTCACATTTTTGCACTATCTACAAACTCTCCATTCTGGATTGGTAGAAATACTGGTTTTAAATCATACAGAAGCAAAGTTTTCGATCGTTTTCCAAGAACAGGAATTCCTGATTTCTTTAATGGAGTATCTGAATACGACAAGTATATAAACTTGCTTATTAAAACCGGTTGTATTGATAACGCAAAAAAAATCTGGTGGGATATTCGTGTTCATCCTGTGTTTAAAACATTAGAATTTAGAGTTTGTGATATTCCAATGCGTGTTGATGAAACAATTGCACTTACAGCAATAATGCAAGCACTCGTTGCTAAACTTCATAAACTAATCAAGCAGAATCTTGGATTCAGATTATACCGCAGAGCTTTAATTGCTGAAAATAAATGGCGTGCTGCACGATATGGTATCAGCGGCAAATTAATTGACTTCGGAAAAAATGAAGAAGTAGAATTTAAAATACTTGCAGGCGAATTATTAGATTTTATTGATGATGTTGTGGATGAACTCGGCTCCAGAGAAGAGATAAATTACATCTACAAGATGCTTGAGATGGGAACCGGAGCTGATAGACAGCTTGCTGTTTGGGAACAATCACACGATACAAAAAATGTAGTTGATTATATTATTGAAGAAACACATTACGGATTAAAATTATAACCCCTCCTCGCTCCTCCCCTTTCTGAAAGGGGAGGATGGGTGGGGTTCAAGAAATAAAATATGAACAAACCACAAATTAAAGTTGCTACGATAGATCTTTACAACAATGAGCGAAACGAAGGTATGCGCTGCATTAAAGAGATTGTTGCAGATGCAGGTAAGAAAAATTTTAATGTTGATTTAAAGTATGATGTTTTTGAAACGCGGTATAAAGGCGATATTCCTGATTTAAATTACGATATTTTTATTTCATCTGGCGGACCTGGAAGTCCTTTTGAAGATGAAGACAAACAATGGGATAAAGATTATTTTACATTGCTTGATAAAATCTGGAACCACAATCAAACATCTGAACAGAAAAAATATATCTTTTTCATTTGTCACTCATTCCAGATGATGGCAAGATACTTTCAGTTTGGCGAAGTGAATAAACGATTTATAAATTCATTCGGTGTTATGCCATTTGCCAAAACAGAAGACGGTAAGAGCGATCCTATCTTAAAAGATTTGACTGATCCATTTTACGCAGCGGATATTAGACACTGGCAGGTTGTAAATCCAAATCAAAAAAAGATTGATGAATTTGGTGCAAAAATACTTTCGTGGGAAATTCCAGAAGAAGAAAACAAAAATAATCCAGCAATTACATCAATAAGAATTTCAAACGAAATTGCCGGAACACAATTTCATCCTGAGGCTGATCCTGAAAGTATGCTTTATCACTTTAAGCAGGATGAAAGAAAAAAGTTTATTATCGATCGTTACAACGAAGACAGATACTGGGAAATGATTGGCTTGCTTGAACATCCTGACAAAATAAAACTTACCAGAAAAACAGTTATTCCAGCCTTTATAAATAATGCTATTAATGATTTAATCTCAATTACGGTTTAAATATGATTCCTGAAATCAGAAAAAAGTTTAACAGTGATTTTTCAGAAAAAATTTATCAGGAATATTTAGATGATTTGAATTCAGTTTTAAAACATCCAACTGATTTTCGAGTTTGTGAAACTCCACTTTTTTTAAGCAGAGATTTAACAAGTGAACTTATAAAAGCATGTGATGATGTCATCGTTCAACTTCAGCAAGAGGAGTTTATAAAAAAATCTGAAGCGGCAATTCCAGAACATTTAAAAGTTCCAAACGATTTTGAGCATCCACTTTTTTTTCAAATTGATTTTGCAATTACAAAAAATGGAGAAAAGTTTTGGCCAAAATTAATTGAGCTTCAGGCTTTTCCTTCACTATACGGTTACCAGGCTTATCTTAATGATGTCATTAGAAAACATTTTGATATTCCTGTTGGATTTCATAGCTACTTTAGCGGACTTAACAAATCAACATATAGGACATTACTTACTAAAACTATTCTTGGTAATCATGATCCTGAAAACGTAATACTTTTAGAAATCGAACCCGAGAAGCAAAAAACCAGAATAGATTTTGCTGCAACAGAAGAGTTAACAGGAGTTACTACTGTATGCTTATCAAAAATTAAAAAGCGCGGCAAAAAACTTTTTTATGTTAAGGATGGTAAAGACATTCAAGTAAAGCGAATTTACAACCGTGTAATATTTGATGAACTTGAAAGGAAGAACGCAAAATTCGATTTTGATTTTAAAGATGAGATTGATGCTGAATGGGCGGGCCACCCGAATTGGTTTTTTAAGATTAGCAAATATTCTTTACCGATGTTAAAAGGAAATTATGTTCCCGAATGTTATTTCCTAAATGAGATTGATAAGTATCCTGAAAACTTAAACGACTTTGTTCTAAAACCTCTTTTCTCTTTTGCCGGACTTGGAGTTGATGTTGAAGTAACAAAAGAAAAATTAGATGCCATAGAAAACAGAAGCAATTATATCTTACAGCAAAAAGTTGATTATGCACCTTTGATTGACACACCCGATGGTTTTTCTAAAGTTGAAATCCGTATGATGTTCTTGTGGACAAATAAATACGAAGGTCCTGTACTTGTAAACAATCTTATCCGCACAAGCAAAGGAAAGATGATGGGCGTTGATTTTAACAAGAACAAAACCTGGATCGGTTCAAGTATTGCTTACCATCCATAGACTGACTATTTTTTCGGCGACTGAAAATCAGTTTATAAGGCTATAGGTTTACCAAAATGAATCAAATTAAACGTCTCTCCCTTCAAAGCTTGGTTGTTACTATAATTTCAATTTTATCTCTTGGTCTTTTAAGCTGTACTGATAATTCAACAGAACCACCCACTGGTACTTCATTTTACCCCTTAAGTGTTGGGAATAAATGGGCTTATGATTCTTGGAGTTATGATACATTGGGTGTTTTAATTAACCAATGGCAATTTACTGATTCGATTCCCAAATATGTGATTAATGATAATAAATTAATTTTTGAAATAAGATCCCCATTGTTTTTTTATCATAATGAAGAATATTATTTGCACCAGAAAATAGATGGTATTCATTTTTTAGTGACATCCGTTTCTGGGCAGTATATACACAACGATTATTTATTGTATAAGTATCCAACCTCTAAAGATGATTTTTTTACAAATGGCAGATACAATCAAGATACAACATTTGTAGTTTCATTAAATGATACTGTTATTTGTGAAGCCGGTCAATTTTCAAGTATCGTATATCAAGTTTTTGATAAAGAATATATTAGTAATACTGAATTTAGAATTTTAGGTTACTCTAACACTTATGTTTCTAGTGGAATTGGCAAAGTAAAATATGAACTTTATCAGCTCAGTAGTGATAATGAATATATTAAAACTTTTGAATACTCACTCAATTCCTATTTAATCAAATAATTTTATTTCTAGTAAAATACATACAGCATTAAAAAAGCTCCAATCCTTTTCATACGATATTTTATTATATTTCACATGAAATCATTGATATTGTGTTCCAATTTAACCTCTAGCAAAACATTATGATTACTTATTATTTTCACGTTACAAAAGACTCAAGAATCAAATACAAGATTGAAGAAAATCTTTTTTCACTTAATGGCAATCTTGTTATTTCAGATTTCCGTACTGCAAGATTATTATCAGAAAAGATAAACGCTGTTAGAAGAGATGAAGGTAAATTTGAACTTCAGGTAACTGCCGGACAAATAAATGCTCTTGGTTTGCTTCACGAAATATTTCATCTGCTTATCCGAAAGTATGAAGAAGATAATAACAAAGGTGTTTTTAAAAATGGAATTGATTTCTTAAAAAATAATCTAACTGAAGAAGAACTTGATAAAACATTATTGAAATTTGTAGAAGAGTTTCCGCCGCTTCCGGTTTATCAAAACAAAGTAAAAGCGATTGAATACTTAAACGGAAAAACAGAGAACAAAGACAACCGCGAGATACTTCTTGAAGAACTTATTATATTAAATTTGGAAAATATTAATCCAGCAACTCATCAGTTAAAAGAACTTTACACAGACGAAAAGCTTACTAAAGAAACCAGGTATAAAGAAATAATTGAGCATACAGAATTATTTTTTGAGAGTGAACCAAAGATCGGCGGATTTAATTTGCTTTCATTCCTGCGCAAACCAATAATCCAAAGTCCATATAACATAGAAGAACAGCTTGATTTTATTCGATCAAACTGGAATGTATTTATTGATGAAACAATCTTAAATAAAATTCTTTCCGGTAAAGATCTTATTCACGAAGATTACAAATTGTTTGTTCAGCACGGCGGTGGAGAAAAAGGAACGCCTCCCGTTCCCTCTTACGAATTTGATCATAAATATTTTGAATCATTAAAATCAAAACTTAAAGAAGGCAAAAAACTTTCGCCTGAAGAGTTTGAATATTATCAGCTTGAAGTAAATAGATTTACTGTTGATATTGATTGGATGCCGCGGGTTGTGATGATTGCAAAAAATGCTTTTGTATGGATGCATCAGCTTACAAAAAAATACGAAAGAGAAATTAAAAGACTGGACGAAATTCCAGATGCAGAACTTGATACACTTGCCCGCTGGAATTTTACCGCTTTATGGTTAATTGGAATCTGGGAAAGAAGTTCAGCATCCAGAAAAATAAAACAGATGATGGGAAATCCTGAAGCTGCATCTTCTGCATACTCTTTGTATGATTATGTAATTGCAAATGAACTTGGCGGCGAATCTGCTTTTGAGAATTTAAAAGTACGTGCATGGAAGCGCGGAATAAGACTATCGAGCGATATGGTTCCAAATCATACCGGCATTTATTCCAAGTGGGTTACAGAAAAACCAGAGTACTTTATTCAGAATAAAGTTCCGCCTTATCCAAATTATAAGTTCACAGGAATAAATCTTTCCGATGATGATCGCGTTGAAGTAAGAGTTGAAGATCAGTATTACTCAAAAACAGATGCGGCAGTTGTGTTTGAAAGACTTGATAAATTTACCGGTGATCGCACATACATTTATCACGGTAACGATGGAACAAATATGCCGTGGAATGATACTGCTCAGTTGGATTTAATGAAAGCAGAAGTACGTGAATCTCTTATTCAAACAATTATGCACGTTGCACGTAAAACTCCGATTATAAGATTTGATGCTGCGATGACGCTTGCAAAAAAACATTATCAAAGATTATGGTTTCCTATTCCCGGTTCCGGTGGAGCAATTCCATCGCGCTCTGATTATGCAATGACTCGTTCACAGTTCGATGCAATTATGCCGGAGGAATTCTGGCGAGAAGTTGTTGATAGAATAAATGCAGAAATGCCAAACACTCTTTTACTTGCTGAGGCTTTCTGGTTGATGGAAGGATATTTTGTTCGCACACTTGGAATGCATCGCGTTTATAACAGTGCGTTTATGCATATGTTTATGAAAGAAGAAAATGAAAAGTACAAGCTGCTTATTAAGAACACGCTTGCATTCAATCCGGAAATCTTAAAACGCTATGTAAACTTTATGAGCAATCCTGATGAAGAAACTGCGATAAATCAATTTGGTAAAGGCGATAAATATTTTGGCGTTGCAACAATGCTTATAACATTACCTGGCTTGCCAATGTTTGCACACGGACAGGTTGAAGGTCTTTCTGAAAAATATGGAATGGAATACAAACGAGCTTACTACAATGAATTTACTGATGAGAATTTAGTTATAAGGCATGAAAAAGAACTCTTTCCATTAACAAAAAAAAGATACCTATTCAGTCAGGTTGATAATTTTGAATTATATGATTTTATAGATCCGCATGGTATCTGTAATGAAAATGTTTTCGCATTTACAAATAGAAGCGGGAATGAAGTATCACTCGTTATTTACAATAACTCTTACAGTGAAGCAATCGGTACAATTAATTCCAGTTGTGAACGTGCTTACGGTGAAGAAGGCAGAACAAGTACTACTACGATTGATAAATCACTTGGAATAAATTCAGGTTACGGTTTTTACTATATCTTTAAGGATTACATTCAACAACTTGAGTTTATAGTCTCAGGTTCTCAATTAAGTTCTGCAGGATTTTCATTTCATCTTATGGGTTATCAGAGAAAAGTTTTATTGGATTTTAGAGAAGTTTATGATGCTGATGGAAGATATAAAGTACTTTGTGATCAACTTAATGGAAGAGGCGTTAACTCTATTGAGCGTGCCTTAAGCGAAATGAACCTTGCACCATTCCACAATTCACTAGCTCATCTTTTCACTTCAATAAAGTTTAGCAGATTGCTTTTAGCGTTAGATATTAAAAGTAAAGATGAAATTGAGATTCCTGTTATTGATGAAGAAATAACTAGAATAATTACTAATCTCAGTAAAATAAAATCACTTAATACCTCTCTGCAGGACTTGATTATTCAAATTCAATCTGATATTTCGACGATAAATGATTTTAACAAATTGTTTTTAGAAATCTCTTCAGCAAAACGGCCAGCAAAATGGAGTTTAGAAATTAAGCCAATTATATCTCCTGAAGATGATAATGAACGAAAGAAGATATTGTCATTTCTATTGTTAAATAAAATTCTTTTCAGGATATTGAATTCTGTGGAAGCAACAAATTCTAAGAATATCTTGTTTGATGAACTTTTATTGTGGAAACCTTTGTTTGAAATACATGGATTCTTAAGATATGATGATCCGGGCCAAAGTTATGAACTAAGTAAGATTTTATTTGATTCGAATTTTTCTTTTACTGATGATGCGGATAGATACTTTATAAAACTGTTTGAGAATGATGTAATTAGTTCTTTTGTTCAGATTAATGAATATGAAAATATTAGATACTTTAACAAAGAAAGAATCGAAGAACTTGTAAAATGGCAGTTTATAATTTCGTGTTTTAACCTAATCTCACAAAATACTGTTAAGGACAAATTATCTAAAAAAGCTTTTGGGATTCATTCAAGACTACTTTTGAAAATTATTCTTTAGTAATCCAGCGAGTTTTGAAAAGCGATTACAAAGTTGAAAATCTGGTTTCAATACCTGAAGTTAAAATCTTTAAGAAAGCTAAACCGACTAAAAAAGCATTGCCAAAAAAGTTGTGCGAAAAAAGAAAAAAGTGACCAAAGTAAAATCAAAAAAAGATAGTGAGAAAAAACAAAGAGAAAAAAGAAAAGGCAGTAAATAAAGGAAAGAAAAAAGTAACAAGTAAAAAAACAAAAACTAAAAAGAAGGCAAAACCATGATAAAAAAAACGAATTATGTAATTCTGTTACTGATACTAATACAGTATACAAACTATGCTCAATATAATTTTGAAGTTGCATTCCCTAACTTAACTTTTTCAAGTGCTCTCGATCTTCAAAATGCTGGCGATGGATCAGATAGATTATTTGCAGTTGAGAGAAGTGGAGTAATTAAAGTTTTTCCGAATCAATCAACAGTAAATACAACAAAAACTTTTCTGAACATTACTGATCGTGTTACTTCAGGTGGTGAAACCGGATTGTTAGGATTAGCCTTTCATCCTAATTATGAAACTAATGGATACTTTTATGTTAATTACACTGCTCCAAGTCCGCTTAGAACAATTATTTCAAGATTTAGTGTTTCTTCAACTAATCCTGATTCCGCAGATAAAAACTCAGAACTAATTCTGCTTACATATGATCAGCCATATTCAAATCATAATGGCGGATGCGTGGCATTTGGTCCGGATGGCAACTTATATATTGCTGCTGGTGATGGTGGTTCTGGTGGTGATCCGCAAAACAATGCACAAAACATTACAAATCTCCTTGGCAAAATAATTCGAATTGATGTTGATAATCCTCAAGTGCCTCTTAATTATGGAATACCAGCGGATAATCCTTTTGTTGATAGTACAAACGTAAATATCAGAAAAGAAATTTATGCCTGGGGATTGCGAAACACATGGAGATTTAGTTTTGATCCAGTTACCGGATGGTTGTGGGCCGGAGATGTAGGGCAAGGTGATTGGGAAGAAGTTGATATTATTCAGAATGGAAAAAATTATGGCTGGAGATGTTATGAAGGAAATCATCCATACAACTTAAGCGGATGTAATGGAGTTTATGAAAATCCTATTTGGGAATATTCACACTCGCTCGGTTTTTCAATTTCTGGCGGATATGTTTATCGCGGTGAGAATGTTCCGGAACTTTATGGAAAATATATTTGTGGAGATTATGTAAGTGCGCGAGTTTGGGCAATTGATTATGATGGTATAAATCCTGCTACAAGTACACAAATAACAACGGCACCAGGCTCCATAACTTCTTTTGGTGTTGATGAAAATAATGAACTCTATCTCGTGTCATTTAATGGAAAGATTTATCGATTCACTCCAACAATAGTTCCTGTAGAATTAATTTCATTCAATGCTACAATAGTGGAAGGGAAAGTAAGACTGGATTGGTATACAGCTACTGAAACAAATAATTCAGGATTTACTATTCAAAGAAGTACAGACGGTGCAACTTATGAGAATATATTTTTTATTGGCGGAAATGGAACATCCACAACCAGAAATGTTTACAGCTATTTAGATGAATCCGTCAGTTCGGGCTTCTATTACTATCGTCTTAAACAGGTTGATTTTGATGGATCATTTGAATACTTAAATGTTGTTGCAGTTGATTTAGGAACACCAAAAGAATTTGTACTTGAACAGAATTATCCTAATCCTTTTAATCCAAGAACAGTAATAAATTATCAAGTTCCAGTAGAGGGTTTAATTTCTATAAAAGTATATGATGTGCTTGGAAATGAAATTAAAACCTTAGTGGATGAACAAAAATCACCGGGAATTTATAGTGTTGAGCTGGATGCTACACAATTAACCAGCGGAATCTATTTTTATAAACTGTCTTCCGGCACTTTTAATTCCACAAGAAAAATGATACTACTTCAGTAGAATTAAATTCTAAAACTCTTTTTAATAATTTTTTAATGGCTCAGCAATGAGCCATTTTTTTGCAAATAATAAATTGATTGACATTTTGAGTTAAAAGGATTAAAATTAATCAACAAATTTTTAGCTGATCTTGAAATGTTAAAAAATAATTTCTATCGGCTTATTTCCACTCTACTCTGGTCCAAGGGTTCTCAAATCTATAATCAATTCCAAAGTCATTTGATCATTAAATCATTTTATTACTTTATTGGAGATTGTTATGAAAAAGACTATTTCACTCAGCATATGTTTATTGCACATATTCTTTTTTTCAGTTTCAACAGCCGCACAGAATATTCAAGTGCATGATATGATTGGCAAAAAACAAAGCGAAGTGATAAAAAAATACGGTGCACCTGTTCATAAAGATAATAGTAATCCTGATATGCAATGTATTTATTACAAAACCAGCAATAATACCATGATATTTGTTGCAGATTTAAACGGAGTATATCAAACTGAGGCTACAAAAATTTTTGATACAGAACCCGCTATCAGAAAAGAAATTGATATGTTCATTTCAAATTCTCTTGGGAACGGATTTTCAATTGATACTGTTACAACTTTCGATTTTCATTTACATAAAAAAGGCACAAAAGTGGATTTGCAGATGAGTGAAAATAAATTAACCAAGAAGTTTGAAATCAGAGTAAAAGCAAATAGGGTTGAAGATTAGAACTTACTTTAAAATAAAATATATTTGAATTACTTGACTATCTAAGAAATCTTTCTGCAGCAACAGCACAATTTTCACCATCAATTGCAGCAGAAATTATTCCTCCCGCATAACCAGCACCTTCGCCACAAGGGAAAAATCCCACTATTTCTGGATGCATCAAAGTCTCTCTATCCCGCGGAATTCTTATAGGTGAACTTGTTCTCGTTTCAACACCAACTAAAACAGCATCTTCTGTATAATAACCATGCATCTTCCTATCAAAATTGAACAAAGCTTTCCTCAATCTTAAAGCAATAAAGGAAGGAAGCTCTTTATGTAAAGGAGCAGAAGTTAAACCAGGGATGTAAGAACACTTTGGTAAAGATGAAGAAACTTTTTCAGCTACAAAATCTGTTACTCGCTGAGCCGGTGCACTCTGAGTTTCGTTTGCTAATAGAAAAGCCTTCTGCTCTAGTTCTTCCTGCAGTAGTAATGCTGCAAACGGCTGATACTTTTCAAACTTTGTCCATTCCTGCTTCGTTACCTCAACTACAAATCCGGAGTTTGCAAAGGGAGAATTTCTTTTTGATAAGGACATTCCGTTTACAACAATTTCTTCCGGCGCTGTTGCTGCAGGAACAATTATGCCGCCGGGGCACATACAAAAAGAATAAACGCCTCTATCTTCAACTTCTGTAACTAAAGTGTAACCTGCTGCGGGAAGATTTGGATGAGTTTCTTTGGTATGATATCGAATTTCATTTATTAATGCTTGCGGATGTTCAATTCGGACACCCATTGCAAATGGTTTTGGATCAATTCTGATTTTTTTCTTGTGTAGTAGATAATAAATATCACGAGCTGAATGACCCGTTGCAAGAATTACCGCATCACCAAAAATTTCCTGCCTGGTATTAATTCTAACTCCTGTAATTTTTCTATCTATTAATAAAAAGTCTTCAACTCTGGAATTAAAATGAATTTCACCACCGTTATCAAGAATTGTTTGTCTTATCGCTGCCACGATTTTAGGAAGCTTGTTAGAACCAATATGCGGATGTGTATCTACAGCAATTTCAGCATCTGCTCCATGCTGAATTAATATATCAAGAATTTTTGTAATGTCACCTCGTTTAGTAGAACGAGTATAAAGTTTACCATCACTGTAAGCACCTGCCCCGCCTTCACCGAAACAATAATTAGAATCGGGATTAACGATATGATCCTGTTGGATGGCTCTAATATCACGTCTTCTTTCCTGTACATCTTTTCCGCGTTCAACAATTATTGGTTTAATTCCAAGTTCAATTAGCTTCAAAGCAGCAAACATTCCGGCGGGCCCAAACCCAACAATTATTACTTTCTTAACATCAGTAACGGGATTGTACTTAATTGTTTTTTTCTCTTCAGGCTTTTCATCAATATAAACATCAACCAAAATTCTAAATACAATGTGTTTACTTCGCGCATCAATTGATTTCCTTAATGGAATAACGGCTGAGATTTTTTCATTCTCAAGTTTAAGTTCCTGAGATGATTTTAAAGAAAGGATTCCCGGAAGATTAATTTCATCCGGTGTTATGGATAACTCTATTTGATTTTTCATATTGTCCTCTACTTATGAGGAAGTTAATTGAATTATGAATTTAGAATTAATTATTAAGAATTAAATGGAATCTATAATTTTGATTTTAATGTTTTAATAATTGAAGTAAGTAAACGAATCAACTCATCACAATTTGCTGACAGACTTTCATATTCATTATTCTTAATTGTATCACTCTCATACAAAAGTTTTAACCAAAACTCAGTTTCCCTAGCTTCCTTTAAAGCGATTGAAAGTTTATTTATAAAATCAGCTTTTGAAACGGCATTTTTAGATTCTGCAACATTCGCTCCAATGGATGTACCTGATTTCAAAATTTGCTTGAATATGAGCTTTAGAGACTTCTCTTTAGAGATGCTGTGTTTATAGAATTTTAGAATACGTATTGCAAACTGAAATGATTTTTCAGAAACCGGATTACCATAACTAATTATTTTTTCGGATACAAACATGTGAAATCTTAATTCTTAACTTTTAATTCTTACATCTAAACTAGAAGATAGCTCTTGTTGATCCTCCATCAACCTGAATAGTTGTACCTGTAATATAACTTGCTTTTTGTGAAGCAAGAAATACTACCATTGCAGCAATTTCTTCCGGACCTCCTAATCGATTCATCGGAACATCCTTGGCCATTTCAACCAAAATTTCTTCATGCGATTTACCAGATGTTTTTGCGCGATTAACAGCAAGTTCGTAAAGTCTATGGGTTAAAGTATATCCGGGAGCTACATTGTTCACAGTAATATTTTTATTTCCAAACTCGTTGCTTAATGATTTAGCAAATCCTGTTACACCAGCACGTAATGAATTTGAAAGCATTAAATTATGTACAGGTTGCTTTACCGCAATAGAAGTTATGTTAACTATTCTTCCCCATTCCTGCTCAATCATTTTGGGAACAACAAGATTCGAAAATCTAACTACGCTTAGTAAAACTTGCTTAAATGCATTATCCCAGTCATCTTCTGAAAGATCCCGAAAAAATCCGGGTATGGGTCCGCCACAATTATTAATGAGTATGTCTACTTTACCAAAATGATTTTTAACAGCATCGTAAAAATTTTCAATATCCTTATGCTGATTTAAATCGCACACTCCCCAAAATGGTTCTATATGAAATTTATTTTTTATATCACGAGCTGTTTCAATTAAAACCTCTTTTGTCCGGGAACAAATTGCGAGGTTACAACCTTCTTCTGCTAAAGCTTCCGCAACTGCTTTTCCTATTCCAGTACTGGAAGCGGTAACTAAAGCAACTTTGCCTTTGATTCCAAGATCCATACATCAACCTTTGGAATTAATAATCAAAATTATTTTTGCATTTCAGAGACTATTTTTGCTGTATCAAGAGCTATAACCAATTCTTCATTGGTTGGTATTCTCATCACAGAAACTTTAGAATTTTCGGCAGAGATAATTTCATCACTGTTCTGATTTTTTAAATCATCCAGATGAATTCCTAAAAACTCCATTTCTTTACAAACTTCTTCCCTAATCTCTTTGGAATTTTCACCAATTCCGCCTGTAAATACAAGAGCATCAAGGCCACCCATAGCAGCGGCATAGGCCCCAACATATTTTTTTATCCTATAACAAAATATTTCAAATGCCCACTTAGCTCTTTGCTGATTATCCTTTACTGCGGTAAGGATTTCTCGCATATCGCTACTCTCACCGCTTATACCAATCAAACCACTATGTTTGTTAAGTAAAGTATTTGCTTCTCCAACTGTCAACCCTTCCTTCCCCATAATAAATAAAATTAAGGATGGATCAAGATCTCCACTACGGGTTCCCATCAATAGTCCTTCCAGCGGAGTAAAGCCCATCGTGGTATCCATCGATAATCCATTTTTTACAGCGGCCATAGAACACCCATTACCTAGATGTGCTGTTATTATTTTTAGATCTTTAACGTCTTTATTCAGTAATGCTGCTGCGCGCTGAGAAACATATAAATGCGATGTGCCATGGAATCCATAACGACGAATTTTATATTTTTTATAAAGTTCATAAGGTATACCATACAAATAAGACTTAGGAGGCATATGAGAATGGAATGCTGTATCAAAAGTGCCGCATTGTGGAGTATCTGGTAAAATTCTCTGGCAGGCTTGAATACCTTTTATGTTTGGTGGATTATGCAATGGTGCAAGTTCAATATTATCCTGCAATACTTTTACTACTTCGTCTGTAATAAAAACTGAACCTGAAAATGTTTCACCACCATGAACAACACGATGCCCAACTGCATCAATATCTTTCTTATCATCAATAACACCATGGTTTTTACTTAGCATAACTCCAAGAACATATTCAACAGCAATTTGATGATCCAGAATTTCACCTGCAATTTTAATGTTATTGCCATCGTATCGTTGATGAGAAAGAACCGCACCAGACATGCCTATTCTATCAACTAATCCTTTAGCTAATGCTATCTTTTTTTCTGTATCAAAGAATTGATATTTAATTGAAGAACTTCCGCTATTAAGTACTAATACTTTCATAATATTTTTTCCAATTTTATTTTACTTTCCCCACAAGAAATTAATTTATTTTGTTTCCGTGTTCATCGTATTTAAAAATTCCCTCGCCAGTTTTTTTGCCAAGCTTTCTTTCACGTACAAGTTTCCTTATCATAGGATTTGGTCTGTAACGTGGTTCACCTAACGTATTCCATAAAGTTTCCATCCAGGTTAAAACCTCATCCAATCCCATAGAATCTGCCATCTCAAGTGGACCATACTGAAAATTATAACCGAGTTTTAAAGCTGTATCAATATCCTTAGCTGTCGCAATTCCTTCTAGTAACATATGCATTGCTTCATTAATCAGTGGAACAATTGCACGTGTCGTAATGAACCCAGGATATTCATAAACCTCAACTGGTGTTTTACCAATTCGTGAAGCAAACTCTTTAACTTTTAAAACTGTTTCATTTGAAGTGTGAAGACTTTTAACAAGTTCAACCATTGGAATCTTTGGAACAGGATTTAAAAAATGCATCCCAATAACCCTTGTTGATCTTTCTTTAGAAATAGATTCCGATATTTTTGTAAGGCTTAACGTAGATGTGTTTGATACAAATATTGTTTCCGGATTTGCAATCCTATCAAGTTCTTTAAATACACTTACTTTAAGGTCAAAGTCTTCCTGTACTGCTTCGATGATGATCTCAGAATCCTTTACCGAGTTAGTATCAGTTGCCCATTTAATTCTGCTGAAGATTGCTTTTTTATCAGATTTTGTCATTGCCCATCTTTTAATTTCTCTGTCTATTGATTCAGTAAGCTGAGCTTTTGCAATTTCTAATTTTTCAGAATCAACTTCAACAATGGTTACTTCAAGCCCCATACCGGCAACAGTTTGGGCAATACCCTGTCCCATAATTCCAGCTCCGATAATGGCAACATGATTAATTCTATCGTCATCATTAGCTGAGTTTGAAGATTCTAATAAATCTTCTAATCTTAATTTTTCTTCCTGCATAAAAATCCTTACTTAAAACCGTCTTTAAAAATATAGTTTAAATTTTGTATTGGTAAACCAGAGAAAGTTGAAGATGTGCCGATCATTTTTAAGTGAGCAATTAGATATTTCAGGATAAATGATAAAGTTTTAAAATTATCATCCCCTGATGTTAATAATAAAACTGAATTGCACTTGACCGGATAAAAATCTTTTCTGTTTACTCTATTCATCTAAATACTTAAGTGAATCAAATTTTCACACTCAAAATTAACAATAAAAAAGGGGCAGTCCAAAGGATGATTGATTTTCAAAAAATTAAATCTATATCTTTTTTTCAATCAAACTTTTTGCTGCCCCGATTCAACTGTTATCTTATTACTTAAGCAGAATAAGTTTCTTCATTTCTTTGTGTAATAAGCTATTGTTCTGATCCATCACCTCAAATGAATAGAAATAAATACCTGAGGCATAATTCACTGCGTTCCAGTTTACTGAATAATTTCCCGAACTCTGAATTTCGTTGATTATCTCTTCTAATTCTTGTCCAAGCGAATTATAAATGCTGATTTTTACATTTGCTTCTACATTTAACCAGTACTTTATCGTTGTTGTTGGATTAAATGGATTTGGATAATTCTGGGATATTGATATTTCTGTTGGTATAAATTCGACATCCACTGCTATAACATTTGAATATTCGAATGTTCCGTTAAAATCCACTTGCTTTAATCTGTACAGAACAGTTCCATTATATGGAAGTGATTCAAAATCATCTTCATAATAGTAATTTCTGAATTCTGTTATTGTTCCAGCTCCGGCAACAATATCCAGCTTTTCCCATTCCTGATTCTTAAACTTTCTTTCAACTTCAAAATGACTGTTATTTGTTTCTGTTGCTGTTTTCCAGTTTAGTACAATTTTTTTATCTGTTTGGTTCGCTGTAAATGATATCATCTCTACTGGAATACTGAAATCTACAAAGGCCTCATATACTCCTCTGCCGTGTGTACCTGCTCTTAGCATCTGGCTTCCCGGAGAATAATCAAGATGCATTACAACTGTATTTGGCATATCAGTGGATATTTCAACCCAATTCACTCCATCATTTTCTGTTACAAATATTCCAATATCTGTGGCTACAAAAAATGTATTTGGATTACCTGTGTTTCCGGAATAAACAAATAAATCATTAACCGGAGAATCTGGTAAATTTCCGCTAATTGAAATCCAGCTGGATCCGCCATTTGAGGATTTGTATACTTTGTTTGTTCCAAATCCTGAGAATGTTAAAAATACTTGATCTGGATCGGTTGGATAAATTGAAACCGATGTAATAGTTCTACTTGGTAAGCCTGAAGTTACATTTGTCCAGGTCAATCCTGCATCTGTCGATTTAAATACCTGGGTGCTTGATGTTGCAAACATTATTGTAGGATCTGATTTACTTATTGCCATTTCTCTAACTGCACTTGTATTGTTTACATTTGCAGAAATTGCCGCCCAGCTTCCACCATTATCGGTAGAACGATAAACCCTTTGACGAGCAACATAAAATGTTCCTGAGGTTACTGGATGAGCCAGAATTGGGGCTACCCAGGCTACACCTTCACCTGTATTAATTCCTGTTGTAGCATTTTGCCAGCTTGAACCACCGTTAGTTGTCCGTACCAATCCACCGTTTTGAGTTTCACCTAGGATGTAATTTGCATTGAATGGATTAAAACATACTTCACCGCCATCACCACCAAATGCTGCTGCCCAATTCAATGTTGAATAAGTCTGTTGTGTTCCATTATCTTGTGTTCCGCCAAGGATTCTACTTGATTGGAATGGACTTGCAGTAATTCTGTAAAACTGTGTAAGAGTAAGATTCTGATTATAGTTGGAAAAAGCATCACCATTATTTGTTGTTTTCCAAATACCACCATCATTACAAACAAAAAAAGTATTTTCTATTGTTGGGTGAAAGAATAAATAATGCTGATCAACATGAACACTACCACCGGAATAACCATTTGTTATATTTGAAAAATTTGTTCCATCAGTAGATCTAAAAACATCTATCACTCCAACATAAACTTTGTTTGGATTTTTTGGATTAACTCTTAGATATAAATCATACCAGGCTTGTCCACCCTGACTCTGAAATTCAGAAGTAGTTGTTAGCTGAATCCAGTTTGCACCATTATCTGTTGATTTGTAAAGGTTAACTGTACTGCTATAAACTGCCGCATACATATAGGCCGGATTTGTTAAACATAAATCAAAATGAGTTCTTGTTCCAGTTACTAATCCACTTCCAAAAGCCGCAAACGTAGCTCCACCATCTATAGATCTTCTTAACCCGTTAGTACCGCCGACCGCAAATACTGTATCACCTGAAGAAGTAAATACAACATCATCAATTCTGCCAGTTAAAATTTGCGTCCAGGATGTTCCAGAGTTTGTGCTTCTATACAATCCGCTGTTTCCAAGTGCTGCTAGGAGTTGACTGGTGTTGCTTGGTCTTACTTTCAGTCTGGAAAAATAAGTAGAAGCTGGTAAGCCGCTTGTAATATTCGTCCAGGTCGTTCCTCCATCTGTTGATTTCAGTAAACCTCTTCCGTAATAAGATGCACCACTATATGTAGCCTCACCTGTTCCAGCATAAATTATGCTCGTATTGGTTGGATCGATTTCTATTGCACCCATCGATAAAGATACCTGCTGATCTGTTAATGGAATCCATGTAATTCCAGCATCAGATGATTTCCACACACCACCATTGGCAGGACCAATATAAATAATGTTTGGATTTGAAGGATCAAAAGTACCACTAACTATTCTGCTTGAAATATTTCCATAATTAAAATATGCTCCAGGAGTTGGTCCAAGACTTACCCAATTAAATGTAGGAATCTCAAAATTATTATCAGTTAATACTAATTGCTCATTTGTTTGTCTTAGCAATTCTCGCTGATCAAGAGAATTTTTGTAAGCATCAGTCGGAATAAATTCTTCCGGAAATGCGCGTTGTTCATAAAACCACCACTCTCGCATAAATGATTTACGAGCCTTTATTTCATCCGGTGCTTCGGTAAAGACACTTTGAGGTTTTAAAATGTCTGTATACTGCTGTTGTGCTTGAATAAAAGTTGATAGCACTAGAATAATAACAGTAAGTAATTTGTGGAAGTGTTTAGTCATGATTTCTCTCATTTTATTTAATGTATAAAAATACAACAGAAATCATTCCAAATAACGAACGATTCAATAAATCTTTTTTAGTATTTTAATGAGGTAATTAAGTAAATATTACTATGCAAAACCAAAAATACTCCGCTTATTACTTACTGAAAATAGAATGAATAAATGACCATAATAAATGCCTTAACTAAATATTTTGGATACAAAGATTTTAGAGCAGGACAACAGGAAATAATTGACGAAATTATTCAAGGGAAAAATGTTCTTTCAGTTCTGCCAACGGGAGCAGGCAAATCAATCTGCTATCAGATTCCAGCTTTAATTAGTGATAACTATTCAATTGTCATTTCACCTCTAATAGCATTGATGAAAGACCAGGTCGACTCATTAAATAAAACTAATGAAGTTGCCGCTTTTATTAATAGTACACAAAGTTATTACGAAACTGAAAAAGTATTGCAGGATATTCATTTTGGTAAAATAAAAATTGTATATGTTGCACCTGAACGCTTAGAAAATCCTGAGTTTGCTGCCAGGTTAAAAAATCTTAATCCTCAATATTTATTTATTGATGAAGCACATTGTATCAGTGAATGGGGACACAATTTTCGTCCTAGTTATACCAAGTTAAGAGATTTTATTGAATTCACCGGCATAAAAAAGATTTCTGCTTTTACCGCAACAGCAACACCCGAAGTTGTTAAAGATATTGTTAAACAACTTGGATTAAAAAATGCTAAAGTCATTATCAAAGGATTTGAACGTGAAAATCTATTTGTAAACGTTGAGATAACAAAAAAGAAAAAAGAACGATGCTTAGAACTTGTTCATCAATTCAAATCCCCTGCTATTATTTATACATCATCTCGAAAAAAAGCTGAAGAATTAGCTGAATATTTGAAATTAAATAAAATCGTATGTGAGTATTATCATGCCGGACTTGATCCCATAATCAGGAAGAAGATTCAGGAAGATTTTATTGAAGACAGATTGCCTTTAATTATCGCAACAAATGCCTTTGGAATGGGCATCGATAAGAAAGACATTCGATTAGTAATCCATTTTAATTCTCCAGGATCCATAGAAAACTATTATCAGGAAATTGGACGTTCAGGCAGGGATGGAAAGAACTCTCATACTTTTTTACTGTATGATGAAAGTGATATTCACATTCACGAATACTTTATTTCTAATTCCTACCCGACAAAAGAGATTATTAAAAATATTTATAATGCTATTTGTGATTCTGCACCAATTGCAATTGGGATGAAATCAGATAAGCAAATACCGATAAATCTTGGATATATAAAACTTCACACTAAACAGGATATATCCGGTGCAATATTAAATTCTGCTCTAAAGTACTTAGAAGACGCTGATTATATAAGTGTTAACTCTGCATATAAATCAGTAAACAAAATTAAAATACTCTTTACTGAAACAAGATTGAAAAGCTTTGTAAAAGGTACATCCAATGAACTAATGAAAGATGTTCTATTAAACTTTTTAAGAAATTATGGGAAAGAAATTTTTTCACGATTAACAACTATAGACTTAATTGCCTTGCAGTCTGAAACTGGATTAACAAAACAGGAAACCAGTGAAACTCTAATGAGTTTGGAATTCCTGGGAATTCTTGAATTTTCAAAAGCGGATGGAAAAGAATCTATTTCTTTGATTATACCTCGTGTTAGAATTGAAGATTTAAAGCTGAATTATAAATTAATTAACGAATTGTACATTAGTTCCAAACAAAAGCTAGATAAGATGGTTGATTTTGTTTACACCAATGAATGTAGATTCAGATATATTTTAAAATATTTTGGTGAGGATGCTAATACTTATGCCTGTGGTAAATGTGATAATTGTCTTAAGCAAAATGGTTCACTTGAGAGTTCAATACCATATATAAAAGAAAAGATTGAAGATTTGCTTAATGAAGTATTGAATGGAATAAGTGAAAAACAAATCGCTGATATTTTACTCGGTATTGGTAAAAACATTGAACAACAAAATAACAAACACTTCAATTCTTTGATTCATTATAAAAAAGAGAATATTGCACAAGCACTAAGAATTTTGATAAGTGATAATAAAATTCAGCAAAAATCAGTGGGCAGAAATAAATTATATTTTATTCCCGATAACGAGTTAACGCTAGTGCCTGTTTCTGAAACTGTTGTAGATTCCAATAAATCTTTTGAACATAATATTGAACTGTATCATGCTTTGCGAGAACTAAGAGAAAAAGCATCAAAAAAGTTTTTGCAATCTGCCAATATAATATGTCCGGATGATGTATTAGCAAAAGTTTCGCAGCAAAAGCCAAAAACTAAATCTGAGTTATTCAGTATTCCTGGATTTAACGAACGGATGTTTAATAAAGTTGGAAATGATTTCCTCGAGACTATCAACTCTTTAAATACATCAACAATCAATAAGAATAGGAATGCCGAGAATGTTATTCCACAGAATATTCTTGAGACTTATAATCTCTTGCAAAAGAGGTATTCACTTCAGGAAATTTCTAAACTTAGAAAGCTTAATGAAGCTGTTATATCAATGCAGATAGAAACGATACTTGGGTATTTACCGGAAACAGATATTTCATCAATTATTTCAACAGATAAAATCGAATTAATTTCAGAGAATTTTAAGAAAGGGAAAAAGGGGCTGAAAGAATTAAAAGAAATACTTCCTAAGGATTTTTCTTATCCACAGATACGGATTGCTCTGGCAAAGATCTCCCGTCAATCTTTCTAGGTATTGGTTTTATTCTTTCGATATAAACAATCACACTATCAAAAAAAGGCTGCCATTTCTCCGGATCATCGTTATAAAATTTAATAGTATTGTCATAATCGTTTTCACTTACTTTAAATTTTTCTAAAACTTTTTCTTTTATTGTAAGTTGAGATAAAGAGGAAGTATCCTGCATAAAGATCATATCTGCATAAATTTTTATAAATTTTTTTTCATCAATAATGGATGATTTTTTGCAGGATTGTAACCAACTTGAAATTACAATTGCAAGAAAAATTAGAAAGATAGATCCATATTTCATTTCATTTTCTTGCTTGCTTGAAATAATATTTTCTTTTCCCGTTCTGTAAGATTCTGGTAGCCGGATTGACTTATTTTATCAAGAATTTCATCAATCTCAGCCTGTGTAACTTCACTTTCATCTTTGCTATTTATATCATAATAATTTGCTTCATCAACGTTGGTATTACGCCTGAATGTACCCGCAATATTATCAAACATCTTCTTTTGAGATTTACTTGTTGATTTATAAAAATAAGAACGTTTAAAAACATTTTTCAGTTCTACATAACTGTTCTTATCAAACATTATATACAAGAATCCAAACAATGCACCGCCAAGATGTGCTAAATGTGCAACACCACTTGATGCTGAATCAACAGCCAGGAACTCAATTACAATTAAAAATCCTATCAAGTATTTTGCTTTAACAGGGATTAAGAAATAGAGAAATATTAAATTGTCAGGAAAGAACAAAGCATAAGCAATTAATACACCATAAACAGAACCTGAGGCTCCAATTGTTAAAGCTGGAACACCTCCGAGTAGAGGTGAAACAAATAAATGTAAAAGTCCTGCACTGATACCGGCCAGGAGATAAAAAATTAAAAACTTTTTTGATCCAAATACATTTTCAATACTGGAGCCAAACATCCATAAAGCAAACATATTAAAAAGGATGTGTGAAAAACCTCCGTGCATAAATTGGTATGTAATCAACTGCCATATCTGAAAGTTAAATGGCCAATCAATATATCCATTAATGTTTATTGGATTTAATGCCAACCACTTATTTAAAAATATTCTTCCCTCAATCGTATTATCTAATAGAATTTGAAAGAAGAACACAACACCATTGATTATTAGCAAATTTTTAATAACAGGAGGAAATGAAAGAAATCCTCCACCAAAACCTACTGGCCGATAATTATTATTCAATCTGATCCTTAAATTATTTTACATCATTTAATGCAACAACACCTGGTAAAGCTTTTCCCTCAAGAAACTCGAGTGAAGCTCCACCGCCAGTTGAAACGTGCGATACTTTGTCTTTTAATCCTGCTTTTGTAATTGCCGCAGCTGAATCTCCGCCGCCGATTACAGTAATTGAACCAGTCGCAGTTACGTCAGCCAAAACTTGCGCGATCGCATTTGTACCTTTTGCAAAATTGTCCATTTCAAAAACGCCCATTGGCCCGTTCCAAACAATAGTTTTTGCATTTCTCAATTCATCTGAAAATAACTTAATTGTTTCAGGTCCAATATCCAATCCCATTTTATCAGCGGGCATCGCATCAACGCTTACAACGGTTGATGGTGAATCATTATTAAATTCACTTGCAACTACAACATCTTTTGGAAGCAGGAATTTTATTCCAGATTTTTTAGCATTTGCTAACACTTCTTTTGCAAGATCAACTTTTTCTGCTTCAAGCAGTGATGTTCCGATTTCTTTACCTTCTGCTTTATAGAAAGTATAAGCCATTCCGCCACCAACAATCAGGGTATCAACTTTTGAAAGAAGATTATTTATAACATCGATCTTACCGGAGATTTTTGCTCCACCTAAAATTGCAACATAAGGACGTTTAGGATTTGTGATTGCTCCACCAAGATAATCAAGTTCTTTCTGCATCAAATATCCGGCAGCAGATATTTTTATAAACTTGGTTACACCTTCAGTAGATGCATGGGCTCTATGTGCACTTCCGAAAGCGTCATTTATATATACATCACCAAGTTCTGCTAGTTGTTTTGCAAATGCGGGATCATTTTTTTCTTCTTCAGGGTGAAAGCGAACGTTTTCAAGAATTAAAACATCACCATCCTTCATCGCATCAACCATTACCTTAGCATCTGGCCCTACACAATCAGGTGCAAGTTTAACTTCTTTGCCAAGTAATTCACTTAATCGTTTTGCTGTCGGCGCTAAACTGTATTTTGGATTTGGTCCGCCTTTTGGTCTACCCAAATGACTCATAAGAATTGCTTTACCGCCATCTGCAACAATTTTTTTAATTGTTGGTAATGATTCTGTTATTCTGATATCATCAGTAATATTTAAATTTTCATCTAGCGGAACATTAAAATCAACACGAACTAATACGCGTTTACCTTTAAGTTCTACTTTATCAATTGATAGCTTATTCATTTTTTCTTCCCTGCTAAAATTAAATTTTAATTAATATTAAAAAGGCGATCAATTAAGATCGCCTTAAGTTGAATAATTACATCTTTATTAATTTGGTTAACAAATCAACGCAACGGCATGAATAACCCCATTCGTTATCATACCAGCTAACAACCTTAAAGAATCTTTTTTCATCTTTAAAGTTATTCTGCATGGTAGCTAAAGAATCATAAATCGAAGAACGATCATCGTGATTAAAATCTGTAGATACAAGTTCTTCATTAGTGTATCCAAGAATTCCCTTCATATAAGTTTCTGATGCTTTCTTTAACAAGTCATCAATCTCCTTTATAGAAGTATCTTTTGCTGCTCTGAAAGTTAAATCAACTACTGAAACATTTGCTGTAGGAACTCTGAATGACATACCTGTCAATTTTCCTTTTACTGAAGGAAGAACTTCACCAACTGCTTTTGCTGCGCCTGTGCTTGATGGAATGATATTTACTGCTGCAGCTCTTCCGCCTCTCCAATCTTTTTTAGATGGACCATCAACTGTTTTTTGTGTTGCAGTATAAGAATGGATTGTAGTCATAATTCCAACTTCAACTCCAATTCCCTCTTTCAATAAAACATGAACAACCGGGGCCAAACAGTTTGTTGTACAAGAGGCATTAGAAATGATTGTGTGTTCTGGTTTTAGTTCATTGTCATTAACGCCCATTACAACCGTTTTAACATCACCTTTACCAGGAGCAGAAATAATAACTTTCTTTGCACCTGCAGCAATGTGGCCTTTTGCTTTTTCAGAATCTGTAAATAAACCTGTTGATTCAATTACGTAATCAACTCCAAGTTCTTTCCATGGAAGCTGAGAAGGATCTTTTGTAGCAAGGACGCATAATGTTTCTTCACCATTTATAACTAGAACATCATCGTGATCAAGATCAGCTTTACTTTTTTTAGAAGTAACTTCACCTTTAAATATTCCATGAACAGAATCGTATTTTAATTGGTAAGCAAAATATTTTGCGTCGTTGGTCACATCAACTAATGCAACGAGATCAACCTCTTTGCCTAATACGTTTTTGTCTGCCATTGCGCGTAATACGAGTCTTCCAATTCTTCCAAACCCGTTAATAGCTACTTTAACTGCCATTTTTTAACTCCTTTAAATGAATTTAATCTTTATAATAAGCCCACACAAAATTAGTCAAAGAGCGTTTTATTATCAATTCAATTATGGCTTTATTATGTGCACTTTAACACAATTTAAATAATAATTAAGACCTAATTAGGCGTGATTTTGAACTAAATAATTTATATTTCAGTTGAAAAATTAAACAGACTAAAAAACAGAAGAGGTTAATATGATATCTGCAAAAATGCAAAAGGCTCTTAACTCACATCTTAATGAAGAATTCTATTCTTCATACTTATATCTTTCAATGGCAGCTTACTTTGAAGCAAAGAACTTAAAAGGATTTGCTAACTGGATGAGAATTCAAGCTAACGAAGAACAAATGCACGGAATGAAATTTTTTAATTTCATTTTACAAAAGGGCGGCAAAGTTACTTTGGGAGAAATCGGCGCACCTAAAATTGAATGGAAATCTATTCCAGAAGTTTTTGCCGATACTCTAAAACACGAGCAAAAAATTTCCGGTTTAATAAATAAGCTTGTTGAAGTTGCTATGACTGAAAAAGATTATGCAACAAATACATTCTTGCAATGGTTTGTAACTGAGCAAGTTGAAGAAGAAGCCAATGTAGAAGAAATTGTTCAGAAGATAGAAATGATTGGTGATAATAAAAGCGGTTTGTATATGCTGGATAATGAATTAGGGGCAAGAGTTGCTGCTCCTGCAGTTGTGTAAGAATCACATTATAGATTTAAAATTACCTTCATTCCAAATTTTTAATTCAATAAAAATATATGAGGCTACAGCGAATAAAACTACTAACATAAATATTCCAAATATCTCGATCTTAATGTCTCCTCCATCTTTCATGTATTCTTTAGGATATTTTCCACCTGAAAAAAACTTTAGAAAAAAATATCCAACATTGTAACCAACGAACACAAGAACAATTTCAGCAAAAAAATCAAGCATATCCCCACCTCTTAATTGTTAATTCTTAACTTCAGCTAAAGGTCTTGCTGTTTCTCTCATTGAGTGAACTTTATTTGCAACTTGCAGATTAACTTCTTTACTTACTCTTGCTTCAAAGTAATCTCTGAATCTTGTAACCATAAATCTAACCGGCCAGGCAGCAGCTTCGCCAAGCGCACAAATTGTATTTCCTTCAATCTGGTTTGCAACTGTAACCAACAAATCAATATCACTTACAGAACCATTTCCTGCAAGAATTCTTTTTAAGATTTTTTCAAGCCAGCCGGTTCCTTCTCGGCAAGGAGTACATTGTCCGCAGCTTTCGTGATGATAAAAGTGTGAAAGACGAGCTAATACTTTTACAAGATCCGTATCTTCATCCATTACCATTATTCCGCCGGTACCAATTGCTGAGCCCGCTGCTTTTAGCGATTCAGCATCCATCTTAACGCCTTCCAGCTGATCACCACGTAACGGCGGCATTGAAGAACCACCGGGAATAACACATAGAATATTTTTATTTCCTGGAACACCACCAGCATAATTATAAATTATGTCAGTTAGCAAAGTACCTGAAGGTAGTTCATAAACTCCTGGTTTGTTTACGTGTCCGCTTACACCAAATAAAATTGTTCCCGGATGTTTAGGTTCGCCAATTTTTGAAAACCATTCCCAACCTTTTGTAATAATAGGAGGAATGTTCGTTATAGTTTCAACATTATTAATTGTAGTTGGACAACCCCACAAACCATTCTGTGCAGGGAAAGGAGGTTTGACTCTTGGGTAGCCTCTGTGTCCTTCAAGTGAATTCATAAGCGAAGATTCTTCACCACAAATGTAAGCGCCTGCACCTTTGTGAACATAAATGTTACAGAAAAATTCAGTTCCGAATTTTTCTTTCATTGCTTCACCGACATAACCGGCAGTATAAGCATCATCCAATGCTTTCTGCATTAGCTTTACCCATTTATGATATTCGCCACGAATATAAATGTAAGCTGTTTTTGCACCAATTGCATAACAGGTAATTAATATACCTTCTATCAGCTGATGCGGATTATACTCAAATATTTGTCTGTCTTTAAAAGAGCCAGGTTCAGATTCATCGCCGTTAATGCAAAGATATTTTGGTTTGTCCGTGGTCTTTGGCATAAAGCTCCACTTCAAACCAGCGGAGAAAGCAGCGCCGCCTCTACCACGCAAACCGGATTTTTTAACCTGATCAATTATATCATCAGCTGTTTGTGAGAAGGCTTTTTTTGCAGCGGTAAATCCACCATTCTGAACATAAACATCAAGAATGTGAATGTTATCTATATCGGGTAAAACTATTTTTTCCATTTAAAAATTTATTTTAAGGAGTTGATGAGTTCTTCTACTTTTTCTTTGGTAAGATTTTCATAATAATCTTCATTAACAGCTAACATAGGCGCAGTACCGCAACTTCCCATACATTCAACTTCTTCTATTGAAAACTTTCCATCACCGGTAACTTCCATATTTCCGATACCTAGTTTTTCTTTAACCTGATTCCAAATATCATAGCCACCACGAAGCATACAGGAAACATTTGTACAAACTTGAATGTGATTTTTTCCCATAGGTTTTTGATAATACATCGTATAAAATGTTACAACACCAAGCACTTCTTCGGCAGTCATTTCCAAAATTGCTGCAACTTCCTTTATAACTTCATTTGAGATATATCCATTTTGTTCCTGCGCAATATAAAGAGTTGCCATTACTGCAGGTTTTTTTACAGGATATTTTGCAATCTCTTTATTGATTCGATCTATGTTTTCAGGAGTAAATTTAAATTCCATATTTACTTATCCGCCTCTCCCATAATTGGATCGATACTTCCGATAATTGCTACAACATCAGAAACCATGTGTCCTTTAACCAAATGTGGTAAAGATTGAATGTGAATAAACGAGGGCGAGCGGATTTTACATTTCCAGGGATGGCCTTCACCTTTGCTAACCAAATAAAAACCAAGCTCACCTTTTGAACCTTCAATCGCATGATAAACTTCTCCAACCGGAGGATTTATTCCGAAGTTTACAATCATAAAATCGTGTATAAGTTCTTCCATCTTAGAATAAATTTCTGTTTTTTGAGGAAGAACTGATTTTGGAAGATTAGCTTTTATTTCTCCGGGCTGCATTAATTGTAAGCACTGTTTAACAATCTTTGCACTTTCTCTTACTTCATCAGCGCGGACAAAATAGCGAGCAAGACAGTCACCTTCTGTAAACACAGGAATTCTGAAATCTACTTTATCATATTGCAAATATGGAGTTGCTCTGCGTAAATCAAACTCAACTCCGCTAGCACGAAGATTAGGACCTGTATATCCATAACTTAGAGCATCTTCTTTTGAAATAACTCCAACACCATCAAGACGTTCTATAAAAATTCTGTTTGTGTTAAGCAGACTTTCGCATTCTGATAAATTTGCATCAATCTCATCAATAAATCTTTTTACTAATGCAAGTGCTTCCGGCTGTGCATCATTTGCAACACCGCCAATACGAGTGTAACTGTTTGTAAACCGTGCACCGCAAAGAATATCCCATATATCCATTATCTTTTCGCGCTCACGCAATGTCCAAAGAAAAACCGTTAACGCACCAACATCCATAGCAAAAGAACCAATTGCAACCAGGTGAGAAGCGATTCTTGCAAGTTCAGCAACAATCATTCTAATGTACTGAGCACGAACAGGAACCTCGATTCCTGCCAACTTTTCTACAGCTAAAACCCAGGCAACATTATTTGCTAATGGAGAGATGTAATCTAATCTATCAGTATGAGGAATGTATTCATAGTAACTCATGTTCTCAGCCATCTTCTCATATCCGCGATGTAAATACCCAACATCGGGAACACAGCCAATTACAGTTTCACCATCAAGTCTTAATAATAATCTAAGTACACCATGAGTTGCCGGATGCTGAGGACCCATATTCAAGATCATCTCATTTTCCAATGCATCTTCAATAGTTATATCAGAATCTTCTAGTAATTTCTGTAAGATTTTTGGATGAACGTCGTCTTTTGTTAATCTATCCATAAACTTTTATTTCTTTGGTAATGGTAATGATCCAGGAATGCCAAGCAAAGGAAAATCTTTTCTAAGCGGATGATATTCAAATTCTTCCGGCATATAAATTCTTCGCAGATCGGGATGATTATTAAATTTTATTCCGTACATATCATAACATTCTCTTTCCTGCCAGTTAGATGTTTTCCATACAGAGGAAACGGTATCTATTGTGCAATCACTCTCATCAACATCTGCTTTAAGCACTAAACGGAAACTATGTTTTATAGAAAAGATATGATATACAACTGTAAATCTGTTTTTTCTTTTTGCCCAATCAACCGCAGTCATATCTTCGCAAAGTAAAAATTCCAATTCAGAATCTTCTTTAAGAAATTTGCAGATTGGATTAACAAATTTCTTATTAAACTTTACATTGAATTCATTTCTGTATTCAGAAAATTCAAATTCAGCTTCCGGAAAATTTGCTTGTAATTTTTGTGAGATTAATTCTTTCAATTCCATAATCAATTATTCTGGATTACATTTAATTCTGGTAATTTTAAATTTTGGAAATCTCTTGCACGCGTTCTTCCGATTTTATTTTGAATCTGAATAAGTGCGTTTAAAAGATTATCAGGACGCGGAGGACAACCTGCAACGTAAACATCCACAGGAAGAAACTGATCAATTCCCTGAACAACTGAATATGATCGGTACATTCCACCAGTAGATGTGCAAGCACCCATTGCGATTACCCACTTAGGATCCGGCATCTGATCATAAATTTTTTTTACAACGTGGGACATTTTGTAAGTGACTGTTCCAGCGACAATCATTAAATCACATTGGCGTGGAGTAAAACGCATTACTTCAGAACCGAACCTTGCAATATCATATTTTGGATCAGCAGAAGCCATCATTTCAATAGCGCAACAGGAAATTCCCATAGGCATTGGATAGACAGAATTCTTTCTTGCCCACGCCACAACTGCATCCAACTGAGTAACTAAAAATCCATCAGAATTTAACTTTGCTTCTAATCCCATTTGAATCCACCTTTTTTATAAACATATAAATATCCAAGCTCAAGCACGATTAAAAATATTAACATCGAATAGAAGACAGGAATTCCAATTTCGCTAAATAATCTTTTGAATTGAATTGCCCAAGGGTAAATAAATATAACCTCAAGATCGAAGATGATAAAAAGCATTGCAACAAGATAATATTTAACAGAAATTCTTTCGTGAGTCGAGCCAACTGGTTTCATTCCGCTTTCATAAGTAGAAAGTTTTTCACGATTTGGTCTTTGCGGCCCAAAGATTACGGAAGACATTACTGTAGCAACGGCAAAAACAACTCCGATTGCAAGTACAATAAAAATGGGTATGTAGGTTTCAATCATCTTTTTTTTATGTAAAAATTGTGGCCAAAGTTATCCAAAATATGAACGATTGTCAATTTAAAGTCCCGTTCCATTTTTAAGAATTTTCTTACTTTTAGTGACAAATTCTACCCAAAAGTTAAGTGGTTTATTGTTTGCATAAACATTATAATTGCCACAGGATTTTAAACAAAAGTGAATGTAATATTTTTGAAACTTCTTAAAATAAAATCTAATAATTCCCCTTTAACTACCTGCGTTTTATTTATAGTAATTATTTTCTTAATAAATCCGCTCTCTTATTCACAAACACGTGTTGATAGTCTAGAATTTCTTGGAAGGTTTTTAAATGCCAAGTTATTTAACACAACGTTTGATAAACAGTTGAACACTTTTCATTTAAATTCTCAATTGCAGCTTTATGGAAATTTTGAAGACGTAATAATCAGAATGAATGAGAATTACGGTTCCACTTTCATACGAAACGAAACTAAAAACACCAGAGATGAACAGCATTTTAATCTTAATGCAAAATATTTATTCCGTAAAGATATTTGGTTCGGAATTTCTGGCAGCAGTTCCCTTCTTTCGGATAATCGTTCGCTGGGAATAAATGAATCAGCGGTTAATTTTGCTGCTGTTTTTAGTGAACTTAAGCCAATTGATAATGTAAGATTAGCTCCGTTTGGCGGTTACACAAGCAACAGACAAATCGGAGTTACAGATAACGGAAGTCTTTATGGTGTTGAGGGTCTGCTTGAAAACTTAAATTTTTCAGATCTTAATATTAATTCTGTGCTTCGTTTTAGAAATGAAGATATTATTCCAAGAAGAAACCTGATAAGATATTATGAGTTATCTGTAAATAATAATTTTGATAGAAGTGTCTCAAATACCATACAAACTTTTTTTTCACAAAGCAGAAAGGATTTTTATTTTGAAGCTGATTCTATAACATCAGCACAGTTTAATATCAACAACAATATTCAAAGCAGAATTGAAACTGGATACCAGATTTTTGATCGCCTTTCCTACGATGGCTTTTTAGAAATATTTTCACTTGATCTTGCTGCCGGAATAAACTGGAGAAAAATTGATCGGGACAATCGTTATAAGACATCTGAAAAAGCTAAGGTAATGTATGATACACGAATTGATGAGCTAAAACTTGAACTTGATGCGACAACAAGATATAGTTCTAAATTATTTGATGGAATACTAAGATTAAATTTTTACGAAAGAGACGAGAAACATATTGTTAAAAGATTTGATGGGATGACCGAATCGATATATGAACAAAATTCTGAACTTGAAGAACAGAAAAATAATAATTCAAGCCGAGCCACACTTTCATTTTACGGCAATTTTAAAATATCAAAAAAAGACCTTTTAACTTTCAGCCTATATCAAAGCAAATTAGTCTATGATACAAAAAGTATATCAAATGATGATGACCGTGATGAATTGCTCTCAATAATCAGATTTAGATATTCAAAGCTGCTGACTTCGTATTTTACAGGATTCGTAAATGCCGAGGCCACATTTGGTCATACAGTTTATTTATTTGCAAGCCGAAGCTCAAATAACAATCAAAGCAGGATTATAAGATTACGTGCCGGCGGTGATTATTTGGGAAGCTTAGTTAAATCATTTAACAGTTTTGAGGTTTCAGCAAACTATACTGTTTATGATTTTGAAGATGTAACAACAAACTATCAAAGCTATTCATTCAGACAATTTACAGCTATCGATTCAACTACAATAGTCCTTACAAATGACGTTTCACTATTTGCTTATGGATATTTAAAATTATCTGAGGTTGGAGATTTTAGATGGGATAATTTTACTGCCAGACCTACCAGATTTTTAGAGGAATTGTACCTGGAACCAAGATTTATCTTAAATTATAAAAGAACAATTTTTTCTATCGGTTTAAGATTATTCCTGCTTAATACCTATTCATATCAGGAGAATACTAAAATTCCTTCCAGCGAGTATTTAAGTTTGGGTCCGATTGCTTTAATTGATGTGCTAGCCTGGAATAATCTTAATATTGTTATGAAAGGATATTACGAATTTATTACCAATACGGATGTTCCAGATAAAGAACAGGCAAGTTTATTGATGCAGGTTAATTGGAATTTTTAACTGAAACCAATATATTCACACCACTTAAATAATAACAATTAAACGAATTGACTGAACCGAAATATTATTTAGAAATTGAAAGTACTCCTAATAACTTAATTACTGTAGAAGAGTTTGTTAATTATTTTTCAGTAGAGTTGGGTTTAGATAGGGAAAAAATCAATGGATTGCTTTTAGCAGTAACTGAAGCCACTACAAACGCTATCATTCACGGCAACAAAAACAATAAACTTAAAATGGTTCGCATTTATGTTTTTGTTGATGGGCAAACTGTTACAATAAAAATTAAGGATGAAGGAAAAGGATTTGATCCTTCAATCGTACCGGATCCAACAGATCCCGAAAATCTTCTTAAAGATTCCGGACGCGGTTTATATTTAATGCGCGTATATATGGATGGATTATCATACAATCAAACACCTGAAGGAACTGAAACAATTCTAACTTTAAAATTGTAAACAAATAAACTCATTATTTCTATTACTTCCTTTCCCAATTAATTCTTTACCGCAATTTTCATCTCTCCAGACATTATTCTTTTTGCATCTGCTTACTGTCTTATCTATTTTTATACAAATGATATTCACAATTTTATTAAGGAGTTAACTATGGCACGTAAAAAAATTGCTCTAATAGGCGGCGGACAAATTGGCGGCGTTCTTGCTCAACTTATTGCGTTAAGACAATTAGGTGATGTTGTTCTTTTTGATATTGTTGAAGATTTACCACAGGGTAAAACTCTGGATATTGTAGAAGCATCACGAGTTGATGGATTTGATGGTAAAGTTACAGGTACAAATGATTACAAAGATATTGAAGGTTCTGATCTTGTTATCATCACCGCAGGTTTACCACGTAAACCAGGGATGAGCCGTGATGACTTACTTGTTACGAATGCTAAGATTATGCAGACTGTTGCTGAGAATGTTAAAAAGTTTGCACCTAATTCTATTGTAATTATTATCTCCAATCCATTGGATGCAATGGTTACTCTTTTCAAAAAGATTACCGGATTTCCTGCAAATAAAGTTATGGGACAAGCAGGTGTTTTAGATTCCTCCCGCTTCTCTACTTTTATTGCCTGGGAACTTGGCGTTTCTGTTAAAGATGTAAACGCGATGGTTCTTGGCGGACATGGTGATACAATGGTTCCTATTGTACGTTATGCAAATGTTAATGGAATACCTGCAATGGAATTGCTTGAGAAAAAATATAATGATAAAACAAAAGCTGCCGAAGTTATGAAAGCAATGGTTGAAAGAACCAAAGCTGCGGGCGGTGAAGTTGTAAAATTATTAAAAACTGGATCAGCATTTTATTCTCCTGCTTCATCTGCAATTGCAATGGCAGAAGCAATTATTTATGATGAAAAACGCGTACTGCCTGTTTGTGCATTATTAAATGGTGAATTTGGTATTGATGGTTATTATGTTGGTGTACCTGCTGTGCTTGGAGAAAAAGGTGTAGAGAAAATTATTGAATTTGATTTAAATGCAGAAGAAAAAGCATTGTTGGATAACTCAACAAAAGCAGTTAAAGAACTTGTTGCAGATATGGAAAGATTAGGATTCTAAAATCCTTTTTTGTTATTACAAAGGCGATTCGAGTGAATCGCCTTTTTTATTTTAAAACAAAAAACCCGATTCAATTATGAACCGGGTTTTTAATAATCTATTTAACAAAAACTTATTTAGCAGGATATACACTAACGTATTGTCTATCACCGCGTTTCATTTCAAACTTTACAAAACCATCAGCAACTGCAAACAATGTATCATCGCCGCCGATTTTTACGTTTGTTCCTGGATGAAATTTAGTTCCTCTTTGTCTAACTAAAATGTTACCGGCAAGAACGTTTTCTCCACCAAATCTTTTAACACCAAGACGTTGTGCATTACTGTCTCTACCGTTACGTGACGAACCTTGACCTTTTTTATGTGCCATTATTAAATCTCCTTTTTATCCTATCTGGGTAACTTCAATTCTTGTTAACTGCTGTCTGTGTCCGTTAAGTTTTCTATAGCCTTTTCTTCTTTTCTTTTTGAAGACTAAAACTTTATCATCTTTTAAATGTGAAAGAACCTTAGCGGTTACTTTTGCACCTTTAACAACGGGGCTACCGACTTTTGTTTCTTTACCATCACTTAATAATAAAACCTGATCAAATGTAACTTCTGATTCCGGTTCCTGTTTCAAACGTGGTACGTAATATTTTGTATTTTCGGAAACTTTAAACTGTTGTCCTAAAATATCAACAACTGCAAACATTTTTTCCTCATAAATTCTAATTTGAGGGCGTAAATCTAATAAAACAAAGGTTTTATGTCAAACTTTTGGGCAGATTATTTTTTGAAGAAATCAAACCTACTTCTTCAGTTTAAAGGAAAAAGTACTTCCCTCACCCAGCTTGCTTTGCACGATAATCTTTGAATTATGAGCCTCAATGATGTGTTTTACGATTGCCAGTCCTAATCCTGTACCGCCAACCGCCCTGGATCTTGCTTTATCTACACGATAAAATCTTTCAAAAACACGGTTTAAATCTTCTTCAGGAATTCCAATTCCCGTATCCTTTACAGCAATATTTACAAATTTTTTATCCTCATCCAGCAAAATCTCTATGCTTCCTTCATCAGTGTACTTAATTGAATTTTGTAAAAGATTAACAAAAACCTGTTTAAGTTTATCTTTATCACCAAAAACTTGCAGTCCTTCTTTGGTCGGATTGAAAACCAAATTGATATTTTTTTCCTCCGCGATTGGAATAATTTCACTAAGTATGCTTTGAATAAAACTATTTATATCAAAGTACCGATAACTCATTCGCATCTCACCAGATTCAATCATAGAAATATCTATAAGATCATTAAGTAAGTTGCTAAGGTTTACTGTGTTCTGATTAGCTTTTTGCAGAAAATGCTTATTTACTTTCGGATCATCCATTGCACCATTTAAAAGTGTTTCCAGATAACCTTGAATTGAAAAGATTGGTGTTCTTAATTCGTGTGATACGTTTGCAAGAAACTGGCTTCTCATTCTCTGCAATCGTTCAAGGTATTCGATATCGCTTTTGGCTTTTTCAAACATCTCTTTAATTTCGTTTTCAAGAGCGGAAAGATGTTTTGTTAAAACAATTTCATCAGATGATTGATATTTACTTTGTCTGATTGATGCAACGATATTTTTTATTTCATCAATTTCCTTAATTCTTCTTCTACCGATTAGGTTTAGAATAATTATTCCAACCAGAAGTAAAAGTAAAATTAATGGAATGCTTAAGGAAAGTTTTTCGATCAATAAAAAGATAATGACGATAACCAGTACCAGGAAAAGTATAAACTCCCTAAAATAAACTAACGCAGAAGAGATATTGGATTTTATTTCATTCCACACTTTTTAATCTGTATCCTACACCTTTTACGGTTTCAATTAAATCGGCATGCTTGTCTAATTTTTCTCTGATTTTTCTAACGTGAACATCAACAGTTCTATCAACAACATAAACATCTGCACCCCAAACTTCTTTTAACAAAATTTCACGACCAAACACTCTACCCGGATTATTCACAAGAAAATAAAGCACTTCAAATTCTTTTCTCGGAAAAACTTTTTTTTCACCATCAATAAAAACCTCATACTTTTCTTTGTTTATATCGATTGGACCATACTTAACTTTAATCGGGTCAGATTTTTTAGGAGCAATGCTTTCAGCTTTTCTAAGATTGGATTTTACACGGGCAATTAATTTATTTGGCGAAATTGGTTTTTGGATGTAATCACTCGCTCCTAATTCTAATCCCTTAATTTCATCTATTTCACCTGATTTAGCAGTGAGAAATATGATTGGCACGTTTTCAAATTCTCTTTTTTCTCTGATTCTTTTGCAAGTTTCAAACCCATCAAGTTTTGGCATCATAATATCTAATAATATCAAATCAGGTTTTTCAACAAGTTTCTGTAAAGCCTCTTCCCCGTTATGTCCAACAATCACTTCAAAATTTTGCTGTTCAAGATTGTACTTCAAAAACTCTACTATATCCGGTTCATCATCAACTAAAAGAATTTTTTTCATTTTTTATAATTTTATCTCATGCTTCTTTTCAGCAGATTCATACATTGCTTCAATAATCTTCATTCGCTGCATCGCTTCTTCTCCCGGAGAAAAAACAGGATTTAATCCATTTATTGCACCGATGAAACTTTTTAGTTCATTAAGATAAGATTTTTTAAATAAAACAGTCGGGTTATCAACCTGAGTTGGTGTTAAATTAATGTAATCATTTTCAACCTTCTTGTACAATTTGAAAGGATTTATAGAAAAACTACCCTTTGTTCCATATACTTCAAGGAAAAAATGATCTTTTTCGACCGGAAGCGACCAGCTTACCTCCATATTAATAACAGCAGAATTATTACACTTAATGCACGATATTGAAGTGTCTTCAACATTTTTTGTATAATGATGAAAATTTTGTGAGGATACTGATGAGATTTCAGGATAATCAAGAAGCCACAATGCTAAATCTAAAATGTGAATTCCAAGATCTATAATAACTCCGCCACCAGATTCTTCTTTTTTTGTAAACCATTTTTCGCTGCTGCTCTGTTTTCTTATCCATCCACATTTAACATAGAATGGTTCGCCAATTTCATTTGAATTAATAAAGCTTCTCAATAACATAGTATCCGGTCTATAACGAAGATTCATTCCAACCATTAATTTTCTTTTATTCTTTTTTGCAGCATCAACAATTTGCTTAGCTTCCTGGTAAGTCCTTGCCATAGGTTTTTCTATAAGAACATCTTTACCTGCGTTTAGACAATCAATTGCGATGTCTTTATGTGTGCTTGTTGGTGTTGCTATAATTACAGCATCAATTTCACTCTTCTCAAGCATCTCATTATAATTTGAAAATCTTTGTTTAACATTAAACTTATCGGATATGGTTTGAAGTCTGCTTTTATTTATTTCCGCTACAGCAGTTAAATCAGCATTAGGAATTTTGGCAAAATTTGGAAGATGTACCAACTGAGCAACACCGCCCAATCCAATTATTCCTATTTTTACTTTTTCCATCAGAGAGAGACCTCATGTTTTATTTTATTTAATTGAGTGAATTCTTTAACTCTTTCTACTATTCCGTCAGGATCGATTCCTAATATATGATGCAATTCTTCCTGAGTACCGTGGTCAACAAATTTATCAGGTATACCAATAAATTGAAGATCATTTTTATAATTCTTTGAAATGAAATACTCAGCTACGGCACTGCCAAATCCACCTGGTAAATTATTTTCTTCGAGTGTAATAATTTTCTGAAACTTTTCGGCAATGTTATCCAGCATATCTGTATCAAGCGGTTTTGCAAAACGCATGTTGATTACTTCGCAATTAATTCCCTGAGTTTTTAGTTTTGCCTCAGCCTTCAATGAATAATCGACCATTGATCCCAAAGCAAGCAGTGCAACATCATCTCCATCAATTAATTTTTCTGCTTTGCCAATTTCAATCTTTCTGAAACCATCTTTTATTTCAACACCAAGTGCTGAGCCTCGTGGATATCTTAATGCAATAGGTCCATTTTTATATTCAACTGCTGTGTAAAGCATATCACGCAGTTCGGCTTCATCTTTAGGGGCCATTACAACCATTCCAGGAATCATTCTGAGATATGCCAGATCAAATACTCCATGATGAGTAGGACCATCAGCTCCAACAAGTCCTGCTCTATCCATAACAAAAACAACGTGCAATTTTTGTAAAGCAATATCATGTATGATCTGATCAAAACCTCTTTGCATAAAGGTAGAATAAATTGCAACGACTGGAATAATTCCCTGAGTTGCCATACCCGCAGCAAATGTAATTCCGTGCTCTTCAGCAATTCCAACATCAAAATAATTTTTAGGACAAGCATTTTGCAGATAATCCAATCCGGTACCATCAGGCATGGCACCAGTAATACCTATCACTTTAGAATTAGCTTTTACGATTTCTACTAATGCTTCCCCAAATATTTTTGTGTAAGAAGCTTTTGAGCTTCCTTTTTTAATCGCTTCACCGGTTAGTTTATCAAAAGGAGTTGAAGCATGCAATCTCTGAATATGCCCTTCAGCAGGTTTATATCCTTTACCTTTTTCCGTAATAGCATGAATTAAAATTGGTCCTTTTAAATCTTTTATCTGTTCAAATATCTTAACTAGTTGATGAAGATTATGACCATTAACAGGACCAAAATATCTAAATCCCAAAGCTTCAAATAACATTCCCGGTGTTACAACAGCTTTTATTCCGCTCTCAAGTCGTGCTGCAATTTTTCTTAATCGATCACCAAAATGATCGAGTTTTCCAGTAAGATCCCACACCTGTCCTTTAAATTTATTGTATTCCGGATGGGAGATCATTTCGGTAAAGTAATTTGATATCTGCCAAACATTTGGAGCGATTGACATATTATTATCATTTAAGACTACAACCAAATCTGATTTTAAAACACCTGAATTATTCATAGCCTCATACGCCATACCGCCTGTCATCGCACCATCACCAATAACTGCAATAACTTTTCTATTTGGTTCATTGTTAAGATCGCGGGCAGCGGCCATACCGAGTGCAGCAGAAATTGAGGTAGTTGCGTGTCCTGCACCAAAGGAATCGTATTCACTTTCACTGCGTTTTAGAAATCCACTTATGCCATTTAATCTTCTGATTTTCTTTAAAGCTTCTTTTCTTCCGGTTAAAATTTTATGCGGGTATGCCTGATGTCCTGTATCCCAAACGACTAAATCGTACGGTGTGTTAAATACTTTATGAATTGCTACTGTAAGCTCAACAGTGCCTAAGCCGCCGCCAAAGTGTCCGCCGATTTCAGATATTGTATCAACTAAATATTCTCTAATATCCTTACAAAGACCTTTCAGCTCTGTAACATCCATCTGCTTTATATCGGATGGATAGTTTACTTTTGAAAGTACAGGATATTTTACTGCTTCAGGCATTAATCGTCTCCATTGTTAATCAGAGTTTAATCTTCTTCTAAATTATTAATTTCGTTTAAATCTTTTTTTAATGTAGTTACTTTAAGTTCGGCTTTTTCAAGAACAGATAAACATTCTTTAGATAATTTTACACCTTCCTCAAAAAGCTGAATTGAATCTTCCAATCCAATCTCACTATTTTCCAATGATGTTGTAATCTCTTCAAGTCGTGCTAGTTTATCTTCAAAATTATCTGATGATTTTTTCTTACTCATTTTATTTCAATTTCTCCATCATAAAACTTAATAATTGCAGGTTCAGCCAAATTAAAATTATTCTTTCGAGATATAAATTTTGAATTTTGCCTGATTAGTGCAAATCCTTTTTTTAATGTCTTATCAATATCATGTAATTCAATCGATTTTGAAAGCAGCGCAATTCTGTTTGATAAAGCTAAAATTTTCTTCTCGATTTCTTTAACAATTTTATATGAATTCAAATCAACCATTTGAGAATACTTGCGAATCTTTTCTAACGGATATCTGAATGCATACGATGAAATCTGATCTTCAATTTCTGATCGATAATTTTCTAAAGTTCTCTCAATTATATCACAACTTAACGAATAAGAATCTTTTATAAAATTCTTTAATTCTTCAATATCAGGAGTTGCAAGTTCCATCGCAACTGAAGGCGTTGGCGCTCTTAGATCAGCAACAAAATCTGCAATAGTAAAATCCACCTCGTGCCCAACTCCGCTTATTATTGGAATTTTAGATTTATAAATTGCTCTTGCAACAATCTCTTCGTTAAATGCCCAAAGGTCTTCAATCGAGCCGCCGCCGCGTGCCAAGATTATAACATCAATATCCTTTAATAAATTCAATTTGCGGATATTATTTACAATATTTTCTGCAGCACCCGCACCCTGTACTTTAGTAGGAGCAATTAATAACTCTACCAACGGAAATCTGCGCTCAGCAACTGAAATCATATCTTTTACAGCAGCACCATCTGCCGCGGTAATTAAACCTATTTTCTTTGGGAAAGTTGGAATTGCTTTTTTAAACTCCTGATCAAACAAACCCTCTTCAAATAATTTTTTCTTTAGTCGCTCGAATGCTGCTTGAAGTTCACCAACTCCCGCAGGTTTCATAGAACGAACATCAAGTTGGTAACTTCCTCTCGGTGGATAAACCGTTATTCGCCCTGTTACAATTATTTTCATTCCATCTTCGGGAGTGAAGAAAACATAATTGTTTACTCCCTTCCACATTGTACAGTTAATTACTGCGCCTTCATCTTTAAGATTAAAATACCAATGCCCCGAACCGTGTGCTTTGAAGTTAGAAATTTCTCCTTCAATACTAATCTTCTCAAAAGTTGATTCAAGAATAAACTTTATTGATTTAGTTATTTCACTTACAGAAAATATTTGATCTTGAATTTCACTCATTAAATTTATTCTGCACTTTGTTCGATTTTATTTTTCTGCTTATCCATTTCATTGTAATCTAATTCTGAACCGAGAACACTATGCGGTATCAAGTAAACAATAAACATTAATACTGAAGCAAAGATAACCCATCTTTTAGGATTTGCTGATTTTTTTATTGCAACCAATGCTATTATCCAACCGATAACTGCTATTAATGTTTTGTTATCTGTAAGATCTATTCCGAAAGGAACGCCTGTCCAGAAAGCATCAAACGCATACTTTTGCATAATCGGACCAAAGATCATTCCGCCAAGAATTAATAAACCAAAAGTCCAGTAAGCAAGTTTTTTGTAGTTCGGTTCTTTGTTAAAAAATTCAAGTCCTGTTCTTGTGGAAAACAACATTGCCATAAAAATTAGAATTACGTGCGGAATGATTATAAAGATTGGAACATCACCTTTAAACCTTATTACCACCGGATGATTATTATTTAGAAATACTTTTTCAGAATCTTTAGATAATGTTATGCGGTACATTAATTTACCAGCCGGAGGTTGATGAGGAAGATATCCAGCTAGAATTCCTTTTTCATATTTCATTTCAACAGGATGCCATTCATCGTTAGTTTTGTAGCGCTTCCATTCAAGCACGCCGCTGATATTTTCATCATCTGTTTTTATTTTTATTTGATGATCATCTTCACCGCCGTGACTTCTATCCAGAGCGTACTTTATAGTTTTGCCGTTTAAAGTTGTTTCGCCGGAAAGCGGATAAGTTGGACCTGTCATTCGCTGATATGCGGCAGTTAGGACTGTTAGTACAATAGCAATTATCCACAATAGAATTGATCTTTTCATCCTTGCTCAAAAGAATTATTGAAAATTTTTGTGGGGAAATTTACGAATAAATTCAGCTAAAATTTAACGGGGATATGAGCCAAACAAATCCTTTTTATCCAATCTATATAACTGGTAAGATGGATAAGTAAATGAATGTGATTTATACTAATATCTCAAACGGTTAAAACCGTTATTTGATTAATTCATTACCTTACTTCCCACGGATAAATCCGTGGGTTAATAACCATTATATTTAAACAAACACAGCCCACGAATTCATTCGTGGGTAAAAACAAATAACATATTTTACTCTAACCGATTCATCGTTTTAAATTTTTGAAATACTAAGGATTAAAATTTAACGCTTATAACAAACGTGGCAGGATTGGAAACACTAAACGAACGGGAGTTCGTTTCCTACAAAACACATTTTAAAGCACATTTTTATTCTTAAACCATTTACATAATTTGCAGATGCAAAAACACACAATAGGCAGCGGGAAAAATGTTATTAAAAAATTGCTATAAAAAAGTTTTAACTGGTTTTCTTTTCTTCATCTCTCTTTTTATAATCTCAATCTCTTGTGATTCTACTGAACCACAACCTCCACCTGATGATAAAATAACAAAATGGGAAATAATTCCTGAGTTAGCGGATATGGATGTACGTTACATTTTAAAACACAATAACACAATATATCTCACTGCTGTTCAAGGAATCGAGTGGCGGGGGATAATTTGGAAAACAACCGATGGGGAAAATTGGTCAATTGTTAGAAAATTTAATAAAGCAATTGGTCCTTTGACTACAAATGGAGATACTTTGTATTGTTTGGGAGATAGTCTTTTCAGGTACATCATCCCTTTAGATAAGTGGGAAAACATTTGCCAACCTTATCCACTTAACACTGATGTCCAGGCAGTATCTGAAATGATATTTCTTGACTATGAATTATATGCACTACAAAATCGATTTACGCCAGGAGCTACTTACAAAATACATTTCGATGGAAGCATTGAAGATTTATCAATTTACTATAATTATTTTGGAGGTGCTAAATTTATTAAGAAAAATATCAATGATGATTGGTGCTATGTTAGGGGCATGTATTATAGTGGAGGTTTTTTTCTATTTAATAGATTTACCTTTACAAAATTAAAAGATGGTCTATCACACGAAAGCTGGTTATATCCTCCATCGAATTCGATGGAAATAAAGAATGATACTTTGTTTGCAGGTTTTCGGTATCCTGGAACAATTAAATATTTAGATAATAATAGTATTTGGCGCGATTATACAGATTCAATCCCTTGTAATAGGGATAGCGTTTTTCTCTATCGTATTGAACCAACAGAAATCACTTTTATAAATGAAACTATGTTTATTTCAACAGATGAATTGGGAGTAATGAAATGGAAAAATGGAGAAGGATGGTCAGATTTATCTGAAGGTTTAAAAACTTACAATGTGGCTAATGTAAAGCTTTTTTATCCTATAGTGTTTTTAGAAAACATAAATGAAAACCTTATTGCTGCTTATGGTGCGCCAGGTTATGCTGCCTGGGGTGGAGTTGGTGTTTATAGACTAAAGTTAAATTAAAAAACAAAACTTTATTTATCAGTTGTTATAGAAACATTGTGATAGAGAATCTTAAACCATTTACATTATTTTCAGTTATAACTAAAATTTAACACTTACACCAAACGTTGGCAGGATTGGAAACATATTATTCTGTGCTCTTCCCAGAGTTAAATCTTTAGTTACGTAGTAATCATAGTTTACAACATTTTTTCTGTTGTAAACATTTACAACATCAAGATAAAACACCCAATCAAGATTCCAGAAATCTGCAAGAAAATTAAATCTCAAATCCAATCTATGGTAAGCAGGTTTGCGGGAATTAAATTTGTTATCTCCAAAATCCACATCGTAAACAACTTCACCCTCACCATCAGGATCATTAAAACTGGTTCGTGTTGAGATTACAGGAGATTCCGGAATACCATCACCATTTTTATCCGCTAAAATTATTCGTGGTCTAATTCCCACCGGCTCGCTGTACGGAAATCCTGAACCATATTGCCATCTCAATCCAACATTAAACCAATGATTGAAATCATAATTTAAAACAAAATTAAATGTATGTGTCTGATCAAAACGGAAAGGTAATTTTATTCCATCTTCAAATCTGTTTGCGTAAGCAAGTGCGTAAGAAATCCAACCGCTAAGCTTACTATTGTTCATAACATTTCTTTTGGATAAGAAAAATTCAAATCCATAAGCTTCTCCAAAAGAATTGTTAACAGGAATTTGAGTAAGTGAATCACCACTAACCGGAACCGGATTTGTCCAACTGCTTGCAAATCGTGGATCTCTGCCCGGAATAATTTCAGTTACATATGCTGTTCCATCAACTTTCTTTTGTACGATAAGATCAGTAAAATCTTTGTAATAAGATTCAAAGCGCAAACTCCATTCATTAGTCAGCCAGCGTTCAATTCCAATTACATAATGTATTGCTTTTTCTGCATCAAGCGGTTTTGTATAAACATCCGCAAGATCAAAAAGAATATTCTGATCACGAAGTTTTTCATAACCCGGTGATTGATAATAAATTCCCCATACTCCGCGTAAAGTTGTTATCTCATCTATCGCATAAGAAAAAGAAAGTCTTGGTGCTATATAACCTTTACCAAGAAGATCATAATAATCCAAACGTAAACCCGGATTGATAAAAAGATTATCTGTTACTTTAAAATTATTCTGTGCATAAGCTCTGTATCGATTATATTTTTTAATGTCTTTTAAATCACTGAGTGCCGCACGAAACTGCGGATTAGCAGCAAAGATAGCTTCAAGTGCAGGATCAAGTTCAAACTTAAAGTCCATTATCGTTTCCATAAAATCAACACCGGCACCTGCTTCAAATATATTTTCATTCCACAAATAAGTAAACTTATCATCTATTGTAACTTTGCGATAATCAAAATCACCATTGAATTTAAATCCAAGCAAGTATGGTTTTATTGTGTCTGGAATTGTTTCTTCAAAATCATCTCTGTTTAATGAGGGATCAAGTATTTGTGAATCAAAATCTGTTGTGCCGTTATTTTTATACCACGAAACAATAACTTTATTTAAATAATTTTTTGATGGAGCAAAATGCCACGCTGCTGATACAATATCATTTCTTGTAATGTTGTAAACTCCAATACTATCTGGAGTATTACGTTCTTCTCCGCTAACAACATCAACACCGTCGCGGGAAATAATTCCATTTAATAAAAACTTATGTCCTTTAAATGGACCAAATACTAGCTTAGCTTGAAAATCATAAAAATTTGGGAATGAAGTATTGTCATCAACCAGGCCAGCGCTTTTTACAAATGGTTCTATTACAAGATCATAATAAGTTCTTCTTGAATTAACTAACCAGCTTCCTTTAACATTGAATGGATTTTTACCTTCAAGAACAATGTTTGCATCAACAATAGAAACATTAATGTTTCCTCTAAGATATTTTGAGTTATCCCCTTCACGATTGGTAACATCTAAAACTGCAGAAAGTCTATCGCCGTATTTTGCAGGAAATCCACCAGACATTAAATTCACATCAGAAACTGCATCCGGATTAAACATACTTACAACGCCGTAAAGTCTGTATGGATTAAAAATCTCAACATCATCCATAATAATTAAATTCTGATCGGGGCCGCTGCCGCGCACAACTAGCTGAGATGAAAAATCATTTGGAGCCAATACACCGGGTAATGATTGAAGAGTTCGTAAAACATCTTCTGCTGCACCGGGTAATATTTTTGCGTTGCGGGGATTTAAATCTATTAAACTTGTTCGGGTATCATTCTGCTGCTGAACTTTCATTCCCGTTACTTGAACTGATTCTATTTCAATTACAGCCTCACTTAATGTAACATTAAGTTCAGTCGTTTTATTCGGATAAATTATTACTTCAACAACTTTTGTTTGATAACCAATTGCACTAAATCGTACTTCATGCTCACCTTCTGGAATTCCTGTTATTTTGTAGCTCCCATTTTCATCCGCGCCAGCACCAAGATTTGTATTCAGGATAAAAACATTTACAGACGGTAATACACCGTTTTTATCAGTTACTTTTCCGGACAAACTTCCTGTTTGAGCGGATAGAGTAAAGTTGATTAGTATAAAAATTGTAAACGCGAAAAATTTCATAGATTTATTTTGTTTCTTATGTAAACATAAGAAAGTGGTAAAACATTCCATTTGACTGAAATCAATGCGTTATAAATAAAGAGAGAAGAAGCGGGTATAAAGTCCTAAATTTATCTCATGAAAGTTTGAGTTGGAATCGCCGGGCTTAAAATTATATCGATACCTTGTGTATAACGTAAATGTATCCAGCAAAGTAAACCATCCTAAAGAAACTTCAGGCGCAAATCCATTTTGACCCGAAAAGTTTGTGTAAGCAGAAACGCCTGCAGAAATATATTCGATGTAATCTATTGGAATTATTTTTTTATAACCGAACCTTAGATAATGATTATCCTGATCTCCAAATCTGTAAGTATATTCTGTTGCAACGTATCCTGATGGATAATTCCCTTTTTTTGATCTGAATGAAATAATTGGGATTTCCTTTGTAAGAGTATAATAACCGATAGAACTGTAATCCATTAATCCCGGCATAGGGAGAACAAAAACAGAACCTGCAAATAAACATAAAGTCCAGATACTTGATCCTTCACTTATAACTGGTTCATAAGGCAAATCAAATTCAAAAGATTCAGATTTACTTTTCTTGCCTGACGAATCAATCGTTTCAATTATAAAACTTACATTCTTATCTAAAAATTTAAGATCAGTAATATCAATCTTTGCAGAATGAGCCTCGCTTAATCCACTTGAAACGAGATATTCGTATTTATTATCAATAATAACGTTGCTCAAACAAACTTCGCTGGTATAGAAGGATAAGAGAAAAATATAAGGCGGCTCCTGCTTTACATAAGCATCAATTAAAAAAACTTCCATTCCAATTGAGTCCGCATCTGTTTCAAAATCATCCTGGGAATAAATTGGTTTTAAAAAGACTAGAATTAGAATTGATAATAAAAATAATTTTTTCATTGATCTTAATTGATTATTAAACTTAATGTAAAGTTAGTAAAAGGATTTGATTTATATAACCTTAAAATATTTCTTGTGCTAGTATAGATTTTGTAATAAATACTGATTGTTTTAATATTGCTTTCAACAAATCAGAGATTTTCATATGAAAAAGTTTTTAAAGATAGGAATACCGTTATTAATCTTAATTCTAGCTATCGTTATTTGGTGGCGTTATTATTTTGTTTTTGGCGAAGGTGTTAAAGCCGGCAACTTAAATTTTGTTGTTAAGAAAGGTTACATCTTCAAAACGTGGGAAGGAAGAATTATACAGGAAGGATTTAAAACTCCAAATCCAAATCAAATGCAGAGCAACGAATTTGAATTCAGTGTTGCAGAAGACAGTATTGCACAAATTCTTGAAAGATACAGCGGTAAATTTGTTGAGTTGAGATATAAAGAATATTTAAATGCAATTCCCTGGCGCGGCAATAGTAATTTTGTTGTTACAGAAATTTTAGAAGTTGAAAAGACCGCTGATCACGAAACTTTACCGTATTAAGGTTAAGTAAAAAAATCTAAATTATTTTAAGAAAATAAAAAATATCAGCTGGATATTACCACCATTATTTGGTTGATTACCACATTTCAGGAATGTTTGAGTTAGTAGATATTTGGAAAGAGTAAAATAGATGAAATTTATTATTAAAACTTTATTATTAATTGTAATCTCATTAACAATTATAAATTGTAGTTCTCAAAAAGTGGAAGCTTTCATACCCAAAGAGATTTACAAATCCAATGATTTAATTGTAACACAAATTGCAGAAAATTCTTTTTTACATACTTCATTTTTACAAACTAATGATTTTGGAAACGTTCCTTGTAACGGACTTATCGTAAGAAATAATAATGAAGCAATTATTTTCGATACACCAACCAACGACAAAAGTGCGGAAGAATTAATCAACTGGATAAAAGAAACGCTTCATTCCAAAATTAACGCAATTATACCAACACATTTCCACGACGATTGTTTAGGCGGACTGAAAGTGTTTCATAAAAATGAAATTCCCTCTTACGCGTATTTCAAAACGATTGAACTTGCAAAAGAAAACAATTTAGTTGTTCCCGAAAATGGCTTTAAGGATTCACTCATATTAAAAGTTGGTGATGAAAATATTACTGCAAAGTTTCTTGGGGAAGGACACACAATAGACAACATAGTTGGATATTTTCCGAGTGAAAACGTAATGTTTGGAGGATGTTTAATAAAAGAAATTGATGCAAGTAAAGGTTATTTAGGTGATGCAAATGTTGCGGATTGGTCAGGTACAGTTGAAAAAGTTAAAAAGGAATATCCGGATGTTAAAATTGTTGTTCCTGGCCACGGTGAATATGGAAACATTAAATTACTTGATTATACAATTAACTTGTTTAAGGCTCAATAAATAATTTGTCCATTCCCAAGAAAACTAAACTCTAAACCCTCTTAAAAATTCTTCAACATTCATTCGCTTCTTTCCTTCCTGCTGTATTTCAAGAATGCGCAAAGCATCTTTTCCACAGCCAATTAAAAGTTCTGTTTTGGTTTGATGGAACTCAGAAGGTTTAAGTTTCACATCCTTAACAATTTCCGTTTTATAAATCTTTATTACTTTATTGTTATGCAAAATGTAAGCAACAGGATGTGGAGATAATCCGCGAACAAGATTATGAATTTCTTCGGCTGTTTTTTGAAAATCAATCAAACAAATTTCTTTTGTGATTTTTGGTGCAGGTGATGCAAGAGTATCATTCTGTTGCTGTAATTCGTAATTACCAGACTCAATTAGATTAACGGTCTGTAAAACTATTTCAGCCCCAATCAAACTCATTCTATCGTGTAAAGTTTCAAAATTATCATCAGGATTGATTTTTACTTTTTCCTGTAGATAGATATTACCTGTATCTACTTTTTCTGCGAGTTTAAATGTTGTTAAGCCAGTTTCAGTATCTCCATTTATCAATGCCCATTGAATTGGTGCTGCACCTCGATACTTTGGAAGATATGAACCGTGTAAATTAAAAGAACCGTACTTAGGAATTTCAAAAACCTCTTTTGGTAATATTCTAAATGCAACCACAACAAATAAATCTGGATTGAGACCTTTCATTTGTTCAACAAATTCGTTGTTGCCTTTTAGTTTTTCTGGTTGGTAAACGGGAATGTTATTCTCAATTGCGAATTGCTTAACCGCAGTAAAAGTAATTTTTTGTCCTCTCCCCCGTTCTTTATCTGGAGTAGTAACAACTGCAATAATATTATGATTGTTTTTAATAAGAATTTTTAATGAAGGGATAGCAAAATCCGGAGTGCCCATAAAAACAATTTTCATCACTCACCTTTAGCAATATTACAAAATCTGATAATCTGCAGAAGAACTGATTGGATAAGCCACTTCAACTTTTCGATTTTTTATTTTATTAAGCGGCTTTTTTAATCTCTTTTTTGTTTCTTCATCAACAAGATCAGTAAATAAAACACCTTGCAAATGATCAAACTCATGCTGCATCACTCTTGCAAGTAAATCATCTGCTTCAATTGTTTGAGTTTTTAAATCTGCATCCTGATATTGTATCTTAATCATTTTTGGCCGAATAACTTCTTCACGCTGATCGGGAATACTTAAACACCCTTCTTCGTAGCTAATTGTTTCTTCAGACTTTGCAATAATTTTTGGATTAATAAGAACCAATGGTTTTGCATCTTCATAACCTTCAGCAACGGAAATATCTACAACAAAAATTTGTTTGTTAGCTCCAACCTGATTTGCTGCAAGTCCGATTCCATTCGCATTGTGCATCGTTTCAAACATATCTGCAATTAGCTTAATGATCTTGTTATCAACCTTCGAAACTTGTGCTGCTTTTTTTCTTAATATCTTATCACCACAGACCGTGATTGGCAATATTGACATCTATCCGTAATCCTTAAAATATTTTTCGTTGTTGTAAAGATAATTAAAGCTATTTTTATAGGAAAGAGAGTTTTAAAATGCTAAATGCTCAATCCGCCGAGGCGGATCAATAAAAAAAATGTTGAAAAATATTCATTGAGCCTTTAACATTGAGCATTAATCATTTCACTAAAAGTTTTCCGTCTTTCATTAGCATTTTAGAGTCCATCCAGACTGTTGGTTTTTTAACAACGCCGTCTAAGTGAATTGGAACATTTACACTTCCTCCCATAGAAACATTGTTACCAAGAGCGATGTGAATTGTGCCCATAACTTTTTCATCCTCAAGTAAAACTCCGCTTAGTTTTGCGGAATCATTTGTGCCGATTCCAAATTCTGCAATATTACGAGCATCTTTTCCAACTTTATCTAACATTACTTTTAATTTTTTTGCAAGAGTTCCGCCGGTAATTTTTGTGGCATAACCATTTTCAACTTCAATCTTAATGTTAGCATTTTTAATCAAACCTAAGCCTGCCATTGAACCATCCACAACAAAAACTCCGTTTGATGATCCTTCTACCGGTGCGAGAAATGCTTCACCAGTTGGAAGATTTCCACTTTCGCCGCTTGCATGAAATAATCCTTTGCTGGCATAGGCTTTTCTTCCTGCAATAGAAAATGTTATATCTGTTCCTGCGGTTGCAGTAACACGAATTTCATTTCCTGTTTCTAATATTTTCTGGAGTTTAACAGTTAGAGCAGATATTTTTTTATAATCCGCATTCATTCCGCGAATCATAACTTCTTTTGTAATTCCGGGAAATGTTGCGATGCGTACACCCTTTGCGGATGCTGCTCTTCTGGCATCTGTATGAGTTAAAGATTTTGCAGTTGGACAAAACACTACATTATATTTTTTGCATAAGATCTGCAACAATATCAGACGGTTCTTCACCATTTATTTTTCCGGATTTCATTTCAACAAGCAGAGATTCAAAACCTAATCTTACAGCATTTTCGTGAAGTGAAATTCCAATTTCTCTTTTGATCTCATCTGTAATAACAAGAATTTTTTCATTTTTTTTTGCACCCATACAATCACGTATTGCAATTGCAGATGCAGAATCAAGTTTTGATAATTTTTTCATTTTACTCCTCTGATTAAAGTGGAAAACCTACATTCAATTGTATAACTGCATTAAATCCGCCAGAATTAATAAATTTATCCGTACTTCCAGTCTGGGCATTAAATTCAAGATAACCAGAACCATCATCAGCTTTCATTTTATCAATAGTAAGCTGAGAATAACTTGCGGCACCTTCAAGACTGATATAATCTTTAATGATTTCAAATATAAATCCGGTCCCTATAGAATAACCGATTTCAGTTTCATCATTATCATATTTCTTAACAGATGTACCCTGGGATGAATTTATAGTTTCGGTAAAGCGGGCGCTATTAACAATAATACTGCCATCAAGAATTTTCCAGCTAAAAAAATCTGTAACAGGAATTCCAATATCTGCACCCACTCCCCAACTTTTTATTTTTAAGTCATATTCATAATCAATTCCAATGGCTGTTTGATAAACCCGCGCTGAATGATCTTCAAGTAATTGTTGATAAAAACCTTTTGCAGTAACAAAAATTCCGCTAAACTTTGCACGAAAAACATTTACACCAACTCTGTAACCGGTAGCTTTACCGAATTCGCTCATATCGTTGTCTATATATTCAGAATAACTCGAGTTGAAGTTTGCTACATATCTATTAAGACCATCAGCATTATACTGCTGGTAACTGAAACCGCCAAAACCACCTACAAAACCCAAACAACCAAATCCAAATGATTGTGGCAGAATTTGATAAGTAAAAATCAGAACCAGAAATATTATTTTGTGAAATAGTTTAGTCATAATCCTGCTTATTGAAAAATTGGTATTGCAATATTTAATTGAGCAAATGCAAAGAATCCTCCACCATCAATAAAATTTTCCATCAGTTCGTTGCTGTTTTCATTCTGCGCAAGATATTGACCGCTTTCAAATTGCATTTGATCTATTGTAAAGTAAGAGTAACCAACATTGGCTTCAAGGGAAATATATGGTGGGAATGGATAATACACTAAACCGGTGCTAATTTGCCCGCCTATGCTGGCTTCAGGTGATTTTAAAGTTTGCTCTGTTGTTGGATTTGTTCCCTCAGTGTATTTGTTTATCAGTTTTGCATTATTCCAGTTCATTTTAATATCTGCAATTTTAAAATCAAAACTGTTACTAAGTACATAAGAAAATGAGATGCCAATACCATATGAAATGAGAGTTAAATTATACTCTCTTTTTCCAGGAATGTTATTCGTTGAAGTTTCCGTTGCATCATGCTTTTCTTGTGTTTGCTGATAAAAAAAGTTTAAACCATACAGCATATCATCATCTTGAATTTGCAAAAGATTTGCGCCAACCTTCCATCCATGGGTAAATCCGAAATCATCCATTGTTTTAATTAGTGAAGGTCGGTTGTCATTATATACTTTTATGTAATCATTAAATCCTTTTGCAGAAAACTGCTGAGCTCCATATCCACCATAAATACCTGATTCAAGAAGCATTCCACCAAGTATATCCAAACCGCAACAAGCTGATTGAGCTTTAACTAAAGACGTATTACTTAACAGAACAATAACAAACAGAACAACAGAAAATTTTTTCATTTTCTCTCCAAATTGATGAATTGAATTTTATCCCCTGCCGAAGTTAATTAAATTCTATTTTGTCATCCCCTTTTCAAGACCGTGTGCATTCGGTCCGGTTTCTGATTTTCTAAGTAGAAATGCAAACAGTAATCCTAAAAATCCTAGTGTAGAAAAAATCCACATCCCAGGAGTATAACCGCCAGGATTTGTTGCACTTGCACCAGAGTAATCATTTGCAAAACCTATTAACAAATTAAATCCAAACAATCCGATATTCTGAATCATTGTCATCAATCCGTAGGCGGTTCCAAGTTTTGATGAATCTACAATGATGGCAACTGAAGGCCACATAACTGCCGGAATAAGTGAGAATGCAATTCCCATCATTGCCATTGGTAAGATTAAGTAAATCGGAATAGCTGCATCAATATCAAAAAATGATATTGTAATATTTATAAAGTCACTTTCATTCATAACTTCAGGTTTACCAAATTGATAAGCCATCATTAAATAAACAGGAATAATTAATAATGATCCGAACATCATTAACAAAGATCTTTTACCAATCTTGTCCGCAAGTAAACCAAATAATGGAGTAAATATCATTGCAGCAAGTGTTAATATGCTGGAAAGGTTTCCGCCAACTTCTCTGCTTGTTCCGTGTGCTTCCTGAAAAAATTTAATTGCAAATGTTTGGAAAGGAAACATTGCCGAATAAAATGTAACGCAAAGTGCAGTTATATACCAGAATGATGTTGAAAATGATTTTGCTTTGAGAAAGAGAACTAACATTGCAACTATTAAAGCTATTAGATATATGGCCCAGTTATCAGGTGAAACAATAGTTAGAATTATTACAACTAATGATATTCCAGCAAAGAGAAACCATCTTGTTCTTTCTTTAATTCTTAAAATATCGGAAAGTAAAATTGCATCCTGTTCGCCCTCTTTTGGTAAATCATAATTCTTACTTGCATAGATGTCTAAAAAGAAATAAACTCCAATACAAATAAATGCAAATACTCCGCCTGCAACAGTTATCCATAAGGGTGATTGCCAATATTCATATAAACTTTTTCCCCAACTCGGTGAATTGAGAGCAAGGAATGAGCCCAATCTCGCAACCGTTAGATTTAATCCAAATGCAAATGATAATTCTTTACCTTTGAACCAACGAGCGATAATTGTTGTAATTGCGACAATCATCGATTCAGCACCCAGACCAAAAATTAATCTGCCTGCAGACATCATCCAGATATTACCAGTTATTGCAGTTACTATCGAACCAATCATAATAAGTGCAGTAAATATTAGTACAGATGTTTTTGTACCAATTCTATCAATCAGCAATCCGCCGATTAGAACCATGATAATATTGGGAAAAGAATAAATTGCATTCAGCAATCCAATATTGGAATCTGAAAATCCAAGCTGCGTTTTTAATAAATCAGCAAGCGGACTTATGCTATCATAAATATAATAGTTGCCCATCATTGCTAAACTTATTAATAACAATGCACTCCATCTTAAAAAAGAAGATGGCTGAGGTTTGAGAGAAAGTTCTTTTGTGTTCATAATATTATGGATTTTGTCAGTCTGTTCGCCGCGGCGAACTGTCGAAGACTGAATTAGATTTAGGATAAGTCACATTTTGACAAGCTCAATGTGACATTTTATTTGTTTTAATAACAACTAATAGCAATAATATAAAAAAAAGCAGATACTTAATAAAAGTATCTGCTTTGAAGGTCTGAAACATCAAACAAATTACTTAGCCGGAATATTTTTTAATACTGTTTTAAGTTGATTATAAAATTCCGGTACGGTTGATATTTGTAATTTTTCAGCAGGAGAATGCACATCACGCATTGTAGGACCAAAAGAAATCATATCCATATTTGGATATTTTTCTTTTATTATTCCGCACTCTAAACCTGCGTGAATTGCAGTTACTTCTGGCTCTTTACCATACATTTTAGTAAATGTAGATTTAAATACTTTAAGAATATCTGAATGAATATCAGGGGCCCAGCCAGGATATCCATCGCCATAACTAATCTCTGCACCGGCAAGCTTAAGTACTGAAGAAACCATATTGGTTATATCTACATTCTCCGATGCTACAGGACTGCGCTGACTTGTAACTATATTAACATTCTTTCCTTTGGTTTCTACAACAGCAAGATTTGTTGATGTTTCGACCAAACCTGGAATATCGTTTGACATTTTAATTACGCCGTGAGGAATCGAATACAAAGCATTTAATAAATGTTTCTGTGTTTTTTCATCCATCACTTTTTCAGGAGTTGAATGTTTTCCATAGAAACCATTAAATCAGGTTCAACAGAAACATACTCTGCTTTTACCGTATCATTATATTTTGCAACAAATTTTTTCAATTTCTTTTCATCATTCTTTGGAACAAGAACAACTGCAAATGCTTCACGAGGTATTGCGTTGTGTTTATTTCCGCCGTTTATCTCTGCAAGCCTAATATTATTTTCTTGAGAATAACTCCAGATTGCTCTGTTTAGAATCTTTACAGCATTACCTCTTCCAACATGAATTTCAAGGCCAGAGTGTCCGCCTTTTAAGCCGGCAACTTTTAATTCAAATGTTGAATAGTTTCTTGGAGATTTTTCTAACTTAGATTTAAATGTTGCAGCAGTGTTTTTTCCACCTGAACATCCGATAAATATTGTTCCGAGATCTTCAGAATCCATATTTATAAGAATATCTGCTTTAAGCCAGTTCTTCTTTAAACTTGATGCACCTGTTAAACCTGTTTCTTCATCAAGAGTAAATAAACACTCTAGTGGTCCATGTTCGACATCTTTAGCTTCAAGAACAGCAAGAGCGCATGCAACGCCAATTCCATTATCTGCACCAAGCGTTGTACCTTTTGCTTTTACCCAATCACCATCTATGTATGGATAAATTGGATCTTTATCAAAATCGTGTTCAACGTCTCTGTTCTTTTCACAAACCATATCGATATGACCTTGAAGTACTACTGTTTTAAGATTTTCCAATCCTGGAGTAGCTGGTTTACGAATAACAATATTTCCAAACTTATCTTTTTCTACTTGAAGACCTAAACGTTTACCAACAGAAACAACATACTCAGCAATTTTTTCTTCTTTTTTTGATGGTCGAGGATATTTACAAATTTCCTCGAAATGGTACCAAACCAATTCTGGTTTTAAATGACCTAATACTGATCCCATAAGAAATCTCCTTTTAGTTTAATTCTTTAAATGAAATAAATCCTTGTGTATATAATTGAAATATAAATTTTGTAGTTCTTTCGTGTTCTTCTTTAATTTCATCACCAAATTTTTTCTTAAGATCTTTTATTATCTGCTCTACTTTTGTTTTGCTATTTATTTTTAACCAGGTAGCAGAACCAAACTTATCAAGTTTTACTTTAAAATGATCACTTTTAAGTTTTGGTGAAATTAATTTTACAACAATCTTGTTTTTAAATTTGGGTATAATAACCGTTACCAACTCATCTTTATCAACTTCTTCAGAATAAAGTTTTATTGGAGTAAGATCAAGTGTATTAACACTCTTTAAGATTTTTTTTCGTTCTTTAAATGATAATGCCATAAAACTGTAGAACTTGCCTTAAAAAATCAATGTCACACTGAGCAAAGTCGAAGTGTGACACTTAATTGAAATAAATTGGCAACGATCATCTTTCGACTTCGCTCAAGATGACTTTGGAATATTTACATAGAAACCTGTGGTGGTGCAGGATCATCAGGTTTACCGGCATTCTTAACCGGAATCTGAACAAGAATCCAACCAATTAATCCAAATACAACTAAGCTAACTAAGAAAGATGGCTGTGCGAAAAATTCAAATAATTTGATTTCTCCAAACGCAAGCCCGGCAAACAAGAGTCCAATGAGCGCCTCACCTGCAATCAATCCTGCTGCAAGCAATACTCCGTTATTCTCTACTCTTGATTTCTGTGCATCATTAAAGCCTTTCTTAGCATTAACTCTTTCAACGATTCCTTTAATCATACCGCCAACAAAAATGGCAAATGTAGTTCCTAAAGGAAGATACATTCCAACGCTTACAAGCATTGGACTTTTAACATTCATTAAAATAAAACCAACACCCATTAACATTCCAACAAAAATTAAAATCCATTCCATATCACCGGCAACAATACCTTTTGAAAGAATTGCCATTAAACTTGCTTGTGGTGCAGGTAATTTATCTCCGCCAAATCCTGTTCCGCCCATTTTAATATCGCCTTCGTGCAATATTAAAAGTGGAATGAACATAATCGCAGCAGAAACAACAACTCCTATAATATCACCAACCTGCATTTTCCAGGGAGTACCACCAAGAAAATGTCCGGCTTTTAAATCCTGTAACATTTCGCCTGCAACTGCAGCCGCAACGCAAACAACTGCAGCAACACCAAGAACTGCGGCAACACCTTGTGTTCCTTTCATTCCTAGGGCAACCATTAAAATTGCTGCAACTACTAATGTAGATAATGTTAATCCGCTTATAGGATTATTACTTGAACCGATAATTCCAACTAAGTAACCGGAAACAGCGGCAAAGAAAAATCCGGCAACAATCATAACAATTGTTGCAACTAATGCAGCAAGAACATTTTGTGCGAAATAATTATAAATGAAAAATGTAGCAACTGCGGTTCCTAAAATTCCAATCATAATCCATTTAAAACTTATATCTTTTTCAGTTCTAATTTCAACGTGCTCACCTGTTGCAGCTTTTTTAACATCACCAACTGAACGTGCAATACCAGTGGCAAGACTTTTTCTCATCTTAAATAAAGTAAAACCTGCTCCAACTAACATTCCGCCTATAGCAATTGGTCTTACATAACTTTTCCAAACTGTAACCATTGTTGCAGCCCAATCAAAATCTGCTGGAAGTTCCTGACCATAATACTTAAAGTATGCAATCATTGGTGTTAATAATCCCCAAGCAAGCACACCACCGGAAAAGTTAAGTGCTGCTAATCTGGGACCAATAATATAGCCAACTCCCATATATGCAGGACTAACATCCGGAGATTTAAATAGTAAACTACCTTTACCAAGTGGAATAAGTTTATCCCAGGAAGTTGCAAATAATTTAAACTGACCTAAGGATTGAATGACTGCACCAATACCCATTGCGCCAAATAAAAATTTGGAACCACCACCGCCGTGTCTTCCTGCTTTGTGTATTTCTGCAGCGGCAACAGATTCAGGAAAAGGTAATTCAACATCTTCAACCATTACTCTTCTGAGTAAAGCAACAAACATAATTCAAAGAATACCACCTGCAACCATAATTGCGGCTGATATCATATAATTACCAGGTGTAAAGAAAGGATTCCATATACCTGCAATAAAAAATGCGGGTAACGTGAAGATTGCTCCAGCAGCAATTGATTCTCCAATAGAACCAACAGTTCTGGTAAAGTTTTCTTCTAAAATTGTACCTTTCATTAATTTGATTAAAGCCATTCCAATAACAGCAGCGGGATACGTTGCAGCGATTGTCATTCCGGCTTTTAATCCTAAGTATGCATTTGCGGCACCAAGTACAACAGCAAGTACTAATCCGATTAAGAGTGCACGGACAGTAAATTCCGCCATATTGGTTTCAGGTGAGACAAAAGGAACAAATGGTTTTTGCTCTGCCATTTTTTTTCTCCTATTACTGAGCAATTAAAATTGTGGTTAGAGCCACATATTCTCTAAAAATAGTGGGCTAAAGTTAAGCAGGAAAGCTCATCATTCTCAACACATTTTTTATCTTTTAGAAAGATAATTGGTTAAAATCTTAATTATTTAAGAACACTAATTCTTTGGAAGTATAATTTCAATAGCGGTTCCATTGCCATGTTCACTTTCAATATTTAATTTTCCGCCAAGTATTTCAACATATTTTTTAGTGATTGTTAACCCAAGCCCCATTCCCTCAAATTTTCTATTAAGTCCTTCACTTCCCTGTCTAAATGGTTCAAATATTTGATTAAGATTTTCCTTAGGAATCCCAATACCAGTATCGGTTACTTTTATTATTGCATTTTTATGATTCTCACTTATATTTATAATAATCGATCCTTCATTTGTGTATTTAACTGCGTTATCTATAATGTTGCATAAGATTTTATGAACAATATTTTGATCGGATTTGATAAAAACCTTCTCCTGATCATACAAAATGTTAAACTTTAAACCTTTTTATTTACACTATCAGAAAAGAACATATTTACATTCTTTTATCATTGTTATAAGATCAATACTGCTAATCTTCAAATCAAGTTTTTGTGATTCAATCTTGGAAAGATCAAGAATTGAATTAAGAGTTTCATTTAATCGTTTACCGCTTTTGTGAATTATCTTTGCCATTTCTCGATGATTTTTATTGTCCATTTCAGAAAGCAATAATTCTGAGAAGCCAATAATTCCGCTCATAGGTGTGTTAAGTTCGTGACTCATATTTGATAAGAAAGTAGTTTTTAGTCGATCCATTTCTTCAGCTTTATCTTTTGCAAGTATTAAATCGAGTTCAAGTTTTTTTCTTTCAGTGTTATCACGAATGATCGCTAAAAGAATTTCTTCATCACCTTGCTTAATTAGTTTAGCACTTATTTCAACCGGAATGATTGTTCCATTTTTTCTTTTATGATTTGTTTCAAACAGAATTCCATTAGGATTATTAATGGAAGAGAAAATAACCTCAACATCTTTTTTTCTATCAAAACTTAGATCTAGTAATTCCATTTTCAGAAGTTCATCAGTTGAATATCCATAAGAATTAAAAGCCTTTTGATTGGCTTCTAAAATTTTTCCATTCTTATCAACACTAAGTATCATATCATTAGCATACTTTGTTAAAGAAGTATAACGTTCAGTTAACGCATCTTTTTCTTTTCTTAATGTGAAAGTACGGGTCAAAAAATGTAAACGGCTTCGTTTCCATATTGCATAAGTTATGCTTGCCGAAAGTATGATTAACAATACCGAAATTATTGAAACTAATAGCGCAGTATTCTTTGTGGATTCTGCAACTTTTTCCTGATTTATTTTTGCAAGTAGTATCCAATCAGTTCCCGGAATCTCATTTACTGATGCGAATATTTTGGATCCTTTAAACTTTGCATCTTTAAAAAAATCTTTTCCTTTTATAAATGATTCAAGTTCATTTTTATCTTGTTTACTGATTGGAATTGTGCGGATTTTAAATTCATTATTTTCCTGAATATCTCTAAGTATAAATCCTAAATCACTTTGCTTTTTTAGCAGGATGTATTCAACATCTTCAGTTTCCTGTTTGGTATAGGATATTATTGGATGCAGATATTCAAAAAATGAAATTTCAGTCCATAAATAACCAACTATTACATTTGCATTTTTAATTGGTGTAATGATTGCCTGCAAAAGTTTTTTATTATCACCTAAATAAAGATTTGAAAGTGCTGAAGAATCCTTTTGAAGCATTACTACTAGTTCATGTTTCAAAAAGTGCTCAAAAATTGCATGAGTGCTATCTGTTGAATAAAAGCAGATCTGCATTTTTATTAAATATGTTAATGCTTACAAATTCAAAATCATATTTTATTTCATTGGTCCACTTATTAATGTTATTCAATAATGCGGGGGATTGCTTTTTTTGTAAATAAAGTCTTTAAATCATTTTTTATTTCGGAAGTAGAAGAAAAGAAGCAATAGCTTTTTTTTTTTGAAGCTGTTCTTTCTCTATTTGAGCAAGCTTTATCTCTTTAATTGTTGCAACATGCCTGTAAAGTTCATCTTCTATTGCATTTTTCTATCATTATAAATAAGATAAACCGCAATTGAAATAAAAATTGCAACAGACAGGAAATACAATTTATATTTAAACTGATTACTATCTTCAGTAAGTCTTTTCATTGATATTTTTTTTAACTTTCTATGTCAATAAACTTAAAACTTTAATTTTCTTATTCCAATATGGCAGATTGCAAAATCATATTTTATGGGATCTTCTACATCATACTTTTTTAGTTTACTCGTTATCTCTTCAGCCATTTTCCAATCAGCGTTTTTTCTTTTTGTTAAATTTAATAATCTGCTGATTCTCGCAATATGTGTATCTACCGGTATAACAAGTTTAGAGGTTGAAATTTCTTTCCACAAGCCAAAATCAAGTTCATCTTTTCTGACCATCCATCGGAGAAACAGATTCATCCGTTTACACGCACTTCCCTTTTCCGGTAAGGGAAACATAAATTTTATGCCATCTGAAACTTTACCAAATGTTTCAATAAATGAGTTTATAAAGTGTTTTGAAAAATTTGATATTCCGTTTTTACATTTTCATCAGAAATATTGTAACCTTGTAAAAATATTTGCTTGATGGATTTATGCTTTTTAATCTCTTTGTTTAGAATAATAAACAATTTTAAAACATCATCCTCAGAATAAAACCTATGTTTAATTCCAGAGATTATTTTTGAATCTTTACTTAGAGAAAAGTTTTTGATAAACGAATAAGGTTTTCCATCAAACACAATTATTAATTTCTTCAAAGTATTTTCAATCTGCTTAACATTACCGTAAGCAAAGATTGAAGCTAATCAATCCAACAACTTCAATATCTCTTTCATCCTTAAACATATGAAGAAACTGAAGAGGATCAGGTTCAAGTTTTGTTCTATCAAAAGCTTTGTAATGATTTTCTAGATTTTGTTTGAGATTCATAAACGAAATTTTATAAAAGAAATGTTTATTTTATCTTTACAAAAAGATAACAAAGGATTTTCAATGATTCAGGTTTTTCGCATTTTTTTCTCCATAATCATACTAAACTCATTTTTATTCTCGCAGGATACCAAAACTCAAAGGTTTATTGCTATAACTTTTGATGATCTTCCGATGAATACAAAATATTTGGAAGGTGGAAACCAATGGATTGAACAAACACAAAAGTTATTAAACACAATTAAAAAGTTTAATATTCCTGCAATTGGATTTGTAAACGAATACAAGCTTTATGTGAATGAAGTTTTGGATTCATCAAGATTAAAAGCATTACAAATCTGGATTGATGCTGATCTTGATCTTGGTAATCATACATTCTCTCATCCTGATTATCACAATACAGAAAATGAAGAATTCTTTGCTGATATAATTAAAGGTGAAAAAATCACTAACGAATTATTATCACAAAAGAATAAAAAAATAGAATACTTCAGACATCCATATTTGCATACAGGAAATTCATTAGAGAAAAAGAAAGCTTTAGAAGATTTTCTTAAGGAACATAATTATACAATTGCTCCTGTTATAGATAACGGTGAATGGATTTATGCACGCGCTTATGAAAACGCTTACAATAAAAATGATGATGAATTGATGAAACAAATTGGCTCAGAGTACGTAAGTTATATGATTGATAAAACAATTTACTTCGAAACTCAATCAGTAAAATTATTTGGAAGCGAAATAAAACAAATTCTGCTCGTCCATGCTAATATGCTAAACGCAGATTACTTTGATGAGTTAGCTGAAGAATTGTTAAAAAGAAATTATGATTTTATTTCTTTGAAAGAAGCATTAACAGATACAGCTTACAAAACTGAAGATACCTTTATTGGCAGAGGCGGAATAAGTTGGTTTCATCGCTGGAGTTACACAAGAAAAGTTGATAAAAGTTTTTATGCTGGTGAACCGGAAGTACCAAAATCAATTCTGGATATTGCTGAAGTTGAATCTGAGTAAGTTAGATATTATGAAAAGGGTTATAAAATGAAAAATCTGTTTTTTGTTCCACAAGTTTCAATTACAATAATATTTTTTTCTATGATGGTTCCATTTCTCTCAACGTATGCGCAACTTGAAAATTACTATCCTCAAAAGGAATTACAACAATTATGCAAATCTAATTTTGTAAAATCAATTACTGAACATCACAAAGAAATCAAGATGGATGATTCTTCGTTAGTAAATGAATGGGAGAAAACTTTTATAATCGATTCTAATGGGTACTGCATTAAAAATATTTTTGAAAATAAAACCGATCAAAAAAAACAATACGAAACAGATTATGAATATGATAGTCGTGGAAATGTATTAAAGAAAATCATCAATGGACACTTAGAAAATATTTTTGTTTATAATGATTCAAATGAAGTTGTGGAAGAATGTTTTTATAAAGCTGAC